>NZ_JABGCW010000004.1:0-431241 GCF_041028265.1 Geodermatophilus amargosae
AGGATGCCCGCCACCATCCAGTGCGCCCCGGTGCGCGGGGACCAGTAGACCGCCCCCCGCTGGAACCAGTTGTGCGAGCCGCCGGTGGGGGTGGCGGCCTCGTCGCTGACCGGATAGCCGAGCGGGCCGTTCTCGTAGCCCTGGCGGACCCACGAGGTGAGGATGCCGGCGACCATCCAGTGCGCGCCGGTCCCCGGCGACCAGTAGATCGCCCCCCGCTGGTACCAGCGGAACGCCCCGCTGCCGCCGGCCACCGCGGTCTCGGGCCCGGCCGGGGCGCCGAGCGGGCCGTACATGCCGCCGGACCAGGTCCAGACCTGGTCGATCAGGGTCGAGCCCCGGGGCAGCGAGCCCTCCGGGAAGGCGCGGCCGATCGCTCCGGTGAGCGAGGCCTCGACGTGCCCGGCGCCGGCGGTCGAGGGCTCCTTGCTCAGGGCCACCACGACGAAGCGCGCGTCCGGGCCCACGAACCCGCTGGTGTGGCGGTAGACGGCGCCGTTGACGCAGCACATCCAGCCCTGCTTCTGGCCGATGGTGTCCTCGCGCTGCAGCCCGTCCCGCAGGCCGAACCACTGCCAGGAGCCGTCGGTGCCCCGGGGCGTCGACCGTCGCAGCTCGGCGACGAGGAAGTCCCGGGACGCGGCGGACAGGCCGCGGCCGCCGCTGAGCAGGAGGTGGTAGTAGCGGACCATGTCGTGCGCGGTGATCAGCGTGTTGCCCCAGTAGCGGACGTTGGACGTCAGCCCCGTCTCGGCCAGGCCGTAGCGGGCGATCACCTCGCTGACGATGCCGTTGGTCCCGTAGCCGCTCCAGAACCGGTTGGCGGCGGCGTCGTCCGACGACCGCAGCATCCGGCCCATGTCGTCCAGGTCGGCCTGCGTGAGCCGGACCTGACCGAGGTCGCGCCGGTGCAGCAGGTGGTCGGCGATGAGGACCTTGACCACGGAGGCCGACTCGATGCGCTGGTGGGCCGGCGCCCCGTTGTCCGCGTACTCGCCCGTGACGCGGTCGAGGACGGCGAACCCGAGGGTGGTGCCCCGGGAGGCGGCGTAGGCGGTGCCGGCGGCGACCCGGTCGGCCAGCCCCGCGGCCCGCGCGGTACCGGCCCCGACGGCGAGGTGGGTGAGAGCCACGACGAGGACGGCGCCCAGACTGACGAGCGACCTGGCGAGCTTGCTGATGACGACCCCCTGTAGTCCGGGGGACAGTGCCACCGCGGCCACGGGTGTCGCAACTGAACGTGACCGACCAGTCACACGGTCATCAGGCACCCCACGGGTGCGGTGTCAGCGCCGCCAGAGGTCGGTGATCGCCAGGCCGCGCCGGCCCAGCTGCTCGCGCAGCGCCGCCAGGGACAGCCCGACGACGGAGGCCGGGTCGCCCTCGACCCGCCGGACGAACGGAGCGCCGAGGCCGTCGAGGGTGAACGCCCCCGCGACCGCCAGCGGCTCGCCGGTGGCGAGGTAGGCCTCGAGCTCGGCGGCCGTCGGGGTGGCGAAGTGCACGACCGTCGAGGTGACGACGACGTCGCGGGCCTCGATCGCCCCGCCGCGCACGTCGAACAGCGCCTGGCCGGTGTGCAGCACGCCCGAGCGGCCCGCCATGCGCCGCCAGCGCTCGCGGGCGTCCTGCGCGTCGGTGGGCTTGCCCATCGCCTGGCCGCGGAAATCCAGCAGCGAGTCCGCGCCCACCACCAGCGCGTCGTCCTGCCGCCGGGCGACGGCGGAGGCCTTGGCCGCGGCCAGCAGGGCGACCCGCTCGCCCACCCGCGGCGCGGTCACGGTGGTCTCGTCGACGTCGCTGACCACGACCTCGGGCGCGAGACCGGCCTGGCGCAGCAGGGCGAGGCGGGCCGGCGACGCCGACGCGAGCACCAGCCTCCGGCTCATGTGACCTCCTCGCTGGCGCTCGTCGGCCGCGTGCGCGGCTCCGCCCCCGGTCCGGATGAGCGCGCGGGCTCGCTCATGCGGACCTCCCCGAGGCGCGCCAGCCGCCGGGGCCGGGCTGCAGCGGCCGGCGGTGGGTGTCGGCGTTCGAGGCCCACGCGCCCACCGGCACCGGGCGCCGCCGCGGCCGGCGCTGCGAGAGCGCGGCCACGACGACGGTCAGCGCGGCGAGCTCCTCGTCGGTCGGCTCGCCCCGCACGACCCGCAGCAGCGGGCGCTGCGGGTCGCCGGGAGCGGACGACGGTGTCGTCGTCACAGCGGGATGTTCCCGTGCTTCTTGGGCGGCAGGGTCTGGCGCTTGTTGGCCAGCAGCCGCAGCGCGCGGGTGACCTGGATGCGGGTCGCCGACGGCAGGATCACCTGGTCGACGAAGCCGCGGTCGGCGGCGATGTAGGGGTTGGCGAGGGTGTCCTCGTACTCCGCGACCAGCTCCGCGCGGCGGGCCTCGGGGTCCTCGGCCGCGGCGAGCTCCTTGCGGTAGAGGATCCCGACGGCGCCCTGCGCCCCGACGACGGCGATCTGCGCGGTCGGCCAGGCGAGGTTGACGTCGGCGCCGAGGTGCTTGGACCCCATGACGTCGTAGGCGCCGCCGTAGGCCTTGCGCGTGATGACGGTGACCTTCGGGACCGTGGCCTCGGCGTAGGCGTAGATCAGCTTCGCGCCGCGGCGGATGATCCCCTCCCACTCCTGCGACGTCCCGGGCAGGAAGCCGGGGACGTCGACGAAGGTGAGCACCGGGACGTTGAACGCGTCGCAGGTGCGCACGAAGCGGGCGGCCTTCTCGCTGGCGTCGATGTCGAGGGTGCCGGCGAACTGGGTGGGCTGGTTGGCCACCACGCCCACCGGCCGGCCCTCGACCCGGCCGAAGCCGATCAGGATGTTCGGCGCGAACAGCGGCTGCACCTCGAGGAACTCGCCGTCGTCGAGGACGTGCTCGATGACGGTGTGCATGTCGTAGGGCGTGTTCGGCGAGTCCGGGACGAACGTGTCGAGCTCGCGGTCGGAGTCGGTCACCGCGTCGGGCAGGGTGACGTCGACCGGGGCGACCTCGACGGCCGGCAGCGGGTCGAGGTTGTTGCTCGGCAGGTAGCTCAGCAGCGCCTTGACGTACTCCAGCGCGTCGGTCTCGTCCTCGGCGAGGTAGTGCGCGACACCGGACCGCGTGTTGTGGGTGCGCGCGCCGCCGAGCTCCTCGAGCGTGACGTCCTCGCCGGTGACGGTCTTCACGACGTCGGGGCCGGTGATGAACATCTGGCTGGTCTTGTCGACCATGACGACGAAGTCGGTGAGCGCGGGGGAGTAGACGTGCCCGCCGGCCGCGGCGCCCATCACCAGCGAGATCTGCGGGACGACGCCGGAGGCGTGCACGTTGCGCCGGAAGATCTCGCCGTAGAGGCCGAGGGAGACCACGCCCTCCTGGATGCGCGCGCCGCCGCCCTCGTTGATCCCGATGACCGGGCAGCCGTTGCGGACGGCCATGTCGAGCACCTTGACGATCTTCTCGCCGTACACCTCGCCGAGGCTGCCGCCGAAGACGGTGACGTCCTGGGAGAAGACGCACACCGGGCGGCCGTCGACGGTCCCGTACCCGGTGACGACGCCGTCGCCGAAGGGGCGCCGGGCGTCCATGCCGAAGTTGCTGGAGCGGTGGCGGGCGAACTCGTCGAGCTCGGTGAACGAGCCCGGGTCCAGCAGCGCCTCGATCCGCTCGCGGGCGGTCATCTTGCCCGCGGCGTGCTGCTTGTCCACGGCACGCTGGGACCCCGCGTGCACGGCCTCCTCGACCCGCCGCTCGAAGTCCGCCAGCTTGCCGGCGGTCGTGTGGACGTCGATGTCGCCGGGGACGTGCTCGCCGGCGCTCTCCAGTTCAGCCGCACTCACGGAGCCGTAGCGTAGGGGAGTGCCCGACGCGCCCTCCGCCCGCTGGTCGGAGCTGGACCGCCCGCCGCTCGACGCCCCGGCCCTGCAGGCGGCCCTGGTCCGCGACAGCCGGCTGTGGCGCTCCCTCGAGGTCGTCGAGGAGGCCGGCTCCACCAACGCCGTCCTCGCGGCCCGAGCCGCCGACGACGGCGTGCCGGAGGGGTCGGTGCTCGTCGCCGAGCACCAGGCCGCCGGCCGCGGCCGGCTCGACCGCACCTGGACCTCGCCGCCGCGCGCCGGGCTGACCGTCTCGGTGCTGCTGCGCCCCGACGTCCCCGCCGCCCGCCGCGGATGGCTGCCGCTGCTCACCGGCGTCGCGCTGGGCGAGGCCGTCGGGGAGGTCACCGGCGTGCGCACCTCGCTCAAGTGGCCCAACGACCTGCTCGCCGTCGACGGGGCGAAGCTGGCCGGGATCCTCGCCGAGGCGGTGTCCGCCCCCGCCCACCCCGCGGTCGTCGTCGGGACCGGTCTCAACGTCACCACCCGCGCCGACGAGCTGCCGCCCACCGGGTCGTCCCTGTCGCTGGTCACCGGGAGCCCGGTGGACCGCGGGCCGGTGCTGCTGGCCTTCCTCCGCGCACTGGAGCGGCGCTACCTGGCCTGGACCGCGGCGCTCGGCGACCCCGTGTCCACCGGCCTGGCCGCCGACTACCTCGCCTGGTGCTCCACGGTGGGCGCCGAGGTGACCGTCACGCTGCCCGACGGCTCGACGCTCACCGGCACGGCCACCGGCGTCGACTGGGACGGCCGGCTGGTGGTCCGCACCGTCGAGGGCACCGTGGAGCTGGCCAGCGGAGACGTGCAGCACGTCCGGACACGCCCCGCCGGAGCCTGACGCGCGGGGCCGGCTCGGTCATCCTGGCCGGATGCCCTACCCCGACAAACTGCTCGCCGACGACGAGGAGGTCGTCGTCCACCTGCACCCGCACTGGGCGACGCTGTTCTGGCCGGTCGTCTGGCTCCTCGTCGTCGTGGGTGCCGGCTCCTACACCGCGGCGCTGGTCCCGGCCGGCCGCCAGCAGGGCGTGCTGCGGATGGCGCTGCTCGCCGTCGCGCTGCTCGTGCTCGCCGTGCTCGTCGCCCGGCCGGTGCTGCGCTGGCGGACCACCCACACCGTCGTCACCACCTCCCGGCTGCTGGTCCGCAGCGGCGTCCTGACGCGGCGCGGGCGCGACGTCCCGCTGTCGCGGATCACCGACGTGTCCTCCCGCCAGACGCTGGGCCAGCGGCTGCTGCGGTCCGGGACGCTGACCGTCGAGACCGCCGGCGAGGGGGGAGCGCTGGTGCTCGAGACCGTGCCGGACCCGAACGACCTCCAGGCGCTGCTCACCCAGGTGATGGACCACGAGGTGGACCGGCTCCCCGAGGAGGACGGCTCCCTGGCCACGTGGTGACCGGTGCGGGTGAGCCGGGCGCCTCGCGCGTGATGGCAAGTCCTGCCGAAGCGCGGCGCTCAAATCCGTCGTGGCGCAACTCAACGTAACGGAACAACCCTCATAACGTAGCGATGCGGGACGAACCAGTCCGGTGCAGCGGTCGAGTGGGGGTCCACATGAGCACGGTGACGCAGGCGGCCCAGGGGCAGCGGTCGACCGTTCGCCGCGACATCCGCGCGCTGACCGGGCTGCGGCTGGTCGCGGCCGCATGGGTCGTGCTCTTCCACTTCCGTTCCCTGCTGACGCCCTACCTCGACGAGATGCCGTTCGTCCGTCCGGTGATCGACGGGGGCTGGATCGGTGTCGAGCTCTTCTTCGTCCTCAGCGGCTTCGTCATCGCGCTGAGCTACCTCGACGAGGTGGGGCGCCGTCCCACCCCGGCCGTGGTCGGGCGGTTCCTCTGGAACCGGATCGCCCGCGTGTGGCCGGCGTGGGCCGTGGTCACCGTCGCCATGGGCGCGTGGATCTGGGTGGTCCGCGCGAGTGGGCGGGACGCCAACGTCCTGGCTCCGCACCCCGACGCGGACCTGCTGACGCTCGCCCGCCAGCTGACCATGACGCAGATGTGGGGACGCGACGACCTGCTCGCGGCCAGCTACGTGCTGCCCGGCTGGTCCATCAGCGCCGAGTGGCTCGCCTACCTGGCCTTCCCGGTCCTGGCCGTGCTCCTGCGCCCGCTGCGGCGGCTGCACCCGGTCGTCAACCTCGCCCTCGCCCACGCCGCACTGCTGCCCCTGGTGCTCGTCGCCTACCGGACGGGACCGCTGGACTGGACCCAGGACTGGGTGCTGCGGATCGCGTGCGGCTTCACCGCCGGGATCCTGCTGGCCCTCGGTGTCCGCGACCTGCGGCGCACGGACCGGGTGGAGTCCTGGGCCCACCGCGTGGCCTGGGCCGCCCCGGTGGCGGTGGTCCTCCTGTCCGTCTGGGCCCGCTGGCGCGGAGCGGGGAACCCGGCGGTCGACTTCCACGGCGTGGCGATCGTCGCGTTCCCGGCGCTCATCAGTGCCCTCGCGCTGACCGACCGGGGGCCGGCCCGGTGGCTGTCCCGCCCGGGCGTCGTCCACGGCGGCAAGGTCTCCTACTGCCTGTACCTGGTCCACTTCGTGGTCCTCGACGTCCTGCTGACCGTCGTGTGGCAGTCCCCCCAGACCCGCTTCGTGGTGTCGCCCAAGCTGCTGCTGCTGGCGCCCGTGGCGATGGCCGTGTCCTTCGGCCTGAGCGTGGGACTGCACCGCCTGGTGGAGCAGCCGTGCCAGCGCCTGCTGGTGCGCCTGCCGGAGCGGGCGACGTGGTCGCGGGCCGGGTCGGTGCCTCCGCGCCGCGTCAGCCGCCGGGTCCACGGGCTGGCGCTCGGTCACGGCGCCCGCGCCGGCCGGCCCCGGATGAGCGACGTCGCGACCGCCCGTCTCCACCTGGGGCCGGTCGTCCCGCCGAGGGACACGACGGCCGCGCGCTGACGGCGGGGGACGCCGGGCGTCGGGCCGGCGCCCGCTGCGGAGCAGGTCATCGGCCGGGTCGCCACCCGGCCGGCCGAGGTCCACCTGGCCGGTGAGGACCCGGGAGCCGGACGCACGGTGACGGCACGCCGGACGAGCCGGCCTGGACCGGTGGACGGTGCGGCCGACGGGCCGGATACGCGCTGATCGCGGCGCTGACACGGGTCGCCCGTGGCTACAGTCGGCGTTCGATGACGGTCCCGATCCCGAGCGCGGTGGTGCTGGTCGACCACGCACTGCTCCGATCGACCCGGCGGCTGCTCGGCGGCACGCCGGCGGTCCCGCTGGCGCGCGGACTGTCCCACTTCGGAGAGCACGCCCTCGGGTGGCTCGCGCTCGGCGCATGCGGCCTGCTCACCGGTCGCCGGCGCCAGGAGTGGGCCACCGGGCTGGCCGGCGTCGTCGTCGCCCACGCCTCCGGTGTCCTGGTCAAGCGGGTCGTCCGCCGGGTCCGCCCCGCGCTGGAGGACGTGCCCGCTCTCGTCGCCACACCGAGCCGGCTGTCGTTCCCCAGCGCCCACAGCTGCTCCACGGCTGCGGCCGCGGTCGGCTTCGGGCCCATGGTGGGCCGGCCGGCCATGGCCGGGGTCACCGGTCTCATGCTCGTGTCCCGGGTCCTCCTGGGCGTCCACCACCCCTCCGACGTCGTCACCGGTGCGGTGCTCGGCGCCGGGACCGCCGGACTGGTCCGCCGTTACGGGACCCTGTCTCCGGCCAGGAGGGCATGACGGTGCCCGACGCCGCCCGCGGATGGAGCCGGGAGGAGCCGACGGTGGTCGTCAGCGTCCCCTTCCGGGTCGTTCCCGTGCCACCCCCGCCCGTCCCCGTCCTCCCCGCGCGCCCGGCGGGTCGGCGTGGATCGGCGGCGTGGGGTCTCGTGCGGGCGGTACGTCCTCGGCAGTGGATCAAGAACCTGCTGGTCCTGGCTGCCCCACTGGCCGCCGGGAGGATCCTGGACCCGGAGGTCCTCGGCCCCACCGCGGTCGCCTTCGTCCTGTTCTGCCTGGCATCCGCGGCCGTCTACCTGGTCAACGACTCGATCGACCTCGACGAGGACCGGCGGCACCCGCGCAAGCGGCTCCGCCCGATCGCCGCCGGGATCGTGCCGCGCCCGCTCGCGATCGGCGTGGCCGCGGCGCTGTTCGCCGTCGCGTTGACCGCCGGTGCGCTGCTCACCCGCCCCGCCCTCGCGTGGGTGCTCGCGGTCTACGTCGCCATCCAGCTGGCGTACTGCACGTTCCTGAAGAACCAGCCGGTCCTCGACCTGGCGGTCGTCGCCTCCGGCTTCCTGCTCCGGGGGATCGCCGGCGGGGTGGCGGCCGGCCTGTCCATCTCGCAGTGGTTCCTCCTCGTCGCCGCCTTCGGCTCCCTGTTCATGGTGGCGGGCAAGCGCTACTCGGAGCTGGTCCTGGTCGGCGACGGTGCCGAGACCCGGAAGACGCTGCGGGAGTACTCGGCGAGCTACCTGCGCTTCGTGTGGAGCCTGTCGGCGGGTGTCACGTGCACCGTCTACAGCCTGTGGGCGTTCGAGATGGTGGAGTCCCAGCCGGGGATCCCGTGGGCGACCATCTCCATCGGCCCGTTCGTCCTCGCGATCCTCCGGTACGCGGTGGACGTCGACAGGGGCACCGCGGGCGCCCCGGAGGAGATCGTCCTGCGCGACAAGGTCCTGCTCGTCCTGGGGCTCACCTGGGCACTGACCGTCGGACTGGGAGTCCTCGGTGGCTGACCCCGGGACTGCCGCGCGGCCCGTGCCGCTGCACGGATGGGGACGCACCGCCGCGACGCCGGCGCTGCTGACGCCGGTGCACGACGACGAGGGCGCACTCGCCCTGCTGGCCGGCCGTACGCCCCGTGGCCTGCTCGCGCGCGGGCTGGCCAGGAGCTACGGCGACGCCGCCCAGAACGCCGGGGGCGGCGTCCTGGACATGACCGCCTCCGACCGCGTGCTGGCCGTCGACCTCGCGGCGGGCGAGGTCGAGGTCGAGGCCGGGATCTCGCTGGACCGGCTGATGACCCTGTTCGTACCGATGGGCCTCTTCGTCCCGGTGACCGCCGGCACCCGGTACGTCACCGTCGGCGGGGCCATCGCCGCGGACATCCACGGCAAGAACCACCACGTCGCGGGGAGCTTCGCCCAGCACGTCCGGTGGCTGGACCTGCTCACGGCCGACGGCCGGGTGCGCCGCGTCGGCCCCGAGCGGGACGCGGACCTGTTCTGGGCCACCGCGGGCGGCATGGGCCTGACGGGGGTGATCCTGCGCGCCCGGGTCCGGATGAAGCCGATCGAGTCGTCGCAGGTCCTGGTCGACACCGACCGGACACCGGACCTCGACTCGCTGATGACGCTGCTGTCGGAGACCGACCACCTCTACGACTACTCGGTGGCGTGGATCGACTGCGTCGCCACGGGCCGCCGCATGGGGCGCTCGGTGCTCACCCGGGGGCGGTTCGCCGCCCGTGACGAGCTCCCGGCCGGCAAGCGGACCGACCCCCTGCGCTACTCCGGTCCGGTCCGGCTCTCGGTCCCGGACGTGTTCCCGCCGGGGGTGCTCAACGTCGCGACCGTCACGGCGTTCAACGAGCTGTGGTACCGCACGTCACCGAGGCGGAGGAGGGGCCAGCTGCAGGGGATCCCGGCCTTCTTCCACCCGCTCGACGGCGTCGGTCACTGGAACCGCGTCTACGGCCCCCGGGGCTTCGTGCAGTACCAGTTCACCGTCCCGTTCGGTCAGGAGGAGGCGATGCGCGAGGCGCTGCGGCGGATCAGCCACTCCGGCCACGCGTCCTTCCTCGCGGTCCTCAAGCGCTTCGGGGCGGGCAACCCGGGGATGCTGTCCTATCCCTCACCCGGGTGGACGCTCGCCCTGGACATCCCGGTCGTCACGGGCCTCGCCACGCTGCTCGACCGGCTCGACGAGCTGGTCCTGGGCGCCGGAGGGCGCATCTACCTGGCCAAGGACTCCCGCCTGCGACGGGAGACGTTCGAGCAGATGTACCCGCGGCTCGAGGACTTCCGGGCGGTCCGCAGACGGGTGGACCCCGACGGTGTCTTCACCTCGGACCTGGCCAGGAGGCTCTCGCTGTGATCGATGCGCTCGGGTCGGTCGGCTCGCTGCTGCTGGTCGGCGGCACCTCCGACATCGCGGTGGCCACCGCCCACCGGTACCTGCGGGAGCGTCCCCTGCGCGTCGTGGTGGCCGCCCGGGACACCCCGCGCCGCGCCGCCGTGGCGGCGGAGCTGCGATCGGCCGGTGCTGCCGTGGAGGTCGTCGACTTCGACGCCGACGACCCGGGCTCGCCGGCACGGATGGTGACCGCGGCGGCGGCAGGTGGGGACGTCGACGTCGCACTGGTCGCCTTCGGCCAGCTGGGGGACGCCGACCGGCTGCGCGCCGACTCCGGGGCGGTCGCCGCGCTGGCGCAGGTCAACTTCGTGGCTCCCACCGTGGTGGGCACGGAACTGGCCGGCCTGATGCGCTCCCAGGGGCACGGCGTCATCGTCGCGCTGTCGTCGGTGGCCGGTGAGCGGCCGCGTGCCTCGAACTTCGTCTACGGGTCCACGAAGGCGGGACTCGACGCGTTCTTCAGCGGCCTGGCCGACTCCGTCGTCGGCACGGGTGTCTCCGTGCTGGTGGTCCGGCCCGGTTTCGTGCGCACCAAGATGACGGAGGGCATGACCGCCGCACCGCTGGCGACCACGCCCGACGCGGTCGCCGAGGCCATCGTCTCCGGGATCCGCAGGGGCCGGCACACGGTGTGGGTCCCGGGAGCCATGCGCTGGGTCATGAGCGCCCTGCGGCACACCCCGCGCGCCGTCTTCCGGCGCCTGCCGGTCTGATCCCCGGCGGGGATCCGGGGCGGGACCCTCACCGGCCCGTCCGCCACGCGCCGGTCCTCCGGGCGAGCGTGGGGACGCCGGCCAGCACCGCACCCGCCAGCGACAGCGCCGTGACGTCGAGCAGGTAGGCGGCCAGCCAGGTGTGCTTGGCGACCTCGAAGTAGCCGTCCCCCAGGACGGCGACCGCGGCAACCCCGAGTGCCGTCGAGGCCGCCAGTCCCGCCGTCCGGGCCAGCGCACGCGCGCCCTCCGGCCGGATCCGCACGGAGGCCAGACCTGCGGCGATCCCCAGCGCCGTGAGCAGGGAGGGCCACCACGGCAGTCGCATCCCGCCCAGCCAGCCGCGCAGGTTCCCGGCGGTCGCACCCTGCTCTCCCACGGGAGCGACCGCGGTGGGCCGGGGTGTGTCCTCCGTCCAGCGCTCCCTCGGCAGGTAGTCGAGGTCCCTGCCCTGGGTGGACTGCAGGGCGACGCCGACGGCGCGCAGGAGCGCCGCCGGGTGGGTGGCCAGCGTCTTCCAGGCGGCGGTCCTGATCCCGTCCGGATCAGCGGCGACCACGTCCGCGCCCGGCACCCCCGCGGGTCCGTCGGGGTAGTAGGACCGGCCCGCCCCGGACGACGCGGCGGGGGGCAGACCCACCATCGCCGCCGCCTCGGGCCCCACCTCGGGCAGCAGCAGGGTGTAGACGAGGTTGTGGGTGTTCACCCCTGCGTAGTTGCGGGCCTGCCACTGTTGGGCGGCTCCGACCGGCAGCACCGCCGCACCCACGACGGCGACGGCCACCGCGGGGCCGATGACGTGTCGCGACCACCGGCGGCCGCCGCGGGTGGTGACGGCGGTGGCCGCGCAGACCAGGACCGCGACCAGCATGACCGGCGCGTACGCCGTCTTGGCCGTCGCGGCCAGCAGGCCGCCCCCGGCGACGAGGAGCAGGGCAGCGCCCCGGGCGGCACGGTGCGACGGGCCGGTGCCCGTGATGGCCGCCGCGCCGACGCACAGTGCGTACGTACCGAGGAGGCCGGCCGGCTCGCCGTAGGTGGACAGGAAGAACCGGGAGAAGTCCGGGCCGGCGAGCGGGACGAGGGCGGGCACGACCAGCAGTGCCCGCCCGACCCCGGCGGCGGTGGCCGCCCAGACGCCGAGGGCGGTGACGGCGGCCACTGCCAGGAGGTAGAGCCAGCCCAGCCGGGTGAGCGACCACGGGCCGGCGGATCCGCCGACCGCGGCCCCGAGCAGGACGCCGGCCGAAGACGGAGCGGGATCGGCACACGGAGCCGCGCCCGAGGTGAAGTCGAGGACGACACCACCCATCCAGTTCGCCTCCTCCGTGGGCGTGGCCGGGATCAGTCCGGCGCCGCAGAAGAGGCGGATCCCGTCGCCGTTGTCGGCCGCCCCCGAGGGCCGGCCGGTGAGGAGCCCGGTGGCGAGGCCGACGACCAGGGCGGCCAGGACGGCCGCGACCAGCGAGACGGCGAGCCGGGACCACCGGGGCGGGCGGTGGCGACCGCGGTCCTGGACCGCTCCCTCGGTTCGCGTCGTGGTGACCCTCCTCCCGGCCGACCGTGTCGACGCCCTCGTTCCCCCGGATCGGCGAGCGCTTCGCCTGCCTGCCCGACGTGGGTCACGATGTCCGGCTGCAGGGTCAATCCACAGCACGGCGGCGTCCGACGCAAGGGCGGTCACGCCCCGGCCGGCCGTGACCGGACCTGACCGGACCGGAGTCGGGCGTTCCGCGCGTTCCGCGCGTTCGGGGGAGCAGTGTCGGCGAGCCGACCTACCCTCCCCTCCATGCGGCTGCTGCACACCTCCGACTGGCACATCGGGCGGTCCCTCCACGGCGCGGACCTGCTCGGTGAGCAGGAGGCGGTGCTGTCCGGCCTGGCCGGCGTCGTGGTCGCGGAGGGCGTCGACGCCGTCGTGGTGGCCGGTGACGTGTACGACCGGGCGGTGCCGTCGGCCGACGCGCAGGCCGTCCTCGACCGGGTGGTCGGCCGCCTGGTCGGCGCCGGGGCCACGGTCGTGCTCACCCCCGGCAACCACGACTCGGCGCGGCGGCTGGGCACGTTCTCCTCGCTGCTGACCAAGGCGGGGCTGCACGTCCGGGCGGAGACCGGGCGCCTGGACGAGCCGGTGCTGCTGGCCGACGCGCACGGCGAGGTGGCGGTCTACGGGCTGCCCTACCTGGAGCCGGAGATCGCCCGCCACGAGCTGGGTTCGGGTGGGCGGGGCGACGACACGGCGCGCAGCCACGAGGCCGTGCTGCGCGCGGCCATGGACCGGGTGCGCGCCGACCTGTTCCTCCGGCCGGGCGTCCGCTCGGTGGTGATGGCGCACGCCTTCGTCGGCGGCGGCGTGGCCAGCGACAGCGAGCGCGACATCTGCGTCGGCGGGGTCGACGTGGTGCCCGCGTCGGTGTTCGACGGGGTCGACTACGTGGCGCTGGGCCACCTGCACCGCCCGCAGACGCTGTCGGACCGGATGCGCTACAGCGGCTCGCCGCTGGGGTACTCCTTCGGCGAGGCCGGTCAGGACAAGCAGGTGTGGCTGGTCGACCTCGACGTCGGCGGGCTGGCCGGGGTCCGGTCCGTGCCGCTGCCCGCGCCGCGCCCGCTGACCGTGCTCACCGGTGCGCTCGACGACCTGCTCGCCGACCCGGCCCACACCGCCGCCGAGGAGGCATGGGTGTCCGCTCGGCTCACCGACCCGGTCCGCCCGGCGGACCCGATGCGCGCGCTGCGCGGCCGGTTCGCGCACTGCGTCCACCTGGAGTGGATCGGGGGCAGCGGCGGCGGGGACGGCCGCAGCTACCAGGAGCGGCTGCGCGGCCGCGACGACCTCGACGTCGTCGGCGAGTTCGTCAGCCACGTCCGCGGCGGCGTCGGGACCACCGCCGCCGAGCGCGACCTGCTGGCCCGGGCGCTCGGCGCGGCGGCCCGCGAGGAGCTCGCCCGGTGAGGCTGCACACCCTCACGCTGACCGCCTTCGGCCCCTTCGCCGGCACCGAGGTCGTCCGGGTCGACGACGTCGCCCGCGACGGGCTGTTCCTGCTCTGGGGTCCCACCGGGGCGGGCAAGACGACGCTGCTCGACGCGGTGGTGTTCGCCCTCTACGGCACGGTCCCGGGTGCCCGCGGCGAGGCCCGCCGGCTGCGCAGCGACCACGCCGACGCCGCCACCCGCACCGAGGTGTCCTGCGAGCTCACCCTGGCCGGCGAGCGGCTGCTGGTGGTCCGCCGTCCCGAGCAGACCCGCCCGAAGAAGCGTGGCGCCGGGGAGACCACCGAGCAGGCGAAGCTGACGGTGCAGCGCCGGACCGCCGAGGGGTGGCAGCCGGTGAGCACCCGCATCGACGAGGGCTCGGAGTACCTGCGGATCCGCCTGGGACTGTCGGCCGAGCAGTTCTGCCAGGTGGTGCTGCTGCCGCAGGGGGACTTCGCCCGGTTCCTGCGCGCGGAGCCCGAGGAGCGCGGCCGGCTGCTGCGCACGCTCTTCGACGTCGACCGCTTCGCCCGCGCCGAGGAGTGGCTCGCCGGCGAGCGGCGGGCCGCCGAGGAGGAGCTGCGGGCCGACCGGCACCGGGTCAGCACGCTGCTGCACCGCGTCGCCCAGATCGCCGACGTCGAGGTGCCCGAGGAGCTCGCCCCCGAGCTGGTCGGCGCCCGCCCCGGGGCTTCGGTCGGCACGTGGGTACGCGAGGTCCGGACCCGCGCGGCCGAGCGGCTGACCCGCGCCCGGGCCGAGGCGGACGAGGCGGCCGCCGCCGGCGCGCGGGTCGATGCCGAGCTGACCGCCGCCCGGGCGCTGGCCGACCGGCACACCCGCCGCGACCGCGCCCGCGCCGAGCTCGAGCGGCTCACCGCCCGCGAGCCGGAGCTGGCGCCGTTGCGGGCGCGCGCCGACGCCGGCCGCCGCGCGGAGGTCCTGCGCGACGTGCTGGAGGCCGCCGGTCGCGCGGCCCGGGCCGCCGAGCGCGCCGCTGCCGACCGGGCGGCCGCCGGGGCCGCGTGGGCGGCGGTCGCCGGCGGCCGCCCGGCCGGTCCCGCGCCGGCCCGGGAGCTGCGCGACGCCGCCGCCGCGGCCCGCGCCCTGCTGCCCGAGGCCGACCGCGCCGCGGACCTGGCCGCCGAGGCCGGGCGTCTCGCCCGGGAGGACGCCCGGCTGGCCACCCGCGTCGCCGAGGGGACCCGCGCCGTCGAGGAGGAGCCGGCCCGCGTCGCCGCGGCGCAGGAGCGGCTCGACGCCGCCCTGGCCGCGCAGGCGCGCCTGCCCGGTCTCACCGCCGCCGAGCAGGCCGCCCGCGCCGCGCTCGGGGCGGCCACCGCCGCCGCCGCGGTCACCGGCCGGCTCGACCGGGCCCGCGCCGCGGCCGACGCCGCCCGCCTGGCCTGGCTCGAGGCACGGGAGCGGCTGGTCGAGGTACGCACCGCCCGGCTCGAGGGGATGGCCGCCGAGCTGGCCGCCGGGCTCACCGAGGGCGCCGACTGCCCGGTGTGCGGTTCGGCCGAGCACCCGCGCCCGGCGGTGCCGGCCGGCGCCGCGGTCACCGCCGACGACGAGGAGCGCGCCCGCGCCGCCGTCGACGCCGCCGACGAGCGGCGCACCGCGGCCGGCGCGGCGGTCGAGGAGCTCGGCCGGGAGCTCGCCGTGCTGCGCGCGCGGGCCGGCGACCTGCCCGACGCCGAGCTGGCCGGCCGGGCGGCCGCCGCCGCGGCGGAGCTGGGCGAGGTGGCGGCCCTCGCGCGCGGGGTGGAGCCCGCCCGCCGCGACCTCGCCGCGGCCGTGCAGCGGCGCGACGCCGCCACCACCGCCCTGGCCGCCGACCGGGAGGCGCTGCAGCGCGTCACCGCCGAGCACGCCGCCCGCGCCGGGGCGCACGCGGAGCTGGCCGCGCGTCTCGACGCCGCCCGGGGCGGGGACCGCGACCTGCCGGCCCGCATCGCCCGCCTGACCGCCGAAGCCGGCCGCTGCGAGGCCGCGGTCGCCGCCGCCGACGAGGAGCGCCGGGCGCTCGCGGCCGCCGACGAGGCCCGGGTCACCGCGGGGAAGCGGGCTGCCGAGGCGGGCTTCCCCGACGTCCTGGACGCGGCGGCCGCCCTGTTGGAGGACGGCGAGCTGGCCGCGCTGGACCGGCGGCTGCGCGCGCACGACGAGGCCCGCTCCGTCCTGGTCGCCACCCTCGCCGACCCCGAGCTCGCCGACCTGGGCGAGCGTCCCGACGTGGAGGCGGAGCAGCGGCGGTGCGCCGAGCTGACCGCCCGCCGCGAGGAGGCGGTGACCGCCCTCGACCAGGCCCGCCGCTGCGCCGGCGCGCTGGACGCGCTCGCCGGCGACGTCGTCTCCGCCGAGGTGGAGCTGTCCGAGCGGCGTGCCCGCGCCGAGCAGGTCTCCGGCCTGGCCGACCTCGTCGGCGGCCGCGGCGCCAACACGCTCAAGATGCGGCTGCAGTCCTTCGTGCTCGCCGCGCGGCTCGAGCAGGTGGCCGAGGTGGCCAGCCGGCGACTGCAGGAGATGTCCCGCGGGCGCTACACGTTCCTGCACAGCGACGCGATGGGCCGCCACGGCGCCCGCGGCGGCCTGGGCCTCGACGTCCTCGACGAGTACACCGGCGTGCGGCGGCCGACCAAGACCCTGTCCGGCGGCGAGAGCTTCATGGCCTCCCTCGCCCTGGCGCTCGGGCTGGCCGACGTCGTCACCGCCGAGGCCGGCGGGGTGCAGATGGACACCCTCTTCGTCGACGAGGGCTTCGGCACCCTCGACGCCCAGGCCCTGGACGCGGTCATGGGCGTGCTCGACGAGCTGCGCCGCGGCGGACGGACCGTCGGCGTGATCAGCCACCTCGAGGAGCTGCGCACCCGCATCCCCACCCGGCTGGAGGTCGTCGCCGGACGGTCGGGGTCCCGGCTGGCCGGCTGAGGCAGCGGCACGGGCCGCGCGTCGACCTGGCGGCGGCCGGCGACTCAGACGCCGGTGACGGCCGGGTCGGCGGTGGCCACCCGGCGCCCGGCGCGGGCCCGCGGGTGCGCCGGCGCCGGCCCGGCGGCCGGCTCGACGACCGGCCCCGTGGCCGGCTCCCGCCTCGGCGGGAAGACCCAGCGGCGGTAGGCGAACCAGCGCACGACCGTGCCCAGCCCGATGGAGGCGACGTTGGCGGCCTGCAGGACCAGCGCGTGCTCCTGGCCGAGCGGGTGGCGCACGAACGCGACGACCGCCAGCCCCATGAGCAGCGTCAGCCCGTTGACCACCGCGAAGACGAGGTACTCCCGGCGGTAGCCGGTGCGCTCGCGGTGCGCGAAGGACCAGAACCGGTGCCCGACGTAGGCCGCGGTGGTGGACACCAGCGTGGACACCAGCTTCGCCGTCACCGCGCCGGTGCCCGAGGCGTAGAGGAGCTGGAAGAGGCCGACGTCGAGGACGAAGCAGACCGCGCCGACGGCCCCGAAGGCGCTCAGTTCCTTGAGCAGCAGGTGCCAGGTGCTCCCGGCGCGGCGGCGGAGGGCCGGGAGGAGCGCCATGAGCACCGACTGTACGGGCCGGCGGCCTGCCGGCCGGCAAGCGCGCGGGGGAGCGGTCCACGGCCCTGCCGGTCGTCCACGGGACAATCGCGCCCATGCGTCCTCGCCCCGGCCGGTCCCGGCCGCAGCCCGTGCGGTGGCTCCGCGCGGTCGTGCTCCTGGTGCTGCTGTCCGCGACCGGGTGCACGGCCGCGTCCACGGCCGCGTCCACGGCCACCCCCGACGTGCAGGCCGAGGACACGGAGCCGCGCGACGTCGTCCTCGTCGTGGTGGGCGACTCCCTCACCGCAGGCTCCCAGCCCATGGCCGACGGCGAGGTCCGCGGCGAGGGCTCGTGGGTGCCCGCCGCGCTCGGGGAGCCGCTCGTCCTCGGGGGTGGCTGGGCGGTGCCCGGGGCGACCACGGGGGACATGCTGCGGGGGATCACCGCCGTCGAGGGCGACGTCCTCCTGCTCATGGCCGGGACCAACGACATCGCGCGGGGCATCGGCTGGGAGGCCAGCCGGGACGACCTCCTGACGATCCCGCAGACGATGGGGACGGGCGCCGTCGTCGTCTCGGCCATCCCGCCGTCGGCCGACCACGCCGAGACCACCACCGCCTACAACGAGCGGCTGCGACAGCTCGCCACGGAGCAGGACTGGACCTTCGTCGACCCGTGGGAGGCCGCCCGGGAGGGCGAGGGCTGGGTGCCCGGCGACACCGTCGACGGCGTCCACCCCACCCAGGAGGTGGCCGACGAGGTGGGCCGCAGCCTGCGTGCCGCCGTCCTCGCCCGGGCCGGCGCCGGCTGACGCGCCCCTGCGCCGGGGAGGGACCGGTCGTCAGCGGGCCGGGCCCCGCCCGTCAGCAGCCGAGGCGGTCCAGGTCGAGCCGGTAGACGTCCACGTTCCCGCTGGTGTGGACCCGCTCGGCCACCTCCAGGTCGTCGAGGCGCTCGAAGCCCCGCGGGGTGTCGTAGACCCCGCCGTCGGACAGCGGGGTCACGCTCTCCGGCGCGCCGATGACCGGAGCCTCCTCGTCCGCGAGCACCCAGGCGATGTCCAGGTCGCAGACGGTCTGCCGGACGTCGTCGTCCCGGTCCACGTCGTCCAGGTGCAGGAGCAGGTCCGTCGTGTAGGGCGCGTACGGGCTGCCGAGCGTGGCGGTCTCGACGATCGGCACGCCGGAGAAGACGTAGGCGTAGGTGGACCCGTCGTTGGCGTTGTTCATGACCCGCTGGCCCGGTTCGACGTTCTCGGCCAGCCAGCGACCCGCCGCCAGGTCGTCCTCGTCGACCCGGACGAACTCGGGCTCGGCGTAGCGCTGCCGCAGCGTGAGGCTGTTCACCGACGCGTAGTCGACCGTGACCAGGAGGAAGACGAGCAGCGCCGCGGCGGCCCCGACCGGCGTCGCGAGGCCGGCACGGTGTGCCCACCGCCCCGACCGGAGCCGGCCGGCCGCCCACCGCCACCCAGTGGCGAGGTACGAGGCGGCGTAGCCGACGGCGACGCCGACGGTGAGCCACTGCAGGATCGCCAGTCCCCCGGAGAACCGGCCGTAGGTGTTGTAGTAGACGCCGCCCAGCGAGGCGACCAGGGGCGTGGCCGGGTTGATCAGCCACAGCAGGAGCACGACCGCCCAGGTCCCGAACGCCGCGAGCAGGGCGACGTTGGAGCGGTGGAACACGCAGAGCAGCACGCCGAGCAGTGAGAGCAGCGCCAGCACGGCCTGCGACAGCATCCCCGCGGGGTCGTAGTAGCCGCCGTAGTAGAAGGACGCCAGCGTCCCGAGCGCGCCCCCGAGGGAGGCCGGAGGGGTCTGCCGGGGGAACGACGCCACGAACGCCGCGGTGCTCGAGGCGGTGAGGAGGAACGGGACCAGCACGACGACGGCCAGGACCGCCGCGACCACGACCCACGTGAGCGAGCGGAGCGCGGCGCGGACGCCGTCGCGCCGGCTCAGCAGCGTGGCCACGACCCAGACGCCGGCCGTGAGGACGATGGTGGGTGCCGCGCTGGGGTGCACCACCACGGCGCCGACCAGCCCGGCTCCGGCGGCCACTGCCGCACCCCGGTGGACCGTGGCCGCGCTGACGGCCGCGTAGACGACTCCCGGCGTGAGCGCGAGCGCGGCCGCGTTGGCCAGGACACCCCCGTCGTGCAGCAGGGCGAACACCGGCCGGTAGGCGAGCACGCTGGTCAGCGCGGCCGCCGCCATCGCCACGGGACGCAGGTGCGGAGGGCTCAGCAGGTGGGCGAGGGCCGCCATGCCGAGCGGCAGCACCACGGCGAACAGGACCACCGAGACGGCGTTGAGCGCGGCGACCGACTCCGCGGGACCGGTGGCGGCCAGCGAGGCGAGCATGTGCAGGCCGTTGGGGTAGAAGCCCGACGGTTCCCCGGTCAGCAGGTCGACGGGGTTGGACTGCCACGGTGCGGCGTTGCCGGTGCGCTCGATGTACCCGACGAGCAGGGTCTGCAGCACCATGTCGTGCTCCTGCGGCAGGACCGACAGGGTGCCGAAGCCGCGGAGGAAGGTCCACCCGCCCACGGCGGCGCTGACCACGACGCCCGCGACCGGCAGGACCCGGGCCCACAGCGGGACCGCGACCCGGGCGGCGACCTCCCGGGCGGCGACCGCGCGGCGTCGCAGCAGCCAGGCGACGGCGGTCGCCACGAGGGTGACCACGACCACGGGGAGCGGGCCCCAGGGGATCCCCAGCGGTGCGGCGAGCAGGGCGGTGACGTAGCAGAGCAGCACCGACGCCGCGGGTCCCGCGGCCAGGGTCTCCAGCGGCCCGCGCCGCAGCCCCACCGCCAGCAGCGCCGCCCCGGGTCCGAGGACGGCCGCGAGGGCCAGCAGCAGCCTCAGCGCATCGTGCCAGGTCACGGACGGGTCCAGCTCACGAAGCCACCTCGCGGGTGTGGTGCCCGCGGACGGGGCGGGACGGAGGAGCCCCGACACGTCGCGGCGTCGGGCAGGCGGTCGGCGCGCGCCTCGCCGGAGGCGTTCGCGCTACGGCGTCAGGGTACAAGGGCTCTGCGGACGGCTCGGGCTTCAGCGCCTGGTCACCTGACCGGTCGTGCGGTCGAGCAGCAGCTGCCCGCCGGCGAAGTCCTGCACGAGCCCCTCGGGCGTCTCGCGGGCGTCCGCGGTGGGGTAGCCCAGGGGACCGGTCTCCCAGCGCTGCGCGGCCCAGGCGTCGGCGATCGGCCCCGCGAGGACGGCGTGGGTGCCGGAGGCGTTGGTCGTGTAGTACGTGCCCCTCTCGAACGCCTGCAGGCAGCCCCCGCCGGTCAGCCCGCAGGTCCGGCCACTGGTGGGGTAGCCCAGCGGGCCGGTCTCGGCACCCTGGGCGGTCCAGGCGGTGGCGATCGGGCCGGTGGTGACGGCGTGCGCGCCGGTGGCCGGGGTGGAGTACAGGGTGCCGCCGGTGAAGGTCTGGCGGCAGCGGTCGGCCTGGTCGCAGACCTGGTCGCCGGTGGGGTAGCCCAGCGGGCCGGACTCCCAGCGCTGGGTGGCCCAGGCGTCGGCGATCGGCCCCGCGAGGACGGCGTGGGTGCCGGTCGCGGCGGTCGTGTAGTACGTGCCGTTCTCGAAGGACTGCAGGCAGCCGCCGCCGGTCAGGCCGCAGGTACGGCTGCCGGTGGGGTAGCCCAGCGGGCCGGACTCCCAGCGCTGGGTGGCCCAGGCATCGGCTATCGGGCCGGGGAGCACCGGGTGCGCGCCGGTGTCGCGGGTCCAGTAGACGGTCCCGCCCGTGAACGACTGCAGGCACCCGGCATCGGTGAGGCCGCAGGTCTGCGCGGAGGCGGGGTAGCCCAGGGGACCGGACTCCCAGCGCTGCGCGGCCCAGGCGTCGGCGACCGGGCCGGCGAGGACGGCGTGCGTCCCGCCGGCCGGGGTGACGTACACCGTGCCGCGCTGGAAGGCCTGCAGGCAGGCGCCGCCGGTCAGGCCGCAGGTCTGGTCGCCCGACGGGTACCCGAGCTGTCCCTGCTCCCAGCGGTACCGGCCCCAGACCTCCGCGACGGACCCGGACACGGGGTGCGCGCCGGTGCCGGGAGACCAGGCGATGCTGGCGGTCTGGAAGTTCTGCACGCACCCGCCGCCGGTCAGGCCGCAGGCCGGCTCGCCGACGGGGTAGCCGAGCGCGCCACCTTCCCAGCCCCGCGCCGCCCACGCGTCCATCAGCGGGCCGGGGGAGACCGTGTGCGCGCCCGTGGCGCCGTTCCAGTACAGGGTGCCCGTCTGGAAGGACTGCAGGCAGCCGCCGCCGGCCAGCCCGCACCGGGTGTCGGTCACCGGGTACCCGAGGAGGCTGCGCTCCCACTGCCGGGCCGCCCAGGCGTCGGCGATCGGGCCGTTGAGGACGGCACGGGCGCCCGACGCCGGGCTCCAGTAGATGCTGCCCGACCGGTAGTTCTGCACGCACCCGCCGAAGACCAGGCCGCAGCGGACCGACCCGGCGGCCGGGCCGAGCGGCCCGGTGGCGCCGCCGCGCTCGGCGTGGGCGGCCAGGATCGCGTCGCCGCCACGGGACTGGGTCGACCCGAACCAGTCGGTGAAGTACAGCCAGAAGTTGCGGTTGCCGTAGGCGGCGCAGCTGTTCGTGGAGGGGCCGTAGCCCGCGGCCAGCGCCGCGGCGTTCGGGCGGTAGGGCGTGTAGTTGTACAGGCCGGCGGTCGCCTGGTTCTGGATGTAGACGCTCGAGGTGCCGCAGGAGGCCTCGACGTCCCACTGGATGGTGTTGGCGCGCCCGGCCCGGTAGGCGTAGTTCTGCGGGTAGGCGGCGTACCGCTGGTACTGCCACGCCGAGCGGTACAGCTGGTTCTGCAGTCCGGCGTAGGTCGGGTCGCACCTGCCGCCGACGTTGTCCGGGCAGGCGTAGCCGGCGGCCCGCTCGTACATCTTGGCGGTGGGGTTCGTGGCGGTGAGGAACCCCATCTCCTTCTGCAGCAGCACGAGGAGGACCTGCGGGTTGACGCCGCAGGCCCGCGCCACCTTCAGGATGATCTGCGAGGCCCACTCGCCGGGTGCCCCGGCGTAGGTGCCGTCGCAGATGCCGTCGGCGGCCTTGGTCGTGGTGTCCTGCCGGAAGTCCTTGAGGCAGGGGCTGCCGTCGGCGCCGCGCCGGCAGCTCGCGCCCTTGGCCTTGAGGAAGGCCGAGATCTCCGCGTCGGTCATCGTCGTGGGATCGAAGAAGACCGCGTCGCTGATGATGTTGCCGGCCTCGAACTGGCTGGTGTCGGCGGCGAGTTCCAGGTCGGGGGTCGCGGCGGGCTCACCGGTCCCGGAGGCGGTCAGCGCCGCCACCGTGACCAGCGCGAGGACGAGGCCGAGCAGCCGGCTCCAGACGGCGAGCCGGGTCACGGGACAGTCACCTGCACGGAGGCGGAGTCGACGCCGGAGTAGCTGAGGACGGCCTCCCAGGTCCCGGACGCGATGCCGGGCCCGGTCTCCACGAGTC
Organism: Geodermatophilus amargosae; assembly: GCF_041028265.1. GTDB lineage: Bacteria > Actinomycetota > Actinomycetes > Mycobacteriales > Geodermatophilaceae > Geodermatophilus > Geodermatophilus amargosae_A. Next base: position 22,607 of record NZ_JABGCW010000004.1, read on the forward strand.
CGCACGAGGTGGTGGTCGCGTCGGCGAAGGCCTCGCTGGTCGCGGTCACCTCGTCGTCCCCGTCGGTCAGGGTGAGGGTGCACAGGCCGCCGTCGGCGACCACGCCGGCGACCAGGCCGTTGGCCTGCACCGTCCCGGTCGAGGGCTCGTACCCGACGTAGCTGAGGACGACGTCGATGCCGGCGTCGCTGGGCCGCGGCTCGTCGGTGGCCACGGACGTCGGCTCGGGGCCGAGGGTGTACGGGGCGGTGGGGGTCGCCGCCTCGGGAGCGTCCGCCGGCAGGGGAGCCGTCGGCGTCGCCGCTCCGGACCCGTTCGCCGGCAGGGGAGCCGTCGGCGTCGCCGCGGCCGACGACGTCTCGCCCACCGCGCCGGGGGAGAGCACCAGCGCGGCGCCCACCGCACCGGCGCCCAGCAGCACGACGGCCGACCCGAGCAGGGCTCGGCGGCGGTTGGCTCTCACGCGACCTCACAGCATCCGGGCGGCCGCAGCCGCTCGACGAGGAGCGCCGGGGACCCCCGCACGCTCGGACGGTGCGCTCGCCTGGGCGAACGCACCGTGATCGGAGTGTGACACGAGGCTACGGCGATCCCGGGGACCACACGCCCTGTGACGGATCGGGTCCGGAGGGTCGCCACCTGGGCGGGCGGCGCGTCCGAGCGTCCGCCGGCCACCGTTAGCCTGCTCCCGATGAGCGCCCAGGACGTCGATCCCCGCACCGGCCTGCCCGTCGTGGCCATGGTGGGCGGCGGACAGCTGGCCCGGATGACGCACCAGGCCGCCGTCGCCCTCGGCCAGTCGCTGCGCGTGCTGGCCACCGACCCCGGCGAGTCCGCCGCCCTCGTGGCCGCCGACGTGCGCATCGGCGACCACCGCGACCTCGACGCGCTGCGGGCCGTGGCCGACGGCGCCACCGTGCTGACCTTCGACCACGAGCACGTGCCGACCGAGCACCTGCGCACCCTCGCCGCCGAGGGCGTCCGCGTCGCCCCCGGCCCCGACGCCCTGGTGCACGCCCAGGACAAGCTCGTCCTGCGCCGCGCGCTGGCCGCCGCCGGGGAGCCGCAGCCGGCCTGGGCGGAGGTGCAGACCCTGCAGGGCGTCACCGACCTCGCGGCCTCGGTGGGCTGGCCGGTGGTCGTCAAGACCCCGCGCGGCGGCTACGACGGCCGGGGCGTCTTCGTCGTCGAGGCGGCGGACGAGGCGGCCGGCCTGCTCGAGGCGCACGGCAGCCTGCTGGTCGAGGAGCGCGTGCCGCTGGTCCGCGAGCTGGCCGTGCTGGTGGCCCGCTCACCGTTCGGGCAGGTCGCCGTCTGGCCGGTCGTGGAGACGGTGCAGCGCGACGGCATCAACACCGAGGTCCTCGCCCCGGCCCCCGGCCTCGACGAGGAGACCGCCGGCGCCGCCCAGGAGCTCGCCGTGCGGATCGCCGACCGGGTCGGCGTCGTCGGCGTCATGGCCGTCGAGCTGTTCCAGACGCCGGACGGCGTGCTGGTCAACGAGCTGGCCATGCGCCCGCACAACTCCGGGCACTGGACGATCGAGGGCGCCCGCACCGGCCAGTTCGAGCAGCACCTGCGCGCGGTGCTCGACTACCCGCTCGGGTCGACGGCGATGACCGCGCCGGTCGTCGTCATGGCCAACGTGCTGGGCGGCCGCGCCTCCGAGGCGGACTGGGACGGCCCGGGGATCGACGAGCGGGTCCACCACCTCATGGCGCACTGGCCCGACGTCAAGCTGCACTGGTACGGCAAGGGCCAGCGCCCCGGCCGCAAGCTCGGCCACGTGACGGCGCTGGGGGAGGACCTCGCCGAGGTGCGCGCCCGTGCCGTCGCCGCGGCCCGCTACCTCGCCGACGGCGAGGTCGACCCGGCCTTCGCCTTCCCCCCTCCCGAGGAGCACTGAGGTGACCGAGCCACTCGTCGGCGTCGTCATGGGCAGCGACTCGGACTGGCCCACGATGGAGCCGGCCGCGCAGGCCCTCGCCGAGTTCGGCGTCCCGTACGAGGTGCACGTCCTGTCGGCGCACCGCACACCGCAGCGGATGCTCGACTACGCGACGGCAGCCGCCGGGCGCGGGCTGCGGGTGCTCGTCGCCGGCGCCGGGGGAGCCGCGCACCTGCCGGGCATGCTCGCCGCGGCCACGCCGCTGCCGGTGATCGGCGTCCCCCGCCCGCTGGACCGGCTCGACGGCCTCGACAGCCTGCTGTCGATCGTGCAGATGCCCGCCGGCGTGCCGGTGGCCGCGGTGTCGATCGGCGGCGGCCGCAACGCCGGCCTGCTGGCGGTGCGCATCCTGGCCGCGTCCGACGACACGCTGCGGGCCGCCGTCGAGCGGTTCCAGGCCGACCTCGCCGACTCCGTCGTCGCCCGCGACGGCGCGCTGCAGGAGCGCCTCTCGCAGGCCCGGCCGCCGCGGACGTGACGGACACGCTCGTCCCGATGCCTCACGCGTCGTGATCGGGGTCTTACTGTCAGGTGACTGATGACACCGTCGGACCCCTCCGGCGCGGCGAGAACCGGAGTCGGCGTGTACTACCTCATCTCCACCGCCGGGCACCCCAACCTGGGCGACGAGCTGATCACCCGCTCGTGGCTGCGGCTGCTCGCCGAGCGGGCGCCGGACGTGGACGTCTGGCTCGACTGCCCGAACCCGGCGGGCGCCCAGGCGCTCCTGGCCGACGCCCACCCGCGGCTGCGCTGCGTCGACACGCTCTTCCGGCTCTGCTGGGAGGCGCCGTCCGAGGACGCCTGGGAGGTCGCCGCCTTCGTCGGCCGCGCGCTCGACGACCACGGGCAGGCCCCGCGGTGGGTCCCGGGGCTGCGCCGCTTCGGCCAGGCGGCCGTCGTGCACCTCCTCGGCGGCGGTTTCGTCAACGGCGTCTGGCCGCGCCACCTCGGCCTGCTCGCGGCCCTGGACTGGGCGGCGCGGCGCGGGGCGGTCACCGCCATGACCGGCCAGGGACTCGCGCCGCTCGGCGAGGACACGGTCGCCCTGGTGCGGCGCCTGGTGCGGCGCCTGGACACCGTGGACGTGCGGGACCGCACCAGCGCCGACCTGCTCGGCCGGCCGGAGACCCACTCGGGTGACGACCTGTGGCTCGCCGAGATGCCGACGCTGGTCGACGCCGAGCGGGCCGCCGGGATCGACGCCGTCGTCTGCGTGCAGGGCGACCTGCTCGACGGGCCCGGCTGCGAGCGACTCACCGAGCAGTGCCTCGCCCACCTCGACCGCTGGGGCGCCGACCCGGCCCGCACCGCCGTCCTCGAGTGCATCCCGCGCGTCGACCGCGGCATCTTCGACCGCCTCGCCGGACTGCTGCCCGGCCTGCAGTTCGTGCCCTGGGTGGAGCTGCTCGAGCACGGCGTGCCCGCAGCGGCCTCCCAGCGGTGGTTCAGCACGCGCTTCCACCCGCACCTGATCGCGTCGGCGGTGGGGGCGCGGGGCGTCGCGGTCCCCGTCCGCCCCGGCTACTACGACGTCAAGCACGGCTCCCTGATCGAGGCCGGGTCGGCGTGGCACCTCCTCGAGCCGGGCCGCGGGGAGGTCGCCGAGCTGGAGGCCGACCGGCCGGGCACCCTGGCCGCGTCCGGCGCGCGGGTCCGGTCGCACAAGCTGGCCGTCGCCGGCCGGCTGTACGGGCCCGCGCTCCCTGGACCGGCCGTCCCGTCACCCGGTCCGGACCGGCGTCTGCTGGTGAGTGCTGGGACGTCCTAGCATCTACCCGTGAGTACGAGCGGGCTGTACCAGCTGACCGAGGAGCACGACGCGATCCGGGCCGCGGTCCGCGACCTCGCCGAGCGCGAGATCGCGCCGTACGCGGCCGAGGTGGACGCCGAGGCGCGGTTCCCGGTCGAGGCGCAGAAGGCGCTGACCGCCGCCGGGTTCCACGCCACGCACGTCCCGGAGGCCTACGGCGGCGAGGGTGCCGACGCGATCGCCACCTGCATCGTCATCGAGGAGGTCGCCCGGGTCGACGTCTCGGCGTCGCTCATCCCGGCGGTGAACAAGCTCGGCTCGATGCCGGTCATCCTGTCCGCGTCGGAGGAGCTGAAGCAGCGGGTGCTCCCGTCGATCGCCGAGGGCCGGGCGATGATCAGCTACGGCCTGTCCGAGCGGGAGGCCGGCTCCGACGCCGCCGCGATGACGACCCGCGCCCGGCTCGAGGGCGACACCTGGGTGCTCAACGGCACGAAGGCCTGGATCACCAACTCCGGGATCTCCGAGTGGTACACGGTCATGGCCGTCACCGACCCGGAGAAGCGGGCCAACGGCATCTCCGCCTTCGTCGTGCACCGCGACGACCCGGGCTTCGCCGTGGGCCCCAAGGAGCGCAAGATGGGGATCAAGGGCTCGCCCACCTGTGAGCTCTACCTCACCGACTGCACGATCCCGGCCGACCGGATCATCGGCGAGCCCGGCACCGGCTTCAAGACCGCGCTGCGGACGCTGGACTTCACCCGCCCGACCATCGGCGCGCAGGCCGTGGGCGTCGCCCAGGGCGCGCTCGACGCCGCGGTCGAGTACACCCGCGAGCGCAAGCAGTTCGGCAGGGCGGTCAGCGACTTCCAGGGCGTGCAGTTCATGCTCGCCGACATGGCCATGCAGATCGAGGCCGCCCGGCACCTGGTCTACGTCGCCGCCGCGCGCGGCGAGACGGGCCACTCCGGCGGCAAGGTCGACCCCGACCTCGGCCGGCTGTGCGCCGCGGCCAAGGCGTTCGCCTCCGACGTCGCCATGAAGGTCACCACCGATGCCGTCCAGCTCTTCGGCGGCGCCGGCTACACGCAGGACTTCCCGGTCGAGCGCATGATGCGCGACGCCAAGATCACCCAGATCTACGAGGGCACCAACCAGGTCCAGCGGATGGTGATCGCCCGCTCGCTGCTGCGGTGACGGCCGCCGGGACGGCGCCCCGGCGCGTCGGGTGCCGGGCCACGGGGTGGGGCTCCCGAGACCGGGCTCAGGAGCGCCGGAACACCACCGTGCGCAGGACGGCGAAGTTGCAGGCGGTGCCCAGCCCCTGGGAGAGCACCCATGCCGCGGTCACCCTCCACCAGGCGCTCGGCAGCAGGGCCAGTGCGAGTGCGTTCACCCCGAGGACGACGCCGAACGTCGTCCCGTAGAGGAGGACGAAACCGCCGGCCCGGCGAGCCCCGCCCGCCACCCTGAAGGCCCACCGGCGGTTCAGCACGTAGGCGGTCGACGTCCCGCAGACGAAGCTGACGGCGCGTGCCGCGTACGTGGGCCACCCGACGTGCAGGCCGACGGTGTAGACGCTCAGGTCGACGACGGCGCTGAGCGCCCCCACGGCGACGAAGCGGACGAGCTGGCCCAGCAGGGGATCGGGAGCGCCGTCTCCGGCGGGGTCCGGGCCGCCCACGTCAGCCCAGCAGCCGGGACACGGCGGCCAGCCGGGTGTCGCCGGCCATCGAGGCCAGCCACGCCGACCAGCCGGGCCGCGCCCGCACCGCCTCGAGGGCGGCACGGGCGGCGGCCCGGTCGCCGCGCCGGGAGGCGGCCAGGGCGGCGTAGAGGTCGCGGGCGCCCTCGGGGGCGAACAGGGCGAGGGTCTCATAGTCGCGCTCGTCGTAGGCGCGCTGCAGGTTGCGCAGCATCCGCAGCTGGGCGACCGGGTCCCCGGAGTCGTCGACGCGCAGGTCCATCCGCACGCCGTCGTCCTCCTCGGTGGCCGGCTCGCCGCTGACCACGAGCAGCGCCGCGGACTGCCGTCCCCGCAGGTCCCCGCCGGCGTCCTGGCCCGCGGTCAGGGCGGCCAGCAGCCGGTCGGCCAGGCCGCCGCGGGCGGCCTCGAGGGCCTGCGCCATCGCCGGCAGCACCTCCGGGGAACCGAGCATGTTGCCCTGCACGCTCCAGCCCTCGCCGAGCAGGTGGCCGCTGACCGGGAAGGAGCCCGGCCCGGTGTCCGCGGCGACCGCGCCGGCCGCGTCGAGCACCGCGATCTGCCGGTCCTGGTCCTCGGCGGCGTGCGCGGCCCGGCGCACCAGCACCGCCGGCGCCGTCCCCTCGGCCAGCCCGGACAGCAGCACGTGCCCGGTGCCCCGCGGGCTGCGGGCCTGCACCGCGACGACGCCGACGCCGGGCCGGGCGCCGGGCACCGCCCGGCCCACGGCGAGGATGCAGGAGGACACGGCGATGCCCATCTCCCCGGTGTCCGGGTCGCGGGCGACGACCGAGAACGTCACCGGGGGAGCGGTGCCGCGGTCAGACCGTGGCCGGCAGCGCCATGGTCGGGACGTCGCCCGGGACGCGCAGCGGGGCGCCGGTCTTCTCGACCACCTCGTCGGCGGTGACGCCGGGGGCGACCTCGCGCAGCACGAACCCCTCCGGGGTGACGTCGACGACGGCGAGGTCGGTGATGACGCGGTCGACGCAGCCCTTGCCGGTCAGGGGCAGCGAGCACTCCTCGACCAGCTTCGGCGACCCGTCGCGGGCCACGTGCTCCATCATGATCACCACGCGCCGGGCGCCGTGGACGAGGTCCATCGCCCCGCCCATGCCGTTGACCATCTTCCCGGGGATCAGCCAGTTGGCGAGGTCGCCGCGGGGGTTGACCTGCATGGCGCCGAGGATGGCCAGGTCGAGGTGCTTGCCGCGGATCATGCCGAAGCTCGTCGCGGAGTCGAAGAAGCTGGCACCCGGCAGGATCGTGACGGTCTCCTTGCCGGCGTTGATCAGGTCGGGGTCCTCGTCGCCCTCGAACGGGTACGGCCCGACGCCGAGCACGCCGTTCTCCGAGTGCAGGACGACGTGCACGCCGTCGGGGACGTGGTTGGGCACCAGCGTGGGCATGCCGATGCCGAGGTTGACGTAGGCGCCGTCCTCGAGCTCCTGGGCGACGCGGGCGGCGAGCTGGTCGCGGGTCAGGGTCATCGGGCCTCCTCCGTGGCTTCCTCGCCGGCGGCGGCCAGCGGTGCGGCGGACTGCCGGGGGCGGGTGGTGCGCCGCTCGATCTTCTTGCCCTCGGTGCCGACGACGACCACGCGGTCGACGAAGACCCCGGGCAGGTGGACGTGCTCGGGGGTGATCTCCCCGGGCTCGACGAGCTCCTCGACCTCGGCGATCGTGACCCGCCCGGCCATGCCGGCCAGCGGGTTGAAGTTCATGGCCGACTCGTGGAAGACCAGGTTGCCGTGCCGGTCGCCGACCGCGGCACGGACCAGGCCGAAGTCGGCGGTCAGCGCGGTCTCGAGCACGTACTCCTGGCCGTCGAAGGCCCGGGTCTCCTTCGGCGCGCTGGTCTCGACGACGGTGCCGTCGGCGTCGTAGCGCACCGGGATCCCGCCGTCGACGACCATCGTGCCCACGCCGGTGGGCGTGTAGAAGGCGGGGATGCCCGCGCCGCCGGCGCGCAGCCGTTCGGCCAGCGTGCCCTGCGGGGTGAGCTCGACCTCCAGCTCACCGGAGAGGTAGAGCCGCGCGAGCTCCTTGTTGCCGCCCACGAACGAGCTGATCGTGCGGCGGATCCGGCCGGCGTAGAGCAGCACGCCGAGCGCCTGGTCGTCGACCCCGCAGTTGTTCGAGATCGTCGTCAGCCCGCGGGTGCCCTGCTCGAGCAGCGCGTCGATCAGCGCGATCGGCACACCGCACAGCCCGAACCCGCCGACGGCGAGCACCGCGCCGTCACCGACGTCGGACACCGCCTCGCGGGCGCTCGCCACGACCTTGTCCATCAGGCGACACCGTCCATTCGTCGACCACCGTCTCCTCGTGCGCGGCGGCGCACGTCCTCAGGCAGGACGGCCCAGCTCGCGGAAGCCCTCGATCCGGACGCCGAGCGTAGCGGTGACCCGTTCGGCCGCCGCCCGGCCGCCCAGGGCGGCCGGGTCGGCGTTGCGGCACAGCACGATCGAGGCCCCGGCGGCCAGTGGTGCGAGCAGCCAGGCGACCGGCCCGGCCTCGACGGCGGTCGCGTCGTCGACGAGCAGCCGGTCGCCGTCGGCGATGCCCAGTCGCCCGGCCAGCTCGGTGGCCGCCGCGACCAGCCCGCCCAGGGGGAGCTCGAGACCGCCGGCGCGCAGGCCGGGCGCGGCGGGGTCCGGGGGCACGTAGGGGGTGAAGACGTCGCCGTGCACGCGCACCTCGAGGGCGAAGTCGCGGGCGGGGCCGGCGTACCCGGTCATGCCCAGGCCCAGCGGGTGCAGCGAGAGGCCGAGCAGGTCGGGCAGGTCCTGCTCCTCCAGCGGCGCCAGCCGGTCCTGCGCGGCGAGGACGACGTCGGCGGCGTCGAGGTGGCCGTCGTCCTCGGCGGCGGTGTCGAGGACGGTGGCGCCGCAGCTCCACACGCCGAGCAGGACCGCGGCCGTCTGCCAGTGCACCGGCAGCGCGAGCGCGACGGTGCTGCCCGGGCCGACGTCGAACTCGTCCTGCAGCAGGTTCGCCGTCTTGGCCACCCAGTTGGCGAGGGTGGTGCCCGACAGCTCCACCCGCTCGCCGGTCGCGTCGTCGTAGGCGGTGACCAGCGGCGCGGCGGCGTCGCGCCGCAGCGCGGCCGCGAGCAGGTCCGACGGCGTCCTGGGGGCGGGGCTCATGCCCTCACCCTCCCAGGCCCCGCCGGCTAGTTGATGCAGCTGGTGTCGGCCGCCGTCCGGGGCTCCTCGACCGGGGCGGGGGTCTCGCCGGTGTCGGCGGGCGGCTGGGTGGCCTGGCCGATGGCGTCGAAGTCCTCGCCCAGGACCAGCTGGACGGTCCCGGAGGTGGCGTCGTCGGAGACCTCGGAGACGGCGCCGGGGATCTGCGCGGCCAGCGTGGTGGCCAGTGCCTCGTCGCCCGCGGCGTACCGGATCGTCGTCGCCGAGTAGTCGCTGCTGTCGGCGTTGCCGGTGGTCCCCACGGCGAAGCCGGCGGTCTCCAGCTGGTCGGCGGCCTCGGCGGCCAGGCCGGAGACGCCCGAGCCGTTGAAGACGTCGACCGTCACCTCCGACGGGGCCACCGTGACCGGGGCCGCCGGCGCCTCGGCCACCGGGGCCTCGGGCTCGGCGGAGAGGTCGGCGAAGAAGTCGTGCAGCGTGTCCTCGTCGGCCAGCCGCAGGATCGAGCGGCCGTCGTCGTCGCGGTCGTCCCCGATGATCGGGATGGTCTGGAACTCGATGTTGCCGGCGGTCACCGACTGCATCTGCTGGGCCAGGTCGAGCAGGTCGAGGTCCTGGTCGATGGTGAGCGACTCCGACGCCGCCTGGATCAGCTCCCGCTGCTTGCCCAGGTCGAGCAGCACGTCCTCCGACAGCATCTTGCGCAGCACGCCGCCGATGAAGACCTGCTGGCGGACGATGCGGTCGAGGTCGCCGCGGGGGAGGGCCGTGGTGCCGTCCGGGCGGACGCCGTGGCGCTGGCGGACGAACTTCAGCGCGTCGGCGCCGGCGATCGTCTGCTCCCCGGCGGGGAAGACCGCGCCGGAGTACTCGGAGTCGTCCACCGCGTAGCAGAGGTTGACCTCGACACCGCCGACGACGCTGGTCAGGTTGAAGAAGCCGAGCAGGTCGACCTCGGCGTAGTGGTCGATCCGCAGGCCGGTCAGCAGGCTGAGCGTCTGGATCAGCAGCTGCGCGCCGCCGGCCTGCTTGTCGGCCTCGGACGCGGTCTCGTCGACCTCGGTGTAGCCGTAGGCGTAGGCGGCGTTGAGCTTGTCCATCCCGTGGCCGGGGATCTCCACGTAGGAGTCGCGCGGGAACGAGACGAACGAGGCGCGCGACCCGTCGGCCGGGACGTGCACCAGGATCATCGTGTCGGTGTTGATGCCGGAGTCGGTGCCGGCGCTGAGCTCGGCGAGCTGCGCGGGGGTGAGGTCGGCGCGGCTGTCGTTGCCGACCAGCAGCAGGTTCATCGCCTCGGTGGCGCCCCCGGCGTCGGAGTTGCCGGCGGTCGGGATGGCGTCGGTGCGGTTGACCGTGGCCTCCGCGACCCGCCCGAGGTACCAGCCCCAGCCGCTGGCGCCCAGCAGGACCACCGACAGGACGGCGGCGACGCCGCGGGCGACGACGGCGGCGCGGGCGTTGCGGCGGCGGGGCGCGGAGGTCCCGCGGCCGGCGCGCGACTCCTCGGCAGCCGGACCCTGGGCGCGACCACGGGAGGGACGGCCGGCGCGCGGGTCGAGCCGCGCCGGGATCGGACGCCCCGGGGCTCCACCGTGCTCGTTGCGGTCTCGGCTCACGGCACCGAGGTTAGGGGCGGGCGGGGCGCGGCGGAGGGCCGCGACACGGCGGAACGCTCCGTCTCGGCGCCGGTGTCGTCCGTCTGGCCCCGGGTGCCCGTCGTGCACCGCGCGTCCCGCCGTCCGCAGGCGCCACGCCCCGCCGGGGCGGATGCACCACCGTCCGCCGGCGCGGACGCGTCCTCATCCGGCCCCGCGGTCCCACGTGCCCCCGGTGCCCCCGTGGTCCGGTCGACGGCGGGGCCGGCGCGTCCGGCGCAGGTAGCGTGGACCGGCGTGGCACTCGCACAACCGGCCGGACGCACGCTCGCCGCCGCCGTCGCGGACCTGAGGCGCGGCTGGGAGCAGCGGTCCCTCTGGGGACACCTGGGCTGGCAGGACATCCGGCAGCGCTACCGGCGCTCGGTCCTCGGTCCCATCTGGATCACCATCAGCATGGCGGTCACCGCCGTGGCGCTGGGCATCCTCTACTCCGGCCTGTTCGACGTCGAGCTCTCGCGGCTGCTGCCGCACGTCCTCGTCGGCTTCGTCGTCTGGAACTTCATCAGCGGCTGCATCTCCGAGGGCTCCGAGGTCTTCATCGCCAACGAGGGCCTCATCAAGCACCTGCCGGCCCCGCTGTCGGTGCACGTCTACCGCCTCGTGTGGCGGCAGACGCTGTTCTTCGCCCACAACCTGCTCGTCTACCTCGTGATGCTGCTGGTCTTCCCGCAGCCGCTGTCCTGGACGGTCGTCGCCGCCGTCCCGGCGTTCGTGCTGCTGGCCCTCAACGGTGCGTGGGTGGCCCTCGCGGTCGGCATCATCACCACCCGGTTCCGCGACATCCTGCCGATCACGCAGAGCATCGTGCAGCTGGCGTTCTTCCTGACGCCGATCGTGTGGATCTACGACGAGCTGGTGAACAGCCCGAACCCGGCCATCGCCGAGCGGGCACGGCTGGCGGAGTTCAACCCGTTCCTGCACTACATCGAGATCATCCGGCGGCCACTGCTCGGACAGGACCAGTACCTGCGGCACTGGGTGGTCGTCCTCGTCATCACGGTGGTCGGCTGGGTGCTGACGATGGTCGTCCTGCGCCGCTACCGCTCCCGCGTCTCCTACTGGGTGTGATCGTGACCGACAACAGCACGGGGAACGCCCGCGACCTGGTCAGCATCGCGACCAAGGACGCCTGCGTCGACTTCCCGATCTTCGACGCCAAGAGCCGCTCGCTGAAGAAGACCGTGATGGGCCTGGTCGGCGGCAACATCGACAGCGGCCGCAAGGTGCCCGTCATCGAGGCCCTGCGGGACATCACCGTCAACCTCGAGCACGGCGCCCGCGTCGGCCTGGTCGGCCACAACGGGGCCGGCAAGTCCACGCTGCTGCGCCTGCTGTCGGGCATCTACGAGCCCACCCGTGGCGTGGCCGAGATCCGCGGCCGCGTCGCGCCGGTCTTCGACCTCGGCGTGGGCATGGACCCGGAGATCTCCGGCTTCGAGAACATCATGATCCGGGGCCTGTTCCTCGGCATGACCCGGAAGCAGATGGAGGAGCGGGTCGACGACATCGCCGACTTCACCGAGCTCGGCGACTTCCTGCGCATGCCGCTGCGCACCTACTCCACGGGCATGCGGGTGCGCCTCGCCCTCGGCGTGGTCACCAGCATCGACCCGGAGATCCTGCTGCTCGACGAGGGCATCGGCGCGGTCGACGCCGCCTTCCTCGAGAAGTCCAAGCAGCGGCTGGTCGAGCTGGTCGAGCGCTCCGGACTGCTGGTGTTCGCCTCCCACTCCGACGAGTTCCTCCGCGAGCTGTGCGACACCGCCATCTGGATGGAGCACGGCCGGATCAAGCAGCAGGGCGACCTCGACGACGTCCTGCGCGCCTACAAGGGCCTGCCGGCGTGACGGCTCCCGCCGGCGGGTGCGTCGTCGCCGTCGTCGTCACCCGGCACCGCCGCGAGCTGCTCGCGCAGAGCCTCGCCGCGATCGCCACCCAGACCCGCCGCGTCGACCACGTGGTCGTCGTCGACAACGGGCCCGACCGGTCGGCCGCCGACGTCGTCGCGGCCAGCGGGCTGCCGGCGACGCACCTGCCCAGCCGGCGCAACCTCGGCGGCGCCGGCGGCTTCGCCTACGGCATGCTGCACGCCCTCGCGCTGGGCGCGGACTGGGTCTGGTGCGCCGACGACGACGGCCGGCCCGCCGACGAGACGGTGCTGGCCACGCTGATGGCCGCCGCGGAGCGGCACGGGCTGGCCGAGGTCAGCCCGCTGGTCACCGACCTCGCCGACCCCGACCGGCTGGCCTTCCCGCTGCGCCGCGGCCTGGCCTGGCGCCGCCGGCGCAGCGACTTCGACGGCCTGGACCTGCTGCCGGGCTACGCCTCGCTGTTCAACGGGGCGCTGTTCCGGGCCGAGGCGCTCGACGTCGTCGGCGTCCCGGACTACCGGCTGTTCTTCCGCGGCGACGAGACCGAGATCCACCGCCGGATGCTGCGCGCGGGCCTGCGCTTCGGCACCTGCACCCAGGCGGCCTACCTGCACCCCGAGGGGACGACGGAGTTCGCGCCGATCCTCGGCGGGCGGCTGTCGGCGCAGTACCCGGCCGACGAGGTCAAGCGGTACTTCACCTACCGCAACCGCGGCTACCTGATGGCCCAGCCCGGCATGCGCTGGCTGCGGCCCCTGGAGACGGTGCGCTTCGGCTGGTTCTTCCTCGTCTCCCGCCGCGACCGCGCCGGCTGGCGGGAGTGGCGGCGGCTCACCCGCGCCGGGCGCCGCGAGCGGCTCACCCGTCCCTAGCGGGACTGCCGCGCACGACGGAGGGCCCCGACCGGATCCCCGGTCGGGGCCCTCCGTCGAGCGCGGGGCTCAGACGCGCTGGTAGCCCCACTCCTCGAAGGCCTCGGTCCAGCGGTCCATCGAGGTCAGCTCGCCGGCCGCGGCCTGGTAGCGGCGCTGCAGCTCCGGGAACTCCGCGGACATCCGGCGCAGCATCCGCCCCGACGTCGCCGCCAGCCGGCGGAAGGTCGCCGGGTCGCGGCGCCGGAAGGTGATCCCGCGGCCGTCGGCGGTGCCCACGGTCGCGCTGTCGAGCCGGGAGAGCAGGAACCAGCGGGCGTCCTGGAAGGCCAGGTTCAGCTGCGGGGTCTCCATGTTGCCGGGGTCCACCGGCCGGGCGTTGTGCACCAGCCCGCTGAGCAGCGTCCTGCCGATCGACAGCGGGTTGACCGGGATCCGGCGGAAGCGCACCGCCTTCGCCGTCGGCATCGACGGCAGCGGCAGGTCCGCCGTGGAGGGCAGCACCCGGCCGTCGGCGTGCGTGGCCCGGGTCTCGCGTGCCCGCACGACCGAGCCCGGCATGCCGCTGAACAGCGTCTCCGGCCCGGCGAGGAAGTCGCGGTAGGCCATGTGGTGCAGCTCGACCGTCGAGTACTGCAGGTTGATGAGGAACTTCAGGTCGGCCTTGAGCATCTCGCGGAAGAGCTTGCCGCCGTGCTTGTGCGGAGAGTGCAGCGCCGCGGCGATCAGGCGGTTGCGGATGTGGTAGTAGGCCTGCCAGTCGCTGGCGTCGTCCTTGTCGCCCCAGGAGAGGTGCCAGATGGCGGTGCCGGGCAGCGACGCGGTCGGGAAGCCGGCGGCGAAGGCACGCAGGCCGTACTCGGCGTCGTCCCACTTGATGAAGACCGGCAGCGGCATGCCGATGCGGTCGACGACGGTCCGGGGGATCAGGCACATCCACCAGCCGTTGTAGTCCACGTCGATGCGCCGGTGCAGGTCCGGCGACTCGCGCAGCGTCTCCTTGCCGAAGTCGTGGTGGTACTCGGTGTTGGGCGCGTTGGTCCAGAAGAACGTCTCGCGGTCGACGATCTCGCCCATGGAGTGCAGCACCGAGCGGTTCTGCAGCGCCAGCATCTGGCCGCCGACCAGCATCGGGGACTTCGCGTAGGCGGCGAAGGCGCGTGCCCGCAGGAGGCTGTCGGACTCGATCATGATGTCGTCGTCGAGCAGGACCACGTGGGTGGCCTCGCTCCGGGTGAACGCCTCGTGCATGGTGCGCGCGAAGCCGCCGCTGCCGCCGAGGTTGGGCTGCTCGACCACGTGCAGCCGGTCGCCCAGCGCCGCCTTGACCTCGGCGTAGCCCGCGGCGTCCTTGACGTGGTTGTTGCCCTGGTCGGCGATCGTCACCAGCTCCAGGCGCTCGAGCACCGCGGCGTCCTCGACCAGCGCCCGGGCCGCGGCGAGCGCGTCCACGGGGCGGTTGTAGGTGCAGATGCCGACGGCCAGCCGCGGCTCCTCGACCGGGGCCTGCGGGGCGTACCAGCCGGCCTCGCGGATGGTGGTCTCGCTCTCCGCGGTGACGTCGAACCAGTACCAGCCGCCGTCGATGAACGGCGCGAGGTCCAGCTCGAGCTCGACGGTCTGCTCCCCGCCCTGGTGCGAGACGCCGGTGACGTGCATCGACTCGCCGTCGGCCTTGGAGCGGTAGACGTCGACCCGGCAGGTCCCGGAGACGGTGACCCGCAGGACGATCGAGCCCAGCACGCTCCACCGGCGCCAGTAGCTGGCCGGGAAGGCGTTGAAGTAGGTGGCGAAGGAGACCTCGGAGCCGGCCGCGATGACGCCCGAGTGGCGCCCGTCCTGCTGGACGCGGGCGGTCGAGTTCGCCTCGTCGAGGTAGAGGCTGCGGACCTTGAGCTGGTCGGCCGGGCGCGGCATGAGCACGCGCTGCACGAGGGTGACGGCCTTGTCCGGGGTGAGGTCCGTGGCGGCCGGCTCGCTGACGGCGTCCGGCCTGACGGGCGCGTCGCCCACCTGGGGTGCGGTGGTCGTCATGGGGAGTCAGTCCTCGCTGTCAGTCGTCGAGGCGGCCGTCGAGGGAGCCGCCCTGGTCGAAGAAGGGACGGATGCGGTTGTCGAACATGCTCAGCGCCGACCCGATCGCCATGTGCATGTCGAGGTACTTGTAGGTGCCCAGCCGGCCGCCGAAGAGCACACCCTTCTCCGCGGCCTCCTTCTTGGCCAGCTCGCGGTAGCGCTCGAGCTTCGCGCGGTCCTCGGGGGTGTTGATCGGGTAGTACGGCTCGTCGCCGGTCTCGGCGGAGCGCGAGTACTCCCGCACCACGACGGTCTTGTCGGCCGGGTACTCCCGCTCGGGGTGGAAGTGCCGGAACTCGTGGATCCGGGTGAAGGGCACGTCCTCGTCGGCGTAGTTCATGACCGACGTGCCCTGGAAGTCACCGATCGGCAGGACCTCGGTCTCGAAGTCCAGCGTGCGCCAGCCGAGCTCGCCGGCCTCGTAGCCGAAGTACTTGTCGATCGGGCCGGTGAAGACGGTCGGCACGTCGGCGGGCAGCTCGTCGCGGACGTCGAACCAGTCCGTCGACAGGCGCACCTCGATGTTCGGGTGGTCGGCCATCTTCTGCAGCCACGCGGTGTAACCGCCGACCGGCAGCCCCTCGTAGGTGTCGTTGAAGTACCGGTTGTCGAAGGTGTAGCGCACCGGGAGGCGGGCGATGACCGCGGCGGGCAGCTCGGTGGGGTCGGTCTGCCACTGCTTCTTGGTGTAGCCGCGGATGAAGGCCTCGTAGAGGGGGCGGCCGATCAGCGAGATCGCCTTCTCCTCGAGGTTCGCGGCCTCGGCGGTGTCGATCTCGCCGGCCTGCTCCGCCACGAGCGCCCGGGCCTCGGAGGGGGAGAAGCTCTTGTCGAAGTACTGGCAGATGGTGGCCAGGTTGATCGGCAGGGAGTACGTCTTGCCCTGGTAGATCGAGTACACCTTGTGCTGGTACTTGGTGAACTCGGTGAACCGGTTGACGTACTGCCAGACCCGCTCGTTGGACGTGTGGAACAGGTGCGCGCCGTACCGGTGGATCTCGATGCCGGTCTCGGGCTCGGGCTCGGAGTAGGCGTTGCCACCGATGTGGTCGCGTCGGTCGAGGACGAGCACGCGCTTGTCCAGCTGGCTGGCCACCCGCTCGGCCACGGTCAGTCCGAAGAAGCCGGAGCCGACGACGACGAGGTCAGGTCTCGCTGAGGTCACGCCTGGCGACTGTACCGGCGCAGGCCCCGCCGTCCCGGCTGCCGGCGGGGTGGCACACGGCCTTTCGTGACGGGACCGTCCCCCACGTCCCACCGGTCACACCCGGCCACGGCCGGCCGGCCCCGCTGCCGGGTCCGGCCCGGGCCTGCGCGGGGTGCGGAGGACGGGGCCCTTCTAGAGTCGCCTCGTGCCCGGCTCCCCTGACGTCCTCCCGCTGCGGGCCGTGGCGGTGACGTACTCGCCCGGGGAGGCGCTCGAGGGCTTCGTCACCTCGCTGGCCGAGGCCACGACCCGGCCGGTCGACGTCGTCCTCGCCGACAACGGCTCGACCGACGGCGTCCCCGAGCAGGTCGCCGCCCGCCACCCGCACGTGCGGCTGCTGCGCACCGGGGGCAACGTCGGCTACGGCGCGGCCGTCAACGCCGGCCTGGCCGGGGCCCCGGGCCGCTACGCCCTGGTGGCCAACCCCGACGTCCGCTTCGAGCCCGGCGCGGTCGACGAGCTGCTCGCCGTCGCCGCCCGCTGGCCGCGCGCGGCCACCGTGGGCCCGGCCATCCGCACTCCCGAGGGCGAGCTGTACCCCTCGGCGCGCGACCTGCCGCGGCTGTCCACCGGCGCCGGGCACGCGCTGCTCGGCTGGGCCTGGGCGGGCAACCCGTGGACGGCGCGCTACCGCCGGGAGCGCGAGGCGCCGCGCGAGCGCACCGCCGGCTGGCTGTCGGGCTCCTGCCTCCTCGTCGACCTCGAGGCGTTCGCCGCGGTCGGCGGCTTCGACCCGGGCTACTTCATGTACTTCGAGGACGTCGACCTCGCCGAGCGGCTCGGCCGCGCCGGCTACCTGCACGTGTACGCACCGACCGCCGTCGTCGTGCACGAGGGCGGGCACGCCACCCGCCGCGACCCCCACCGGATGCAGCGGGTGCACCACACCAGCGCGCTGCGCTACCTCGCCGCCCGGTACCCCGGCCGGCGCAACGCGCCGTTGCGGGCGGCGCTGCGGGCCGGGCTGGGGGGCCGGATGCTGGTGTCCTACGCGAGCGGGCGGGTGGCCGCCGGGGCGCGGTTCCAGCGCCGGCTCCCGGTGGTGCCCGATCCGTCCGTGACGGAGAGCTGACCCACTCCGCACCCTGCGCCCGGTGGGTCCGGTGTGTCCTCCTGCTGCTCCTGTGACGGCCGGAGGCCGTGGCGGTCCCGGGAGGGGTCGGGGCGGGCCTAGCATCGCTCCGATGGACGTTGTCGAGCCCGAGCGAGCTCGCGAACAGGGACGTGGTGCCGTGGACAAGCCGAGCCTGCCCGCCGAGACGTGGGACGACACCGTCGTCGTCGTCCGGGTGTACAACGAGGCCCCCGTCGTGGGCGGGGTCGTCGCCGAGCTGATCAACGCGGGCCTGCAGGTGATCGCCGTCGACGACGCGAGCACCGACACCTCCGCGGAGGAGATCGACAAGGCCGGGGCCTTCCGGGTGTCCCACCCGGTGAACCTCGGTGCCGGCGGCGCGCTCCAGACGGGCTTCGAGGCCGCGCTGCGGTTCACCGACGCGCGCTACATCGCCTGCTTCGACGCCGACGGCCAGCACCAGCTGCAGGACCTGCTGGGCATGATCCGGCTGATCCGGCAGGGCTACGACGTCGTCATGGGCTCGCGCTTCCTCGACAGCAAGACGCAGATGAGCCCGCTGCGGAAGACCATCCTGCAGCTGGCGACCAAGCTCATGAACCGCGGGGAGGGCACCAAGCTCACCGACGCGCACAACGGGCTGCGGATCGTCGCCCGCCACGTGGCCGCGCGGATCAAGCTCTCGCACGCGGGCATGGCCTACGCCTCCGAGCTCGAGCACGAGCTCACCCGCCCCGAGTACCGCGTGGTCGAGCACCCGGTGCACATCCTCTACACGGACTACTCGCGCGCGAAGGGCCAGCCGCTGCTGAACAGCGTCAACATCCTGGCCGAGACCCTCGCCCACCGACTGACCCACGGGAAGCGTCGATGATCATCAAGTTCCTGCTCGTCCCCGCGCTCCTCGGGGCGGTCTTCCTGTCGCTGCGGGCGCGCGCCTCGCTGCGCGGGCAGGCCCGGCGCAAGCTCCTCGCGCTGCTCACCACGGTCGCCGGGGTGCTCGCCGTCATCTTCCCCGACACGCTGCAGGTCGCGGCCGAGTGGGTGGGCGTCACCCGAGGAACGGACCTGCTCCTCTACGTCCTCGCGCTGGTGATCATCTACCTGGTCGGCAGCACCAGCGTGCGGTTCCGCGAGCAGGAGTCCCGGCTGGTGCTCCTCGCGCGCCAGGTGGCCCTGTCCGAGGCCGAGGTGCGCATGCAGCCCCGGCGCGCCATCGGGTCCTGACCCCACCGCACTCCCGCAGCACCGACACCACGGGCGCCCGGCGACCACGCCGGGCGCCCGTGGTGTCGTCGTGCCAGGGGGCCGTCGAGTCCTCGTACCGGGCGCGACCGATCGGCCTGGGCCGGCCGCGGACGCGGCGCGACCGCGCGGTCCGGTGCGGCGGCGCGGCCCGCGGGCGGAGTCAGATCCGCTCGCGCACCCAGTTCCAGTAGCGCTCCATCACCGCGTTCAGCAGGCCGGCGCCCTTCGGCAGGTCGATGACCGAGGCGTCGAAGCGCGCGGTCAGCAGCGGGGCGACGGCGCGGTCGGGCACGGTCCGCACCGCCTGCACCTCGGCGCGGCGCTCGCGCAGCCACGTGCGGTTGGCCCACAGCCAGCGGTAGCCGCGCAGCTTGGCCGGCAGCCACCCGCCCGCCGTCGCCACCACCAGCATGGCCACCTCCAGGGCCAGCAGCGGCGGGAGGAGCAGGCGCAGGGTCCGGCGCTCGTAGAGCGTGTAGAGCATCGCCAGCCGGTTGCGCTCCAGCAGGTGGAACTTCGCGGTGTTGCGGTTGGCCTCGTAGTGGTGGGCGACGACGGCCCGCGGGGCGTAGCGGACCCGCCACCCGCGCTGCCAGGCGCGCAGGGAGAGGTCGGTGTCCTCGCAGTAGGCGAAGAACTCCTCGGTGAAGCCGCCGAGCGCGTTCCAGACCTCGCGCCGCACGGCGAGGGCCGCGCCGCTCGCGCTGGCCACGTCGCGGTCCTCCGTGTGGCAGGCGGCCGGCTCCCGGAAGTACCCCGCCCAGGACAGGCCGAGGACGTGCACGGGGTTCCCGGCCGAGTTGAGGAGGTCCGGCTCCTGCTCGAGGCGCAGGCTGGCGCAGGCCAGGCCGACCTCCTCGTCCGCGACCGCGGCGGCGAGCTCCGCGAGCGCGTCGGGCTCCACCAGCGCGTCGGAGTTCACGAAGACGAGCACGTCACCGGTCGCGTGCCGGGCCGCCAGGTTGCAGCCGCCGGTGAACCCGGTGTTCGTCCCCGGCCGCAGCACCTGGACCCCCGGCAGGGTCGTCATCGGGGTCAGGTCGGGATAGGTGCACCCGTTGTCCACCAGCACGAGGTCCACGACGACGTCCCGGGAGGCGAGGATGCGTTTCACGCAGTCCTCGAGGAAGGGCTGGTCGCGGTAGGCCAGGACCACGGCCGTCACGCGGACGGGTGCCGACGCGTTGTCGAGTGGCATGGGAGCTGCGTTCCTCCGGGAGCATGGACCAGCGGTCCGCCGGAGGCGGAGAGCCAGACGGCCGCGGGCGACGGCGGCCGGGTCCAGGGATCAGGGACGAGGGTAGAGGTCTCGTGCACGACGGGGCCCGTGCCGGAGGGGCGCGTGCTCCCCACCGGGACGGCTGTGACGACCCGGTGCGGGTCAGCAGGCGGCCGGGGTGACCTCGCCGGTGGTCGGCTGCCGGCGCGTCGCCCGGTCGAGCGCCACCACCCCCACGGCCACGGTGGCGACGAAGGCGGCGACGAGCAGGCCCGCCGGCAGGGGCGGCGCCCAGCCCGGCTCGTCGATCCACCAGAACCCGTGCACGCCGTGCACGTACCGGTTGAGGTTGGCGACGAAGGCCACGACCTGGGCGATCCCGGCGGCGACGAGCAGCCCGCGGACCAGCGGGCGCGTCACGGCGGGCCCGAGGCGCCCGGCGAGCACGGAGCCGGACAGGACCGCCAGGCCGGCGCTGAAGGCCAGGATGTAGCGCCCCTGCCACGCGAACGCGCTCTCCCGGTAGGAGGAGAGCTCGGACGCGACCGGCATCACCACGCTGACCAGGACGACCGCCGCGATCGCGAGTCGCTCCCGCCGGCTGCCCAGCGCGAGGGCGAGGGCGACCAGCGCACCGACCGCCCCGAACCAGATGACGTAGACCACACCCGGTGACCAGGTGTCGAGCCAGCCGAACACCCCGACCATCTCGTACAGCTCCATGTCGAGCTTGCTGATCGAGAACAGCGCGGCGCGACTGGTCTCCAGGTCCGTGGGCCGCTCCCACTGCCGCAGCGCGTCACGGGCGAGGACCCACAGTCCGGTGGTCACCACCACGGCGCCGACGGCGAGGATGCCGGCGAGGGCGCTGCGCGACCGCAGGACGCCGGTCACCGACCGGGACGTGGCCACCGCGAGGAGCGTCACGGCGACGATCAGGAGCAGCCACAGGACGGACAGGGGACGGATGACGGCCAGCACCGCGGCGGCCGCCAGGCACCGGGCGACGAGGCGCCCCGGCGGGCGGGACCCGGCAGCGGAGGGGTCACCGTCCCCGCGCGGGCGGAAGAGCGCGAGCGCACCGGACCACAGGGCGATCCCGGCGGCCAGCTCCGGCCCCTGGGGGTTCACCGCGCCCGTGAAGAACAGCACCATGGGCGTGCAGGCGAGGACGACGCCCACCACCGGCCAGGCCGACGACCGTTCCCACGCCGAGGCCAGCGCCGAGGCGAGCAGCGCGGCGCAGAGGAGGACCGTCAGCAGGCGCATCAGGTAGATCGCGGGCGCGCCGTCCAGGATCAGGGTGGCCGACCCCGCGTACAGGTAGTACGCGGGCGGGTACCGCCCGGCGGTGGTGACCACCTCGGCCGAGCCCTCGCGGGGCACGAAGAGCTCCGCGCAGCCGGCGGGGACGGTGCCGTCGTAGATGAAGCAGCGACCGGCCGTGTGCGCGGTGGCGTAGGTGGCCGGCACGGTGACCGTGGTGTCGATCCCCTCGGTCGGGGCGAACAGGTCGCCCCGGACCGCGGCGGCCGCGTACACCACGTGGGCCGGCTCGTCGGGCACGCTGAAGACCGGGCCGGCGAGGGCCCACAGCCCCCCGAGGGCGCTGAACACCGCGAACGCCACCCACCACCGGAGCCGGGCGCGCGGCGCCGACCCGTCCCGTGCGGCGTTCCGGGACGCCCCGTGACGGGTCGCTCCGCGGGCGGGTGCGCCGTCGCCGGGGGTCGCACGCCGGTCGACGTCGGGACGGGGGTCGACCCGGTCGAGGGGCGGCGTGGCGTCCGCGCTCTGCTGGGGCCGGGTCACTGCACGGCCCCCTGCTCCGGGAGGGCGACCTCCACGAGGCGGCTCTGGCGGGACCTCGCGGCGAACACCAGCACCACCAGCGCGACCAGCGAGCCCAGCAGGAAGGCGGCGCCCACCCGCAGCTCGAGCTGGGAGGGCACGAGGAGGGCGAGGGCGAAGACGGCGGACCCGGCGCCCCAGCCGATCAGCGCCGAGCGGTAGGCCCGCAGCGCGATGAGTGTCTGGGCCATGACCTGGGCGACCATGTACAGCGCGGCGGCGACGGCCAGGGGGACGAGCACGGCGCGGGTGGCCACGAACTCCTCGCCGTAGAGCAGTCGCAGGGCGAACGGGCCCATGACCGCCATCACGAGGACGAACAGACCGCCGACGGCGGTGACGAGCAGCAGCACCTGACGCAGCTGGCGGGCGAAGGCGGCGCGCTGTCCCTGGGCGGCGAGCCGGGCCAGGGTGGGCAGGAAGGCCGCCTGCACGGCGCCGAAGAAGAAGAGCGGGATGCGGGTCATCACCAGCGCGGAGATGAAGATGCCCGCCGTCTCGGCCTCCCCGGGCTCGGCGAGCACCTGCGCGGCGATCGGCGCCGCGTTGACGATGAGCTGGGAGAGCACCGCGCCGCCGGTGAGGACCAGCAGGGGCGGCAGGATGTCGCGCCAGGCCAGCGCCGGGCCGGGCCGGCCGAGGTCCCCGAGCGGTCCGGCGCTGAGTGCCGCGGCCAGCAGCGGTGCCAGGACCAGCGCCAGGCCGAAGGCGAACACCGACGTCGTCGCGGTGACCGCCAGGAGGAGGGGCCCGACGATGCGCAGCGCGCCGTCGATGCCGAGCTGCGAGCCGTACCGGCCGAAGCGCTCGTTCCCGCCGAAGACGCCGCGCAGGACGTGCTCGGACGCCAGGCCCACGAGGCCGAGCACGAGGATGGGCACCAGGACGCCGTCGCCGGCGAAGACGTGCTCTCGCAGCAGGGGATAGCCGGCCAGGGCCACGAGACCGCACAGCACCACGGCGGCGAGCGCGTAGGTGGACGCCTTGGCCAGCACCGGGCGGGCACCCTCGCCGACCGCCCGCCGTGCCGCCGTGGCCCGGCTGACCTCCTGCTCGATCGGCTGGAAGAGCGCGAGGCCGGCGGCGTTGAAGATGACCCAGAGGGTCGCCACGGGCGCGAAGTCGACGGGGCCGAGGGCCCGGCCGGTCACCGTCAGGTAGGCGAAGGAGCCGAGGCCGAGGACGATCAGGCCGGCGGCGACGGGGCCGAGCTGGCCGATGAGGGGGATCGACCGCCACAGCCGGACGACCGCCCGCTCAGCGGGCCGGTCATCGAGCGGATCGACTGACATGGCTTCCTTCCCCGCGCGCGGGGGGCGCGCGCGGTGCTGCGGATGTGCGGCGAGGTGCCGGGCTCCCGGTCGCGTGGGCCGGACGCCGGTGCCGCGCTGCCGGAGCCTCACGCGCCGGCGGCCGTGGGACGGGCGCACCGCGGAGGCTGCCGCCGGGCCCGGTTCCCGGACGGGATCGCCGGGAGGAACCGGGTCCCACAGGGCGTGGGGGCGCCGCCGGCAGAGCTGGACATCGCGCCGAGGCTAGCTTCCCGTCGGGTGCTCGTGCTCCGCAGCGCCCGCCTGAGGGGCGCGGGTGACGAGTGAGGTCGGCGTGGTGCCTGGGGTCGGCCGCCGACCGGACACCCGCGCCGGCGGTACCCCGGCAGGCGTCCCGTGGGACGGGTGTGACGACCGGGCCCCGAGTGGGGGACGGGACGCCGTCGGGGCGTTTCGGCTCATCTCCCGGCGTCGGTGGCCGTACCGTTCCGTTCCGGACGGGTCCTTCACCGTCCGCACCCGCTGTACTGCTGTCCGCAGACGACCGCCCAGCAGATCGGAACGCGCGGCGTCCGTGTGCGGGACACGACTGCGGTGAGGTCGGCCGCGGGACCGTCAGCGAGCAGGGAGAGACATGGCACGGGAGACAGCGCTCGCCGTCGGGGACGGCGGCCCTCAGGCGGCGGACGAGGTCCGGCGTCCTCTGCGCCTGTCGAACCTGCGCCGTCCGGCCCTGCGCCTGCCCACCCGGGGGCGGCGCCGTCCGGCCGTCACCCTCGACCCCCGGCGCAACAGCCTGAACCTGATCCGGCTGGTCCTGGCCTCGGCCGTCCTGGTGGCGCACACCGTGCCGCTGTCCGGCCGGGGCGAGGGGCCCATGTGGGCCGGCGAGGGCCTGGGGGGCTGGGCCGTCATCGGGTTCTTCGTGCTCTCGGGCTACCTGATCACCGGATCCCGGCTGCGCTCGGACGGCGGGCGGTACCTCATCAACCGCGTGGTCCGCATCTTCCCGGGCTTCCTCGTCAGCCTGGTCGTGGTCGCCTTCGCCTTCGCCCCGGTGGCCTACCTGGTCGAGCGCGGGAGCCTGGAGGGCTTCCTCACCACGCCGACCACGCCGCTCGCCCACCTCTTCGACAACGCGCTGCTGCGCATGAACGACTACTCCGTGGCCGGGACGCTGGCCTCCGCCCCGTACCCGGGTGTCTGGAACGGCTCGCTGTGGAGCCTGTACTTCGAGTTCCTCTGCTACATCGTCGTCGGGGTCGTGGCGGTGGTGCCGGTCGTGCGCCGTCGGGCGTGGCCGATCGTGACGCTGTTCCTCCTCAGCGTGCTCGTCCACGCGACCATGCCGGTCGTGTCCGTCTACCTCGGCGGCAACGGCGAGTTCGTCCTGCTGATGAGGCTGCTGCCCTACTTCCTCGGCGGCGCCGTGCTCTTCGTCCTCAAGGACCGCTGCCCGCTCCGCTGGAGCCTCGCCGTCCCCGCTCTCGTCCTCGCGCTCGCGGCGATCGCCTGGCAGCCGGCGTGGGGTGGTCAGCTGGCCGCTCCGCTGTTCGCCTACGTGCTCCTGTGGCTGGGTGCGGTGCTGCCGTCGCCGCGTGCGGTGGTGGAGCACGACGTGTCCTTCGGCGTCTACGTCTACGCCTTCCCCGTCAGCCAGCTGCTCGTGCTCTCCGGCGGCCACACCCACGGCCTGCTGCTGTTCAACGTGCTGGTCGTCGCGGTCACGCTGGTGTTCGCGACGCTGAGCTGGCTCTACGTCGAGCGCCCGGCCCGCGACGCGGTCGCCGCCCAGGGGCGCCGCGCCCGCGCCACCCGCGTGCCGGAGGCGGTCCCGGCTCCGGCAGGATCCCCCGAGAACGGGGTCTCCGTGCGGGTCTGAGCCCGCCACCCGCCGGCAGCAGATCGGGAGGACCCGCCGTGCGCCACGCGGTCGTCATGGCGGGTGGGTCGGGCACACGGCTGTGGCCGCTGTCCCGCGCCACCCGGCCCAAGCAGCTCCTCGACGTCGTGCACGACGACTCCGACGGGGCGGGCGGCGCACGCAGCCTGCTGGCCGAGGCCTTCGCCCGGCTGGAGGCGGTGCTCCCGGCGGAACGGATCTGGGTCTGCACCGCGGCCCGCTACGGCGCGCAGGTGCAGGCCGCCCTGCCGCGGCTGCGCCCGGACCGGCTGGTGCTCGAGCCGGTGGCCCGCGACACCGCCAACGCCGTCGGGCTGGCCGCCGCGCTCGTGGCCGAGACCGACCCCGACGCCGAGCTCGCCGTCGTCAGCGCCGACCACGTCATCCGGCCGGTCGAGGCGTTCGCCGCCGCGCTGAGCACCGCCTTCGACGCCCTGACCGCGCGGCCGCGGGCGCTGGTCACCCTCGGCATCCGGCCCACCTCCCCGGCCACCGGCTTCGGCTACGTGCGCCGCGGCGCGGCGACCGGGGTACCCGGCGTGGCCGAGGCGGCCGCCTTCAAGGAGAAGCCCGACCGCGCGACCGCCGAGGTCTACCTGGCCTCCGGGGAGTACCTGTGGAACTCGGGGATGTTCGTCTGGCGCGCCCGCACCGTGCTCGACGCGCTCGCCGACCACCTGCCCGCCACCGCCGAGGGCCTCGACCGCGTCGTGGCCGCCCCGGCCGGACCGCAGCGCGACGCCGTCCTCGCCGAGGTGTTCCCCACGCTGCCGAAGACCAGCGTCGACTACGCCGTCCTGGAGCCCGCGGCCACCGAGCCGGGCCGCGTGCTGGTCGCCGACCTCGACGTCGACTGGCTCGACGTCGGCTCGTGGCCGGCGCTGGCGCAGACGCTGGCCACCGCCGACGGCAACGCGGTCGGCGGGCTGGCGGTGGCCCTCGACAGCGCGGGCAACATCGTCTTCAGCGACGACCCGGGGCACCTGGTGGCCCTGGTCGGTGTCCGGGACAGCGTCGTCGTGGCCACCGCCGACGTCACGATGGTGTGCCCGGTGTCCGACGCCGAGCGGGTCAAGCAGCTGCTGGCCACCGTCGAGGAACGGCACGGCACGCGCTTCAGCTGACGCGACGGGAACCCGGCGGGGGATCCGTCGTGCGGCGTGGTTGCATGCCTCCCATGCAGAGCTCCGACGTCGCAGCTGTCGTGTCCGGTGGGGCCTCGGGCCTCGGGGAGGCCACCACCCGTGCGCTCGCCGCGCGCGGTGCCGCGGTGACCGTCCTGGACCTCGACGAGGAGCGCGGCACGGCGCTGGCCGCCGAGCTGGGCGGGCACACGACGTTCGTCCGCACCGACGTCACCGACGAGGACCAGGTGGCCGCCGCGGTCGCCGACGCCACCGGCAAGGACCGGCCGCTGCGGATCGCGGTCAACTGCGCCGGCATCGGCTGGGCGCAGCGCACCGTGGGCAAGGGCAACACCCCGCACGACCTCGCCCCGTTCCTGCGCACCGTGATGGTCAACCTGGTCGGCACCTTCAACGTGCTGCGCCTGTCGGCCGCGGCCATGGCCGCCACCGAGCCGGAGGAGGACGGCGAGCGCGGCGTGGTGGTCAACACCGCCTCGATCGCCGCCTACGACGGGCAGATCGGTCAGATCGCCTACAGCGCCTCCAAGGGCGGCATCGTCGGCATGACGCTGCCGGCGGCGCGCGACCTGTCCACCGTCGGCGTCCGGGTCTGCACCATCGCGCCGGGCCTCGTCGACACGCCGCTGCTGGGCGGGCTGCCCGAGGAGGCCCGCACGGCGCTGGCCAACGGCATCCCGTTCCCCAAGCGCCTCGGCCGCCCCGACGACTTCGCCCGGCTGGCGCTCGGCATCATCGAGCACGGCTACCTCAACGGCGAGGTCATCCGGATGGACGGCGCCCTGCGGATGGCGCCCCGCTGACCTGACGGCTCCCTCTTCCCCGGAGACCCGGATGACCACCGCACCGCCGGCCCCGACCCCGCCGGCACCCGCGCTCCCCGCCCCCCGGGGTCCGGCACCGTCGGGCACGGGCACCGATCCGGACTTCAGCGACTGCTGGCGGCCGGACTGGGACGTCGACCTCAGGGCGGTGCTGCGGCCGCACCAGCGCAGCGCCGGGGACCCGGCGATGCAGTGGGAGGGGGATGCCGTCTGGCGGACGACGACCACCCCGTGCGGCCCGGCCACGGTCCGCATCACCGCCCGCTGCGGCGAGGTGCGGGTGCAGGCATGGGGCCCCGGGGCGGAGTGGGCGGGGACGGCGGTGCCGGGCTGGCTGGGCGCCGGCGACGACCCCGAGGGCTTCGAGCCGGGACACCACCGCCTGGTCCGGGAGATCGCGCGGCGCGTGCCGGACCTGCGGCTGAGCCGCACCGGCCGCACCTGGGACGCCCTCGTGCCCGCGGTGCTGGAGCAGAAGGTCACCGTGGTCGAGGCGCACCGCGTGTGGCGGGCGCTCCTGCGGCTGGCCGGCGATCCCGCGCCGGGCCCGGCGCCCGAGGGCATGCGGGTGCTGCCCTCGCCGCGGCGCCTGCGCGAGATCCCCGACTGGGACTGGCACCGCTGCGGCCTCGACGGTGCCCGCCGCCGGGCGCTGCTGCACGTCGCGTCGGTCGCCCACGCCCTGGAGCCCGACGACGACTGCGACTCACCGACCCTGCAGCGCAAGCTGCGCACGGTGCCCGGCATCGGCGTCTGGACGGCCGCGGAGGTCGTCCAGCGCACCTTCGGCTGCCCGGACACCGTCAGCTACGGCGACTACCACCTGAAGAACCTGGTGGGCTGGTCGCTCGCCGGCCGCAGGACCGACGACGACGGGATGATGGAGCTGCTCGAGCCCTGGCGCGGGCACCGGCAGCGGGTGGTGCGGCTGCTGCACCTCGGCGGGAGCATGCCGCCCCGCCGCGGCCCGCGGAACGCCCCGACGAACCACCGCCGCATCTAGCGGCGGCCGTCCTCCAGCAGGCCCAGCAGGTAGTCGCCGTAGCCGCTCTTGGCCAGCGGCTCGGCGGCGCGGCGCAGGCCGTCCTCGTCGAGCCAGCCCTGCCGCCAGGCGACCTCCTCGATGCAGCCGATCTTGAGGCCCTGCCGCTCCTCGACCACCGACACGAACTCCGTCGCCTGACGCAACGAGGCGAAGGTCCCGGTGTCCAGCCACGCCGTCCCGCGGTCGAGCACGGTGACGGTCAGCCGGCCCTCGCGCAGGTAGTGGTCGTTGACCGCGGTGATCTCGAGCTCGCCGCGGGCGCTCGGCCGGATGCCGCGGGCCACCTCGACCACCGACGACTCGTAGAAGTACAGGCCCGGCACGGCGTAGGAGCTCTTCGGCGCGGCCGGCTTCTCCTCGATGGAGAGGACCGTGCCGGTGCCGTCGAACTCGACCACGCCGTAGTCCCGCGGGTTGGCCACGTGGTAGGCGAACACGTGCCCGCCGTCGGGGTCGGGCAGCCGTCCCAGGGCGGTCCCGAGCCCGGCGCCGTAGAAGATGTTGTCGCCCAGGACCAGCGCCACCGACTCGTCGCCGACGAAACCGGCGCCGATGAGGAACGCCTGCGCCAGGCCCTCGGGCCGCTCCTGCACGGCGTACTCGATCCGCATCCCGAGCCGGGCGCCGTCGCCGAGCAGGCCCCGGAAGGCGGCCTGGTCCCCGGGGGTGGTGATCACCAGCACCTCGCGGACGCCGGCCATCATCAGCGTCGACAGCGGGTAGTAGACCATCGGCTTGTCGTAGACGGGCATGAGCTGCTTGCTCACGGCCTGGGTGATCGGGAACAGACGGCTGCCGGTGCCGCCGGCCAGGATGATGCCGCGCATGGCGCGGACGCTACCGACCGTGCCGGTCGGCTCGCCGCCTGGTCACCGCGCAGCAGCGCGTGCCGGGCGGCCGCGGGCGTCGCGGTGGGCGACCGCGCGCGTCCACCTCAGGTCCGGGCGCTGCCCAGCCACAGCCGGCCGACGAGGGACGACCCGCCCTGCGTGCCGACCGGCTCCCATCGGGTCGCCCAGCCCTCCGCGTGCAGCTGCACGACGACGGCGCCCAGCAGCGCGCCCAGGTTGAGCGCGGCGGCGATCCGCTCGCCGGTGGTGGCCGCGCGCTGCGGCAGGTGGACGTCGACCACGCCGTCGCCCTCCCCGCCGTGGCGCAGGACCACGGGGAACTCCGGCAGCGCGGCGCTGGCCACCCGGAAGGCCTCGGCGACCGCCTCGCGGTCGCCGTCGCGGGGGACCAGGTCGGCGGCCGGGTGCCGGCTGGGCACCAGGTCCCGGCTGCCGTAGGGGAACAGGTCGCCGGCGCCCAGGCGGACCAGCGGCCGGGTGCCGGGGTCCTCGGCCGGCGTCGCGTACGCCAGGCCGCGGACGACGGCGACCGGGACGCCGTCGAGCTTGCCCTTCACCAGGTCCGCGGCCGAGGCCACCTCGTCGACGACGGCGGTCTGGGTGGTCTCCAGCCGGTTGCCGTGCGCGTCCACGGCGCCGCGGTGGTCGGTGAGTGCCGTGATGCCGGCCGACCCCACCGCGACGTCGGTCAGCCCCTCGCGCCAGGTGCGGCCGAAGGTGTCGCTCACGACCACCGCCACCTCGACGCCGAGCAGCTGCCGCAACCGGTCGCGCAGCCCGCGCGCGGAGGCGTCGGCGTCTGCGGGGAGCAGCACGAGCGAGTCACCGGGCACGTTGGAGGCGTCGATGCCGGCCGCGGCGACCACCCAGCCGTGCCGCGTCTCGACGATCTTCAGCGGCCCGCGGCGGGCCACCACGCGCACCGTCTCCTCGTCGACGGCCCGCTGCCGCACGGCCTCGCGGTCGGCGCCCGGCGGCACCGGCACCACGCGGCCCTCGACCTTGGACACCACCTTGGACGTCACGACGACGACGTCGCCGTCGGCCAGCCACGGCGCGGCCCCGGCGACGGCCGCGGCCAGGTCGTCGCCGGCCGTGAACTCCGGCAGACCGCGGACCGGGAGGACCGCGATCCCGGCCGGCTCATCCATCGAGACGGACACCGGCGGCGTCCAGGGCGGCCCGGGCCATCGCGGCGGTCGCCTCCGGGGAGCTCATGAGCAACGGCACCGCGCGCACGTCCACGCCGGGGACCTGCGCGGGGTCGCCGGTGTGCACCAGCCAGGCGTCGAGCAGGCCGCCGTCGGAGCGCGCGCCGTAGTGCCGGCCGACGCCCTCGGCGCTGACCTCGACGCCGAGCACCGGCAGGCAGCGGTCGGCCATGCCGCGCACCACGGCGCCGGCCACGACGGGGGAGATCCCGACGACGCGGCCCGGAGTGGCCCGCAGCGCGTCGCGCAGGCCGGGCACGCCGAGGATGGTGCCGACCGACACGACCGGGTTCGACGGCGCGAGCACGACGGCGTCGGCGCGGGCCAGCGCCTCGACCACGCCGGGGGCCGGACGGGCCTGCTCGGCGCCGACCTGCACGAAGGCGTGCGGCTGCGGCTCGGCGCGGTGGCGGACCCACCACTCCTGGAAGTGGACGGCGCTGCGCCGGCCTGTGGCGGGGTCGTCGACCACGACGTGCGTCTCGACCCGCTGGTCGCTCATCGGCAGCACCGTGACCCCCGGCTGCCACCGGTCGGCGAGGGCCGTGGTGACGTCGGAGAGCGGATAGCCGGCGTCGAGCATCCGCGTGCGCACCAGGTGCGTGGCGAGGTCGCGGTCGCCGAGGCCGAACCAGGTGGGCTCGGCGCCGTAGGCGGCCAGCTCCTCCTTGACCGTCCAGGACTCACCTGCCCGTCCCCAGCCGCGCTCGGGGTCGATGCCGCCGCCCAGGGTGTAGACGACGGTGTCCAGGTCCGGGCAGATGCGCAGCCCGTGCATCGTCACGTCGTCGCCGGTGTTGACCACCGCGGTGACCGACGAGGGGGGTGCGACCTCCCGCAGACCGGTCAGGAAACGGGCCCCGCCGACGCCACCGGCGAGTACGACGATCTCCACGAAAGTCATCGTGCCCCATGGGCACTTGTCCACTGTTCGACGGGCGTGTCGAGGGAGTGCACGAGATGTGACGAACGAGGTGTGACGCGTGGGGCCGGTGTGGTCGACCGCTTACACCGGGCGAAGTTGACGCTCGGGCAACGACACGCGTGTAATTCCGGCGGTGTGCGGCGCGGGGGGATCCGCGTCGGAGGACGAGAGCGAGAGGGGACGCATCGTCATGGCAGAGGTCTCGTGGCTGAGCGACTACGTCAGCGGGTCGGATCGGGTCTCCCGGGAGAGCGGGTCGGCCGACCAGGGTCTGATGGGCATGCTCGGCATGGGCCTGACCGACGACGTGCAGTCCTGGCAGGAGCGCGCGCTGTGCGCCGAGACCGACCCGGAGGCGTTCTTCCCCGAGAAGGGCGGTTCCACGCGCGAGGCGAAGAAGATCTGCACCGGCTGCGAGGTCAAGGCCGAGTGCCTCGAGTACGCCCTCGCCAACGACGAGCGCTTCGGCATCTGGGGCGGCCTGTCCGAGCGGGAGCGTCGCCGCCTGCGCCGCCGCGCCATCTGAACGACGGCCCCCGCGCAGGGGGCTGAACGGGACGTCCTGCACACCGGCGTGCGACCCCCCAGTCCACCACCGCAGCCCCCGACGGCACCGCCGTCGGGGGCTGCGGCGTCCCCGGGCGGGGCCGGCCCGTGTGGTCCGATGGGCCGGTGACCGGCGACAGGGACACGCGGACGGTGCTGGGCAGGGCGCGCGTCGCCGCCGAGGTCCGCGCCGCCGTCCCGCTCGCCCGGGACCTCGCCGCCCCGGTGACCGCCGCGGCGCCCTGGCTGACCGCCGTCCTCTCGGTGCAGGCGGCCCGTCCCCGGCCCCGGCTGCTGCCCGCCGCGGTCGCCGTCGGGCCGCGCGGGTCGGGCCGGCCCGACGCGCTGGCCCTCCTGGCGCTGGCCACGGCCGGCCCGGTGGTCACCGCGACCCTGCTCGGCGACGGCGTCCCCCTGCCCGGTGGCCGGCCGCCCGGCCGGCTGCTCGCCCGCGACGACGACGCCGCCGAGCGGCTCGCCGCGGGCGTGCTGGACCTGCTCGCCGGGCTGTACCGGCCCTGGCGGCTGCGGCTGGCCGGGCTGCCGCTGGGCGACCCCGTGGTGCGGGAGATGGCGCGGCTGCGGCCCGACGCCCGGGTGGCCACCTCCCGCAGCCGACTGCTGGTCGACCGTCTCGACGACGCCGCCTCCGGACCGGTCCTGCGCAGCCGGGAGCCGCGCGCGATCGACCGGGTGCTGCCGGACCTGCTCGCGGCCGAGCCCGACGCGCGCGCCCGCGACCTGGTCCGTGCGGCGGCCCGCCTGCACGCCGCCCTCGGCCAGGTCGAGGTCGCCACGGTCCGGGTGGGCGGGCGGTTGCGCGCCGGGCTGCTCACGCTGGTCGACGGCGCCGACCGGCTGCCGTGGTGGGGCCGCTCGGAGGTCGGCGGGCTGGACACGGTGCGCGGCGCGCCCCTCGTCGGCGTCACCGTCTCCGGCCGGGGCCGGGTGCTGCGGCCGGTGCTCGACCGGGCGACGCGGCTGGCCCCGGCGCTGCCGGTCAGCCGGCGACGCGGATCCGGCTGAGCAGCGGGTCGGGCAGCGCCTCGGCCCGCTCGGTGCCCAGGAACAGCGCGCCGCCCGCGGGTGCCTCGCCGTCGACGGCCGGCCCGTCCGGGGCGACGGTGACGGTCAGGTCGTAGACCCGCCCGGTGTAGGCCGGCGGGGTCGCGGAGGGGCGGACGTAGGTGGGGAAGCGGCCGGTGAGCCGGAGCGCGCCGCCGTCGCGGGTCACGCCGAGCGCCGGGGAGGGCAGGTCGGCGTACTCGGTCCCGGTGGAGGTGCAGCCGGCCGCCCGCGGATCGGCCGGCGCGGTGGTCCCGAGGCAGTTCCAGGCCGGCAGCCGCAGGTGCGCCAGCGCCGTGCCGTCCGTCCCCACGCTGACGCTCACCGACGGGTAGCCGACGGTGACCCCGACGGCGCGCTGCTCGAGCACGAGCCCGCCCAGGGCCAGCCGGGCGGTGGCGCCGTCGCGGCCGAGGGGCACCGACCGCGCGGCGAGCAGACCCGCGCCACGCTCGCCGGGCAGCGGGTCGGTGGGGACGGGCGGGAGGTCCGGGCGGGCCGTCGTCGGGGCGGCCGGCGGTGCCGTCGTCGGCGGGGCGGTCGCCGCCGGGGGAGCGCCGGCGGCCCGCTCCGTCGGCGCGCCGCCGCCCAGGGCGAGCCCGGCGAGGACGACGACCAGCGTCAGCACCGCGGCGGCGAGCCCGGCGACGGTGCGCGGTGCCGCGTCCGGGCCCGCCGGGACCGGCGGCAGAGGCGGCGGGGCGGCTCCCCGCGGCGGCGGGCCGGGGGTCCCCGGGGGCGCCTCGAGGAACCCGGGCAGGTCGTCGACCGCCCAGCGCGGGCCGGGGGAGCGGGCCGGCGCGGGGGGCGCCGGGGGCGGCGCGGGTCCGTCCCGCCGGCGGGTCAGCAGCAGCCCCGCGACGACCGCCGCGAGCGCCAGGAGGGCCGCGCCGAGCACGACCCAGGCGGCGAGCGGCGCGGGGGACTCCATCCCGAGGAGCATCCCAGGGGCTCCTCCGGCCGGGCTCCCTGCGGCGCGCCGGGGCTGCTGCCAGGATCCCGGGGTGGCGGAGAACGGACCGGGGTCGGCCTCGTCGGGAGCAGCGTCGGGAGCACGCGAGCGGGTCGTCTCGCTCCTGGCCGAGCTGGGGGTGTCCGAGCCGGTCCTCGCCGTGGCCGACCTGTCCGTCCGGCTCGGCCTGGTGCAGGGCGTGCTCGCCGACCGGGTCCTGGACCTCGCGGTCACCGAGAGCGGCCGCGGCCGGCTGCTGGCCGAGCTGCGCGGCCGGCGCTGGGCCGAGGAGCGCCGGGTCGGCGTCCCCGAGGTGGTGGCCGCCGCCGACGACGGCCGCTGGCTGCTCTCCCGCCGCGTCCACCCCGCCCCCTCCGGCGGGCCGCGCTGGACCGCCGCGGCGGTCGAGGCCGCGGTGCGCATCGCGCCGCTGCCGGCCCCGGCGGGCGAGCCGTGGCAGCCCCCGGCCGGCGGGTCCCTGCGCCGGACCCGCGGCACGCTGCAGGACGGCTCCCGGCTCGTCCGCGGTGGCGTGCGGCTCGGGGAGCTGCGGGCGGTCCGGGTGGCCGCGGCGCAGCTGCCGCTGTCCGAGGTCGCGCACGGCGACCTGCGCGCGGCCAACGTGGTCATCGACGCCGGGGACCCCGACGGCGAGGAG
Organism: Geodermatophilus amargosae; assembly: GCF_041028265.1. Lineage (GTDB taxonomy): Bacteria > Actinomycetota > Actinomycetes > Mycobacteriales > Geodermatophilaceae > Geodermatophilus > Geodermatophilus amargosae_A. The sequence continues at coordinate 56,637 of NZ_JABGCW010000004.1, forward strand.
CGGCTGGTGGTCCTCGAGTGGTCCGGCGTCCGCTCCGCCCCGCGGCACCGCGACCTGCTCACCCTGTGGGCCACGACCCCCGACGCGCAGGACCGCGCGCAGATCGGCGAGGTGGTGCTGTCGCGGACCGCCGGCTGGGAGGAGCCCGACGTGGGGCTGCTGTGGCACGCCGTCGCCCTCGAGCAGCTGGTGGCCCGGCTGACGCGCACCGACCGCGGGGACGGCCTGGACGTCGCCTTCGCCCGGGCCCGCCTCGACGAGGCGCGCGCGATGGCCCGCGAGCTCGGCAGCCCGGTCGACCGGGGCTGACCCGGCCGCGGGGCGTCGTCAGCCGGTCGGGTCGATCTCCTCGGGATCGCGGCCGAGGAGCACCGCCACCTGGTCGACGACGACGTCGCGCACCAGGTCGGCGAGGTCGTCGCGGTCGTGCGCCCGGACCTCCAGGGGCCGCCGGTAGACGATGATCCGCGCCGGCACCTCCCGGCCGTCCTCGCGGTGGGGCGGCAGCACCCGCGCCAGCGGCACGGTGCCGTCGTCGAGCACGTCGGGGTCGAGCACGACCTCGTCGGGGCTGGTGTGGTCGACCCACGGCACGTCCTCGACGGCGAACTCCACCCCGGCCAGCTCCCGCTCCCAGCGGTGCTCGAGGTCCTCGACGACGTCGAGCACGAGGTCGTCGAACTGCTCGGCGCGGCTGCGCGCGAGGGGGACCTCGTCGGGCACGAGGCGCCCGCGCAGTCCCCGGCCGTGCCGGTCGCGGCGGGACCGGGCGGGCCCGGAACGGTCGGGGCGGACGGGTCGGCTCATGGCGGGAGGAGCGTACGGCGCGCCGGGGGAGGCGGTCAGCGGGAACTCCGGAGGCGGGCGGCTCGTCCACCCCGGTGACGGGACGCGCGGGGACGTCGGGTTGGATGGGAAGCGAGGGACTCCCACTCGGTGAGTCTGTCGCCGACTCCCGGGGTACGCCGCTACTGTGCCCTGCGTGAGGAACCGGTGGTGAGGCAGTCACGTCGCTGCAGTCGCAGCGGCTGCGCGCAACCGGCTGCGGCGACCCTGACCTACGTCTACGCCGAGTCGACCGCGGTAGTCGGTCCGCTGGCGACGTACTCGGAGCCGCACAGCTACGACCTCTGCGAGTTCCACGCCGAGCGGCTCACCGTGCCGCGCGGGTGGGAGGTCGTCCGGCACGAGATCGACGTCGAGGACTCCGGCCCGACCGGTGACGACCTGCTCGCCCTCGCCGACGCCGTCCGCGAGGCGGCCCGTCCCGAGCCGCCGCGGCCCCCGGCCGACGACGGCCGCGGCACCCGCCGCGGACACCTCCGGGTCCTGCCCGACCTCGACTGATCGTCCCTCCCGGGCCGGGGTCCGGGCCCGCCGATAAGGTCGTCCGGACCGGGGGACCGCCTCCGGCCAGTCCAGGCGAGGGTGGGCAGTGACGGACCTGTCGGCGATCATCAAGGCCTACGACGTCCGGGGCGTCGTCCCCGACCAGTGGGACGAGGACGTCGCGCGGCGCATCGGTGCCGCCTTCGCCGAGTTCGTCAGCGCCGAGAGCGGCGCCACCGCGGTGGTCACCGCGCACGACATGCGCCCCTCCTCGGTGCCCCTGTCCCGCGCCTTCGCCGAGGGCGTCCTCTCCCGCGGGGTCGACGTCGTCGAGGCGGGGCTCGGCTCCACCGACCTGCTCTACTTCGCCGCCGGCTCCCTCGACGTGCCCGGCGCCATGTTCACCGCCAGCCACAACCCGGCGCAGTACAACGGCATCAAGCTGTGCCGCGCCGGAGCCGCCCCCGTGGGGCAGGAGTCCGGGCTGGTCACCATCCGCGAGTGGGCCGAGCGCGACACCTACGACCGTGCACCCGCGCGGGTCGCCGAGGTCGCCCAGCGCGACCTGCTGGCGGAGTACGCCGCCCACCTGCGCTCGCTGGTCGACCTGTCGGGGATCCGCCCCCTGCGGGTCGTCGTCGACGCCGGCAACGGCATGGGCGGGCACACCGTCCCGGTGGTGCTCGACGGCCTCCCGCTCGACGTCGTCCCGCTGTACTTCGAGCTCGACGGCACCTTCCCCAACCACGAGGCCAACCCGCTGGACCCGGCCAACCTGGTCGACCTGCAGGAGGCGGTCCGCCGCGAGGGCGCCGACATCGGCCTGGCCTTCGACGGCGACGCCGACCGCGTGTTCGTCGTCGACGAGCGCGGCGAGCCGGTGAGCCCCTCGGCGATCACCGCGCTGGTCGCCGTCCGCGAGCTGGCCAAGGGCCGGGGGACGACGGTCATCCACAACCTGATCACCTCGCGCGCGGTGCCCGAGATCGTGCGCGAGCACGGCGGGCAGCCGGTGCGCACCCGGGTCGGCCACTCCTACATCAAGGCCGAGATGGCCCGCACCGACGCCGTCTTCGGCGGCGAGCACTCGGCGCACTACTACTTCCGCGACTTCTGGCGGGCCGACACCGGCATGCTCGCCGCGATGCACGTGCTCGCGGCCCTCGGCGAGCAGAGCCGGACGCTGTCGGAGCTGACCGCCGCCTACAGCCGCTACGCCGCCTCCGGGGAGATCAACTCCACGGTGGCCGACGCCGCCGCGAGCACCGCCGGCGTCCGCGAGGCCTTCGAGGCCGAGGGCGCGACGTTCGACGAGGTCGACGGCCTCACCGTCGACCTGCCCGACGGGTCGTGGTTCAACCTGCGGGCCAGCAACACCGAGCCGCTGCTGCGGCTCAACGTGGAAGCGCCCGACCGGGCGCGGATGGAACAGCTCAGGGACCGGGTGCTGGGGATGGTGCGCGCGTGACGCAGGGGACGACGTCGGGACCGCTGGGGCTGGACCCGCTGCTGCTGGAGGTCCTCGCCTGCCCCGACACCCACCACAGCCCGCTCACCGTCGACGAGGCGGCGAGCGAGCTGGTGTGCACCACCTGCGACCGGGCGTTCCCGGTCCGCGACGGCATCCCGGTGCTGCTGCTGGACGAGGCTCGACCGCGCGGCGGAACGGGAACGGCCACCCCGTGACCTCGCCCGAGCTGGCCGAGGAGGTCCTCGACGACCTCGACGTGCTGCGCGCCCGCGACCCGCGCGGCCTGCTGCCCGCGGTCGCCGGTGCGGGTGCGCAGGTGCGCGAGACCGCGCGGCTGACCGAGGAGGCGGGGCTGGACCGCGTCACCGGCGGCGGCCGCCCGCGCGGCCTGGTCATCGTCGCCCGGCGCGAGGGCGCGGTGGCGGCGTCGGTGCTGCGGGCGCTGCTCGGCCCGTCCAGCCCGGTCACCGTCGACGTCGTCCCGGGCCCGGACCTGCCGGTGTGGACCGGCCCGACCGACATCGCCGTCGTCGCCACCCGGACCGGCGCCGGTCGCTACGCGGTCACCCCGGCCTACGAGGCGGCCCGCCGCGGCGTGACCCTGCTGGGCATCGGCGCCGAGGACGCACCGCTGCGGGCGGCCTGCTCGACCGCGCGGATGCCCTACGTCCCGCTGCCGCGCGCGCGGGTCCGGCACACCACGCTGTGGTCGCTGCTCACCCCGCTGCTGCGGCTGGCCACCGACCTCGGCCTCCTGCGCCCGGAGGCCGCCGACCTCGAGGCGGTCGCCTCGGCCCTCGACGAGGTCGCCGGGGAGTGCGGCCCGGCCCGCGAGTCGTTCACCAACCCGGCCAAGACGCTGGCGCTCGAGCTGCTCGACGCCTTCCCGGTCATCGCCGCCGAGGGGCCGCTGGCCGACACCGCGGCGGCCCGGTTCGCCGACCAGCTCGCCACCCTCGCCGGCCTCCCCACCAGCGGCTTCCGGCTGCCCGACCAGCGGGTGGCCGCCTGCGCCGTCCTGGGTGGCCCGCTGGCGCCGCGCGAGGCCGACGACTTCTTCCGCGACCGTGCCGAGGACGAGGGCCGCCGGCTGCGGCTGCTCACCATCCGCGACACCGACGCCGCCCACCACGACGGCGCCGGCGAGCGCGAGCCCCGCTCGGCGCACGAGGCGATGACCGAGGTGCTGCGCACCGCGGCGGCCAGCAACGTGCCGGTCAGCGGGCTGGCCGAGCACGGCGACGCCGACCGGCACGGCCGGCTGCCCCGCCTCGCGCGGCAGCTGGCGGTGGCCGACTTCAGCGCCGTCTACCTGGCGCTGGTGCTCGACCAGGAGAGGGCGCTGCGGCGGTGACCCGTTGGCCGGTGTCCGATCCGCCGGCCCGGGGTACCGGCACGGAGCGCACCGACCCGACCGTGCGATGACACGACACGACTGCTGACCGACTGGAAGGACCTCCCGTGGCCGGTGGACTCGTAGCCCTGTTCGACGACGTGGCGTTGCTGGCGCGCGCCGCCGCCGCCTCCATCGACGACGTCGGGGCCGCCGCGGGGCGGGCGGGCATCAAGGCCGCGGGCGTCGTGGTCGACGACACCGCCGTCACACCGCAGTACGTGCGCGGCCTGTCGGCCGACCGGGAGATCCCGATCATCCGGAAGATCGCCGTCGGGTCGCTGCGCAACAAGCTGCTGATCATCCTCCCGGCGATCCTGCTGCTCAGTCAGTTCCTGCCCTGGGCGCTGACCCCGATCCTCATGGTCGGCGGTGCCTATCTCTGCTACGAGGGCGCCGAGAAGATCTGGCACCGGTTCAGCGGCCACCACGACGAGCACGCCTCGGTCGAGGACGCGATGCCGGACGAGAAGACGATCGTGTCCGGAGCGGTGCGCACCGACTTCATCCTGTCCGCGGAGATCATGGTGATCTCGCTGAACGAGGTCGCCAGCGAGGGCTTCTGGTCCCGGGCGATCATCCTCGCGGTCGTCGCCGTGGCCATCACCGTCCTGGTGTACGGCGTCGTCGGCCTGATCGTGAAGATGGACGACGCCGGGCTGCGCCTGTCCCAGACCGGCAAGAAGGGCGTGGCCCCCTTCGGCCGCGGGCTCGTCAAGGGCATGCCGAAGCTGCTCAGCGCCCTCACCGTCATCGGGACCGCCGCCATGCTGTGGGTCGGTGGCCACATCCTGCTGGTCGGCAGCGACGAGCTCGGGCTGCACGCCGTGTACGGCGTCGTGCACCACCTGGAGGAGCTGGCGCACGACGCCACCGGGGCCCTCGGCGGGGTCGTGGGGTGGCTGGTGAACACGTTCGCCAGCGCGCTGGTCGGCCTCGTCGTCGGCGCGCTGGTCGTGCTCGTGCTGAACCTCACGCTGCACCGCCGCAAGGCGGAGGCCGGGACCCACTGACCGGGTGACGGTCGCCCGTCCCGAGGTGTCACGGCCACCCGGGAGGGTGACGACGTGCTCGGTCACATCCGTGCAGGTCGGTAGCCTCCGGGGCGATGTGGCAGATGAGCAACGCCGTCCGGCACTACCGCTGGGGCTCCCGGACGGTCATCCCCGACCTGCTCGGTGAACCGGTGCCGGCCGACCGGCCCTACGCCGAGCTGTGGATGGGCGGTCACCCCGACCAGCCGAGCGTCCTGTCCACCGGCACCCCGCTGGACAAGGCGATCGCGGAGAGCCCCGCGGAGCTCCTCGGCCCCGAGGTGGCCGGGACCTTCGGCGCCCGGCTGCCCTTCCTCATGAAGGTGCTGGCGGCCGAGGCGCCCCTGTCGCTGCAGGCCCATCCGACCATGGCGCAGGCCCGGGCCGGCTTCGCCGCCGAGGAGGCCGCCGGTGTCCCGAGGGACGACCCGACGAGGACCTTCAAGGACCCGTGGCACAAGCCGGAGCTGCTGCTCGCGCTGACCACCTTCGAGGCGCTGTGCGGCTTCCGCCCGGTGGAGGAGTCGCTGCACTGCCTGGCCAAGCTCCAGCTGCCCGAGCTCAAGCCGACGATCGCGGCCCTGGCCCGCGGCGGCCTGCAGGCGGCCATCCCGCAGCTGCTCGCGCTGTCGGGGAAGCGGCGCACGCACCTCGTCGAGGTGGTCGCGCAGAAGGCGGCGTCCTTCGTGTCCGCCCACGACCCGGAGTTCATCAACACCTACCGCTGGGCCACCACCCTGGCCGAGACCTACCCGGGCGACCCCGGCGTCGTCATCTCGCTGATGTGCAACCACCTCAAGCTGGCCCCCGGCGAGGCGGTGTTCCTGCCGGCCGGCAACCTGCACGCCTACCTGTCCGGAGCCGGCGTGGAGGTCATGGCCAGCTCGGACAACGTGCTGCGCGGCGGGCTGACCAGCAAGCACGTCGACCTCGCCGCGCTCATCGAGGTGCTCGACTTCTCCGACGGCAAGGTCCCGGTGCTGCACCCGGTGCTCGGCCCCGGCGGCCTGCGCTACCCGGTTCCGGTCGACGACTTCGACCTCACCCGCTGCCAGCTCGACGAGCAGGCCGGTTCCCTCGGCACCCGCGGCCCGCAGGTCCTGCTGTGCACGGAGGGCGAGGCGGTCCTCGAGTCCGGGGAGGAGGAGGTCCGGCTGCCGAAGGGCCAATCTGCCTTCGTGCCGGCCGGTGCGCCGGTGATCGCCCGCGGTCCCGCCGTCCTCTACCGGGCCACCACGAACCTGCGCTGACGGATCTGCGCTGACGCCGGCCGCGTGTCGCGGCGGAGGACGGCGCGGCGGCGGACGTAGCGTCGGTCGTGCCCCGCCGCCCGCTCCCGCTGCGCGCAGTGCTGGCGGTGGTCCTGACGGCCGCGCTGACCTCGGGCTGCGCCGAGCTCCTCGGGGACGCCCCCGCCGTCCCGTCCGCCGGCAGCGCCCTGGAGGCGCTGGACTCCGTGCAGGTCCGGGGCCGTGCGCCGCAGACCGGCTACTCCCGCGACGAGTTCGGCAACGGCTGGGTCGACACCGACCACAACGGCTGCGACACCCGCAACGACGTCCTGGCGCGCGACCTCACCGGCGAGGTGTTCGAGCCGGGCACCCGCGACTGCGTCGTCGAGGCCGGCACCCTCGCCGACCCCTACTCCGGCCGCACCATCGAGTTCCGCCGCGGTGAGGGGACCAGCGAGGCGGTGCAGATCGACCACGTCGTCCCGCTGTCGGACGCGTGGCAGAAGGGCGCGCAGCAGTGGGACGCCGCGCGCCGCACCGAGTTCGCCAACGACCCGCTCAACCTGCTCGCCGTCGACGGCCCGCTCAACCAGTCCAAGGGCGACTCCGACGCCGCCAGCTGGCTGCCCCCGACCCGGTCCTACCGGTGCGCCTACGTGGCCCGCCAGGTCGCGGTCAAGGTGAGCTACGGGCTGTGGATGACCCGCGCCGAGCGGGACGCCGTCGCCGGCGTGCTCGGCACCTGCCCGGACCAGCCGCTGCCCTCGCGCGACCCGCTGCCGGCCCCGCAGCTGCCCGCGACCGTGCCGACGGCCCCGGCGACGCCCTATCCGGACTGCGCGGCGGTGCGCGCCGCGGACGCCGCGCCCCTCCGCGAGGGCGATCCGGGCTGGAACGCGTCCCTGGACGGCGACGGCGACGGCGTCGGCTGCGAGGGCTGAGTCCCCGCGTCGTCCCGGGCCGGCCCGTCGGGTGGACCGCCCCGGCTATCCTGGGGGACGGCACGAGCCCCGCCGAAGCCTCGGCATGCTCGCTCATCTCAGTGACCCCGAGCCCCCGCCGCCCGCGGCAGGGGCATCGACCCTGGAGCGACATGACCGCCTCTACCGGCACCCGTCCCCTGACCACCTCGAACGGCGAGGCCGACTTCAAGGTCGCCGACCTCTCCCTGGCGCCGTTCGGCCGCAAGGAGATCCGGCTCGCCGAGCACGAGATGCCCGGCCTGATGGCACTGCGCGGGGAGTACGGCGACGAGCAGCCGCTGGCCGGCGCCCGCATCGCCGGCTCGCTGCACATGACCGTGCAGACCGCCGTCCTCATCGAGACCCTCGTCGCGCTCGGCGCCGACGTCCGCTGGGTCTCCTGCAACATCTTCTCCACCCAGGACCACGCCGCCGCGGCGATCGTCGTGGGGGAGGGCACCCCGGAGGAGCCCGCCGGCGTCCCCGTCTTCGCCTGGAAGGGCGAGACCCTCGAGGACTACTGGTGGTGCACCCAGCGCCTGTTCGAGTTCCGCGACGGGAACGGCGACGTCGTGGGCCCGAACATGCTGCTCGACGACGGCGGCGACGCCACCCTGCTCGTGCACCTGGGCACCCGCTTCGAGGCCGACGGCGCCGTGCCCGACACGACCGAGGCCGACTCCGAGGAGTACGGCGTCATCCTCGACGTGCTGCGCGGCACGCTGGCCTCCGACGCCGGCTACTGGACCCGCATCGGCCAGGGCATCGCGGGCGTCACCGAGGAGACCACCACCGGCGTCATGCGCCTGTACGAGCTGGCCCGCGACGGCCGCCTGCTCTTCCCGGCGATCAACGTCAACGACTCGGTCACCAAGAGCAAGTTCGACAACCTCTACGGCTGCCGGCACTCGCTCATCGACGGCATCAACCGCGCCACCGACGTGATGATCGGCGGCAAGGTCGCCGTCGTCTGCGGCTACGGCGACGTCGGCAAGGGCTGCGCGGAGTCGCTGCGCGGCCAGGGTGCCCGCGTCATCGTCACCGAGATCGACCCGATCAACGCCCTGCAGGCGGCGATGCACGGCTACGAGGTGACCACGCTCGACGAGGTCATCGGCAAGGCCGACATCATCATCACGGCCACCGGCAACCGCGACATCATCAGCGCCGAGCAGCTCGGTCAGACCAAGCACCAGGCGATCATCGGCAACATCGGCCACTTCGACAACGAGATCGACGTGGCCGGCCTGGCCCGCACCCCGGGCATCGAGCGGACGACGATCAAGCCGCAGGTCGACGAGTGGCGCTTCGCCGACGGCCACACGATCATCCTGCTCTCCGAGGGCCGGCTGCTGAACCTGGGCAACGCCACCGGGCACCCGAGCTTCGTCATGAGCGCCTCGTTCTCCAACCAGGTGCTCGCGCAGATCGAGCTGTGGGGCAACCGCGCGGCCTACGAGGGCAAGACGCCGACGGTCACCGTGCTGCCCAAGCACCTCGACGAGCACGTGGCCCGGCTGCACCTCGACGCGCTCGGCGTGAAGCTGACGACCCTGAGCAAGGTGCAGGCCGACTACATCGGCGTCCCGGTCGAGGGCCCGTACAAGAGCGAGCACTACCGCTACTGAGGTGACGGATGGTGGCGCCGGACCGGTCCCTCCGGTCCGGCGCCACCGTTATCTGGCCGTGACGTCGCAGAATGGTCACGTGCCTCCGACCGCAGCGAACAACGGGCCCAGTCGCGGCCGTGTCCTGGTCGTCGACGACGACGCCGCCCTCGCCGAGATGCTCGGCATCGTGCTGCGGCGCGAGGGCTACGACCCCGCCTTCGTCTCCGACGGCAACCGCGCGCTGTCGGTCTTCCAGCAGACCCGTCCCGACCTCGTCCTCCTCGACCTGATGCTGCCGGGCCGCAACGGCCTGCAGATCTGCCAGGACATCCGCGGTCAGTCGGCCGTCCCGATCGTCATGCTCACCGCCAAGGGCGACACGATCGACGTCGTCCAGGGGCTCGAGGCCGGTGCCGACGACTACGTCACCAAGCCGTTCAAGCCGGTGGAGCTCGTCGCCCGGGTGCGCGCCCAGCTGCGCCGCGGCGAGACCGGCCAGGCCGAGTCGCTGTCGATCGGCGACGTGCAGATCGACGTCCCGGCCCACCAGGTCACCCGCGACGGCACGGCCATCCCGCTGACCCCGCTGGAGTTCGACCTGCTCGTCGCCCTGGCCCGCAAGCCGCGGCAGGTGTTCACCCGCGAGCTGCTGCTCGAGCAGGTGTGGGGCTATCGGCACGCCGCCGACACCCGGCTGGTCAACGTCCACGTGCAGCGGCTGCGCGCCAAGATCGAGCGCGACCCCGAGAAGCCGGAGATCGTGCTGACCGTCCGCGGGGTCGGGTACAAGGCCGGCCCCCCGTGACCACCGCGGGAAGCGCCGCGGGCCGCCGGTGAGCACCACCCACCCGGCGCCGCCGGCGGCAGCAGCGGGCGGGACCGGGAACGCTCCGGTCCCGGCCCGCCCCCGGCCGCGCCCGCGGGACCTGCGCACCGTGCGGCGCGGGCTGCGCCGGCGTGCGGTCCGGGCGCGGATCCGCTCCCGGCGGCTGGCCGGCCGGGCGGTCTCGGCCTGGCGGAAGTCGCTGCACGTCCGCATCGGCGCGATCACGATGGTCGTGGCCGGCACCGTCGTCGTCATCGTCAGCCTGGTGCTGTTCAGCCAGATCCGCACGCAGCTGCTGTCGGTGAAGCAGCAGGCGGCGATCGACCAGGCGCAGGCCGGCGTCGTCTACGCCCGGTCGGAGGTGGTGGGCATCGCCGCCGGCGACGCCGCCAGCGTCCGGGCCACCCTCGGGCGCACCGTGAACGGGCTGCTCACCCGCGGCGGCTCGGCCGGTGACTTCGACGTCGTCATGGTCTACCGGACGGGCAACACCGAGCGGCCGCCCGCGGTCAGCCGGCCCGGCGTGTACCCGGCGCTGCCGCCCGAGCTGCGCGCCGGCGTGCAGGGCGGCGGCCAGTACACGCAGTACGCGCCGGTGCCCGACGACACCGGCGAGCCCCGGCCCACGCTGCTCGTCGGCGCCCCGGTGCCCGGCGACGTCTCCTCCACCGAGGAGATCGAGCTGTACTACGCCTTCCCCCTCGACCAGGAGGAGGAGACGCTCTCGCTGATCCGCAGCACCGTGGCGATCAGCGGCATCGCGCTCACCCTGTTCGTGGCCGGGATCGGCGTGCTCGTGACCCGGCTGGTCGTGGACCCGGTGCGCCGGGCGGCGGGCACCGCACAACGGCTGGCCGAGGGGCAGCTCGAGGAGCGGATGACCGTCCGCGGCGAGGACGACCTGGCCCGGCTGGCCACCAGCTTCAACGCGATGGCCGACAGCCTGCAGCGGCAGATCACCCAGCTCGAGGGCCTGTCCCAGCTGCAGCAGCGGTTCACCTCCGACGTCAGCCACGAGCTGCGCACCCCGCTGACGACCGTGCAGATGGCCGCCGAGATCCTGCACGAGTCCCGCGACGAGTTCGCGCCGCACCTGGCCCGCTCGGCCGAGCTGCTGTACGAGGAGCTCGACCGCTTCGAGCGGCTGCTGTCGGACCTGCTCGAGATCAGCCGCTACGACGCCGGCGCCGCCGTCCTCGACTGGGCGCCCACCGACCTCGGCTCCCTGGTCGGGCGGGTCGTCGACGGGATGAGCGCGCTGGCCGAGCGGCACGGCTGCGAGCTGCGGGTGACCGGCCCGGCCGACCCGGTGATCGCCGAGGTCGACGCGCGGCGGGTCGAGCGGATCCTGCGCAACCTGGTCGGCAACGCCGTCGAGCACGGCAGCGGGCAGCCGATCGAGGTCACCCTGGCGGCCAACCGGACGGCGGCCGCGGTCACCGTCCGCGACCACGGCGTCGGGCTCTCCTCCGCCGAGGCGCAGCACGTCTTCGACCGGTTCTGGCGGGCCGACCCGTCGCGGGTGCGCACCGTCGGCGGCAGCGGCCTGGGCCTGTCGATCAGCCTGGAGGACGCCCGGCTGCACGGCGGCTGGCTGCAGGTGTGGGGCCAGCCCGGGCTCGGGGCGCAGTTCCGGCTCACCGTGCCGCTCGTGGCGGGCACCGACCTCACCAGCTCCCCGCTGCCGCTGCGTCCGACGATCGTGCGCCGGCCCGGGGTGCGGCGCCCGTGAGGCGGCTGCCCGCGGCGCTGGCCGCCCTCCTGCTGGCCCTGCTGGCCGCGTGCTCGACCGTGCCCACCGGGTCCGCGCCGCAGGCGATCACCGACGCCGCGGCCCGGCCCACCGGCGACGTGGGGATCGAGCCGCTCGGGCCGCGCGCCGGCGCGACGACGGAGGAGATCGTCCGCGGGTTCGTCGACGCCGCCGCGAGCTCGGTCAACGGCCATCCCGTCGCCGTCGAGCACCTGACCCCCGAGGCGGGCGCGACCTGGAGCGACGAGTCCGGCATCACCCTCGTGGGCCCGGACTACGCCACGGTGGCCACCGGCTCGGGCGCCGTCGTCATGACCGGCGACCAGGTCGGCACGGTGGACCCGCGCGGCGTCTTCACCGCCGCCAGCGACACGGTCTTCACCCACGAGTTCACCCTCACCGAGGTCGACGGCGAGTGGCGGATCGCCAACCCGCCCGACGGGCTGGTCATGCTCGTGCCCGACTTCGAGCGCCTCTACGACGACCTCGCCGTCTACTTCGTGGACCCGACGCAGACGCGGGTGGTGCCCGACCCGCGCTACCTGATCTCCGGGGAGGCCCAGCCGACGACGCTGGTGCAGCGGCTGGTCGAGGGTCCCTCGCCGGCCCTGGCCGCCGGCGTCGGCAACGCCCTCGGCGGCGTCACGCTCACCCGGGCGGTCACCGTCTCCGGGTCCACGGTCGTCGTCGACCTCGCCGGCCTCGACGACCTCTCGCCGCAGCAGCTCGCGCAGCTCTCGGCGCAGCTGGTCTTCACCCTCGACCAGGTCGAGGGCACCAACTCCGTGGAGGTCCGCACCAACGGCGAGCCGGTGACCGTCGACGGCGCGCCGACCGCCCAGCGCACCGACGACTGGGCGTCCTTCAGTCCCGACTCCGTCCCCGCCGACGCCGCCGGCCACTACCTCGACGCCGGCCGGCTGATGACCGTCGACGGGCAGCCCGCGCCCGGGCCGGCCGGTCTGGGCGCGTACGGGCTGACCAGCGCGGCGGTCTCGGCCGATCCGCGGACCAGCGCGCTGACCACCATGGCCGGCGTCTCCGTCGCCGGTGGCACCGCGTCCCTGCTGCTGGGCCCCTACGGCGGGGACCTCGCCCCGGTGGTGCCGGCGGGCCGGCTGTCGGTCCCGACGGTCGCCGCCACCCGCCCGGAGTTCTGGGTGGTCCGCGACGAGAGCACCGTCGTCCGGGTGCCGGCGACCGGCTCGCCGCAGCCGGTGAACGCCCCGACCCTGGCCGGTCTGGGCCGGACGACGGTGCTGCAGCTCTCGCCCGACGGCGTGCGCGCCGCCGTGGTGGTCAGCCGTGGCGACGAGGCGGTGCTGCTCGTCGGCACGGTGGTGCGCTCCGAGGAGGGGCCGGTGGCGCTGCGCGACCTCCGCGAGGTGGCGCCCTCGCTGCCCTCGGTCGTGGACGTCGCCTGGCGCACCGCCGGCAGCCTGATGGTCCTCGCCGACGGCGGGGAGGACGGCGTGGTGCCCTACGTCGTCGGCGTCGACGGGTGGGGGCTGGCCACGGTGCCCACCTCCGGCCTGCCCAGCCCGCCGACCGCACTGGCCGCCGCGCCCGGTCAGCAGGCGCTGGTCAGCGCCGGCGGGGCGGTGTGGGAGCTGACCGGCGGCACGTGGGTGACGCTCGTCCGCGGCCAGGCGCCGGTACCGGGCACCGAGCCCTTCTACCCCGCCTAGCCACCTCCGGACCCGCTCTCCACAGATCCGGCCGCGGCCGGTCGCGACCCGGGGGCAGGCCGCAGGCTGGGGCGGTGGGGGGACGGGGCGCGGCGCTGGCCGGCAGCCTCGTCGACCTCGTCCTCCCGCGCACCTGCGCCGGCTGCGGCGTCCCCGGACCCGCGCTGTGCCGGCGCTGCTCCGCCGCGCTCGTCGCCCCGCGCGAGGCGACGCCGCGCCGGCCGCCGTGGGGGATGCCGCCCACCGTGGCCGCCGGCGCCTACGCCGGGCCGGTGCGCCCCACCGTCGCCGCCTTCAAGGAGCACGGCCGCGCGGAGCTCGCCGGCCCGCTCGGGGCGGCGCTGGCGCTCGCCGTCGGGGTGCACGCCGTGCTGTTGCCCGGACGGCCGGTCCTGCTGGTCCCGGTGCCGCCGTCGCGGGCGGCGCTGCGTGTGCGCGGCCGCGACTGCGTGCGGGAGCTGGCGACCGTCGCCGTCGCGGACCTGCGCGCCGCCGGGGTCGACGCCGGCTGCGCCCGGCTGCTCACCCGGGCCGGGCGGGTGCGGGACTCCGCGGGGCTGACGGTGGCGCAGCGGCGGGCCAACCTGGCCGGCACCTTCGCCGTCCGCCCCGGGACGCTCCCGGCCGGAGCGCTGCTCGTGGTCGTCGACGACGTCGTGACCAGCGGCGCCACGCTCACCGAGGCGGCCGCCGCGCTGCGGGCTCCGCGCCGGGACGGCGACACGACGGTGCTGGCCGCGGTGGTCGCGGCGACCCCGCGGCCCGGGTCTGGAGGAGGACTCCCGGGCGGTTCCGCGCAGGTCCCGCGGGGTGTCCCGCCGGGGCGTCTCGATCGACTGTCCGGTCGCCGGAACAGCGACTAGCGTGCCATTGGTCACACCCGACGACCGGGAGGTCCTATGGAGATCGTGGTCCGTGGCCGCAACGTGGAGGTGCCGGAGCACTACCGGCAGCACGTCGAGGACAAGGTCGGCCAGCTCGAACGGTTCGACGGCAAGCTGTCCCGGATCGACGTCGAACTGTTCCACGAGAAGAACCCCCGCCAGTCCGCCAACTGTCAGCGTGTGGAGATCACCCTCCGCGGCAAGGGACCCGTGGTCCGTGCCGAGGCCAGCGCGCCCGACTTCCACGCAGCGCTCGACCTGGCCAGCGCCAAGCTCGACAACCGGCTGCGGCGGGCCAACGACCGCCGCCGCGTGCACCACGGCCGGCGTACCCCGCCCACCGTGCGCGTCTCCGCCACCCCCGCCGCGCCGCTGGAGACCCCGGCGCTGGGCATCCCCGACGTCGAGCAGCAGTTCGCCGGGGAACCACTGGTCACCGACCTCGACGAGCACCTGCCCGGCCGTGTCGTGCGGGAGAAGCACCACCCGGCCGTGCCCATGACCGTCGACCAGGCCCTGCACGAGATGGAGCTCGTGGGGCACGACTTCTTCCTGTTCCAGTGCGCCGACACCGGGCAGCCGACCGTCGTCTACCGCCGGCACGCCTTCGACTACGGCCTCATCCGCCTGGTCGAGCCGCCACTGGGGACCGCGCACGCGCACAGCGAGGCACCGGCCGAACCCGCCGCCGTCCCGCGCTGACCCGCACCCGGGGGAGGGGCCGTGCCGCACCGGCGCGGCCCCTCCGCCGTGTCCGCAGGCGGCGCGTCCTCAGTCGGTGGCCAGCCGGCCGAACAGGACGGCGTCGCCGCGGGTGCCGCCCCGCCGGGGCAGCGCCGCGCGGACGACGCCCTCGCGGGTGAACCCGGCGCGCGCGGCCACCTCCTGCGAGGCGCCGTTGTCCACGTCGACCACCAGGTGCACCCGCGGCGCGCCGTGCGCGAACGCCCAGCGGGCCAGGCCGTCGGCGATCTCGGTGGCGTAGCCGCGGCGCCGGGCCCACGGCGCCACCGAGTAGCCGATCTCGGGTCCGAGGTGCCGCCCGCCCAGGATGAGGCCGCCGGTCCCGACGAGTCCGTCGCCGGCATCGGCCACCACCGACAGGCCGGTGCCCTCCGCGCGCTGCCGGACGACCGTGTCCACGAAGGCGCGGGCGTCGGCGGGCGTGTAGGGCACCGGGGCCCCGGTGATCCAGCGCAGCGCCTCGGGGTCCTGCGTCGCCCGGTGCACGGCGTCGACGTCGTCGTCGGTGAAGGGCCGCAGGACCAGGCGGGCGGTGCGGACCACCTCGGTGGTCAGGTCGGTGCCGGAGGGCTCCACGGACAGATGGTCGGCCATGGTCCGCTGACGCGTCTCGGCCCCGTCCGGGGGCCCGCCCTGAGCTCGCCAAGGGTGGGGAGGACGGGGTCCTCGTTCAGGGGTTGCCGAGCACCCGGTCGACCGAGATCTCGACGACGACCCGCGCCGGGTTCTCCCGGGGTGTGCGGTAGCGCCGCGCGTAGCGCGCCTCGGCGTCGGCCACCGACGCCGCGTCGTCGCGCACCACCGCCGTCCCCTCCAGGGTCAGCCAGCGGCGGCCGTCGACCTGGCAGACCGCCACGCGGGCCTGCCCGGCGCGCACGTGCCGGGCCTTGGCCGAGGTCCCCGAGGTGATGACGCGGGCGGTGCCCGTGTCCGGGTCGTAGGTGACGCCGACGGGCACCACGTGCGGTGAGCCGTCGGCGCGCAGGGTGGTCAGCGTGGCCAGGTGGCGCTCGGTGAGGAAGGCGAGCAGTTCCGGCGCGAGGTCGTGCGGATCGTGGGCCACGCCGAGGAGGTTAGGTCCCGCCCGCGGCGGGCACCGGCCGCGCGTGGAGCTGGCGGGTGCGCGGGTGCTGGTCGCCGGGGCGACGGGCGTGCTGGGCGGGGCGCTGGCCCGGGCGCTCGCCGCGGCCGGCGCGCAGGTGGCGCTGTCGGGGCGCGACGCCGCCCGGCTGGAGGCGCTGGCCGGCGAGCTCGGTGGTGCACCGGCACAGGCCGCGGACGCCGTCGACGTCGACTCCGTCGGGGCCGCGGTCGACGCCGCCGCCGCGGCGCTGGGCGGGCTCGACTCCGTCGTCGTCGCGTGGGGCGTGGTGGCCTTCGGTCCGGCGGCCGACGCCGACGACGCGGTCACCGAGGAGCTGTTCGCCGTCAACACGATGGCCCCGATGAGCCTGGTCCGCGCCGCGCTGCCGCACCTGGCCGACGGCGGCGCGGTCGTGCTGCTGTCGGCGGTCGTGGCCGACGCCCCCACGCTCGGCATGGCGGAGTACTCGGCGAGCAAGGCGGCGCTGTCGGCGTGGGCCGCGGTGCTGCGCCGTGAGTTGCGCGGCCGGTCCGTGGCCGTGCTCGACGTCCGGCCGCCGCACGTCGACACCGGGCTGGTCGACCGCGCGCTGGCCGGCACCCCGCCGCGACTGCCCGCCGGGCACGACCGCGACGACGTGGTGCGCGCGGTGCTCGACGGGATGCGGCAGGGCGCGCGCGAGGTCGTCGTCGACCCGCGGGAGCGGCGGCTCGTCGTCCGCTGAGGGGGCCGGCCTGCCGCGGGAGCCGAGTGCGGCGTCCCCGGGCCGAGGGGTGCGCCGCCTACGCTGGTGTCGTGGTGTTCTCCAGACTTCTCCGAGCCGGTGAGGGCAAGATCCTCCGACGACTGGACCGGATCGCCGACGCGATCGAGTCCCTCGAGGACGACGTCTCGCCCCTCACCGACGCCGAGCTCCGGGCGAAGACCGACGAGTTCAAGGAGCGGTACTCCGACGGCGAGACGCTCGACGCGCTCCTGCCGGAGGCCTTCGCCGTCGTCCGCGAGGCGGCCACGCGCACGCTCGGCCAGCGGCACTTCCGGGTGCAGCTCATGGGCGGTGCCGCGCTGCACCTGGGCAACATCGCCGAGATGCGCACCGGTGAGGGCAAGACCCTGACCGGCGTGCTGCCGGCCTACCTCAACGCCCTGACCGGCGACGGCGTGCACGTGATCACGGTCAACGACTACCTGGCCAAGCGCGACGCCGAGTGGATGGGCCGGGTGCACCGCTTCCTGGGCCTGTCGGTCGGCACGATCCTCTCCGGCGAGAAGCCGGCGCACCGCCGCGAGCAGTACGCCGCCGACATCACCTACGGCACGAACAACGAGTTCGGCTTCGACTACCTGCGCGACAACATGGCCTGGAGCAAGGCCGACCTCGTGCAGCGCGGCCACCACTTCGCCGTCGTCGACGAGGTCGACTCGATCCTCATCGACGAGGCCCGCACCCCGCTGATCATCAGCGGCCCGGCCGAGTCCGCCGGCAAGTGGTACGTCGAGTTCGCGCGGATCGTGCCGCTGATGCGGCGCGACGTGCACTACGAGGTGGAGGAGGCCAAGCGCACGGTCGCCGTCACCGAGGAGGGCGTGGAGTTCGTCGAGGACCAGCTCGGCATCGACAACCTCTACGAGGCGGTCAACACCCCGCTGATCGGCTACCTGAACAACGCGCTCAAGGCCAAGGAGCTCTTCCACCGCGACCAGCAGTACATCGTCAGCAACGGCGAGGTGCTCATCGTCGACGAGTTCACCGGCCGCGTGCTGGCCGGCCGCCGCTACAACGAGGGCATGCACCAGGCCATCGAGGCCAAGGAGAAGGTGCAGATCAAGGACGAGAACCAGACCCTCGCCACGATCACGCTGCAGAACTACTTCCGGCTCTACGAGAAGCTCTCCGGGATGACCGGCACCGCCCAGACCGAGGCGGCCGAGCTCTCGCAGACCTACAAGCTGGGCGTCGTCCCCATCCCGACCAACCGGCCGATGGTCCGCGAGGACCGCTCCGACGTCATCTACAAGACGGAGAAGGCCAAGTTCGACGCGGTCATCGACGACATCTCCGAGCGGCACGAGGCCGGCCAGCCGATCCTCGTCGGCACCGCCAGCGTCGAGAAGTCCGAGGTCCTGTCCAAGCTGCTGCTGCGCCGCGGCATCCCGCACGAGGTCCTCAACGCGAAGAACCACGCGCGGGAGGCGTCGATCGTCGCCCAGGCCGGACGGCTCGGCGCGGTCACCGTGGCCACCAACATGGCCGGCCGCGGCACCGACATCCAGCTCGGCGGCAACCCCGAGTTCATCGCCGACGAGGAGCTGCGCGCCCGCGGGCTGTCGCCGTCGGAGACGCCGGAGGACTACGAGGCCGCCTGGGACGAGGCGCTCGCCACGGCCAAGGACCAGGTCAGGGCCGAGCACGAGCAGGTCGCCGAGGCCGGCGGGCTGTACGTGCTCGGCACCGAGCGGCACGAGAGCCGCCGCATCGACAACCAGCTGCGCGGCCGCTCGGGCCGGCAGGGCGACCCGGGGGAGTCGCGGTTCTACCTCTCCCTCGGCGACGACCTGATGCGCCGGTTCAACGGCCCGATGCTCGAGTCGATGATGACCACGCTGCGGGTCCCCGACGACCAGCCGATCGAGTCGAAGATGGTCTCCCGGGCCATCCGCTCGGCGCAGACGCAGGTCGAGCAGCAGAACTTCGAGGTCCGCAAGGACGTCCTCAAGTACGACGAGGTCCTCAACCGGCAGCGCACGGTCATCTACGACGAGCGTCGCAAGGTCCTCGACGGCGAGGACCTGCACGTGCAGGTGCAGCACATGCTCGACGACGTCGTCGCCGCCTACGTCGACGGTGCGACCGAGACCGGCTACGCCGAGGACTGGGACCTCGAGGTGCTGTGGACCGGGCTCAAGGCGCTCTACCCGGTGGGCCTGGACCGCGCGGAGCTGCTCGACCGGGTGGCCGACGGCGAGCAGGCCGCGCTGACCGCCGACGTGCTGAAGACCGAGCTGCTCGAGGACGCCCATCGCGCGTACGAGGCGCGTGAGACGACGCTGGGCTCGGAGGTCATGCGCGAGCTCGAGCGGCGGGTGCTGCTCAGCGTGCTCGACCGCAAGTGGCGCGAGCACCTCTACGAGATGGACTACCTGCGGGCCGGCATCCACCTGCGCGCGATGGCCAACCGCGACCCGGTCGTGGAGTACCAGCGCGAGGGCTACGACATGTTCAAGGCGATGCTCGACGGCATCAAGGAGGAGTCGGTCGGCTTCCTGTTCAACCTGGAGGTCAAGACCAAGGAGCAGCAGGAGTCCGAGACGAAGGCCCAGCAGTCGGAGGCCGAGGCCAAGGCGCTGGCCGCCGCGCAGGAGGGCACCGCGCGTGTGCTCGCCCGGCAGAAGGCGGCGCAGGAGGCAGCCCAGCAGGAGGCAGCTCAGCAGGAGGGGGCGCAGCAGGCGGCCGCTCCGGCGCCGGCTCCCGCCGCGCCCGCTCCCGCCGCGCCCGCTCCCGCCGCGCCCGCTCCCGCCGCGTCCGCTCCCGCCGTCCCCGCTGACGGCGGCGGCTCCACGCCGGTGTCGATGGGCAAGCCGGCGGGCGGGCCGGGGGCCCGGCCCTCGACCGGCGCCCCGGCCGGGCGGCCGACCGCCCGCAAGACCGGCCCCAGGCACGCGGCGCCCGCCGCGCCCGCCGCGGAGCTGGAGACGCCGACCCCGTCCGGTACCGGGCCGCAGCTGGCGGTCAAGGGCCTCGACGAGCCGCACCGCTCGGCGGAGGAGCTGAGCTACTCGGCGCCCTCGCTCGACGCCTCGCCCAAGGAGAGCGGCCCGGCCAAGGCGGCGAAGTCCGCGACGGTCACCGGCACCAAGGAGCCGGCTCGCAACGCCCCGTGCCCCTGCGGCTCGGGCAAGAAGTACAAGTCCTGCCACGGAGCGCCCTCGCGCTGACGCGCCGTCGCACCGCCCCGGCGCCCCGCCGACCCGTGTGGTCGGCGGGGCGCCGTCGTCTCAGCCGATGGACAGCGCGGTGCAGCGCCAGCGCCCGTCGACGCCCTCGAGGCGGGCGGCGACCGCGTGCGCCCGGCCGCTCCGGCGCGCGACCGTGCTGACCTCGGCCACGCCGTCCACCGGCTCGCAGACGTGCACCGGCCCGACGAGCAGCGGCCCGGTGCCCGCGGCGCACCAGGCGGGCCGCCGTCCGGACACCAGCGCGGCGTGGACGCCCGGCGAGGTCAGCCGCTGCACCTGGGTCAGCGGCCGCAGGCCCGCCAGCGCCTCGAGAGCCGTGGTGACCAGCAGCCGGCCCGCGGCGCGCGGGTCGGGCAGATCGGCCCGCACCGACCAGGCGGGGCCGAACAGGTCGCGCGACCGGGTCCGACGCCCCTCCGGCGCGGGGCGCGGACCGGGCCGGTGCGGTGGGCGGGGCGGTGGCGTGGCGGGGTCGACCAAGGCGACGGCGGGTCCGGTCAGGGGCGGGTGCAGGGCCGGGACGATGCTGAGCCGCAGCGTCCGGAGCGGAGCGGCGGGGGCCTCGGCGGGCGCGGCGGACGTGCCGGGCTGGGGGGACGCGGTCACAGGAGCTCCCGGGGTCGGGTCGGTGGCGGGACGACGAGAGCCGGGGGAGCGGCCGGGTGAGGTGGTGCGCTGGTGGTGGTGGTGGTGGTGGTGGCGGTGGCGGTGGTGACTGGCGCCCGTCACGGCGGTGGGCGCAGCACCTGACCGGGCAGCAGCAGGTCGGGGTCGGGGCCGATGACGGCCGCGTTGGCCGCCCACCAGCGGCCGGCGGCGTCGGCGACCCGGGCGTCGGTCGGCTCGGCGCCCGTGCGGCTGCGCAGGTCGGCGGCGGCGATGGTCCAGAGGCACTCGCCGCGCAGGACGACGTGGTCGCCGTGCGCGGGAGACGGCCAGTCGGGCAGTGCGGGTGCGGCGTCGGCGGGTGCCTCGGCGGGCCAGTCCGGGACCCCTGCCACCGCCTGCGCCGTCGTCTCGGCAGCGGCCGCGACGACGGCCGGGGACGGCGCCGCGGTCGCGCAGCCGGCCACGGCCGGTGCCGTGGCCAGGCCGATCCCGAGGGCCAGGGCGGCGGCCCGCCGCCCGGACGCGGGGACGACGCAGCGCAGCACGAGGCCGGCGGCGGCTCCGGCGAGCCCGGGCAGCGCCGACAGCGCGGTCAGCGCCAGACCGAGCGCGCCCCAGACCCACACCGCCCAGGCGAGGGCGGCGACCCCGGCGAGCAGCAGCGCCTCGGGCCCGCCGCTGTCGACGAGGGACTGCAGGTCCCCGCCTGTGTACACCACCGCGGCGAGGTCAGGGGTGAGCGCGCGCAGACCGACCGCGACCGCGGCCATGGCAGCCGTCGTGACGACCAGTCGACGTGCTGACACGGACCCTCCTCCGGTTGACGTCGACGTACCTAAGCAAGCAAACGCAACCAAACGCAAGCGTCGTTGTGGATCTAGGCTCTGCAGCATGCGCTGGCAGCAGCTTTTCGCCGACCTGCAGGCGGAGTTCGAGGAGGCCGAGGCCGCCGAGGAGCGGGCCCAGCTCCCGGCCCGGTCACGGGCGGAGTTCGGTGCCCTCCGGCTGGGCGACCGGCTCGGCGGCGCGGTCGGCGGGCGGGTGTCGCTGCGCTGCCGCGGCGCCGGGGAGGTGGCCGGTGTGCTCACCGACACGGGCCCGGACTGGGCGCTGCTCGACGACGGATCGGGACGCGACGTGCTGATCGCGCTGTCCGCCGTCCTCACCGTGTCGGGGCTGGTGCGCACGACCGTGCCGGCCGGGCCGCCCTCGACGGTGCGGGCCGCGCTGGACCTGCGTCGGGCGCTGCGCGGGCTCGCGCGCGACCGCAGCGCGGTGACCGTCGTCCTCGACGACGGCGGGGTGCTGACCGGGACGGTCGACCGGGTCGGCGCCGACTTCGTGGAGCTCGCCGAGCACGCGGCCGACGACTTCCGCCGCGCGGGCTCGGTGCGCGGCGTGCGGGCGGTGGGCCTGTCGGCGGTCGCGGTGGTGCGGACCCTGGTGCCCGGCGCCGCCTGAGGTCAGCGGCTGCCGCGCCGCCCGCGTGCGGCGGGCGGGGCGGGGGCCTCCTCGTCGGCGACCGGCCCGGCGGGGACCTCCGCCGGTTCCCCGGGCGGGGGCACCGCGCCGGCGCGGGCCTCGGCGTACTTCTGCTGGATGAAGCGCTCGAGCTCGTCGACCTCGACCCGCCACTGTCCGCGGCCGCCGATCTGGATGGCGATCAGCTCCCGCCGCCGCACCAGCGCGTAGGCCTGCGACCACGAGACGTTGAGGATCTCGGCGACGTCGTCGAGGGTCAGGAAACGTGGCGTGGGCATGGGCTCTCCGTCCGGTCGGAGCCAGTGTGTCAGGACGCACTCACCCGCACGCTTCCCGTCCACACCCGAACGTGTGGACGGCCGGTGCACGCATCCGTGTCCGTACCGCATCATCTGCGTCCGACCGCGCCTGCCCGCGCCGGTCGGATCGGACGCCCGCCGGGTCGGCGGGCCGCCGGGCGAGCCCCGGCCATCGGAGGGAGGGACGCTGCGGTGAGCGCTGCGACGCGCACGGTGCAGGCCGCCCCGGCCGGGGAGGCGCCGGTCGGTCCGGTCCCGCGCCGGGTTCGCCCACCGCGGTGGCTGGACCTGCGCCTGGTGCTCGGCGTCCTCCTCGTCCTGGGCTCGGTGCTGCTGGGGGCGCGTGTGCTCGCCGGTGCCGACGCCACCGTGCCGGTCTGGTCGGTGACCGCCGACCTCGCCGCCGGCACGGTGCTGGGGCCCGAGGACCTCACGGCCGTGGACGTGCGGCTCGGCGACGCCGCCGGCGCCTACCTCTCCGCCGGCACCGACCCCGCGGGCCGCACGCTCGCCCGGGCGGTGCGGGCCGGCGAGCTCCTGCCGCGGACCGTCCTCGAGGAGCCCGGGGACCTGGTGCAGGTGGCGCTGCCGGTGCAGGCCGGCTACGTGCCGCCGGGCCTGGCCCGGGGTGCGGTCGTGGACGTCTACGGCGTCACCGACCCCGCGGGCACCGCCACCGGCGAGGGGGTCGTGCTCGTGGTCGGTGCCGCGCCGGTGCAGGCGGTGAGCGGCCGGGCGGAGGGCGTGCTGTCGACGGCGACCACGACCGTGCAGGTGGTGGTCGCCGTGCCCGCCGACGACGCGCCGGGCGTGCTGGCCGCGATCGGTGGCCGCCCGCTCGTGGTGGTGGTGCACGGGTCGGTCGAGAGCACCACGCCGACGCAGGCACCGCGAGCGGGAGCCGCGTCCTCGTCGCCGGTTCCCGCCACCACCTCGACGCCGGCTCCCTCCACCGCCCCTTCGACCCCGGCCCCTGGCACCGCGCCGCCGCCCTCGCCCCCGCCCGTCCAGCCGGCGCCGCCCGCGGTCCCGCCGGTGGCCGTCGATCCCACGGTCCCGCCCCTCGACCCGGCGGCGGGCGTGCCCGCCGCCCCTGCCGCCTGATGGCGCTGCAGGTCGTCACCGCAGTCACCGGAGCAGCCTGGGAGGCGGCGCTGGTCGGCGCGCTCGACCGTGCCGACCACGGCGTCACCGTCGTGCGTCGGTGCGTCGACGCCTCGGACCTGCTGGCCACCGCGGCCACCGGCACCGCCCAGGCCGCGCTGCTGTCGGCGGACCTGCACCGGCTCGACGGCGACACCGTCGCCCGGCTCACGGCCGCGGGCGTGGCGGTCGTCGGGCTGGCCGACCCCGCGGACGAGCGTGCCGGCGACCGGCTGCGTGCCCTCGGCGTGCCCACCGTCCTGCCGGCCGACGCCTCCGCCGCGGAGGTCGTCCGCGCGCTGCGGGACGCCGTCGACGGCGTCCCGGGAGCCGGGCACGACGTCGCCGACCCGCGGACCGCGCTGCCCGCCCCGTTCCCGTCGTCCGCGGGGTCGGCGGAACGGCGTCCCCCGCGCGGCCGGGTCGTGGCGGTGTGGGGCCCGACCGGGGCTCCGGGCCGGACCACGGTCGCGGTCGGGCTGGCCGACGAGGCCGCCCGCCTGGGCGTGCCGACCCTGCTCGTCGACGCCGACGTGTACGGCGGCGTGGTGGCGCAGGTGCTCGGGCTGCTCGACGAGTCCCCGGGACTGGCCGGTGCGGCGCGGCAGGCGGCCTCGGGGACGCTCGACGAGGCTGCACTGGCCCGGCTGGCGTGGTCGGTCCGCCCGCACCTGGCCGTGCTGACCGGGCTGGCGCGCGCCGACCGCTGGCCCGAGCTGCGGCCCAGCGCGGTCGCCGCGGTGCTCACCGAGGCCCGCCGGACCGCCGACCTCGTGGTCGTCGACTGCGCCTTCAACCTCGAGGAGGACGAGGAGCTGTCCTTCGACACGGCCGCGCCCCGGCGCAACGGCGCCACGGTGGCCGTCCTCGAGCAGGCCGACGACGTCCTGTGCGTCAGCGGGGCCGACCCGGTGGCGCTGCAGCGGACCATCCGCGCCCTCGGCCAGCTGCGCGACCTGTTGCCGGAGGTCGAGCCGGCCGTCGTGGTCAACCAGGTGCGCCGCGGGCCGGTGCCCGGTGACCCGCGCCAGGAGATCGCCGGCGCGCTGGAACGGTTCGCCGGACGTGCGGTCCGGACCTTCCTGCCGGCCGACCGCCGCGCCACCGACGCCGCGCTCGCCTCCGGGCGGACGCTGGCGGAGGTGGCCCCCGGGTCCCCGCTGCGCGCCGCCCTGCGGTCGCTGGCCGCGGGACTGGCACGGGTGCCCGAGCCGGCTGCCGGCCGGCGGGGGCGCACGCGCCGCAGGGCGGGATGAGGCCGGCACCGAGGGGAGCCGGTCCCCACCTCGGCGGGTGCACCCGCTCCGGCCTGCCACGTACGGTGGGCTCCCGATCCGGAGGAGGACGATGGCCGAGCGGCTGAGCACCCGGGACGCGTCGTTCCTCTACCTCGAGGAGACCGGGGCGCCGTTGCACGTCTCCGGGGTGCTGGTCCTCGAGCCGGTCGAGGGCGGCCTCGACGCCCTGGCCGCGCTGGTGGAGGCCCGGTTGCCGCTGGTGCCGCGATACCGCCAGCGGATCGTGCCGGTGCCCGGGCACCTGGCCGACCCGGTGTGGGCCGACGACCCCGACTTCGACGTCGCCTACCACGTGCGGCGCTCGGCGGTCCCGCGTCCGGGCACCGGGACGCAGTTGCTCGACCTGGTCTCCCGGGTGACCTCCCGTCCCCTGGACCGGAGCCGTCCGCTGTGGGAGGTCTACCTGGTCGAGGGGCTGTCCGGGAGCCGGGTCGCGGTGGTCACCAAGACCCATCCGGCGCTGGTCGACGGGCTGGGCGCCGTCGACCTGGCCCAGGTCCTGCTGGACCCCTCGCCGGACGCTCCGGTGCCGTCGACCGACACGTGGGCGCCGCAGCCCGTCCCGGGCCGCGTCGAGCTGGTCCGCGACGCGCTGGCCGACTACGTGCAGCGGCCGACGGCGGTGCTGGAGACGGCGCGGTCGGCGGTCGAGGACCTGCGCTCCACCGCGTCCCGGATGCGGGGCGTGGCCACGGGCCTGGTGCGCGCGGCGGGCTCGGCGGTCCTCCCGGCACCGCACGGCCCGCTCAGCCGGACCGTCGGCACCCAGCGCCGGGTCGCCGTCGCCCGGATCGACCTCGAGGACCTCCGGGCCGTCCGCAAGGCCCACGGCGGCACGGTCAACGACGTCCTGCTCACCGTGCTCACCGGCGCCCTCCGCGACTGGCTGCTGTCCCGCGGCGAGCCGGTCCTCGGCTCGACGGCGGTCCGGGCGCTGGTCCCGGTGTCGGTGCAGGGGGAGGAGCAGGAGGCGCCCGGCAGCAGCGTGGTCGCCCACCTGGTCGACCTGCCCGTCGGGGAGCCCAACCCCCGGGTGCGGCTGGCCCGGCTGCGCTACGCCATGCGCGGGGTGACCGGCTCGGGCCGCTCGGTCCGTGCGGACACGCTGATCGCGCTGACCGGCTTCGCGCCACCCACGCTGCACGCGCTCGGCGCCCGCGCGGCCCGCGGCCTGTCGCGGCGGATGTTCAACCTCGTCGTCACCAACGTCCCGGGCCCGCAGGTGCCGCTCTACGCCGCCGGGAGCCGGATGCTGGAGGTGTTCCCGGTCGTGCCGCTGGTCGGCGGGCAGGGGCTGGCGGTCGGGATGACCAGCTACGACGGCCACGTCTACGTCGGGCTCAACGCCGACCGGGACGGCGTCGGCGACGTGGACGTCCTGGCGGACCTGCTCGAGCAGGAGGCCGGGGCGCTCGCCGAGTCGGTGCGCTGACCCGGCGGCGGCCCTCCGGCCGGGCGTGCGGGATACGGTCGCCCTTCCCGACAGGAGAGGAGCGGCCGGGTGCGGATCTACCTGCCGGCGACGACGAGCGTCCTGCGGACGCTGGTGGACGAGGGCCGGCTCCACGGGCCGCACACCGGCTTCGCCGTCACCCCGCAGCTGCGCGAGCACTACGCGCTCAGCGACGCGGCGGCCGACGTCGAGGAGCTGGAGTACGCGGCGCTGCTCACGGCCGCCCGCGCCAGCCTGCGCCTCGTCGACGTCGACCCCACGGCCGCCCGCCGCCGCGTCGTGCTCGCCGCCGACGTGCCGGACGAGGCGGTCACCCCCGTCGACGACCCGGACACCGACCCGGGCGCGGTCCGGGTGAGCGTCGACGTCCCGCTCGCGGACGTGGCCAGCGCGCACGTCGACGGCGCCGAGGCCGAGGACGACGTGCGGGCCGCCGTGGCCGTGGTGCTCGAGGCCGACCTCGGCAGTGACGAGGCGCAGTTCGTCGTCGACCAGGCCGAGGGGCACGAGCTGGCCTGGTACGCGACGCAGGAGATCGGCCCGGCGCTCGACCTGCTCTGACCGGACGGTCACGACCCCGCCGACCGGGTGCGGGCGACCTGGACCCGCTGCGGGACCCCCGCGGTGACCAGCCAGCCCGAGCCCGGCCGGACCGGCACCGGCGTCCGGGGCAGCCGGATCCCGAGCAGGTCGGCGTCCCCGGGCCCCGGGCACAGCAGCACGCCGCTGCGGCCGCGGCGCAGCTCGGCGACCGGGCCCCGGAAGGCGGCGCCCAGCTCACCCGCCGTCCCGGCGGCCAGGACGAGGACGCCCCCGTCGACGCCGCCGCGCTCGCCGGCCGCCAGGGCCGCGCCCACGGGGGAGTCGGCGAGCGGGCCCGCGTCGTCGAGGAGGACGGCGCCGGGGTGCCCGCCCAGGTCCTCGCACCACGCGCGCCAGCCGGGGACGTCGTCGGCGGCCACGGTCGGGAGATCGCCGCCGGGAGTGCGGCGGCCGCGGACCACGCGCAGCACCGGGACCCCGGCCCCGGCGAGCGTGGCGCCGACGGCCTCCAGCGTGGCGGTGCGGCCGCTGCGGGGCGGGCCGACGACGAGCAGCCCGCCGGCGCGGGCGAGGTCGACGAGCAGCACGTCCCCCTCGTCGCCGCCGGGGCCGAGGGGCACGCCGCGCAGCAGGCCGGCGGCGTCCGTCCCGGGCAGGAGCGGGACCGAGGGCGGGTCAGCGGGCAGCTCGGGGATGGTGAGCGCCCGGCTGCCCGGAGCGGCGTCGGGCGCCGTCCGCCGCAGCGGCCGGGGCAGGGCGAGCTGGCACTCCAGCGCCTCCTCACCCAGCAGCGCCCGGCCCGGCGGGCGGGAACGGGGGACGGCGCGCACCGGAACCCCGGCCACCGCGTAGTCGGCGCGGTCGGGCAGGGGGAGGACCAGGCGGGTGCCCGCCGCCGCCGCCAGCCGTCCGCCGGGGACCGCCCGGTCGGCGGTCATCACGCAGGTCAGGCCGGCCGCGCCGCCGTCGCGGACCAGCCGCAGGAAGTCGGCGGACCCCGATCCGGGCACCGACTCGTCGAGCTGGGCCAGCAGCGCGTCCACGCCGTCGACGAGGAGCAGGACCGCCGGGGTCCTCGCGCCGGTCCCGACCCGCGACCCGGCCACCTGCCCGGCCAGCCGGGACACCAGCCGGACGGTGCGCAGGGCGTCGGCCGCACCGACGACCGTGCCGGTGTGCGCCAGCACGGCCGCCTCCGCGGCGAGCGCGCCGCCGCCGTGGTCGAGCACGTGCACGTGCAGGTGCTCGGGCGGCAGGTGCTCGACCGCCTCGGCCAGCACCGCGCGCAGCAGCGTGGTGCGCCCGCTGCCCGGTCCGCCGACGGCCAGCCATCCGCCGCCGCAGGCGAGGTCGAGGACCAGCGGCTCGCGCGACTGCCGGTCGGGACGGTCGACCAGCCCGACCGGCAACCGGGTCGCGGGCCGCTCGCCCCCGGTGGGCAGGGCGGCAGCGGTGAGCTCGGCCGCGGAGAGCCGGTCGGGCAGCGGCGGCTGCCACGGCCGGTGCGGCCGGTCCAGGCCCGCCGCGCCGGCGCGCGCGGTGGTCGCAGCGGTGATCCGCGCCAGGTCAGTCGGGCCGGCGGTGGCTCCGGCCGGCGCCGGGGCCGGTGTCCCCGGCCACGACCAGCGGGTCACCGCCGGGCCGGCGGACGACGCGTCCGCGCCGAGCGCCACCCGCGCCGCCTGGAAGGACGCCGGCCGCCCGCCGCCGATCCGCACGTACCCGCGTCCCGGACGGTCCGCCGGCACGGTCGCGGCGACCGCGCTGCCCAGCACGTCGCGCGAGTCGGACTCGTCGGTGGTGCGCAGGCACAGCCGCAGCGAGCAGTTGGCCCGGATCTCGGGGGACACGACGCCGCCCGGGCGCTGCGTGGCGAGCACGAGGTGCACGCCGAGGGAACGGCCGCGCTGGGCGATCCCCACCAGCCCGCTGACGAACTCGGGGAGCTCCTCGGCGAGCCCGGCGAACTCGTCGACGACGATCACCAGCCGCGCGAGCCCGACCTCCGCCGGCAGGGCCGCGAGGTCCGGGACACCGGCCGCCGCCAGCAGCGCCTCGCGGCGGGACAGCTCCGCGGTCAGCGACCGCAGCGCCCGGGCGGTGGCTGCGGCGTCCAGGTCGGTCACCAGCCCCACGGTGTGCGGCAGCGCCACCGCCTCGGCGAAGGCGGCCCCGCCCTTGTAGTCGACCAGCAGGAAGGAGCAGCGGTCCGGCGGGTGCGCGAGCGCGAGCCCCGCCACCAGCGTCTGCAGGAGCTCCGACTTCCCCGACCCGGTCGTGCCGGCCACCAGCGCGTGCGGCCCGTCGCGCACCAGGTCGACCGCGGCCACGCCGTCCGCGGTCATCCCCAGCAGGGCGCTCAGCGACGACCTCGCGCGGGACCAGGGGACCGGGACCTCCGCCGCACCGTCCCCGACGAGGTCGAGCAGGCGCACCGTGCGCGGCAGTCCCGCGGCCTGCCGGGCCGGCGCCAGCGGAGCCAGGTCGCGGGCCAGCCGGGCGGCGACGGGAGACGGCAGGCGGTCGACGACGACCCCGCCGGGCGCCGCGTCGTCCCCGAGGGCGAGCAGTCCGGTGTCCCCGGTCTCACCGCCCACCTCGAGGACCGCGCCGACGCAGCCGCCGAGCTCCTCCCCGCGGCGGGCGAGCGCGAGCAGGACCACACCCCCGTCCCGGCAGGCGCGCAGCAGCTCCCCGAGCGCCGCGTCGACCGGCCGGTCGACGACGAGGACGAGCACTCCCGCCGCCGGGCCGGAGGCCGCGCGTCCCTCGGCCAGTCCGGTCAGCCAGGTCGCCAGGGCCGCGTCAGCCGCGGCGGCCGCCGGTCCTCCCGGCGGGCGCACGGAGACGGCGCCGGCCGGCAGGTGCGGCAGCCACCGCGCCCAGACCCAGTCCGCTCGGCGCCCCGCGGTGGTGAGGACGGCGACGTCCACCTCACCCGGCGCGGCCAGGGTCACCAGCTGGGTGAGCACGGCCCTCGCCACTCCCAGCGCCGGCTCCCGCGGACCGGTCACGCCCAGCCCCCCGGTGCGGCGCAGGTCCACGGTCACCGGCAGGTCGGCCGCCGGCTCGGGCACCCGCCGGCCCTCCTCGACGCGCACCACCCGGGTGCAACCCGCGCCGGTGCCGATCCGCACGGTCGCGACGGCGGGATCCCCGGCGCGGCGGGACCACAGCAGCGTCGTCCCCCTCCGCGCCGCGGCGGCCAGCGCCGCGAGGTCGGGGGTCTCCGCCCGTGCCGCCCGCACGTCGGACTGCACGGCGTCGGCCAGCCGGGCCCGGGCCGCCCGCAGCTCCTGCGCGTGCGCGGCACTCGCCCGCCGCCCGGTGCGGGATCCGCTCCACCGGTCCGAGGCCCACGACCCGACTGCCACCAGCGGACCCAGCAGCGCGAAGAACAGGAAGGTGGGCGTGGACAGCAGCACCGCGAGCGCGACCCCGGCGACGGCGGGCAGCAGCACGGCCACCCAGCCCAGCCGCCGGTGGTGAGGCGCCGGGGGCGCAGCGGGGAGCACCACCTCCACCTCCGGGCGGTGCGAGGAGGGAGGGGCACCAGGGCGCACCAGCCGGCGGCCCCCGGGAGCGGGACGCGAGCCGGCCCGGCCGTCCCGCGGGCCGGTGACGGTCACCGAGCTCGCGCCCAGCCGCAGCACTGCACCCGGCCGCCACTCCTGCGCGGTGCCGCCGAGGTCGGCGTCGTCGAGCCGGCTGCCGTTGGTGGAGCCGAGGTCGGCCACCGTGATCCCGCCGGCACCGACCTCGAGCGCGACGTGCCTCCGGGAGACGCCGGGGTCGGGGAGGGGCAGCGCGGCTCCGGCGCCCCGGCCGAGGACGTGCCGGCCGGTGACCAGCGGGACGGTGGTCCCCGCCGCGGGGCCGCCCACGACGTGCAGCTCCAGCGGGCTGCCGGTCGACTCCCCGGAGCGTGGGACGGGGCGGCCGAGGCCCAGGACCACGCCGTGCAGGAGCCGGTCGTCAGAGAGCGGCAGGTCCCCGGGCAGCCGGGTGGTGCCGGACCACAGCCCGGCCGGCGCGGTGCCGAGGGCCGCGGCCAGGTCGGTCAGGACGACGTCGAGAGGGGCGTCGTCGGCCGCACGGACCTCGACGTCGACGGCGCCCTCGGCACCGACCACGGTCCAGCAGCGGGTCCCGGTACCGGAGGGGAGGGGGGCGGACACGGGCGCGACGCTCCCGCTGCCTGCCGCGGTCCGGCGGTCGCGGCGCCCGGCTGTGGACGGGAGGCGGCGCTGTGGACGGCGGAGCGCTCCCGGAGCGGCTCCGGCCTAGCGTCCGCACCCATCCCGGGAGGTGCCCGGGACGGACAGGAGGAGCCATGAAGGTCGACATCGCCACCCTGCAGTCGATGGCCGGGCGCTGCCAGACCGAGGCGGCCGAGACCGCCTCGCGGCACGCGACGCTGTCGAGCACCGTCACGGGCTCGGTGCTCGACGGCTGGACCGACAGCCAGGCCGCGGTGCAGTTCAGCGCGCTCTACGAGCAGTGGCGGGTCTCGGCGCAGGGGGTGAGCGACGCGCTGACCGGGATGGGCGCACTGCTGTCGGCGGTCGCGGCGTCCTATCAGCAGCACGAGGCCGAGATGGCCGCGCGCATCGGTGCGCTGGTCTGACCGGGGCTCAGCCGGGGGTGCTCAGCCGGGCGGTGCGGTGGCCAGCGCGGCGGCCCGTCCCGGCTGCAGCCGCCGGCGCGCCGCGGCCAGGACCTCGGGCGCACGCTCCCAGGGCAGGATCGACAGGATCGCCACGCAGTGCGGCAGGAAGATGATCCGCAGGCCGCCGAACACCATCAGGTGGAAGCCGAGCAGGAACACCACGAGCGCCACACGGGCCCGGTCGGACCGGACGAGCAGCATCAGCGGCGCGGCGAACTCGAGCACGAGCATCGCCCACTGCACGGCCACGAGCAGGCCGGGCACGTCGAGCGTCCACTCCGACAGGCCGGTGCCGCGGCGCACCACCGCCCGGGTGATGGTCGAGCCGGTCGCCCAGTCCCAGCCGCCGAAGCGCATCTTCGCCCAGGCGGCGAGGAAGTAGGTGAGCATCACGGTCACCATCACCGCCGCCATCGCCCAGCCGGCCGCCTCGGACCGGCGGCGGTCGCGCCAGTGCACCCGTCCGATGGTGGGGAGGACCGCCAGGGCGACGAGGTAGGCGATGCGGTCGTGGTCGACCTTGCCGTAGCTCATCGCGATGACCATCCACTCGAGGTACAGCACGAAGACCGCGGTCCCGAGCAGCCGGGGCGCGCGGCCGGTGGCCGCGGCCAGGGCGGCGAGCACCAGGGCCCACTGCACGACGTGGACGACGGTCGACGTCGGCGTGGGCAGGTGCAGCACCCGGGCGATCTCGAGCGGCTGGTACCAGGCGGTCGGAACCTCGGCGTGCGCGCGCACCCACGCGGTGGTGAGGAAGACGTCGACGGGGACGAACAGGTAGGCGATGGTGCGGAACACCGCGATCCGGGCGAGCGGGACCGGGCGGGTCCAGAAGCCGCGCAGCCCGCGCACGGCGGTGAGGGCGGACGAGGCGGTGCTCACGAGCCGGCCTCCAGGTCCTGGGCGACGAGGACGCGGTCGGTCCACTCGCCGGTCGGCAGGCCGTCGGCGAGCTCGAAGTGCCGCTGCACCACCTGCACGTCGACGAGGGAGGGAGCCTCCGGGTGGCGGCGCGCGTAGGTCTCGGCGAGCGTCACCAGGAGCGTCGGGTCGTCGACCAGACGGGGGAGCTGCCCCTCGAACTCGGCGCGGCGCAGCCCCACCTCGCCGCCGGACAGGCGCACCTCCTCCCCGGCGCCGGTGAGGCCGACGACGCGGGTGGAGACGACCGGCGCGTTCGCGTCGGCGCGGGTCGAGTACATCTTGAACGGGCCGAACGGGAACGAGGCGTCGGTGCCCCACAGCGTCCCGGCGAGGACCAGCGCGAGGGTGACGAGCGTGGCGGCGAGGCGGACGCGGCGACCGCCCGGGGAGAGCACGACGACGTCCGCCTCGGCGGGGTCGCCGGCGCGGAGCGGAGGGACCACGCGGGCATCGTAGGATCGGCGGCCGTCCAGATGGGTCACCGGCGCCGCGTGGTGGGCAACTGGCCTGCCCGGCCCGGGACGGCCCTGTCCGCGCGCGGCGCCGTGCCCGTCCACCGCACGACGACGTCGGGAGAGCAACCGTGCAGTTCGGTCGGTACTACGAGGAGTTCGAGGTCGGTGCGGTCTACAAGCACTGGCCCGGCAAGACCGTCACCGAGTACGACGACCACCTGTTCTGCCTCATCACGATGAACCACCACCCGCTGCACCTGGACACCCACTACGCGGCGGAGACCACGGACTTCGGGAAGAACGTCGTCGTCGGCAACTACGTCTACTCGCTGCTGCTCGGCATGAGCGTGCCCGACGTGTCGGGCAAGGCCATCGCCAACCTGGAGGTCGAGTCGCTGCGGCACGTGGCGCCGACCTTCCACGGCGACACCGTCTACGGCGAGACCACCGTCCTGGACAAGTCGGAGTCGCGGTCGAAGGACGACCGCGGCGTCGTCCACGTCGAGACGATCGGCTACAAGCAGGACGGCACGGTCGTCTGCGTCTTCCGGCGCAAGGTCATGGTGCCCAAGCGCTCCTACGGCGAGGCCCGCGGCGGCGAGCAGCCCGGCCGCCCGGAGCCGAGGCCGCGCTCCTGAACCCGGCGTGACGGGGCGCGCTGCCGGTCCGAGGTCAGGACGGCAGCGCGCCCCAGCCGCGCAGCGTCGCCACCAGCCCCGGCGTGCACGGCAGCCGGTCGAGGTCGGCTGTCTCGGCGAAGGTGACCGCGTCGGCGTCGTCGCCGGGCACCGGCACCGCGGAGGAGTCGGCGAGCGTGCAGACGAAGTCGGCGACGTCGTAGACGACGCCGTCGCCGGGGATCCTCACCCGGCCGACCTCCGCGCCGCACCGGACCGCCAGCCCGGTCTCCTCCCGGACCTCCCGGACCACCGCGGCGGACAGCGTCTCGCCCGGCTCCACGCGCCCGCCCGGCACCGACCACAGCCCCCGACCCGGGGCGTTGCGACGGCGGATCAGCAGCAGCCGCCCCTGCGCGTCGAGGACCACGGCGCCCACGCAGGCCTGCACCGGCAACGGTCCGCCGGGGGAGTCGGGTGCCACGGCCGCAGGGTACGGTGACCCGACCCGGCACCGTCCGACTGCGCTTGACGTCGGCCCCGTGTGACAGGACGGTGTCATCCGATGAGCGCCTCCCCGGTCTGTCCCCGCTGCGGCGAAGCACTCGTGGTGCGCCCCGGGGACTCGGCGGTGGCCTGGTGCCACGTGCACGGCGCGGTCACCCCGCTGCACCACACCGCGCTCATCGCCCACGACGCCATCGCGGCCGTCACCGCCGACGCCCGGGTGCCCGCGTGGGTGCCCGACCCCGTGCCCTCGGGCTGGACGGTGACCGGCCTGGCCTGGGGCGGGGAGCCCGGGGCGCGGGCGATCGTCGTCGGTTGCGCCGGGCCGGCGCCCCTGGGTGGGGCGGCCGAACTGGTGCTGGTCGCCGAGGAACCCGGGATGGGGGTGGGCTGCGGCTATGCGGGACTGCCCGGACTCGACCCCGGTGACGTCATCACCGGCCCCTCGTCGGCGGCGGTCGAGGCGGCCGGCCAGCGCGCACCCCTGTGGGCGGTGCCCACCCCCGACGACCGGGCGGCCTTCGTCGGCGAGGCCTACGGCGTGTGGCTGTGGCTGGTCATGTGGCCGATGTCGGCCGGCTGGCTGCTGGCCGAGGAACTGCGCCTGCTGGACCTGCGCGACCGCCTGTACCCCGACCTCCCGCTCGGCCCGCCCAGCGAGCACCTGCTGCCGGGGCAGTAGGACGGCAGGGTAGGAGAACAGGAGGACGGCAGGCTCGGGCGACAGCTCGGTCCCGGCCCGGCGTGTCCGTCGGGTGGACCGTGGGGCCTGTGTTACCCATGGGGCCGGCCCCCGGGCCGACCCGAGCGGGCGCCGTGCCCGCCGGTCCGAGCAGATCCCCGGAGGTGGCCGTGAACCTGAAGAAGGTCCTCGTCTGGCTGGCCGTCGCCTTCGTCATCTTCTACGTGATCCAGAAGCCCGAGGCCTCCGCGGAGATGGTGAAGAGCGCCGGGGAGGCGCTCGGGGACGCCGCGTCCTCGATCGCGGCCTTCGTCGGCTCGCTCGTCTAGGCCGGCGTGAGCGGCCCGGCCGGCGGCCGCCCGCCGCGGTGGGCCAAGGACGCCGCCAAGTACCTCCTCCCCGGCGAGCAGGCCGTCGTGGCCACCCGCCGGCACTGGGCGGTGCTGCTGTGGCCGGGCGCCAGGGCCCTGGCCGTGCTGGTCGTGGGCCTGTGGGTGCTCACCCTCGACCCGGACAACCGGTTCAGCTCCAGCGTCGGCCTGCTCGTCGCCGTCGGCGCACTGGGCTGGTTCGCGCTGCGGGCCGGCGAGTGGTGGATGCGGCACTTCATCGTCACGCGCCGCCGGGTGCTCCTGACCTCCGGGATCATCGCGCGCACGGTCACCCTGCTGCCGCTGCGCCGGATCACCGACCTGACCTGGAAGGAGACCGTGCTGGGCCAGGTCCTCGGCTACGGCACCTTCCGCTTCGAGTCGGCCGGCTCCCAGCAGGCGCTGTCCCAGATCACCTTCCTGCCGCGCGCGGACCTGCTCTACCGCGAGGTGAGCGAGCTCCTGTTCGGCAGCGACTGGGGCGGGGCCGCGGGGGGCGACGACGAGGGCAACCCGGAGAACGGGAACTCCACGCCGCCCGAGCAGCGGCGCGACACCCAGCCGATCCCGCGCCTGCCCGGGGCGCCCGGCGGGAGCTGAGCGCGGGCCGCAGGGCTGGGGGAGGCTGGAGGCCGATGCGCATCGACCTGCACACCCACTCGTCGGTCTCCGACGGCACCGACAGCCCGGCCGCCCTGGTCGCCTCCGCCCGCGCCGCCGGCCTCGACGTCGTCGCCCTCACCGACCACGACACCACCGACGGGTGGGCGAGCGCCGCGGCGGCCCGCCCGGACGGGCTGACCGTCGTCCCCGGCATGGAGCTGTCGGCCCGCTGGTTCCCCGCCGAGGGCCGGCCGGTCAGCGTGCACCTGCTGGCCTACCTCTTCGACCCCGACTCCCTCGAGCTCGCCGAGGAGCGCCGGCGGCTGCGCGAGGAGCGGCTGACCCGCGGGCAGCGGATCGTCGCCGCGCTGGCCGCGGCCGGCTACCCGGTCGAGTGGCAGCGGATCCTCGACACCAGCGGCGGCGCGGTGGTGGGCCGCCCGCACGTGGCCCGCGCCCTGGTGGAGGCCGGCGTCGTCGAGTCGGTGGACCAGGCCTTCGCCACCCTGCTGCACCAGGGCAGCCCCTTCCACGTGACCAAGGCCGACACCGACGTCCTCGAGGGGATCCGCATGGTGCGCGCCGCCGGCGGCGTGCCGGTGTTCGCGCACGGCCTGGCCACCCGGCGCGGCCGGGTGGTCGACGACGACGCGATCGCCGCGATGGCCGGCGCGGGCCTGGTCGGCCTGGAGGTCGACCACCCCGACCACAGCCCGGCCGAGCGCGCGCACCTGCGCGGCCTGGCCGGCGACCTCGGCCTGCTGGTGACCGGGTCCAGCGACTACCACGGCGCCAACAAGGCGACGCCGATCGGTGCGTGCACCACCGACCCCGCCCAGTACGAGGCACTGGTGGCTGCGTCCACGGGCAGCGTGCCACTGGCCGGCTGAGGCGGTGACGCCGGTTAGCGTGACCGGATGAGGCAGTCCGACGGCGCGCAGCTGGAGATGCCCGGCATGCCGCGCCGGCTCTTCCCCGCGACGCCGAGCAAGCTGGCCACCTTCGCCGACTGCCCGCGCCGCTACCGGTACGCCTACGTCGACCGGCCGACGCCGCCCAAGGGCCCGCCGTGGGCGCACAACTCGGTCGGGTCGGCGGTGCACGCCGCGCTGCGCTCCTGGTGGGACCAGCCGCGGGCGCGCCGCACGGCCGGAGCGGCCCGGCAGCTGCTCTACGGCGTCTGGAGCGCCAACGGGTTCCGCGACGCCGAGCAGGCCGCCCGGTGGCGCGCCACCGCGGCCGGCTGGATCACCGGCTACGTCGAGTCGCTGGACCCCGCGGAGGAGCCGGTCGGACTGGAGCGGCAGGTCTCGTGCACCACCGAGAAGCTGGCGCTGACCGGGCGGGTCGACCGCATCGACCAGCGCGGCGACGAGCTGGTCGTCGTCGACTACAAGACCGGCCGGGTGCCCAGCACCGATGACGAGGCCCGCGGGTCGGCGGCGCTCGCCGCCTACGTGCTCGGCGTGCGGCGCACGCTGCGCCGGCCGTGCAGCCGGGTCGAGCTGCACCACCTGCCCAGCGGCACGGTGGCCTCCTTCGAGCACACCGAGCGGTCGCTGGCCAACCACGTGCGCCGCGCCGAGGACGTCGCCGCCGACATCGCCGTCGCCACCCAGGCGCTCGAGGACGGCGTGCCGCCGGACGAGGCGTTCCCGACCGTCACCGGCCGGCAGTGCGGCTGGTGCGACTTCCGCCCCAGCTGCCCGGCCGGCCAGGCGGCGACCCCGCCGCGCGAGACGTGGAGCTTCCTGCCGGCCGACCAGGAGCAGCCCGACGGCAGCCCCGACGGCAGCTAGGCGCCCACTGCCGTCGCGGACGCCGTCCGCTCGAACCCGGCCCGCCGGACCGGGGAGTGCCGGGCGCGCTCGGGCAGCGCCAGCATCCCGGTGCGGAACGCGCGCAGCGCCGCCGTCGCCGCCGCGTCGGTCAGCGTCAGGCCGGGCAGCGAGGCCAGCTTCCGCGCCCACGGCGGCAGCGTCGCCACGCCCAGCGAGGCCAGCGAACCCCACGCCGGGCGCGCCGGGGTCAGGATCTGCACCCAGCGCGGCATCGGCGGGACGACGAGGAAGCGCCAGGCGTCGCGCGCGGCCGGGGTCAGCGCGAGCTGCGGCCGGAGCCGCTCGAAGTAGTCCGCCAGCTCCGCCACCGAGGCCGGGACGTCGGCGCGGTCGACGCCGATGAGCTCGGCGGCGGTGACCTGCTCGGCCACGTAGCGGTCGGCTTCGGCGGCGGTGACCACGCCGACCCGGCGGGCGACGTCGAGCAGCGAGTCGACCTCGCAGTTGTGCACCCACAGCAGCAGGTCGGGGTCGTCGACGCGGTAGCTGCGCCCGGTGGTCTCCTCGGTGCCGCCGAGCGGCCGGTGCAGCCCGCGGACCCGCCGGACGGCGCGCACCGCATCCCGTCGGG
This sequence comes from Geodermatophilus amargosae, assembly GCF_041028265.1. Lineage (GTDB taxonomy): Bacteria > Actinomycetota > Actinomycetes > Mycobacteriales > Geodermatophilaceae > Geodermatophilus > Geodermatophilus amargosae_A. The sequence goes on from NZ_JABGCW010000004.1 coordinate 94,674, forward strand.
TGCCGAAGGTCAGCACGTCCACGTACTCGGCGGTGCGCACCAGCCGCTGCCACGGCGACTCGCGGAACGTGGAGTTGCGGGCGACGCCGTCCATCGCCACCGGGTGCAGCGCCTGCAGCAGCAGCGCGCGCAGCCCGCCGACGCTGTAGACCGGGTCGGCGTGCACCTTCCAGGTGACGCTGTCGGGACCGAAGAAGCCGAGCAGGTCCTCCTCGGCCGACCAGTCGCGGGCCGAGGGCCGGGAACCGGTCACCGGGCGTCGTCCGACAGCGCCGACCAGAACGTCGTGAGCACCTCGAGGGTGCGGGACGGGTTCTCCACGGCGGGGGAGTGGATCGCGCCGGCGATGACCTCGTGGCGGGCGCCGAGCCGCCGGGCCATCTCCGCCTGCGCGGCCGGCGTCCACGCGTCGTCGGCGGCGCCGTGCGCGACGAGCACCGGGATCCCGGCGGCGGCCAGCTCGGCGACCCGGTCGGGTTCGGAGGTCATGGCGTCGGCCATGCCGCGCAGCCCGGCGGCGGCGGAGGCGAGGAACCGGCGGGCGTAGAAGGCGCGGGTGACCTCGGGCACCACCTGGGCGCGCTCGTCGGTCATGGCCAGCTGCTCGAGCGTGGCGTGCACCAGTTGGACGCCGCCCCGCTCCAGCAGCGGGCCGAGGTGCTCGAGCAGGTCGGCCCGCGGGCCGACGAGCCGGGAGGGCCCCGACCCCAGCAGGGTCAGCGACCGGAAGGCCTCCGGGTCGGCCAGGACGGCGGCCCGGGCGACCAGCCCGCCGAAGCTGTGCCCCAGCAGGTGCGGGGTGCCGGTCTCCTCCCGCAGCAGGTGCGCCACGTCGACGACGTCGGCGGCGAGCTCGGCGACGGAGTAGGCGCCCGGGTCGTCGGGGCCGGGGGACTCGTACTGCCCGCGCTGGTCGATCGCCACGACGCGGTAGCCGCCGGCGGCCAGCGGGGCGAGCAGCGGGGCGAAGTCCTCCTTGCTGCCCGTGTAGCCGGCGACCAGCAGCACCGTGCCGCTGGGTCCGTCGCCGCCGGTGTCCAGCGCGGCCAGCGGCCCGGCCCGGCCCGGCAGGGTGCGCGGTGAGGCGTCGTGGTCGGCCAGCTGGCGCAGGTCGTCGGGGGCGATGGCGAGGTCGGGACTGTGCGAGGTGCCGGGCAGGACCATGGTCCCCAGTGAACCCCGCCGTCCGGGACCGCGCCGCCGCGACCCGGACTCACCGGTAGCCGGCCACCCGGTCGGGGAGGGCGTAGACCAGCACCGGCCCCACGACGGCGGCCCGGCCGCCGGGCGCGGGCGCGTCCTCGACGGCCACCCGGGCGGTCTCGACGCCGGTGGCCGGGTCGCGCAGCACCAGGCCGTCGGACTCGGGGACCCACACGCCGGCCTGCCCCACCTCGCCCTTGCCCACGGCCGACGCGGTGGGCAGGCCGAGGGCGGGGACCTGCCACAGCTGCGCCCCGGAGGTGCGGTCCAGCGCCGCGACGGTGCCGCGCGCCCACACCAGGGCGACGTCGCCGACGCCGACCTGCAGGACGGGGTCGCCCTCCGCGCCGCCGTCGGTGGCGGACGGGAGCACCAGCTCCTGCAGCTGTGCGCCGTCGTCGGGGCGGTGGACCAGCAGCGCGTCGCCGGCGACGACGCCGACGAGGCGGTCGACGCCGGCCAGCCGCACGTCGGTGCCGTCGGCGACGGCCAGGTCGCGGGTCCAGCGGGCCTGGCCGGAGAAGGAGTCGAACAACCGCACCTGCACGGCGGCGGTGCCCTCGCAGCGCTGCAGCAGCGCCACCCCCGCGCTGCCGACGGCGGTGTCCACCAGCGTGCAGCCCGGCTCGGCGGCCGACCGCCAGCGGACGTTGTCGCCGACCGGGTCGATCACGACGATCCCGGTGTCGCTGCTGGCGAGGACGACCTGGTCGGTGCCGGCGATCGTCGCGTCCCCCCGCAGGCTGAGGTTGCGGGTCCAGGCGCGCACGCCGGTGGCGGCGGTGAGCGCCAGCGCCTCGTCGCAGCGGTCGCCGCCGCGGAAGACGGCGACCACCAGGCCGTTGCTGGCGCTCAGGCCGCACAGCGCGGCGTCGGCGCGGCGGTAGTGCCACGCCTCCTCGCCGGTGGCCGGGTCCAGCGCCGTCACGCCGTCGGCGGAGGGCACGACCACCCGGCCGCCCTCGACGACGCCGGGGGGCAGCGGGACGTCGGTGCCGACCGACCAGACCCGGGCCAGGTCCCCGGACGGGGCCTGCGCGGGGACCTCCGGCGCGAAGGCGGTGGTGCTGTCGGTGGCCGCGACGCTCGACCCCCGCCACAGCAGGGTGGCGACGACGACCAGCGCGAGCGCCGCCGCCGTCCAGATCCACACCCGCGGCGGCGGGGGACGCAGCGCCACGGCCTACCGGCTCAGGCGGCGGACTCGGAGTCGCCGCCGTCGCCCGAGCCGTCGGAGTCCTCGCGGCCGGAGCCGGCCGCGTCGGACCCGGTGGGGGCGCCGGAGCGACCACGACCGCCACGACGACGGCGGCGCCGGCGCGGCGCGTCCGAGCCCTCGCCGGAGTCGGCGGTGTCGACGGCGGGAGCCGCGGGGGCGGTCCCGTCGCCCTCGGCGGACCCGGCGTGCGGGGCGGCGACGGCCTCGGCCGCGGCACCGCTCCCGCGGGTCCGGCGGCGGGGCCGGGAGGACCGGGCCGGGCGCTCCTCGTCGGTGCGGGAGGACTCGGTGCGGGAGGACTCGGGGCCGGCGTCGCCACGGGCGGGCGCGCGGCCCGCGCCCTTCGCCTTCTTGCCGGTCTCGCCCAGGTCCTCGAGCACCTCGGCGTCGAGGCCCTCGCGGGTGCGCTGCGAGCGGGGCAGCCGGCCCTTGGCGCCCTCGGGCACGTCGAGGTCGCTGTACACCCACGGGGAGGTGGAGTAGGTCTCCGGCGGGTCGGCGAACGGCAGGTCGAGCGCCTTGTTGATCAGCTGCCACCGCGGGATGTCGTCCCAGTCGACCAGCGTGACGGCGACGCCCTCGCGGCCGGCGCGGCCGGTGCGGCCGATCCGGTGCACGTAGGTCTTCTCGTCCTCGGGGCACTGGTAGTTCACGACGTGGCTGACGCCGGTGACGTCGATGCCGCGCGCGGCGACGTCGGTGGCCACCAGGACGTCGACCTTGCCGCTGCGGAAGGCGCGCAGCGCCTGCTCGCGGGCGCCCTGGCCGAGGTCGCCGTGCACGGCGGCGGCCGCGAAGCCGCGGTCGACCAGCTCGTCGGCGACCTTCTGCGCGGTGCGCTTGGTGCGGCAGAAGACCATCGCCAGGCCGCGGCCGCGCGCCTGCAGCACGCGGGAGAGCAGCTCGGGCTTGTCCAGGTTGTGCGCCCGGTAGATGAACTGGGTGGTCTGCGGAACGGTCGAGCCCTCGTCGTTGCCGTGCGCCCGGATGTGGGTCGGCTGGGTCATGAACGACCGCGACAGCGTGACGATCGGACCGGGCATCGTGGCCGAGAACAGCATCGTCTGACGCTGCGTCGGGACCATCGCGAGGATCCGCTCGATGTCGGGCAGGAAGCCGAGGTCGAGCATCTCGTCGGCCTCGTCCAGGACGAGGACGCGGACCTTGCCCAGGATCAGGTGGCCCTGCTGGGCCAGGTCGAGCAGCCGGCCCGGGGTGCCGACGACGATCTCGACGCCGGCCTGCAGCGCGGCGACCTGCGGCTCGAAGGCGCGGCCGCCGTAGATGGCCTGCACGCGGGTGCCGCGCTTCTTGCCCGCGGTGGCCAGGTCACGGGCGACCTGCACGCACAGCTCGCGGGTGGGGACGACGACCAGCGCCTGCGGGACGCCGTCACCGCCCTCGGCCGGCGGGACGACGCGCTGCAGCATCGGGACGCCGAAGCCGAGGGTCTTGCCGGTGCCGGTGCGCGCCTGGCCGATGAGGTCGTGGCCGGCCAGCGCCAGCGGGAGGGTGAGCTCCTGGATGGCGAAGGTGCGGGTAATGCCGGCGTCGACGAGGGCCGCGACGACGTCGGGATGGACGTCGAAGTCGCTGAACAGCGGGGCGGTCTCCTCGACCGGCGCGCCGCCGAGGGACTCGACGGTCTGCTCGAGCTGCTCCGGAGCGGGCGCGCCGGTCTCGGCGTGCTCGAGCTCGGGCGTGGTGGGGACGTTCTCGACAGGGGTGTTCTCGGTGGAGGTCAGTGCTCTCGCCTCTGGTGGCTGGGGGAGCGGCCAGGGGCGACGACGTCGTCGCCCGGGCGCTCCGCGGTCGGGTGTCGCGGGATGCGTCTCCAGCGCCGACACGGCCAGCGGACCGGGGGGATCCGGGGGACGCACCCGGTGCCCAGTGGGGCTCCTCGGGACGTCGTCCGACGTTCGTCAGCGCACAGATACCAGCGAACCTGGCGGCTCGCCTGTTCCCATGGTAGCGCGGACAGCGATTAGCCTCGGTCGCCGCGCGGGCCGCCCGCCCCGACCCCTACCCGGAGGTGGCACGTGACCACGGTCGACACCCGAGCCGTCACCGACCTGCTCGGCGTGCTGGCCTACGCGGAGCTGACGGCGTTCGACCGGCTCGCGGAGGACGCGCGGATGGCGCCCACCCTCGCCGGCCGCGCCGCCCTCGCGCGCATGGCCGCCGCCGAGATGGCCCACCACGACCGGCTGACGCAGCGGCTGACCGAGCTCGGCGCCGACCCCACGGTGGCCATGAGCCCGTTCGTCGCCGCGCTCGACGGCTTCCACGAGGGCACCCGCCCGCGCACGTGGCTCGAGGGCCTGGTCAAGGCCTACGTCGGCGACGGCCTGGCCGCCGACTTCTATCGCGAGATCGCGGGCTTCCTCGCCGAGCCGGACCGCTCGCTCATCCTCGAGACGCTCGCCGACACCGGGCACGCCGACTTCGCCGTCCGCGAGGTGCGGGCCGCGATCGCCGCGCAGCGGACGCTGGCCGGGCGGCTGGCGCTGTGGGGCCGCCGCCTGGTGGGGGAGGCGATCTCCCAGTCGCAGGCGGTCATCGCCGAGCGTGACGGCCTGGCCCGGCTGATCATGGGCGGCACCGGTGACCTGACCGGCGTCGTCCGGCTCCAGGAGCGCATCACCGCCGCGCACACCGAGCGCATGAAGACCCTCGGCCTCAACCCCTGACACGATGACGTCGCGATCCTCCGGATCGCCCCCGCTCCTCGCACGCGCCTCGCAGGGCGGCTCACGTGGGTCCGTCCGTCCCCTCGACGTGACGACGGGGCGTCCCCGCGGATGCGGGGACGCCCCGTCGGGACGTGCTGGGCGTCAGCTGCCTGAGACGAAGCCCACCCGGCGCTGGTCGGGCTGGGCGATCTCGACGTAGGCGATCCGGTCGACCGGGACGAGGACGCGGCGGCCCCGGTCGTCCTCCAGGGTCAACAACCCGTCCTTCGTGCCACCGGACATGGCGGAGGCCACGGCGGCGGCGATCTCTTCGGGGGTGTTCGGGCTGTCGACGACCAGCTCCCGGGGGGAGTGCTGGACACCGATCTTGACTTCCACTCGGGATGCCTCCTCGGGTTGCACGGCTGTCGACCACGCTAGTCCAGCGCCGGGCACCCGGCCCCGGCGCGGAGCTGCGCCGTCAGCGAACGAGCATGGCCCGGCGGGGGAGCCGCTCAGGAGGGAGGGTCGCCCTCGACCCGAGGGAAGCGGGAGATGCCCCGCCAGGCCAGCGCCGACATGAGCGACACGGCCTCGTCCCGCGACACGGTGCCCTTCTGCGCCAGCCACCAGCGGGCGCTGGTCTCGGCCAGCCCGGTCAGCCCGGAGGCCAGCAGGTGCGCCTGCTCCGGCGAGCTGCCGGTGTCGCCCCGGATCACCTCGGCGATCGCCTCCACGCACGCCCGGTTGCCGCGGTCGACCAGCGTGCGGACGTCCTCGTCGTTGCGCAGGTCGGACTCGAAGACCAGCCGGAACGCGCCGCCGTCGGCGTCGACGAAGTCGAAGTAGGCGCCGACGGCGCCGTGGACCCGCTGCCGGTTGTCCTCGGTGCCGGCCATCGCCTCGCGCACCCGGTCGGTCAGCTCGGTCACCTGCTGCTCGAGCAGTGCCAGGTAGAGCTCCCGCTTGCCCGGGAAGTGCTGGTAGAGCACGGGCTTGCTGACGCCGGCGCGGTCGGCGATGTCGTCCATGGCGGCGGCGTGGAAGCCGTGCGCGACGAAGACCTCCTGCGCGGCCTGCAGCAACTGCAGCCGCCGGGCACCCCGCGGCAGCCGCGAGGTGCGGCGGACGGGGACCGGGCGCGAGGACTGCATGGCGCCGGGGATGTTACCGGCGGGTCACCCGCCGCACGCGTCCCGTCGGCCTGGCATACCGTCGCCGGGTGCCCGAGGCCCGTCGCGCGCGCATCCGCCGTCTGCCGATGCCCCCGTCGATCGCCCCGTCGTCCACCGCCCGGACGTCGACGGCGGCCCTGCCGAGCACCGACCCGCCTCCGGACGCGTGGCCCGGCGAGGAGGTCCCGGTCCGCGGCGGCTCGGTGTACGTGCGCACCACGCCGTGGGCCGGGACGCCCGGCGGCCCGCGCGAACGCGCCCTGTACGTCCACGGGCTCGGCGGCGCGTCCACCAACTGGACCGACCTGGCCGCGCTGCTCGCCGTCCGCTGCGCCGGCTGGGCGGTCGACCTGCCGGGCTTCGGCCGCTCCCAGCCGCCGTCGCGGGGCTCGTACTCCGTCCGCGGTCACGTGCGCGCCGTGATCGACGTCCTCGAGCACGTCCGCGACCGGCCCGGGGAGGGGCGGGGCGCGCCGGTGCACCTGCTCGGCAACAGCCTCGGCGGGCTGGTCAGCCTCCTGGTCGCCGCCCGGCGCCCGGACCTCGTGGCGACCCTGACGCTGGTCTCGCCGGCCATGCCGGTCTACCGGGTGCCGCAGGCCTTCGGTCGGGCGCTGCTGCTGCTCCTGCTGCCCGGCGTCCCCACGATCGCCGAACGCCGGCTGGCCGGGGTGACGCCGGAGCAGTCGGTGCGCGGGATGCTGCAGATGTGCTTCGGCGAGCCCGCGCGGGTGCCGCCGGCGCGGATCGACGCCGCGGTCGAGGAGACCCGCGAGCGGGCGGCGCAGGAGTGGGCCAACCGGGCGCTGACCCGGAGCATGCGCGGCCTCATCACGTCCTACCTCCGGGTCGGGCGGGCCAACGCCTGGCGGCTGGCCTCCTCCCTGCGGATGCCCACCCTCGTGGTGTGGGGTGACCGCGACCGGCTGGTCGACCCCCGTCTGGCCCCGCGGCTGGCCGCCGTCGTGCCGAGGGCGCGGTTGCTGGTGCTGGAGACCGTCGGGCACGTGGCGATGCTCGAGGCGCCGGAGGAGACCGCCCGCGCGGTGCTGGGGATGCTCGAGGACCTCACGCACCCCTCGGACGGCGACCTCGACGGCGACGAGGCGCGCGCCGGCTGACGCGCCGTCGGTGGGTCGCGCGTGTCCGGTGGGGCGCGTGAGAACCTGACCTGGACGCGCGGTGACGCACCCCACGACACTGCGTGACCGCAGGACGACGGAACCGGCAGGAGGACCGGCGGCCGCACGGCTGCCGGTCACGAGGCGGCGAGGAGGCGGCACCGTGGCAGGTCCTCCGTCCGGCCGGCCGCCGACGCGCGGCCTGCCCCCGCTCCCGCCGGTGCCCTCCGCACCCCCGGCGCCGCCCCACGCCTCCGGACCCCACGCCTCCGGACCCCACGCCTCCGGACCCCACGCCTCCGGACCCCACGCCTCCGGACCCCACGCCCCTGGACCCCGCGCCGTCCGGCCCGGGCCGTCCGACCCCCGGCGGTCCCGTCGCCCGCGGAGCAGGCTGCGCCGGTTCGCCGCCCGCTGGGGCTGGCGTGCCTACGCGATCCCGCTGCTCACCGTGGCGACCGTGCTCGCGCTGGTCGACCTCCTGGCCCCGGCCGGTGGGTCCGCGGCGCGGGTCGGCGCGACGGCGGGCAGCACGGATCCGGCCCCGCGCTCGACGGACGCGGCGGCGCCGACGACGACGGCGCCCACGACCACCCCCACGGCGGCGGCCGAGGGCGACGCCGGCCCGGCCGAGGTGCCCGGCGCGCCCGCGGCCGGCACCTACGTGGAGCAGGGTGCGGGCAGCGTGTCGGTGGTCCCGGGCACCTCGGCGGTCTACGGCACCGGTCCGCTGCAGCGCTTCGTCGTCGAGGTCGAGGACGGCATCGGCGTCGACGGCGTGACCTTCGCCGCCGCCGTGGAGGCCACGCTGGGCGACCCGCGGTCGTGGGGGAGCGGCGGCCGGATGTCCTTCCAGCGCGTGGACGGGACCGACCCGGGCGCCTACGAGTTCCGCGTGAGCCTGGTCAACCCCGGCAGCATGGAGCGGTACTGCCCGGGCGTGGGCACCGGCGGCTACACCTCCTGCCGTTACGGCGAGCGCGCGGTCATCAACCTGGCCCGCTGGGAGACCGCCGTCCCCGACTACCAGGGCGACGTCGCCACCTACCGCCAGTACGTCGTCAACCACGAGGTCGGGCACGCGCTGGGCAACGGCCACCAGTCCTGTCCCGGCGCCGGCCAGGTCGCCCCGGTGATGCAGCAGCAGACCCTGGGCCTCGACGGCTGCGCCAAGAACGCCTGGCCGTATCCGTAGTCGGCCTACCGGCCACTGGCGAGCGTTTCACGGGCGGTGCGCCGCGACCACGTCCATGACACGGCGTACCGCGCGCCCAGCACCGGGCTGTCCACCGACCAGTAGATGACGCTGCCGTCTTCGATGACCGCCGGCTCCTCGGCCGTGTGTTCGAGGTCGCCGCGTCCGATCGACCGCCCTGCACCGGCGCTCGTCACCTGCATGTCGTCAGGAGCGAGGACGATCATCGTCAGGTGGCCGGTCGGCTGTTCGATGTGGGTCTCGAACCATTCTCCGTCCAGATTTCGGAAGGCATTCCGATACGCGATGCTGTTGATCACGGGAGTGCACTGACCAACAGCCAGGTCTTGGAGATCCAAGTCGACCTTGTAGTCGTGTTTCAGTGTCTCCCCGTCGGGCCCCGTGTGTGACACGCCGTCCTCCTGCCAGCGCGCTGTGGTGGGGTGCGTGGCACTACCGCGCCAGTCGATTCCATCGGCTGTCGTGGCGTAGTGCATCTGCAGCGTATGAGCAGTGCCGAGGCGCTTAGCGCGGTAGTAGTCCGTCAGGTGGGCCAGTTGCGGGGACGCGTGAGGAGACGCTCTACGCAGGTCAAGGGTCTTGACCACTTCCTCGTACAAGAACGGTTGCCCGCTCTTGGCTGCTTCCGTCTCGATGTCATCGCGTCCCCAGACGCGGTTCAGGGTGACCACCGTGACGATGAACCCTGCGAAGGCCCCTCCGAGTTCGACGACACCATTGTCCACGACGCCAGATGAGCTCAGGAGCCCAAAGCAGACGACGGCCGCCACGAGGCTCAAGAGGGTGATGACCACCACCTTGCCGGGTCGGCTCTGCAGGCTTGGCACGGTTCTCCCCATGAGTGCTGTGCAGCCGGGTGAGCTGGGACGGGACAGTGCTCCCCGCGCGGCACAAAAGTAGGAGGCGGCCGTCACGGATCCGTCACCGAGTCATGACGCCTGGCACGACTCACAGTCAGTGCGGGTCCGAGGTCGTACCGGTCGGTCACTCCGATCCTTGAGGGCCAAGATCGGTTGCCTGCACCGCCCCCTGCCGTGACTGGTCGGCCGGTGGTGGAGCCGGGTCGGGACCGACGGGAACAGACCCGCGTGCCACCCTGTTCCCCCGACGAACGCAGGCCCCGCCGGACGGGGCCGCTGGTCGAGATCCGAGGAGCAAGCGTGTCCCTGCCACCCCTGGTGGAGCCCGCCGCCGACCTGTCCATCGACGAGGTCCGCCGTTACAGCCGCCACCTGATCATCCCCGACGTCGGGATGGACGGGCAGAAGCGGCTGAAGAACGCCAAGGTGCTCGCCGTCGGCGCCGGCGGGCTCGGCTCGCCGGTGCTCATGTACCTGGCCGCCGCGGGCGTCGGCACGCTGGGCATCGTCGAGTTCGACACCGTCGACGAGTCGAACCTGCAGCGGCAGATCATCCACGGGCAGTCCGACGTCGGCCGGTCGAAGGCCGAGAGCGCCCGGGACTCGATCAAGGAGATCAACCCGTACGTCGACGTCCGCCTGCACGAGGTGCGGCTGGACAGCGACAACGTGCTGGACGTATTCCGCGAGTACGACCTGATCGTCGACGGCACCGACAACTTCGCGACCCGCTACCTGGTCAACGACGCGTGCGTGCTGCTGGACAAGCCCTACGTCTGGGGCTCGATCTACCGCTTCGACGGCCAGGTGTCGGTCTTCTGGAACGAGCACGGGCCCAACTACCGCGACCTCTACCCGGTGCCGCCGCCGCCCGGGATGGTCCCCTCCTGCGCCGAGGGCGGCGTGCTGGGCGTGCTGTGCGCGACCATCGGCGCCATCCAGGCCACCGAGGCGGTCAAGCTCATCACCGGCATCGGCGAGACGCTGCTGGGCCGGCTGATGGTCTACGACGCCCTGGAGATGACCTTCCGCACGATCAAGGTGCGCAAGGACCCCGAGGGCGAGCAGATCACCGGGCTGATCGACTACGAGGCCTTCTGCGGCGTCGTCTCGGCCGAGGCCCAGGAGGCGGCCGCCGGCTCGACGATCACCGTCGACGAGCTCAAGGACATGATGGACGCGGGCAAGGACTTCGAGCTCATCGACGTCCGCGAGCCCAACGAGTACGAGATCGTCTCCATCCCCGGTGCGAAGCTCATCCCCAAGGACGAGATCCTCTCCGGCCGCGCGCTGGCGCAGCTGCCGCAGGACCGGCCGATCGTGCTGCACTGCAAGACCGGCGTGCGCTCGGCCGAGGCGCTGGCCGCGGTCAAGAACGCCGGGTTCAAGGACGCCGTGCACGTCCAGGGCGGCGTGACGGCGTGGGCGACGCGGATCGACAAGACGCTCCCCACGTACTAGCAGGAGCCCCTCGCCCCCACCGCTCGCAAGCTCGCGGCGGGTCCCTGCGAGCGGGCCGTTCCATCCGGTCGCCTGGGCCCGGTACCCGTCTGTGGGTGCCGGGCCCTCGGCGTCCGTGTTGACTGGCCGCGTGCCCGAGACCCCGTCCCCGACCGAGCTGCTCGAGCTGTTCCAGCGCGCGCAGGCCGCCTTCACCGACCGCGTCGACGCCGTCGAGCCCGGGCAGTGGGACCTCGAGGCGCTGCCCGGCTGGACGGTGGCCGACCTCGTCGCCCACCTCGTCGGCGAGGCGCACTGGGTGCCCGGCCTGCTGGCCGGCGAGCCGCTCGACGACGTCGCGGCGCGGGTGCCGGCCGGGACCGGCGCCCTGCTGGGGGCGGACCCGCTCACCGCCTGGGAGGCCGTCGCGGACGAGGCGCTGGCCGCCGTGGCCGCCGCCGACCTGCGGTCCGGCACGGTGCACCTCTCCCGCGGGCCGACGCCGGCGGGGGAGTACGTGGAGGAGCTGACCACCGACCTCACCGTGCACTCCTGGGACCTCGCCCGCGCGACCGGCGGGGACGAGGACCTGGACCCGGCGCTGGTGCGGGCCGCCGAGCGGATGGCCGCCCGGCTGCCCGGCGACGGCGTCCCCGGCCTGTTCGCGCCGCCGGTCGAGCTCCCCGACGGCGCCTCGCCGCAGCAGCGGCTGCTGGCCCGGCTGGGCCGCCGCGGGTAGCCCGTCGGGGTGCCCGCGCCGTGGCGGACCCGCCCGTGGGCCCCCGGCCGTTCGTATCCTGCGACTCCACGTCAGCAGGAGGTCCCCATGAGCCAGCCGCCCCCTGGGCAGTACCCCGGCGGCCCCGGCCAGCCGCCGTACGGCCCGCCCGGTCAGTACGGCCAGCCCCCGCAGCCCGGCCAGTACGGCCAGCCGCCGCAGTACGGCCAGCCCGGCCCGTACGGGCCACCCGGCCAGCCGGGGCCGTACGGCCAGCCCGGAGGGCCCGGTCAGGGCCCGCGACGGCGCGGCCCGGTCATCGCCCTCGTCGCCGGCCTGGTGGCGGCCGTCGTCGTCGCCGCCGTCGTCCTGTTCTTCGTCCTGCGCGACGACGACCCCGAGCCGGCGGCGACGGCGTCGAGCTCGTCGTCGAGCTCCTCGAGCAGCAGCTCGACGTCCCCTCCGTCGTCGAGCTCCCCGTCGTCGACCAGCGCGTCGCCGTCCACGGGCGCCCCGGGGTCCGCAGGGAGCCTGCTGGCGATCGTCCCGGCGGACTTCCCCGACTGCGCGGACGCCGCGCTCGCCGGCGACGGCGACGTCGCGCACGCCTCCTGCGGCGCGAGCACCACGCAGCCCGGCCCGCAGCAGGCCGAGTTCTTCCAGTACCCCGACCAGGCGACGATGGACTCGGTCTTCACCAACGACGTCTCGGCGCAGGGCCTGTCGGAGGTCCCCGAGGGCCAGGACTGCACCACCACGACCGGTGTCGGCTCGTGGGGCGGCGGGGGCAACACCGGCCTGGTGGCGTGCGCCATCGACACCGAGAACGGCGCGGTGGTCATCACCTGGACCGACGACGCGGCGCTCGTCGAGGGCATCGTCGCCGCACCCGGCACCACCCAGGCCGACCTCGCCGGCCTGTACACCTGGTGGACGGCGCACAGCGACTACCAGCTGTGAGCCCGCGGGCGCCCGGGGAGCCGCGCCGCCCGGGCGCCCGCACGCCCGCCGGCCCGCCTGCCGCGGACCCCGGCGGTGTGGACCCCGCCGACGTCGACGAGGCGGTCTACGACGTCGTCGAGTCGATCCCGCCGGGGCGGGTGAGCACCTACGGGGCCATCGGACGGCTCGTGGGCGTGGGGCCGCGGCGGGTCGCCCGGGCGCTGTCCGGCGGCGGGGGAGCGGTGCCCTGGTACCGGGTGGTCCGCGCCGACGGGACGTGCGCCGAGCCGGTGCGGGTGCGCCAGCTCGAACTGCTCGCCGGCGAGGGGGTGCCCGTGCGCGACGGCCGGGTGGACCTGGCCGCCGTCGCCTGGCCGTGACGGGGACCGGGCTCCGGCCGCTGCTGCCGTCGGACGGCCTGCTGCTGCGCGTGGCCACGTGGCTGGACGTGAACTGGTGCGGGGACCGGATCTCCTTCGCCGGGGTCGACGCCGATCCGCAGCTCGCGGAGTACTGCCGCATCGACCCCGCCGCCGGGGACTTCGGTCTCGTCTCGACCGCCGGGAGCCTGCCCACCGGGGTCGTGTGGGTGCGCTCCTTCCCGGCCGAGCGGCCCGGCTACGGGTCCGTCGCCGCGGGGGTCCCCGAGCTCAGCGTGTGCGTCCTCCCCGGCTACCGGGGTGCCGGCACCGGCGGGACCCTCCTGCGGGCCGCGATCGCCGAGGCGCGGCGCCGGTCGATCGCGGCGCTGAGCCTCAGCGTCGAGGACGGCAACCCGTCGCGCCGGCTGTACGAGCGCCTGGGCTTCACGCCGGTGCCGTCCGCTCCGCACCCGGGGACGATGCTGCTCCGGCTGGCGGGGAGGGACGAGCCCGCGCGCGGTGGTCCCGCGGGCTGACGCCGCGCACCCGGGTGAAGGCCGCCGACAGCGCGTAGGGGGTGCCGTAGCCCACCTTGCGCGCCACCGCGGCCACCGTGGCTCCCGGCTCGAGGAGCAGGTCGGCGGCCAGCGCCAGCCGCCACGACGTCAGGTGCGCCATCGGCGGCTCGCCGACCAGCTCGGTGAACCGCCGGGCCAGCGCCGCCCGCGACACGCCGGCCTCGGCGGCGAGGGCGGCCACCGTCCACGCGCGGGCGGGGGAGGACTGCAGCGCCCGCAGCGCGGGACCCACGACGGGGTCGGCGGCCGCCCGGTACCAGCCCGGCGGCTCGGCCTCCGGCCGGTCGAACCAGGCCCGCAGCGTGGCCACCAGCAGCAGGTCGAGCAGCCGGTCGAGCACGGCGGCCTGCCCGGGGCCGTCCCGCCCGGCCTCGCGCGCCAGCCAGGTCCCGGCGGGCCCCTCGACCGAGCCGGCGCGCTGCACCAGCAGCGGCGGCAGGGCGGCCAGCAGGCCCCGGCTGACCTCGCCGTGCGCCTGGTAGGTGCCGGTGACCAGGACGTCGCCCCCCTCGGCGGTGTTGCCCCAGGTCCGCACGCCGAGGTCGGTCATCGGCGGTGCGCCGGAGCCGGGGACGGGCGTACACACCTGACCGGGGCCGATCACCACCTGCGGCGGGGTGCCAGGGGGATCGGCGACGGTGTAGCCGTCCGGGCCGCGCAGCACCGCGACGTCGCCGGCGGTCAGCGTCGTCTCCCCGTCGACGTCGCAGCGCAGGTGTGCCCGGCCGCTGACGACGGTCACGAGGGTGAGCGGGGCCCGGTCCTCGATCCGCAGTGACCACGGCGGCGCGAGCAGCGAGCGCAGCACGAACGCCCCGCGCGCCCGCGGGCCGTCGAGCAGTGCGGCGACGGCGTCCACGGGCGGAGCGTAGACGCCGACGCATGTCCCTGAGCCGCTCGACCATTCCGCGTCTCGGTTCCCGGCGGTTGGCTCGGGGCATGACAGAGACCGACCGACCCGTCCTCGTCCTCGGCGGCACCGGCAGGACCGGCCGCCGCGTCGCCGCCCGGCTGCGTGCCCGCGGCCTGCCCGTCCGCGTCGCCTCCCGCGCCGGCACGCCTCCCTTCGACTGGGCGGACCGCGCCACCTGGCCGGCCGCCGTCGCCGGTGCCCGCGCCGTGTACCTGTGCTTCGCGCCCGACCTGGCCGTCCCGGGTGCGCCGGGGACGGTGGCCGACCTCGCGTCGGCCGCCGTCGCCGCGGGTGCGGAGCGGCTCGTCCTGCTGTCCGGCCGGGGAGAGCCCGAGGCGCAGGACACCGAGGCGCGGGTGCGCGCCGTCGCGGAGTCCGGCGGGGCGGCGTGGACCGTCGTCCGGGCGTCGTGGTTCGTGCAGAACCTCACCGAGGGCGCGTTCCGCGACGCCGTCGCCGCGGGGCTGCTGGCCCTGCCCGCGGGCGACGTGGGAGAGCCCTTCGTCGACGCCGACGACGTGGCCGACGTCGCCGCGGCGGCGCTCGTGGACGCGGGGCACGCCGGCCGCGTCCACGAGGTCACCGGTCCACGGGCGCTGACCTTCGCGGAGCTGGCTGCGGAGGTCGGGCGGGCCGGCGGTCCGCCGGTCCGGTACGAGCGCGTTCCCGCCGACGCCTGGGCCGCCGAGCTGCGCGGGCTGGGGGTCCCGGCGGAGGAGGTCGCGCTGATGACGTACCTGTTCACGACCGTGCTCGACGGCCGCAACAGCGCGGTCGGCGACGGCGTGCGGCAGGCCCTGGGCCGTCCGCCGGCCGACGTGGCCGGGCACCTCCGGGCCGCCGCGCTCGCCGGTGCGCTGCACCCGGAGCCGGTGGGGTGACGACGGCGCCCGTGCTCGCCGCGGCCCTCGGCAGCGCGGTCGTGGCCGGGGTCATCGCGGCGTTCTCCGGCCGCCGTGGCCGTCCAGCCCGGCGGGGGGACCGGTGGCGCCGGTGCTGACCGGGGCCGCGGCCCACCTCGCGGGTGCGGTCCTGGTCACCGCGGTAGCGAACGTGCCGCTCGACGAGGAGCTGCGGCGGTCGGTGCCGGGCACACCGGAGGGTGACGCCGTCCGGGCCCGCCACCTGCGCGTCTGGACCCGGTGGAACACGGTGCGGGCGGCCGCCTGCACCGCAGCGGCCGCCGCGCTGGGGTCCGCGTCGTTCCTCTGAGGTGCCCGCCGTTGTCGGCGGACCGTGGTGTCATCGGAGGGTGGCACTCCGGGGGGACGAGTCGGCGCCGGTCTACCGGCTCGTGCAGCCGCACCCCGAGCCGGTCCGCCCGCCGCTGCTGGACCCCACGCAGCAGGCCGTCGTCGACCACGCCGGCGGCCCGCTGCTCGTCCTCGCCGGACCGGGCACCGGCAAGACGACGACGATCGTCGAGGCCGTCGCCGCCCGCATCGACCGCGGCGTCGACCCCGAGCAGATCCTGGTCCTGACCTTCAGCCGCAAGGCAGCCGCCGAGCTGCGCACCCGCATCACCGCGCGGGTGGCCCGCACGATCCGCGAGCCGCTCGCCCGCACGTTCCACTCCTACGCCTACGGCGTGCTCCGGCGGGCGGCGCTGCTGCGCGGGGAGGCGCCGCCCCGGCTGCTCACCGCCGCCGAGCAGGACGCCGTCGTCGCCGAGCTGCTGCGCGGTGACCTGGCCGGGGAGAGCGGGGTGCGCTGGCCGGCGTCGCTGCTGCCGGCACTGTCCACCGCCGGGTTCCGCGGCGAGCTGCGCGAGCTGCTGCTGCGGGCCACCGAGCGCGGCGTCGACCCCGACCTGCTGGCCGCGTGGGCCCGGGAGACCGGCAACGAGGCGTGGCTGCACGCCGCGGCGTTCCAGGAGCAGTACGAGGCGGTCACCGCGTTCTCCACCGCCGGCGGCGGTGACGCGTCCGGCTACGACCCGGCCGAGCTGGTGCGGGCCGCGATGGCCGAGCTCGAGGACGACCCCGAGCTGCTGCGCCAGGAGCGCGCCCGGGCCCGCTGGCTGTTCGTCGACGAGTACCAGGACACCGACCCCGCGCAGGTCGAGCTGCTCGAGCTGCTCGGCGGGGGCGGCGGCGACCTGGTCGTCGTCGGCGACCCCGACCAGGCGATCTACGCCTTCCGCGGCGCCGAGCCGCGCGGGATCGTCGAGTTCCCCGACCGCTTCCGCACCGCCGACGGCCGGTCCGCGCAGCGGCTCTCGCTCGGGGTCTGCCGCCGCTCGGGCCCCGTGCTGCTCGACGTCAGCCGCCGGGTGGCCGAGGCGCTGCCCGGCCCGTGGGAGCACCGCCGGCTGCAGCCGGCCGAGGGCGTCGACGAGGGGCGGGCCGAGGTGCACGTGTTCGGCTCGGCCGCCGTCGAGGCCGCCTACGTCGCCGACACGCTGCGCCGGGCGCACCTGGTCGACGGCGTCGCGTGGTCGCAGATGGCCGTCGTCGTCCGCACGGTGCTGGCCATCGGCCCGCTGCGCCGCGCGCTCACCTCGGCGGGCGTGCCGGTCGAGGTGTCCGCCGACGACCTCCCGCTCGCCGCGCAGCCGGCCGTCGCGCCGCTGCTGGCGGCGCTGAGCGCGCTGCTGCCCCGGCCGGGCGCGGGGCCCGGCACCCTCGCGCTCGACGAGGCGGGCGCGGAGGCGCTGCTGGCGTCCCCGCTGGGCGGCGCCACGGTGCTCGACCTGCGCCGGCTGCGCCGGGCGGTGCGCACCGCCCAGGCCCAGCGCGGCGTCGACGCCGACGAGCGGGGCGCGCCGCTGGCCGGCGCCCTGGCCGACGAGGCGCTGCTGGAGGAGCTGCCCCCCGCCCTGGCCGGTCCGGCCCGCCGGGTCGCCGCGGTGCTGGCGGCCGGCCGGGTCGCGCTGGCCCGCGACGGCACGGCCGAGGACGTGCTGTGGGCGATGTGGCAGCGCAGCGGCCTGGCCGGCCGGTGGGCCCGGGCCAGCGCCGCCGGGGGAGCCGCCGGCGCCGGTGCCGACCGCGACCTCGACGCCGTCGTCGCGCTCTTCGACGCCGCCGCCGGTTTCGTCGACCGGCTGCCCTCGGCCACCGTCGCCGCGTTCGTCGAGCACCTCTCGGCCCAGGAGCTGCCCGGTCTCACCGGCATGGAGCGCGACGCCGCCACCGACGCCGTCCGGCTGCTCACCGCGCACGCGTCCAAGGGCCTGGAGTGGGACGTCGTCTGCGTCGCCGGCGTGCAGGACGGCATCTGGCCCGACCTGCGCGACCGCGGCACCCTGCTCGGCACCGAGCTGCTGGTCGAGCGGGTGGCCGGCGTCGACGGCACCTCGGTCGACCGGCGCACCCAGATGCTGGCCGAGGAGCGGCGGCTGTTCTACGTCGCCTGCACCCGCGCCCGCCGCCGGCTGCTGGTGACCGCCGTCGAGGGCGCGCTGGACGGTCCCGACGCCGGGGCCACCGCCTCGCGCTTCCTCGACCTCGTCGTCCCCCCGCCGGACGAGGGGCGCCCGCTGACGCCGTTGCCGCGCTCGCTGCGGCTGCCGGCGCTGGTGGCCGACCTGCGCCGCGCGGTCAGCGACCCGCGGACCGACCCCGCCCGTCGCTCGGCGGCCGCCGCGGTGCTCCACCGGCTGGCCGCCGAGGGCGTCCCCGGCGCCTCGCCCGCCGACTGGTGGGGCCTCGCGCCGCTGTCCGACGACGCCCCGCTGGTACCGGGCGAGGACCCGGTGCGGGTGCGCCCGTCGGCGATCGAGACCTTCCAGCGCTGCCCGCTGAAGTGGGTCCTCGGCGCGGTGGGCGCCGAGGCCGCCCCGGACAGCACCCGCACGGTCGGGTCGGCGGTGCACGCGGTCGCGCAGAAGGTGGCCGAGGGACTGCCGGCCGCCGAGGCGCGGGCCGCGCTGGTCGAGGAGCTCGACGCCCTCGACCTCGGTCCCGGCTGGGCCGACCAGCGGCAGCGGATCGCGGCCCGCGACATGCTCGAGCGCTTCCTCGGCTGGCACGCGGCCAACCGCCGCGAGGTGCTGGCCGCCGAGGCGGACTTCGACGTCACCGTGGGTCGCGCCCGCATCCGCGGCCAGGTGGACCGGCTCGAGCGCGACGACGCCGGCCGCCTGGTCGTCGTCGACCTCAAGACCGGCCGGACGCAGGCCAAGGAGATCGACACCCACGGGCAGCTGGCCGCCTACCAGGTGGCCGTCGCCGCGGGCGCGTTCGGCGACCGCGGCAGCACGCCCGGCGGGGCCGCGCTGTTGCAGGTCGGCACCGGGACGAAGGCCAAGGAGCAGGCGCAGGACCCGCTGCCGCCGGAGGTACCGGTGGGCGAGACCTGGGCCGGGCAGCTGGTCGCCGAGGTGGGCGAGGGGATGGGCGCGGCCACCTTCGAGGTGCGCACCGGCAGCCACTGCTCGCGGTGCCCGGCGCGGCGCAGCTGCCCGCTGCACGAGCGCGGCCGGCAGGTCACCTCGTGAGTCGGCGCACGCCGGCTCCGGTGGAGGACCAGCTCTCCTTCGACGACGACCTGTTCGGTGGCGTGCCCGAGCCGGTGCGGACGCGCCGGCTGCTCGACCCCGCCGAGGTCGCCGCCCGCTGCGGGCTGTCCTACGCGCCCTCGCCCGAGCAGGCCGGCGTGGTGTCCGCGCCGGCCGACCGGCCGCTGGTCGTCGTCGCCGGAGCCGGGTCCGGCAAGACCGAGACCATGGCCGCCCGCGTCTGCTGGCTGGTGGCCAACGAGCTGGTCGCCCCCGAGGAGGTCCTCGGGCTGACCTTCACCCGCAAGGCCGCCAGCGAGCTCAACGAGCGGATCCGGCTGCGGCTGGGTGCGCTGGCCCGCCACCCCGAGACCGACGCGCAGCTGCGCGACCGCCTGGCCGTCGCCATGCCGACGGTGTCGACCTACCACGGCTACGCCGCGTCGCTGGTGGCCGAGCACGGGCTGCGGATCGGCGTCGAGCCCGGCGCCGGCGTGCTGGGCCCGGCCATGTGCTGGGGGCACGCGGCCGCCGTCGTCTCCGGCTGGACCGGCGACATGGACGACGTCCCGCTGACCCCGCTGACCACCACCGAGGACGTGCTGGCGCTGGCCGCCGAGCTCGGCGAGCACGACCTCAGCCCGGCCGCGCTGCGGGCGTGGACCGCGCGGCTCGAGGCGCAGGTGGCCGGCTATCCCGACGCCAGGGGCAAGCGCGGCCCGTACAAGCCGGTGCTGGACGTGCTGGCGCGGCAGCGCGCGCGGGTGGCGCTGCTGCCGCTGGTCGAGGCGTTCGAGGCGCGCAAGCGGGCCGCCGGGGCCGTCGACCATGCCGACCAGGTGGCGCTCGCCGCCCGGATCGCCGTCTCCGCGCCCGAGGTGGGCCGCCGCGAGCGCACCCGCTGGCGGATCGTGCTGCTCGACGAGTACCAGGACACCAGCGTCGGCCAGCTGCGGATGCTCGAGGCGCTCTTCGGCCGCTCCGGCGGTCACCCGGTGCTCGCCGTCGGCGATCCCCGCCAGTCCATCTACGGCTGGCGCGGCGCGTCGTCCGGCACGATCGAGCGCTTCGACCGCACCTTCCCCGGCGTGCGCGGCAAGGAGGCGCAGCGGCTGACTCTGGCCACGAGCTGGCGCAACGACGCCGCGGTGCTCGACGTCGCCAACGCCGTCGCGGGGATGCTGCCCGCGCCGGTCGTGAGGCTGCCCGACCTCACCGCCCGCCCGGGCGCCGGCCAGGGCACCGTCCTCGCCGGCCTGTACTCCACGGTCGCCGAGGAGACCGAGGCGCTCGCCGACCGGCTGGCCGCCTGCTGGCGTGGCGAGGACCCGCTGCTGCCCGCCCGGCCCGACGGCCGCCCCCCGACGACGGCGGTGCTCGTCCGCACGCGCAAGCAGCTCCCCGGCATCGCCGCCGCGCTGCGCGCCCGCGGGCTGCCGGTCACCGTCGTCGGGCTCGGCGGGCTGCTCGAGGTGCCCGAGGTCTCCGACGTCGTCGCCACCCTCACCGTGCTGGTCGACCCCACCGCCGGCGACGCGCTGGGCCGGCTGCTCACCGGCGCGCGGTGGCGGATCGGCCCGCGCGACCTCGCCGCGCTGGAGGCCCGCGCCCGCGCGCTGGTGCACTCCCGCAGGCCGGCCCGCGACGACGGCGACGAGGCGACCCGCCCCTCCGAGCGCGGCAGCATCGTCGAGGCCCTCGACGACCTCGGCGACCCCGGCGCCTACTCGGCGGTGGCGCACCGGCGGCTGCGGCGCCTCGGCGCCGAGCTGTCGCACCTGCGCGCGCGGCTGGGGGAGTCCCTGCCCGACCTGGTCGACGAGGTCGCGCGCACCCTGGGCCTGGAGACCGAGCTGGCCAGCGCGCCCGGGATCACCCCGGGTGCGGCGCGGGCCCACCTCGACGCCCTGTACGCCGTCGCCGCGGAGTTCACCGAGCTGGCCGAGTTGCCCTCGCTGCCGGCCTTCCTCGGCTACCTGCGCGACGCCGAGGAGCGCGAGCGGGGCCTCGATCCCGGCGAGGTGGCGGTCGACCCGGAGTCGGTGCAGCTGCTCACCGTGCACTCGGCCAAGGGCCTGGAGTGGGACGTCGTCGCCGTCCCCGGCATGACCGCCGACCAGTTCCCCTCGCGCACCGACACCAGCGACTCCTGGGTCAAGGACCCCGGCGCGGTCCCGGTCGACCTGCGCCTCACCGACCGCGAGGACCTCCCGCGGCTGCGGCTGCCGGTGCCCGGCTCCGGCGACCAGGCCGTGGTGCGCGCCGCGCTCGAGGACTACGTGCAGGAGTGGAAGGACTTCGGCGAGGCCGAGGAGATCCGGCTCGGCTACGTCGCGGTCACCCGCGCCCGGTCCCTGCTGCTGTGCTCGGGCAGCTGGTGGCGCGAGGGGGTGAAGCCCAACGGCCCCTCGGTGCTGCTCGACACCGTCCGCCGGGCGTGCACCGCCGGGGCCGGCGTCGTCGTGGCGTGGGCCGAGCGGCCCGAGGAGGGCGCTCCCAACCCCGCGCTGGAGGAGTGGCCGGTCGGGGTGTGGCCGGCCGACCCGCTGTCCGCGCCGCGCCGCCGGGCGCTCACCGCCGCCGCGGAGCTGGTCACCAACTCCGCTCCGCACCCCCTCGACGCCGCGACCGTGCTCGGTGCCGGTGACCCGGTGGTCGAGGACTGGGTCCGCGACGCCGACCTGCTGCTGCGCGAGCGCCGGCGCACCGCCCGCCCGACCGTCGAGGTGCCGCTGCCGAGCCACCTGTCGGTGTCGGAGCTGGTGGCCCTGCGCCGCGACCCGGCCGAGCTGGCCCGCCGGCTGCGCCGCCCGATGCCGTCCGCGCCCGCGCCGCTGGCCCGCCGGGGCACCGCGTTCCACGCCTGGCTGGAGGAGCGCTTCGGCGCCTCCCGGCTGCTCGACCTCGACGAGCTGCCCGGTTCCGGCGACGAGTCCGCGCCCCCCGACGGCGCACTGTCGGCCCTGCAGGAGGCGTTCCTCGCGGGCCCGTGGGCCGACCGCCAGCCGGTCGAGGTCGAGGTGCCGTTCGAGACGCCGCTGGGCCCGCTCACGCTGCGCGGCCGGATCGACGCCGTCTTCGCCGACGACGCCGGCGGGTTCGAGGTGGTCGACTGGAAGACCGGCCCGCCGCCCTCGGGCGGGGAGCTCGCCGCGGCCGCGGTGCAGCTGGCCGCCTACCGGCTCGGCTGGTCGCGGCTGGCCGGCGTCCCGGTCGAGCGGGTCAGCGCGGGCTTCCACCACGTCGCCGCGGGCGTCACCGTGCGCCCGGTCGACCTGCTCGACGAGGCCGGCCTGCTGGCCCTGGTGACCGGCGAGACCGCCGGTGACGACCTGCCGCTCGACGACCTGGCGCTCGACGACCTGGCGCTCGACGACCTGGCGCTCGACGACCTGCCGCCCGAGCCCGACGACGAGCCGCTCCCGCCGCCCGAGGACGACCCCGGACCCGTGTGACGGGGCCGCGACCCTGACCGGGTGACCGTCGTGATCCGGGACCTCGAGGACGCCGACGTCGACGCGGTCGTGGCGCTGTCGCTGGGAGCGTGGGCGCCGGTGTCCGCCTCGTTCGGAGCCGTCCTGGGCCCCGCCGTCTACCGGCACCTCCACCCGGACCGGGAGCGGTCGCAGGCCGCGGCGGTCGAGGGGGTCTGCCGCGACCCGGCCATGCGCGTGCTCGTCGCCGACGAGGACCGCCGGCCGGTGGCCTTCGTGGCCGTCGTCGCCACCGGCGGCGACCCCGGCCACGCCCCGGCCCGGCGGACCCACGAGGCGGCCGGCTCCACGCCGCTGCCGCTGGTCCGCTGCTACCGGATGCTCTGACGCCGGCGCGGCACGGGCCTCGCCCCGTGGTGCCCGACCTCACCCCGCAGCGCGGGGTCGGGCACCACACGGGGAGGCCGGCGGCCCCACCGCGGCGGTCGAGCGCTCAGCTGGAGGCGACCCGGTCGAGGATCGCGGAGGCGAGCTGGTCGGGTGCCTGCTCGGGGATCCAGTGGCTGATGCCGGCCAGCTCCACGAAGCGGTAGTCGCCGGTCACGTGCGCGGCGCAGCCCTCGGCGGCGACCCGGCCGATGGCCATGTCGGCGTCGCTCCACACGTACGTGGTGGGCACCGCGACGTCGTCCACCGGCGTCGCCGAGCTCATCGCCCGGTACCAGTTCAGCGCGGCGGTCAGCGCGCCCGGCGCCGAGAGCACGGCCACGTACTCGTCGATCGCCTCCGGGTCGACGGCCTCGCCGTACATGCGGCGCAGCCGGCGGGCGTCGTCGGCGAGCAGCACCTCCTCGGCCTTGCCCGCCTGCCAGAACAGCCGGATGTAGGCGGAGCGCTCCTTCTGCTCGGGGTCGCTGCGGAAGGCGGCGGTGAACGCCGACGGGTGCGGCACCGAGACGGCGGTCAGCGAGCGCACCCGGTCGGGGTGCCAGGCGGCCAGCGCCCACGCGACGTTGGCGCCCCAGTCGTGCCCGACGACGTCGGCGACCGGCACGTCCATCGCCGTCACGAGGTCGGCGGTGACCTGCGCGAGGTTGGTCAGCGCGTAGGCCTCCACCTCCTGCGGCCGGGCGCCGGGGGAGTAGCCGAGCTGGTCGACGGCGTAGGTGCGCAGCCCCGCCTCGGTCAGCCGGGGCGTCACCGCCGCCCACGACGCGGAGGTCTCCGGGAAGCCGTGCAGCAGCACCACCGGCCGCCCGTCCTCGGGCCCGTCGGCCCGCACGTCGAAGGTCAGGTCACCGACGTCGACCCGCAGCAGCTGTCCGGTCATGTCGCCGAACCTAGTGGCCGGGGCGGACGCGCCACCTGCGCGCCACTACCGTCGGCGCTCGTGACCAGCCCGGAACGCGCCTTCGTGCAGGCCCACCTCGACGACCTCCACGCCGACCTCGGCGCCTGGCTGCGCATCCCGTCGATCTCGGCCGACCCCGCGCACGCCGGCGACGTCGCCGCGAGCGCCGAGTGGCTGGCCGACGCGCTGCGGCGCACCGGCTTCCCCGTCGTCGAGATCTGGCCGACCCCGGGCGCGCCGGCCGTCTACGCCGAGTGGCCCAGCGCCGACGACGGTGCGCCGGTCGCGCTGGTCTACGGCCACCACGACGTGCAGCCGGTCGACCCGCTGGAGCTGTGGGAGCACCCGCCGTTCGAGCCGACCCGCGTGGAGACGCCGGACGGCCCGGAGCTGCACGCCCGCGGCGCCATCGACGACAAGGGCAACGTCGCCTTCCACCTGCTCGGGATCCGCGCGCACCTGGCCGCCACCGGCCGCGACACCCCCGCCGTCACGGTGAAGCTGCTGGTCGAGGGCGAGGAGGAGTCCGGCTCGCCGCACTTCGCCGACCTGCTGCGCGAGCGCGCCGACCGGCTGGCCTGTGACGTCGTCGTCGTCAGCGACACCGGCATGGCCGCACCCGACGTGCCCAGCGCCGTCGTCGCGATGCGCGGCCTGGCCGACGCCGAGATCACCCTGCGCGGCCCGGCCGTCGACCTGCACTCGGGCTCCTTCGGCGGAGGCGTGCCCAACCCGCTGCACGCGATGGCGGAGCTGCTCGCCGCCCTGCACGACGACCAGGGCCGGGTCACGCTGCCCGGCTTCTACGAGAAGGTGCGGCCCCTGACCGACCGCGAGCGCGAGCTCATGGCCCGCGTGCCCTTCGACGAGGCCGCCTGGTTGGCCGGCCCGGCCGCCTCCCGCGCCGCCGCCGGGGAGGCGGGCTACAGCACGCTGGAGCGCATCGGCGCGCGGCCGACCGCCGAGGTCAACGGCATGTGGGGCGGCTACACCGGCCCGGGCCACAAGACGATCGTCCCGGCCGAGGCGCACGCCAAGCTCACCTTCCGCCTGGTGGCCGACCAACGCCCCGAGGACGTCGGCCCGCTGCTGCGCCGGTGGGTCGACGAGCACGTGCCGGAGGGCATCGTGGCCGAGGTGCACACCCCGCCCGGCGGAGTCTCCCCGTGCGCCAGCGACCTCGACTCCCCACACATGGGGGCGCTGCTGCGGGCCATCGGGCAGGCCTTCGACGCCGCGCCCGACGACGTCCTGTTCACCCGCGAGGGCGGCAGCGGCCCCGAGGCCGACCTGGTCGAGGTGCTCGGCGCCCCGCTGGTGTTCCTCGGCGCGGGGCTGCCCACCGACCGCATCCACTCGCCGAACGAGCGCGTCCTGCTGCCGATGCTGTACCGCGGCGCCGAGGCGGCGGCCCACCTGTGGCGGGAGCTGGCGGCCCGGTGACCGTTCCCGAGCCCGGCGGGCGCTTCGGTCCCTACCGCGTCCTCGGCCTGCTCGGCAGCGGCGGCATGGGGTCGGTGCTGCGCGCGCACGACGACGAGCACGAGCGCGACGTGGCGCTCAAGGTCCTGCACCAGCAGTGGGCCGCCGACGAGGGCTACCGCGAGCGCTTCCGCCGCGAGGCCCGCATCGCCGCCCGCCTCAACGAGCCGCACGTCGTCCCGATCCACCGCTTCGGCGAGATCGACGGGCAGCTGTTCCTCGACATGCGGCTGGTCGAGGGCGAGGACCTCGCCTCGCTGCTGCGCCGCGCGGGGCGGCTGGCCCCGGCACGCGCCGTCGACGTCGTCGGGCAGGTGGCCCGCGCGCTCGACGCGGCGCACGCCGGCGGCCTGGTGCACCGCGACGTCAAGCCCTCCAACGTGCTGCTCGTCGCCCGCTCCGACGGCGGCGACCTCGCCGGCTCGGCGCCCGGCGAGGACTTCTGCTACCTCGCCGACTTCGGCATCGCCCGCACCTCCGAGGACGCTCCCGGCCCGGCGCTGACCGGCACCGGCATGGCCGTGGGCAGCACCGAGTACATGGCACCCGAGCGCTTCAGCTCGGCGCCGCTCGACGCCCGCGCCGACGTCTACTCCCTCGCCTGCGTGCTGTTCGAGGCGCTCACCGGCCGGCGGCTGTTCCCGGGCGCCGACCCGGTCGCCCTCATGGCCGCGCACATGCACCAGCCGCCGCCCCCGCCGTCGTCGCTGGCGCCCGGCATCCCGCCGGCGCTCGACGCCGTGGTGCTGCGCGGGCTGGCCAAGGACCGCGAGCAGCGCTGGGCGACGGCCGGGGCCATGGCCGCGGCCGCGCGCGCCGCACTCACCGAGAGCGGTGTGCCGGTGCCCAGCGGCGACGCCGGCACGACCGTGGGCCCGGCGACCGCCGACGGGAACGGCCGGGCGGTCACGCGGCGGCAGCAGGCCGCGCCGCGACCGCCCGCGCCGCCCACCACCGTCGGGCCGCGCCCGCCGGCCGCAGCCGGTGCGCCGGGCACCGCCCGCCTGCCGTGGGTGCTGGCGGCGCTCGGCGCGGTCCTGTCCCTCGGCCTCGCCGTCGCCCTGGTGCTGGCCGCCGTCCGGTCGGACGACGCCGGCGACGCCGCTGCCGGAGCGGGGCAGCGGCTCGTGGCCGCGACCCTGCCCGCCGGTGTGGAGTTCGGCGACTGCACCGAGCAGGAGTCCGCCGACGGCGTGCTGCGGGAGGTGACCTGCCCGGCCGACCCCGAGACCCCGCCCACCAGCAGCACCTACAGCGCTCTGGACGACGACGGCGCCGCGCAGGCGCTGGCCGCCGACATCGAGCGGCAGGAGCTGCGGCCGCTCGAGGACCGCTTCGGCTGCGGGTCGAGCAGCGCCGGCCCCGCCGGCTGGTTCCCGATCGGGGACGGTGACCTCGACGACGGTGGCACCGAGCTGGGCCGCGCCGCCTGCTGGGTCGACGGCGACGGCGACGCGGTGTTCGCCTGGGCCTGGGACGACCTCGGCACGTACGGGGTGGCGGAGGTGCGCGGCGGCGGCGAGTCGGCGCTGGCGGACCTGCGCAGCTGGTGGGACAGCAACGCCGACCGCGGCTACAGCTGACCGTCCGCGCCGCGGGAACCCGGATCGGCGTGCTGCCCGTCCTACCCTGACCCCCGTGAGCGGACCTGGGCTGACGACCGCGCCCGCGGGCTGGTACCCCGACCCCGACGGTGCCGCCGGGATGGTGCGCTGGTGGGACGGGGAGACCTGGTCGGACGTCACGACGCCGGCCGGCCCGGGTGTCGCCGTCCAGGCGCCCCCCGTGATCGCCCCGCCCCGCCCGCCGGTGCCCTCGACGTGGGGGAGCGACGCCTGGCAGCCCGGTCCGGCGTCGGAGCCCCGGCGGAGCTCCCGCACGGCCTGGTGGATCGGCGGCTCGGTGCTGGCCGTGGTGGCCGTCGTCGTCCTGGCGCTGGTGGTCGGACTGTCCGGCGGCAGTCCCACCGGCCCCGGCGCCGTCACCGACCCGCCCGTGGCGAGCCCGCCGCCGGCCGGCAGCACCTTCCCGCCGGGCACCGTCCGGATCATCGACGAGGAGGCGGGCATCTCCTACCCGTTCCTCGGCAACGGCTGGTACGAGTACGACCTCGGCCTGATGCCCGAGACCCGCACCATCGCCGGGCAGTACTTCATCACCCAGGAGCAGACGCCCGACGGCGGCAACTTCATCGCGCAGTGCACCTCGGGGCCGGTCGCCGACGGCTACGGCTGGACCGGCCCGGGCAGCGAGCAGGCCACGGTGACCGCCCTGGCCGACAGCGTGCGCGCGGCCTACTACCCGTACCCCAACGAGCGGGAGGTGCTCCGCGACGAGGCCCTGACGGTGGACGGGCGCGCCGCGCACCTCGTCGAGTTCCAGCTGACCTGGGACGTCGAGGGCTACGACTCGACCGGTGAGCGCGCGGCGCTGCTGGTCGTGGACGTCGGCCGGCCCGACCCCGCGCTGCTCTACGTCTCCATCCCGAACACGCACGCGGAGCTGTACGGGACGATCGACCGCGTGATCGCCGACATCGACGTGCTCTGACATCGCGGTCCTCCGGACCGCACCGCGGCCACGTGCCGTCCCGACCCACGCCGAGCCGCTCCGCCGCACCCGGCGAGGACCCTCCGGGCCCGTCACCGGGCACGGCCCCCGCAGGGCGGCGTACGTCCCAGGCGACCCGACGCCGTCCCCGACCGCCCGGCGGGGCGTCGTCCCGCGTGGTTAGGGTCGGTCCGTGACAGCAGCGACTGGGGCCGACCTGACTCTGCGGCACCCGGTGGAGCGCTTCTCGCTGGACAACGGGCTGCGGGTCGTCCTCGCGCCCGACCGCAGCGTGCCGGTCGTCGCCGTGACCGTCTTCTACGACGTGGGCATGCGCAACGAGCCGGAGGGCCGCACCGGGTTCGCCCACCTCTTCGAGCACGTGATGTTCCAGGGCTCGGCGCACGTGCCGAAGATGGAGCACGCCCGTCTGGTGCAGGCCGCCGGCGGCACGTTCAACGGCTCCACCCACCAGGACTACACGAACTACTACGAGGCACTGCCGGCCGAGGCGCTGGAGCGCGCGATCTTCCTCGAGGCCGACCGGATGGCCGCCCCGGCCATCACCGAGGAGAACCTCCGCAACCAGATCGACGTGGTGAAGGAGGAGATCCGGGTCAACGTGCTCAACCGGCCCTACGGCGCCTTCCCCTGGCTGCAGCTGCCGCAGATCGCGTTCGAGAGCTTCGCCAACACCCACGACGGCTACGGCTCCTTCGTCGACCTGGAGAGCTCCACGGTCGCCGACGCCACGGACTTCTTCTCCCGCTACTACGCGCCGGGCAACGCCGTGCTGTGCATCGGCGGGGACCTCGACGTCGGCGAGACCGAGCGGCTGGTCCGCCGCTGGTTCGGCCAGGTGGAGGCCCGCGAGGTGCCGCCCACGCCGCACACCGGCGAACCCTCGCCCACGACCGTGCGGCGCGACGTCGTCGAGGACCGGCTGGCCCCCGCGCCCGCCGTCGCCGTCGGCTGGCGGGTGCCCGACCCGGTCGCCGACCTCGACACCTACCTCGGCACCGTGCTGCTGGCCGAGCTGCTCAGCGAGGGCGACGCCTCCCGGCTCGAGCGCCGGCTGGTGCACGACGACCGCCTGGCCGTGGCGCAGAGCAGCTACGTCGGGCTCTTCGGCGACCCGTTCGACGTCCGCGACGCCACGCTGCTCACCACCCAGGTGCACCACCCGGCCGCCGTCGGTGTCGACGACGTGCTGGCCGCCGTCCACGACGAGATCGCCCGGGTGGTCACCGAGGGCGTGAGCGCCGAGGAACTGGCCCGCGTGCAGGCGCGCACCAGTGCCCAGCTGCTGCGCCAGGCCGACTCGGTGCTGGGCCGCACGCTCGCCTTCGCCGGTGCGGAGCTGGTCCACGGCCGCGCCGAGCTGGCCGGTGAGATGGCCGCCCGGCTGGCCGCAGTGACACCCGACGCGGTGCAGGCCGCCGCCAAGGGACTCGATCCCGGCACCGCCGCCGTGCTGGAGCTGCGGGCCACCGGAGGAGTCAAGTGAGCGCCCCCGTGCTCGACCTCGACCTCGTCCCGCCGCTGGGCGAGCCGCGGCCGCACCCGGTCCCGGAGGTCGCCACGACGACGCTGCCGAGCGGGCTGGCCGTCGTCGTCGTCCCGCGGCCCGGCGTGCCGCTGGTGGAGCTGCGGCTGCGCGTCCCGTTCGCCGCGACCTCCCCGCGCGGTGCCCTGCAGCACGTCGCCCGGGCCTCGGTGCTCTCCGGCGCGGTGCTGCTCGGCACCGCGCAGCGTGACGCCATGGGCATCGCCGAGGCGCTGCAGGGCCACGGCGCGGAGCTGTCGGTGGCCGCCGACCCCGACCGGCTGCTGCTCTCGACCACGCTGCTCGCCGAGGGGCTCGCACCGGTGCTCGACGTGCTCGCCGAGGTGCTCACCCAGGCCGCCTATCCCGGCGACCAGGTCGAGGCCGAGCGCGACCGGGTGGCCGAGCGGATCGCGATCGCCCGCTCGCAGCCCGGCGTCATCGCCCGCAGCGCGCTGGCCGCCCGCCGCTACGGCACCCACCCCTACGCCGCGCAGCTCCCGGCCCCGGACCTGGTCGGCAAGGTCAGCGCCGCCGCGGTGCGCAAGCTGCACCGCGAGCGGCTGCTGCCCGCCGGCAGCACGCTGGTCCTCGTCGGCGACCTCGACCCCGCCGCGGCCACCGACGCCGTCGCTGCCGCCCTCGGCGACTGGACGGGGGAGGGCACCGCTGCCGGGGCCCCGCCCGCGCCCACGCTGGCGCCGGGACACCTGGAGGTCGTCGACCGGCCGGGTGCGGTGCAGTCCAACATCCGCCTCGGCGGCCCGGCGCCGGGCCGCACCGACCCCGACCTGCCCGCCGTCCGGCTGGCCAGCATGGTGTTCGGCGGCTACTTCTCCTCGCGGCTGGTCGAGAACATCCGCGAGCGGCGCGGCTACTCCTACAGTCCGCGCAGCGCCGTCGACCACCTGGCCGCGGCCTCGTCGTTCCTCGTCGAGGCCGACGTCGCCACCGAGGTGACCGGCGCGGCCTTCCTGGAGACGTGGGCCGAACTCGGCCGGATGGCGCTGGCGCCGGTCACCGAGGCCGAGCTCGACGCGGCCCGCCGCTACGTGCTGGGCAGCATGGCGCTGTCGACGTCCACCCACGCGGGGCTGGCCAGCACGCTCTCGGCGCTGGCCGGGTCCGGGCTGTCGGTGGAGTGGCTCGCCGACCACCAGCGGGCCCTGGCCGAGGTCACCGTCGAGCAGGTGCAGGAGGCCTCCCGCCGCTACCTGGCGCCGGCCGCGCTGACCGCCGTCGTCGTCGGTGACGCCGAGCGGGTGACCGACGCGCTGCGGGCCCTCGGCCCGGTCGACGTCACCGCCAGCGCCGCCGCACCGGACCCCGCGTGAGCGTCCCGCCGGGCGGCAGCACCGCGGCCGACAACCCGCCGGAGGCCGTGCGCGGGTCCTGGCCGGCCGGCACGCCGGACACCACCGGCACGGTCCCGGTGCTGTCCCGCTCGGCGCACGACCGCGACCACCTCGGCCGCTCGCTCGAGGACCCGACCCGCGGTCGCCCGGTGCGGGTGCTCACCGTCGACGAGCGCCGCGCCGTCCCCGTGCACGAGGGCGAGGCCGGTCCCACGCTGGTCTGGGACGAGCAGCCGACCCTGCCGCTCGGTGCGGTGTACCTGGGCGAGGCCGACGGCGTGCCCTACGCCGCGGTCCGCGGGGAGCGCGCGCTGACGGTGAACGGCCGGCCGGTGGACCTGTGGACCGGGCTGCGCGAGGTCGGCAGCGACCTCGGCGACCTCGACGCCGGCCTGCTGGCCCAGGCCGTCGGCATCCTCGAGTGGCACGAGCGGGCCCGGTTCAGCCCGTTGTCCGGCGCCGCGACGACGATCGAGCGGGCCGGGTGGGTGCAGCGTGACCCGGTCACCGGCGCGGAGCTGTTCCCCCGCACCGACCCCGCGGTGATCATGCTGGTCCACGACGGCGGCGACCGCTGCGTGCTGGGCCGGCAGGCGGTGTGGCCGCCGGGGCGCTTCTCGATCCTCGCCGGGTTCGTCGAGCCGGGGGAGTCCGCCGAGGGCGCGGTGGCCCGCGAGGTCGCCGAGGAGGTCGGGCTGCAGGTCACCGACGTCCGCTACGTGAGCAGCCAGCCCTGGCCGTTCCCGCAGTCTCTGATGCTCGGCTTCACCGCCCGCCTCGACGGCGACGACACCCTGCGGCTGGACCCGACCGAGATCGAGGAGGCCCGCTGGTGGACCCGCGACGAGCTCCGCTCGGGCCGCGGCCCCGAGGCGCTGCCGCCGCCGGTGTCGATCGCCCGGCACATCATCGACCGCTGGGTGGCCGGCGAGCTCGACTAGGCACGCCGGCGGACTACGACCAGCGGTTCTGCAGCACCAGCGCCGGGTGCTCGGGGCGGTCGGCCAGCA
Source organism: Geodermatophilus amargosae (assembly GCF_041028265.1). Taxonomy (GTDB): domain Bacteria; phylum Actinomycetota; class Actinomycetes; order Mycobacteriales; family Geodermatophilaceae; genus Geodermatophilus; species Geodermatophilus amargosae_A. Next base: position 126,262 of record NZ_JABGCW010000004.1, read on the forward strand.
CGACGGCGTCGGCGAGGAGGACGGGGTCCACCTCGCCGTCGTAGCGGTCGAAGACGGGCAGCTCCCACGCCTGCTCGGCGGGGAACCGCCGGCGCCGGGCGGCCGGCGCCACCCGCAGGTGCACGACGACGTCGAAGGCCAGCCCGACGCCCTGCAGGAGCGGGCCGGGGACCAGCAGCACCCCTCGCGGCGGCATCGGGCGGTAGGCGGCCCGGGCGGCCCGGTCGCGGCCGACGTCCCACAGGACCGGCAGGTACTCCGCCGGCCCGCCGGGCCCCACCCGGTCGAGCACCTCGCGGGCCAGCGCGCCCGTGTCGAGCCAGTCGGTGTAGCGGGCGTCGGGATCGGTGCGGCCGTGCTCGAGCCGCACCGACGCCGGTCGGAGGAACCCGTCGGCCGGCACGACGACGGCCGGCCGACCCCGCGCGGGCAGCCGCTCGGCGACCGCGGCGGCGAGGTCGGCGGGCGCGGCGACGTCGGGCCCGTCCACGGCGACCCGCACCGCCGCCGCTCCGGGCAGCGGCTCGACGTCGGCGAGGAGGGCGGCCAGCCGGTCGGCCAGCGCGCCCGGGGTCAGCGGCTCCGGACCGCTCAGCGGCGGCCGTCCGCCGGGACCGAGGCGTGCCGGGCGGCGCCTCGCTCGACCCGCCGACCGGGCGGGCGGCGGGGGGCCAGCGGCAGGCCTGGAGCCGGCTCGGCCGGTGCTCCCGCGGCCCGCTCGAGGGCCGTGAGCACCTCGCGGGCCAGCTCGTGCACCGGCCGTCCCAGCGACCGGGCCTGCCCGCGCAGGATCTCGAACGCCGCCCGCGGCGACGTGGCATCGCGCTCGGCGAGCACGCCGATCGCCCGCTCGGTGGCGACCCGGGCGGCGAGCGCGTGCTCGAGCTGGGCGACGGTCCGCTCGAGGGCGGCGATCCGGGCGTCCCGCGGGTCGCCCGCGGCCTCGTCGTCGGCGCTCCCGCGCACGGCCCGGCGGGTGGCGCGGTCGGGATCGGCGGGGCCGTCGAGCTCCTCGATGACGAGGTCGGCCAGCGAGAGGCCCTCCATGAGGTCGCCGACGTCGTCGGCACGCCCGGGGGAGAGCACGCTCCACCCGCGGCCGGTGCGCGCGAGCACGACGCAGGGACGATCGGCGGGGACCTCCTCCGCGGCCGGTCCGGGCGCGGAGAGGTGCACGGCGTCCGAGGTCACGACAGCGGCTCCCGCGGGTGCTCCGGCCGGTGGCCGGGGGACGGTCGGCGCGTCACGGTCGCGACCCGCCGGGGGTCGATGATGCACCGCCGGGGATCGCGTCCCGTGCAGCACCCGCCGGTCAGGCTCCCTGCTGTCGGGCGAGCCGGGCCTTGACCTGGTCGATGCTCGGGTTGGTCAGCGCGCTGCCGTCGGCGAAGACCAGGGTGGGGACGGTCCGGTTGCCGCCGTTGGCCTGCATGACGACGTCGGCCGCGCCCGCGTCGCGCTCGATGTCGACCTCGGCGTAGTCGATGCCCTCCACCTGCATCAGCTTCTTGAGCCGCACGCAGTACCCGCACCAGGTGGTGGTGTACATGGTCACGGTGGCGGGTGCGGCAGTCACTCGGGTCCTCCCAGGGACGGGTCGGTCGGTGCGGGACGGGCGACGTCCCACCGGGGTGGCAACACCCCGCCGGCGTCCCCTCTTCCCCAGGTGCCCCCGCCGTCCACCGGTGCGGGGTGTCCCCGCCGTCCGTCGGTCCCGGCTGGGACACTCGCAGGTGCGGTCCGCCGGCCGCCGGACGCCCGCTCCGAGATCCGTTCCGTTGGAGGAAGCACCGCATGCCCCGGACAGCCGACGCGCCCCTCGTGGTCCCCGGGTCCCCGGGGAACCCCAGCGGCGCTGAGGCGGTGCTGGCCGGCCTGGACGAGGAGCAGCGCACCGCCGCGTCGGAGGTCACCGGCCCGGTGTGCATCCTCGCCGGCGCCGGCACGGGAAAGACCCGCACCATCACCCACCGGATCGCCTACGGGGTGCACACCGGTGCCTTCGTCCCGGAGCAGGTGCTCGCGGTGACCTTCACCGCCCGCGCGGCGGGGGAGCTGCGCACCCGCTTGGCCGGCCTCGGCGTCGGAGGGGTGCAGGCGCGCACCTTCCACGCCGCGGCGATGCGTCAGTTGCGCTACTTCGCCCCCCGGGTGCTCGGCGGCCCGCTGCCGCCCCTGGTGGAGAACAAGCTGCGCGTCGTCGCCTCCGCCGCCACGCGCAACCGGCTGACCACCGACCGCACCAGCCTCCGTGACCTCGCCAGCGAGATCGAGTGGGCCAAGACCACGCTGGCCACGCCCGAGGACTACCCGGCCCGCGCTGCCGCCGCCGGTCGCGAGCCGCCCTTCGACGCCGAGACCGTCGCGCGGGTGTACGCCTCCTACGAGACGGCCAAGCAGCGCGACGGCGCGCTCGACTTCGAGGACCTGCTGCTGGTCACCGCGTTCGCGCTGGAGGAGCACCCCGACGTCGCCCGGCAGGTGCGCGCGCAGTACCGCCACTTCGTCGTCGACGAGTACCAGGACGTCAACCCGCTGCAGCAGCGCCTGCTCGACGCCTGGCTCGGCGGCCGGGCCGACGTGTGCGTCGTCGGCGACCCCAACCAGACGATCTACTCCTTCACCGGCGCCGACCCCGACCACCTGCTGGGCTTCGCCGACCGCTATCCCGACGCCGCGGTGGTCAAGCTGGAGCGGGACTACCGCTCCACGCCGCAGGTCGTCGCGCTGGCCAACAAGCTGATCGGCCAGGCGCCACCGCGCCGGGGGCTGCCCGGCCTGCGGCTGCTCGGCCAGCGCCCGGAGGGCCCGGCACCGCGGTTCTTCGAGCACCCCGACGAGCCGACCGAGGCCGCCGCCGTCGCCCAGGCCTGCCGGGCGCTCGTCGAGGCGGGGACGCCGGCCTCGGAGATCGCCGTGCTGTTCCGCATCAACGCCCAGTCGCAGGTGTACGAGTCGGCGCTGGCCGACGCCGGCGTGCCCTACGTCCTCAAGGGCGGCGAGCGGTTCTTCGAGCGGCCCGAGGTCCGCGAGGCCGTCGTCCTGCTGCGCGGCGCGGCCGCCGGCGGCAGCGACCCCGGCGCGCTGGTGCCCACGGTCCGCGACGTGCTGGCCTCGACCGGGTGGGTCGAGCACCGCCCGCCGGCCGGGGGAGCGGCGCGGGACCGCTGGCAGTCGCTGGCCGCGCTGGTCGACCTCGCCGTCGACCTGGTGGCCGAGGACCCGACCACCGACCTGCCGCGCTTCGTCGCCCACCTCGCCGGGCGGGCCGACGCCCAGCACGCGCCGACCGTCCAGGGCGTCACGCTGGCGTCGATGCACGCGGCCAAGGGCCTGGAGTGGGACGCCGTCTTCGTCGTCGGCCTCGTCGACGGCGTGCTGCCCATCGCCCAGTCGCTGTCGCGCCCCGAGGCGGTGGAGGAGGAGCGGCGGCTGCTCTACGTCGCGGTGACCCGGGCCCGCGAGCAGCTCACGCTCTCGTGGTCGCTGGTGCGCAACCCCGGCGCCAAGCGGGCCCGCCCGCGCAGCCGGTTCCTCGACGGCCTGGTGCCGGGCTCCACACCCACGGCACCGCCTCCGCAGCGCAAGGCGAAGAAGGCCAAGGTCGTCCTCGAGGGCGAGGCCGGCGAGATCTTCGAGCGGCTGCGCGCGTGGCGCAGCAGCACGGCGCAGGCCGCCTCGGTGCCCGCCTACGTCGTGTTCAGCGATGCCACCCTGCAGGCCATCGCCGAGGCGAAGCCGACCAGCGTCCGCGAGCTGTCCGGCCTGCCGGGGGTCGGCGCCCGCAAGCTCGAGATGTACGCCGAGGACGTCCTCGCCACCGTCGGCGGCTGACCGGTCACCGCCCGTACGGACCGCACGGTCCCTCCGGCGTGTTCCCCGTCACGGGGGAACGCGCCGGTTAATTGCGTTGCGCCGTTCCGGTGACCTTCCCTACTGTCCTGATCGCGCCCGACGGACACCCGCGGGCGCGCCAGACCGAGCCCGGCCCGACAGCCGGACTCCGACCCCGGGAGGAGGGGTAACGATGATCGATCTGCGTTGCGCCCTCGCCCCCGCCGGGGTCCCCGCCTGGGGCGCCCTCGTCGTGCGTCCGGCTGCCGGTGACGCCGCCCTGGTGGCCCGCCCGCGCCACGGCGTCGTGCGGACGCTGACGCCGTTCGACCTGACCGGCACGGCCGTCGCTGCGCCCGCCGCTCCGTCCTCCGGCACCGCTCTGCCCACCGCCGGCCAGTTCGGCACCGGCGTCGGCGGCACCGATGCGCCCACCACCGACATCTCCATCGCGCAGCACACCCTCGGGATCCACTCCCCGGGGAGACCGCAGAGCTAGACGCTCGACCGGTCCTCCTCGAGGCCGCGGAACCCGAACCCCGGGATCCGCGGCCTTCGTCTTCCTCCGCGGCACCCGGCCCCGACCACCCGGTCGGCGGGCCCCCGCCGGCCGCGCAGACGACGAGTACGAGGAGGAGCGGCAGTGCAGCAGACGATCGACCGCCCGACGTCCCACCGCCGACCCGGGCTCCCCCGGACCGGCGGCGCCACCCCGAGGGCACCGCACACCCCCCTGGCCCCGACGCCGGTGCGGCGTCCCCTGCCGTGCCGCGGGACCGACGACCCGGACCTGTGGTTCGCCGAGAGCCCCGCGCTGCTCGAGCAGGCCAAGGTCCTGTGCGGGGAGTGCCCGGTCCGCGACGCCTGCCTGACGGGTGCCCTGGACCGCGGCGAGCCGTGGGGCGTGTGGGGCGGCGAGATCTTCGAGCGGGGTGCGGTCATCCCGCGCAAGCGCCCGCGGGGCCGTCCCCGCAAGGTCGTCGCGGCGTGACCGCGACGGCGACGACCCGGACCACCGACGTCCACCACCGATCCCATCCGATCGGGCACCGATGCCCGGCGAGCACCGAGGACCAGCCATGAACACCCACGAGTACGACCTGGCCACCGCGCGGCTGCGCGAGCTGCGCGCCGAGGCCGACACCGCCGGCCGCGTGCGCCGGCTGCGGGCAGCCCGCCGGTGGGCCCGTCGCGCGGAGTACGCCACGCGGCGAGCCGCGCGGGCCAGCGCCGCCGTCCGCTAGGAACGGCAACCCTCCGGGGGCCCGGCCGCGCGCCGGGCCCCTCCCGGTCGAGGCCGGGCACCCGACGCTCCCGGTGCGTCGGGGGCCCGGCCTCCTGTCGTCCGGTCAGGCGCCCGTCGGTCGGGCGCCGGTCGGGTCAGGCCTTGAAGCCGGGCAGCCACTCCTCGAGGACGCCGCGGTAGCCGGCGGCGGCGTCGAGCTGGCAGAGGACGCCGATCGAGCCGACCGTCACCCGGTGGATGAGCAGGTAGGCCGGGGGCAGGTTGAGCTGGCGGCCCAGCTTGTTGGCCTCGCTGCGGGGGTCGGCGAGGCGGGCGGCCTGCTCCTGCATCCAGGCGCGGGTGAAGCGGAAACTGGCGCTCTCGATCGGCTCGAGCATCGGCCGCAGGTAGTCCAGCACGGCCTGGGCGTCGACCTGGATCCCCGGCCGGACGAACCCCTCGGCGCGCAGGTCGGTCAACACCTCCTCGGCGCGGCCCTCCAGCGCCCAGCGCACCAGGCGGCCGATCGGCTCGGGCAGCCCGTCGGGGAGGCGCGCGGTGGCGCCGAAGTCGATGACGCCTAGCCGGTCGCCCTCGACGAGCCGGAAGTTGCCCGGGTGCGGATCGGCGTGCAACAACCCGGCCCGGTGCGGCGCGGAGAAGTGCAGCTGGGCCATCAGGTGGCCGGCGCGGTCGCGCTGCTCGCGGGTGCCGTCGGTGATGACCCGGGACAGCGGCAGCCCCTCGAGCCACTCGGAGACGATCACCTTCGGCGCGCTGGCCACCACGCGGGGGACGACGATCTCCGGGTCGCCCGCGTACGCGGCGGAGAACTGCCGCTGCGCGTCGGCCTCCAGGCCGTAGTCGAGCTCCTCGACCACCCGGGCGCGCAGTTCGGCGATCAGCGGCTTGACGTCCATGCCGGGGAACACCGCGGCGAACAGCCGCGCGAAGCGGGAGAGCTGGTTGAGGTCGGCCATCAGCGCGGTCGCCGCACCCGGGTACTGGATCTTGACGGCGACGTCGCGGCCGTCGCGCCAGGTGGCGCGGTGCACCTGGCCGATGCTCGCCGCCGCGGCCGGCTGGTCGTCGAACTCGCGGAACCGCGTGCGCCACGTCCCGCCGAGCTGCTGGGCGAGCACCGCGTGGACGGTGCGCACCGGCATCGGCGGCGCCTCCTCCTGGAGCTTGACCAGCGCCTGCCGGTAGGGCGCCGCCACCTCGTCGGGCACCGCGGCCTCGAACACCGACAGCGTCTGACCGAGCTTCATCGCGCCGCCCTTGAGCTGGCCGAGGACGGCGAACAGCTGCTCGGCGGTGCGCTGCTGCAGTTCGGCGGTGACGGCGTCGGGCGACTGGCCCGACAGCCGCTTGCCGATGCCCAGCGTGGCGCGGCCCGCCGCGCCCAGGGGCAGCGAGGCCAGCCGCGCCGTGCGCGAGATCGAGCCCCTGGGGATCCCCCGTGCGTCGTCGGTCACGGTCCCATTGTCCCCGACACGGAGCCCGGACCGCTGATGCAGGCGTGTCCGCCGTCACCCGGAGGGGCGGGTGGGGCCCGCGCACCCGCAGGACGGGTGCGGCGGCCAGCGGCGCAGCCGCGGCACGAACCCGGGCGGGCCCAGCTCCACCGACGCCGAGAGCGCCGCCGGGCTGCCGCTGCCGTCGAGGTAGGCGAGGGCCTGCTGGGCCGCGACCAGCGCCGTCGCCCAGCAGGTGAGGGTGGCCCCGCCCGGTGCGTCGGCCGCGGTGAGCTGCGCGGCGAGCACCGGCCAGTGCGGGTCGGCGTCGCGGCGGCGCAGGTCGGCGCAGCGCAGGCAGCTGGTCACGCCGGGCACCACCAGTGGCCCGACGACGCCGGTGTCCCCGCGGACGGCGACCACCAGGTGTGCGACGCCCGCGTCGTGCAGCCCGGCGAGCAGCGGGTCGGAGGCCCCCCACGGGCGGGCCAGGACGACGAGGTCGGGAGTGGTGCCCGGCGGCAGCGGGCGCAGGTCGGTGAGCGGGCTCGCGCGGCGGACGGCGTCGGCGGCGGCGAGCGTCCGGGGACGGCCCTCGTCGGCCGCGGTCAGCCCTCCGGCGACGGCGTCACCCGCGGTGGCCACGCCCTCGTCGCGGACGCTGACCCGGCCCACGCCGCTGGCGGCGAGCAAGGTGGCCAGGGGGACGCCGACCCGGGTCGCACCCTCGACCACCACGGACGCACGGCGCCGGGCGTGCCAGCGCACCGCGCCGTCGGGATCGCGGGCGGCGGGCACCTCGGCGGCGGTGCGGGCCGCGGCGGCCGGTCCGGCGTCGGAGGCGAGCAGGTCGGCGGCGTCGAGGTCCACCAGCGCCCCGGTGACCCGCAGGTGGTCGAGCAGGGCGGCGACCGAGCGGGGCTCCAGCCCGGCACCGGCGGCGTCGTCGAGGACGGCTCCCTGGGTGCGCCGGCCGTCGAGGCCGCGCAGCAGATCGGTCACCGCGGCCGCGGCCGGGCCCACCAGGACACCGTCCCCGCCGTCGACCCCGCCGACCTGGACGGCGTCGGCGTCGGCGGCGCGGCGCAACAGCGGCGTGCCCGGGGGCAGGAGGGGGTGGGCGGTGTCGGACACCCGGGCAGGGTGGCAGCAGCGCGGCCGGCTCCGCTGCCGTCGTCCACAGGTGGCCCCGGAGACGACGACGGCGCCCGCCGTGCGGGACGCCGCCGTCCCGGAGCCGGGAGGCGTCAGGCCTTGCCGAGGATCCGGTTCATCTTGGTGCCGCAGACCGGGCAGGTGCCCTGCGCCATCCGGCGGCCGGACTCGCTGACCTTGACCTCGCCGTCGAAGTCCCGCTTCTCCTTGCACTTCACGCAGTAGCCGTTGTAGCTCTCCGCCACGGTGCCCCCTCCCTCGGCTTCCCGGCGCCCGTCCGGGCGCCGTCCTCGCGGAACGCTACCCGGACGGCGCCGCCCGTCCGGGGCGGCCGGGGGACTCCGAGGGGCGTGCTGCCCACAGCCTGTGGACAGAGCTGTGGAGACGGTGGGGACCCGTCGGCGTGTCCCTGTGTGCAGCCGGGGGAGGGGCCGGAGGCCACCCGCCCGTCACGTTCGCGTCGCAGGGCCGTCACCTGCGGTGATGCCGTCGGGACGGTTGTGGACGGACCACGCCGCGGGGCGCACGCCGGCTGTCCACCGTCCGTGCGACTCGTACCCGAGCGGGTGGTGCCCCCGGGCGCGTCGGCGACCCGCGGTGACTACGGTCCTCCCGTGCCCGGTACGACCTCCGACCCCTCGCGCAGCCCCCTCTCGACGGGCGGGCCGGTCGAGGTGCGCCGCAGTGCGCGCCGCCGTCGGACGGTGACCGCCTACCAGGAGTCCGGGCGGACGGTCGTGCTGATCCCGGCAGCGTTCACCCCCGCCGAGGAGCGGCGCTGGGTGGCCCAGATGGTGGCCAAGCTGCAGACCCGCGAGGAGCGCCGCCGCCGGTCGCTCGGGGGCGACGAGGAGCTCATGGGCCGGGCGCGGGCACTGTCGGCCGCCCACCTCGACGGCGTCCCCCAGCCGGCCAGCGTGCGGTGGGTGGACAACCAGCAGCGCCGCTGGGGCTCGTGCACCCCGGCCGACGGCAGCATCCGGCTGTCGAGCCGCCTGCGGTCGATGCCGGAGTACGTCGTCGACTACGTGCTCGTCCACGAGCTGGCGCACCTGATCGAGCCCGGCCACGACGCGCGCTTCTGGTCGCTGGTCGCCCGCTACCCGCGCGCCGAGCGGGCCCGCGGCTTCCTCGAGGGCGTGGAGTCCGTCCGCGCCGAGGGCACCGGCGGGGACGACGGCGACCTCCTGGACTGAGTTCGTCGTCGGCCTACCGGCCGACACCGCGGCCACATCGTCGGCCTACCGGCCGACACCGCGGCCGGGTGCCGTCCCCGACCTGCGTGGAGCCCCTCCCGCCGTTCGGTCGCGGGAGCCTCCGGCCCCCACTCCTCGCGGCGCCTCGCAGGGCGTCCTCAGCAGCCGAGGCGTCGTCGTCCCGCCGGGAGCCTCCGGCTCGGACTCCTGGCGGCTCGCGGGGCGTCCTCAGGAAGGCGAGGGGCCGTCGTCCGGCGGGGTCGTGCCGTCGTCGGTGGGCTCGTCGGTGCCGGCGTCCTCCGCCTCGGCGGCGAGCGCCCGCAGCTCGTCGTCGATCCCCTGGCGGGCCACGAAGTCCATCGGCTCGTCGAGGTCGTCGGACGTGGGCAGCAGGTCCGGGTGCGACCACAGGCGGTCGCGCTCGGCCGTGCCGTACCGCTGCGCCATCGCACCCCAGACGGTGGCGGCGTCGCGCAGCCGGCGGGGGCGCAGCTGCAGGCCCACCAGCGTGGCGAAGGTCTGCTCGGCCGGCCCGCCGGAGGCGCGACGGCGGCGCATGGTCTCGGCCAGCGCCCCGTGCCCGGGCAGCCGCTCACCCGCGGCCGCGGCCACGACGGCGTCGACCCAGCCCTCGACCAGGGCGAGCAGGGTCTCCAGCCGGCGCAGCGCCATCTGCTGCTCGGGCGTCTCCTCCGGCTCCAGCACGCCGCTGCCGAGCAGTTCCTGGATGGCCTCGGGGTTGGACGGGTCGAAGCCGCCCTCCATCGAGCCCATGGCGTCGGTGAGGCCGCGCTCGATCGCCTCGCGGTCGATGGTGATGCCGCGGGCGTAGGCGTGGACGGCGTCGTGCAGCTGCTGGCGCAGCCACGGCACGTGCGCGAACAGCCGCAGCGAGGCGGCCTCGCGCAGCGCGAGGAAGAGGCGGACCTCGTCGGCGGGGCGGTCGAGACCCTCGGCGAAGCTCGCGACGTTCTGCGGGACGAGCACCGCCGACCCGGGCGGCGCCAGCGGCAGGCCGACCTCGGTCCCGGTGACCACCTCACCGGCCAGCCGGCCGAGGGCCTGGCCGACCTGGGCGCCGAACATCAGCCCACCCATCTGGCCCATGATCCCGGCCAGCGGGCCGGCCATGGCCATGGCCTCCTGCGGCAGCGCGGCGGTCATCGCGGCCACGACCTTCTCGGCCAGCGGGTCGATGAGCGCGCTCCAGGCCGGCAGCGTCTGCTCGACCCACTCGACCCGCGACCAGGCCAGCGGCCGGTCGGCGCCCGAGGGCAGGTCGGTGACCTGGTCGAGCCACAGGTCGGCCAGGCGCACCGCCTCGGCGACGGCGGCCCGCTCGGACTCCGACGTCGGCTGGGTGCCGGTGGCCAGCGAGCTGATCGCGCCCTGGCGGGCGAGGTCCCAGTTGACCGGTCCGCCCGACCAGTTCATGAGCTTCTGCAGCTCGGCGAACAGCGGCATCTTGCCCAGCAGGTCCTCCGGGCTGCCGCCCGCGGCGCCGCCGGGGCCGCCGGGGCCGCCGAAGCCGAACAGCGCCCCGAAACCGAACGGGTCACCCGAGCCCGGCTGGTCCCGGCGCTCCGGGTCGCGGTCGGGAGGCCCGAAGCCGAACGGCACGTCGCTCATGCCCCCACGGTAGACGCGTGATCACGCCGGAGCGGACGGATCCGGGGCGGTCCTGTCCGCTCTCGGCGGACGGGCCGGACGGGGGTGCCACCTACAGTGGCCGGTCGTGACCCGTCGGATCGCCGTCCTCGCCGTCGGTGTGGTGCTGCTGCTGGTCGCCGGGATCCTCGGCGCCGCCCTGCCGGTGCCCTACGTCGCCCAGGTGCCCGGCCCCACCTTCAACACCCTCGGCGACATCGACGGCGACCCCGTCATCACCGTGCGCGGCCGCGACCGCAACGACGTCGACGGGAACCTGAACCTGACCACGGTCGGCGTCGGCCGGGCGGGGCTGAGCCTGGTGGAGGCCGTCCGCGGCTGGTTCGACGACGAGGTGAGCGTGGTGCCCGAGGAGTCGGTGTACCCGCCGGACCGGACGCCGGAGGAGATCGAGCAGGCCAACCGGCAGGCCTTCCTCACCTCCGAGGAGTCGGCCGAGGCCGCGGCGCTCGGCCAGCTCGGCTACCCGGTGAAGGTCGTCGTCCGCGGCATCTCCGGCGACGACTCGCCCTCGGACGGGCTGCTCGAGGAGAACGACGCGATCGAGTCCGTGGACGGCCGGCCGACGCCGGACTCCGCCGCGCTGGCCGCGGTCCTCACGGACATCCCGGCCGGCTCGTCCGTGCAGGTGGCCTACACCCGGCTCGGGCAGCCGGGCACGGCCACCGTCACCACCGGGGACGCCCCGGACCGGGAGGGCTCGGTGCTCGGGGTCACGGTGCGCCAGCAGCCCTCGGCGCCCTTCGACGTCGACATCGACGTGGCCGACGTCGGGGGTCCCTCCGCGGGGCTCATGCTCACGCTCGGCATCCTCGACCTGGTCGGCGACACCGACCTCACCGAGGGCGCCGTGGTGGCCGGCAGCGGCACGATCGACGCCGCGGGCACGGTGGGCCCGATCGGCGGCATCCAGCTGAAGATGGTCGCCGCCCAGGAGATCGGCGCCGAGCTCTTCCTCGTCCCGGCCGACAACTGCGCCGACGCCCTCGGCTCCCCGGCCACCGGGCTGACCCTCGCCCGGGTGGCCACCCTCGACGACGCGCTCGCCGCGCTGGAGGACGCCCGGGAGGGCCGCACCCCTGACGGCTGCTGACCGGCCGGGGACCGTGCGGGTCGGACACACTGCCGCGTGGGGGAGGCTGTCGGTCGGCACGGGGTCCCCGGGGAACCCGGTGCCGTGCCGAGCGTTGGCAAGGACGACACCGGATGGTCTGAGCCGGTCCGGCTCCCGTGCCCACGCAGACCGTCCCGCACACGTACGACCGCCCGCGGTCGCCACACCGCGACGGCGCACCCCGGTGCCCGCCGCACCCGCAACTGAAGGAGACCGCTCGTGGCCATGAGGCCCCCCGTGTCCGTGCCGACGCTGTCGCGGCGCGCGAAGGTGGTCATCGGGTCCATCGCCGTGCTGCTGGTGCTGTTCACGGCCATCGGGACGCTGACCAACGTCTACGTCGACTACCTCTGGTTCGACGAGACCGGCTACACCGAGGTGTTCTGGACCGAGCTGCAGACGCGCGCGCTGCTGTTCGCGGTGGCCGGCGTGGCCACCGGCGGCCTGACCGCCCTGGCGATCTACCTGGCCTACCGGTTCCGGCCGGCGTTCCGGCCGATGTCGCTGGAACAGCAGAACCTGGAGCGCTACCGGCAGTCGCTGGAGCCCCGCCGCACGCTCGTGCTCAGCGCCGTCGCCGTCGTCGTCGGCCTGTTCGCCGGGTTCACCGCGCAGGGCAGCTGGCAGACCTGGCTGACCTTCCGGAACTCGGTGCCCTTCGGGGACACCGATCCGCAGTTCGGCCTGGACCTGTCCTTCTTCGTCTTCGAGTACCCCTTCTACCGGCTGCTGCTGAGCTTCGGCCTCGCGATCGTGCTGCTGTCGCTGATCGGCTCGCTGCTCACCCACTACGTGTTCGGCGGGCTGCGGCTGCAGACGCCGGGGCAGAAGCTCACCGGCGCGGCCATGGTGCAGCTGTCGGTGCTGCTCGGCCTGTTCGTGGCGCTCAAGGCGCTCGCCTACTGGTTCGACCGCTACGAGCTCGTCTACTCCGACCGCGGTGAGCTGTTCAGCGGCGCGAGCTACACCGACGTCAACGCGCTGCTGCCGGCCAAGACGATCCTGGTGTTCGCCGCGGCCTTCTGCGCCGTCGCGTTCTTCGCCAACGTCGTCGTCCGCAACTTCCGGCTGCCGGCCGCCGCGCTGGTCCTGCTGCTGCTGTCCAGCCTGGTGATCGGCGTCGCCTACCCGGCGATCGTGCAGCAGTTCGTCGTCCGCCCCAGCGCCAACGAGCGCGAGGCCGACTACATCGAGCGGGCCATCGCCTCGACCCGCCAGGCCTACGGCCTCACCGACGTGGAGTACGACGACTTCGCCCAGGAGGCCACCGGCGACGACGTCGACACCGACGCCGCGCTCGCCCAGCTGCGGGCCGACGACGCGACGATCCCGAACGCCCGGCTGCTGGACCCCAACGTGCTGGCCGGGACGTTCACCGCGCGCCAGCAGATCCGCAACGTCTACGGCTTCCCCGAGAAGCTCGACATCGACCGCTACACGATCAACGGCGAGGTCCGCGACTACGTCGTCGCCGTCCGCGAGCTCGACAGCGACAGCCTGTCGGAGAACCAGGACACCTGGATCAACCGGCACACCGTCTACACGCACGGCAACGGGTTCGTGGCCGCGCCGGCCAACCAGGTCGTCGCCGGCGCGGAGGGTGGCGAGCCGAACTTCACCAGCCGCGACCTGCCCACCACCGGCGACATCGAGGTCGAGCAGGGCCGCATCTACTACGGCGAGCTGATCGGCAACGACAACTACTCCGTCGTCGGGGCGCCCGAGGGCGGCGACGCGCGCGAGTTCGACCGGCCCGAGGACGGCTCCGACGGCGAGGTGAACAACACCTACGACGGCGAGGGCGGCGTCGCGATCGGCAGCTTCTTCCGGCAGCTGACGTTCGCCATCTACTACCGGGAGCGCAACTTCCTGCTCTCGGGCGCGGTCAACGACGCCTCGAAGGTGCTCTACGTCCGCGACCCGCGCGAGCGGGTGGAGAAGGCCGCGCCGTTCCTCGAGGTCGACGGCGACCCGTACCCGGCGGTCATCGACGGGCGGGTCACCTGGATCCTCGACGGCTACACGACGTCGGACGCCTATCCCTACAGCGAGCGGATGGAGCTCGGCGAGGCCGCGGCCGACGCGCTCACCGGGGTGGGGACCTCGGCGCTGCCCAACGAGCAGTTCAACTACATCCGCAACTCGGTCAAGGCCACCGTCGACGCCTACACCGGCGAGGTGGTCCTGTACGAGTGGGACCAGGACGACCCGGTGCTGCAGGCCTACCAGGCCGCGTTCCCCGGGACGGTCCAGCCCAAGGACGAGATGAGCCAGGAGCTCGTCGAGCACGTGCGCTACCCCGAGGACCTGTTCAAGCTGCAGCGCGACATCCTCACCCGGTACCACGTGAGCAACCCCAGCGACTTCTACAGCCAGAACGACCGCTGGGCGGTCCCCTCGGACCCGACGCAGGACACGCAGACCGAGGAGGCGCAGCCGCCGTACTACATCCTCGCCGCGCGACCCGGCGAGGAGGACGCGACGTTCCAGCTGACCAGCGCGCTCAACGCGTTCCGGCGGCAGAACCTCTCGGCCTTCATCTCCGCGTCCAGCGACCCGGAGACCTACGGTGCGATCCAGGTCCTCCGCCTGCCGGGGAACACGCCCTTCCGCGGGCCGCAGCAGGTGCAGCAGTCGTTCAACACCGACGACGAGGTCGCGCAGGACCTGACCCTGTTCAACAGCCGGGACTCCCGGGCGGTGTTCGGGAACCTGCTGACCCTGCCGATCGGCGGGAACGGCCTGCTGTACGTGCAACCGCTGTACGTGCAGGGGACGGGGGAGAACTCCTTCCCGCTGCTGCGCAAGGTGCTGGTCAACTACGGCGGACGGGTCGGCTACGCCGACACCCTGTCCGAGGCGCTGGACCAGGTCTTCGGTGCCGGGGCGGGAGTCACCGCCACCGACTCCGACGACGCCGGCACCACCCCGGACACCCAGGAGCCGACGCCGCCGACCGAGCCGGCTCCGCCCACGGAGCCGGCCCCGCCGCCGGCCGACGACGGCAGCGGGTCGGGCCCGGCGCTGGACCAGGCGGTCCAGGACCTCGACGCCGCCCTGCAGCGGCTGGAGGACGCGCAGCGCGCCGGCGACTTCGCCGCGCAGGGCCAGGCGCTGGAGGACCTGCAGCGGGCCGCCGAGGCGTACGAGGCGGCCAAGGGCGGCGCCGCGGCGCCGGCCGAGCCCACCGGCTGAGCCCACCGGCCGAGCTCACCGGCTGAGCAGTCCGGACCCCGGTCCTCCGCGAGGAGGGCCGGGGTCCGCTGCGTCCGGGGCCGCCCATCCGTGGCCGCGGAGCCGCCCGTGCGCGAGGGTGGGCGGATGCGCGCAGGAGGAGACATGCCGATCAGCCGGACCCCGGAGTGGCAGGCCCTGACCGAGCACCACGGCGAGATCGGGGACCGCCACCTGCGGGACCTGTTCGCGGAGGACCCGGAGCGGGGCACCGACCTGGTGGTCACCGCCGGCGACCTCCGCCTCGACTACTCCAAGAACCGGCTGACCCGCGAGACGGTCCGGCTGCTGGCCGCGCTCGCCGACGCCGCGGGGCTGCGCGAGCGCACCGAGGCGATGTTCCGCGGGGAGCACGTCAACACCACGGAGGACCGCGCCGTCCTCCACGTCGCGCTGCGCGACCCGGCGACGAGCGGGCTCGTCGTCGACGGGCACGACGTCAACGCCGAGGTGCACGAGGTGCTCGACCGGATGGCGTCGTTCGCCGACCGGGTCCGCAGCGGTGAGTGGACCGGGCACACCGGCGAGCGGATCCGGGCGGTGGTCAACATCGGCATCGGCGGCTCCGACCTCGGCCCGGCGATGGCCTACCAGGCCCTGCGCGACTACTCCGACCGGTCGATCACCTTCCGGTTCGTGTCCAACATCGACCCCACCGACCTGGCCGAGGCCACCCGCGACCTGGACCCGGCCAGCACGCTGTTCATCGTGGCGTCGAAGACCTTCACCACCCAGGAGACCCTCACCAACGCCCGCGAGGCCCGGCGCTGGCTGCTCGCGGGGCTCGGCGGGGACGAGGCCGCCGTCGCGAGGCACTTCGCCGCCGTGTCGACGAACGCGGAGAAGGTCGCCGACTTCGGCATCGACACCGAGAACATGTTCGGGTTCTGGGACTGGGTCGGGGGCCGGTACTCGTTCACCGCCGCGATCGGCCTGTCCCTGATGGTCGCCATCGGACCCGAGCGCTACCGCGAGATGCTCGACGGGTTCCACACCGTGGACGAGCACTTCCGGACCGCGCCGTGGGAGGAGAACCTGCCGGCGCTGCTCGGGCTGATCAGCGTCTGGTACATCGACTTCTTCGGGACCCGGACCCAGGCGGTGCTGCCCTACGCGCAGTACCTGGCCCGCTTCCCGGCCTACCTGCAGCAGCTGTGCATGGAGTCCAACGGCAAGTCGGTGCGCCTGGACGGGTCCCCGGTCGACGTCGCGACGGGCGAGATCGTGTGGGGTGAGCCGGGCACCAACGGCCAGCACGCCTTCTACCAGCTGCTGCACCAGGGCACGGTGCTCGTCCCGGCCGACTTCCTCGCCTTCGTCCGGCCCAACGACCTCGCCCACGACAGGGACCTCGACGTCATGCACGACCTGTTCCTGTCGAACTTCCTCGCCCAGCCCCGCGCGCTGGCCTTCGGGCGGACGGCCGAGGAGGTGGCCGCCGACGGGACGGCGCCGGACGTCGTGCCGCACAAGGTCATGCCGGGCAACCACCCGTCCAACGCGATCGTCGCCCCGCAGCTGACGCCGTCGACGCTGGGCCAGCTAGTCGCCGCCTACGAGCACCGCGTCTTCACCCAGGGCGTCGTCTGGGGCATCAACAGCTTCGACCAGTGGGGCGTGGAGCTCGGCAAGGTGATGGCCAACGAGCTGGCGCCGAAGCTGCAGAGCGAGGGCGCGCCGGACTACGACTCGGACTCCTCGACCAACGCGCTGGTGCGGCTGCTGAGGGAGGGCCGCGGCCGGCCGGTCTAGGGCCCCCGGACCCCCGGCGGCGGGGCCCTGCGCAGGTGTACAGTGGGCCCTACCGACGCGGGGTGGAGCAGCTCGGTAGCTCGCTGGGCTCATAACCCAGAGGTCGCAGGTTCGAATCCTGCCCCCGCTACCACACGACGACGGCCCCCACAGATCCTGTGGGGGCCGTCGTCGTCTCCGTGCGGGGAACGGGTCACCCGGCCGGGACGCCGTCGAGCGCGGCGGTGATCGCCGCCTCGACGTGCAGCCTCGTGGTCGGGAAGACCGGGACGGGGCTGTCCCCGGCGCCGACGAGCAGCTCGATCTCGGTGCACCCGAGCACCACGCCCTGCGCGCCGGCCTCCACGAGCCGCGCGATGACCTGCCGGTACGCCTCGCGGGACTCCGGCCGCACGACGCCGAGGCACAGCTCGTCGTAGATCACGCGGTGGACCTCGGCCCGGTCCGCGGCGTCGGGCACCAGCACGCGCAGGCCGTGCCCGACCAGCCGGTCGCGGTAGAACGCCTGCTCCATCGTGAACGCGGTGCCCAGCAGCCCGACCGTGGACAGGCCCGCGGCGCGTACCGCGGCGGCGGTCGCGTCGGCCAGGTGCAGGAGCGGGATGCCCACCGCGGCCTGCACCTGGTCGGCCACGCGGTGCATCGTGTTGGTGCAGAGCACCAGGAGCTCGGCGCCGCCCGCCTCCAACCGGGCCGCCTCCCCGGCCAGGACCTGCCCGGCGCGGTCCCACTCGCCGGCGCCCTGCAGGCGCTCGATGTCGGCGAAGTCCACGGAGGCGAGCAGCAGGCGCGCCGAGTGCAGTCCGCCGAGGCGCTCGCGGACCAGCTCGTTGGCCAGCCGGTAGTACTCGGCGGTGGACTCCCAGCTCATCCCGCCGAGCATCCCGATCACCCGCTGGCGGGCTGCCGGGGGCGTGCGATCCGGGCCGGTGCGTGCGGGGACGGGCGGGTGGGACACGGGACGTCCTCCAGGGCTGCGGGGAGCCGGTTCGGCGCCGGCGATCATCGGGCCCCGCGAGCCGGAGGTCGAGGGGTTCGGCGCTCAGGTGTTCCGGGACCGGCCGGTCAGCGCGTCACGCAGGCGGTCGACCATCCCGATGCCGGGGCCCAGCGTCTTGTGGAACAGCGCGCTGTGCGGCGCGGACGGGTGCGGGCGGGTCGGGGCGGCCTTCTTCGCCGTCTCCACCTTCCGGCCGATCTCCACCAGCTGCTCGCGCGGCAGCCGGGCCCGCAGCTGCGGGAACTGCTCGGTCTCCTCGTCGGAGACGTGGTGGCGCAGCACCCCCTCGAGCCGGCCGAGGACCTCGAGGAAGCGCGGGTCGGCGGAGTCGACGCCCTCCAGCTCCTTCATCACCTCGACGAGCTGCTGGTGCTCCTCGAGGTCGTCCTGGACGGCGGCCTCGCCGTCCGGCAGGTGCTCGCGCATGGCCGGGTAGACGTACATCTCCTCGGCCACGGAGTGCCGCATCAGCTCGGCGATCACGGTGTCGGCCATGTCGCGCCGCTCGGCGGCGCCGGCGGTCGGTATCCGGCCCACCAGGTCGAGGACCTCGTGGTGGTCGGTGGTCAGGACGTCGACGACGTCGCGGTCGTCGGTGCTCGCGGTCATCGGTCGCTCCCCGGGTCCGAGGTGCCGCCGGGCGC
The DNA here is from genome assembly GCF_041028265.1 of Geodermatophilus amargosae. Classification (GTDB taxonomy): domain Bacteria; phylum Actinomycetota; class Actinomycetes; order Mycobacteriales; family Geodermatophilaceae; genus Geodermatophilus; species Geodermatophilus amargosae_A. The sequence continues at coordinate 144,541 of NZ_JABGCW010000004.1, forward strand.
TGCTCCCCGGCACGCCGGTCGTACCCGGACGACCGGCCGCCCACCCCCGCGGCGGCCCCCGGTGCGGGCGTGTACAGTCGGATCCACCGACGCGGGGTGGAGCAGCTCGGTAGCTCGCTGGGCTCATAACCCAGAGGTCACAGGTTCGAATCCTGTCCCCGCTACTGGCACGAGGGCCCCGGAGCACACGCTCCGGGGCCCTCGTCGTTCCGGTGGAACAGTCCGGCGTCCTCCGCCGTTGGCCGACGTCATGGAGCCGACCGTGCAGGACACCCCCGAGGCCGAGCGTTACGAGATCCGCGACGGCGACCGCCTCCTGGGCCTGGCCGCCTACACCCGTCGTGGCGACCAGGTGGTGTTCACCCACACCGAGATCGATCCCGACGCCGAGGGCTCCGGGCTGGGCGGCGCGCTCGTCCGCGCCGCACTGGACGACGTCCGGTCGCGCGGTGAGCGGGTGGTGCCCCGGTGCTCGTTCGTGCGGGGCTGGATCGACCGCCACCCCGAGTACGGCGACCTGGTCGACCGTAGCGACGCCTGACCGGACACCCGCCGGAGCGGGCACGGTGCACCGGCCGGCCGGCGGCGTCGTCCACGACGCGCCCGGGTGTGTTGCCCGCCACACGGCGGCCTCTCTAGGTTGACGGTCACTGCTGACCGTTCGACGAGGAGGTCGTCCGTGAGCGTCGAGGCCCCGATCCCGCCGGCGGAGGTCGATCTGGCGACCGTGGACCTGTCCGACCGTGACTGGTGGGTGCGCCCGCCGGCCGAGCGGCACGCGGCGCTGGACCGGCTGCGCGCGGAGCGGCCCTTCGCCTTCTTCGCCGAGCCCGAGATCCCCGGCATCCCGGCCGGACCCGGCTACCACGCGGTCACCCGCTACGCCGACCTCGAGGCGATCAGCTCGCAGCCGGCGGTGTTCTGCTCGGGCAAGGGCGCGGTGTCGATGCAGGACGTCCCGGCCGAGCTGCACGAGTTCTACGGCTCGCTGATCAGCATGGACGACCCGCGGCACGCCAAGATCCGCCGGATCGTCTCGAAGACGTTCACCCCGCGCATGCTCGAACGGACGCTGGACTCGGTGCGCACGATCGTCGACGACGTCCTGGCGCGCGCCCGGGCCACGGCGGAGGCGGGCGACGGCGCGATCGACGTCGTCGCCGACATCGCCGCACCGATCCCGCTGCGGGTCATCTGCGACATGATGGGCGTCCCCGAGGCCGACCGGCCGGGCGTGCTGGCCAACTCGAACATCGTCCTGTCCGGCGGTGACCCGGAGCTCATCGAGAACGACGACCCGCTCACCGCCTTCCTCACCGCCGGCATGGAGATGGCCGCGCTGATGGAGCGGCTGGCGGGCGAGCGGCTGGCCGACCCGCGGGACGACCTGACCACGGCGCTGGTCCGGTCGGAGGTCGACGGCGAGCGGCTCTCGCACCAGGAGATCGCGTCGTTCTTCATCCTGCTGCTGGTGGCCGGCAACGAGACCACCCGCAACGCCATCTCCCAGGGCCTGCTGACGCTCGCGGAGTGGCCGCAGGAGCGGGCGCGGTGGGCCGCCGACCCGTCCCTGGACCGCACCGGCGTCGAGGAGGTCGTGCGCTGGGTCAGCCCGGTCACCTGGATGCGCCGCACCGCCACGCAGGACGGCGAGGTCGGTGGCCACCGCTTCACCGCGGGCGAGAAGTTCCTGCTCTTCTACAACGCCGCCAACCGCGACCCCGAGGTCTTCGCCGACCCCCAGCGCTTCGACGTCGGCCGCGACCCCAACCCGCACGTCGGCTTCGGCTCCAAGGGCCCGCACTTCTGCCTGGGCGCGCACCTGGCCCGCCGCGAGCTGCAGGTGACCTTCCGCGCGATCTTCGAGCAGCTGCCCGACCTCGAGGTGACCGGCCCGCCGCACCGCCTGGCGTCGTCGTTCGTCAACGGCCTGAAGCGGCTGCCCGCGCGCTTGGGCGGGGACCGCTGATGCGCGTCACCGTCGACCGGGAGCTGTGCGTGGGCTCGGGCGCGTGCGAGATGCTCGCCCCCGACGTCTTCGAGGTCGACGACGACGGCGCGGTGCGGGTGCTGCAGGCCGAGCCGGACGACACCGACGCCGTCCGGCAGGCCGCGCAGCAGTGCCCCACCCGGGCCCTGTCGCTGGAGGACTGAGGCTCAGGCCAGGGCCTGCTCCAGGTCGGCGAGCAGGTCGTCGGCGTCCTCGATGCCCACCGAGAGCCGGACGAGGTCGGCCGGCACCTCCAGCGGCGAGCCCGCGGCGCTGGCGTGGGTCATCCGGTGCGGGTGCTCCACCAGCGACTCGACGCCGCCGAGCGACTCGGCCAGGGTGAACAGCTCGAAGCGCTCGCACGCGCGCAGCGCGGCCTCCTCGCCGCCGGCCAGGCGGAACGACAGCATCCCGCCGAAGCCGGACATCTGCTTCGCCGCGATCTGGTGGCCGGGGTGGTCGGGCAGGCCGGGGTAGAGGACGCGCGAGACCGCGGGGGAGGCGAGGAGGTGGTCGGCGATCCGGGCGGCGTTGGCCTGGTGGCGGTCCATCCGCACGCCGAGGGTCTTGATGCCGCGCACCACCAGCCAGTCCGACAGCGGGCCGGAGACCGCCCCCATGGCGTTCTGGTGGTAGGCCAGCTGCTCGGCGAGGTCCCCGTCGCCGACGACGAGCGCCCCGCCGACGACGTCGGAGTGCCCGCCGAGGTACTTCGTCGTGGAGTGCACGACGACGTCGGCGCCCAGGGTCAGCGGCCGCTGCAGGTAGGGGGAGGCGAAGGTGTTGTCGACGACGAGCAGCGCGCCGGCCTCGTGCGCGATCTCGGCGGTGCGCGCGATGTCGGCGATGTTGAGCAGCGGGTTGGTCGGCGTCTCGCACCAGACCACCCGCGTCTGCGGCCGGATCGCCGCGCGGAGGGCGTCGGCGTCGTTGAGGTCGGCCGGCGTGTGCTCGACGCCCCAGCGTGAGGCCACCCGCGAGATGAGCCGGAACGTGCCGCCGTAGGCGTCCCCGCCGAGGACGACGTGGCTGCCCGGCTCGCAGACGGTGCGCAGCAGCGTGTCCTCGGCGGCCAGCCCGGAGGCGAACGCCAGGCCCGCGACCCCCTCCTCGAGCGAGGCGAGCAGGTCCTGCAGCGCGGTGCGGGTCGGGTTGCCGCTGCGGGAGTACTCGTAGCCGTCGCGCAGCCCGCCGACGCCGTCCTGCTTGAACGTCGTGGCCAGGTGCAGCGGGACGACGACGTCGCCGGTGGCCGGGTTCGGGTCCTGCCCGGCGTGGATCGCCCGGGTGTCGAAGCCGGAGGAGGGGCCGCTCACCGGGTCACCCCCGCGAGGTGACCGAGGACGTCCTGCCGGGTGACGACGCCGGCGGGCTTGCCGTCGACGTGCACCACGAGCGCGTCGGCCTCGCCGAACTCGGCCACCGCGGCGCTCACCGGCTCACCGGAGCCGATGATCGGCAGGGGGTCGGACATGTGCTTCTCCACGCGGTCGGACAGCGAGGCCCGGCCGGCGAACAGCGCGTCGAGCAGCACCTTCTCGTCGACCGACCCGACCACCTCCCCGGCGGTCACCGGCGGTTCGGCGCGGACGACGGGCATCTGGCTGACCCCGTACTCGCGGAGGATGTCGATCGCGTCGCGGACCGTCTCGTTGGGGTGGGTGTGCACGAGCACGGGCGTCGCGCCGTCCTTGGCCTCCAGCAGCTCGCCGACGGTCTCGCCGGTGGTGACGTCGAGGAAGCCGTAGTCGGCCATCCAGCGGTCGTTGAAGATCTTGTTCAGGTAGCCGCGGCCGCCGTCGGGCAGCAGCACCACCACGACGTCGTCGGGACCGAGCCGCTCGGCCGCGCGCAGCGCGCCGACGACGGCCATCCCGCAGGAGCCGCCCACCAGCAGGCCCTCCTCGCGGGCCAGCCGCCGGGTCATGCGGAAGGAGTCGGCGTCGGTGACGGCGACGATGTCGTCGGCGACCGAGCGGTCGTAGGCATCGGGCCAGAAGTCCTCGCCGACGCCCTCGACGAGGTAGGGGCGGCCGGTGCCGCCGGAGTAGACGGAGCCCTCGGGGTCGACGCCGACCACGCGCACCCGGCCGTCGCTGACCTCCTTGAGGTAGCGGCCGATGCCGCTGATCGTGCCGCCGGTGCCGACGCCGGTGACGAAGCAGGTCACCCGGCCCTCGGTCTGCTCCCAGATCTCCGGGCCGGTGGTCTCGTAGTGCGAGCGCGGGTTGGCCGGGTTGGCGTACTGGTCGGGCTTCCAGCCGCCCGGCGTCTCGCGGGCCAGCCGGTCGGACACCGAGTAGTAGGACCGCGGGTCGGACGGGTCGACGGCGGTGGGGCAGACCACGACCTCGGCGCCGTAGGCCCGCAGCGTGTTGACCTTGTCCTGGCTGACCTTGTCGGGGCACACGAAGACGCACCCGTAGCCGCGCTGCTGGGCCACCAGCGCCAGGCCGACGCCGGTGTTGCCGCTGGTCGGCTCCACGATGGTGCCGCCCGGCCGCAGGGCCCCGCTGGCCTCGGCGTCGTCGACCATGCGCACGGCGATGCGGTCCTTCACCGACCCGCCCGGGTTCATGTACTCGACCTTGGCCAGCACCAGGGGTGCGTCCGGGCCGAGGTCGGCGGTGACGCTCGACAGCCGGACCAGCGGGGTGCCGCCGATCAGGTCGACGACGGACTCGGCGTACTGCACGCGGACCTCCTCGCCGGCGCCCGGGGTGGGCGCCGTGTTCCGCCCCATCCCACCACCACCCGGAACGTCCGGTGGCCGCGCCGCTCCCCGCCGCGTCAGCCGACGGCGGGGCCGTCCTGCGCGCCGGCGGGGGCCTGCGTGGGCGTGCCCGCGGTCAGGGCCTCCGACGCCGTCACGTCCGAGGTGTGCGTCTCCGCCGCCGGGACGACCGGCCGCCGGGGCTCGCCGGCCAGTGCGGGGCGGACGTCGACGAGCGACGCCACCAGGCCGGTGCCGCCCGGGCGCGCGTCGCTCGACGGCACCGGGGGCCTCCGGCGCCGGGAGCGCAGGGCGGTCAGCAGGTCGAGCGCGGCCAGCACGGAGGCGCCGACGAGGACGTTGCGCAGCTGCTGCTCGCGCGCACCACGGCGGTTGGACAGCGCGACGCCCATCGCGGTGAGGTCGACCGCGTCACCGAGGACGCGGGTCCACGCCCAGCCGGGACGGCCGGCGAGCAGGCCGGCGGCGTGCGCCAGCTCCCGTGCGCCGACGGCGGTGATGACGGGCACGGCGACCGGGGAGTCGTCGACCCCGGCGAAGCGGGCGACGCCGGTGGGGGACACCAGCATCGAGGTCCCGAGACCGAGGCTGGTGAGGCCGAGCAGTCGGGCCGTGCGGCGGGCGGGGCGCGCGCTCATGGGTCCTCCCGGGTGGTCGCTGACCGGGCGGCTACCCGGGCCGGCGACCCGGAAACGGCCGGTGGCGGGTCCGCTCCCGCCGGGACGAGGATGCGGGCATGACCTCTCCCGCCGGAACCCGCACGCTCGGCCGGGACGGCCTGACCGTCTCCGCGCTCGGCCTGGGCTGCATGGGCATGAGCCAGATGTACGGTGCCGCCGACCGCGACGAGTCGATCGCCACCGTCCACCGGGCGCTCGACCTCGGCGTGACCTTCCTCGACACCTCCGACGTCTACGGCGCCGGCCACAACGAGGAACTGGTCGGCGAGGCGATCCGCGGCCGGCGCGACGAGGTGCAGCTCGCGACCAAGTTCTCCCTGCGCAGCAACGACCGCGGGGGCATGGACATCGACGGTCGGCCCGAGAACGTGCGGGCGTGCGCCGAGGCCAGCCTGCGCCGGCTCGGGGTCGACGTCATCGACCTCTACTACCAGCACCGGGTGGACCCGCGGGTGCCGATCGAGGACACCGTCGGCGCGATGGCCGAGCTCGTGCAGCAGGGCAAGGTCCGGCACCTCGGGCTGTCGGAGGCCTCGGCCGCCTCCGTCCGCCGGGCGGTGAGCGTGCACCCGATCGCGGCGCTGCAGAGCGAGTGGTCGCTGTGGACGCGGGACCTGGAGGGCAGCAGGGGTGGTGGGGCGGGCGGAGACGGGGTCCTGGGCGCCGCGCGCGAGGCCGGGATCGGGATCGTGCCGTTCAGCCCGCTCGGCCGCGGGTTCCTCACCGGCGCCATCACCGGCCCCGACGACTTCGCCGAGGACGACTGGCGGCGCACCCACCCGCGCTTCACCGGCGAGGCGTTCGCGGCGAACCTGCGCCTGGTCGAGGCCGTCCGGGACCTGGCGACCGGGAAGGGGTGCACGCCCGGGCAGCTCGCGCTGGCCTGGGTGCTCGCGCAGGGCGACGACGTCGTCCCGATCCCCGGCACCAAGCGGCGGTCCTACCTGGAGGAGAACGCCGGCGCGCTCGCCGTGGAGCTCTCCGCCGAGGACCTCACCCGGCTCGGCGAGATCGCCCCGCCCGGGGTCGCCGTCGGTGGCCGGTACGCCGACGCCGGCTACACCTACGGCGACAGTCCCGAGCGCTCCTCGTGACCGCGCTGCTGGCGGCCCTGCGGGTGCCCGGCGCCGACGGCGTCGAGGTCGCGGTCCACCGGTGGGGGGACCCCGGCGGGCTCCCCCCGGTCTACCTGCAGCACGGCTTCGTCGCGGACACCCGGCTCAACTGGGTCGGCACCGGGACGGTCGCGGTCCTGCTGTCGGCCGGGCGGGAGGTCGTCGGCGTCGACGCCCGCGGGCACGGCAGGTCGGACAAGCCGCACGACCCGGCCGCCTACGGCGAGCAGCGGATGGCCGACGACCTGCGGCGGGTGGCCGACGCGCTGGGCCACGACTCCTTCGACCTGGCCGGGTACTCGATGGGTGCGACGGTCGCGATGCTGGTCGCCGTCGCCGACCGGAGAGTGCGCCGGCTGGTGGTCGGCGGTGCCGGTGCCGCTTTCGTGGAGCCCGCCGGTGCCCGGCACCACGCCGTCCTGATGGGCGAGCTGGCCGCCGGGCTGGAGGCGGCCGACGTCGCCGACGTGCGCCATCCCACCGCCCTCGCCTTCCGCCGGACCGCCGACGCGCTCGGCGCCGACCGGCGTGCCCTCGCCGCACACGCCCGGGCGGTGCACACGCGCAGTGCCGACCTGGCCGCCGTCACCGCGCCCACCCTGGTCCTCGCCGGCGACGCCGATCCGCTCGCGGCCCGCCCCGAGACGCTCGCCGCGGCGATCCCGGGTGCCCGGGTGGCCGTCGTCCCCGGCGACCACACGACCGCGCTCCGGGCGCCGGCGTTCGCCGCGGCGCTCGCCGGCTTCCTGGGGGAGCCGTGAACGGGGAGGCGCCGGCCGGCCGCGTGCTGGTGGCGGTGTTCGACTCCCCGGTCGCCGGGGTGCTGCTCCGGTGGGCACCCGAGCTCGGCTTCCGCACCGTGCTGCTCGACCCCGACCCCGCGCGCGGGGCCGGGGTCCTCGGGTTCGCCGACCTGGGTGAGGACCTGTCCGACGCCGACGTCGTGGTCACCGACCACCACCGTCCCGAGCTCGGCGAGGTGCTGCGCGACGCGCTGGCCCGGCCGGTGCGCTGGGTCGGCGTCATGGGCAACCCGCGGCACGAGGGCCCGCACGTGGCGGCGTTGGCCGCGCTCGGCGTGCCGCCCGGGGAGGTGGCCCGGGTGCACCGGCCGATCGGGCTGGACATCGGCTCGCGCACCCCGGCCGAGATCGCACTGAGCACGCTCGCCGGGCTGCTCGCCGACCGCAACGGCCGGTCCGGCGCCCCGCACGGCCGCTGACGGTGTCCGGCGTCCTGCTCGGCGCGGACCTGGGCACCAGCGGGCTCAAGCTCGTGGCGCTGGGGGAGGACGGCGCCACGGTCGCCGAGAGCGAGGCCGGCTACGCGGTGGACAGCCCGCAGGAGGGTCGGGCCGAGTGCGCGGTCGGCACCTGGCGCGCGGCGTTCGACGACGCGCTGGCCCGGCTGCTGCCCGCGCTGGGCGGGCGACCGGTGGCCGGGCTGGGGCTGTCGGGCCAGATGCACGGCACGGTGCTCGTCGACGACGGCGGTACCGCCCTGGCGCCCGCGGTGCTGTGGCCCGACCGCCGTGCCGTCGCGGAGGTCGCCCGGTGGCGGGCGCTGCCGGCCGGCGACCGCGCCGCGCTGGCCAACCCGCTGGTGCCGGGGATGACCGGGCCGGTGCTGGCCTGGCTGGCCACCCACCGCCCCGACCTCGTCGACCGCGCCGCCACGGTGCTGCTCCCCAAGGACGCGTTCCGCGCCATGCTGCTGCCCGGCGCCGACCCGCGGGTCACCGACCGCAGCGACGCCTCGGCCACCCTGCTCTGGGACGTCGTCGCCGACGGCTGGTCGGGTGCCGCGCGGGCCGCGGCCGGGGTGCCGGCCGAGCTGCTGCCCGCGGTCCGGCCCTCGGCGGAGGTGGCCGGGACGGCGGTGCTCGGCGGCGCGGAGGTGCCGGTCGTCGTCGGCGGCGGGGACACGCCCCTGGCGCTGCTCGCGGCCGGGACGTCCGGCGGGCTGCAGGTCAACCTCGGCACCGGGGCGCAGGTGCTGCGCCCCGGGTGGGTGCCCGCGCCCGCCGACGACCCGCCGGTGCACGGCTACGCCGACACCGAGCGCGGCTGGTACGCGATGGCCGCGCTGCAGAACGGCGGCTCGGCCTGGACCTGGGTCGCCGGGGTGCTCGGCGTCGGGTCCGGCGAGCTGCTCGAGCTCGCCGCGACGTCGCCGGCCGGGGCCGGGGGAGCGGTGTTCCGGCCGTTCCTCACCGGCGAGCGCGGCGGGGTGGCCGGGCCCGGTGACCGCGCCGGGTGGAGCGGCCTGGGCGCCGGCACCACCCGCGCCGACCTCGCCCGTGCCGCCGTCGAGGGCGTGCTGTCGGCGGTGGCCGCCGCGGCCGGACTGCTCGGGGACCTGCCCGGCGGGCCGGTCGTCCTGACCGGGGGCGGCGGACGCTCACCGCTGGTGCGGCAGGTGCTCGCCGACCTGCTGGACCGGCCGGTCGCGTACCTGCCGCTGCGCAGCGCGTCGGCCGTCGGCGCGGCGGTGCTGGCCGGGCGCGGCGTCGGCCTGCCCGCGGAGCCGCGGCGGGCGCCCGGGCCGCCGGTGGGACCGGGGAGCTGACCGGCCCGGCGGCATGGAACGGCCCCGGTCCGGGCACCGTTGACACGGAGTGAGGACCCGTCCGGGTCCCGGCGAGAGGAGGCATCCGAGATGGCGTCGGTGTTCGACAAGGTGGCCCAGTTCGCCCGCAGCCCCAAGGGCCAGCAGGCCCTGCGGCAGGTGTCCGCCAAGGCGCAGCAGCTGGCGAAGGACCCGAAGACGCGCGCGCGGATCGACGACGCGCGCCGCCGGTTCTCCGGTGGACGCGGCACGGGCACGGGCGGGACGACGCCGCCGGCGGTCTGATCCCCGTACGACGACGGCGGCGGTCCCTCCCCGAGCGGGGAGGGACCGCCGCCGTCCGTGCTCTATGCGGCGGGGTCGGGGAGCCGGAGGTGCTCCAGCGCCGCGTCGTGCAGCGCGCCGTTGGTGGCCAGCGCGCTCCCGCCGGCCGGGCCGCCGGCGCCGCTCAGGTCGGTGAAGCGCCCGCCGGCCTCGCGGACGATGACGTCGAGCGCGGCGAGGTCCCACAGCGACACCTCGGGCTCGCAGGCGACGTCGACCGCCCCCTCGGCGAGCAGCACGTAGCTCCAGAAGTCGCCGTAGGCGCGGGTGCGCCACACCGACCGGGTCAGGTCCAGGAAGCCGTCGAGCAGGCCGCGCTCCTCCCAGCCCGACAGGCTGGAGTAGGACAGGCTCGCGTCGCCGAGGTCGGTGACCCCGGAGACGCGGCAGCGGGTGGCCGACTCCAGCCGCCGGCCGGTCCAGGCGCCGACGTCCTTGGCCGCCCACCAGCGCCGGTTCAGCGCCGGCGCGGAGACCAGGCCGACGACCGCCTCGTCGCCGTCGAACAGCGCGATGAGGGTCGCCCACACCGGCACGCCGCGGACGAAGTTCTTCGTCCCGTCGATGGGGTCGAGCACCCAGCGGCGCGGCCCGTGCCCGGTCACGCCGAACTCCTCCCCGAGCACGGCGTCGCGGGTGCGGGCCCGGGAGAGGGTGATCCGCAGCTGCTCCTCGACCGCGCGGTCGGCGTCGGTCACCGGCGTGAGGTCGGGCTTGGTCTCGACCTCGAGGTCGAGGGCCCGGAAGCGCTCCATGCTGATCGAGTCCGCCTGGTCGGCGAGCACGTGCGCGAGGTGCATGTCCCCCGTGAAGTCCCGGCCCGGTGTCATGGGCACCGAACCTAGCCGGGCGTCAGTCGAAGACCGCGGCACTCACGCCGCTGGGGCCCTCGTACTCCCGGTCGTCGATCTTCTGCAGGGCGTCGGTGACCTCCTTGTCGCTGCCCTTGGCGTGCTCGAGGATCTGTTCCTTGGTCGCCGGGTAGTCGATGCCCTTGAGGGCCTTCTGGATGTCGATGGGGCTCACCATGAGGTCCCGCTACCCCCGCCCACGTGCTCCGATGCGCGGATACCGTCGCTCCCGTGGAGGCGGCGACGATCGTGGGGTTGCTGGCCGATCCCACCCGGCTGAAGGTGGTGGCGGCCCTGGCCCTGGGCGCGGGGACGATCGAGGAGGTCGCCGGCGCCTCGGGGCTGGCGCTCAAGGACGTGGCCCTGGCCGCCCGCCGCCTCGGCCGCGCCGGGCTGGTGCGCCGGGACGGGCACGTCCTCGAGCTGCTGACCGACCGGTTCGGTGCGGCCGCCCGCGCCGCGGCCGCCTCCGTGCCGCCGCCGGAGCCGCTGTCGGACGACCCGGCCGAGTCCGCGGTCCTCGCCGCGTTCATCCGCGACGGCCGGCTGACGACCGTGCCGGCGCAGCAGACCAAGCGGCGGGTGGTGCTCGAGCACGTGGTGCGGGTGTTCGAGGTCGGGGTGCGCTATCCCGAGCGCGAGGTCAACGCCCTGCTCGCCGTCTGGCACCCCGACACCGCGGCGTTGCGCCGCCACCTGGTCGACGAGGGGCTGCTCTCCCGCGAGGCCGGGCTGTACTGGCGCTCCGGCGGCTGGGTCGACGTCGACCGCTGAGGGACCGCTCGCCTCCCGCGGCTCGCAGGCCCATGAGGGGAACCTGCAGGTCGGCCCTTGGCCGGCGCTCGTGCACTGCCCCCGATGCGGACCACAGCACGGGTACTCGCGCGACAGGTCCCGGCCTCCAGCGCGACACTGCGCCCGTGCCCGGCGCCGACGACCTCCGCGCGCTCGCCCGGTCCTCCCCGGACCGGTGGACGACGCTGCGGTTCACCGAGCGCCGGCGTAGCAGGTGGACCAGGGGGAGCCGCTCCGCGCGTGGCTGCGCCGGCCCGACCTGCTCCGCGTGGAGGACGCCGGGGGACGGCTGCTCGAGGTCATCCGTGAGGTCGGCGCGGACCACGACCCGATGTGGCAGGACCATCGCTGGGTCGCCGAGCTCGACCCCGCCGAGCTGGCCGACGGTCTCGACGACGGTCCCGGTGCGCCGCTCGTCGTCGAGGGCGTGCGGGAGGTGGAGCACGCCGGCCGGGCGGCCTGGGAGGCACTCGTCGTGCCGACCGACCGCTACGAGCCGCGCTGCTCCTGCTGCCCGCTGCTGCGCGACCGCCGGGTCGATGAGCTGGAGTGGGGGAGAGTCGACGGAGCCGTCGTGTACCCGACCGTCCACCTGGTGCGGCTCGACGTGCAGACCGGGGTGTGCGTGTGGGCCGAGGCGCTCGACGGCACCTCCGCCGGGGACACCCACGACGTGCGCATCGAGGCGGTCGACGAGCCGATGCCCGACGACCTGTTCCCCCGGCCGCGCCACCAGGGCGCCGTCGGCTAGGACAGCCGGACGGTCCCGTCGGCGTCGACCGACCAGCCGGGGTTGTGCCCGATCTCCCAGACGACGCCGTTCGGATCGCGCACCAGCGCGTGGAAGACGCCGCCGAAGGCGCCCTCCTCCGGCGCGGTCAGCACCGTGCCGCCGGCGGCCGCCATGCGGTCGGTGAGCGCGGCGACGGCGTCGCGGTCCGCGACGTTGTGCGCCAGCGTCAGGCCCGACACGGCCGGCCGCGCCGGGCCGGTGCCGAGGTCCTGCGCGAACTGCGCCGCCTCGAAGAAGGCCAGCACCGTCCCCGGTGCGACCTGGAAGAAGACGATCTCGCCGGGCGCGTCCAGCAGCGGCGTCCAGCCGAGACCGTCGACGTAGTACCGCCTCGCGGCGTCGAGGTCGGCGGTGGCCAGGGTCAGGAAGTGGACCTGCTGCTCCATGGGCGCCTCCGTCAATAGCCGGGGCCGACCTGGCCCACGGCGTCGAGCAGCCGCCGCACGCTGGCCAGCCGCTCGGTGCGGCCGGGCGGCCCGCCGGCGGCCCAGGCGTCCAGCGCGCAGTCGGGGTCCTCGGCGGAGTGCCCGCACCCGGGCGGGCAGCCGGCGGCGGCCTCGGCGAGGTCCTCGAACGCCCCGACGACGTCGTCGACGGTGACGTGCGCCAGCCCCAGCGAGCGGATGCCGGGGGTGTCGACGATCGTCCCGCCGCCGGGCAGGTCGAACAGCACCGCCGACGACGACGTGTGCCGCCCCTTGCCGATCTTGCTCACGTCGCCGATGGCCCGGTCGGCGTCGGGCACCAGCCGGTTGACCAGCGTCGACTTGCCCACGCCGGACTGGCCGACGAACACGCTGGTGCGGTCGGTCAGGCGCTCGAGCAGCAGGTCCAGCGGCGTCTCGCGGGACACCGGCACCGCGCCGACGTCCAGCCCGGCATAGCGGTCCAGGAGGGGCTGGGGGCTGGCGAGGTCGGTCTTGGTCAGGCAGAACAGCGGCTCCAGCCCGCCGGCGTAGGCGGCCACCAGACAGCGGTCGAGGAACCCCAGCGCCGGCTCGGGATCGGTCACCGAGGTGACGACCACGAGCTGCTCGGCGTTGGCGACGACCACCCGCTCGGTCGGGTCGGTGTCGTCGGCGGTGCGCCGCAGCGACGTCGTCCGCTCCTCGATGACCACGATCCGGGCCAGCGTGTCCGGGCGGCCGGTGGTGTCACCGACCAGCCGCACCCGGTCCCCGACGACGACGCCGTGCCGCCCGAGTTCGCGGGCGCGCATCGCGGTCACCTCGACGGGGGCGCCGTCGGGACCCTCGACCCGCACCGTCATCCGGCCGCGGTCGACCGCGACCACCAGCCCCGGGACGGCGTCGCCGTGCGCCGGCCGGGTGCGGGTGCGCGGGCGGGAACCGTGCCGGCCCGGCCGGGTCCGGACGTCGTCCTCGTCGGAGCGGCTGTCCAGCCGCCGCGGGCTCAGGGACCCACCTCCACGCCGCGATCGGCGATGCCCGCCCGGAGCATCCCGGCCCAGCGCTCGCGGAAGTCCGGCAGCGTCTTGGTGACCGCCCCGGGCCCGGCCACCCGGACGCCGTCGACGGCCAGGCCGAGGACGGCGGCGGCCATGACCATCCGGTGGTCGGCGTAGGAGTCCAGCAGGGCCGGCCGCAGCGGGCCCGGCTCGACCTCCAGCCCGTCGGGCAGCTGCCGCACCCGGGCGCCGACCGCGGTGAGCACCTCGTCGAGGGCCTGCAGCCGGTCGGTCTCGTGGCCGCGCAGGTGCCCGATCCCGGTCAGCCGCGAGGGACCGTCGGCCAGCGCGCACAGCGCGGCGAGCACCGGCGTCAGCTCCCCGACGTCGCCGAGGTCGGCGACCAGCGGCGCGATGCGGCCGGTGCCGGTGACCTGCAGCCCGTCGGGCGTGCGCTCGACCTCGGCGCCCATGGCGGCCAGCAGGCGGTCGAGCTGCGCGCCGGGCTGGGTGGTGACGGCGGGCCAGTCGGGCACGGTGACCCGGCCGCCGGTGACCAGCGCCGCGGCGAGGAACGGGGCGGCGTTGGACAGGTCGGGCTCGATCACGCGGTCCAGCGCGGCGACCGGCCCGGGGGAGACCCGCCACCCGCGGTCGGTGGCGGCCACCTGCACGCCGTGTTCGCGCAGCGCGACGACGGTCATCTCGACGTGCGGCATCGACGGCACCCCGCCGGTCAGCGCCAGGTCGACGCCGTCGGTGAACCGGGCGGCGGCCAGCAGGAGGCCGGAGACGATCTGCGAGGACCCGCTCGCGTCGACCGTCACCGCTCCGCCGCGCACCGCGCCGGTGCCGTGCACGGTGAACGGCGCCCGGCCGCGGCCGTCGTCGTCGACCGGCACGCCGAGGTCGCGCAGGGCCGCGATGAGCCCGGCGTTGGGCCGTTCGCGCAGCCGCGGGTCGCCGTCGAGGCGGACCGGGCCGTCGGCCAGCGCGGCCACCGGCGGGAGGAAGCGCAGCACGGTCCCCGCGAGCCCGGCGTCGACCTCGGCGGGCCCGCGCAGCCGTCCGGGCGTGACCAGCCAGTCGGCGCCGTCGTCGGCGATGCCGACACCCAGCGCGCGCAGGCCTGCGGCCATCAGGTCGGTGTCGCGGGCGCGCAGCGGCCGCACGACCCGGCTCGGCCCGTCGGCCAGTGCCGCGAGGACCAGGGCCCGCGCGGTGATCGACTTGGAGCCGGGCAGCGGGACGAGCGCGGCGACGGGCGTCGGGCGGTGCGGCGTCGTCCAGACCTGGCTCACGGGTCCATCCTGCCCGTGGCGCACTGCCGGGAGGACAGCCGCACCGCCCGCACGCTCAGCCGCCGACCGGCCGGTCGGCCTGCTTCACCGGCACCGTGCGGACCAGCCGCCGGTTGGCGAACTCGAACATGGCCAGCTCGGAGAGCTCGCGGCCGTAGCCGGAGCGCTTCACGCCGCCGAAGGGCAGCTCGGGGGAGGAGCCGGTGGGCTGGTTGATCCAGACCATGCCGGCCTCGAGCCGGTCGGCCACCGACCGCGCGCGGTCGAGGTCGCTGCTCATGACGGTGGCGCCGAGGCCGAAGTCGCTGTCGTTGGCCAGCGCGACCGCCTCGTCGGCGTCCTTCACCTTGTAGACGACGGCCGCGGGGCCGAACAGCTCCTCGCGGAAGGCCCGCATCTCCGGGGTGACGTCGGTGAGGATGGTGGCCTCGACGAAGGCGCCCGGCTGGTCGGGACGCCCGCCGCCGGTGACGACGGTGGCGCCCTTGTCGATCGCGTCCTGGATCTGCGCGTGCAGGTCCTTGGCCGCCCGCTCGCTCGACAGCGGGGCCAGCGACGTCGACGGGTCGGACGGGTCGCCGGGGGCGAAGGTGCTGAACGCCTGCTTGAGGCCCTCGACGAAGGGCTCGTAGAGCTCCTCGGTGACGATCAGCCGCTTGGAGGCGGTGCACGCCTGGCCGGTGTTCTGCATCCGGCCCATGGTGGCGGCCTTGACCGTGGCGCCGAGGTCCTCGGCGTCGAGCACGATGAACGGGTCGCTGCCGCCGAGCTCGAGCACCGACTTCTTGAGGTACTTGCCGGCCAGGGCGCCGACGGCGCTGCCGGCCCGCTCGCTGCCGGTCAGCGTCACGCCCTGGATGCGGGGGTCGGCGATGACCTGCTCGACGTCGTCGATGCGCAGGAAGGTGTTGGTGAGGACACCCTCGGGAGCACCGGCATCGGTGAACAGCTGCTCGATCGCCTCGGCGCACTGCGGGGTGATCTCGGCGTGCTTGAGGATGACGGTGTTGCCGAGCACCAGGTTCGGGCCGGCCACGCGGACCACCTGGTAGAAGGGGTAGTTCCACGGCTCGATGGCCAGCAGCACCCCGACGGGCTTGGTCTCGATGACCGCCTCGCCCTTGCCCATCAGCGGCGTGATCTGCGTGGGCTCGAGGAAGCCGGGGCCGTTGTCGGCGTAGTACTTGAGGATCATCGAGCACAGGTAGAGCTCGCCCGTGGCCTCCTCCTTCCGCTTGCCCATCTCCGTGGTGATGAGGGCAGCGAGGTCGTCCCGGCGCTCGTCCATGAGCTCGGCGGCCCGCCGGACGACGCCGGCGCGGTCCTCGACCGGACGCTCACGCCACTCCTGGTAGGTGGCGTGGGCGCGCTCGACGATCCCGTCGATGGCCTCGGTCGGCGTGAAGTCGTACTCCTTCTCGACCTGGCCGGTGAAGGGGTTGACCGTCGCGTAGCGCCGCTCGGCGGACTCGCTCGCGGTCTTCGGCTGCTCGTGCGGGGGGTTCTGGGTCGCGGTCACGAGAGTGATCCTCGTCTCTGCTCGTCGTGGTCTCCACCCCGGGCGTACCCGGCGCCCCGCAGCACAGTCGCGCTGTCCCCGGTCCCGCCTAGAGTCGGTCCCGCGGGCCCGTCCGGGGCCGGCCCGACAGCAGCCGGGAGGACCAGCCATGTGCGGTCGCTACGCCGCCAGCCGCCGTCCCGAGGACCTCGTCGTCGAGTTCGAGGCGGTCCCCGCCGACGGGCAGCAGCCGTTGCGGGCCGACTACAACGTCGCGCCGACCAAGGACGTCTACGTGGTCCGCACCAAGCGGGAGCGCGACCCCGAGGGCCGCCCCACCGGCGCGGGGCACCGCGAGCTGCGGTCCGTCCGCTGGGGGCTGGTGCCCTCCTGGGCCAAGGACGTGTCGGTGGGCAACCGGCTGCTCAACGCCCGGGTCGAGTCGCTGACCGAGAAGCCGGCGTTCCGGTCGGCTGCGCGCTCCCGCCGCTGCCTGGTGCCGGCCGACGGCTGGTACGAGTGGCAGAAGAAGCTCGACTCCCCGGGCAAGCAGCCGTTCTTCATCACGCCGGCCGACGGGTCGGTGCTGGCCATGGCCGGCCTCTACGAGGTGTGGGGCAAGGGCGAGGACCGGCTCTACACCTGCACCGTGGTCACCGCGCCCGCCGTCGGGGCCCTCACCGAGATCCACGACCGCATGCCGCTGGTCCTGCCGCGCGAGCGCTGGGCCGACTGGCTCGACCCGGCCCGCGACGACGTCGAGGCGCTGACCGAGCCCACGCCGCCGTCGCTGGTCGAGGGCCTGGAGCTGCGCCCGGTCGCTCCCACGGTCAACAGCGTCCGCAACAACGGCGCCGAGCTGGTGGCCCGCGTCGAGGGCACCAGCGCCCCGGCCGACCAGCCCGCGCTCTTCTGAGGAGCCGTCCCCTGAGCG
The DNA here is from genome assembly GCF_041028265.1 of Geodermatophilus amargosae. Lineage (GTDB taxonomy): Bacteria > Actinomycetota > Actinomycetes > Mycobacteriales > Geodermatophilaceae > Geodermatophilus > Geodermatophilus amargosae_A. Next base: position 161,532 of record NZ_JABGCW010000004.1, read on the forward strand.
AGCGTGCCCACGCCGTCGAGCCGACCGTCCCGCCCGCAGGCCCGCCCCGCGGTGCCGCGCTGCCCGGGTGGGTGGCCGCCGGTGTCACCTTCCTGGCCTCCGGCGCCGTGCTGGTGCTGGAGATCGTCGGGCTGCGGCTCATCGCCCCCTACGTCGGCGTCACGCTGCAGACCAACACCGCCGTCATCGGGTTCGCCCTCGCTGCGATCGCGATCGGGGCGTGGTCCGGGGGTGCGGCGGCCGACCGCCGCGACCCGAGCGCGCTGATCGCGCCGCTGCTGGTCGCCGGCGGCGCGCTGGTCGTCGCCGTCCTGCCGCTGGTGCGCTTCGCCGGCTCGTTCCTCACCGGCCCCGACGCCGGAGCCGTCCTCCTGCTGGCCGCCGTCGCGATCGTGGTGCCGGCGACGCTGCTGTCGGCCGTGCCGCCGATGGTGGTCAAGCTGCAGCTGGCCAGCCTGGCCGACACCGGCTCGGTGGTCGGCCGGCTCTCGGGCATCGGCACGCTGGGCGGCATCGCGGCCACCTTCGTCACCGGGTTCCTGCTCATCTCGATCTTCCCGAGCAGCGGCATCCTCGTCGGCACGGGGCTGGTCACCGCCCTCGCCGGGGCGGCGGTGTGGGGACTGCTGCGCCGCCGGTCGCCGGGCGGTGCCGGCCGGCTCCCCGCCGCGCTGCTGCTGCTCGCCGTCGCCGGCTCGCTGCTGGCCGCCGTCGCGCCGACGCCGTGCGAGGAGGAGACGGCCTACCACTGCGCCCGTGTGGTGGCCGACCCCGAGCGGGACACCGGCCGGGTGTTGGTGCTCGACACCCTGCGGCACAGCTACGTGGACCTCGCCGACCCCACGTACCTGGAGTTCGAGTACGTCCGGGCGATCGCCGCGGTCACCGACGTCCTCGCGCCGCCGGGGCAGCCGTTGTCGGCGCTGCACCTCGGCGGCGGCGGCGCGACCGTCCCGCGCTACCTCGCGGAGGTGCGCCCCGGAACGGAGAGCCTGGTGCTGGAGGTCGACCCCGGCGTGGTCGCCATCGACCGCGAGCAGCTGGGCCTGGAGACGTCGGAGGACCTGCAGGTGCGGGTCGGTGACGCGCGCGTGGGCCTCGCCGCCGAGCCGCCCGGCGCCCGCGACCTCGTCGTCGGCGACGCCTTCGGCGGCCTGTCGGTGCCCTGGCAACTGGCCACCGTGGAGGCGCTGCGGCTGGTCGACCGCGCGCTCACCGACGGCGGCGTCTACGTCGCCAACCTGATCGACCACCCGCCGCTGGCCTTCGTCCGCGCGGAGCTGGCCACGATGGGCGAGGTCTGGCCGCACGTGCTGCTGCTGGCGCGTGCCCCGGTGCTGGCGGGGGAGGACGGCGGCAACCTGGTCGCCGTCGCGTCGTCACGGCCGCTGGACGAGGCGCGCCTCGCCGACGCGCTGCTCGCGCAGGACTCCGCCTGGCAGGTCGCCTCCACCGCGGAGGTCGCCGCCTTCGCCGGGGACGCGCAGGTCCTCACCGACGACGCCGCGCCGGTCGACCAGCTGCTCACGCCCTACGGCGCCCCCGAGTGAGGCGCGCGGACCTCACCGCCCGATCGGGGCGGTGCGGGCGCGGGTCAGGCGCACCAGGTCGGCCGGCGGCAGCTCCACCTGCAACCCGCGTCGGCCGGCGCTGACCATCACCGTCGGGAACCCCAGCGCCGACTCGTCGACCACCGTCGGCAGCGCCTTGCGCTGGCCCAGCGGGCTGATCCCCCCGACGACGTAGCCGGTCGTGCGCTCGGCGTCGGCGGGGTCGGCCATCGCCGCCCGGCGCCCACCGGCCGCCGCGGCCAGGGCCTTGAGGTCGAGGGTGCCGCTGACCGGGACGACGGCGACGGTCAGCGCGCCGTCGACGCGGGTCACCAGCGTCTTGAACACCTGGCGCGGATCGGCGCCGAGCGCGGCCACCGCCGCCTCGCCGTGCCCCTGGTCGCCCGGGTGCTCGGGGTCGTAGGGGTGCAGGGTGTGCGCCACCCGCGCCTTCTCGAGGGCCCGCACCGCGGGGGTCGCCGCCACGGCCGGGCAGCGTAGCCAGCCCGACCGGGCGGGCGCCGCCGAGTTCGGCCGGCGGGAATGACCGCGCGGGGGGCTCCCGTTGCAGGGACCGTGAGCAGCACCGTCTCCAGCGCCCGCACGCGGGCTCCGCGCCGGCGGCCCCCGGGCCGGCCGGACGCCGCGCGACTAGGATCGTCCGAGGTGGTCGCCCGCTCCCGGGCGCCGCAGAGAGGACGGCTGGTGCCTGAGGAGTCCGCAGGCGGGAACCCCGCCGTCGAGCCGGTCGTCGGTGCCCCGGTGGAGGTGCCCGAGGCCCGCGAGGGCGGCAGCCGCACCGAGGTGGCCGAGACCCGCGCCGAGCGCGACGCCCGCTTCGAGCGGGACGCGCTGCCCTACCTCGACCAGCTCTACCCGGCCGCGCTGCGCATGACCCGCAACCCCGCCGACGCCGAGGACCTGGTCCAGGAGACCTTCGTCAAGGCCTACTCCGCGTTCCACCAGTTCGCCGAGGGCACCAACCTCAAGGCCTGGCTGTACCGGATCCTGACGAACACCTACATCAACAGCTACCGCAAGAAGCAGCGTCAGCCGCAGCAGTACCCCACCGACCAGGTGCAGGACTGGCAGCTCTACGCCGCCGAGGAGCACAGCTCCAGCGGCCTGCGCTCGGCCGAGATCGAGGCGCTGGACCACCTGCCGGACTCCGACATCAAGGAAGCCCTCCAGCAGCTGCCCGAGGACTTCCGCCTGGCGGTGTACCTCGCCGACGTCGAGGGCTTCGCCTACAAGGAGATCGCCGAGATCATGGGCACGCCGATCGGCACGGTGATGTCCCGGCTGCACCGCGGCCGGCGGGGCCTGCAGAAGCTGCTGGCCGACTACGCCCGCGAGCGCGGCTTCGTCCGCGCCGGAGCCGGTGAGGAGGGGCGGTCGTGAGCGCCGAGCACGAACACCCGGCCTCGTGCGACGACGTCCTGTCGCACGTCTTCGAGTTCCTCGACCACGAGACCGGCGACGACCGCCGCGCGGTCATCGCCGAGCACCTCGAGGACTGCTCGCCGTGCCTGCGCCAGTTCGGCATCGAGCAGGAGTTCAAGGCACTGGTCCGCCGCCGCTGCGGCGGTGACCCGGCGCCGACGGGCCTGCGCGACCGGATCAAGCTGCAGCTCACCACGGTCTCCTTCGACGAGGACGGCACCCACGTCAGCGTCGAGCAGGTCAGCGTCGAGCAGGTCACCACCGACCGGTCCGACCAAGCCTGACCTCCCGCACAGACGACGGCGCCCCGCTCCGGTCTCCGGGGCGGGGCGTCGTGTCGTTCAGGCGCCGTGTGGTCCAGGCGCCGTGTGGTCCAGGCGCCGTGTGGTTCAGGCGTTGGGGCGCTTGCCGTGGTTGGCCTTGCTCCCCTTGCGGGAGCGCCGCTTGCGTCCACGCTTGGACATCGCTGCCCTCCTCTCGTCGTCGGGTCCGGAGTGCTCGAGGTCCCCTCCAGGGTCCCACAGCGGGGTGGTCGCTCCCCGGCCGGTGGCGTGGGTGCCGGTCCGGGGGGGCACCATGCAGGGGAGACCGGGCCCGCGGGGTCCGGCACGCGACGGGAGGCCGGCGAGCGTGGCCCAGCACGGGATCGAGAGCGTGCTCGTGGCGGGGCGGGGGCCCGCGGCGTGCGCGGTGATCGCGGCCTGCTCCCGGCTGGACGTGAAGTCGGTGGCCGTCTACTCCGAGGCCGAGCGCTCGGCGCGGCACGTGCGGCTGGCCGACGACGCCGTGCTGCTCGGGCCGGCACCGGCCACCGAGTCCTACCTCGCCGTCGACCGGATCGTGGAGGCCGCCCGCCGCAGCGGGGCCCGCGCCGTCCTGCCCGTGCCGCCCGCGCTGGCCGGCAACGCCGCGCTCGCCGGTGAGGTCGCCGCCGCGGGGCTGACCTGGATCGGCCCCCCGGCCGAGGTGCTCGAGCGGCTCGGCGGCGACGGCGTGGAGCCGGCCAGCGAGCACGGCCTGCTCGCCGTCGTCACCGAGGACGGCCTGCGGTTCCCGACGACGGTCGCCCGCGACCGGGCGGCCGGCATCGCCCGGGTGTCCTGGACGCCCGATCCCGTCGGCGACGTGCCGCCCGGCGCCAAGCGGCTGGCCGAGGTCGGCTGGCGCGGGCTGGTCACCGTCGGCATCTCGGAGGACGGCGAGCTGGGGGAGGTCGCAGCCGGGTTCTCCCTCGACATGGCGGTGCTCGAGCGGGCCCACCGGGTCGACGCCGTGGACCTCGCGCTGGCCGCGGCGGCCGGCCGGCGGGCTCCGCGCCGGCGCGGCGTCGACGAGCACCCGCCGCGAGCCGCCGTCGCCGTGCAGCTGCGCGCGACGCTCCCTCCCGGCCGGGCCGGCCGGGTGACCGGGGCGCTGCCGTCGGCGGGTCTGCTGCGCGGCGCCACCGGGCAGACCGACGTCGTCGCGGTCAGCGGGTACGACCCCGGCGACCGGCTCGACGGCTGGTACGACGCCCTGCTGGCCACCGTCAGCGCCGGCGCGGCAGACACGGCCACCGCGGCCCGGGCAGCCGCCGCGGCCCTCTCCGGGCTCCCCGGGACCGGCGTCCCGCACGACGGCGACGAGGTGTGCGCGGTCCTGCAGCAGCTGGCCGAGGGGGATCCGGCGCCGGGCAGCTAGCTCCCGGCCCGGCGATCGCGCCGCGTGCTTGGATGGGGGCTCCAGCGAGGAGGTGCCGCGTGGCGGTCGAGGAGATCCACGCCGAGATGGTCTCCAGCGTCTGGAAGGTGCTGGTCGCCCCGGGCAGCGAGGTCACCGCCGGGGACACCCTGGTGATCCTCGAGTCGATGAAGATGGAGATCCCCGTCCTCACCGAGCGCGCCGGCGTCGTGCAGGAGCTGCACGTCGTCGAGGGCGAGGTGCTGCAGGAGGGCGACCTCATCGCCACCGTCGCCGACGCCTGAGACCCCGCGGGCCCCCGAGCGTCAGCGGGCCCCCGCCAGGGCGGGCAGCCGCTCGCCGAGCAGCCGGTAGACCTCCGGGTGGAGGCTCATGCCCACGTGGCTGGAGTCGATCTCCACGTTGTCGGCGTCGGGGTCCAGGCAGGCCCGCCAGTCGACCACCCAGTCGCTGCGCGAGTGGACCGAGACGTACGGGACGCGGGCGGGGAACGGCCGGTCCAGCTCGGTGGCGAGTTCCGCGGCGCAGCCTCCCTGCAGGCAGTCGTCGAGGAACAGGCCGGGCACCCCCGCACTCCCCAGCGCGGCGACGAGCCGCACCTGCGCGGCGACGAACGGGTTGATGGCCATGTGGTCGACGTTCGGACTGCCCAGCGTGACGATCCCGCCGACGCGGTCCGGCCGGCGCATGGCGACGAGCTTGGCGAACATCCCGCCGCGGCTCTGGCCGACGATGGCCGCGGGCCTTCCCGCCCGGTCGGTGAACTCGACGAGGCGGCGCTCCAGCCGCTCGACGGCCTTGCGGGTGCAGTCGACGTTGACGCGGATCCGCGACGTGCAGGTCCGGTAGCCCCGGGCGCGCAGCCAGCGCTCCAGCACCGCCAGCGACGGGTCCCCGGCGAGGAACCCGGGCACCAGCAGGACCGGCAGGCCGCCGCCGTCCGGCACCCCCGTCCCGCGCCACACCGGGGAGCGGAACAGGGCGGCCGCCTCGCGCCACGGCCGCTGCGCGGCCAGCACCGCGGCCACCGGGGACGCGCCGATCCACGGCGGGTCCTCCTCGTCCCGTGCCCGGTGGGGCGACGCCGTGCTGGCCATGTCCTCGTCTCCGTTCGTCGACCGGGCCGGGGTCGTACCCGCCGAGGAGGACGGGTCACCGGGCACTGCGGAGCAGTGTGACCCCTGACACACTGCTCCACACCCCGGTGGTACGCGGCGACCCCGGGGCCGGCGCAGGGAGGCAGGGCGATGAAGCAGCTGTCAGGACTGGACGCGACGTTCCTGCACCTGGAGACCTCCGCGCAGTTCGGCCACGTCTCGAGCCTGTCGATCTACACCCGACCCGACTCGCCCGACTACCGGCCCTACGACGCCTGGAAGGGGCAGCTGCAGCGGCGGCTGCACCTGCTCGAGCCGCTGCGCCGCCGCCTGGCCGAGGTCCCCCTGGGCCTCGACCACCCGTACTGGATCGCCGACCCCGCCTTCGACCTGGACTTCCACGTCCGCCACACGGCCGTCCCGCCGCCCGGCACCGACGACCAGCTCGCGGCGCTGGCCGGGCGGCTGGTCTCCCGGCCGCTGGACCGCCGCAAGCCGCTGTGGCTCTCCTACGTCATCGAGGGCCTGGCCGACCGCCGCTTCGCCGTCCTGACGATCGTCCACCACGCCACGATCGACGGGGCCTCCGGCGTCGAGCTCATGACGCTGATGCTCGACGACCGTCCCGAGGGGGCTCCCGAGTCGCGCGAGACCGACACGTGGACGCCCGAACGGCCGCCCGGCGACCTGGAGATGCTGGCCCGCGGCGCGCTCGGTCTCGCCCGCAAGCCCGCGCGCGGGCTGCTGCTCGCCGCCTGGTCGGCCCGCGAGGTCGGCCGCGCCACCCGCAACCCCGTGCTCGTCCGGGCCGCGAACGACGTCCGCCGGAGCCTGCGCGGGCCGCTCGGGACCGTGCTCAACCTCGGCCGGCAACGGCCCGAGGAGCCCGACCAGCCGCCCGCGATGCCCAGCGTCCGGCCGCCGCGGACGCCGTTCAACGGTCCGATCACGCCGCACCGGAAGCTGGCCATCCGGTCGACGTCGCTCGACGTGGTCAAGCAGGTGAAGGCGGCCCTCGGCGTCACCGTCAACGACGTCGTCATGGCCGCGTGCGCCGGTGGCCTGCGCACCTTCCTGGACCGCCGTGGCGCGCTGCCTTCGGACCCGCTCGTGGCGCTCGTCCCCGTCTCGGTGCGGACCGGCGAGGAGACCGAGCGCTGGACCAACCGGGTGTCGATGCTCTCGGCCGTCCTCCCCACGGACGAGCCCGACCCCGTCCGGCGGCTGCGGCGCGTGCACGAGTCGATGGCCAGCAGCAAGGAGCTGTTCTCAGCGCTGCCCGCCGACCGGCTCACCGACTTCGCCGAGTTCCCGCCGCCGGCGGTCTTCGCGCGGGCGATGCGGCTGAGCGCCCGCCTGCGGCTGGGCTCCCGGCTGTCGCCGGGCAACCTCGTCATCTCCAACGTGCCCGGCCCGCGCGCGCCGCTCTACGCCGCGGGCGCGCGGCTCGAGCACTACTTCCCGGTCTCGACGATCGTGGAGGGGCAGGGCCTCAACATCACGGTGCAGAGCTACCTCGACCGCCTGGACTGGGGCCTGGTGTCGTGCGCCGAGCTGCTGCCCGACGTCGACGTGCTGCTCGCCGACATCCTCGACGAGATGGACACCCTCGCGGCCGCCGCGGGCGTCGCGGTACCGGGATCGGAGCCGGCCGCTCCGGCGCGCTCCCGTCCGTCGCGGTCCGGGAGCGGCCGAGGTCAGAGGTCCAGGGCGTAGACGAGCAGGTCGATGCCGGGCCGCGGGGCCCAGTCGCGCTCGGGCAGCCGGGTGAAGCCGAGCCGGCCGTACAGCCGGTGCGCGGCGGTCATGACCGGGTCGGTGGAGAGCACCATCCGGCGCTTGCCGGCGACGCGGGCGCGGTCCAGGCACTCGGTCACCAGCAGCTCCCCGACGCCGAGCCCGCGTACCGCCGGGTCGACGACGAGCATCCGGAACGCGGCCTCGTCCGCGGACTCGGTGATCTCACCGAAGTCGCCGTCGAGCACCAGCGCCACGGCGCCCACCACCCGGCCGCACTGCCGGGCCACGATCAGCTGCGAGCGGCCCGCCCGGCCCTCGACGTCGGCCAGCTGCGGCAGGTAGGCGTCGGAGGCCAGCTCCTCGTCGCGGTACACGCCGACGGTGAGGTCCGCGACGGCCGGGAAGTCGCCGGGGACGGCGTCGTCGACGGTCACGGGCAGGGGAGCGGGGGACGGTGCGGCCACGGGGGACCAGCCTAGGTCGGCGCCGGCCATACGCTCGGGGGCGATGAGCACCCTCTCCGAGCGCCTGCACCGCGGTGCGGCGACCGCCCCCTCCCAGGTCGACCACGCCCGCCGGCTGGTGGCCGACTGGCAGCTGCTGGCCGACCTGGCGTTCGCCGACCTGACCCTGTGGGTGCCGCTGCGCACCGGCGCGTGGTGGTGCGTCGCGCAGGTGCGCCCGCTCACCGCGCCGACCAGCCAGCCCGAGGACCTGGTCGGCAGCGAAGCCGACGGCCCGAACGCCGACCCGTTCCGCCAGGCGCACCGCGAGGGCCGGCCGGTGACCGAGGGCGAGCCGGACTGGTCGGGCGCCAACCCGCGGCGGCGCGAGATCATCCCGGTCCGGCACGACGGCGTCGTCGTCGCCGTGCTGGCCAAGGACACCAACCTGGCGGTGACCCGGTCGCCGTCGACGCTGGAGCTGACCTACCTCGACATCGCCGCGGACCTCTGTCTCATGGTCTCGGCCGGCACCTTCCCGCCGGAGAAGCTGCTCGACGCCGAGATGAGCCCCCGGGTGGGCGACGGGCTGGTGCGCCTGGACGCCGCCGGCCGCGCCGTCTACGCCAGCCCCAACGCCCTGTCGGCCTACCGGCGACTGGGCGTCGACGGCGACCTCGTCGGGGCCGACCTAGCCCGGGTCACGCGCGGCGCCGCGGTCGACGGGGTGGCGGGGGAGGCGGTGGCCGCCGGCATCGCCGCGGCGGTGGCCGGGCGGTTCCCCGACCCGATGGACGTCGAGGCGCCGTCGGCGACGCTGCTGGTGCGCGCGCTGCCGCTGCAGGCGCCCGGTGCGGAGGAGGGCGCGCTGGTGCTGGTCCGCGACGTCACCGACGTCCGGAGCCGCGACCGGGCGCTGCTCACCAAGGACGCGACCATCCGCGAGATCCACCACCGCGTGAAGAACAACCTGCAGACCGTCGCCGCGCTGCTGCGGTTGCAGGCCCGGCGGATGACTGAGCCGGCCGCGCGCGCGGCGCTGGAGGAGTCGGTGCGGCGGGTCGCCTCGATCGCCGTCGTCCACGAGACGCTCGCCGGCAGCCGGGAGGACGTCGTCGACGTCGACGACGTGCTCGACCAGGTGCTGCCGATGCTGGGCGACCTCACCTCGATCGGCCCGGCGGCGCGGACCCGGAGGGTCGGCGGGTTCGGCGAGCTGCCGGCGGCCACGGCCACGCCGCTGGTCCTGGCGGTCACCGAGCTGCTGCACAACGCCGCCGAGCACGCGTTCCCGGCCGACGGTCAGCCGGGGTCGATCGAGCTGGTGGCCGAGCGGGACGGCGACGACCTGGTGGTGCGCGTCCGCGACGACGGCCAGGGGCTGCCCGACGGCTTCGACCCCGCGCTCAGCGACGGCCTGGGCCTGCAGATCGTGCGGACGCTGGTGACCAGCGAGCTGGGCGGTTCGCTGCTCATGCGGACGCCGGAGGACCCGCCGGGACCGGGGCGTCCCGGTACGGAGGTCGTCCTCGACATCCCCGGCGCCGCCAGACCCCGCCGGTAGGCGGTGGCCGGGACGAGTGGGGGCCGGAGGCTCCCGCGAGGAGTGGCCGGGTGGGCTCGGCGCCGCTGGGGGACGGCACGTGGCCGCGGTGTCGTCCGGGAGGACGACGGTGGAAGAGCGTGAGGCCGGTCCCCGCTCGGGGGACCGGCCTCACGCTCGTTGCTCTGCCGCCGGGTGCCGGCGGACGGTCCGTCAGGCGCGGACGCGGGTGCGGGACTGGCGGCGCTTGAGGGCGCGCCGCTCGTCCTCGGAGAGCCCGCCCCAGACGCCGGAGTCCTGGCCGGAGCGCAAGGCCCAGTCCAGACAGGACTCGACGACCGAGCAGCGGCGGCAGACCGCCTTGGCCTGCTCGATCTGTACCGTGGCCGGGCCGGTCGTCCCGATGGGGAAGAACAGCTCAGGGTCCTCGTCCCGGCAGAGCGCGCGGTGGCGCCAGTCCATGTCGGTGCACTCCTCGGTGTCGACTACATTGCTTGGGAAAATCGCTGACATCGGGCCGCTTGCGCGGGCGCGACACCGGTTCCCCAGCGCCTCGTTCCAGCGACCGCCTGCCGCCTTGTTACCGGCAGGTTGCGTTCCTCTCGCGATGTTTTCACCTGAGGACTGCGTGTCAAGCGCGCGGAGGCCCTGGGTCGACCCCGCGTGAGCAAGCTCACCACGGCCGTGCTAGGCCCGCCACTCGGCAACACGGTGGTCCTTGACACGGCCCTCCGGACGTGCCCGGAGCAGCGGCTCAGGAGACGACGCGGAGCGCCTCGGGGACCGACCGTACGCGCAGTCCCGTCGCCGTCCCCAGGTGGTCGCCGTCGAGCTGCCAGCCCTGCGGGCGCGACGCCCGGAGCTCCAGACCGGCCAGGTCGTGGAGGCGGTGCACGCCCCGGCCGCGGGCGTCGGGACGGCGGGCCAGCACCTGCCGGGTGTGGTGCAGCATCCGCAGCACGCCCATCCGGCCCAGGGCGAAGACGTCGAGGCCGGCGTCGAAGGTGGCCTCGGGGCTGGGGTTGACCGGCCGGGTGCCCAGGTAGGTCCACGGGCTGACGTTGGAGACCAGGCAGAGGAACAGCCCGTCGAGGTCGTCGGAGTCGGGGACCGACAGCGTCATCGCCGGGCGCCGGCGCTCGCGGCCGAGCACGAACGCCCGCGTCGCCTCCCGGACGTAGAGCGCGCCGGTCGAGCGGCGGCCGCGTGCCCGCTGCGCCTCGACCCGGGAGATGACGTCGGCGTCGAAGCCCAGGCCCGCGGCGAAGACGAACCAGCGCGGGTCGGTCCACCCGTCGTCGGCCGCGGCGTCGGCCTCGGCGACGGCGGCCGCCGTCCCCGGGTCCGCCGCACGCAGCGGCGCGGTGCTGGTGCCGGTGGCGCTGGCGACGCCGAGCGAGACCCGGCGCGTGCGGTCCGAGCGCAGCGAGTCGAGGATCTCGCCGGTGGCCTCGACGGGGTCGCGCGAGCGGCCCAGCGCCCGCGAGAAGACGTTGGTGGAGCCACCCGGGACGACGGCCAGCGTGGGCACGTGCGCGCCGGGGCCGTCGGTCAGCAGGCCGTTGACGACCTCGTTGACCGTGCCGTCGCCACCGAGCGCGACGACCACGTCGAACCCGTCGGCCAGGGCCTGCCGGCCCAGCTCGCGCGCGTGGCCGCGGTGCGTGGTGTCGGCGAGGTCGACCTTCAGCTCGCTGGCCAGGGCGCCGACCAGCACGTCGCGGACGCGGCCGGTGGTCGTCGTCGCCGCGGGGTTGGCCACCACCAGCGCACGCATGCCGTCAGGCTATCCAGCCGGGGGGCTCCTGACCGGCCCGGACGGGGTCCGGCGTGGCCGCTGACGCGTAGCCTCGCTGCTGTGACGGACGAGGACGGGACCCTCCGCCCCAGCCGGGCCGAGCGGCTCCTCGGCGGCGCCGCGCAGCCCTCCGCCCGCCCGCCCCGGCCCCTGCGGCCCGACGCGCCGCCCGCGGTCGTCCGGGCGGCGCTGGTGGCCGCCGTCGAGGCGGCGCTGCTGATCGGTACCGCCCTGGTGATCCTGTGGCTGACCCTCACCAGCGACCCCGACAGCGTGGGCCGCGCGCTGGCCGAGGTGGTCTACGTCGGGATCTTCGGCGCCGTCCTGGCCGCGGCGGCCGTCGGCCTGCGGCGGGTGTCGGCTTGGGCGCGCGGACCGGTCGTCGTCCTGCAGATCCTGCTGGGCCTGTTCGGCTACAGCACCGCCTTCCCCGGCGGCCAGCCGCTGCTGGGCATCCCGCTCATCGTCCTGGCGGTCGCCGAGCTGTACCTGCTGGCCACGCCCGAGGCGCGGCTGGCCTTCTCCGAGCGTTAGACCAGCTCGACGACGTCGGCGATCGAGGCGAGCACCCGGCTGGGCCGGAACGGGAACCGTGCGACGTCGGCTGCGGTGGTCGAGCCGGTGAGCACGAGGATCGTCTCGAGGCCCGCCTCGATGCCGGCGACGACGTCGGTGTCCATGCGGTCGCCGATCATCACCGTGGTCTCCGAGTGCGCCTCGATGCGGTTCATGGCGCTGCGGAACATCATCGGGTTGGGCTTGCCCACGAAGTAGGGCTTGGCGCCGGTGGCGGCGGTGATCGCCGCGGCCACCGATCCGGTCGCCGGCAGCGGGCCCTCCGGGGAGGGCCCGGTGACGTCGGGGTTGGTGGCGATGAACCGCGCCCCGTTGCCGATCAGCCGGATCGCCCGGGTGATCGCCTCGAACGAGTAGGTGCGGGTCTCCCCGAGGACGACGTAGTCGGGGTCGGTGTCGGTGAGGGTGTAGCCGGCCTCGTGGAGCGCGGTGGTCAGGCCGGCCTCGCCGATGACGTAGGCCGAGCCGCCGGGGAGCTGGGTGGCGAGGAAGTCCGCCGTCGCCAGCGCGGAGGTCCAGATCGACTCCTCGGGCACGTGCAGCCCCGAGCGCGACAGCCGGGCGGCGAGGTCGCGCGGCGTGAAGATCGAGTTGTTGGTGAGGACGAGGAAGCGCCGTCCTGCCTCGACCAGGCGGGCGAGGAAGTCCGCGGCCCCCGGCAGGGCCTGTCCCTCGTGCACGAGGACGCCGTCCATGTCGGTCAGCCAGCACTCGGGCCGGCCGCGCTCGGTGGTCACGGGCGTCAGCCTGCCGTACCGCGGCGGTCGGCCGCGAAGCCGGTCAGCGCGTCGTCGGTGAGACGGAACACCGTCCACCCGTCCATCGGGACGGCGCCGGCGGCCCGGTAGAAGGCGATCGAGGGCTCGTTCCAGTCGAGCACCGACCACTCCAGCCGGTGGTAGCCGCGCTCGACGCAGGTGGCGGCCAGCGTGCGCAGCAGCTCCCGGCCCAGACCGTTGCCGCGGTGCTGCGGCCGGACGACGAGGTCCTCGAGGTGGATGCCGTGCGTGCCGCGCCAGGTGGAGAAGGTGAGGAACCACAGCGCCGTGCCGACGACGGCGCCGTCCGGGGCGAGGGCCACGTGGCCGAACAGCGCGGGGGAGTCGCCGAACAGGGCGGCCGACAGCTGCTCCCCGGTCAGCCGCACCTCGTGCGCGGCCCGCTCGTACTCGGCGAGCTCGCGGACCAGGCCGACCACGGCCGGGACGTCGTCGGGACGGATGGGGCGCACGGTCACGTCAGGACCTCGCGGACGCGGGCCGGCACGAAGCGGCCGAGAGGCGAGAGCACCGGGTTGAGCACCGGCGCCAGGAGGTAGCCGTAGGCCAGGACGCAGCCGGTGACCACCGGCACGGTCGCGAAGCCGGCCACGAGCGCCAGCGCGGCCAGGACCAGGCCGTAGGGGCGGCCGCTCTTCGGGCTGACCAGGGAGCGGAACGACCGGAACCGGACGGTGCTGACCATCAGCAGCGCCGGCACGGCGACGATGAGCAGCACCCACAGCCGGTCGCGGCCCTGCATCTGCTCGCCGAAGGCGAACACCGAGGCCAGCACGACGCCGGCCGCACCGGGGCTCGGCATGCCCGTGAAGTACCGCTTGTCCGCCGTCGGGTCGATGGTGGTGTTGAAGCGGGCGAGCCGGATGGCGGCGCAGGCCACCCACAGGAAGCAGACCACCCAGCCCACCGGGTCCCACTCGTCGCGGCCCTCGGAGAACAGCGTGAACGCCAGCAGGGCCGGGGCCAGGCCGAAGGAGACCAGGTCGGCCAGCGAGTCGAACTGCAGGCCGAAGGAGCTCACCGCGCCGACCAGCCGGGCGACCGCCCCGTCGGTGATGTCGAAGAGCACCGACAGGCCGATGAGCACCGCGGCCAGCGTGTACTGCCCGCGGATGGACACCAGGATGGCGGCGAAGCCGCACAGCATGTTGCCCAACGTGAAGAGGCTGGGCAGGGTCGCCAGCGCGCGACGGCGGCTGCCGCGCACCGACCCGCGGACGAACTCCACCGTGGCCGTGCGCCGCGTCGGGGCCGGCCGTCCCTCACCCGAGGCCGAACTGGGCACCGGGGCCTCTCAGCCCGCGGCGGGCCAGCGGGCGATGACGGTCTCCCCGCCGCGCACCCGCTGCCCCTTCCGCACCGTCAGCGTGCACTCGGCCGGCAGGAAGACGTCCATCCGCGAGCCGAACTTCATCAGGCCGAAGCGCTCACCGGTGGCCAGCCGCCGGCCGACGCCGGTGCGCGTGACGATCCGGCGGGCCAGTACGCCGACCAGCTGGCGGAAGACGACGGTGCGGTCCCCCTCGCGCAGCCACAGCTCGCTGCGCTCGTTGCGGTGCGCCGACTCCGCGCGGTAGGCGGCGAGGAAGCTGCCCGGGCGGTAGGAGCTCTCCACGACCTCGCCGCGGTAGGGGGAGCGGTTGACGTGCACGTCGACCACGGACAGGAAGACGCTGACCTGCTGCCAGCCACCCTGGGGCGCGGGTTCCGGGGCCACGCCCTCCTGCGGCTCCCCGGCGACCATCACCATGCCGTCGGCGGGGGAGAGGACGACGTCGGCCGGCGGCTCGACGCGGTCGCAGGCGCGCTCGGGATCGCGGAAGAACAGCACCATGTAGGCCGACAGGGCGAGGAACGGCCACGCGGCGACCCGTGCCCAGCGGCGTCCGGTGCCGGCGCCGGCCGCCGCCAGCAGGGCGGCCGGCGCGAGGGATCCGGTGATGAAGGGCCACCCGGCCCGGTCGATGCGCATCGAGGCCCGACGGTACCGGGGCCGCCCGGGCGCCCCGGCCCACCCGCCGGAGGCGTCCCGGCGGGTCGCCGTCCCGGCGGGCCGCCTACACGGCCGGCGTCGCTGCGTCGACCAGCCAGCGGATGCCGAAGCGGTCGGTCACCTGTCCGAAGACGTCGCCCCACACCTGCCTGCCGAACGGGACGTCGACCGTCCCGCCGTCGGCGGCCAGCGCCTCGAACCAGCGGGCCAGCGTCTGCTGGTCGCCGCCGGACAGCGACGGCGAGACCCTGTCCGGGCCGCCGGCGTCGCCGAGGGTCATGACCGCCAGGTGCCCGCCGAGGACCCAGCGGTAGGACCCCGTCGCCTCGCGCGCGTCGCCGGAGAAGTGCAGGTAGGGGTCGAGCCGGACGGCCATGGGGTCTCCTCGGGTCGGGGTGTCGGGAGGCTGACCGCGGGGACGGCGACGGCCGGTGGGCGAGGTGCCCACCGGCCGTCGGTGTCGTGCGGACGCCGGTTACGCGGCGGCCTTGGTCTCCCAGAAGATCCGGTCGATCTCGGCGATGTGGTCGAGCAGCTTCTGGCCCTCGGCGGGGTCCATGCTGCCCTTGCCACCGGCCGCCCCGGCCTGCTTGGTGGCCTTGTTGAACAGTTCGTGCAGCTGCGGGTACTTCTCGAAGTGCGGGGGCTTGAAGTAGTCGGTCCACAGCACCCACAGGTGGTGCTTGACCAGGTCGGAGCGCTGCTCCTTGATCAGCACGCAGCGCTGCTTGAAGACCTCGTCGTCGCTGCCCTGGTACTTCTCCTGGATGGCCTTGACGGACTCCGCCTCGATGCGGGCCTGGGCCGGGTCGTACACGCCGCACGGGAGGTCGCAGTGCGCGGTGGCCTCCACGGCGGTGAACACGCGGCTGAACGGCATGTCCCTACCTCCGGATGTCGCGGGGATCTGGTCGTCTGGGACCCTACTCGCGGTGATCACCCCCCACACCGGCGAGCGCCCGGTCCCGCCGCTGCCGGCCGGGTGGGTCCTCGCGCGGGTCACCGGCCCGTCCATGACGCCGACCGTGCGCCACGGCGACCGGCTGCTGGTGCGCCGGCTGTCACCGGGCCGCGCCCGCGTGGGCGACGTCGTCCTGGCCCGGTTCCCGGCCCGCCCCGACCTGCTGGTGGTCAAGCGCGTGCACCGGCTGCTCGGCGGCGGCGCCGTCGACGTCCGCGGGGACAACCCGCTGGTCACCGACGACAGCCGGGCCTACGGGCCGGCGGTCGCGGTGGGCCGGGTGGTGGGCCGGCTGCGGCCCCGTCCCGGCCGGCTGGCGCCGCCTCCGGGCGATCAGGCCCGGCCGCGCAGCTCCGCGTAGCGGGCGGTGCACTGCTCCATCGTCGGCAGGATCCCCTGCTCGCGGGCCTGCGCCAGCGTGGGCGCGGCCCGGTCCTTGTCCGACAGCCGCACCTCGACGTCGGCGGGCCAGGGCAGGTCGAGCTCGGGGTCCAGCGGCGAGACGCCGAACTCCCGGCCGGGGGAGTAGCCCGAGGACACCAGGTAGGTGACCGACGAGCCGTCCTCGAGCGCGAGGAAGGCGTGACCGAGCCCCTCGGCGAGGAAGACCGCGCGCGGCTGCGCGGAGTCGAGCAGGACGGCCTCGGAGACGCCGAAGGTGGGGGAGCCGACCCGGACGTCGACGACGACGTCGAGCACCCGCCCGGCCGGGCAGTAGACGTACTTCGCCTGCCCCGGCGGCACCAGCGCGAAGTGCACGCCGCGCAGGACGCCGCGCGCCGAGACGCTGTGGTTGGCCTGGGCCAGCGGCAGCCGCCACCCGGTGGCCCCGGCGAGCACGTCGGCGCGGTACCACTCGGTGAAGCGGCCCCGGTCGTCGCCGTGCGGCACCAGGTCGAGGACGTAGCCGTCCGGGACGGCGAGCTCGCGGATCTCCACGGCGGCACGGTAGCGAGGCCCCGCGGCCCGGGGTCGGGCGGACGGCGACCGGGGCCGGAGCACTACCCTGCTGGGTCCATGGGCGCAGGGACGGGCTCCGTCGGGGACGGGGCCGATCGGTTCACGGAGGACGCGGCGTTCGCCGTGCACGAGGGCGGCAAGCTCGCGGTGCGTCCGACCCGCCCCATCGAGACCCGCGAGGACCTGGCGCTGACCTACACGCCGGGCGTCGCGCGGGTCTCCAGCGCCATCGCCGCGGAGCCGGCGCTGGCCCGGCGCTTCACCTGGGCCCCGCGCGTGGTGGCGGTCGTCTCCGACGGCACCGCCGTCCTCGGGCTGGGCGACATCGGCCCGGCCGCGGCGCTGCCGGTGATGGAGGGCAAGGCCTGCCTGTTCAGCGAGTTCGCCGGGCTGTCGTCGGTGCCGATCGTGCTGTCGACCACCGACGTCGACGCGATCGTCGAGACCGTCGTCGCGATCGCGCCGTCCTTCGGCGGGATCAACCTCGAGGACATCAGCGCGCCCCGCTGCTTCGAGATCGAGGAGCGGCTGCGGGCGCGCCTCGACATCCCGGTCATGCACGACGACCAGCACGGGACGGCGATCGTCGTCCTCGCCGCGCTGCGCAACGCCGCGCGGGTGACCGGGCGCACGCTGGGCGAGCTGCGGGTCGTCGTGGCCGGGGCCGGGGCGGCCGGCATCGCGTGCACGAAGATCCTGCTGGGGGCGGGCGTGGGCGACATCTCCGTCGCCGACTCCCGCGGGGTGCTGCACCCGGGCCGCGAGGACCTGAACCCGGTGAAGCGGTGGGTCGCCGAGCACACCAACCGGTCGGGCTACGCGGGCACGATGACCGGCGCGCTGGAGGGCGCCGACGTCTACCTGGGGCTGTCCGGCGGCTCGGTGCCCGAGTCGGCGGTCGCCTCGATGGCGCCGGGCTGCATCGTGTTCTCGCTGGCCAACCCCACGCCCGAGGTGGACCCGGAGATGGCGGCGCGGTACGCCGCGGTGGTGGCCACCGGGCGCAGCGACCTGCCCAACCAGATCAACAACGTGCTGGCCTTCCCCGGTGTCTTCCGCGGCGCCATCGACGCCGGCGCCACGGCGATCACCGAGCGGATGAAGCTGGCCGCGGCCGAGGCCGTCGCCGGCGCCGTCGGCGCGGACCTCGCGCCCGGCCACGTCGTGCCGAGCCCGCTGGACCGGCGGGTGGCCACGGCGGTCGCCGAGGCCGTGGCCGCCTGCGCCCGCGACGAGTCCGTCACGAGGTAGCGGCCGCCTCCCGCCGCGGCCGGTAGACCAGGTCGAGGACGCCGGCCAGCAGCCGCTCCGCGACCGGGCGGGGGAGCGCGGCCACCAGGGCGTGCACCGGCGCCATCCGCTCGGGCAGCCGCCCGCCGCCGACGCCGGCCACCTCCAGCAGCGCGTCGACCTCGGCCACGGTCAGCGTGCCCGGGTCGATCGTGGCGGCCGCCGCGACCAGGTCGGGGTCGGCCACCGGCGGGGGCAGCGCCGCGGCGGCACGGGCGGCGTCGGCGAGGTCGGCGAGCAGCGCGTCGACCCGGCCGGCCGTCGCGCCGGTGACGGTGAGGTGCAGCGTGGCCGGCAGGTCCGCGCCGCCGGGCTGGGCGAACGGCGGCTGGGGCTGCAGCAGCCAGCCGCGCGCGGTGGCCTCGTCGGCGAGGTTGAGCACGTCGACGCCGTCCGGGCCGTCCTGCGCGAGCGCGACCAGCGTGGCCACCGGCGTGCCGACGACCCGCAGTCCGGGGATCGCCGCCGCCCCCTCGGCCAGCGCGACCGTGGCCGCCCGCGTGGCCCGCGCGAGCTCCGCGTAGCCGTCGCGGCCCAGCCACCGGTGCACCGCCCAGGCCGCGGCCATCGGCCCGGCCGGCCGGGTCCCGGCCAGCGTCGGGTTGACCACCGGGTAGCCCGGCCAGCCCGCGGTGCTGAACCAGTGCCCCTGCCGCAGCTCGGGCTCGGCGGTGAGCAGCACGGAGACGCCCTTGGGTGCGTAGCCGTACTTGTGCAGGTCCACCGACAGCGAGGTCACGCCGGGCACCGACAGGTCGAAGGGCTCCGGGACGTCGTCGAGGAAGGGCAGCACCCAGCCGCCGATGCACGCGTCGACGTGGCAGGGGACGCCCGCGGCGGCGGCGAGCGCGGCCACCTCGCCGACCGGGTCGAGCACGCCGTGCGGGTACGACGGCGCGCTGACCACGACCAGCGCCACCGAGCCGTCCAGCGCCCCGGCCACCTCCGCGGGCAGCGCCCGGCAGGTGACCGGGTCGACGGCGACGTCGGCGACCTCGAGGTCGAACAGGTGGGCCGCCTTGCGGAACGCCGCGTGCGCGGTGACCGGCAGCAGCAGCCGCGGCCGCCCGGTGCCGCCACGTGCGCGCCACCGCTCGCGGGCGGCCAGCACCGCCAGCAGGCAGCTCTCGGTGCCGCCGCTGGTGACCGTCCCGACCGTGGCCGGGCCACCGCCGAGCAGGTCGGCCGCGGCGCCCACCAGGTCGTCCTCGATGCGGGCGACGCTGGGGAAGGCGGTGGGGTCCAGCGCGTTCGTCCACTGGAAGGCGGCCTGCGCGGCGGCGGCCAGGGAGTCGACGCCGACCCGGCCCGAGTCGTAGACGTAGGCCATCGTCGAGCCCCCGTGGGTGGGCACGTCGCCGGCCTGCAGCGCGGTGAGCTCGGCCAGCACCTCCTGCGGCGTCACGCGGGGACCTCCTGGGTCGGGGCGGGGACGGGATCGAGCCGGTAGCGGGCCAGCACCGGCAGGCTGGCGAGCACGAACAGGGCGGGGACGACCGAGAAGCCCAGCCGCACGGCGAGCACCGCGCCGCCGGACTGGACGGCGTCGCCCCCGCTGGAGGACACGTAGCCGGCCGCGCCGAGCAGCAGGCCGAGCAGGCCCGGGCCGACGGCGAGACCGAGCGTCTCGGCCGCCGTCCAGACGCCGGTGAAGACCCCGGCCCGGCGCTGCCCGGACGCGGCCTCGTCGGCGGCGACGACGTCGGGCAGCATCGCCAGCGGGAACATCTGCATGCCGGCGTAGCCCACGCCCACCAGCACGACCAGCGCCACGGCGAGGCCGGTGCCGCCGGCGTCGCCGACCACCAGCGCCGCCGCGCCCGCGGTGAACAGCGCCGAGGAGGCCAGCAGGCCGGTGCGCTTGCCGAGCCGCCGGCTCACCCGCAGCCACAGCGGCATGACCAGGATCGCCGGGCCGACCAGCGCGGCGAACAGCAGCGAGCCGGCCGCGGGGTCGCCGAGCACCTGCTCGGAGTAGTACGGGACGCCGGCCAGCATCACGCCGATCCCGAGCGCCTGGACGACGAAGCCGGTGAGCAGCACGCGGAACGGCCGGGACCGCCAGGTGAGCGCCAGCGTGGCGCCGAGCCGGCCCTCGCTGGTCACGCGGGTGAGAGTGGGGGCGTTGCGGGTGCCGGCGACCGCGCCGAGCATCCCGCCGGCGAGCAGCAGCGCCACGAACACCGCCATCGCCAGATGCCCGCCGCGCCCGCCGCCGAACGCGTCGACCACCGCGGGGGCGCCCGCGCCGGCGAGCAGGATGCCCAGCGCCAGCGCGGCCACCCGCCACGACATGAGCGTCGCCCGCTCGCCGGGGTCGTCGGTGATCTCGGCCGGCTGGGCGACGTAGGGCACCTGGAAGCAGCCGTAGGCGGTCGCGGCGAGAAGGAAGGCGACCGCCACCCACGTCGCGGCCAGGGCGGGCGGCGCACCGGGGCCGGCGAAGACGAGGACGAACAGCGGCGGCAGCGCCAGCCCGCCGGCGAGCATCCAGGGCCGGCGCGGTCCCCAGCGGCCGGTGGTGCGGTCCGAGCGGCTGCCGATCCAGGGGTTGAGCAGCACGTCCCAGGCCTTGGGCGCGAAGACCACCAGCCCGGCGAGTCCGGCGGCGATCCCCAGGACGTCGGTCAGGTAGTACAGCAGCAGCAGGCCGGGCACGGTCCCGAAGGCCGCCGTCCCGATCGAGCCGGCGGCGTAGCCGAGGTGGGTGCCCCGGCCGACGCGGGGCGCGACGGCGGTCACAGCGGGGGACCGTAACCGCCGCCGGCGCGGGACGGCCCCGGACGGCCCCGGGTGTCCACCGATGAGGCGGCGCGCGCCGGTCCGTCTCACTGGCACGGCCCCGCGACGGCGCCCGGCCCCTGTCCGCGCTGGAGGACACCATGAGCACCGACGGCACGACCACCGACGGCACGACTCCCGACGCCCGTGTGGCGGCGCTGCGCAGCCTCGACCGCCTCGTGGGCACCTGGACCGTCTCCAACCCCGACGGCCTGACCGGCGAGGTCCGCTACGCGTGGATGGACGGCGGGAACTGGCTCGTCCAGACCGTCGACCTCCGCGGCACCGACGAGCCCACGCGCGGGGTGGAGTACGTCGGCTGGGACGCCGACGCCGGCGCGCTGCGCTCCCACTTCTTCGGCGCCGGCGGGGAGCACCTCGAGTACACCTACCGGATCGAGGGCGACCTGCTCACCATCTGGTTCGGCGACCCCGACTCCCCGGCCCGCTTCGAGGGGCGCTTCAGTGCCGACGACACGGTCAACGACGGCGCGTGGCAGTGGCCGGGCGGCGGCTACGCGTCCACGATGACCCGCGTCCACGATGACCCGGCGTCCACGGTGGCGCGCACCGCCTGACGTCCGCCGTCACGCCCCGAGCCGACGCCGCCGCGAGGGAGCCGGCCGGAGCACCCGGCTCAGCACCAGCGCGAGGACGGCGGCCCAGCCGGCCCGCGCCAGCAGCCAGCCGGCGCCGTCGGGGGCGTCGTGCAGGCCGGGCAGCGGCCCGAGCGGCAGGGTGCCCAGCCACAGCAGCACGAACAGCGGCTGGTGCAGCAGGAACACCGGGAGGGCCGACCGGCCCAGCCGCACCGCGGCGCCCGGCAGCGGTCCCGTCGCCCGGCGCAGCCGCGGCAGCAGCAGCCCCGCCGCGCCGGCCTGCGCCAGGCCGAGGGCCAGCGTCGCGGCCGAGGGCGGGTCGAGGTTGGACGCCGCGGCGCCCGGCACCCCGACGGCGGTCGCGGGCAGCCCGGCGACCTCGACCAGCAGCAGCACCGCCGCCGTCCCGCCCGCGAGCAGGGCGACGCACGTCCCGCGGTCCAGCGGCCGGCGGGCCGTCGCGACGCCGAGCTGCCACGGCACCCACCAGGCGGCCAGCGTCGTCCCGACGGTCGCCGCGGTGCCCGCCGGGAGCAGCGGACCGGCCAGCGCGAGCCCGAGCGGGACCGCCGCGGCGGCCGGGCCGAGGCGGGCGTCGAGCCGCACGAGCAGCGGCGTGGCCAGCGAGAGCACCAGGTACACGCCGAGGAACCACAGCGGCCGCAGCGACAGGACCACGACCGTGCGGACGACGCCCTGCGGCGCCCCCGTCACGGCCAGCGCGGTCGCCAGCGCCGCGACCCCGGCGAGGAGAGCGCCGACCGGCACCGCGAGGCGCCGCGACCACGCCGTCCACGGGGGCCCGCCGGTGCCGCGGGCGGCGGCCCAGCCGGCCACGAGGAAGAACACCGCCAGCGTCTGCAGCAGCCAGCTCACCGGGGCGAGGGCGGGCAGCTCCCGCAACGGGCTGCCCGTGGCCACCCGTCCGTCCACGGCCCCGGGCGCCCCCGGCGCGGTGACCAGCCAGTGCCCGGCGACGACGCCGGCCAGCGCCAGGCCGCGCAGCGCGTCGACGCCGCGGTCCCGGGTCACGCCGCGACCTCCCCGGCACGGCCGGTGGCGACGGCGGCCACGGCCTCGAGCGACGCGGTGCCGGGCGCGAGGTAGCCGTCGTGCCCTACGACGCCGTCGACCGGGACGGACCGCGCGCCGAAGTCCGGACCGGCCGGGTCGGCGCCGTGCCCGAGGTCGCCGACGCGCACGTCCGGCACCCGGCGGATCCAGTCGTCCTCGGCGGTCCCGGCCCACACCCGGGCACCGCCGCCGAGCTCGCCGGCGGACCCGGCCCGCGCGCCGGGGCCGGCCAGCAGGACGAGGTCGTCGGCGGCCAGGTCCCGCGCGGCCAGCGCGGTCACCACCGCGCCGTAGCTGTGCCCCACCACCGTGACGTGCGCGCCGGTGCGCAGGTCGTCCACGAAGCGGACCAGCGCGGCCGCCCCGGCGCGGGCCAGCCGCCCGCTCGCGGCGTCGACCCCCAGCCCGTCCGGCGTCACGTACCCGACCCAGACGACGACGGCGAGGTCGGCACCGCCGGCGCCGGCCAGCGCCTGCGCCCAGCCGAACGGCCGCCGCTGCGGGTGCTCCGGGTCGTGCAGCCGGGCCAGGTCGACGTCGGAGCCGGGCACCAGGACGGCCACGTGCGCGGCGGTCGCGAGGTCGCCGAGGACGACGACGGCCAGGCCGCGGCCGGCCGGGTCGCAGCCGAGCACCGCGCCGTCGCCGAGCCGCGCGGCCAGGTCCGCGGCACAGGCCGCGTCCAGCCGCACGGGTCCGGGCACGGCCGCCTCCGACGGCTGCGCCGACGCCGCCCACAGGGCGCTGACCAGCAGGAACGAGGCTCCCCAGCGGTTTCTCACGCTGCCCGACGCTAGGCAGGTCGGCCCGCCGGATCGTCAACCCGGGGAGCCGTCCTGCGGGTGCTACCGGGGTACTCAGGAGCCCGGTGCGACCAGTCCCGTCTCGTACGCCAGTACCACAGCCTGCGCCCGGTCGCGCAGCCCCAGCTTGGTGAGGACGCGGCTCACGTGCGTCTTCACCGTCTGCTCGGCGAGCACCAGGTGTGCGGCGATCTCGGTGTTCGACAGCCCGCGCGCCACCAGCCCGAGCACCTCGGCCTCCCGCTCGGTGAGCGCCGCGAGCACCTGCGGCCGGGTCGGGGCCGGGGGCGCGGGGCGGGCGGCGACGAAGTCGGCGATCAGCCGGCGGGTGACGGCGGGGGCGAGCAGCGCGTCGCCCGCGGCGACCACCCGGACCGCGTGCAGCAGCTCCGCGGCCGGCGCGTGCTTGAGCAGGAAGCCGCTCGCCCCGGCGCGCAGCGCGTCGTAGACGTAGTCGTCGAGGTCGAAGGTGGTCAGCACGAGCACCCGCGGGTGCGGACCCTCGCCGGCCAGCAGGGTCCGCGTGGCCTCCAGCCCGTCGAGCACCGGCATCCGGACGTCCATGAGGACGACGTCGGGAGCGCGGCCGGTCGCGACCAGCTCGGCGTGGGTGCGCAGCGCGGCCGCGCCGTCGCCGGCCGCGCCGACCACCTCGATGTCGGGCTGGGCGCCGAGCAGCGCGGCGAAGCCCTCCCGGACCATCTCCTGGTCGTCGACCAGCACGACCCGGATCACGGCGCCACCGGCGCCAGCGGCAGCTCGGCGAGCACCCGGTACCCGGCCCCGGGGGTCGGGCCGGCGGTCAGCCGGCCGCCGTGCAGCTCGGCCCGCTCGCGCATCCCGGCCAGCCCGGTCCCGGCCCCCGGGGTGCCCGGCGCGCGGCCCGGGCCGTTGACGACCTCCACCCGCAGGACGCCGTCCGCGCGGCCCACCGTCACCCGCACCGGCGCCCCGGGGGCGTGCTGCGCGGCGTTGGACACCGCCTGCTGGACGATCCGGTACACGGTCAGGCCGAGGGTGTCGGGCAGGTCGACGTCCTCGACCGAGACCTGCAGGTCGGTCCCCGCCGCCCGGACGCCGGCGAACAGCTCGGCCAGGTCGGCCGTCCCCGGCTGCGGAGCGCGCTCCGCGGACTGGTCCTCCGCGCGCAGGACGCCGAGCAGCCGCTGCAGCTCGGTGAGCGCCGAGCGCGCGGTGCCGGCCACCTCGGCGAGCTCGGCGCCCGCCCGCTCGTCGAGGGGCGCGAGCCGGTAGGGCGCGGTCTCGCAGCGGACGGCGATCAGCGACAGGTGGTGGGCGACGACGTCGTGCATCTCGCGGGCGATCCGCGCCCGCTCGGCCAGCGCACCGCGGGCGGCCTGCGCCTCCGCCGTCCGGGCCTGCTCGGCCTCCAGCGCGCGGCGGGCGTCCCACCGGGCGCCGAGGCTGCCGCCGACCACCAGCGGCGCCAGGACGCCGATGACGGAGATCGGCAGGGAGTACCGCAGGTCCACCGGCGACGGAGTGGTCGTGCCGAGCACGACCAGGAGCGCCAGCGACACCACCGCCACGCCGACGGCGACCCGGCGGGGCGAGGCCCACGCCGCGGCCAGCAGGACCGGGCACCAGAGCAGCCACTGCCAGCCCTCCAGCACGGGCGCCGGTGCGGGGGGAGGAACGAGCACGTAGCCGGTCAGGACGAGACCCAGCAGGGACAGCCGCCACCCGTCCAGCGGACGGCGGACGGCGAGCACCAGCCCGGCGGCCACGGGGGCGGCGCAGAGCAGGTAGAGCCCGCTGGTCAACCGCACCGACGCGGCGGTCCCCGACGCGGTGCCCACGACGACCACGCCGTAGAACAGCGCGACGGCGAGCAGCGCCCGGTCCCAGAGCCGCCGCCGCGGCCGCCACGGGGGCCGCGCGCTGTCCACGGCGGTCCACAGCGCGGCGGCCACCACGCGCGGGACGGCGCGCAGCATCGGCAGCCACCAGCGGGGCGCGGAGCGGACCTCGGTCATCGTCCGCGCACGCTAGCGCCGCCGGGCCCTATCCGAGGCTGAGCAGGCCCTGCAGGTAGGGGTCCAGCGCCTGGCGGGCGCCGGTGTTGGCGTAGACGAACCAGACCGCGACGCCGAGGAACAGCGGCGCGAGCACCGCCTTCTCCAGCGTGGTGCCGGTGCGCATCGGCGTGAGGGCGATCCGCTTGCGCCGGGCCAGCCACAGCACCGGCACCGGCACGCCCTGCTTGGTGATCAGGTCGCCGGCGACGTGCGTGAGGACGCCGAGCCCGACCGCGAAGGGCAGCCACGTCGGCTGCGGGGAGTGGTCGAGCAGCAGCCACGCCCCGCCGAAGGAGAGCAGCAGGTTGCCGACGACGGTGTTCTCCGCGCGGCCGGGGATGACGAAGTGCAGCGCCCGCAGCGCCAGCCCGATCCCCAGGGCCATCACCACGAGACTGGACCAGAACAGGTCGGCCGCGGCGAGGGCCAGCGCCCCGAAGGCCAGCGGTGCGAGGACCGCGTCGTGGGTGCCCCAGCGGTGCCCGCCGGCGATCCGGCCGATCGCCCCGGAGGGCACGTCGGTCACCGGCCCCCACATGTCCGAGACCGTGGAGCCGCTGTGGTCGAGGTCGGGCAGCATGGCGAACCCGCCGACGGCGGCGACCCACGCGACCTGGGCGACGGTGCCCTCGACGGGCGCCCAGGGCAGGGTCGCCGCGCCTGCCGCGAGACCGGAGAGGGCGTGCGAGTGACCGAGCACGTCCGCAGCGTCCCGCCCCCCGCGCCGGGAGCGGGGGAGGCGCTCCGGACGCGGGTCGGCCGGCGGCCTCGCTCCTCGGTGTCAGTCCTCGTCGTCGACGTCGTCGGTGCCGCCGCGCGCCAGCCAGGTGGCCAGCCGTTCGATCGGCACCTCGAAGTCGGGGTGCTGGTCGACGAAGGCCTGCAGCTGGTCGGCCAGCCACGCGAGGGTGACCTGCTCCCCGCCCCGCCGGTCGGCCAGCTCCTCCAGACCGCGATCGGTGAAGTACACGGCCGTGTTCAGTCGGCGAAGGCCTGGGCGACGAGCTCCTTCTGCTCGACCTCGTGCACCTTGGCCGAGCCGACCGCCGGGCTGGCCGAGGCCTTCCGGCTGACCCGCCGCAGCGTCCGGCCGTCGAGGTGCTCGGGCAGGTTGCAGGCCATGAACTGCCAGGCGCCCATGTTGGCCGGCTCCTCCTGCACCCAGACGAGGTCCTTCGCGTGGGGGTAGCGGTCGAGGGCCGTGCGCAGCTGCTCGGTCGGCAGCGGGTAGAGCTGCTCGACCCGCAGGACGGCGGTGTCGGCGCGGCCCTCGCTCTCCCGCTGGGCGAGCAGGTCGTAGGAGACCTTGCCGCTGCACAGCAGGACCCGGCGCACCGCGGCGTCGTCGAGCGGCTCGCCGCCCACGCCCGGGTCGGCGAGCACCGGACGGAACCCCTCGTCGGTGAAGTCCGCGACCGGGCTCACCGCGGCCTTGGCCCGCAGGAGCGACTTCGGCGTGAACACGACCAGCGGCCGGTGCACGTCGGAGAGCGCCTGCCGGCGCAGCAGGTGGAAGTAGTTCCCCGGCGTCGAGCAGTTGGCGACGGTGATGTTGTTCTCCGCCGACAGCTGCAGGAACCGCTCGATGCGGCCGCTGGAGTGGTCCGGGCCCTGGCCCTCGAGGCCGTGCGGCAGGAGCAGCACCACGCCCGAGCGCTGGCCCCACTTGGCCTCGCCGGAGGAGATGAACTCGTCGATGAGCATCTGCGCGCCGTTGACGAAGTCGCCGAACTGGGCCTCCCAGAGGACCAGCGCCTTGGGGTCGGCCACCGAGTAGCCGTACTCGAAGCCGAGCGCGGCGTACTCGCTGAGCAGCGAGTCGTAGACGAAGAACTTCGCCTGGTCCCCGGACAGGTGGGCCAGCGGCGTGTACTCGGCGGCGGTCTCCCGGTCGATGAGGACCGCGTGCCGCTGCACGAACGTGCCGCGCCGGGAGTCCTGGCCGGCCAGTCGCACGGGGACGCCCTGCATGAGCAGCGACCCGAAGGCCAGCAGTTCGCCCATCGACCAGTCGATGCCGCCCTCGCTGACCATCGCCGCGCGCCGCTCGAGCATCCGCTTGAGCTTCGGGTGCGCGGTGAAGTCCTCCGGCAGCGAGACGTGCGCGTCGCCGATCGCCTTCATCACCTCGGCCGAGACGGCGGTGGCGACGGTCGCCTGCTGCGCCGGCTGGTCCATGGCCGGCTGCGGCTTCGGGGTCTCGGTGACGTCGTGCGTCTCGGCGAAGGCCCGCTCGAGCTGCCCGCGGTAGTCCTTGAGGGCCTCCTCGGCCTCCTGCAGCGTGATGTCGCCGCGGCCGACCAGCGCCTCGGTGTAGAGCTTCCGCACCGAGCGCTTGCGGTCGATGATCTCGTACATGAGCGGCTGGGTCATCGACGGGTCGTCGCCCTCGTTGTGCCCGCGGCGGCGGTAGCAGACCAGGTCGATGACGACGTCCTTCTTGAACGCCTGCCGGTACTCCACGGCCAGGCGGGCCACCCGCACGCACGCCTCGGGGTCGTCGCCGTTGACGTGGAAGACCGGTGCGTTGACCATCCGCGCGACGTCGGTCGAGTAGAGGCTCGACCGGGACGACGCCGGGCTGGTGGTGAAGCCGACCTGGTTGTTGACGACGACGTGCACGGTGCCGCCGGTGCGGTAGCCACGCAGCTGGGAGAGGTTCAGCGTCTCCTGGACGACGCCCTGGCCGGCGAACGCCGCGTCACCGTGCAGCAGGACCGGCAGGACGGTGAAGCCCTGCTCGCCCTTGTCGATCATGTCCTGCTTGGCGCGGACGACGCCCTCGAGGACGGGGTTGACCGTCTCCAGGTGCGAGGGGTTGCTGGCCAGCGAGACGTCGATCCGCGCGCCCGGGCGGAACGGGTTCTCGAAGGTCCCCTCGGCGCCGAGGTGGTACTTGACGTCGCCTGAGCCCTGGACGGTGCCGGGGTCGATGTTGCCCTCGAACTCGCCGAAGATCTTGGCGTAGCTCTTGCCGAGCACGTTGGCCAGCACGTTGAGCCGGCCGCGGTGCGGCATGCCGATCGCGACCTCGTCGAGGCCGTGGTCGGTGCCGGCGATGAGCACCTCGTCCAGGACCGGGATCAGCGACTCACCGCCCTCGAGGCTGAACCGCTTCTGGCCGACGTACTTGGTCTGCAGGAAGGTCTCGAACGCCTCGGCGGCGTTGAGCCGGCCCAGGATGTGCTTCTGCTTCTCCCGGTCGGGCTGCTCGGCCTTGACCTCGACCCGCGACTGGAGCCACTCGCGCTCCTCCGGGTCGGTGATGTGCATGTACTCCACGCCGACGGTGCGGCAGTAGGAGTTGCGCAGCACGCCGAGGATGTCGCGCAGGGCCATGACCTTCTCGCCGGCGAAGCCGCCGACGGGGAAGGTGCGGTCGAGGTCCCACAGCGTGAGCCCGTGCTGGAGGATGTCCAGGTCGGGGTGGCTGCGGACCTTGAACTCGAGCGGGTCGGTGTCGGCCAGCAGGTGGCCGTTGCGCCGGTAGGACTCGATGACCTCGATGACCCGGGCTTCCTTGTCGATCTCCCCCTCGCGGCTGACCCGGACGTCGGGCATCCAGCGCACCGGCTCGTAGGGGCAGCGCAGCGACCGGAAGACCTCGTCGTAGAAGCCGTCCTCGCCGAGCAGCAGCGCGTGCAGCCGGCGCAGGAAGTCGCCGGACTCGGCGCCCTGGATGATCCGGTGGTCGTAGGTCGAGGTCAGCGTGATGATCTTCGAGATGCCGAGCTCGGTCAGCGCCTCGGGGCTCATCCCCTGGAACTCGGCGGGGTACTCCATGGCGCCGACGCCGATGATCGCGCCCTGGCCGGCGGTCAGCCGCGGCACCGAGTGGACGGTGCCGATCGTGCCGGGGTTGGTCAGGCTGATCGTGGTGCCGGCGAAGTCCTCGAGGGTCAGCTTACCGGCGCGGGCGCGGCGGATGACGTCCTCGTAGGCGCCCCAGAACTGGGCGAAGTCCATCTGCTCGGCGCCCTTGATCGAGGCGACGACGAGCGAGCGGGAGCCGTCGGACTTGGGCAGGTCGATGGCCAGGCCGAAGTTGACGTGCTCGGGCTGTACGAGGGTCGGCTTGCCGTCGACCTCGGCGAACGCGGCGTTCATGTTCGGGAAGTCGTCGAGCGCCCGGACCAGCGCGTAGCCGATCAGGTGCGTGAACGAGACCTTGCCGCCGCGCGAGCGCTTCAGGTGGTTGTTCAGGACGATCCGGTTGTCGGCCAGCAGCTTGGCCGGCACCGCGCGCACGCTCGTCGCCGTCGGGACGGTGAGCGAGGCGTTCATGTTCTTCACGACGCTGGCGGCGGCACCACGCAGCGGCGTCCGCTTCGGCCCGTCGGAGGAGGCCGCGGCCGGCGTCGGGGAGGCCGGCTTCGGTGCGGGCGCGGCCGCCGTCTTCTGGTCGGCGCGGTCGGCCGCCCGGTCGACGACGGTGGCGTCGGTGCGCTCGGGCACACGGGTCGAGCGCGGCGTGGGCTCCGGGGTGCCGGGGGCGACGGCGGGGCTGCTGGGCCGGGTGGCCGACCCCTCGGCGTCGGCGACGGCCGGGCGCTCGGGGGAGGTCGCGGCGGCCACCGGGGCCGGCGCCGGCTTCGGGGCCGCACCGTCGGACGGGCCGCCGGCGGGGCCGCCGTTGGACGCCGGGGCAGGGGCGGGGGCCTCGTCGCGGTCGTCGCTGGCGGCGACCGGGCTGCCCGGCCGGTAGTCGGCGAAGAACTCGTGCCAGGCCTGGTCCACGCTGGACGGATCGGCGAGGTACTGCTGGTACATCTCCTCGACCAGCCACTCGTTGGTGCCGAAGCCCGCCACCGCGGAGGAGGACGAGGTGGTGGACGGCCGGGATGAGTTGTCGCGTGACACGGGGCGAGTGCCTTCTTCGTCGTCGGTGGACGTCGCTGGACCGGGGTCGGAGTCTACGCCCGTCCGGTTCCCCGGACCCGCGCGGAGCAGGCCCTCCGTGGTCCCGGCCGGCCGGTCAGTCGGTGGCGCCGGCGGCCACGAGCAGGTCGACGAGCGCGTCCCGGGTGCCGGCCTGACCTGCGTCGCGCCGGTGTCGGGCCGCGGCGACCCGGCCGATGTCCAGGGCGCTCGCGCCGTCGCTGGTGGTGGCGTCCACGTCGGCGCCGGCGGCGAGCAGGAGCCGCACGACCTCGGGCGCGTCGCCGCCCGGACCGGCTGCGACGGCCTCGTGCAGCGGTGTGCGGCCGGTGTCGGGGTCGCGGCGCCCGACGGTGGCACCGGCGCCGAGCAGCACGCGCACCAGGTCCGGCCGGCAGGCCCCGGCCGCGGCGGCCAGCGCGCCGCCGTCCGGATCGGCGCCGCGGTCGAGCAGCAGGCGCACGGTGCCGGCGGCGCCGCCGGCCGCGGCGACGGTGAGCAGGTCCCAGCCGTGGGCGGGGTCGCGCAGCGGTGCGCCGCCGTCGAGTTCGGCGGCCAGCCGGTCGGCGTCGTCGAGATGGGCGGCGGCCGGCGCGTCGACCGCGGCGCCCAGGCCGGTGAGCACGCCGACGAGGTGCGGTGCGTGCTCCACGGCCACGTGCAGCGGCGTCCGGCCCGACCCGGTGCGCGCGCCCAGGTCCGCGCCGGCGTCCACGAGCACGCGGACGACGTCCTCGCGGCCCTGCGCGACGGCGAGGTGCAGCGGCGTCCACCCGTCGTCCCCGGCGCGCTCCACCGTGCCGGCCAGCAGCCGGGGGGCGCCGGCGACGGCGGCCCGCACGGCGTCGGTGTCGGCGTCGGTCACGAGCCGGGCGAGCCGCGGGACGGTCATGCGCGTCGTCGGGGGGAGCGTCGCGGGTGTCGTCGGCATGGTCATGCAGGGGCCCTCCTGGGTGCGGGGGGAGTCGTGCAGGCGTGCCGGCAGGGGCTCAGCCGACGTCGCGGCGGACGGCGAGGAAGGTGCCGAGCAGCGCCGCCAGCAGACCGTAACCGAGCAGCAGCAGAGCGCCCTGCCAGGGCTCGAGGAGGTCCGGCGCCTGGAAGTCGGAGGTGATGGCCTGCACCGCGCCTCCGGGCAGCCACTTGTAGGCACCCTGGATCGCGCCGATCGAGGAGATGATCGGTTCGGCCACGTAGAGGTAGACCAGCGCGCCGACGATCGCGCCGACCTGGTTGCGCAGCAGCGCGCCGATGCCCACGCCGATGACGGCGAAGACGACGAGCACCAGTCCGGCCGCGGCCAGCGTCTGCAGGTTGTCGGCGTCCAGCGACGGCGCCCCTCCCCGGGCCCCCGCGTAGACCAGGACCACGACGACCGTCACCGCGAGCACGAGCAGCGCGAACGGCACCGCGGCGGCGGCGTAGGCGAGCAGCTTCCCGGTGACCACGCGGCCGCGGCGCGGCGTGGTGAGGAACGTCGGCGTGGCGGTCCGGTGCCGGTACTCCTGGGTCATCCCGATGATGCCGAGGATGAGGAACAGCACGCTGGCGTTGGCCGCGACGGAGAAGACGACCTCCTCGTACTGCGGCGTGCCCACCGCCGGCAGCCCCGGCTGGCCGTTCTGCTCGACGCCGGCCAGGCCGGTGAACAGGGCGGCGAAGCCACCGGCCATCAGGCAGGCGCCCAGCAGCAGGCCGATCCACACGCGGGTGGTGAACAGCTTGGTCCACTCGGCGCGGACGAGTGCGGTCATCGCAGTGCCCCCTCGGGCGTCGCGGCGGTCGCGCCCGGCGCGGTCGTGCCCGCCGCGAACTGCTCCTGGCCGGCGGTGAGCCGGAAGTAGAGGTCCTCGAGGCCGGTGGCCTCGGCCCGCAGCTCGTGCAGCTCGATCCCGGCGGCGAAGGCGCGGGCGCCGACGTCGGCCGGCGTCGTGTCGGTGGAGGTGACCAGGCCGTCGTCGCCGCGGGCGGCGGAGATGCCCGCGTCGGTGAGCACGGCGGCCAGCCGGTCGGCCTCGGGGCTGCGGGCGAGCACGCTGCCGCCGGAGGCGCCCTCGCGCAGCTCGGCGATCGAGCCCTGCCGCACGAGCCGGCCGGCGCCGACGATCACGACGCGGTCGGCGGTCTGCTCGACCTCCGACAGCAGGTGGCTGGAGACCAGGACGGTGCGGCCCTCGTCGTGGGCCAGGTGCCGCAGGAAGCCGCGCAGCCAGAGGATGCCCTCGGGGTCCAGGCCGTTGGCCGGCTCGTCGAGGACCAGCACCGGCGGGTCGCCCAGCAGCGCGGTGGCCAGTGCCAGCCGCTGCCGCATCCCGAGGGAGTAGCCGCCGGCCCGGCGCTTCCCGGCGCCGGTGAGCCCCACCTGGTCGAGCACCTCGTCGGCGCGGGTGACCGGCAGGCCCGCGGCGCGGCAGTACACGCGCAGGTGGTCGCGGCCGGAGCGGGCCGGGTGGAAGGCGGTCTCGAGGACGGCGCCGACGGTGCGCACCGGCTCGCGCAGGGCCGCGTACGGGACGCCGTCGAAGGTCGCGCTGCCGGCATCGGGGGAGATGAGGCCGAGCACCATCCGCAGGGTCGTCGTCTTGCCCGCGCCGTTCGGCCCGAGGAAGCCGGTCACCGAACCGGGTTCCACGGTGAAACCGAGGTCGGACACCGCCCGCACGGTCCCGAACGTCTTGCTCAGACCGGACACCTCGACCCGCACGGGCTCCGTGCGCCCGGCAGTCGCGCTGGTCATCGCTCCTCCTCGCCGTCGGTCCCCCCGTGCAGCCGTCATCCTGGCGTACGCGGCCCGCAGTGCCGAGGGTCCGGCCTGCGGCGCGCCGCCCCGTCCGGGGCCGGCAACGCGCCGTCCACCTGCCGTTTCCCCGGCCTCCTCCCGGCGAGGCCGGGGCGTGACCGGCGGCACGGGTGCCCGGCCCGATCACTACAGTGCGCGCCGTGAGCGACTGTCGGACGGTGGTGGCCGCGGCCGGCGGCCCGGAGTCCTCCCCGCGGGCGGTCGACCGGGCGGCCGGCGCCGGTCCGCGCCGCTCGGGGTGCGCCGTGCCCGTCGTCCCCGCGACGGGCTGACCCGGGACCCGTCGTGGACCCCGCCGGACCCCAGCCGGGAGACGCCGACCGCTCCGCCGTGCGCGAGGCGCTGGAGCGGCTGCTGCTCGGCGGGCCGCGCCGGCTGACCCGGCTGGAGGTGGCCGCCGCGGCCGGCATGCCGCCCGAGCGCACCCAGCGGCTGTGGCGCGCGCTGGGCTTCCCCGACGTCGCCGACGACGACCGCGCCTTCACCCTGGCCGACGTCGGGGCGCTGGCGACCCTCTCGGCGCTGATCGACTCCGGCTTCGTCGACCCCGACACCGAGGCCTCGATCGCCCGGGTGACCGGTCAGGCGCTGTCGCGGCTGGCCGACTGGCAGACCGACCTGCTGGCCGAGGGCCTCCTCCGGCAGGCCCGCGAGCACGGCCCCGACGCCGTCGACCCGGTCGCCGCGGCCGAGGTCCTGGTGCCGCTGCTGGCGCGCACGCAGGACTACGTGTGGCGCCGGCACCTCACGGCCAACATCGACCGGCTCACCTCGTCCGGGGAGCCCGGGGACCGCCGCGAGCTCGCCGTCGGCTTCGCCGACCTGGTCGGCTACACCACCCGGTCACGGGGCATGGGCGGCCGCGAGCTCGGCGCGATGGTCGAGGCCTTCGAGGCGACCGCGAGCGAGGTCATCGCCCGCTCGCACGGCCGGGTGGTCAAGACCGTCGGCGACGGCGTCCTCTACACCGCGGCCGCGGCCGTCGACGCGGTCGAGATCGGGCTGACCCTGTCGGAGGCCTGGGCCGCCGCCGACCGGCCGCCGCTGCGGGTGGGCGCCGCCTACGGCACGGTGCTCACCCGGCTCGGCGACGTCTACTCACCGGTGGTCAACCTGGCCAGCCGGCTGACGTCGGTCGCGCACGCCGGGACGGTGCTGGTCGACCGCGAGCTGGCCCGGCGGCTGCGCGGCGTGCCGGGGTACCGCGTGCGGCCCCTGCGGCGCGTGTCGGTGCGCGGCTACGACCACCTGCAGCCCTGGCTGGTGCGCCGGCGGCCCGGGGACGACGAGGACCTCGCGCTCGAGGGGATGCTCGACCAGATGGCCGACGAGGTCCTCGCCGCCGAGGACGACGAGCCCGAGGACGAGATGTCGCGCGACGGCTGACCGGTGCGCGCGCTACCGTCGTCCCGTGCTGTGAGCCGGAGACGACGTCGACCGTGACCGTTCCGTCCCCCCGGGAGCACCTCCATGAGCGCCACCCTCGTCGCGCGCGGCCTGGCCGCCGGCCACGGTGCCCGCGTCCTCTTCTCCGGCCTCGACCTGGTCGTCGCGCCCGGTGACGTCGTCGGCCTGGTCGGCGTCAACGGGGCCGGCAAGTCCACCCTGCTGCGCACGCTGGCCGGCGAGCTGCCGGTGGGCTCCGGCTCGATCGTCCTCAGTCCGCCGACGGCGACCATCGGCTCCCTGCCGCAGGAGCTCGAGCGGCGCGCGGGCGAGACCGTGGCCGCCGCGCTGGCCCGCCGCACCGGCGTGACCGCCGCCCAGGCCGCCCTCGACGCCGCCACCGCCGACCTCACCGAGGGCCGTCCCGGCGCCGACGACACCTACGCCGAGGCGCTGGAGCGCTGGCTGTCCCTCGGCGGCGCCGACCTCGACGAACGGCTCGAGCTGGTGCTCGCCGAGGTCGCCCCCGGGGTCGCGCCGGACGCGGCGATGCCCGCGCTGTCCGGTGGGCAGGCCGCGCGCGTGGGGCTGGCCGCGCTGCTGCTGTCCCGCTACGACGTGCTGCTCCTCGACGAGCCCACCAACGACCTCGACCTGACCGGCCTGGAGCAGCTGGAGGCCTTCGTCGCCGGCACCCGCAGCGGCATCGTCGTGGTCAGCCACGACCGCGAGTTCCTGGCCCGCACGGTCACCCGCGTCGTCGAGCTCGACCTGGCCCAGCAGCTGGTCCGCGTCGTCGACGGCGGCTACGAGGCCTACCTGACCGAGCGCGAGGTGGCCCGCCGGCACGCGCGCGAGGAGTACGAGGAGTTCGCGGAGACGAAGGCCGAGCTGGAGGCCCGCGCGCGGATGCAGCGCAACTGGCTGGCCAAGGGCGTGCGCGACGCGGTGAAGAAGCAGAAGGACCCCGACAAGCACATCAAGGCGCACAACCGGTCGACGGCGGAGAAGCAGGGCGCCAAGGCCAAGCAGACCGAGCGGCGCATCGAGCGGCTGGAGGTGGTCGAGGAGCCCCGCAAGGAGTGGGAGCTGCGGATGACCATCGCCGCCGCGCCGCGCGCCGGGGCCGTCGTCGCCACGCTGCGCGACGCCGTCGTCCGCCGCGGGGACTTCACCCTCGGGCCGGTGAGCCTGCAGGTCGACTGGGGCGACCGGCTGGCCATCACCGGGCCGAACGGCTCGGGCAAGACGACGCTGCTCGGCGCACTGCTCGGCCGCGTGCCGCTGGACGCCGGGGCCGCCTCGCTCGGCCCGTCGGTCCGGCTGGGCGAGGTCGACCAGGCCCGCGGGCTGTTCACCGGCGACCGGCAGCTGATCGACGCCTTCGGCGCGGAGGTGCCCGACCGGCCCACCGCCGAGGTGCGCACCCTGCTGGCCAAGTTCGGGCTGACCGCCGAGCACGTGGTGCGGTCCGCGGCCACGCTGTCGCCGGGGGAGCGCACCCGCGCGGCCCTGGCGCTGCTGCAGGCGCGCGGGGTGAACGTGCTGGTGCTCGACGAGCCGACCAACCACCTCGACCTGCCGGCCATCGAGCAGCTGGAGTCGGCGCTGGCCGCCTACCCGGGCACGCTGCTGCTGGTCACCCACGACCGCCGGATGCTCGAGGCGGTCGCCACCACGCGGCGGATCGCCGTCGACGGGGGCCGCGTGACGGAGACGCCCGGCTAGACGTCCTCGCCGAGGGCGTCCGACAGGCCGACGGTGGCCATGCCGGCCCAGGTGTCGTCGACGTGGTGGGCCAGCACCATGAGGTCGCGCAGGTTCCCCTCCCGGTCGCGGACCTGGTCGCGCAGCAGCGCCTCCCCGGTGAAGCCGAGGTCGGTGAACAGCGCCAGGGCCGCGCCCTGCTCGGCGACGACCTCCACGACCAGCTTCGCCAGCCCGTCGCCGACCGCCGCCACCAGCGCGTGGCGGGCCAGCTGCCGGCCCAGGCCCGTGCCGCGCCGGGTGGGGGAGACGACCAGGCGCACCTCGCCGACGTGCGCCGACCAGCCGGTCAGCCGCCGCACCGCCACGTAGCCGGCGACCTCCTCGCCGTCGAGGGCGACCCAGCGCTTCGCCCCGCCCGAGCCGGTGGCCCAGGAGCGGACGACGTCGGGATCGGTGACCTGCTCCTCGATGAAGGTCAGGTCCCCCTCGGGCAGGCCCTGGAAGAAGCGCACCAGCGCGTCGCTGTGCGCCGTCCCGAGCTCGACGACGTCCACGGTCACTCCTCCTCCTGCCCGGCGGCGGGGCCGGGCGCGCTCTCGTCGCTGCGCTTGCGCAGGAACCCGATGATCTCCGGCACGGTCGTCTTGGCCGCCGTCTTGCCGACCACGAGGCCCATGTGACCGGCCGCGAGCCGCAGCTCGTGCTTGTCCTCCGAGCCGACCAGGTCGATCAGCGGCGCGGTCGCGTCGGGCGGCACGATGTGGTCGCGGTCGGCCCGCACCGTGAGGAACGGCAGCCGGATGTCGGACAGGTGCACCCGGTCCCCGCCCACGGTCAGCCGGTCGGTGACCATCCCGTTGTCCCGCACCAGCATCTGCACCGTCTCGCGTGCGGCGGCGCCGGCGAACGGGATGTGGTCGTCGGACCAGCCGGTCATCGCCGAGTAGGCCGACACGTACTCGTCGTTCCAGAGCCGCTCCCACAGCGTCACGTAGCGGGTGACCTCGGCGGTGGGCGTGAGTGTGCGGAAGCCCTGGACGACCACGCGCGGGGGCACGTTGCCGTTCTCGTCGATGACGTCGTCGACCTCCATCCCGCCGCTGCGGAAGATGTCGGACATCGGCCCCATCTTCGTGAAGTCGACCGGGGTGGCCAGCACGCTGAGGCTGCGGACGGGCGCGTCGGGGTGGTGCGCGGCGTACAGCAGCGACAGGTCGCCGCCGAAGCAGTAGCCGAAGAGGTTGACCTCGTCGGCACCGGAGATCTCCCGCACCCGGTCGATCGCCGCCGGGATGTAGTCGTCGACGTAGTCCTCGAGCCGGTTCTCGGCGTCGCGCTCGTCGGGCTCGCCCCAGTCGACCATGTAGACGTCGAAGCCCGCGTCGAGCAGCTGCTCGATGAAGCTGTTGCCCGGCGTCAGGTCGAGGATGTAGCTGCGGCTGATCAGGCTGAACACGATGAGCAGCGGCGGTGAGTACTTCACCTTGTCGCTGCGGTAGTGCCACAGCTGCGTGCGGCCGCGCTCCCAGACGACGTCCTTGGGGGTGAGCCCGACGCCGGGCCGGTCGACGCCGGCGACGAGCTTGATCCCGTTACGAGCGCGGAGGGCGTTGCGCTCCACGTCGCGCCGGACGCGGTCGAGGACCGCTTGCGGGCTGGGCACCGTCGGCATCGGTCTCCTCCGTGGTGGCGTCCGCCGTGGGGGGACGGCGGCGTTCGGTCTCGAGTTGGACGGTCAGCCGCCGGACCTCGCGGTCCAGCGCGCCGACCTGGGCACGCAGCCGGGCGAGGTCGGTGCCCGCGGGCAGGTTGACCAGGTGCCAGGCGCGCGCGGACACGCCGCGGGCGGTGTCCTTGGCGACGTTCTGCGCACGCCGCAGGAGCCCGACGCCGGTGGCGAAGTACGGCGTGCGCACCAGGCTCTCGGCGTGGGGGGTGACCCGCTTCTCGGCGGCGTCGAACGCCTGCCGCCACAGGGGCGTGCCCGGTGGTGTCTGCGCCGCCATCGACGTACCTCCTCCGTGTCGGACCGGCTGTCCGCCGGGGTCCCCTACCCGCCCGCCCGGTGATCTACCGCACAGCGCGGATACGGTCCGGGTGACGGTTCGGGCACGTGAGAGGAGACCACGGTGGCGGACAGGACGATCCTGGACATGTTCCGGCTCGACGGGAAGGTGGCCGTCGTGACGGGTGCGTCCTCGGGACTGGGCGTGGTGTTCGCCCGGGCGCTGGCCGAGGCCGGTGCCGACGTGGCGCTGGGCGCGCGGCGCGAGGACCGGATGGCCGCCACGAAGGAGGCCGTCGAGGCCGCCGGGCGGCGCGCGATCACGGTGCGCACCGACGTCGCGAAGGTCGAGGACTGCCAGGCGCTGGTCGACGCCGCCATGGCCGAGTTCGGCCGGGTCGACGTCCTGGTCAACAACGCCGGCATCGGCACCGCGGCCCCGGCCACGCGCGAGAAGCCCGAGGAGTTCCGGGCGGTCATCGACGTCAACCTCAACGGCTGCTACTGGATGGCGCAGGCCTGCGGGCGGGTGATGAAGCCGGGCAGCTCGATCGTGAACATCTCCAGCGTCCTGGGGCTGACCACCGCCGGGCTGCCGCAGGCCGCCTACGCGGCGAGCAAGGCCGGCCTGATCGGGCTGACCCGCGACCTCGCCCAGCAGTGGACCGGTCGCAAGGGCATCCGGGTCAACGCCCTGGCGCCGGGGTTCTTCGCCTCGGAGATGACCGACCAGTACCCCGAGGGCTACCTCGACCAGCAGATGAGCCGGGTGCTCGTCGGGCGGGCCGGGGACCCCGAGGAGCTGGCCGCGGCGCTGGTCTTCCTGGTCAGCGACGCCGGCGGCTACGTCACCGGGACCACGATCCCGGTCGAGGGCGGCATGCTCACCAGCTGAGGCGTCCCGGGGCCCCGCGCGCGGGGCCCCGGGTCCTGCTCAGGCCCGCTCGACCCGGCCGACGAGCGCGGTGATCCGCTCGACCAGCTGCGGCCACACCGCGCGGGGCAGGTCGTGGCCCATCCCGTCGACGACGAGCAGCTCGGCGCCGGGGATCGCCGCCGCGGTGGCGCGGCCGCCCGAGACGTTGACCAGCGCGTCCTGCTCGCCGTGGATCACCAGCGTCGGGACGCCGACCCGCGCGAGGTCGGCGGTCCGGTCGGGGCTGGCGAGGATCGCGGCCAGCTGGCGGGCCACGCCGGCGGGGTCGTGGGCGCGGTCGAAGGACAGCCCGGCCCGCTCGCGCAGGCCGGCCTCGTCGAACTCGAAGCCGGGGGAGCCGATGACCCGGTAGGTGTCGACGGCGCGCTGCAGGGCGCTGTCCCGGTCGGTGGCCGGCGGGGCGAGCAGGACGCCCAACGCGGCCTCGGCCGGCGACCCGACCGCGGGGTCGCCCGTCGTCGACATGATCGAGGTCAGGCTGCGCACCTTCTCCGGGTACCGGATGGCCAGCGCCTGGGCGATCATGCCGCCCATCGAGGCGCCGACCACGTGGGCGCTCTCCAGGCCCAGGGCGTCGAGCAGGCCGGCGGTGTCGTCGGCCATGTCGGCCAGGCGGTAGGCGACCCGCGAGTGGTCGCCGCCCATCACGGCGAGCACGTCCGGCGCACCGGCGTCGTGCAGGTGGGTGGACAGTCCGATGTCGCGGTTGTCGAACCGGACGACGAAGTGGCCGCGGTCGGCCAGCATGCGGCAGAACTCGTCGGGCCAGCCGACCATCTGCGTGGCCAGGCCCATGACGAGCAGCAGCGGCGTGTCCTCCGCCGAGCCGAACGTCTCGTAGGCCAGCTCGATCTCCCCGACGCGGGTGGTCTGCACCCCGGTGGTCTCCATGCCGCGCACGCTAGTTCGGTGCTCCGCGGGCCCCGGAGGCGGCCGGCAGCACGGTGTCCCTCCCGGTGCGGCCGGTGCCGCTAGGCTCCGCCGCCACGGGCGGGCGGGGAGCGGGGGATCGCGGTGGAGTCGTCGGGTGCCTCAGGGGCGTCGGGGGCCGAGAGCCGGGAGTTCGCGGCGGGGCTGCGGGCTCTGCTCGACTGGCTGCACGTGCCGGGTCAGGGGGCGCGCGACGACGTCGTCGCGCTGGTGCAGGAGGCGCTCGGCCCCGCGGGCCTCGAGCAGTCGGTGGTGGCCCGGGAGCTGCCGCCCTTCGAGCACGTCAACCTGCAGACGGCGCTGGACGCCTGGAGTGCCGCGCCGGGACGCACCGTGGAGGTCCGCGGCGTCGCCCTCCCGCCGCACTACGGCGGCATCGACCTGCAGCAGCTGATGACCGGCGAGGCGCTGCCCCCGGTGCGGCTGGGCGCCCCCGCGGTGGCCGACCTGCCCAACGGCCCGGGGTCGACGCTGGCCTGCCTGCGGCTGGCGCTGCTGCTGGTCACCGACGACGACGGCCGCTACGTGGTCCTGGTGCAGGGGCCGGGGGAGCACCGGGAGACCCTCGGTCTCGAGGTGGCCGGGCTGCCGGTGCACCGGGCGCAGGCCGTCCTGACCGAGCTCGACCGGCTGCGGCGGGAGCTCAACGTCTACCGCGGCCGGCTCGTCGAGGTCACCCCGACACCGATGGGCGGCGTCGCGCTGGCCTTCCTCGACCCGCCGGACCTCGCGCGCGACGACGTCGTGCTGCCGCCCGTCGTGCTCGACCGCGTCGAGCGGCACGCCCTCGGGGTGGCCGAGCACCGCGCCGGCCTGCGCGCCGCCGGGCAGCACCTCAAGCGCGGGCTGCTGCTCTACGGCCCGCCGGGCACCGGCAAGACGCACACCGTCCGCTACCTGCTGGGCCGCATGGACGGCTACTCCCGCCTGCTGCTCACCGGCCGCTCGCTGGGCCTGGTCGGCTCGGTCGCCGACCTCGCCCGCGACCTGCAGCCGGCCGTGGTGGTGCTCGAGGACGTCGACCTCGTGGCCGCCGACCGCTCCTTCGGCCCCGGTGGCAGCCCGGTGCTGTTCGACCTGCTCGACGCCATGGACGGCGCGGCACCGGACGCCGACCTGCTGTTCGTCCTCACCACCAACCGCGCCGACCTGCTCGAGCCGGCGCTGGCCGCGCGGCCGGGCCGCATCGACGTCGCCGTGGAGGTCGACCTGCCCGACGCCGCCGCCCGCCGGGAGCTGCTGCGGCTCTACGGGCGGGACGTGCCCCTGCGGCTGACCGACGACGACGTGACGCGGGCCGTCGAGGGCACCGACGGCGTGACGGCGTCGTTCCTCAAGGAGCTGCTGCGCCGCGCGGTGCTCGAGTCGCTGCACGAGCAGGACCCGGTCGTCGCGGTCACCGGCGCGCACCTCGACCGCGCCCTCGACGACCTGCTCGACAGCACCCAGCAGGTGACCCGCACCCTGCTCGGCGTGGGCGCCGAGGACGTCGTCGCGGCGGGCGACGGGGCACAGCCCGGACTCGCGCCGCACGTGCACTCCTCCGGGGGGTACCGCTCCTACCGGCTCCGCTGATCCCGGCCGGCGGCCGCTGCACCGCTACCGGCGCGGCGGGCGGCCCGCACGCCGACGACGACCGCACCGATCACCAGCAGGACCCCCAGGCCCTGCAGGCCGGGTGAGTCGTCGGCCTCTCCCAGCACGACGCCGGCGACCCCGAGGGCGACCACGACGAGGAGCGCGACGACGGCGGCGGCGGACCGCACGGCAGGTGACATGCACCGAGTATCGGTGCACATCTATCGAACATCAATAGACGGGCGCTGGGTCACGGGGGCGCACGATCGATCCGGACAGCGGAACGCCCCGGACGGAGGGCCGTCCGGGCCGTTCCGACCGCCTGTGTGTGTGGCAGGTCGGCTTGGAGGGTGCGAGCTCGGTCGAGTGGGCGCCGTTCGGCCGATCCGGCACCGGCAGGAGCCGGACGGCGGCGGTGACGGCAGCGGTGGTCAGCGGTGACCTCCCGCGCAGCGGTCGAGCCCGGCTCCTCCGCCGCCTACCAGGAGACGCCGGGCTCGTAGGTCCCGAAGCTCCACTCCTGACCGCCGGGGTCCAGGACCCGGGCCCGCCGGGTGTGGAAGGGAGTGTTCCCCGGCGGGATCACCGGCCGGGCGCCGGCGGCGACGGCCCGGTCGAACACCCCGTCGACGTCCTCGACGCGCAGGTAGAGCCCGCGTCCCGTGGACCGCCCGACGAGCGGCGGCACCTGGTAGTCGGCGTCGTCACTGCTCACCTGCAGCGCGACGTCCCCCCAGCGGACCTCGGCGTGCGTCACCTGCCCGTCCTGCCCCTGCTGGCGCCGCACCTCCGAGAAGCCGATCGCGGCCAGCCAGTCGAGTGCGGCCGGGGCGTCGCGGTAGCTGAGGTAGGCGAACAACTGCGGAGTCACCCGGCCGAACCTAGGGGCTCCCGGCTCCTCCCAGGAGGAACGGAGGCGCCGCCTCCGATGACGGCGCCGCGGCCGGCGGAGCCCACTCGGCTGGGGCGATCAGCGTTGGCGACCGGCGAGGTGGCCCGGTCCGACGCCGGACCGGGAGTCGTCCGCTGCGGGGAGGGTGGCCGAGGAGAGCGGCCAGTCGGACAGCTGGGCGCCTCGCAGGTCACCCCGGGCGAGGTCACGAGTACGGGCGCGACGATGCCGTTGCAGGTGGGCCGGCCCGAGCCTGGACGAAGGTCGTGGCCCTGAGCGGCCGAGCCGTCCACCGTGCATTGCCCGACAGTGCTGCTCCTGAGCCGGGTGTCCCGGAGCGACCTGCTCAGAGGATCCGCGGGCTGGGCGGTGCTCGAACGGAACCGTCCTCGGGTTCGGCTGACCCATCCGGGG
Source organism: Geodermatophilus amargosae (assembly GCF_041028265.1). Taxonomy (GTDB): domain Bacteria; phylum Actinomycetota; class Actinomycetes; order Mycobacteriales; family Geodermatophilaceae; genus Geodermatophilus; species Geodermatophilus amargosae_A. The sequence goes on from NZ_JABGCW010000004.1 coordinate 204,211, forward strand.
TGCCGCGCTGCCTCGAGCCGATCCTCCGGCGGCGGCGGGCAGGTGCGAGCCGTCACCGGCGCGCTGTGTCCGCGAGGGTGAGCGCTGCGGTCGTTGACTCCGCGCCGACGTCCCGAGGAGCCTCCCCTGTCCGTGCAAGCCCTGCGGCTGAGGCGACAGAGAGCCCCTGGCGAGGAGGACAACATGCAACGCACGCGACGCGTCGTGGCAGTCGGGACCGTGGTGGCCGCCTCGGCACTCCTCCTCCCGGGGGCCGTGGCCAGCGCCGGCGCCGACGATCCCGGTGCGGCTCACGGCCACGAGAACACCCTGCGGTTCGACGTCGAGTTCAGCCCGTTCACCCTCGTCGACCTCGGGGAGCCGGGCCTCTCGGCCGCGGACGTGATCGTCTTCGACGACGTCCTCCTCCAGGCCGGCGAGCGGGTCGGTGGCATGGCCGGGACCTGCGTCGTCATCGACGCGACCCCCCGCGCCAACTGCACCGGGATCGTCACGTTGGGTGACCAGGACAGCATCACCTTCGCGTTCTTGAACGCGCCGCCACCGGAGAAGGTGTTCGCCGTCACCGGAGGATCGGGCGCCTACCGGACTGCACGAGGTGACGGCCTGCTCGTCGAGTTCGGAGACGACACCGGGACGCTCACCCTGAACGTGGTCGACACGTGAGCCGTCGGGCGCTCGAGCCACTCGTCGTCTGCCGGTGACCTGGGGCTCGACCCAGGTTCCCGGCCGGCATGCGACAGGTGGCGAGCGGGGTCCGCGGCCTGCGCTCAGCCAGGGGATGAGGCTCCGGTGACGCTCCACGGGTCCTGGGCGGCTTCTCCTGCCCCACCTGAGGCAACTGAGTCACGGCCGCACCTCTCGGGAAGAGACACGACGCGTCGCCCCGTGTGACCGTCACCTTCCGTGCGGACCTCCTGCGGACCGAACACGGAGACGGCCCGGACGGAGGACCGTCCGGGCCGTTCTCACCAGCTGGACGTGCCCCCGGCAGGATTCGAACCTGCGCACCCGCCTCCGGAGGGCGGTGCTCTATCCCCTGAGCTACGGGGGCTCGGGGCAGGGGAGAAGTTACCAGTCCTCCCCGGGAGCCCCGGCGGGCGGGTCGGCCCGGATCAGGGAGCCGGCAGCGGCGTCCCGCCCCGCGCCGTGAGCATGCCGACCATCGTCGACACCTCGGCGGTCTGGGTCTCGGCGATCGAGGTGGCCAGCGTCCGCACCGCCGATTGCGTGCCGTGGTCGGCCTGGTACTGCGCCATCTCCAGGCCGCCCTGGTGGTGGCGGATCATCAGCCGCAGGAACTCGACGTCGAACGCCGTCCCCGTCAGGGACCTCAGGCCGGCGAGCTCGGTCTCGGTGGCCATGCCCGGCATCAGCGCGCCGGCCGTGTCGTCGGACGTCGAGGACGTGCCGTGCCCGCCGTGCTCCCCGCCCATCCAGGCCATGTGGTCCCCGCCGGAGCGGGGCAAGCCCCACAGCGCCAGCCAGCCCTCCATCTGCCCGGCCTGGTTGGTCTGCGTGCTGGAGATGTCGAAGGCCAGCTGCCGGATCTCCGGGTCGGTGCTCCGCTCGAGCGCCAGGTTCGCCATCTCCACGCCCTGCCGGTGGTGCAGCGCCATGTCGCGGGAGAAGCCGGCGTCGACCGAGTCGGCCGCCGGTGTCGCCTCCCGCCCGATGCCCAGCCCCACCGCCAGCGCGCCGCCGAGCACCACGAGCGCGACGGCGATGACGGCGAGCAGCGCAGCGCGCAGGCCGCGCCCGCGAGGGGCCGGCGCCGGGGCCTGCAGTTCCGGGCCGACGACGGTGACGGTCATCGCGGGCTCACTCCGTGGGGGTCTCGGCGGAACCGTCGGCGCCCATCGTCGGCGTGGTCGGGGCGTCGGTGGTGGTGGCGTCGGCACCGCGGCTGCCGTCACCGACGAGCAGCGGGTCGGCCACGAAGGTCGGGTTCTCGCAGCTGGCACCGATCTCGGGGTAGTGGCCCTCGACCTCGCCGTTGAAGGTCAGGAAGTCGGCGAACTGCTCGATCCGCGGGTCGTCGACCGAGTCCACCTTCAGCTGGTGGTTCCAGGACTGCAGGCTGACCGCGGAGTCCAGGCCGGCGTAGGGGGAGAGCAGCCGGCCGGAGACGCCGTCGACCAGCGCGGCCAGCGTCCCGACGTCGTCGCCCGAGACCCGGTCGGGGTCGTAGGTGATCCACACGGCGCCGTGCTCCATCGAGTGGACGGCGTTCTCGTGCCGGATGTCGCCCTCGTAGACGGTGCCGGTGCAGTCGGCCCACTCGCCGTCGTGCGGCCCGCCGACCGGCGGCGACTGGTCGTACTCGACCGGGGTGGCCACGTGCTCCTGCCCGGCGGCGTAGTCGAAGCTCTGGATGCCCGAGATCTCGTCGAGGGCGTCGACCCTCGCGGCGTCGGACGCCCGCACCTGCACGACGGCGTAGGTGATGGCCGCGGCGGCGAACAGCACGACGGCGACGGCGGCGGCGATCAGCCCCCACGGCCGCGACTGGGTGACCACCTGCGTCGGCGGGCGGGTGCGGCCGCGTCCGCCGTTGCGCGCCGCCGGGCCCCGGCTCGACGACGACCCCCTCGCCGCCCCCTTGGTCGTCGACACCGGACGTGCGCCGGAACCGGACCGGCTCGACCCGCCCCCGGCGCGGCCGGCATCGGGCTTGCGGTCCTTGGCCACGTGCTCTCCTCAGTGCTCGTCGAGTGGTGTGTCCGCCGGTCGTGGCGCAGCATGGGTGCGCGCCGGCGCGGCAGGTCTCGCCCGCCCTCGCACGCGAGTCTAGGTCGCCTCCCCGTGCGGACCCCGGCAAGCGGGGACGGCGGGGAACCGGGTCGCGCCCGCTGCGTACGATCACGCGGTGACACCCGAGCAGTTGCGCGACCTCGTCCGGACCGCGGTCGCGGCGGTCGTCGAGCGCGGCACGCTCGCCGTCGCCGTCCCCGACGACGTCCTCGTCGAGCGTCCGAAGAACCCCGAGCACGGCGACTACGCCACCAACGTCGCGCTGCGCCTGGCCAAGCCGGCCGGCATGCCGCCGCGCGCGGTCGCCGACCTGCTGGCCGAGGAGGTGCGCGCGCAGCCGGGGGTCGCGCGGGTCGACGTCGCCGGTCCCGGCTTCCTCAACGTGACCCTCGCGCAGGGGGCGCTCGGGCAGATCGCCGTCCGGGCCGTCACCGCCGGCGAGGGCTACGGCCGTACCGACACCCTGGCCGGGCAGCGGCTCAACCTCGAGTTCGTCTCGGCCAACCCCACCGGCCCGGTCACCCTCGGCTCCACCCGGTGGGCCGCCGTCGGCGACGCGCTGGCCCGGCTGCTGGAGTCCAGTGGCGCCGAGGTCAGCCGCGAGTACTACGTCAACGACGCCGGCGCGCAGATCGAGCGGTTCGCCCGCAGCCTGCAGGCCGTCGCGCTGGGCCGGCCGGTGCCCGCCGACGGCTACCAGGGCGACTACGTCGGCGAGGTGGCCGCCCACGTCGTCGCCCAGGAGCCGGCGCTCCTGGAGCGGCCCGAGGACGAGCAGGTGGCGGGCTTCGCCGACCGCGGCGTGGCCGCGATGGTGGCCGACATCCGGTCCACCCTCGAGGGCTTCGGCGTCCGCTTCGACACCTTCTTCTCCGAGCGGACGCTGCACGAGTCCGGCGCGCTGGAGAAGGCGGTGGCCACGCTGCGCGGGCAGGGGCACGTCTTCGAGGCCGACGGCGCGGTCTGGCTGCGGACGACGGACTTCGGCGACGACAAGGACCGCGTGCTGGTCAAGGCCGACGGCGAGCCGACGTACTTCGCCGCCGACTGCGCCTACTACCTCGACAAGCGGGCCCGCGGCTTCGACCGGGTCGTGATCATGCTCGGTGCCGACCACTCCGGCTACGTCGGCCGGTACAAGGCGCTGGTGGCCGCCGCGGGCGACGACCCCGGCACGCACCTCGAGATCCTCATCGGCCAGCTGGTCAACCTGGTGCGCGACGGCGAGCCGGTCCGGATGAGCAAGCGCAGGGGTGACTTCGTGCTGCTCACCGACCTCGTCGACGCCGTCGGCACCGACGCCGCCCGCTACGCGCTGGCCCGCGCCTCGGTCGACCAGACGATCGACATCGACGCCGACCTGTGGAGCCGGCGCACCAACGACAACCCGGTCTTCTACGTCCAGTACGCGCACGCCCGGATCTCCTCGGTGCTGCGCAACGCCGCCGACCTCGGCATCGCCCTGGGCGAGCCCGGGGACGTCGACGCCGGGCTGCTCACCCACGAGCGGGAGAACGACCTGCTCCGGGCGATCGGCGAGTTCCCGCGGGTGGTCACCTCGGCCGCCGAGCTGCGCGCGCCGCACCGGGTGGCCCGGTACCTCGAGGAGCTGGCCGGCACCTACCACCGCTTCTACGACGCCTGCCGGGTGCTGCCCCGCGGCGACGAGGAGGCGACCCCGCTGACCAGCGCGCGGCTGTGGCTGTGCGCGGCCACCGCGGTGGTGCTGCGCAACGGCCTGGGCGTGCTCGGTGTCTCCGCGCCGGAGCGGATGTGAGGGCGCACCCGGCGGGGCCGCTGCACGGCGCGTTCGCCCCGCCGCCGTCGGCGGGCATGCCGCCGGCCGACCTCGGCGCCCTCGACGCGCAGGTCTGGCCGCGCTCGGCCCGCCGGGTCGACGGCGAGCTGCACCTGGGCGGCAAGCCGGTCACCGAGCTGGCCCGCGTGCACGGCACCCCGCTGTTCGTCCTCGACGAGGACGACTTCCGCGGCCGCGCGGCCGACTTCGCCACCGCCTTCTCCGGCGCCGACGTCCACTACGCCTCCAAGGCCTTCCTCTGCGGCCAGGTGGCCCGCTGGATCGCCGACGACGGCCTGCACCTCGACGCCTGCAGCGGCAACGAGCTCGCCGTCGCGCTGGCCGCCGGGTTCCCCGCCGAGCGGATCGCGCTGCACGGCAACAACAAGTCGCTGGTGGAGCTGCAGCTGGCCGTCGACGCCGGCATCGGGCACGTCGTCGTGGACTCCTTCGACGAGATCGACCGGCTGGTCCCGATGGCGCTGGCGCGGATGGCGGCCGGGGGCGGCCCGGTGCCGGTGCTGATCCGCACCACCGTCGGCATCGAGGCGCACACCCACGAGTTCATCGCCACCGCGCACGAGGACCAGAAGTTCGGCTTCTCACTGGCCACCGGCGACGCGCTGACCGCCGCCGTGCGGGTGATCCGGGAGCCGTCGCTGCACCTGGCCGGGCTGCACAGCCACATCGGCTCGCAGATCTTCGACACCGCCGGGTTCGAGGCCGCCGCGCACCGGGTGGTCGGCCTGCTCGGCCAGGTGCACCAGGCCACCGGCGAGGTGCTCGAGGAGCTCAACCTCGGCGGCGGCTTCGGCATCGCCTACCTCCCCGACGACGACCCGGTGACACCCGACGACGTCGCCCGGCGGTTGCGCACCGTCGTCGCCATGGAGTGCGCCGCGCTGGACCTGCCGGTGCCGCGGCTGGCCGTCGAGCCCGGCCGCGCGATCGCCGGGCCCGGCACGGTCACCCTCTACGAGATCGGCACGATCAAGCCGGTCCGGCTGGGCAGCGGCGGGCAGGGGGCGCCGCAGGTGCGCAACTACGTCTCCGTCGACGGCGGGATGAGCGACAACATCCGCACCGCCCTCTACGACGCCGACTACACCTGCGTGCTGGCCAACCGCACCTCCGACGCCCCGCCGGCGCTGTGCCGCGTCGTCGGCAAGCACTGCGAGAGCGGCGACGTGCTGGTCCGCGACCTGTGGCTGCCCTCGGACGTGCAACCCGGCGACCTGCTCGCCGTCGCCGCCACCGGCGCCTACTGCTGGTCGATGGCCAGCAACTACAACTACCTGCTCAAGCCGCCGGTGGTCGCCGTGCGGGACGGCGCCGCCACCGAGATCGTGCGGCGTCAGACACTCTCGGACGTGTTCGCCCTCGACGCCGTCCTCGCGGGGCGTCCCGCGCCCTCCCCGGCGATCGACCAGCCGGCACCCGAGCACCCGGTGGGAGCCCGCTCATGAAGCCCCTCAAGGTCGCGCTGCTCGGCTGCGGCACCGTCGGCGGCGCCGTGCTCCGGTTGCTCGACGAGCAGGCCGGCGACCTCGCCGCCCGCATCGGCCGCCCGGTGCAGGTCGCCGGCGTGGCCGTCCGCCGGCCCGACCGGCACCCGGAGGTCCCCGCGGACCTGCTCACCACCGACGCGCTGGGCCTGGTCGCCCGCGACGACGTCGACCTCGTCGTGGAGGTGATCGGCGGGATCGAGCCGGCCCGCTCGCTGATCCTGGCCGCCGTCGAGGCCGGGAAGTCGGTGGTCAGCGCCAACAAGGCACTGCTGGCCGAGGACGGCGTCGCGCTGCACGCCGCGGCCGCCAAGGCCGGCGTCGACCTGTACTACGAGGCGTCGGTGGCCGGGGCGATCCCGCTGCTGCGCCCGCTGCGCGAGTCGCTGGCCGGCGACCAGATCCGCCGCGTGGTCGGCATCGTCAACGGCACCACCAACTACATCCTGTCCCGCATGGCCGAGACCGGTGCGGGGTTCAGCGAGGCGCTGGCCGAGGCCACCGAGCTCGGCTACGCCGAGGCCGACCCGACCGCCGACGTCGACGGGTTCGACGCCGCCGCGAAGGCCGCGATCCTCGCCTCGCTGTCCTTCCACTCCGCGGTCACCGCCGCCGACGTGCACCGCGAGGGGATCTCCGCGGTCAGCGCCACCGACGTCGCCCGCGCCGCGGAGATCGGCTGCACGGTCAAGCTGCTGGCCATCTGCGAGCGGGTGGCGGGGGAGGACGGCGACACCGTCGCCGTCCGCGTGCACCCGGCGATGATCCCGACGTCGCACCCGCTGGCCGCGGTCGGCGGGGCGTTCAACGCCGTCTTCGTCGAGGCCGAGGCCGCCGGGCAGCTCATGTTCTACGGCCAGGGGGCCGGTGGGGAGCCCACCGCCAGCGCCGTCCTCGGCGACCTCGTCGCCGTCGCGCGCAACCGCGTGGCCGGTGCCGCGGGCGCCGGGCCCACCGCCTACGCCGACCTGCCCACCCGGCCCATCGCCGAGACGCCGACGCGGTACCACGTCAGCCTCGACGTGGCCGACGTCCCCGGCGTGCTCGCCACGGTGGCCACCGCCTTCGCCGAGCACGGGGTGAGCATCGCCACCGTCCGCCAGGACGGGCACGGCGACGCCGCCACGCTGGTCATCGTCACGCACAGCGCCCCGGACGCCGCGCTGTCGTCGACGATCGCCGCGCTGCGGGAACTGCCCGCCGTCCGCGGGGTCACGAGCGTGCTGAGGGTGGAGGGTCTGTCATGACCGGAACGCTGCGCGGTGCCGTCTCGCCGTCCTGGCCGGGGCTGATCGAGGCCTACCGGTCCCGCCTGCCGGTCACCGCGTCGACGCCGGTGGTCACCCTGCACGAGGGCGCCACCCCGCTGGTGCCCGCCGTCGAGCTGTCGCGGCGGACCGGCTGCGAGGTGTTCCTCAAGGTCGAGGGCGCCAACCCGACCGGGTCGTTCAAGGACCGCGGCATGACGATGGCCATCACCAAGGCCGTCGAGGAGGGTGCGCGGGCGGTCATCTGCGCCTCCACCGGCAACACCAGCGCCAGCGCCGCCGCCTACGCCGCGCGCGCCGGGATCGTCTGCGCCGTCCTCGTGCCCACGGGCAAGATCGCGCTCGGCAAGCTGGCCCAGGCGCTGGTGCACGGCGCCAAGCTGCTGCAGGTCGAGGGCAACTTCGACGACTGCCTCGCCCTGGCCAGCAAGCTGTCCATCGACTACCCGGTCAGCCTGGTCAACAGCGTGAACCAGTACCGCATCGAGGGGCAGAAGACCGCCTCGTTCGAGATCGTCGACGTCCTCGGCGACGCCCCCGACGTGCACTGCCTGCCGGTCGGGAACGCCGGCAACATCACCGCCTACTGGCAGGGTTACCGCGAGTACTCCGACGACGGCCCGGCCACCCGGCGGCCGCGCATGTGGGGCTTCCAGGCCGCCGGTGCCGCGCCGATCGTCACCGGCAAGGTCGTCGAGCAGCCGAGCACCATCGCCACCGCCATCCGCATCGGCAACCCCGCGTCGTGGACCAAGGCGCTGACCGCCCGCGACGACTCCGGCGGCCGCATCGACGCCGTCACCGACCGGGAGATCCTCGCCGCCTACCGGCTGCTCGCCCGCACCGAGGCCGTGTTCGTCGAGCCGGCGTCGGCCGCGTCGGTCGCCGGGCTGCTCAAGGTGGCCGCGGCCGGCGAGCTCGAGCCCGGGCAGCGCGTGGTGTGCACCGTCACCGGCAACGGGCTCAAGGACCCCGACTGGGCCATCTCCGGTGCGCCCGCGCCGGTGACGATCCCGGTCGACGCCGCCGCGGCCGCCGCGCAGCTGGGTCTCTGAGTGGCGGAGTCCGCGGTGCGGGTCCGCGTGCCCGCCACCAGCGCCAACCTCGGCCCCGCCTTCGACTGCGCCGGCCTCGCGCTGACGCTGCACGACGTCGTCGAGTTCGCCGTCCGCGACGGCGGGCTCACCGTCGAGGTGTCCGGCGTCGGGGCGGCGGAGTTGCCCACCGACGAGTCGCACCTGGTGGTGCGGGCCTTCCGCGCCGCCTGCGAGCAGCTCGGCTGGACCCCGCCGGGCCTGTGCGTGCGCGCCGTGAACGCCATCCCGCAGGGGCGGGGGATGGGCTCGTCGGCCGCCGCCGTCGTCGCCGGGGTCGTGGGCGCCTGGGCCCTGTGCCCCGGCGTCGAGGCCGTCGACGGCGACGCCGTCCTGCGGTTGGTCAGCGAGATCGAGGGCCACCCCGACAACGTGGCCGCCTGCCTCCTGGGCGGCGCGACGCTGTCGTGGACGACGCCAGGGGGTGCCCGGGCCGACCGGCTGCCGGTCAGCGACGAGGTGCTGCCGGTGCTGCTCGTCCCGGAGGCCACGCTGTCGACCCACCTGGCGCGCACGCTGCTGCCCGACGCGGTGCCGCACGCCGACGCCGCCTTCAACGCCGCCCGCGCGGCGCTGCTCGTGCACGCCCTCGTCGCCGAGCCGTCCCAGCTGCTCGAGGCCACCGAGGACCGGCTGCACCAGCGCCAGCGCGCCGAGGCCATGCCGGCGACGATCGCGCTGGTCGACCGGCTGCGCGCCGCGGGCCACGCCGCGGTGGTGTCCGGCGCCGGGCCCAGCGTCCTGGTGCTCACCCGGCGGCATCCCGACGACGTCCCCGGCGACCCGGCGGCGGCCGTGCGGGTGCGCGAGGTGACGGACGTCACCCCGGAGGGGTGGCGCGTGTACCCCCTGGAGGTGGACTCCGGCGGCGCCCGCGTGACCCGCGTGGCGCCTGGGGTATCGTCTTCGTAACGAGGAACACTCCGCTGGTCAGCGGTGTTGTCCCGGCTGAGTGGCGAGTCTAGTCTTCGGACGTAGCCGCCCCTCGGGCGAGCCTCGCGCGGAGCGTGCAGACGACCTCTCTGTCGACGCAGATCCCGCTCCGCACCCACTCGATCCGTCGCTCCCCCCTGTCCCGAAACCGTCGGACGGGGTCGACGGGTCACCTCCTGCGCTGGTAGGCGCAGGCCACCGCAGGGAAGGACCTGTACGTGAGCGAAACCACCGACCTCGCCACCACCGGCGCCCCCGAGGGTGCTGCGGGCGAGGCACCTGCCGCCACCGGCACCGCGGGCCGGTCCCGTCGCCGTGGCAGCGGGCTGGCCGGCATGCTGCTCCCCGAGCTGCAGCGGCTGGCGGCCGAGCTGGGCATCCCCGGCACCGGCCGCATGCGCAAGGGCGACCTCGTCGCCGCCATCTCCGCCCGCCAGGTCGGCGGCGGCGCCTCGGGCAACGGCGTCCCGGCGCCCGGCGGCCCGGCCGACGCGGCTCCCGCAGCCGCCGAGGGCCCCGCTGCCGCCGAGGGCCCCGCCGCCGCCGAGGCTCCCGCCGCCCCCGAGGCGCGCGGTGTCGCCGCGACGGCCGCGCCCCTCGAGGCCCCCGTCAGCGGCGGCGCCAACGGCGGTCCGCTGACCGCCACCCCCGACACCGCTCCCGACACCGCAGTCGAGGCCCCCACCGAGGTGAAGGCCGCGACCGAGGGCGCCCCGCGCCGCCGCCGCGCGGCCAGCCGTCCCGCCGGCGCACCGTCCGACGCGGGGACCGCCGAGGCGCCCACCGCCGAGGCGCCCGCCGTCCGGGCGCCCGCCGTCCAGGCCCCGCCTGCCGCCGAGGCGCCCGCCGCCGACGCGGCACCGTCCGCCCCGCCCGCGGAGCGGACCGAGGGTGACCGCACCGACGGCGACCACACCGACGGTGACCGTGCCGAGGGCGAGCGCCCGACCCGCAACCGGGACCGCAGCCGCAACCGGGAGGGCCGCGACGGCGCCGAGCGCACCGAGCGGGCCCCCCGCGACGGCGGCGAGCGCGCCCCCCGCGACGGCGAGCGCGCGGAGCGCACTCCTCGCGACGGCGAGCGCGGGCAGCGCGACGGCAACCGCGCCGAGCGCGCTGCCCGTCCTGACCGCAGCGACCGGCCCGACCGCAGCGACCGGCCCGACCGCAGCGACCGGCCCGACCGCAACGAGCGGACCGACACGCGTCCCGACAGCCGCACCGACCCTCGCACCGACCCCCGCAGTGACGAGGACGACGACGACTTCGAGGGCGGCCGTGGCCGCCGCGGGCGCCGGTACCGCGACCGCAACCGCCGCAACGGGCGCGAGCGCTTCGACCAGCCGACCGAGCCGACGGTCGGCGAGGACGACGTCCTGCTGCCGGTCGCCGGCATCCTCGACGTCCTGGACAACTACGCGTTCGTCCGGACCTCGGGCTACCTGACCGGCCCCAACGACGTCTACGTCTCGCTGTCGCAGGTGCGCCGGCACGGTCTACGCCGCGGTGACGCCATCACCGGCGCGGTCCGCCAGCCGCGCGAGGGTGAGCGCAAGGACAAGTACAACGCCCTCGTCCGGCTCGACTCGGTCAACGGCCTGGACCCCGAACAGGCGCGCAACCGGCCCGAGTTCACCAAGCTGACGCCGCTCTACCCGCAGGAGCGCCTGCGGCTGGAGACCGACCCGCAGCAGCTGACCACCCGGGTCATCGACCTGGTCATGCCGATCGGCAAGGGGCAGCGCGCCCTCATCGTCTCGCCGCCCAAGGCCGGCAAGACGATGGTGCTGCAGGCGATCGCCAACGCGATCACCACGAACAACCCCGAGTGCCACCTCATGGTCGTCCTCGTCGACGAGCGGCCCGAGGAGGTCACCGACATGCAGCGTTCGGTGAAGGGCGAGGTCATCGCCTCGACCTTCGACCGGCCGCCGTCGGACCACACCACGGTCGCGGAGCTGTCGATCGAGCGCGCCAAGCGCCTGGTCGAGATGGGCCACGACGTCGTCGTCCTGCTGGACTCGATCACCCGCCTGGGCCGCGCCTACAACCTGGCCGCCCCGGCCAGCGGGCGCATCCTCTCCGGCGGTGTCGACTCCACGGCGCTCTACCCGCCCAAGCGCTTCCTCGGCGCCGCCCGCAACATCGAGAACGGCGGCTCGCTGACCATCCTGGCCTCGGCGCTGGTCGAGACCGGCTCGACGATGGACACGGTCATCTTCGAGGAGTTCAAGGGCACGGGTAACGCGGAGATCAAGCTCGACCGCCGGCTGGCGGACAAGCGGGTCTTCCCGGCCGTCGACGTCAACGCGTCGGGCACCCGCAAGGAGGAGATCCTCCTCGCACCCGACGAGCTGGCCGTCGTCATCAAGCTGCGCCGGGTGCTCTCCGCCCTCGAGCCGCAGCAGGCGCTGGAGCTGCTGCTCGACAAGCTGCGCAAGACGCGCAACAACATCGAGTTCCTCATGCAGATCCAGAAGACGACGCTCGGTCCCGAGCGGGACTAGGCGCACCGCCGCACAGCGGGGCCCGGCCATCAGGGATAGTGGTCGGCCGAGCCCCGCGCTGGCGGCCGGAATGACCGGCCGGCCGCCGGCGTTCAGCCAGACAGCACCGAGACGTCCCCGGAAGAGGCCCCGCATCATGAAGCCCGGTATCCACCCCGAGTACCACACCACCACGGTCACCTGTGGCTGTGGCAACACCTTCACCACCCGCAGCACCTCGCCCAGCGGCACGCTCACCGTCGAGACCTGCTCGGCCTGCCACCCCTTCTACACCGGCAAGCAGCGCATCCTCGACACCGGTGGCCGCGTGGCCCGCTTCGAGAAGCGGTTCGGCAAGCGCGGCGCCACCGCCGGCAAGTAGCACCCCCGACGGCGCCCGTCCCACCTCGCGTGGGACGGGCGCCGTCGTCGTGTCCGCCCCCGTCCCCGGCAGAGATGGCCATTTCTGCCGCTCCTGCCGAGAGGTCCCGCGATGAGCAGCCCCACCGACGCCGCACCCGACCGGCTGCACGGGTTGCTCGAGGAGCACGCCGCGCTCGAGACGGAGCTGGCCGACCCCGCGGTGCACACCGACACCGCCCGCGCCCGCCGGCTGGGACGCCGCTACGCGCAGCTCGCCCCGGTGGTCGAGACCGCGCGCGCCCTCGACGCCGCCCGCGACGACCTGGCGGCCGCCCGCGAGCTCGCCGCCGAGGACGCGTCCTTCGCCGAGGAGGCCCGCGGGCTGGAGGTGCGCATCGACGAGCTCAGCGACCGGCTGCGCGAGCAGCTGCTGCCCAAGGACCCCGACGACGACAAGGACGTCATCCTCGAGATCAAGGCGGGGGAGGGCGGCGCGGAGTCGGCGCTGTTCGCCGGCGACCTGCTGCGCATGTACCTGCGCTACGCCGAGCGCCGCGGCTGGGCCACCGAGGTGCTCGACGCCGTCCCCGCGGAGCTCGGCGGCTACAAGGACGTCGCGATCGCGGTGAAGTCGCGCACCGACGAGGGCATCTGGTCGCGGCTGAAGTTCGAGGGCGGCGTCCACCGCGTGCAGCGGGTGCCGGTCACCGAGTCGCAGGGCCGCATCCACACCTCCGCCGTCGGGGTCCTGGTGCTGCCCGAGGCCGAGGACGTCGACGTCACCGTCGACCCGAACGACCTGCGCATCGACGTCTTCCGCTCCAGCGGCCCCGGCGGGCAGAGCGTGAACACCACCGACTCCGCCGTCCGGATCACCCACCTGCCCAGCGGCATCGTGGTCAGCTCGCAGAACGAGAAGAGCCAGCTGCAGAACCGTGAGTCGGCGTTGCGGGTGCTGCGCTCCCGGCTGCTGGCCGCCGCCCGCGAGGAGGCCGAGGCCACCGCCAGCGACCAGCGGCGCAGCCAGGTCCGCACCGTCGACCGCAGCGAGCGGGTGCGCACCTACAACTACCCGGAGAGCCGGATCTCCGACCACCGGGTCGGCTTCAAGGCGCACAACCTCGACCAGGTCCTCGACGGCGAGCTCGACCCGGTCATCGACGCCCTCACCCGCGCGCACACCACCGAGCTGCTGGCGGCCGGCTCCTGAACACCCGCACGCTGCTGGCCGACGCGGCCCGCCGGCTGGCCGGGGCCGGCGTCGAGTCGCCCCGCGTCGACGCCGAGCTGCTGCTCGCCCACGCCCTCGGCGTCCCTCGGGCGGCCCTGCTGACCCGCGACGACGTCGACGACGCGGCCGCCGACCGCTTCACCGCGCTGCTCGACCAGCGCGCCGGGCGGGTGCCGCTGCAGCACCTCACCGGCCGGGCACCGTTCCGCCACCTCGAGCTCGCCGTCGGCCCCGGCGTGTTCGTGCCCCGGCCGGAGACCGAGCAGCTCGTCGAGTGGGCGCTGGCGCAGCTGGCCGGCGCCGACGAGCCGGTCGTCGTCGACCTGGGCGCGGGGTCGGGGGCGATCGCGCTGTCGCTGGCGCACGAGCACCCCGGCGCGCGGGTCACCGCCGTCGAGCGCGACCCGCAGGCGGCCGAGTGGACGCGGCACAACGCCGACCTCCGCGCGGCCGCCGGCGACCGCCCGGTGACGGTGCTGTCCGGGGACATGACCGACCCCGCGCTGCTGCGCGACCTCGACGGCGCCGTCGACCTCGTCGTCTCCAACCCGCCCTACGTCCCCGACGGCGCCCGGGTGCCGCGGGAGGTGGCCGACCACGACCCGCCGCTCGCGCTGTGGGGCGGCCCCGACGGCCTCGACGTCGTCCGGGGCCTGCTGAGGACGGCGGCGCGGCTGCTGCGCCCCGGCGGCGCGCTCGGCATCGAGCACGCCGACCAGCAGGGGAGCGCGCTGCCCGCGCTGGTACGCGGCACGGGCGAGTTCACCGACGTCGCCGACCACCCCGACCTCGCCGGCCGCCCCCGCTTCACGACCGCCCGCCGGACCGCGCGAGACTGACCGGCCGTGGCCGACCTCTACGACTGCACCGACCCCGAGCAGCGCACGGCGGGTCTCGACGCCGCCGCCGCCGCGATCGCCCGCGGCGAGCTGGTGCTCGTCCCCACCGACACCGTGTACGGCGTGGCCGCCGACGCCTTCTCTCCCACGGCGGTCGCCGGGCTGCTGGCGGCGAAGAACCGCGGCCGCGCGATGCCGGTGCCCGTGCTGGTCGGAGAGGCCTCGACGCTGGCCGGGCTGACGATGAGCGTGCCGCGGGTGGCGCAGCGGCTGGCCGAGGCGTTCTGGCCCGGCGGCCTCACCCTCGTCATCGAGCACGCGCCCTCGCTGGCCTGGGACCTCGGGGACGCCGAGGGGACCGTCGCCGTCCGGCTGCCCGACGACGACGTCGCCCGCGCCCTGCTGCGCCGCACCGGGCCGCTGGCCGTCTCCAGCGCCAACCGCTCGGGCCGGCCCGCCGCCACCAGCGCGGAGGAGGCGGCGGCGCAGCTCGGCGAGCACGCGGCGGTCGTCCTCGACGGTGGCCCGCGGGCCGGCTCGGTCCCCAGCACGATCGTCGACTGCACCGGGCCGGTGCCGCGGGTGCTGCGCGTCGGCGCCGTCCCCGTCGAGCGGCTGCGCGAGGTCGTCCCCGAGACCACGGACTGAGCGGGGACCCGACCTCCCCGCCCCCGGTACCTGGGGTGGGGACCGCTCGGGTCCCGCTGCGCCCGGGGACCGCGGGATACCGTGGGGGGTACCGCCAGCCCCGTCCGCCCTGTCGTCTCGCCACCGGGAGCACCGCGATGAGCACGCCCGCCGCGCGCCCGGCCGGGACCCCGCGCGGTCCGCGCAGGAGCTGAGCCGTGCGCGAGTACGCCGTCGTCCTGCTCACCGCGGGCCTGGTGACCTTCCTGGCCACCCCGGTGGTGCGGATCGCGGCGGTGCGGATGCGCATGATGGCCGCGCCGCGGGAGCGCGACGTGCACGTCATCCCCACCCCGCGCGGCGGGGGAGTGGCGATGTACCTCGGCGTGGCGGCGGCGGTGATGGTGGCCACCCGCCTGCCGGCGCTGCAGCGCACCTTCGACGACTCGCAGACCGCCGCGGTGCTCGTCGCCGGCGGCCTCATCTGCCTGCTGGGCGTCCTCGACGACAAGTTCGGCCTCGACGCGCTCACCAAGCTCACCGGGCAGATCGCCGCGGCCGGCGTCATGGTGCTGCTCGGCGTCCAGCTGGCGTTCCTGTTCCTGCCGTTCGCCGACATCGGGACCATCTCCTTCGGCCCGGACGTCGGCGTGCCGCTGACCATCCTGCTGACCGTCATGACGGTCAACGCGCTGAACTTCATCGACGGCCTCGACGGCCTGGCCGCGGGCGTCTCGGCCATCGCCGCGCTGGCCTTCTTCGCCTACAGCTACAACCTCAGCAGCGTCGGCTACGACGAGGTGGCCAGCGCCCCGGCCCTGCTGACGGCGGTGCTCGCCGGGGCCTGCCTGGGCTTCCTGCCGCACAACTTCAGCCCGGCGCGGATCTTCATGGGCGACTCCGGGTCGATGCTGGTCGGCCTGATGCTGTCGGCCGCCGCGGTGAGCGCCACCGGGAGGGTCGACGCGCAGTCCTTCGACTCCGCCGCCAGCCTGCTGCCGCTGGCCCTGCCGCTGCTGGTGCCGGTCGCGGTGCTCTTCATCCCGTTCGTCGACCTGCTCCTGGCCGTCGTCCGCCGGACCCGGCGCGGCCAGTCGCCGTTCTCACCGGACAAGATGCACCTGCACCACCGGCTGCTGACCATCGGTCACTCCCACCGCCGGGCGGTGCTGACCATGTACTTCTGGGCGGCTCTCCTGTCCTTCGGCGCGGTGGCCCTCTCGGTCACCGGCGGGACGGTCGAGCTGCTCGTCGTGATCGGGGTGCTGCTCGTCGTGGGTGTCGTCGTCGTCCTGGGCCCGCACGCCCGCCGTGCCGCCCGCGAGGCCCGTGCGGCCGAGATCGCCGCCCAGCGCCGGCGCAGCCGCGCCGCCCACCCGACCGCCCGGGCCCACCGGACCGGCGGCCGCACGACCGCACGGCGGGCGTCCGCCGGCGCGCCGGTGTCGCCGCCCCAGCCGTCGCCGCCGTCCGCGCCCGCGGCCGGGCCGGCCGCCCCGCGGGCCGCCGGTGCCGGCAGGGGGATGCGGTGAGCGCGCCCCGCCCGACGCAGGTCCCGTGGGACCTGTCGTTCCTGAGGGTCGGCGCGCTGGTCACCGGCGCGGTGGCCGTCGTCGCCGCGCTCGTCGCTGGCTTCGTGGCCGGCTGGGCCGACGCCGCGGGCGTCCTGGTCGGTGCCCTCGTGGTGACGGCGTTCTTCGTGGTCTCCGGCGTCGCCGTGGCGTGGGCCGGGCGGATCAACGACACCTTCACCCTGCCGGCGGCGCTGGGCGCCTTCTTCGTCAAGGCGATCGTGCTGTTCGGCATCCTGAACGCCCTGCCCGAGGACGGCTGGCTCGACCGGCTGACGATGGCCTGGTCGGTGGTCGTCGGCGCGCTCCTGTGGAGCGGCGTCCAGTTGCGGTGGGTGTGGACCCGGCCGCTCTACTACGTGACCCCGCCCCCGCCACCCGGTCAGGCGACCGTCCCCCCGGCACCGGGCGGGCCCGCGACACGCGGCTGATAGTGTCCCGGCGATGACCGAGGACGACCCCATCCGTGGGGAGCCCCGGTCCCGACCTGCGCGGGCAGCTTCTCAGGGCAGTGGTGCCGAGACCGGTTACGCGGTCATCGGCACGATGATCTCCGGGATGGCCGTGTGGGGCGGAGCCGGCTGGTTGCTCGACCGGTGGTGGGACACGCGGGTGTTCGTGCCGGTCGGGATCCTCCTCGGCATCTCGGTGGCCATCTACCTGGTCGTCGCCCGGTACGGCGGCCTGCCCCCGTCACCGGGGGCATCGGACAACGGCAGGACCCCGGGCGGACGACGGAGCCGGCCCAGGACGCAGAAGGGACAACGGTGACCTCCAGCGCCCTCGCGCTCGTGGACGTGCTCGCCGCCGAGGGCGGTGCTGCCGGAGACGGCTTCCAGGCCCCCGGCCTCAGCGAGTTCTACCCGGAGCCGATCGCCGAGTTCTCCCTACTGGGCGTCGACTTCGCCATCACCCGCATCACGCTGGGCCTGTGGTTCGCCACGCTCGCGATGCTCGTGTTCATGGTCATGACGGTGCGCAGGCCCCAGATCGTGCCGGGCAAGCTGCAGTTCGTCGGCGAGAGCGGCTACTCGCTGGTCCGCGACGGCATCGCCCGCGACGTCGTCGGTCCCCGGGGCATCCCGTTCGCGCCGTTCCTGGCGTCGCTGTTCTTCTTCATCCTCGCGAACAACTTCATGTCGATCCTGCCGCTGGCGCAGATCTCCCCGATGTCGAAGTTCGCGTTCCCGCTGGTGCTCGCCGGCATCTGCTGGGTGCTCTACATCTACATCGGCATCCGCGAGCAGGGCGCCGGCCGCTACTTCAAGGACATCCTGTTCCTGCCCGGCGTGCCCAAGCCGATGTACATCCTGGTCACGCCGATCGAGATCCTGCAGAACTTCATCGTCCGGCCGTTCACCCTCGCCGTCCGACTCTTCGCGAACATGTTCGCCGGCCACATGCTGCTGGTGGTGTTCTCCCTCGGCGCGGTCTACCTCTTCAGCCGTGACAACTTCTCGATCATCTTCGGCCCCGTCTCGGCGCTGATGGCGATCCTGATGACCTTCTTCGAGCTGCTGGTCATCTTCCTGCAGGCCTACGTCTTCACCGTGCTGATGGGGACCTACCTCAACGGCTCCATCGAGGCCGAGCACTGACGGCCTGACCGCACACCAGACCGCACCACCCGCACGACCCCCGCAAGCCGCCCGGCGGACACCGGGCGACGACACAGGAGGAACACCCGAAATGGATCTTCTCGCTGAGCTCACCGGCAGCATCGGCTCGGTGGGCTACGGCCTGGCCGCGATCGGCCCGGGCATCGGCGTCGGCATCGTGTGGGCGGCCTACATCCAGGCCACCGCCCGCCAGCCGGAGTCGGCCGGCCTGACCCGCACCTACGCCTTCCTCGGGTTCGCCCTCTCCGAGGCGCTCGCGCTGATCGGCTTCGTCGTCCCCTTCGTCTTCGGCATCTGACCAGGTCTCCGGACGCGGGTCACCGACTGAGACAGGGACACTGAGAGCATGAGCATCCTCGCTGCGGAGAGCGCCAACCCGCTCCTGCCGCCGCTCGGCGAGATCATCATCGGCCTGATCGCCTTCGCAGCCGTGATGTTCGTCTTCTTCAAGTTCATCGCGCCGCGCTTCGAGCAGGTCTTCCGGGCTCGGCGCGAGGCCATCGAGGGCGGGATCGAGCGGGCGGAGGCCATGCAGGCCGAGGCCAAGGCCGCGCTGGAGCAGTACCGCGCCCAGCTGGCCGAGGCCCGCACCGAGGCCGCGCAGATCCGGGACCAGGCCCGCGCGGAGGGCCAGCAGATCCTGGAGGAGCTGCGGACCCAGGCGCAGGAGGAGTCGGCGCGCATCGTCGCCCGCGGCGAGGAGCAGCTGGCCGCCAACCGGCAGTCGGTCATCAACGAGCTGCGCGGTCAGATCGGCGCCCTCGCCGTCGACCTCGCCGGCCGCGTGGTGGGGGAGTCCCTGGAGGACGAGTCCCGCCGTCGCGGCACCGTCGACCGGTTCCTCGACGACCTCGACGGCATGTCCGGGGGCGGCGCGTCCGACGGCCGCACCGGCAGCACGGTGTTCGTCCCCGGCGGCGACCGCTGATGGACGCCTCCAGCCGGGCGGCGCTCATCGCCAGTCGCGAGCGCCTGGCGGAGACCACCAGCGGTGCCGCGGGTCCGGGGCTGATGGCGCTGGCCGACGAGCTGTTCGCCGTCGCGCGACTGCTCGACGGGCACGTCTCGCTGCGCCGGGCGCTGTCGGACCCGGCGGGCAAGCCGGCCGACCGGGCCGGCCTCGCGCACCGGATCTTCGACAGCCGCGTCTCGGCCGCCGCCGTCGACCTGGTCGAGACCGTCGCCCGGCAGCGCTGGTCGCGGCCGCTCGACCTGGTCGAGGCGGTCGAGACGCTCGCCACGGACACCGCGCTGGACGCGGCGGAGGCCCGGGGCGAGCTCGAGGGCGTCGAGGACGAGCTGTTCCGGTTCGGCCGGATCGTCGGCGGCGACCCGCAGCTGTCCCGCATCCTCTCCGACGACGCGGCCCCGGCCGAGGGCCGGGCCGCGCTGCTGGACCGGCTGCTGTCCGGCCGGGTCAGCCCCGTCACCGAGCAGCTGGTGCGGAACACGCTGACCGCCCGGCACGTGGGCAACGCGGAGGTCCGCGTCGAGCGCCTGTCCGAGGCGGCCTCCGCCCGGCGTGGCCGGTCGGTCGCCCACGTGACGACGGCGGTGGCGCTGACCGCGGCGCAGGAGCAGCGGCTGCGCGACGTGCTCGGCCGGATCTACGGGCGCACGATCGGTCTGCAGGTGACCGTCGACCCCGAGGTCCTCGGCGGCCTGGTCGTGCGCGTCGGCGACGAGGTCATCGACGGCAGCATCGCCAACCGGCTCGAGGTCGCGGGCCGCCGGCTCGCCGGCTGACGCGACCACCCCCGAACCACAGACTCACGACCCCGCAGGGAAGAGGACGCGCGCCATGGCCGAGCTGACCATCTCCGCAGACGAGATCCGCAGTGCCATCCAGAACTACGTCACCGACTACTCCCCGGACGTCTCCCGGGAAGAGGTCGGGACGGTCACCGAGGCCGGCGACGGCATCGCCCGGGTCGAGGGCCTGCCCTCGGTCATGACCAACGAGCTGCTCGAGTTCGAGAGCGGCGTCCGCGGCCTGGCGCTGAACCTCGACGTCCGCGAGGTCGGTGTCGTCATCCTCGGCGACTTCGCCGGCATCGAGGAGGGCCAGCAGGTCCGCCGCACCGGCGAGGTCCTGTCGGTGCCGGTCGGTGACGGCTACCTCGGCCGCGTCGTCGACCCGCTGGGCAACCCGATCGACGGGGGCGGCGAGATCGCCACCACCGGCCGTCGTGCCCTCGAGCTGCAGGCGCCCACCGTGGTGCAGCGGCAGTCGGTGCACGAGCCGCTGCAGACCGGCATCAAGGCCATCGACGCCATGACCCCGATCGGCCGCGGCCAGCGTCAGCTGGTCATCGGCGACCGGCAGACCGGCAAGACGGCGATCGTCACCGACACGATCATCAACCAGAAGCAGGCCTGGGAGACCGGTGACCCGGCCCAGCAGGTGCGCTGCATCTACGTCGCCGTCGGCCAGAAGGGCTCGACGATCGCGGCGATCCGCTCCTCCCTCGAGGAGGCCGGTGCGATGGCGTACACGACGATCGTCGCCGCCCCGGCGTCGGAGTCGGCCGGCTTCAAGTACATCGCGCCCTACACCGGCTCGGCCATCGGCCAGCACTGGATGTACGAGGGCAAGCACGTCCTGATCGTGTTCGACGACCTGTCCAAGCAGGCCGAGGCCTACCGCGCCGTCTCGCTGCTGCTGCGTCGCCCGCCGGGCCGCGAGGCCTACCCCGGCGACGTGTTCTACCTCCACTCCCGGCTGCTGGAGCGCTGCGCCAAGCTCTCCGACGACCTGGGCGCCGGCTCGATGACGGGTCTCCCGCTCATCGAGACCAAGGGCAACGACGTGTCGGCCTACATCCCGACCAACGTCATCTCGATCACCGACGGGCAGATCTTCCTCGAGACCGGTCTGTTCAACTCCGGGGTCCGCCCCGCCATCAACGTCGGCATCTCGGTGTCCCGCGTGGGCGGCTCGGCGCAGATCAAGGCGATGAAGTCGGTGGCCGGCCGCCTGCGGCTGGACCTGGCGCAGTACCGCGAGCTCGAGGCCTTCGCCTCCTTCTCGTCGGACCTCGACGCCTCCAGCCGGGCCACCCTCGACCGCGGTCAGCGCCTCGTGGAGCTGCTCAAGCAGGGGCAGTACCAGCCCTACCCGGTCGAGCGGGAGGTCGTCTCGCTGTGGCTGGGCACCACCGGCAAGCTCGACCGCGTCCCGGTCGGCGACGTGCGGCGCTTCGAGTCGGAGTTCCTCGACCACATCGCCCGGGCCGAGCCCGGGATCTACGACGAGATCCGCACGTCGCGGGCGCTCGGGAACGACGCGGTCAGCAGCCTCGAGCGCGCCGTCGAGGGCTACTACCGCCAGTTCACGACGACGGACGGCAGCTCGCTGCTCGACGAGCCCGAGGCCGAGGCCATGGACGCGTCCGAGCGTGGCCAGGAGCGCGTCCAGGTCAAGAAGGGCTGATCGTGGCCGGATCCCTCCGCGCGCTGCGGCGCCGCATCCGCTCCACCCAGTCGACGAAGAAGATCTTCTCGGCCCAGGAGCTGATCGCCGGCGCCCGCATCGTGCGCGCCCAGGCCCGGGTGGAGGCGTCCAAGCCCTACGCCCGGGAGATCACCCGCGTGCTGTCCGCGCTCGCGTCGTCGGCGTCGCTGGACCACCCGCTGCTCGCCGAGCGGCCGGAGGCCCGGCGGGCCGCCGTGCTCGTCGTCACCTCCGACCGGGGGTTCGCCGGCTCCTACAACGTCAACGTGCTCCGGCGCACCGAGGAGTTGCTCAGCCTGCTCCGGCAGGAGGGCAAGGAGCCGGTGCTCTACGTCGTCGGACGCAAGGGGGAGACCTACTACTCCTTCCGCGACCGTTCGATGGAGGCGACCTTCACGGGGTTCTCCGAGCAGCCGGGGTACGCCGACGCGCAGGAGGTCGGCCGGGCCCTCATCGACGCCTTCACCGCCGGGGTCGACGACGTCGACCCCGAGCCGGGCGCCGACCGGGTCCTGGGCGTGGACGAACTGCACATCGTCTACACCGAGTTCCGCTCCCTGCTCGCGCAGATCCCCGTCGCCAAGCGGATGGCTCCGCTGGAGGTCGAGGAGGTCGAGGAGTTCGACTACGAGCGCGAGGACCGGGAGACCGGCGCCGGCGGGCAGAGCAGCGTCCCGACGTCCTACGAGTTCGAGCCCTCCGCCGATGCGCTGCTGGACGCACTGCTGCCCAAGTACGTCACCACCCGCATCTACGCGGCGCTGCTCGAGGCCGCGGCCTCCGAGTCGGCCTCGCGGCGGCGGGCGATGAAGTCGGCGTCCGACAACGCCGAGGAACTGGCCAAGAACCTCTCCCGCCAGGCCAACCAGGCCCGGCAGGCCGAGATCACCCAGGAGATCAGCGAGATCGTCGGCGGCGCCGACGCGCTGGTGTCCGCCGGCGCCGACGACTGACCCTCCACCCCGCCTCTCCGGCGGGGACAACGGACCTGAGATCCACCTGAGGAGCAACCGTGACCGTCACCGAGGACCGTCCGACCACCCAGACGACCGGCCGCGTCGTCCGGGTCACCGGGCCGGTCGTCGACGTCGAGTTCCCGCGCGACGCGATGCCCGACCTGTTCAACGCCCTGCACGTCGACGTGACCCTCGCCGACCTGGGCAAGACCCTGACCCTCGAGGTCGCCCAGCACCTGGGTGACAACGTGGTCCGCACCATCTCGATGGCCCCGACCGACGGCCTCGTCCGCGGCGCGGAGGTCACCGACCTGGGCACGCCGATCAACGTCCCGGTCGGCCCGGGCGTCACCGGCCACGTGTTCAACGCGCTCGGCGAGTGCCTGGACACCCCCGGCTACGGCGCGGACCTGCCGCGCTGGTCGATCCACCGGCACGCGCCGCGGTTCGACCAGCTCGAGGGTCGCACCGAGCTGCTCGAGACCGGCATCAAGGTCATCGACCTGCTGACCCCCTACGTGGCCGGCGGGAAGATCGGCCTGTTCGGTGGCGCCGGTGTCGGCAAGACGGTGCTCATCCAGGAGATGATCCGCCGCGTCGCCCAGGAGTTCGGTGGCGTGTCGGTGTTCGCCGGCGTCGGCGAGCGCACCCGTGAGGGCAACGACCTCATCACCGAGATGACCGAGTCCGGCGTCATCGACTCGACCGCGCTGGTGTTCGGCCAGATGGACGAGCCGCCGGGCACCCGGCTGCGGGTCGCGCTCTCGGCGCTGACGATGGCGGAGTACTTCCGCGACGAGCAGAACCAGGACGTGCTGCTCTTCATCGACAACATCTTCCGGTTCACCCAGGCCGGGTCCGAGGTCTCCACGCTGCTGGGCCGGATGCCGTCGGCCGTGGGGTACCAGCCGACCCTCGCCGACGAGATGGGCGAGCTGCAGGAGCGGATCACCTCGACGCGCGGCCACTCGATCACCTCGCTGCAGGCGATCTACGTGCCCGCCGACGACATCACCGACCCGGCGCCGCACACCACGTTCGCCCACCTCGACGCGACGACCGTGCTCTCGCGGCCGATCTCGGAGAAGGGCATCTACCCGGCCGTCGACCCGCTGGACTCCACCAGCCGGATCCTCGACCCGCAGTACGTGGGACAGGAGCACTACCAGGTCGCGCAGACCGTCAAGCAGATCCTCCAGCGGTACCAGGAGCTGCAGGACATCATCGCGATCCTCGGCATCGACGAGCTCTCCGAGGAGGACAAGGTCACCGTGCAGCGCGCGCGGCGGATCGAGCGGTTCCTCTCGCAGAACATGTTCGTGGCCGAGGCGTTCACCGGTCAGCCCGGCTCCTACGTGCCGCTCTCGGAGACCCTCGAGGCGTTCAAGGCGCTCACCGAGGGCCGCTACGACCACGTGCCGGAGCAGGCGTTCTTCATGTGCGGTGGTCTCGAGGACCTCGAGCGCAACGCGGAGAAGCTCAAGCGCGGCTGAGGCTCCACCGCCGCGCGACGACGGCCGGGTGCCCCCTCGGGGGTGCCCGGCCGTCGTGCGTCCGGGCTGCGCGTGCGTGCCCGACCCGTGACGCAGTGTCGGGACCTGCCCGGGAGTGTCATCCGGAGGGGTTGATCTCCCCGCCGGGATGGGCAGTGCCCTTCCCGGCGCACCCTCAAGAGCGGGAGCGTCCCTGCCGATCGAGCAGGTGGCGCCCGGAGGGACCGGGCGTGCGGCGCAGGAGACGACGATGGACTGGCTGGATGCGACCAGCACCGACGGCACGGTGACCCGCCTGCCGGCGGGGACCGCCGACCCCGGGTGGACCTGGCCGCCGTCGGCGGTGGTGTCCTCCGTCCAGGACATCGCCTACGACACCGAGGACTGGGCGCCGGCCTCCACCGTGCGCCACCCGTGGGTGCGCGTCGGGCGCTGGACGCTGCTCTACCGCCGCGCGGCCTAGGCCCGCAGCCCGGGTGGGTGACCTCCGGGCGGCCCGCGCCGGACGCGCGCGGACCCGCGGCTAGAGTGGGGACGACCGTCGCCGTGCCCGATCCCGGCCGGCGCCCAGCACCGCCCGTCGGTGGACCCGGAGGAGTGTCGTGGCGACCCTGCAGGTCGAGTTGGTGGCCGTCGAGCGGACCATCTGGTCCGGCGAGGCCAGCATGGTCATCGCCCGCACGACCGAGGGCGAGATCGGCGTCCTGCCCAACCACGCCCCGCTGCTCGGCGAGCTCGCGGCCGGCGGCGTGGTCACCATCCGCACGACCGAGGGCCAGGACGTCGTCGCGACCGCGCACGGGGGTTTCCTCTCCGTGACCCCGCAGGGCGTGTCCATCCTCGCCGAGACGGCGGAGATCGCCTCCGAGATCGACGTCGAGCGGGCCCGCGAGGCGCTGCGCCGCGCCGAGCAGGGCGGCGACGACCCCGAGGCCCTCGCCGCCGCCCGCCGCGCGCAGTCCCGCCTGCGGGCCGCCGGACAGGGCGACTGACCCCACCGGACCGCGACCGCCCGACCCGCCGGTGACCACCGCCCTCCTCGTCCTCGCCGGGGTACTGGTCGTCGTCCTGGTGGTCGCCTTCCTGATCCGCCGCCGGTTCCTGCTCTCCGGGCTCGGCGCGGTGACCATGTGGCTGCGCCCGGCCGGGAGCTCCCGGTGGTCGGTGGGCGTGGCCTGGTACGGCGGTGACGCGCTGCTCTGGTACCGCGCGGTCTCGCTGTCGGTGCGTCCCCAGCAGCGGCTGTGCCGCACCGAGGTGCACGTGGAGAGCCGGCGGGGGCCCGGCCGCGACGACGTCGCCCTGCCCGACGACGCCGTCGTCCTCCGTTGCGACACCAACCGCGGGCCCACCGAGCTGGCCATGGACGTCTCGACCGTGACCGGGTTCCTGTCCTGGGTGGAGAGCGCCCCACCCGTCCACTAGGTGGCTCAGCGGCGCGCGGCCCGCTGGGCGTGCACGCCGCTGTGCGCCCCGGGCTCCCAGAGCACGTCGCCGTCCGGGTTGGCCTCGCGGGCGAGGATGAACAGCAGGTCCGAGAGCCGGTTGAGGTAGCGCGCGGTCTCGGCGTTGGTGCGCTCGCCGTCGGCCTCCAGCAGCGCCCACACGCTGCGCTCGGCGCGCCGCACGACCACGCGCGCCTGGTGCAGCAGTGCCGCCAGCGCCGTCCCGCCGGGCAGCACGAAGCTGGTCAGCTTCGGCAGCGCCTCGTTGTGCTCGTCGCAGGCCGCCTCGAGCCGCTCGGTGTAGGCGGCGGTCACCCGCAGCGGCGGGTGCTCCGGGTCGGGCACCACGGGCGTGCACAGGTCGGCACCGACGTCGAAGAGGTCGTTCTGCACGCCGCGCACGAGCTCGACCGTGTCGGGGGACGGCGACCCGAGCGCCAGCGCCAGGCCGAGGACGCTGTTGGCCTCGTCGACGTCGGCGTAGGCGATCAGCCGCGGATCGGTCTTGGACACCCGGCTCATGTCGCCGAGGTGCGTCTGCCCGGCGTCACCGGTCTTCGTGTAGATGCGGGTGAGCCGGACCGTCATGCCCGCAGCCTAGGACGCTGACCGGAGCCGGCCGCACGGCCGCCGTAGGGTGGCCCGGTGCAGTGCTTCGAGGTGACCGGCGGCACGGCCCTGACCGGACGCGTGCGGGTCACGGGGGCGAAGAACAGCGCCCTCAAGCTCATGGCGGCCGCGCTGCTGGCCGCCGGGCGGACGACGATCGACGAGGTCCCCGACATCCTCGACGTCGCGATCATGAGCGAGGTGCTGCGCCGCCTCGGGTGTGGCGTCACCTACGAGCGCTCCGGGAGGCCCGGCGGCGGGGGACGGGTGGTCGTCGACGTCCCGGAGGACCCCGACACCGAGACCGACTACGACCTCGTGCGCAAGATGCGCGCCTCGATCAGCGTGCTCGGCCCCCTGGTCGCCCGGCGCGGCAGCGCCCGGGTCGCCCTGCCGGGCGGTGACGCCATCGGCTCGCGCGGCCTGGACATGCACATCTCCGGTCTCGAGCGGCTCGGCGCCTCGATCCACAGCGAGCACGGCTTCCTCGTCGCCAGCGCCCCCCGTCTCACGGGCACGTCGATCTGGCTGGACTTCCCGTCGGTCGGTGCCACCGAGAACCTGCTGATGGCCGCGGTCCTCGCCGAGGGGACGACGGTCATCGACAACGCCGCGCGCGAGCCGGAGATCGTCGACCTCTGCTCGATGCTCACCGCGATGGGCGCGCGCATCGACGGCGCCGGCACGTCCACGCTGACGATCGAGGGCGTCGACTCCCTCGCCCCGGTGGCCTGCTCGACGGTGCCCGACCGGATCGTGGCCGGGACGTGGGCGATCGGGGCGGTGATGACCCGCGGCGACGTCGTCGTCGAGCGGGCCGTGCCCGGGCACCTCGCCGTCCCGCTGGACAAGCTGGTCAGCGCCGGCGCCACCGTCGAGGTGGTCGAGGACGGCATCCGGGTCGCGATGGACGAGCGCCCGCGCGGGGTCGACGTCGTCACGCTGCCCTTCCCGGGGTTCCCCACCGACCTGCAGCCGATGGCGGTCGCGCTGGCCGCGGTGTCCACCGGCACGGCCCTGATCACCGAGAACGTGTTCGAGGGCCGGTTCATGTTCGTCAACGAGCTCGTCCGCCTCGGCGCCGACGTGCGCATCGACGGCCACCACGCCGTCGTCCGCGGGCGGGAGCGGCTGTCGTCGGCCCCGGTGCTGGCCACCGACATCCGCGCCGGAGCCGGGCTCGTGCTGGCCGGGCTGCTCACCGACGGCGTGACCGAGGTGCAGGACGTGCACCACGTCGACCGCGGCTATCCCGACTTCGTCCAGCTGCTGCAGGGCCTGGGCGCCGAGATCCGGCGCATCGAGCGCCCCGACTGAAGCGTCGGATTCAGGCCGCGGGGAAGGAGGCGGCCAGCTCGCGGGCGCGGGCGGCGTCCTCCGGGAAGACCAGGACGTCGGCGCGGTGCGCCGCGGGGAACCGGATCGTCGAGCGGATCCCGGCGTCGGAGAGCACCGCGCGCAGCGCCAGTGCCGACTCCCGCCGGGACAGGGTGGCCACGCGGGTGAGCAGGCCGTCGTCGACGGGTGAGGGACGGCCGCGGCGCATGCCGCCGGTGGAGTCCCCGCCGAAGGCCCAGCGCATGAACAGCACCAGCAGCACCATCACGACGATCGCGATGACCGGCCCGGCGATGTAGCTCAGACCGCCCGGCTGCAGCATCCCGGCCCTCCTCGACGTGGGGCGCCCGGGCCCTCGCGGCCGGTCGCACGCGATCGAGTGTGCCACCGCCCGGGGTCCCGGACCGGTGCCGCTACTCGCCGGTAACGGCCCCTACACTCCGCTGGCATGCCGTTCCCTTCATCGCCGAAGGAGCGCGACCGCCCCTGGGTCATGCGCACCTACGCCGGCCACTCCTCGCCGGCCGAGTCCAACGCGCTCTACCGCCGGAACCTCGCCAAGGGGCAGACGGGCCTGTCGGTCGCGTTCGACCTGCCGACGCAGACCGGCTACGACCCCGACGACGAGCTCGCCGTCGGTGAGGTGGGCAAGGTCGGCGTCCCGGTCACGCACATCGGCGACATGCGGGCGCTCTTCGACGGCATCCCGCTCGACGAGATGAACACGTCGATGACGATCAACGCCACGGCGATGTGGCTGCTCGCGCTCTACCAGGCGGTCGCCGAGGAGCAGGGCCACGACGTCGCGAAGCTCGCGGGGACGACGCAGAACGACATCATCAAGGAGTACCTGTCGCGGGGGACCTACGTGTTCCCGCCGGGGCCCTCGATGCGGCTGATCACCGACATGGTGGCCTACACCGTGACGGCGATGCCGAAGTGGAACCCGATCAACATCTGCAGCTACCACCTGCAGGAGGCCGGGGCGACGCCGGTGCAGGAGATCGCCTACGCGATGAGCACCGCGATCGCCGTCCTCGACTCCGTGCGCGACTCCGGCCAGGTGCCGCAGGAGCGCTTCGGCGAGGTCGTCGCGCGCATCTCCTTCTTCGTGAACGCGGGCGTCCGCTTCGTCGAGGAGATGTGCAAGATGCGCGCCTTCACGCAGCTCTGGGACGAGCTGACCCAGGAGCGCTACGGCGTCCAGGACGCCCGGCACCGGCGGTTCCGCTACGGCGTCCAGGTCAACTCCCTGGGCCTGACCGAGGCGCAGCCGGAGAACAACGTGCAGCGGATCGTGCTGGAGATGCTCGCGGTCACGCTGTCCAGGGACGCCCGCGCCCGCGCGGTGCAGCTGCCGGCGTGGAACGAGGCGCTGGGCCTGCCCCGCCCGTGGGACCAGCAGTGGTCGCTGCGGCTGCAGCAGGTGCTGGCCTACGAGACCGACCTGCTCGAGTACGAGGACCTGTTCACCGGGTCGGTCGTGGTGGAGCGCAAGGTCGCCGAGCTCGTCGAGGGTGCCCGGGCCGAGATCGCCCGGGTGCAGGAGACGGGCGGGGCCGTGGCCGCCGTCGAGTCCGGCTACATGAAGGGCCAGCTCGTCGGCTCGCTCGCCGAGCGGCGCCGCCGGATGGAGAGCGGCGACGACGTCGTCGTCGGCGTGAACCGGTTCGACACCACCGAGCCCAACCCGCTCACCGCCGACCTCGACACCGCGATCATGGTGGTCGACCCGGCCGTGGAGGCCACCGCGCAGGAGGCCGTCCGGGAGTGGCGCGCCGGGCGCGACCCCGAGCCGGTCGAGCGGGCCCTGGCCGCGCTCCGCGAGGCCGCGGGCAGCGACGTCAACCTGATGGAGGCCACCCTGCAGTGCGCCCGCGCGGGCGTGACGACGGGGGAGTGGGCCGGCGTGCTGCGCGAGGTGTTCGGCGAGTACCGGGCCCCCACGGGCGTGGGCGCGGCCGCCGGCAGCGGCGAGGCCGACGAGTCGCTGGTGCGGGTGCGCGAGCGGGTGCGCGCCACCGGGGAGGAGCTCGGCGGCCGGCTGCGGTTCCTGGTCGGCAAGCCCGGCCTCGACGGGCACTCCAACGGCGCCGAGCAGATCGCCGTCCGCGCGCGCGACGCCGGGTTCGAGGTGGTCTACCAGGGCATCCGGCTCACGCCGGCGCAGATCGTGTCGGCCGCCGTCGAGGAGGACGTGCACGTCGTCGGGCTGTCGGTGCTGTCCGGGTCGCACCTGCAGGTGGTCCCCGCGGTGCTGCAGGGGCTGCGCGAGGCCGGCCTGGACGACGTCCCGGTGGTCGTCGGCGGGATCATCCCCGACAGCGACGCCCGCCGGCTGCGCGAGCAGGGCGTGGCCCGGGTCTTCACGCCCAAGGACTTCGGGCTCAACGACATCATGGGCCGGGTCGTCGACGTCGTCCGCGAGGCCAACGGCCTGGACGAGAAGGTCCCGGCTTAGTCGAAGGACCCCTGCTCCCCACCCCTCGCAGGCTCGGGGCGGTGCCCGGCAGGGGGCCGAGAGCGGCCGGGGAGGTCAATCCACTGCCACGGGGCGGCCGAACAGGTGACCCTGGCCGTAGCGGACGCCGCGGGTGAGGAGGGCGTCGCGCTCGGCCGGGGTCTCGACGCCCTCGGCCACCAGCCGGGCCCCGGTCTCGGCGGCGAAGGCCACCATCGCGGCGGTCATCGCCTGCCGCGCCGGGTCGACGTCGACCCCGCTGACCAGCGCGATGTCGAGCTTGATGGTGTCCGGGCGCAGCCGCAGGATGTGCCGGAGGCTGGCGTAGCCGGCGCCGGCGTCGTCGATGCTCAGCCGGATGCCCGCCGCGCGCAGGGGCCCGAGCGCGGCCAGGACCGGCGCGTAGTCCTCGATCGGCGAGTGCTCGGTGATCTCCACGGTGAGCGCGTCCGTGTCCGTCGCGTCCAGCAGCACCGCGGCCACCGCCGGGGACACCAGCGCGGTGGGGGACAGGTTGACCGCCAGGCGCAGCCCCCGGGGCAGCCGGTCCGCGACCCCGAGCGCCGACCGCACCGCCAGCAGCTCCAGCTCCACCCCCAGGCCCACCGCCGCCGCGTCGGCGAACAGCGTCGCCGGGCCGTCCTCGTGCCCGGGGAAGCGGGACAGCGCCTCGTGGCCCACGACCGTGCCGGTGCGCATGTCCACGACCGGCTGCACGTGCACGGTGACCGCGCCCCGTTCCAGGACCTGACGGACCCGGGTCCGGCGGGCGGCGAGCTCGGCCTCGGCGATCCCCTCCGCGGCCAGCCGGTCCCCGATCAGCTCGGCCAGCATCTCCACGGTGCGCGCCGCGGAGCCGTCGAGCTGCTCCCCGGCGTCCCGGCTGATGCAGCACAGCATCCCGACCGGCGGTCGGTCCCCCGTCCGCACCGGCGCCCCGACGTAGGAGCCGATGCCCAGCTGCCCGGTGACGGGGAGGTCGCGGGTGAGCGGGTTGCGGCCGGCCGCGGTGACCACCGGTGGCAGCTGGCCGGAGAGCACCCGCACGCAGAACGACTCCTCCAGCGGCACCGACATGCCCTCGGAGACGTGCATCGCGTCCAGCTCGCCGGTGGCCGAGGCGATCTCCTGGCGGCTCTCGGTGAACACCGACAACCACGCGACGTCCATCCCGAGCCGGGCGCGCGCGAGGTCCAGCAGGCGGTGCACCCAGTCGTCGGCGCGGTCGGCGGTCGGCACGGCGGCGGTCGCGGCGGACCGTGGTGCTGCCACGGGGCACATCCTCGCGGCTGGGGGCGCGCTTGCCCAGATGGTGCGGAACGGCCCCGTACGTCAGAGCCGGGGGCCGAAGCGGACGTCGACGCCGGGGGAGAAGAGCACGCTGTCGGGCGGGCCCTCGACGCCGGGCAGGCCGGCCGCGGCCAGCAGGTCGCCGTCCCAGGTCAGCAGCTCCGCGCGGTGTAGCGGCCAGGCCGGGTGCTCGTTGGGCCAGTAGCGGGTGCGGCCGAAGGCGGTCTGGTGCAGTCCCCAGCGGCCGGTGAGGAACCGCTCGACCGGGCCCGGATCGGTCAGCCGCGGGCCCACGCGCAGCTCCATGCGGCCGCCGGCGCCCCGCGGCCCCGGCCAGCGCCGGCGGGAGGTGTAGGTCAGCACGTCGCCGTCCCGGTCGAACCGCATCCGCGACCACAGGTACGGCAGTCCCGCGGCCCGGGCGACGAGCACCGGCAGCAGCCGGTCGGCGTCCAGGGACCGGAAGACGACGCCGCGGCGGCCCCGGGCGTCCACGGAGTACAGCCGCACGTTGGTCTCGAGGAAGGAGCCGACCCAGGGCAGCCCCGGCAAGCCGAGGACGCCGATGCGGCGCATGCGGAAGGGCACCAGCCCGGCCCAGGTGCGCCCGTCCGGCGTCGTGTCCGGCCGGGTGCCCGGGGGCAGCAGCGGCGCGACCACGGCGGGGTCGAGCGCCCAGTGCACGAACGCGACGTCGCGCCAGCCCTGGCTGAACAGCGTCCGGCCGGCGGGACGCGGCGCGGTGTCGGTGACCTCCTCGGCGTCCACCACCCCAGCGTCCCAGTGCCGTTGCCGCCGGACCGCCGGGCGTGGTGAGGTCGGCCACATGACCGCAGAGGGTGCGCCCCGCGTCGAGCGGGACGGCGACGTCGTCCGCATCACCATGTGCCGCCCGCAGCGGCGCAACGCGCTGTCCCGCGAGCACCTGGGGCAGCTGCTGGCCGCCGTCACCGACGCCGGGCGGAGCGACGCCACCGGCATCGTCCTCGGCGCGGAGGGGCCGGTGTTCAGCGCCGGGCACGACTTCGCCGACGTCCTCGACGCGCCGGTGGCCGACGTGCGCAGCCTCCTGGCGCTGTGCACCGAGCTGATGGCGACACTGCAGGAGGTGCCGCAGGTCGTCGTCGCCCGGGTGCACGCCCTGGCCACCGCGGCCGGCTGCCAGCTGGTCGCCTCGTGCGACCTCGCGGTGGCCGCGGAGTCGGCCGGCTTCGCCGCCCCGGGCGGCAAGGGCGGCTGGTTCTGCCACACGCCGATGGTCGCCATCGCCCGCAACGTCGGCCGCAAGCGCGCCATGGAGCTCGCGCTGACCGGCGACGTCATCGACGCACGGACGGCGCTGGACTGGGGACTGGTCAACCGCGTGGTGCCCGACGACGGGCTCGACGCCGCCGTGGACGAGCTGATGGCCCGGGCCACGCGCGGGTCGCGGGCGAGCAAGGCGTGGGGCAAGCAGACGATGTACGCCCAGCTCGACCGGCCCGAGCGGGACGCCTACGCCGTCGCCGTCGAGGTGATGGCCGGCGCCAGCCAGCTCGACGGCGCCCGCGAGGGCATGCGGTCGTTCCTGGAGAAGCGCCGGCCGGTCTGGACCGACTAGGGCGTGCCGGTCGCGCACGCCCTCCGGGACGCCCGGCCCGGGGACCTCGTCGAGTTCGGCCGGTACCCCCAGCGGGCCGACGGCGCCGACAGGACGCCGGTCTCGTGGCTGGTGCTGGCGCGCAGGGGCGACGAGGTGCTCCTCGTCAGTGCCCGCGTCCTGGACTGCCGCCGCTGGCACGACGAGCCGGCCGAGACGACGTGGCGCGACTCGTCGATGCGGCGGTGGCTGGACGGGACCTTCCTCCCGCGGGCCTTCTCCGACGCCGAGCGGGAGCTCCTCGTCCCGCACCGGTGCGACGACGACGGGGACGGGACGCCCGACACCGTCGACCGCGTGTTCCTGCTCGGCGTGCGGGAGGTCCGGTCGCTGACCCACCCCGGACGTGGGGACGGTGTGGACCGCCGGGCCGTGGCCACCCCGTTCGCGGTGCAGGAGAAGGGCGACGGCTGCCGCCTGTACGTCTACGACAAGGGCGTGGAGGAGGACCACCTCCTCGTCGACGGGGAGCGGCGCGGGTGCTCGTGGTGGTGGCTGCGGAGCCAGCCGCAGGCGCGGGGCGGAACCGCCTCGCGAGCCGCGTTCGTCGGCGCCCGGGGCGACGTCAAGAGCTACGGCCGGGTCGACCGGTCCCGGATCGGGGTGCGGCCGGCCGTCGCGCTCGACGCCTCCCTCGCGCTCGGGTCGCGGTAGCCGACTAGCCGCCGAGGTCGGCGCAGCCGGACTCGTGGGGGAGGACCGGCCGGAAGGCGACCGACCAGCGGGCACCGTCGGGCGTGACCCACGGCGTCTGGACGTTGGCCGAGGCCGCCGCCGCGAGGACGTCGGCCGCCTGCTGCCCGGTGGCGCTCACGCAGGTGATCCCCGCGCCCAGCGGCGTGCCGGGAAGCTCCGGCCCCGGCCAGGCGACGTCGGGCTGCGGCAGTTCCGGGTCGCCGCCGCTGTGCGGCTGCACGACGGCGGCGACCGTCTGCGGCACGTAGGCCTCGGCCGGGCCCGCCATCAGGCCGGTCAGCTCGTCCTGCAGGTCACGCAGCCGACCCCGCGCCTCGACCTGCGCGGGAGTCAGCGTGTCGTCGGGGGTCTCGCCGAGGGCGTACACCTCGCGCACCGTCGTGCCCTCGCCCGTGCTCAGCGTGAACCGGGTGGTGGGGGCGTCGGCCACCGGCGGCTCGCCGAGGTCGCCCTCCTCGGTCACGCCGGCCTCGACCGCGCGGTCGACGAGGTCGCGCACGGTGGCCTCGTCGACCCGCTGCACCTGCACGCTGGGCAGCGCGGGCGAGGGCCAGATCTCGATCTGCGCGCCCTGGGTCACCACCCGCCCGTCGCCGTAGACGGTGACCAGCGGCAGCCGGGTGGCCAGCTCCTCCGGCGAGGTGAACCCGCCGGTGTACGCGATCTGGAGGACCAGCCCCGAGGGGAGCGGGCCCGCCGGGGACGACGGCGAGCCCGCG
This sequence comes from Geodermatophilus amargosae, assembly GCF_041028265.1. GTDB lineage: Bacteria > Actinomycetota > Actinomycetes > Mycobacteriales > Geodermatophilaceae > Geodermatophilus > Geodermatophilus amargosae_A. The sequence goes on from NZ_JABGCW010000004.1 coordinate 238,399, forward strand.
TCGGCGCCGTCCTGCGCGCACCCGGCCAGGGTCAGGGCGCACGCCAGGAGTGCGGCCGCGCGCGCCGTCGACGTCGTCGTCACGGTCCTGCCACGCGGAACCGGGCTCGGCGGTTCCCGTCGTGACCCGACCGGTACCGTCGGCGCCCGTGCGCCTGGTCATCGCCCGTTGCTCGGTCGACTACATCGGGCGGCTGACCGCCCACCTGCCCATGGCCCCGCGGCTGCTGCTGGTCAAGGCCGACGGCTCGGTGTCGGTGCACGCCGACGACCGGGCCTACAAGCCGCTGAACTGGATGAGCCCGCCGTGCACGCTGAAGGACGAGCTCGTCGACGGCGCGGGGACCTGGACGGTCACCAACAAGGCCGGTGAGCAGCTGGTGATCACCATCGAGTCGGTCGAGCACGACTCCGCGCACGAGCTCGGCGTGGACCCCGGCCTGCAGAAGGACGGCGTCGAGGCCGAGCTGCAGCGGCTGCTCGCGATGCACGTGGAGACCTTCGGGCAGGGGTGGCAGCTCGTCCGCCGCGAGTACCCGACGGCCATCGGCCCGGTCGACCTGCTCTGCCGGGACGCCGACGGGCGGACCGTGGCCGTGGAGATCAAGCGGCGCGGGGAGATCGACGGCGTCGAGCAGCTGACCCGCTACCTCGAGCTGCTCAACCGCGACCCGCTGCTCGCGCCGGTGAAGGGCGTGTTCGCCGCGCAGGAGATCAAGCCCCAGGCGCGGGTGCTGGCCACCGACCGCGGCATCGACTGCGTGACCGTCGACTACGCCGTCCTCAAGGGCACCGACGACCCCTCGCAGCGCCTCTTCTGAGCGCTACCCACCGGTAGCCCGCCCCGCGCGGAGTGGGAGACTCCGGACGTCCAACGGACGGGAGGAGATGGCAGCGTGGCCAGAGAACTGACCGAGGTCGGCGTGGTGGGGCTCGGCACCATGGGTGCGGGCATCGCCGAGGTGCTGGCCCGCGCGGGCCTGTCGGTGACCGCCGTCGAGATCAGCGAGGACGCCCTGGCCCGCGGTCGCGGCCACGTGGACCAGTCGACGGACAAGGCCGTCTCGCGCGGCAAGCTGGAGCCGGCCGAGCGCGACGCCATCCTCGGGCGGATCCGCTTCAGCACGTCGCTGGAGGACCTGTCCGCGGCCGAGCTGGTCATCGAGGCCGTGCCCGAGCGGATGGAGCTCAAGACCGAGCTCTTCGCGAAGCTGGACACGATCTGCCCGCCGGACACGATCCTCGCCACCAACACCTCGAGCCTGTCGGTGACGGAGCTGTCGGTGGCCACCGGCCGCCCGAGCAAGGTCATCGGGATGCACTTCTTCAACCCGGCGCCGGTCATGAAGCTGGTCGAGGTCGTGCGCACGGTCGTCACCGAGCCCTCGGTCATCGAGGACGTCGAGGCGCTGGCCGAGCGGCTGGGCAAGGTCGACGTGACCATCGGCGACAAGGCCGGCTTCATCGCCAACGCGCTGCTGTTCGGCTACCTCAACCACGCCGTCTCGATGTACGAGAACCGCTACGCCAGCCGCGAGGACATCGACGCGGCCATGCGGCTGGGCTGTGGCCTGCCCATGGGCCCGCTGGCCCTCATGGACCTCATCGGCATCGACACCGCCTACGAGATCCTCGACACGATGTACAAGCAGTCGCGCAACCGGCTGCACGCGCCCAGCCCGGTCATCAAGCAGATGATGACCGCGGGCCTGCTGGGCCGGAAGTCCGGCCGCGGCTTCTACACCTACGCCACCCCGGGCTCGGCCGAGGTCGTCGCCGACGAGCACACCCCCTCGGCCGGCGGCGCCGCCGAGGGCGCCCGCCCGGTCTCGCTGGTCGGCGTCGTCGGCTCCGGGACGATGGCCACCGGCATCATCGAGGTCGTCGCCAAGGGCGGCTACGACGTGCTGTTCCAGGCCCGCTCCCCGGAGAAGGTGGAGGCGGTCACCGCGGCGCTGCGCAAGTCGCTGGACAAGCAGGTCGCCCGCGGGCGTCTCGACGAGGCCGGCCGCGACGACGTCCTCGGCCGGGTGCGCGGTACCACGTCGCTGGACGACTTCGCCGACCGCGACCTGGTCATCGAGGCCGTGGTCGAGTCACTGCCGGTCAAGCAGGCGCTGTTCGCCGCCCTCGGGGAGATCGCCAAGCCCGGCGCCGTGCTCGCCACGACGACGTCGAGCCTGCCGGTCATCGAGTGCGCCAAGGCCAGCGAGCGCCCTGCGGACGTCGTCGGCCTGCACTTCTTCAACCCCGCGCCGGTGATGAAGCTGGTCGAGGTGGTCAGCACCATCGCCACCGCCCCCGACGTGGCCGCCACCGCGCACGCCGTCTGCGCGCAGCTGGGCAAGCACGCGGTCTCCTGCACCGACCGCGCCGGGTTCATCGTCAACGCGCTGCTGTTCCCCTACCTCAACGACGCGGTGAAGATGCTCGAGGCGCACTACGCGACCGCCGACGACATCGACGCCGCCATGAAGGTCGGCTGCGGCTACCCGATGGGCCCGTTCGAGCTGCTCGACGTCGTGGGCCTGGACGTGTCGCTGGCGATCGAGCGGGAGCTGTACACCGAGTTCCGGGAGCCGGGCTTCGCGCCGGCGCCGCTGCTCGAGCACCTGGTCACCGCCGGCTACCTGGGGCGCAAGACCGGCCGCGGGTTCCGGGACTACTCGCGGCGCTGAGGTGCCGCTGCGTGTCTCGTAGGGGACGACGGAGCAGCGGGGGGCGGCCGGGTGGTCGCCCCCCGCTGTCGCGTCCCGACGCGGTGGAGGAGGCCGCCGACGGCGACTGGGTCGTGCGGCGGGTGACCGGGGCGGCGACCGGCAAGACCTACCGCTGCCCGGGCTGTGACCAGGAGATCCACCCCGGGACGCCGCACGTGGTCAGCTGGCCGGCCTACGCCCGCGACTCCGACCTCGAGCCGTGGGACACCGGCTCCGCCGCCGACTGGCGCCGCCACTGGCACGCCGCCTGCTGGCGGGCGAGGGACCGCCGCCGCTAGACGAAGGACCTCCCTGCCCCCACCACTCGCAGGCTCGCGGCGGGCCCCTGCAGGGAGGCCGCCCGACCGGAGGAGGCCTACGTCATCCGGGCGAACACGACGACGTTGTCCTCGTAGCTGCGCGCCGAGCGGTCGAAGTCGCCGCCGCAGGTGACCAGGCGCAGCTGTGCGTCCGCCGTCGGCCCGTAGACGGCGTCGGTGGGGAAGGCGTCCTTCGGGTGCCGCTCGACCCGCGTGACGGTGAAGGTCGCGGTGCTGCCGTCGGCGCGGTCGACCAGCACCCGGTCCCCGTCGGTGAGCTCGCCCAGGCGGGAGAAGACGGCCGGCCCCCGGACGGAGTCCACGTGCCCGGCGAGGACCGCGGGGCCGACGTCGCCCGGGGCCGGGCCACCGGCGTACCAGCCGGCCGTGGCGTCGTCCGTGGGTGCCTGGAGCGCCCCGGTGGCGTCGAGCCCGAGGTCGACCAGGCCGCTGTCGAGCCCGATGGCCGGCACCCGGACCCGGGTGGGCGGCACGGCCGTCGGGGCGGGCTGCTCGGCCAGCACGACGGGCCCCGGGACGGGAGCCGCGACGGGAGCCGAGGCCGCGGCCGTGCCGGCGGCGGCCCGGGGGTCGGGAGCCGGCCAGGTCAGGGCGACCGCCCCGGCCGCCAGCACGAGGACGGCGAGGACCAGTCGCAGGACGCCCAGCCGGGTCCGGCGGGGAGCGCGGTGCCGCGACCGGCTCCCCATGGCGCGGTGGCGGGGCGCCCGGGTCACCGGCGCCGGCGCCCGGCGGCGTGCCGCCCCGGCACCCGGGCCGCGTGGGTCCGCGTGGTGAGCAGGAACAGCCCGGCGCCCCCCGCGAGCACCACGCCCGCGGCCGTGGCTGCGAGAGGCAGCGCCGGGGAGCCCGCCGTGCCGCCCGCCGTGCCGCCCGCGCCGGCCTCGACGCCCCCGGAGGGCACCACGCCGGGGCTCGCGGCGTCCAGCGCGGCCCGGACGGTCAGCCCCCCGCCGGGGCGGTCCAGCACCAGCACGCTGTAGACCGAGCCCGCGGCGACCTGCACGGGCAGCTCGGTGGCCTCGCCGCCCTCCGGCGTCACGGTGACCGACGTGGCCCCCGCGGGGACGTCGACGTATCCGGTCGTGTCGGCGAAGGCGAGGTCGGTGGCGACGGCCGGCCCGCCCGGGACCGCGACGTCGAGGCTCTGCGCACCGGCCGCCGCGGCGACGACCCGCAGCCGTGCGCTGCCCGCCGGTGGCGGGGTCAGGTCGTCCTCGAGCACCTCGAGGCCGAGGTCGGCGAAGGGACCGACGCCGGCGACCGTGCGCGCGCTGTCCGCGCCGACCTCCACCGTCGTGGACAGCACCGGCGGGCTGGCCGGGTCGGCGCCGGCTCCGCGCATGCTGATCGCGTAGGTGCCGGGCGGCACGGACTGGTACTCCGAGACCGTGCCGTAGCCGACCGCGGGGAACACCTGCCCGGCGGCGGGGTCGGCGACCGAGTCGACGTAGACGTCGACGGCGGGGGTGTCGGGGGACAGGTGCGCCAGCCGGAGCAGCCCGCCCTCGTCGGCGGTGGCCGTCGTCATCGGCAGCCCGGCGAGGGCCGCCGTCACGGCCACCACCGTGAGGACCCGGCTCGTCCTGGTCACGCGCGCCTCCGGTGCAGGTCGGATCCCGCGGCCGGTGCCGCAGGGTCGTCGGGGGATCACCCAACGTCTACCTCGTCCTGGCCGGACCCGCATCCGGGAGGTGCCGCCGGGCGCGCCGTCAGCCGGTGGCGGCGCTCACCGTCGCGCCGGGGGCCGAGACGTAGCGGAAGGACACCAGCACCCCGGCGCCGGTCACCTCGACGTCGTCGGGCGCGAAGGGCGGCAGCTGGGCCGCCAGCCAGGTCAGCAGCCGGTCGGTGGCCGCCGGGTCGCCGGGCACCGGGGCGTCCCCGACGGCGTCGACGAGGACCCGGCGGGCCAGCAGCGCCGTGCCCTCCTCCCCGGGCAGCGGGGGGAACGCGGCGATGCCGACGCCGTCGGAGGCGGTGACGGCGGCCAGCAGGCTCAGCAGCCGCTCGTCGACGGCGGCGTCCCGCAGCACGGCCCCGGCCGCGCCGTCGGCACGGGTGGTCGGGTTGGCGAGCAGCGCCCGGGCGAGTGACTGCCGGCGGGCGAGCTCCCCGGCGGTCGGCTCGCCCGGTGCGGGGTCGACCACGAGCAGCCTGCTGCCGTCGCCGGTCCGGTCGAAGGCGGCCACGACCCGGGACCCCTCCGGGGCGGTGCCGACGACGGCCAGCAGCGCGCCCACGGGGACGCCTCCCTCGGCGGGGAGGAGCCGGTCGGCCGGGACGCCCGCGTCCGCGAGCTCACCCCGCACGGCGGCCGAGGCGGTCACGTCGGTCGCCTCCGGCAGCGCCGCGTCGAGCCACGCGGCCACCGGACCGGCGGCGGGGCCGCTGTCCGGAGTGGGGGCCGGGGACGTCGCGGGCGGCGACGGGTCCGCGGCGCGGGGCTCGTCCTCGCCGAGGGTGGCCGGCAGCAGCCCGGCGCCGCCCACCAGGACGGCCAGCCCCAGGGCGAGCAGGGACCCGCGCACGGCCGGACGGCGCAGGCCCGAGGGCCCGGCGCGGTGGCGGTGCCGGTCACGTCGGCGGTCCCGGCGCCGCCCAGGGACGACCCGCGCGGCCGGACCGGCGGCGTCCGGTCCGGCGGCGTCTGGCACGTGTCCTACCTACCGCGCCGTGGTGCGCGGCGCGCGGGCAGGACGGGGGAGCAGGAGGTCAGCGGTGCCCGGGGACGGCGGCCTGGCCGCCGGTGTCGGTGGGGTGTCCGGCCCCGACGGCGCGCTGCACGGCGGTCGGCGGGCCGTCGGCCTCCGGAGCGCCCTCCGACGGCTGCGGCAGGCGCGAGGACCCACCGGCGTGCCGGCCCTGCTCCTGGCCCGCGTCGTGCACCGGCCGGATCTGCTGCGTCTCGGTGGGGGAGGGATCCGCGGGCCGCGACGGCGCGGAGCCCTGCGCCGCCTGCTGCGGCACCGCAGGCTGGGTCGGCGGCGACTGCGGCCGGGTGGGCTGCCGGGCGGCCGCGGCCTCACCGGCGGCGGCCCCACCCGCGGGGGTCCCGGCGGGACGGCCGTGCGGGGTCGGCCGCGGCGGCAGCGCCTGCCCGCCGGTCTGCGGACCGACCGCGCGCTGCATCCCCGTCTGCGGCCCGACGGCGGGCTGCACCAGCGTCGGCGGCTCCCCGGCGGGGCGGCCGACCGCCGGCTGCACCACCGTCTGCGGGCCCTGGGCCTCGCGTCGGGCCGCGGGCTGGTCCTGGGGGCTCGGAGCGGGAGCGGCCGGCTGCTGCGGCGCGGCGGCCGGGCGCGTGCCCTGCTGCGGCTGCTGGGACGGCGGCTGCGGGCGGTCGGCCAGCTCGGGCAGTGCGGACAGCACGCGACGGGCCTCGGTGAGGCGGGCGGTGAGCTCGTCGCGCACCCGGCGGACGGCGGCGGCGGAGGCCTCGGCCTCACCGACGACGGCGGCCGCGTGCGCCTGGGCCGCGGCGACGCGCTCCTGTGCGGCCCGCACCGACTGCTGGTCGCGCTCCTCCTCGATGCGGGCGGCCTCGGCGCGGCGGGCGCGCTGCGCGATCTCGAAGTCCTCCTCGATCTTGGCGCGGCGGGCCTGCGACTCGGCGTCGAGCCGGGCGACCTTCTCCTGCGCCTTGGACACCAGCTCGTCGGCGCGGATCTGCGCCTTGCTGGCGATCTGCTCGGCGTTCTGGCGGGCCTCGGCGAGCATCCGCTCCACCTCGGCCTGGCCGGCCGCGTGCCGCTCGAGCATCGAGCGCTCCTCGGCGGCGGTCTGCTCGCGCAGCGCCCGGGCCTCCTGCTCGGCGGTCGCGCGGATCTCGGCGGCCTCCTCCTCGGCCAGCCGCAGCATGTGCGAGATGCGCTCGCTCATGTTCTCGAACGTGGCCGGGCCCTGGTTGGCGGCCTTGCGGCGCAACTGGTCGATCTCCGCGTGCATGGCCGAGAGCTGGCCGGCGAGGTCGCTGACGCGGCCGGCGGCGGCGTCGCGGTCGGCGAGGGCGACCCGGATGTCGGCCTCGAGCCGCTCGATGGTCTCGGCCACCTGGTGGCGGTCGTAACCCCGCAGCACCACGTCGAACGAGTGCTGGGCCTCGCGCATCGGCAGCAGGTCGCGGCGGGGATCGGTCATGCGGTCATCCTCGCAGAGTCGGGGGAGGGTCGTCAGCGTGTCGGACGGGTCCCCGGACCGCGCCCCGTCCGTGCGACGAGGCGGTCCCCCCCGGGGTGCCCGGACGCCCCGCGGGGGGCGCCCGAGCAGGGAGCATGGCACGGCCCCGGCCCGGTCCGCCCGGGCCGGGGTCGCGCACTACACGCCGCGGAACCGGTTGATCGCGGAGAGGTGCTTCTCGCGCTTCTCGGTGTCCTTGACGCCGAGGCCCTCCTGCGGGGAGAGGGTCAGCACGCCGACCTTGCCCTGGTGCAGGTTGTGGTGGACGTCGTAGGCGGCCTGCCCCACCTCGTCCATCGCGTAGGTCTTGGACAGGGTGGGGTGGATCAGGCCCTTGTCGATGAGCCGGTTGGCCTCCCACGCCTCCTTGTAGTTGGCGAAGTGCGACCCGACGATCCGCTTGAGGTTCATCCACAGGTAGCGGTTGTCGTAGGAGTGCATGTAGCCGCTGGTGGAGGCGCAGGTGACGATCACCCCGCCCTTCTTGGCGACGTAGACGCTCGCGCCGAAGGTCTCCCGGCCGGGGTGCTCGAAGACGATGTCGACGTCGTCGCCGCCGGTGAGCTCGCGGATCTTCTTGCCCAGCCGCTGCCACTCCCTGGGGTCCTGGGTGTCCTCGTCCTTCCAGAACCGGTAGCCCTCGGCGGAGCGGTCGATGACCAGCTCCGCACCCATCGAGCGGACGATCGCGGCCTTCTCCGGGCTGGAGACCACGCAGACGGGGATGGCGCCGCCGTTGAGCGCCATCTGGGTGGCGTAGGAGCCCAGGCCGCCCGAGGCGCCCCAGATCAGCACGACGTCGCCCTGCTTCATGCCCGCGCCGTTGCGGGACACCAGCTGCCGGTAGGCGGTGGAGTTGACCAGCCCCGGGCAAGCGGCCTCCTCCCAGGACAGGTGGGCGGGCTTGGGCATGAGCTGGTTGCTCTTGACCAGTGCGAGCTCGGCCAGGCCGCCGAAGTTGGTCTCGAAGCCCCAGATCCGCTGCTGCGGGTCCATCATCGTGTCGTCGTGGCCGGCCGGGTCCTCCAGCTCCACCGACAGGCAGTGCGCCACGACCTCGTCGCCGGGCTTCCACCGGTTCACGCCCGGGCCGACCGTCAGCACGACGCCGGCCAGGTCGGAGCCCACCACGTGGTAGGGCAGGTCGTGCCGCTTGGTGAGGTCGTTCTGGCGGCCGTAGCGCTCGAGGAACCCGAAGGTGCTCACCGGCTCGAAGATCGACGTCCAGACGGTGTTGTAGTTCACCGACGACGCCATCACGGCCACGATCGCCTCGCCCGGACCGAGCTCGGGGGTGGGCACCTCCTCCACGTGGAGGGACTTGCGCGGGTCCTTCTCCTTGGCCGGCATGCCGGCGAACATGTCCTGCTCGTCCTTGCGGACGAGGACGGCCCGGTAGGACTCCGGTACCGGCAGCCCGCCGATGTCGGCCAGCTGGTCGGCGAGGATGGCGTCCCTGATCTCGTCCACGTGTCACTCCCGGGTCTTCGTCGGCTCGGAGGGCGGAGGGCGGTGCGGGCGCAGGTTACCGAGCGGTAACCGGCGGGTGTCGCAGTGGTCCGGGTGCGCGGCCCCGGCCGGTCAGTGCGCGGCGCGGGCGGGCTCGACGAGCTCGACGAGGACGCCGCCGGCGTCCTTGGGGTGCACGAAGTTGACCCGGCTGCCGGAGGTCCCGCGCTTCGGGGTGTCGTAGAGCAGCCGCAGGCCGCGCTCGCGGAGGGTGGCGCTCACGGCCTCGACGTCGTCGACGCGGAAGGCCAGCTGCTGCAGGCCCGGGCCCGAGCGGCCGATGAACTTGGCGATCGTGGACTCCGGCGTCAGCGGCGCGAGCAGCTGGATGCGGGTGTCCCCGGAGCCGACGGCGAGCATCGCCTCCCGGACGCCCTGCTCCTCGTTCGTCTCCTCGTGCACCGACCGCACGCCGAAGGCCCGGGCGTAGAAGGCGATCGCCTCGTCCAGGTCGGGGACGGCGATGCCCACGTGGTCGATCGTCGTGAACAGCTCGGCGGGCAGACCCGTGGCGTCGGCGGTCATCGGACCATGGTGACGCAAGACGTCTGAGACGACTCCTGCAGGTGGTGGTTCTCACACGACGGAGGGCCCGCCGCAGGTGCGCGGCGGGCCCTCCGGGACGTGCGCTCAGCGGCCGAGGAAGCCGATCAGCGCGCGGTTGAACTCCTCGGCGTGCGAGGCGTTGACGCCGTGCGGGCCGCCCTCGATGACGACCAGCTCGCTGCCGGCGATGGCCTCGTGCGAGCGCCTGCCGCTGACCTCGAACGGGACGATCGCGTCGCTGTCGCCGTGGATGACGAGGGTCGGCACGGTCACCGCGGCGACGTCGGCCCGGAAGTCGGTGCGGCCGAAGGCGGGAATGCAGTCCAGCGTGCCCTTGGGCGAGGCGGAGGCGGCGATCTGCAGCGCGTACTGCCGCTGCGGCTCGCTCACCGCCGGGCTCCTCAGCAGGCTCGAGCCGCCGGGGGTGAAGAAGTCCTTGGTGAAGCCGTCGAGGAAGGCCAGCCGGTCGGTGAGCACGCCGGTCCGGAACTGCTCGATCGTGGCGTCGTCGAGGCCGCCGTCGGGGTTGTCGTCGCTCTTGTAGAGGTACGGCGGGACGGCGGCGGCGAGCACCGCGCGGCTGACCCGGGCGGTGCCGTGGCGGGCGAGGTGGCGGACGACCTCGCCGCCCCCCATGGAGAAGCCGACGAGCGCGACGTCGGTCAGGTCCAGGCCGGTGAGCAGCGCGTCGAGGTCGGCGGCGAGGGTGTCGTAGTCGTAGCCGCTCCACGGCTGGGAGGAGTCCCCGAAGCCGCGGCGGTCGTAGGTGACCACGCGGAAGCCGGCCTGCACCAGCGGGCCGACCTGGGCCTCCCAGCTGCGGCCGGACAGCGGCCAGCCGTGGATGAGGACGACCGGCCGGCCGGCGCCGTGGTCCTCGTAGTGGAGCTCGACGGGCTGTCCGTTCTCGGAACCGACGGTCAGGCGGGGCACGGGTCCTCCAAGGGCTCGGAGACGATGTCATTGGCGCCCTACCCGGTGGTGCGCAACCGAACCCGTCGACGTCGACCCGGTTGGAGAACCGATCTATCCTGACCCGAAGCCCTGTCGCCGTGGCCCGTGCACCGCAGCGGGTGCGGCCCGACCCGCGGGTCGCCGGCGTCGGCGACGCGCTCCTGGAGGCAGCATGTCCCGCTCGGTCATCGTCGGCGGCGCCCGGACCCCCATGGGCCGGCTCCTCGGCTCGCTCAAGGACTTCTCCGCCGCCGACCTCGGCGGCGTCGCGATCAAGGCGGCGCTCGAGCGCGCGGGCATCTCCGGCGACCAGGTCGAGTACGTGATCATGGGGCAGGTGCTCCAGGCGGGCGCCGGCCAGAACCCCGCCCGCCCCGCGGCCGTGGCCGCCGGCATCCCGATGACGGTGCCGGCGATCACCGTGAACAAGGTCTGCCTCTCCGGCCTGAGCGCCATCGCCATGGCCGACCAGCTCATCCGCGCCGGTGAGTTCGACGTCGTCGTCGCCGGCGGTCAGGAGTCGATGACCCAGGCCCCGCACCTGCTGCCCAGCTCCCGCACCGGCACGAAGTACGGCGACGCGAGGCTCGTCGACGCCATGGCGCACGACGGGCTGTCGGACACCTTCGACCAGGTCGCCATGGGGGAGCTGACCGAGCGCGCGAACAGCCGCTACGACCTCACCCGTGAGGAGCAGGACGCCTTCGCCGCGGAGAGCCACCAGAAGGCCGCCCGCGCCGGGAAGAACGGCATCTTCGAGGAGGCGATCACCCCGGTGCTCATCCCGCAGCGCAAGGGCGACCCGATCGAGTTCCGCGAGGACGAGGGCGTGCGCGCCGACACCACGGTCGAGACGCTGGCGAGGCTGAAGCCGGCCTTCGCCAAGGACGGCACCATCACCGCCGGTACCGCCTCGCAGATCTCCGACGGCGCGTGCGCGGTCGTGGTGATGAGTGCCGAGAAGGCCGCCGAGCTGGGCATCACCCCGATCGCCGAGATCGGCGCGCACGGCGTCGTGGCCGGACCGGACGCGACCCTGCAGAGCCAGCCGTCGCGCGCGGTCCAGCGGGCGTGCGAGCGGGAGGGCATCGACCCGAAGGAGCTCGACCTCGTCGAGTTCAACGAGGCCTTCGCCGCCGTCGCCCTCGTCTCGACGCGCGAGCTCGGCATCGACCCGGAGAAGGTCAACCCCAACGGCGGCGCGATCGCGCTGGGCCACCCGATCGGCATGAGCGGCGCCCGCGTCGTGCTGGACGTCGCGCTGGAGCTGCGCCGCCGCGGCGGCGGGGTCGGTGCCGCCGCGCTGTGCGGCGGCGGCGGCCAGGGCGACGCGCTGATCCTGCACGTCCCCGCTCCCGCGTGACGCCGTCCCCCCAGGGGACGGCGGTACCGACGCCCGGCCCCGTCGCCCCCCGCGGGCGGCGGGGCCGGCGTGCTGTCGACGTCCCCGACCTGGTCGCCCGGGCCCGCGACGGCGAGGCCCGCGCCGTGGCCCGGCTGATCTCGCTGGTGGAGGACGCCAGCCCGGTGCTGCGCGAGGTGGCCGCGGCACTGGCCCCGCACACCGGGCACGCCCAGGTGCTGGGGTTGACCGGGTCGCCGGGCGTGGGCAAGTCCACGACGACGACGGCGCTGGTGCGCGCGCTGCGGGCCGCCGGGAAGCGCGTCGGCGTGCTCGCCGTGGACCCGTCCTCGCCGTTCTCCGGCGGGGCGCTGCTCGGCGACCGGGTGCGGATGCAGGACCACGCCGGGGACCCGGGGGTCTACATCCGCTCCATGGCCTCCCGCGGGCACCTCGGCGGTCTGGCCTGGGCGACCCCGCAGGCGCTGCGCGTGCTCGACGCGGCCGGCTGCGACGTCGTGCTGGTGGAGACCGTCGGCGTCGGGCAGTCGGAGCTGGAGGTCGCCTCGCTGGCCGACACCACGCTGGTGCTCGTGGCGCCGGGGATGGGCGACGGCATCCAGGCCGCGAAGGCCGGGATCCTCGAGGTCGCCGACGTCTTCGTCGTCAACAAGGCCGACCGCGACGGCGCCGACTCCACCGTGCGCGACCTGCGCTACATGCAGTCGCTGGGCGGGCGGCACACCGGGTCCGGCGTGTGGCAGCCGCCCATCTGCCGGACGGTGGCGTCCCGCGGCGAGGGCGTCGACCGCGTGCTGCAGCGGATCGAGGAGCACCGCCACTGGCTCGCGGAGTCGGGCGAGGGCACCCGCCGCCGCGCCGAGCGGGCCGCGCGCGAGATCGAGGCGATCGCGCTGGCCGGGCTGCGCGCGCGCATGGGCGAGGTGCGCGGGTCGGCCGCGCTGGCGGCGCTGGCCGACGAGGTGGTGGCGGGGGAGACCGACCCCTACCGCGCGGCGGACCGTCTCCTCGCCTCCCTGTGACCGCGCACCTCCGACCTCCTGCGGGGAGACTGGCGGCGTGAACGGGTCAGGGCAGTGAACGGCAAGCCGGACGCCGTCGTCGTCGGAGCCGGACCGAACGGTCTGGCGGCCGCTCTCCGGCTGTCGGCCGCCGGGCTGCGCGTGCAGGTGGTCGAGTCGGCCGGGAAGCCGGGCGGCGGCATGCGCACCGAGGAGCTCATGCGGCCGGGGTACCGCCACGACGTCTGCTCGATCGTGCAGCCGATGGCCGCGGCGTCGCCGTTCTTCCGCGAGTTCGACCTGGCCAGCCGTGGCGTGCGCCTGGTGCAGCCGGAGGTCAACTTCGCGCACCCGCTCGACGGCGGGCGCGCCGCCGTGCAGTACCTCTCGCTGGAGGAGACGGCGGCCGCCCTCGGCCCGGACGGGGCCGCCTACCGCCGCCTGTTCGAGCCGCTGGTCGAGCACGGGCAGGACGTCATCGACTTCTTCCTCATGTCCGCGCTGCGCCGGCCGCCGACCCGCAGCGTGCCGCAGGTCGTGCAGTTCGGGCTCAACGGGCTGCCCAACGTGCGCTGGCTGGCACACCGCTACTTCGAGACCGAGGGTGCCCAGGCGATGCTGGCCGGAGCCGCCGCGCACGGCATGCTCGACCTGAGCCGGCCGCTCACCTCCGCGCTCGGGATGCTCCTCACCATGCTCGGCCACCACGTCGGCTGGCCGCTGATCGAGGGCGGGTCGCAGAACCTCGCCGACGCGATGGTCACCGCCCTGGAGCAGCAGGGCGGCGAGGTGGTCACCGGGCACCACGTCACCGACCTGCGGGAGTTCGACGGCGTGCCGGCGGTCCTGCTGGACACGGCGCCCGAGGCGTTCGTGACGATGGCCGGCGACCGGCTCAACGAGGGCTACCGCCGGTGGGTGCGGCGCTACGAGCACGGCGCCGGCGTCTTCAAGGTCGACTGGATCCTGTCCGAGCCGGTGCCGTGGACCAACCCCGAGGTCCGCCGGGCCGGGACCCTGCACATCGCCGGCACGCTCGAGGAGACCCTCGCCGGCGAGCGGGCGCCCAACGAGAACCGGATCACCGACCGCCCGTACGTGCTCGCCGTCCAGCCGACCGTGCCCGACCCGACCCGCGCGCCCGACGGCGGGCACGTCTTCTGGGCCTACGTGCACGTGCCGCACGGCTCCGACGTCGACATGACCGCGGCCATCGAGGACCAGGTCGAGCGCTTCGCCCCGGGCTTCCAGGACACGATCGTCGACCGGGTCACGAAGAACGCCGTCCAGATGGAGGCCTGGAACCCGGCCTACATCGGCGGGGACATCTCCAACGGCCAGGCGACCCTGCGGCAGATGCTCTTCCGCCCGGTGCCGCGCTGGAACACCTACCGGACCCCGGTGCCGGGCGTCTACCTGGCCTCGTCGGCCACCCCGCCCGGGCCGGCCGTGCACGGCGCCTGCGGGGACAACGCCGCCCGCGTGGCGCTGCGCGACGTGTTCGGCGTCCGCGAGCTGCCCCGCCTCCGCCCCGCCGCCTGAGGCTGCCGACTGCTCGAGTCGCCCGTTGTCGACCTGCGGTCGTCTCGGTGCCCCCGAGGCGACCGCAGGTCGACACCGGGCACGTCCGCGGCCAGGACGGCGGCCAGGCGAGCGAGGAGTCGGTCGGACTCCCGCAGGTCCTCGGCGGTCACGACGACCACCCGCCGGCCCGCCCCGGTCAGGCGGTTGAGCCGCGCGCGGGTACGCGGCGACCTGCTGCGGCGGCCCGCACGTCCTCCGGTCGAGCCGCGCCGCACACGACCAGCGCATCGACGAGGGCGACCGACTCCGTGACCGGTCCGGGCGTGCGGCCCAGGTCGACGGCGGTCGTCTCGGCGGTCGTCTCGGCGGTGGTCACCGGGATGCCGTGGCGGGTGGTGACCTCGTCCGGCGACAGCGCCCACCGGCGGTCACGGACCCCGGGTGCGGTCGACGTCGACGATCCTGCCGCCAGGGTGAGTCCGACGTCGCCGGTCGGTCCGGCCGTTTCCACGCCCCAGAGGACGGCGGCGCTGCGGCCGGAGACCACTGCCCCCGGCAGGAGCAGCAGGGCCGCAGCCCCGGCACACCTCGTGGGTGACCACGACCGAGGAGCACGCGTGGACGTCGCGGAACAGGCGCTGCCAGGCAGCGCTGCGCAGCTGTCCCCGGGTGAGGCGGCCGGCGGCGACCTGGGACGAGCCGCGGACCACCCGCCCACGCGGCCGGACGGGACGGACGGGTCGGACGGGCACCGCCGGAGGATGGCCGAGGGGTGCCGTGCCCCGCCGACGCCGTCCACAGGCGTGCCCGGTGTCGACCTGCGGTCGCCTCGGCGCACCTGAGACGACACCAGGTCGACAGGGCGCGACCGGGTGATCCCTCGGTGCGTGGACCCGGCGCAGGGTGGGTGGCAGGTAGCGTCGGGCGCATGGTCCGGGCGCTGGGGCTGCCGTTCGACCCGATCGAGCGCGCGGGGGAGACCTGGGAGCACCGCTTCGGTCCCGCGTCGGCGATGCGCGCGGCGACGTCGGTCTTCCGCGTGCAGCAGATCCTGCTCGCCCGCTTCGACGAGGTGCTGCGCCCGCACGGGCTGACCTTCGCCCGCTACGAGGTCCTCGTGCTGCTGACCTTCAGCCGCACCGGGCAGCTGCCGCTCAAGGTCATCGGCAGCCGGCTGATGGTGCACCCGACCAGCGTCACCAACGCCATCGACCGGCTCGTGGCGGCCGGGTTCGTCGACCGCCGGCCCAACCCCGCCGACGGCCGCGGTGTCCTGGCCGGCATCACCGACCGCGGGCGCGCGGTGGTCGACGTCGCCACCGAGCAGCTCATGGCGCTGGAGTTCGGTCTCGCCGACCTGCCGGAGGCCGAGCGGGCGACGCTGTTCGAGCTCCTCAAGCGCGTCCGCGTCGGCGCCGGCGACGTCGCGGACGGCACCGTCGGCATCGACCCGGCCCCGTCCGCCGAGGGCTGACACCGCTCCCGCCGGCCGGTGGGATCATGGGGGCATGCAGCCCACCCGTCCCGGACGCCCCGACCCGCGCGCGCAGGCCCAGCAGGCGCAGCTGGCCGCCTCCCTGGCCGGTGCGGTCGACCTCGCCGCCGTCAAGGCGCGCTCCGAGGCCGCCGCGCGGGCCCAGGCCGCCCCGCCGCCGAGCGCGGGCGCCGCGACCCCCGCGGGCGCGCCCGGCTCGGCCGTCGTCGACGTCACCGAGGCCACCTTCCAGACCGAGGTCCTCGACCGCTCGTTCCAGGTGCCGGTCGTCCTCGACCTGTGGGCCGAGTGGTGCGGGCCGTGCAAGCAGCTGTCCCCGGTGCTCGAGCGGCTGGCGGCGGAGGGCGGCGGCTCGTGGGTGCTGGCCAAGGTCGACGTCGACGCCAACCCGGCGCTGGCCCAGGGGCTGCGGGTGCAGGGCATCCCGGCGGTCAAGGCCGTCTGGCAGGGCCAGCTGGTGGCCGAGTTCACCGGCGCCATCCCCGAGGAGCAGGCCCGCCAGTTCGTCACCGAGCTGGTCCGCGCCACCACCGGCGGCGCGGTGCCCGGCGCCGAGGAGGGCGAGGACGACGGGCTCGAGGACCCGCGCCTGGACGCCGCCGAGGCGGCGCTGGAGCGCGGCGACCTGGAGGCCGCCGAGGCCGCCTACGCCACGATCCTCGAGACCGAGCCCGACCACCCGGTCGCCGGCCTGGCGCTGCGCCAGGTCCAGCTGTTCCGCCGCGCCGACGCTGCCGGCCCCGACGCGCTGGCCGCTGCCGACGCCGCTCCCGGCGACGTGGCCGCCCAGACCCGCGCCGCCGACTTCCTGCTCGGCACCGGCGACGTCGAGGGCGCCTTCACGCGACTGGTCGACGTCGTCCGCCGCACCGCCGGCGAGGACCGCGAGCAGGCCCGCAGGCACCTGGTCGAGCTGTTCGGCGTCGTCGGCGACGCGGACCCCCGCGTCGTCGCCGCCCGCCGCCAGCTCATGCTCGCGCTCTACTGAGGCGGGGCGGCCTCAGACCCCGACGTCGCAGCTGGCCGCGCCGTTGAGGAACCCGGCGCGGAACAGGTCCACCAGGCGGAAGCCGGTCAGCTCGGTGTCGGCCAGCACGTCGGGGTCGTTGCCGTACTCGAGCAGGAACTGCACGCTCTCGTCGATGTCGCCGGGGGAGATCGTCACCGACTCCAGCTGGCCGTTGTAGACCTGCGCGGAGTACCAGCCGGTCAGGCACACCGCCGACTGCAGCGCGTCGGTGTCGTCGGTGGACAGCTCGAGCTGGTCGCGGGCCGACAGCGCGTAGGGGATGGCGACGCCGGTGACGACGGCGTAGTCGCCGAGGTCGTAGACCTGCTGGGCGAAGCGGGCGTCGTAGGCGACCAGCCCGTCGCCGCCGTCCCCGCCGTCGGGGCAGTAGACCAGGGCGACGTCGGACGGGGCGCAGTCCGGCGGGCTGCTGGTGTCCTCGAGCTGCGGCGGGGTGAACGTGCCGCCGAGCACCTGCTCGAAGGCGCGGGTCCAGAACTCCTCGAGCGAGTTCTCGAGGATCGTCCGGGTGTCGTCGAAGGGGGCGTTGCCGCCGCTGGCGAAGTCGGCGTCGGAGGTGAACTCGCCCTGGGTGAAGACGCGGTCGGGGCCGTAGCGGTCGCGGCAGGCCTCGGCGCCGTCGTCGAAGCCCTCCTGGAAGGCGGAGACGCGGTCGAAGTAGGAGCCGTGCGCCTGCTGCTCGCCGGAGCCGGTACCCACCGGGTCGCGCAGCAGGAAGTAGCCGCGCAGCAGCTGGTCGAGGTCGGCGGGGTCGACGGAGGAGAACTCGGCGTTGCCGTCGGCCGCCCACGCCGTCCACGAGCCGGCCAGGCAGTCGGCCTGGGTCTCGGTGGCGATCGAGGTCTCCGGATAGCCGATGCGGCCCTGCACCGCGTGGCCGAACTCGTGCGCCATCACCAGCTGGGGCAGCACCTCGCCGTACCGGGCGGCCAGCTCGCCGAGGAAGGCGCGGTCGTAGCTGATCGAGTCGGAGTTCGGGACGCCCGCCTGCGAGCAGTAGAAGGCGTTGTTCTCCAGGTCGCGGGGGTCGGTGCCGCAGCCGATGCCGTCGGGGTAGGCGGACGGGTCGACGTCGTCCGGGTCGACGCTGAAGAACCCGCCGGCCAGCGGCCGGAACTCCTGCCCGAAGACGTCGGGGAAGGAGGCCGACCAGAACGTCTCCAGGTCGGCCAGCGCGTTGCGCGCGAGGGTGTCGATCGGCCCGTCGGTCGCGCCCACGACGGTCAGCGTCCCGTCGTCGACCGACGACGGCGGCGCGCCCTGCGAGCTGGGCTGCCCGATGACGACGTACGAGCACGCCGACGTCAGCAGGACGCCGAGTGCCGAGAGCGCGGCGAGTGCTCCCCGGGAGCGCGGAGGGGTGTCCATCGCAGGCTGCGTACCCGTCACCGGCCTGCGTGAACGCCGACGGCGCCCGCCCCGCGGCGGGCGGGCGCCGTCCGGGGTCAGAGGCCGATCTCGCAGCCCGCGCCGCCGTTCAGGAAGCCGTCGCGGAACGCGTCGACCATCTCGAAGCCGGACAGCTCGGTGTTCGGGAAGACGCCCTCCTCCTGGCCGTAGGTCAGCAGGAAGACGGCCGCCTCGTCGACGTCGCCGGGGGACAGGGTGCCGACGTCGGCGAAGTCACCGGTCCAGAACCGGCCCGCGTACCAGCCGGTCAGGCAGACCGCGGAGCTGACGGCGGGCGCGTCGTCGATCGACAGGCCGAGCTGCGCCCGTGCCGCCTGGGCGTAGGCCAGGGAGACGGCGGTGGCGACGGCGAAGTCGCCGATCCCCTCGTACGCGGGGGCGAGCAGATCGGCCTCGTCGACGTAGACGGTGCCGTCGGCCTCGCAGTAGCCGAGGTCGCGGTCCTCGGCGCCCATGTCGCCGCAGTCGGGCGCGGTCCCGTCGAAGACCTCGACGGCCGGCTCGGTGAACTCCGCGCCCAGACCCGGGAAGACCTGGTCGTAGAACAGCGGCAGCGTCTGCGAGGTCAGCCCGGAGATGTCCCCGTACGGGGCGTTGCCCTCGTTGTCGAAGTCGGCCTGGGTCGTGAACTCGGTGGCGGTGAACAGCCGCTGCTCGTCGAAGTCGTCGCGGCAGGTGCCCACGCCGCCCTCGAAGCCGGCGTAGAACCCCGACAGCCGGTCGAAGCCGGAGCCGTGGGCGCGGTCGTCGTCAGGCGCGAGGCCGACGGGGTCGCGCAGGCCGATGAAGCCGAGGACCACCTGGTCGAGCTCGGAGACGCGCAGGGCGACGTGCTCGGCGTTGCCGTCGACGACCCAGCGGGTGAAGGCGCCGGCCAGGCAGTCGGCCTGGGTCTCGACGACGATCGTCGAGTCGGCGAAGCCGAACCGGCCCTGCATCGCGTGGCCGATCTCGTGCGCCATGACCGCCGGGCCGAGGTAGGGCCCGTTCTCCGCGCTGAGCTGCTCGAGCAGCGCCCGGTCGTAGGCGACGACGTCGCAGTTGGGGTCGTAGTGCGCGTTGTTGGCCACGCCGTCGGGGGACTCGGGTGCCCGGGCGCAGCCGATGCCGGTGCTCGGGTAGGCGGACTCGTCGACGTCCGTGGAGTCGACGGAGAAGTAGCCGCCGCTGATCGGCTCGTACGGCTCGCCGAAGTACTCCGGGTAGGCCTGGCTCCAGAAGGTGTCGAGGTCGGCCAGGGCGTTGCGCGCCAGCCGGTCGGCCTCGGTGTCCGCGGCTCCGGTGACGGGGAACTCGCCGGCGCCCACGTCGACCGGCACGCCCGCCCCGCGGGAGGCGGCGCCGACGACGGTGCTCGAGCAACCGGTGAGCAGCACGCTGCCCACCGCTGCCGCGACGATCGCGCGGCGCAGACCATGCCTCATCGGAGCTGGGGTTCCTTCTCTGCCGGGGTGCCGGGGACCGGTCCGCGCGCCGGGGGCGGCGCGGAGCCGGGCCATGATGCACGGGCAGAGGGGGGTGCGGAACAGGTCCGCGCACGGCAGCGGCCGGACCACCCCCCGGTGGGGAGCGGCCCGGCCGCGGGGGCGTCAGGCCCGGGCGGTCACCCCTCGTGCAGCAGCCAGAGGGTGCCCAGCGGAGGCGCGGAGACGGTGGCCGAGAACGGCTGGCCGTGCCAGGGCTCCTCGACGGCGTCGACACCGCCGTAGTTGCCGACCCCGGAGCCGCCGTAGCCCTCGGCGTCGGTGTTGAGCACCTCGCGCCAGCGGCCGCCGCGCGGCAGACCGATCCGGTACCCGTGGTGCGGCGCGCCGGAGAAGTTGCAGACGACGGCGAGCGCCTGCCCGGGCGTCTGCCCGCCGTCCTCGGCCACCACCGTGTCGGCGCCGGACTCGGCGGCCTGGGTCGGCGTCGGGACGTCGGCGACCTTCGGCCGGCCGTAGCGCAGGAAGGTGACGACGTTCCCGGAGGCGTCGTTGGCGTCGATCCACTGGAAGCCGGCCGGGTCGACGTCGAGCGACCACAGCGCCTCGGTCTCCCGGTAGCGCGCGTTGAGGTCGGTGACCAGCTCCAGCACGCCGCGGTGCGCGGGGTCGTCGAGGTGCCACCAGTCCAGCGAGCGGCTCTCGGCCCACTCGGCGTCCTGGGCGAACTCCGAGCCCATGAACAGCAGCTGCTTGCCCGGGTGCGCCCACATGTAGGCCAGGTAGCCGCGGACGCCGGCCAGCTGCTGCCAGCGGTCACCGGGCATCTTCCGCAGCAGCGAGCCCTTGCCGTAGACGACCTCGTCGTGGCTGATCGGCAGCACGTAGTTCTCGGAGTAGGCGTACATCATCGAGAACGTCAGCTGGTTGTGGTGGTAGCTGCGGTGCACCGGCGAGCGGCCCACGTAGGCCAGCGAGTCGTGCATCCAGCCCATGTTCCACTTGAAGCCGAAGCCCAGGCCGCCGAGGTAGGTGGGCCGGGTGACGCCGGGCCAGGCGGTCGACTCCTCGGCGATGGTCACCACGCCCGGCACCTCGCGGTAGACGGTCGCGTTGACCTCCTGGAGGAAGGCCACCGCCTCGAGGTTCTCCCGGCCGCCGTGCACGTTGGGGACCCACTCGCCGTCCTCGCGCGAGTAGTCGAGGTAGAGCATCGAGGCGACGGCGTCGACCCGCAGCCCGTCGACGTGGAACTCCTCGGCCCAGAACAGGGCGTTGGCCACCAGGAAGTTGCGCACCTCGGTGCGGCCGAAGTTGAAGACGAACGTGCCCCAGTCCGGCTGCTCGCCCCGGCGGGGGTCGGCGTGCTCGTAGAGCGCGGTGCCGTCGAAGCGGCCCAGCGCCCAGTCGTCCTTGGGGAAGTGCGCCGGCACCCAGTCGACGATGATGCCCAGGCCGGCCTGGTGGGCGCGGTCGACCAGGTAGCGGAAGTCGTCGGGGCTGCCGAAGCGCGACGTCGGCGCGTAGTAGCTGGTGACCTGGTACCCCCACGAGCCGCCGAACGGGTGCTCGGCGACCGGCAGCAGCTCCAGGTGGGTGAACCCGGCTCCGACGGCGTAGTCGACGAGCTGCTCGGCGAGCTCGCGGTAGGACAGGCCCTGTCGCCACGAGCCGAGGTGCACCTCGTAGACGCTCATCGGCCGCTCGTGCCAGGCGCCGCGCTCGCGCTCGGCCAGCCAGGCGTCGTCGCCCCACTCGTGGGTGGTCTCGACGACGACGGAGGCGTTGGCCGGCGGCACCTCGGTGGCGAAGGCCATCGGGTCGGCCTTCTGCCGCCAGACGCCGTCGGCGCCGAGCACGTGGAAGCGGTAGTGGGTGCCGGCCTGCACCCCCGGGACGTAGATCTCCCAGACGCCGATCGCGCCGAGCTGGCGCAGCGGGTGGGCGCGGGCCTCCCAGTAGTCGAAGTCGCCGGTGACCTTCACGCCCTGGGCGTTGGGCGCCCAGACGGCGAAGGAGGTGCCCTCGACGGTGCCGCGCGGGGTCTCGTAGCGCCGCACGTGTGCGCCGAGCACCTCCCACAGCCGCTCGTGCCGGCCCTCGCCGATGAGGTACTGGTCGAGCTCGCCGAGCGTCGGCATCCACCGGTAGGGGTCGTCGACGAGGAAGGTGTCCTCCCCGTAGGTGACCTCGATCCGGTAGTCACCGGGCTGCGTCGGCAGGGCGGCCTCGAAGATCCCGCCGGGGTGCAGCTGCCGGGCCTCGTAGCGGGCGTCGTCCTGGTCGACGACGGCGACGGCGGTCGCGTCGGGCCGCAGCGTGCGCACCACCCAGCCCTCGCCGGAGGCGTGCGCACCGAGCACGCGGTGCGGATCGCGGGACCAGCCGTCGACGATCGCGCGCAGGTCCTCCTCGGTGACCTCCTCGGTGCCGTCGTGCTCGCCCTCGCCACCGGCACCGGAGGTCAGGCCGCCCTCGCCGGCCGACGCCGACGGCGCCTCCGGGGGAGTGACGTCGGTCCCGGGCACCGGGGCGGGGGTGCCGGCCGCACCGTCCGCCGGCGTCTGCGTGTCCTCACCGGGCGCCTGCGGGGTCGAGGGCTCGGACGGGTCGGGGTCCGGCGGCTCGGGCTGCGGCGCGGGCGCCCCCGAGGGGGAGCCCGGCTCCGCGATCGGCGCGGGCGCGACGACCGGTGTCGCCGTGCCGCCGCCCTGCTCGGCGATCACCTGCTCGGTCGGCTCGGCGATCGTGTCGGCGACGGTCCGTTTCGCCGGGGTGCGCTTGCGGGTGGCCTTGACCGGAGCCGCGGTGCCGTCGTCGGCCGCCCCGGCGGCCTTCTTCGCCGGTGCCTTCTTCGCCGGTGCCTTCTTCGCCGGTGCCTTCGTCGCGGTGGCCTTCTTGGCCGGGGCGCGCTTCTTCGCCGGGGTGGGGTTCACGACCGGCTCGGCCTCGGCCGCCTCGGCCTGGGCGGCCCGCTCCTCGACCACCCGCTGCAGCTCCTCCTTGGAGGCCGGCGCGTCGGGGGTCTCGGAGGCGGTCGTGGCAGGGCCGGCTGTCGGGTCGCTCGTCGTCATGGTCGCGTTGCCGTCCTCTGTCGTCGTCTGCGTCGTCGTCTGCTGCGTCGTCTACCGGGGCTCAGCCGGCCCGGCGGCCAGCCGGGAGAGCGACTGCAGCGGGATCATCAGCCAGTTCGGCCGGTTGCGCGCCTCGTAGACGCACTCGTAGACCGCCTTGTCCGCCTCGAAGGCCCGCAGGAGGGGGGAGCCCCCGCACGGGTCGATCCCGCTGGCCGCCGAGTAGCCGGCGCAGAAGGCGCCGCGGTTGCGCACTGCCCACTCCTGCGCCCGGTACGCGCGCTGGGAGTCGTCGGGCTGCTCCACGAGCATGTGCCGTGCGGCGTAGTCGAAGCTGCGCAGCATCCCGGCGACGTCACGCAGCGGGCTGTCGAGCTGCCGCCGCTCGGCCAGCGGCCGGGCCGGCTCGCCCTCGAAGTCGAGCACCACCCAGCCGGTCGCCGTGCGCAGCACCTGACCGAGGTGGAAGTCGCCGTGCACGCGCTGGCGCACCACCTCCTCGGGGCTGTCGGCCACCGCGGCGTAGACCGCGCGCAGGCCGGCGAGGTGCTCCTCCAGCTGCGGGACCACGGCCAGCGCGGACTCGAGCCGGCCGGTCATGGCCCGTGCGGTCGCGGCGAACCACTCCCGGTCGGCCGGCTCGGTGTCCAGCACCCGCGCGAGGTCGGCGTGCACCGAGGCGGTCGCCGAGCCCAGCCGCTCGCTGTCGGCGGCGAAGTCGCCGCCCACCTCGTCGGCGTGCAGGTCGCCCTCGGCGTAGAGGTCGCGGACGCTGGCCGTGGCCAGCCGCCAGCCGTCGCTGGCGCCCCGCACGAAGGTCTGCAGCATCGCCGCCGTGGCCGGCTCCGCGCCGTCGGCGTCGTCGATCTCGACGTAGCCGAGCAGCGGGGCGATGTGCGGGTTCTCGGTGCGGCGCAGCGCCTCACCGATCTCGACGTCGGGGTTGAGCCCGGGCTCGAGCCGGCGGAACAGCTTGAAGATGGCGTCCTGGCCGTAGACCAGCGAGGTGTTGCTCTGCTCCGTGGAGACGACGTCGCCGGGCACGCCCTCGGGGATGGTCGCGACCCCCGACGGGTGGAAGTGCATCGGCCCCACCGTGGAGGCGGCCACCAGGTGCACCAGCCACGGCGGCGTGGCGTCGCGGTCGCGCAGGGCGTCGTAGCAGTAGTTCTCCCGGTCCTCGCCGTCGGCGCCCTTGGCCGGGACGGCGCCCACGAACGCCGAGGAGAGGTCCTCGTCGGGGTGCGCCCGCCACGACAGCGGCACGAGGTAGGTGTCGCCGCCGCCGTCGGTGTAGGTCACCCGGACCCGGTGCACCGACACGACCGGCTCGGACCGGGAGAGGAAGAAGCCGTCCTCGGAGACGTCGGCCCACTCGCGGCCCTTGCCCCCGAACCAGCGTTGCTGCGGCATCCACTCGCGCAGGACGTCGCTCAGGGCCTTGCTCATGCGGGTCCTCCGGTGCTCGGCGGGACGTCGTCGCCCGTCCTGGTGTCGCTGCCCCCGGGGATCTCCTCGGCCTCGCTGACCAGGCCGGCGGCCAGCAGCGAGTCGGCGACCGGGCTGGTGGCGGCGATGTCCGGACCGGCCGGCTCCTCGACCGGCTCGACCGGGCGGGACAGCTCGAACCAGTAGAAGCCGTGCCCGGCGAGGGTGAGCATGTAGGGCAGCACGCCGATCTGCGGGAACTCGACCCGGCCGGTCAGCTCGACGGGCGTGTAGCCCTCGAAGCGGCGCAGGTCCAGCTCCACCGGCTGCGGGAACCGGGAGAGGTTGTTGACGCACAGCACGACGTCGTCGCCGAACTCGCGGACGAACGACAGCACGGTGGGGTTGCGCGAGCCGATCTCCTCGTAGGTGCCCAGGCCGAAGGTCGGGTGCTCCTTGCGGACGGCGATCATCCGGCGGATCCACTGCAGCATCGAGTTGGTGTTGCGCAGCTGCGCCTCGACGTTGGTGGTCTGGTAGCCGTAGACCGGGTCCTGGTTGAGCGGCAGGTACATCCGCTGCGGGTCGGCGGTGGAGAAGCCGCCGTTGCGGTCGGGCGTCCACTGCATCGGGGTGCGGACGCCGTCGCGGTCACCCAGCCAGATGTTGTCGCCCATGCCGATCTCGTCGCCGTAGTAGAGGACCGGCGAGCCGGGCAGGCTCAGCAGCAGCGCGTTGAACAGCTCGAGGGTGTTGAGGTCGTTCTCCAGCAGTGGTGCCAGGCGCCGGCGGATGCCGATGTTGGCCTTCATGCGGGGGTCCTTGGCGTACTCCGCCCACATGTAGTCGCGCTCCTCGTCGGTGACCATCTCCAGGGTCAGCTCGTCGTGGTTGCGCAGGAAGATGCCCCACTGGCAGGTGTCGGGGATCGCCGGCGTCTGGGCCATGATCTCCGAGATGGGGAACCGCTGTTCCCGCCGGACGGCCATGAACAGGCGTGGCATCACCGGGAAGTGGAAGGCCATCTGGCACTCGTCGCCGTTCTCGCCGAAGTACTCGACGACGTCGGCCGGCCACTGGTTGGCCTCGCACAGCAGCACGCGGTCGGGGTAGTCGGCGTCGACCACCTTGCGCACGTGCTTGAGGAACTCGTGGGTGCGCGGGAGGTTCTCGCCGTTGGTGCCCTCCTCCTCGAACAGGTAGGGCACCGCGTCGAGCCGGAAGCCGTCGACGCCCAGGTCCAGCCAGTAGCGCAGGGCGTCGACCACCGCCTCCTGCACCCGGGGGTTCTCGAAGTTGAGGTCGGGCTGGTGGGAGAAGAAGCGGTGCCAGAAGTACTGCTTGCGCACCGGGTCGAACGTCCAGTTCGAGCTCTCGGTGTCGACGAAGATGATCCGCGCGTCGGCGTAGCCGGTGTCGTCGTCGGCCCACACGTAGAAGTCGCCGTAGGGGCCCTCGGGGTCGCTGCGGCTGGCCTGGAACCAGGGGTGCTGGTCCGAGGTGTGGTTCATGACGAAGTCGATGATCACGCGGATGCCCCGGTCGTGGGCCGCGGCCAGGAACTCCTTGAAGTCCTGGATGTCACCGAACTCCGGCAGGACGGCGGTGTAGTCGCTGACGTCGTAGCCGCCGTCGCGCAGCGGCGAGGCGAAGAACGGCGGCAGCCAGAGGCAGTCGACGCCGAGCCACTGCAGGTAGTCGAGCTTGTCCATCATCCCGCGCAGGTCACCGACGCCGTCGGCGTTGCTGTCGGCGAAGCCGCGGACCAGGACCTCGTAGAAGACGGCGCGCTTGAACCACAGGGGGTCGGTGCCCCGCGCCGGGAGCGCGGAGCCCCTGTCGTGGGGGTCGGGCACGGGGAGCGTCATCGGTGCGGGGAGCCCTCGGGAGTCGTCGGTACGTGGGGAAGGGGGACTAGCGCACCGACGGCGGCCAGGTCACCGGCCGGGGCAGGTGGACCGAGAACACGTGCGCGGGCTCCCAGTAGGGGTCGAGCTCGACGTAGTTGAACTGGCCCCAGTCGTAGCGGGCGCCGGTGATCTCGTCGGTGACGGCGAACCGCTCGTGCCAGTCCAGCCCGAGCGTGGGCAGGTCCAGCGCGGTCGTCCCGATCTGCCGGTTCTGGCCGTCCAGTGAGCAGACGACGAGGACGGCGTCCTGC
Source organism: Geodermatophilus amargosae (assembly GCF_041028265.1). GTDB lineage: Bacteria > Actinomycetota > Actinomycetes > Mycobacteriales > Geodermatophilaceae > Geodermatophilus > Geodermatophilus amargosae_A. The sequence goes on from NZ_JABGCW010000004.1 coordinate 264,536, forward strand.
GAGCCGGGGTCGGTCTTGGAGAAGCAGATCAGCTCCGGGTTGTCGACCCGGTGGAAGCGCAGCGTCCGCAGCTGCTGCAGCGCCGGGTGCTGCCGGCGGACCTCGTTGAGCCGGCGCAGGTAGGGCGCGAGGCTGCGGCCGGCCGCCTCGGCAGCGGCCCAGTCGCGCGGGCGCAGCCGGTACTTCTCGCTGTCGAGGTACTCCTCGCTGCCCGGCTTCACCGCCACGTGCTCGTACAGCTCGTACCCGGAGTAGACGCCCCAGGTCGGGCTCATCATCGCGGCGAGCACCGCGCGGATCTTGAACATCGGCGGCCCGCCGTACTGCAGGCTCGCGTGCAGGATGTCCGGGGTGTTCACGAAGAAGTTCGGCCGCATGTAGTGCGCGCTGGTGGCCAGCTCGCGGCCGTACTCCTCGATCTCCTCGCGCGCGGTCCGCCAGGTGAAGTACGTGTAGGACTGGGTGAACCCGATCCGCGCGAGCTGGTGCATCATCGCCGGCCGCGTGAAGGCCTCGGCGAGGAAGAGCACGTCGGGGTCGGTCTCCTTCACCGTCCAGATGAGCCAGTGCCAGAAGTCCAGCGGCTTGGTGTGCGGGTTGTCGACGCGGAAGACCCGGACCCCGGCGTCCATCCAGACGCGCACCACCCGCAGCACCTCGGCGTAGAGGCCCTCGGGGTCGTTGTCGAAGTTGATCGGGTAGATGTCCTGGTACTTCTTCGGCGGGTTCTCCGCGTAGGCGATCGTCCCGTCGGGCTTGGTGGTGAACCACTCGGGGTGCTCCTCGACCCACGGGTGGTCGGGGGCCGCCTGCAGCGCGAGGTCCAGCGCCACCTCCATGCCCAGCTCCCGGGTGCGCGCCACGAAGGCGCGGAAGTCCTCCATCGTCCCGAGCTGCGGGTGGACGGCGTCGTGGCCGCCCTCGGCGCTGCCGATCGCCCACGGCGAGCCGACGTCGTCGGGCCCGATCTCGTTCGGGTTGCCGCCCGGGTACTGGGCGGTGTTCGGGCCCTTGCGGTTGACGGTGCCGATCGGGTGCACCGGCGGCAGGTAGACGACGTCGAAGCCCATGTCGGCCACCGCCGGCAGCCGGTCGGCCGCGGTCTGGAACGTCCCGTGCGTCGGGACGCCGCCGACGACCGGGCCCTCGGAGCGAGGGAAGAACTCGTACCAGGAGCCGTAGAGCGCGCGGGGGCGGTCGACCCAGACCTCGTACTCCGGCGTCGGCGTGACCAGCTCGCGCACCGGGTGCTCGTCGAGGTACCGCTGCAGGGCCGTGGACAGCGCGGGCGCCACCCGGTCGTGCAGCGTGCGGGACCCGTCGCGCAGCGCCTCGGCGGCCGCGGTCAGCCGGTCGCGCCACTCCGCGTCGGCGTCCGCGGCCACCCGGTCGAGCAGCCGGGCGCCCTCCTCGAGGTCGTTGGCCAGCTCCCCGGCGCCCTGACCGGCCTCGATCTTCACCTCGACGGCGTGGTGCCAGGTGGCCAGGGGATCGCTCCACGCCTCGACGCGGAAGGTCCAGCGCCCCTCGCGGTCGGGCACGACGGTGCTCAGCCAGCGGTCGGGCTCCTCGCCGAAGCGGCGCATCCGGGTGAACGGCCCGCGGGTGCCGTCGGGAGCGGTCCAGACGACGTCGGCCGCGACGGCGTCGTGGCCCTCGCGGAACACGGTGGCGGTGACCGGCAGGTGCTCGCCGACCACGGCGCGAGCCGAGAACGACCCGCAGGACACGACGGGGGCGACATCGGTGATGCCGAGGCGGAGGTCAGCGCGGCGAGTCATCCCGTCAACGCTATCCAGGTCCCGGACCGGCCACACCTCGGCTGCCGATCGCCGGCCGCGGCGCGGGGCCCGCGGCGGGCGTGCGCGTCGCGGGGCGCGGCGAGGTCCTCCCGCTGACTAGTCTCTCCGCGTGCGAGCACTGCGTCGGTTCACCGTCCGGGCGGCCCTCCCCGAGGCCCTCACCCCGCTGTCCCAGCTGGTGATGAACCTCCGCTGGTCGTGGCACGCCGAGACCAGGGACCTCTTCGAGGCCCTGGACCCGGAGCTGTGGCGCACCTGCGGCAACGACCCGGTGACGGTCCTCGGCGAGGTGTCGGCCGCCCGGCTGGCCACCCTGTCGAACGACCGCCGGTTCCTGCGCCGGCTGCAGGACGTCGTCGACGACCTCGAGGACTACCTGTCCTCGCCGCACTGGTACCAGTCGCTGGGGCCCGACGCGCCGCGCAGCATCGCCTACTTCTCCGCCGAGTTCGGCATCACCGAGGTGCTGCCGCAGTACTCCGGCGGCCTGGGCATCCTCGCCGGCGACCACCTCAAGGCCGCCTCCGACCTCGGCGTCCCGCTGATCGGCGTCGGGCTGCTCTACCGGGCCGGCTACTTCGAGCAGGGGCTGTCCGGCGACGGCTGGCAGCTCGAGCACTACCCGGCGCTGGACCCGCACGGGCTGCCGGTCAAGCTGCTGCGCCAGGCCGACGGGTCGGCCGTGGTCATCAGCGTGCCGCTGCCCGAGGGCCGCACCCTGTACGCGCACGTGTGGCGGGCGCAGGTGGGCCGGGTGTCGCTGCTGCTGCTCGACAGCGACATCGAGGAGAACGCCCCCGCCGAGCGCGGGGTCACCGACCGGCTCTACGGCGGCGACGAGGACCACCGGCTGCGCCAGGAGATGCTGCTCGGCATCGGCGGCGTCCGGGCGCTGCGGGCGTACTGCCAGCTCACCGGCACCCCGCAGCCGGAGGTGTTCCACGCCAACGAGGGCCACGCCGGCTTCCAGGGCGTCGAGCGGATCCGCGAACTCACCGAGTCGCACGGGCTGACCTTCGCCGAGGCGCTGCAGGCGGTCCGCGCCGGCACGGTGTTCACCACGCACACGCCGGTCCCGGCCGGCATCGACCGCTTCCCGCGGGCGCTCATCGAGCGCTACTTCGCCGGGTTCGGCGTCCCGCTCGAGCACCTCATCCCGCTGGGTGCCGAGGACGACCAGACCAAGTTCAACATGGCGCACATGGGCCTGCGGCTGGGCCAGCGCGCCAACGGCGTGAGCCAGCTGCACGGGCACGTCAGCCGGTCGATGTTCAGCGACCTGTGGCCCGGCTTCGACCAGGGCGACGTCCCGATCAGCTCGATCACCAACGGCGTGCACGCGCCCACCTGGACCGCCCGCGAGCTGGTGGAGCTGGGCACCCAGACCTCCAGCGACGGCGACCCGTTCGAGGGCACCGGCCCGGCGTCCTTCGACGGCGTCGACCGCATCCCGGCGCTGGAGCTGTGGAACACCCGCCGGATGCTGCGCGGCCGCCTGGTCGAGGAGGTGCGCCGCCGGCTGCGCGAGACGGCGCGCTCGCGCGGCGCGGCCGAGGCCGAGGTCGGCTGGACCGACACCGCCTTCGACCCCGACGTCCTCACCATCGGCTTCGCCCGCCGGGTGCCGTCCTACAAGCGGCTGACCCTCATGCTGCGCGACCCCGAGCGGCTGCGGGCGCTGCTGCTCGACCCCGACCGGCCGGTCCAGCTGGTCATCGCCGGCAAGAGCCACCCGGCCGACGACGGCGGCAAGCAGCTGATCCAGCAGATGGTGAAGTTCGCCGACGACCCCGCGATCCGGCACCGCATCGCCTTCCTCCCCGGCTACGACATCGGGATGGCGCGCTACCTCTACTGGGGCTGCGACGTCTGGCTGAACAACCCGCTGCGGCCGCTGGAGGCCTGCGGCACCTCGGGCATGAAGGCCGCGCTCAACGGCGGGCTCAACCTCTCCATCCGCGACGGCTGGTGGGACGAGTGGTTCGACGGCCAGAACGGCTGGGCGATCCCGACCGCCGACGGCGTCAGCGACCCCGACCGCCGCGACGACGTCGAGGCACACGCGATCTACGACCTGCTCTCCACCCAGGTGCTGCCGCGGTTCTACGAGACCGACCGGGACGGCATCCCGACCCGCTGGGTCGAGATGGTGCGGCACACGCTGCGCGAGACCGGCCCGAAGGTGCTGGCCACCCGGATGGTGCGCGACTACGTCGAGCAGCTGTACGTGCCGGCGGTCGGCTCGGCGCGGTCGATGGCCGACGGCGGGTACGGGCCGGCGCGCGACGAGGCGCACTGGCGGGCGCACCTGCTGGAGAACTGGTCGGGCGTGCGGGTCGCGCACGTGGAGGCCACCGGCGCCGGCGACACCCCGGAGATCGGCTCCACCCTGGCGCTGCGCGCGGAGGTGGAGCTGCCGCACCTCACCCCGGCCGACGTCGAGGTGCAGGCGGCCTACGGCCGGGTCGACGACGCCGACGGCCTGCACGAGGTGACCACGGTCCCGATGCGCCACGAGCACACCGAGGGCTCGCGGCACTGGTTCACCGCGACGCTGCCGCTCGAGCGCACCGGCGCGTTCGGCTACACCGTCCGCGTGCTGCCGCACTCCGAGCACCTGGCCGACCCCGCGGAGCTGGGGTTGGTGACGAGCGCCTGAGCGGGCGCCCGGGGAGGGGGTGACCCCACCCGTCACGCCGGTCGCAGCGTCCCCAGGGGGCGCGGGGAACGGCGTGGCGGTGCGGTGGGACCGCACACCGCCCCCGGCTGTCATTAGGCTGGCGCGCATGCCCGACCGCTGTGAAGTCCTGCCCGGAGACGCCCTCGTGGCCCGTCGCGGCGGGGGACTGCTGTGGGTCGACGCTCCCGGTTCGCCGGCCCTGGTCGCCGCCCTGCACGCCTGCCTGGGGGTGTCCGGCCCCGGCGCCGACCGCGTCCTGGGCGCCGTCGCCGCCCAGGCCGCCGCGCTCGGGGGCGGCTCGGCCTCCTTCGCCCTCGTCCTCACCGACACCAGCGGCGGGTCCGGCACCGGCGTCGCGCTGTGGTCCGGCAAGGGCCAGCCCGCCGTCGACGGCGTCCCGGTCTCCGGCCAGCCGGTCGACGGGTGCAGCCTGGCCGCCGGGTTCACCCTCGGGTCCAGCCTCTACGTCGGCCCCGGCCAGGCCACGCCGCAGATGCCGCCGGGTGTCGCCCACGACCTCGTCGAGGGCGCGGTCCCCGGCTCCGGCGCGCTGCTGCAGCTGGCCGCCGTCTCCTCCGCCCCGGCCGCCGTCCCGCCGGCCACCCACACGCCGCCGTCGTCGTTCGGCGCCGGCTCGGACGCCGGCTTCGCCGCGGCGCCGTCCTACAGCGCGCCGTCCGGCTCCTCGGCGTCGAGCCAGGCCGCCCGCACCGACGACGGCGGCGAGGAGACGGCGTTCTGGAAGCCCGACGCCGCCGCGTCCGCGCCGGTGCTGCGGTTCGACGACGGCCTGGTCGTCACCGTCGACGAGGACCTGGTGCTCGGCCGCCGTCCCGACAGCCACGAGCTGGTGACCGCCGGCAACGCCCGCCCGGTGCCGATCGCCGACACGCAGAACGTGCTGTCCTCGGCGCACGCGGCCATCCAGCGCCAGGGCCGCGAGGTCACGCTCACCGACCTCGGCTCCCTCAACGGCACGCACGTCGCCGGGCCGGAGGCCACCGAGTGGACGCAGCTCGAGCCCGGTGTCGCCCACCCGCTCTCCGACGGCGACCGCCTCCTGCTCGGCTGGACGGTCATCACCTACGAGCAGCCGGAGTGACCTGAGCGCAGCGGCCGCGGGCCCGGTTCCCCTCGGGGGACCGGGCCCGCGCCGTCTCGTTCACGGCCGGCGCAGGACGCGCAGGAGCCAGACGGTGCGCGGGGGGACCTCGACCGGCCCGGGCGCGACGACGGCCGGTCGCGGCGGTGCCCCCGTCGGGTACTCGGTGCTGAGCGCGAACTCGTAGCCGTCGGCCCACGGCGGCCCCGGCAGCACGACGTCGACCGGCTCGGACCCGGCGTGCAGCTGCACGAGGTAGGAGTCGTCGACCACCGGGCGGCCGCGCTCGTCGCGGTGCCGGATGCCCCGGCCGTCGAGGTACATGCCGACGGTCTCCAGGCCGGTGTCGAACCAGTCCCCGGTGGTCAGCTGCCCGCCGCCGGGTGCGAACCACGCGACGTCGCGGGTGCCGCCGGTCCCCGGGATCTCGTGGCCCTCGAAGAAGGCCTCCTGGCGCAGCACCGGCGCGTCGCGGCGCAGCCGCAGCAGCCGGCGGACGAAGGCCAGCAGGTCCCCGTCGGCGGCGTCCCAGTCGATCCAGGACACCTCGTTGTCCTGGCAGTAGGCGTTGTTGTTGCCGCCCTGGGTGCGGCCCAGCTCGTCGCCCGCGGTGAGCATCGGCACGCCGGTGGACAGCAGCAGCGTGGCCAGCAGGTTGCGCTGCTGCCGGGCGCGCACGGCGAGGACCCCCGGGTCGTCGGTCGGGCCCTCGACGCCGCAGTTCCAGTTGCGGTTGTGGCCCTCGCCGTCGCGGTTGTCCTCGCCGTTGGCCTCGTTGCGCTTGTGCTCGTAGGTGACCAGGTCGGCCATGGTGAAGCCGTCGTGGGCGGTGACGAAGTTGACGCTGGCGAAGGGGCGCCGGCCGTCGGAGCGGTAGAGGTCGGAGGAGCCGGTGAGCCGGTAGGCCAGGTCGCGCACGCCGACGCGCGCGCCGGACCACACGTCGCGCACGGTGTCGCGGTAGCGGCCGTTCCACTCGGTCCACAGCGGCGGGAAGTTGCCCACCTGGTAGCCGCCCTCGCCGATGTCCCACGGCTCGGCGATCAGCTTCACCTGGCTGACCACGGGGTCCTGGTGGACGACGTCGAAGAAGGCCGAGAGGCGGTCGACGTCGTGGAAGGACCGGGCCAGTGCGGCGGCGAGGTCGAACCGGAAGCCGTCGACGTGCATCTCGGTGACCCAGTAGCGCAGCGAGTCCATGAGCATCGCCAGCACCTGCGGACGCCGGACGTCGAGGGTGTTCCCGCAGCCGGTGTAGTCGGTGTAGCGGGCCCGGTTCTCCCCGTGCAGCCGGTAGTAGCCGGGGTTGTCGACGCCCTTGAGCGACAGCGTCGGCCCGGTGTGGTCGCCCTCCGCGGTGTGGTTGTAGACGACGTCGAGGACCACTTCGATGCCCGCGGCGTGCAGCGCCTTCACCATCGCCTTGAACTCGGTGACCTGCGCCCCGCCGGAGCCGGCCGAGCTGTAGGCGGCGTGCGGGGCGAAGTAGCCGAGGGTGTTGTAGCCCCAGTAGTTGCTCAGCCCGCGGCGCAGCAGGTGCGGCTCGCTGACGAAGTGGTGCACCGGCAGCAGCTCCACCGCGGTGACGCCCAGGGACACCAGGTGCTCGACGAACGCCGGGTGGGCCAGCCCCGCGTAGGTGCCGCGCAGCGCCGGCGGGACGCCGGGGTGCCGCATGGTCGCGCCCCTGACGTGCACCTCGTAGACGACGGTGTCCGACCACGAGGTGGCCGGCCGCCGGTCGCCGTCCCAGGGGAAGGAGTCGTGGACGACGACGCCGCGGGGCACGAACGGAGCGGAGTCGCGCGGGTCGGCCGGGCCGGTGTCGGGGCCGTCGGCGCGGTACCCGAACAGCGCGGGGTGCAGCGCCAGGTCGCCGTCGACGGCGCGGGTGTAGGGGTCCAGCAGCAGCTTGGCCGGGTTCCACCGGTGGCCGGCGCCGGGGTCCCAGGGGCCGTGCACGCGGTAGCCGTACCGCTGGCCGGGCCCGACGCCGGGCAGCCGGCCGTGCCAGACCTGGTGGGTGGTCTCCTGCAGCCGGTGCCGGTGCTCGGTCCCGTCGGGGTCGAACAGGCACAGGTCGACGGCGGTGGCACCGGCCGACCACAGCGCGAAGTTGGTGCCCGTGCCGTCCCAGTGCGCCCCCAGGGGAGCGGGGGAGCCCGGCCAGACCTCGACGTCCTCGCTGCTGGTCCTCACGCCGCGATCCTGTCAACTCGTGCTCCTGTCGGCCTGCAGACAGGCGGGTTGGTTGGATGGGGCCGTGTCGAGCAGTCCCGCGCTGAGCGGAGCAGAGCCCGTCGTCCGGATGCGCGGCGTGGACGTCGTCCGCGGGCAGTCGCACCTGCTCCGGGGGGTCGACTGGACCATCACCCCCGAGCAGCGCTGGGTGGTGCTGGGGCCGAACGGGGCGGGGAAGACGACGCTGCTGCAGCTGGCCGGGGCGCTCGTGCACCCGACCCGCGGCGAGGTGCAACTGCTCGGCGAGACGATGGGCGCGGTCGACGTCTTCGAGCTGCGCCCGCGGATCGGCCTGACCAGCGCGGCGCTGGCGCAGCGGATCGAGCCGGGGGAGCGCACCGGCGACGTCGTCCTGTCCGCCGGGTACGCGATCGTCGGCCGCGGGCGGGAGCGCTACGACATCCACGACCTCTCCCGCGCGGCCACGCTCCTGCGGCAGTGGGGCGTGCAGGCGATCGCGCACCGCCCGTTCGGGACCCTGAGCGAGGGTGAGCGCAAGCGGGTGCAGATCGCCCGCGCGCTCATGCCCGACCCCGAGCTGCTGCTGCTCGACGAGCCCGGCGCCGGGCTCGACCTCGGCGGCCGCGAGGACCTGGTCAGCCGGCTGTCGGACCTCGCCACCCACCTCCACGCCCCGGCGCAGGTGCTGGTGACCCACCACGTCGAGGAGATCCCGCCGGGCTACTCCCACGCGCTGCTGCTGCGGGAGGGCGTGGTGGTGGCCGCCGGGCCGCTGTCCCAGGTGGTCACCGCCGAGGCGCTGTCGGAGACGTTCGGCCTGCCGCTGGCCCTCGAGCGCTCCGACGGCCGCTACACCGCCCGCGGCCGGAGCTGAGCGTCTCCGGCTGGCTAGGGTGCCCCCCATGCCAGCAGCGCCGGAGTTCGTGACCCTGTCGGTGGCGGGCGGGGTGGGCACGATCCGCCTCGACCGGCCCAAGATGAACGCCATCGACGAGCAGTTGCACACCGAGGTGCGGGCCGCGGCGCTCGAGGCCACCCGGCGCGAGGACGTGCGCGCCGTCGTGATCTACGGCGGGGAGCGGGTGTTCGCCGCCGGCGCCGACATCAAGGCGATGTCCCGGCTGACCGGCAGCTCGATGGTCGCGTGGGGCCGGGAGCTGACGAACAGCTTCACCACCGTGGCCCGCATCCCCAAGCCGGTCATCGCCGCCATCACCGGCTACGCCCTCGGCGGCGGCTACGAGCTCGCGCTGTGCGCCGACTTCCGGATCATGGGCGCCGGGGCGAAGGTCGGGCAGCCCGAGATCCTGCTCGGCGTCATCCCCGGTGCCGGCGGAACCCAGCGGCTGGCCCGGCTGGTCGGCCCGGCCAAGGCCAAGGACCTCGTCTTCACCGGCCGGCACGTCGGCGCCGAGGAGGCCCTCGAGATGGGCCTGGCCGACGCCGTCGTCCCCGACGCCGAGGTGTACGACACCGCGGTCGCCATGGCGGGGAAGTTCGCCGCCGGCCCGCCGCTGGCGCTCGCCGCGGCCAAGCAGGCGATCGACGAGGGCCTCGACGGGTCGATGGAGCAGGGCCTGGCGCTGGAGAGCCGGCTGTTCGCCGGGCTGTTCGACACCGAGGACCAGGCCACCGGCATGCGGTCGTTCCTCGAGAGCGGCCCCGGCAAGGCGACCTTCACCGGGCGCTGACCGCCTCCCCGGGACCTCGACGTCGCCTCCTGTTCCCGCGACCGTCACCGGATCCGGCCCTCGGGACGGTCCGGTTCTGTCACCATCCGCAGGGCCTGTCGGCCGAACTGCCCCGCCCCCCTGGAGGACCCGTGCGATCCACCCCCACCCTGAGGACCGCGACCGTGCTGGCGGCCGCGACCCTCGTGCTGACCGCCTGTGGCGGCGGCAGCGACGACGGCGGCTCGGCAGGAGGGGGAGGAGGCTCCGAGGCGGCGAGCGCCCGCTCGGCCGAGGACCTCGGCGGCATGGACGCCCTCGTCGAGGCCGCGCAGGCCGAGGGTGAGCTCAACGTCATCGCGCTGCCGCCGGACTGGGCGAACTACGGCGAGATCATCTCCACCTTCGAGGAGGAGTACGGGATCACCGTCAACAGCGCCTCGCCCGACGGGTCCAGCCAGGACGAGCTCAACGCCGTCGAGAGCCAGCGCGGCCAGGACCGCGCTCCCGACGTCCTCGACCTCGGCACCGCCTTCGCCCGCCAGGCCCAGGCCCAGGACTTCCTGGCGCCCTACCAGGTGGAGACCTGGGACGAGATCCCCGAGGGCCAGAAGGACCCCGAGGGCCACTGGTACAACGACTACGGCGGCTACATCTCCATCGGCTGCAACGCCACGGTGATCGCCGAGTGCCCGACCAGCTTCGAGGCCCTGCTCGACCCGCAGTACGCCGGCCAGGTCGCGCTCAACGGCAACCCGACGCAGGCCGCGGCCGCGTTCTCCGGCGTCTGGGCCGCCTCGCTGGCCAACGGCGGCAGCCTCGACGACATCGGCCCGGGCATCGACTTCTTCGCCCAGGTCAAGGAGGTCGGGAACTTCAACCCGGTCGAGATCACCCCGGCGACCATCCAGAGCGGCGAGACCCCGCTGGCCATCGACTGGGACTACCTCAACGCCGGGCTGACCCCGACGCTGGCCGAGCAGGGCGTCGACTGGCAGGTCAACGTCCCCTCCGACGGCCTGTTCGGCGGCTACTACAGCCAGGCGATCAGCGCCTACGCCCCGCACCCGGCCGCCGCGCGGCTGTGGCAGGAGTTCCTCTACAGCGACCGCGGCCAGAACCTGTACCTGGCCGGCGGCGCCCGCCCGGTCCGGCTGCCCGCCATGCAGGAGGCCGGGACCGCCGACGCCGACGCGCTGGCCGCCCTGCCGCCGGTCGAGGGGACCGCGGACTTCCCGACGCAGGAGCAGGAGAGCGCCGCCCAGCAGGTGGTCGCCACCCGGTGGAACCAGGAGATCTCCGGCTGAGCACCACGTCTGCCCCCGCCGCGCCGGCGTCCCGCACGGGACGCCGGCGCGGCGGTCCGCTGTCCGCGCTGGGGCCGGTCCTGGGGATCGTCCCGTTCCTGCTCTACGTCGCGGTCTTCCTCCTGCTGCCGGTCGGCGTGCTGGCGGTGGAGGCCTTCCGCGCCACCGACCCGGTCACCTTCGACGAGACCTGGTCGACGGGGAACATCGGCACGGTCACCGGCGGCGCCTACGCCCGCGCCTACCTCGGCAGCCTGCAGCTCTCGGCCATCACCGCGGTGCTCAGCGCGGTCCTCGGCCTGGCCCTGGCCTTCGCCGTCGTCACCACCCGGCGCGGCCGGCTGCTGCGCCGGCTGGTGCTCACCGCCTCCGGTGTCCTGGCCAACTTCGGCGGCGTGCCGCTGGCCTTCGCCTTCCTGGCGACCATCGGCACCGCCGGCGTGGTCACCCCCGTGCTCACCGGCACGCTGGGTCTCGACGGCTTCCGGCTGGCCTCGATGGCCGGCCTGGCGGTGGTCTACCTGTACTTCCTGGTCCCGCTCATGGTGCTGACCATCGTCCCGGCGGTCGAGGCGCTGCGGCCGCAGTGGCGGGAGGCCTCCGACGTCCTCGGCGCCAGCGGCTGGCAGTACTGGCGGTACGTCGGCGGGCCGGTGCTCGCCCCGCCGGTCCTCGGCGCCACGATGCTGCTGTTCGCCTCCGCCTTCGCCGCCTACGCCACGGCCCGGGCGCTGGTGGGCAGCAGCGTGCCGCTGGTGACGCTGCAGATCGCCGACTCGCTGTCGAGCAACGTCGTCGTCGGCGCCGAGAACCTGGGCAAGGCGCTGGCGCTCGGGATGGTCGTCCTCGTGGGCCTGGTCATGGTGTTCTACACGTGGGTCCAGCGGCGCACGTCGCGGTGGCTGTCGTGAGCGCGACGACGGCCGGCCTGTCCACCGCCGGCGTCGCCGGGGCCGGCGGCGTCGCGCCGGAGACGCCGGTGCGGCCGGCCCGCCGCGGTCGCGGGGTGTGGCGGTGGGCGGTGTTCGCCGTCCTCGGCCTGTACTTCCTGGTGCCGCTGGCGGCCTCGGTGTGGTTCACCGTCCGCAGCCGCGACGGCGTCACCACCGACGCGTACACGAGCATCCCGACCGCCGAGGGGTTCGCCGAGAACTTCGGCCGCTCGCTGGCCATGGGCCTGCTGACCGTGCTCATCGCGCTGCTGCTCATGGTGCCCACCGTGGTGCTGGTGGAGCTGCGGCTGCCCCGGCTGCGCCCCCTGGTGGAGCTGCTCACGCTCGTCCCGCTGCTGCTCCCGCCGATCGCGCTGGTGGTGGGCGTGCGCAGCGTGCTCGCCTGGGCGCCCGAGTACTTCCTCGGGACCCCGCTGGCCGAGGCGTTCTTCGCCCTCCAGGAGCCGGCGCTGCCGTGGATCCTGGTGCTCGTCTACGTCGTCCTGGCGCTGCCGTTCGTCTACCGCGCGCTGGACGCCGGCGTCCGCGGGGCGCAGCTGCGCACGCTGACCGAGGCCGCGCGGGTGCTCGGCGCCTCCTGGCCACGGGTGATGCTCTCGGTGGTGCTGCCGGTGCTGCGGACGTCGGTGCTCAACGCCGCCTTCCTCACCGTCGCCCTGGTGCTGGGGGAGTTCACCGTGGCGAACATCCTCGGCTTCGAGACCTTCCCCACCTGGATCGTGCGCATCGCCGGCTCGCAGCCCCGGCTGTCGGTCGCCGTCTCGGTGCTGTCCCTGCTCCTGACCTGGGCACTGCTGCTGCTGATCTCCGCGCTGGACCGCCGGCGCCGCGAGGAGGACCCCGCATGACCGCCGCTCCCGAGCCGGGGACCGTGGCCGCCGGGGTGCCCGGCCCGGCCCCGGGCCGCGCCGCCGCGCCCGCCGACCTGCGCGAGCAGCCGCCGGTCGCCGTCCGCCTGGAGGGGCTGACCCGCCGCTACGGCGGGGTGCTCGCCCTCGACGGGCTCGACCTCGACGTCGCCGGCGGGGAGTTCCTCGCGCTGCTCGGACCGTCGGGCTGCGGCAAGACGACGGCGCTGCGCGCCATCGCCGGCTTCGAGGTCCCCGACGCCGGCCGGGTGTGGTTCGACCGCCGCGACGTCACGTCGGTGCCGCCGAGCAGGCGCGACGTCGGCATGGTGTTCCAGGCCTACAGCCTGTTCCCGAACATGACCGTCGCCGAGAACGTCGCCTTCGGGCTGCGGGTGCGCCGCCGGGACAAGGCCGAGCGGGCCGGGCGGGCCGCGGAGCTGCTCGAGCTGGTCGGGCTCGCCGACCGCGGACAGCGCTATCCGCACCAGCTCTCCGGCGGCCAGCAGCAGCGGGTCGCACTGGCCCGCGCGCTGGCCGTGGCGCCGCAGGTGCTGCTGCTCGACGAGCCGCTGTCGGCGCTCGACGCGCAGGTGCGGGTGCAGCTGCGCGACGAGATCCGCCGCATCCAGCTCGAGCTGGGCATCACCACGGTCTTCGTCACGCACGACCAGGCCGAGGCGCTGTCGGTGGCCGACCGGGTCGGCGTCATGCGGGCCGGCCGGCTGGAGCAGGTGGCCTCGCCCGACGACCTCTACGAGCGCCCGGCGACGGCGTTCGTGGCCGGCTTCGTCGGCACGATGAACCGCATCCCCGCGGTGCTCGGCGACGGCGACGTCGAGTTCCTCGGCGTCCGGCGCGAGGTGCTCGGCTCGGCGCCCACGGCTGGGCCGGCGTTCGCGCTGGTGCGGCCGGAGGCCCTGGAGGTCGAGGCCGACCCGCGCGGTCACGGCCGGGTGGTGACCCGGACGTTCTCCGGCGCCGTCACGCGGCTGACCGTCGCGCTGCCCGACGGCGTCGAGGTGCGGGCCGACGTCCCCAGCGCCGGCAGCCAGGGCCTCACGCCCGGGACGCCGGTCACCGTCACCCCCGCCGAGCGCCCCGCTCTCGTCGAGCCGGCCGACGTCACGCCGTGAGCTGGTAGACGACGACCGTCGCGCTGTACAGGTTCGTCACGTAGGCCCGCCGTCCGTCGGGGGACACCGCGACGCTGGTGGGGCCGTCGCCGGTGACCGGGGCCGCGGTCACCCGGAGGGTCTGGGCGTCGACCACCGACATCGTGTCCCCGTCCACGTCGGCGGTGTAGAACCGCCGGCCGTCCGGCGCCCACGTGACGTCCTGGGGCCGCGCGCCCACGCCACCGCTGCCCACCGTCGTGTTCGTGGCGGTGTCGACGAGGAACGCCTCGCTGCTGTCGAAGGCCACCACCGCGACCCGGCTGCCGTCCGGTGAGATGGCGACGCTGTGGGGCGCGACCCCCGCGGGGATCTCCTGCACCACCCGGCCGCGGTCGGTCAGGTCCAGCACGGAGAGCACGCCGGACTCGTGGTTGGCGGTGTAGGCGCGCCCGCCGTCGGCGGAGACGGCGATCCAGTGCGGGTTCTCCGGCACGGTGTACGAGTCCACTGCCTCGCCGGTGGTGGTGTCCACCACCTGGACGCGGCCCTCGTTGTGGAGGGGGACGTAGAGCCACCGGCCGTCCGGGGAGGTCGCCGGTGCGTACGGGCGCAGCCCCACCTCGATGGTCTGCAGCACCTCGTTGGTCGTCGTGTCGACGACGACGACGGCGTGCACGCTGTTCGGGTCGTCGTACACCGTCACGTAGGCCCGGCTGCCGTCCGGCGAGAACGTGATGAACTGCGGGGGACCCGCCGGGATCGGGATCTGCGACGAACTGCTCTGCGAGGTCAGGTCGAGGACGCTGACGAACCCCTGCGCCCGGTGGGCGATGTAGGCGTAGCGGCCGTCGGGTGCGATGGCCATGAAGCCCGGCGTCGGCGGCACGGGGATGGGGTCGCCGAGCTGCGTCGGCACCGCGAGGCTGACCGGCGGGGGTGTCTCCGACGCGGGCGGTGGGGCGGTCCCCTCGGGCGCGAGGGTGCTCTCCGGCGAGCTGGACGGCGTGCCGGCCGCGTCCGCGCCCCCGTCGTCGTCGCGGGACCACAGGAGGACCCCGAGCCCGGCGGCGACCAGGACGAGCACGAGCGCGGTGGCCAGCGCGATCCGCCGGCGGCGGGGGCGCGGGGACCGTCCCGGGACGCCGGGCGGGGGCGGGACCGTGGGCAGCTGCTGCACGGAGCTGTGCGCGCCGTCGCCGGAGCGCACGCCCAGCACGGTCGGCGGGGCCGCGGGGGTCCTCGCCGGCTCGGTGGTCCGGTCCGGCGGGGTCGCGGCGGTCCCGGACGTCCCGCCCGGTGGAACCGCCGGCTCCAGGGCCTGGCGGGCGGCGTCGATCAGCGCGCGCGGTGTCGGGTAGCGGTCCTCGGGGCGCTTGGCCATGCCCCGGGCGATCACCGCGTCCAGGGCCGGGGGCACCGCCGCGACCAGTTCGCTGGGCCGGGGCGGGTCCACGTACAGGTGGGCGTAGAGCAGCGCCGGCAGGTCCTCGCCCCGGAACGGGCGGCGTCCGGTCAGGCACTGGGCGAGGACGCAGGCGAGGGAGTAGACGTCCACCCGACCGTCGATCGGCTGGTCGGTGAAGCGCTCGGGCGCCATGTAGTCCAGGGTCCCGACCGTCGCGCCGGTGATCGTCAGCGACGTCCGGGTGCTGCCGACGGACCGGGCGATGCCGAAGTCGACGACGTAGACGAAGTCGGCCGGCGTCACCAGGACGTTGCTCGGCTTGACGTCCCGGTGCACCAGGTGGTCGGCGTGCGCCGCCTCGAGCGCGTCGGCGACCTGCGAGAGCAGCGCCACCGTCCGTGCCGGCGCCAGGGGCCCCTCCGCGAGCAGGGCGCCGAGGTCGCGGCCGTCGACCAGCCGCATGTCGATGAACAGGCGGCCGTCGATCTCGCCGTAGTCGTGGATCGGGATGACGTGCGGCTCGCGCAGCCGCGCGGCGACGTGCGACTCCCGCCGGAAACGGCTGGCGAACTCCGGGTCGCCGTTGAGGTTCTCCGGCAGGAGCTTGAGGGCGACCAGGCGCTCGCGGCGGGTGTCCCGCGCCCGCCAGACCTCGCCCATCCCGCCGACGCCGAGGACCTCCTCGAGGAGGTAGGGGCCGAACTCTCGCGGACACATGGCAGCTCCTCGGCCGGCCTGCGGATCGCGAGCCGGCCGGACAGACGTGGATGGCGCCGGGAGGGTAGGCAGCGCGGTGTCCGCGTGGCCCGGCCGCCGGCCGCACGGCTGCCCGGCCGCGCGTCCCGCCGCCGCGTCCCGCCGCGACGCAGTCTCACGGCGACGCAGCGTGCGCGGCCGCCCGGGGCGTGCACCAGGATGGCCCGGTGAGCGAGTCCCGGGTCCCCGACGAGGTCACCGACGTCGACCGGTCCGACCGTGCCGGGCGGGCGTGGGTGGAGCGGGCGATCGCCGCCGTCGAGGCCGACGGCGTGCGCAGCGCCGACACGCACCTGCTCGTGTACCCGCTGCCGCCGGAGTGGGGCGTCGACCTCTACCTCAAGGACGAGTCGACGCACCCGACCGGCAGCCTCAAGCACCGGCTGGCCCGCTCGCTGTTCCTGCACGCGCTGTGCTCGGGCTGGATCACCGAGGGCAGCACCGTCGTCGAGGCCTCCAGCGGGTCGACGGCGGTCAGCGAGGCCTACTTCGCCCGGATGCTCGGCCTGCCCTTCGTGGCGGTGATGCCGGCCTCGACCAGCCCGGAGAAGGTCGCGCTCATCGAGTTCCACGGCGGGCGCTGTGCCTTCGTGGACAAGGCGCCGGAGATGTACGACGAGGCGCGCCGGCTGGCCGCCGAGACCGGCGGGCACTACCTCGACCAGTTCACCCACGCCGAGCGGGCCACCGACTGGCGCGGCAACAACACCATCGCCGAGTCGGTGTTCGAGCAGATGGCGCTGGAGCGCCACCCGGTGCCCGAGTGGGTCGTCGTCGGCGCGGGCACCGGCGGCACGAGCGCGACCTTCGGCCGCTACCTGCGCTACCGCCGGCACCCGACCCGGCTGGCCGTCGTCGACCCGGAGAACTCGGCCTTCTTCCCCGGCTGGGTGGAGGACGAGCCGGCCTGGACCACCGGCATGCCCTCGCGGATCGAGGGCATCGGCCGGCCGCGGGTGGAGCCGTCCTTCCTGCCGTCGGTGGTGGACCGGATGATCCGCGTGCCCGACGCCGCCTCCCTGGCGGCGGTGCGGCACCTGCAGCGGGCCACGGGCCGGCGGGCCGGCGGCTCGACGGGCACCAACCTGTGGGGCGCGTTCCGGCTGGTCGCCGAGATGGTCGCGGCCGGCCGCACCGGAAGCGTCGTCACCCTGCTCTGCGACGGCGGCGAGCGGTACGCGCACACCTACCACTCCGACGAGTGGGTGGCCGGGTGCGGCCTGGACCTGGCGCCCCCCACCGCGGTCCTGGAGGAGTTCGCCGCCACCGGACGCTGGACGGCGTGACCGGGTTCACCGGCACCCCGGCGCGGTGCGCCGTTACCCCGCAGTAACCTCCACTATCGGAGCCAGGCGGGCCGCGGCCCGCGTCCCCCATGACCGATCGCGGAGGTAGGTCTGGCGATGAACATCGTCGTTCTGGTCAAGCAGGTCCCCGACTCCGGCACCCAGCGTTCGCTGGACCCGTCGGACAACACCGTCGCCCGCGCAACCGCGGACAACGTCATCAACGAGATCGACGAGTACGCGATCGAGGAGGCACTGCAGGTCCGCGACCGCGAGGGCGGCGAGGTCACCATCCTCACCGTCGGTCCCGGCAGCGCCACCGACGCCATCCGCAAGGCCCTGTCCATGGGCGCGGACAGGGCGGTGCACGTGCAGGACGACGCCATCCACGGCTCCTGCGCGATCCAGACCTCGGCGGTCCTCGCCGCGGCGCTGCAGCAGATGGAGTACGACCTCGTCCTCACCGGCGCCACGTCGACCGACGGCCAGGTCGCGGTCATGCCGGCGCTGCTGAGCGAGCGACTGGGCATCCCGCAGCTGTCGGGGGCGCAGAAGATGACCGTGGAGGGCTCGACGGTGAAGGTCGAGCGGCAGACCGACGGCGGCTTCTGGGCCCTGGAGGCCCCGCTCCCGGCGATCGTGTCCACCTGGGACACGATCAACGAGCCGCGCTACCCCTCCTTCAAGGGGATCATGGCCGCCAAGAAGAAGCCGGTGGAGACCAAGTCGCTGGCCGACCTCGGGATCGACCCCTCCACCGTGGGCCTGGCCACGGCCACCAGCGCGGTCGTGGACTTCACCGGCCGCCCGCCGAAGGGCGAGGGCGTCAAGGTCACCGACGAGGGCAACGGCGCGCAGGAGCTCGTGGGCTTCCTCGCCGCCCAGAAGCTCGTCTGACCCGGCCCGGATCCGAAGCGAACAGGAGAGGCGAACAGTCATGGCAGAGGTCCTGGTCCTCGTCGAGCTGAACCCGGCCGACGGCACCGTCCGCAAGGGCACCCTCGAGGCGCTCACCGCCGCCCGTGCGCTGGGTGAGGTCTCGGCGGTCGTCGCCGGCGGCCCCGGCGTCGCCACCGGCACCCGCGAGCAGCTGGCCGAGTACGGCGCGGCGAAGGTCTACGTCGCCGAGTCCCCGGAGATCGACGAGTACCTCGTCGCCCCCAAGGCCGAGGTGCTGGCCCAGCTCGTGCAGCAGGCGTCGCCGGCCGCCGTCGTCATCCCGTCCTCCCCGGAGGGCCGCGAGGTCGCCGGCCGGCTGGCGCTCAAGACCGGCAGCGGCTTCCTCACCGACGTCACCGAGATCGCCGCCGACGGCACCGCCACCCAGGTGGTCTTCGCCGGCGCGCAGATCGTGCACTCCAAGGTCACGGTCGGGACGCCGATCTACACGCTGCGCGGCAACTCCGTGACCCCCGAGCCGGCTCCCGCCGCCGGCGAGGAGGTCCCGGTGCAGGTCAGCCTGTCCGAGCAGGCCAAGCAGACCCGCGTCGTCGACAAGGTCGTCGAGATGAAGAGCAACCGCCCGGAGCTGACCGAGGCCTCGATCGTCGTCTCCGGCGGCCGCGGTGTGGCCAGCGCCGAGAACTTCTCGATCATCGAGGGCCTGGCCGACTCCCTCGGCGCCGCCGTGGGTGCCTCGCGCGCCGCGGTCGACTCCGGCTTCTACCCGCACAGCTTCCAGGTCGGGCAGACCGGCAAGACCGTCTCGCCGCAGCTCTACATCGCCGTCGGCATCTCCGGTGCCATCCAGCACCGTGCCGGCATGCAGACCTCGAAGACCATCGTGGCCGTCAACAAGGACCCCGAGGCCCCGATCTTCGAGCTGGCCGACTTCGGCGTCGTCGGCGACCTCTTCCAGGTCGTGCCCGCCGCCACCGAGCAGATCGCCGCGCGGAAGTAGGCGCACCCACCTGCACCGCCTGACGGGCGCCGATCCCCCCGGGGGTCGGCGCCCGTCGGCGTGGGAGGGGGTCCCCGGCGTCCCCCGGTCGGGTCCGTCGTGCACGACTAACCTGGGCCGGTGACCTACCTCGACCACGCGGCCACCACGCCGGTGCTCCCCGAGGTCCTGGCCGCCATGACCGAGCAGTGGGGCCGGGTGGGCAACGCCTCGTCGCTGCACGCCGGCGGCCGCGCCGCGCGCCGGGCCGCCGAGCAGTCCCGCGAGCGGCTGGCCGAGGCGCTGGGTGCCCGCCCGTCGGAGGTGCTGTTCACCGGCGGCGGAACCGAGAGCGACAACCTGGCGGTCAAGGGCCTGTTCTGGGCGCGGCGGGAGGCCGACTCCCGCCGGCGGCGGCTGGTGGTGAGCCCGGCCGAGCACCACGCCGTCCTCGACAGCGCCGAGTGGCTGGCCAAGCACGAGGGCGCCGAGATCACCTGGCTGAGCCTGGAGTCCACCGGCCGCGTGACGCCCGACGCCCTCGCCGACGCCCTCGGCGACGGGTCCGACGTCGCGGTGGCCAGCGTGATGTGGGCCAACAACGAGATCGGCACGGTCAGCGACGTGGCAGCGCTGGCCGCCGTCGCGCACGCGGTCGGGGTGCCGCTGCACACCGACGCGGTGCAGGCCGTCGGCCAGGTGCCGGTCGACTTCACCGCCAGCGGCGTGGACGCGCTCACCATGACCGGGCACAAGCTCGGCGGCCCGATGGGCGCCGGGGCGCTGCTGCTGCGCCGCGACCTCGAGTGCACGCCGCTGCTGCACGGCGGCGGGCAGGAGCGCGACGTCCGCTCCGGCACCCTCGACGTGCCGGCCATCGTCGGCCTCGCCGTCGCGGCGACCACGGCCGTCACCTCCCGCGCGGAGCGCGCCGCCCGGCTGTCGGCGCTGCGCGACCGGCTGGTGGCGGGAGTGCTCGAGCAGGTGCCCGACGCGCAGCTCAACGGCGCACCGCTCGACGGCCTGCTCGACGGGACGGCTGCCGGCGGACCCGGACGGCTGCCGGGCAACGCGCACCTGTCCTTCCCGGGCGCCGAGGGCGACGCGCTGCTCATGCTGCTCGACGCCCGCGGCATCGAGTGCTCCACCGGCTCGGCCTGCAGCGCCGGCGTCGCGCGGCCCAGCCACGTGCTCACCGCGGTCGGCGCCGCGGCCGACCGGGCGCGCAGCTCGCTGCGGTTCAGCCTGGGGTCGACGAGCACCGACGACGACGTCGACGCCCTGCTGGCCGTCATCGCCCCCGTGGTCGAGCGCGCCCGCCGGGCCGGGAGGGGGCGCTAGTGCGCGTCCTCGCCGCCATGAGCGGGGGAGTGGACTCCGCGGTCGCCGCCGCCCTCGCCGTCGACGCCGGGCACGACGTCACCGGTGTCCACCTCGCGCTCTCGCCCGACCGGCAGACCCTGCGCAGCGGCGCCCGCGGCTGCTGCAGCGTCGAGGACGCCCACGACGCGCGCCGGGTCGCCGACGAGCTGGGCATCCCGTTCTACGTGTGGGACCTCGCCGAGCGGTTCACCGAGGACGTCGTCGACGACTTCGTGGCCGAGTACGCGGCCGGCCGCACCCCCAACCCGTGCCTGCGGTGCAACGAGCGCATCAAGTTCACCGCGGTGCTCGACCGGGCGCTGGCGCTCGGCTTCGACGCCGTCGTCACCGGCCACCACGCGCGGCTGGCCGACGGTCGGCTGCGGCGGTCGGTGGACGCGGCCAAGGACCAGTCCTACGTGCTGGGCGTGCTCACCGCCGAGCAGCTGGCCGGCGCGCGGTTCCCGCTCGGGTCGATGACCAAGGAGCGGGTGCGCGCGATCGCCGCCGAGCGCGGCTTCGCCGTCGCCACCAAGCCCGACTCGCACGACATCTGCTTCATCCCCGACGGCGACACCCGCGGGTTCCTGACCCGCCGCCTCGGCGTGCACCCGGGACCGGTCGTCGACGCCGCCACCGGCGCCACGGTCGGCACCCACGAGGGCACGCACGGCTTCACGGTGGGCCAGCGGCGCGGATTGGGCATCGCCGTCGGCGACCAGCGGCCGCGCTACGTCCTGGCCATCGAGCCGCTGACCCGCACGGTGACCGTGGGGACCGCCGACCTGGCGGGCGTCGCCGAGGTCCCTACGGCCCCACCCACCTGGACGGGGCCGGCACCGGAGCTCCCGCTGCGCGCCGAGGTGCAGCTGCGGGCGCACTCGGCCGCCGTCGCGTGCACGGTGACCGCCGGGGACGGCGGGGGACTGGTCATCGCCCTCGACGAGGCGCAGCGCGGCGTCGCCCCGGGGCAGTCGGCCGTCCTGTACGCGCCCGACCCGGTCCGCGGTGACCTGGTGCTCGGACAGGGGACCGTCGCCGGCTGACGGCGTGTCACCCAGACGTCACCTGACGGCTCTGGTGTCGGACTGGTTCGTCACCTAACGTGTCCGGCGAGCCACTCCCTGAGCACGGCTAGGTATCCCGGCTCACGATCTCGCTCCCGGCCACCGTCCCGGTGACCCGGCCGCACGTCCCCGGAGGACTCCTTGCGCAGAACGCGCCTCACCCTGGCCGCCGCCGTCGCGGTGGCCACCTCGGCCGGCCTGCTGGCCGTCCCGGTCGCCGCCCAGGCGGCACCGGGCAACGGCAACGGCGGCTTGCCGGTCCAGCTCATCGCGATGAACGACTTCCACGGCCGGATCAGCCCCCAGTCGGGCGGCGACGGCCAGCTGGTGACCTCGCCCGGTCCGGACGGCGACTACTCCACGACAGCGGACAACGTCACCGAGACCGTCGGCGGCGCAGCCGACATCGCCACCACCCTGGCCGAGCTCCGCCGCGGCTGGGGCGGTCCGCAGAAGAACACCTTCTTCGTCGGTGCCGGTGACCTGGTGAGCGCCTCGCCGTTCAACTCCAGCGTCTTCAAGGACGAGCCGACCATCGAGGTGCTCAACGCCCTGGGGCTGGACTTCTCCGCGGTGGGCAACCACGAGTTCGACCGTGGTCAGGAGGAGCTCTACCGGATCTCCGGTGCCACCGACGGTCAGTTCTCCGACGACGTCGCCGCGTGCGAGGGCGTCACGGTGGGGGTCGACGGGTGCTTCGGCGAAGGTGAGCACGCGTTCGAGGGCGCGCAGTTCCCGTACCTGGCCGCGAACGTGACCGACGAGGCGACCGGGGAGCCGATCCTCCCGCCGTACGAGGTCGTGCGGACCACCGGCAACAAGCAGGTCGGCCTGATCGGCGTCGTCACCGACGACACCCCGAACATCGTCGCCGCGGAGGGCATCGAGGGTCTGTCCTTCGGCGACGAGGCGGAGGCGGTCAACCACTACGCCGCCGAGCTGCAGGAGCAGGGCGTCGAGGCGATCGTCGTGATGGTCCACGAGGGCGGCACCCAGGGCACCGGCGGCGGCCTCGACCGCTGCGTCGGTGACATGGCCGGCACCCCGATCGGCGACATCAACGCCGCCGTCGACGCGTCGGTGGACGTCATCATCAGCGCGCACACCCACGTGCCCTACGACTGTGTGCTGCCCGACCCCGCCGGCGAGCCGCGGCTGGTCACCCAGGCCGGCTTCTACGGCAAGGCGCTGACCGACATCCAGTTCCGCCTGGGCAGTGACGGCGACGTCGTCCGCTCCACGGCGACCGCGACCAACGTCCCGGTGCTCCGCACCTCGCCCGACCCGGCGGTCCAGAGCATCGTCAGCTACTGGGAGGCTCGGGCTGCCGAGGCCGGCAACGTCCCCGTCGGCACCCAGACCGCCGACCTCGACCGTGCCTACCGGGCCGGTAGCACCGTCCGGGACGCCGAGTCGGCCCTCGGCAACCTGGTGGCCGACGCGCAGCTGGCGGCCTTCCCGGACGCCGACGTGGCGTTCATGAACCCCGGTGGCCTGCGGGCGGACATCAACTGTGCCTCCTCCGGCCCGGCCGACCCCTCGGGGACCGTCACCTTCGCCGAGACCTTCGCCGTGCAGCCGTTCAGCAACACGGTCAACACGGTGGAGCTGACCGGTGCGGGCATCGAGCAGGTCCTGGAGCAGCAGTGGGGCACGCGGAGTGGATCCGCGAGCTTCCTCCAGTTGTCGGTGGCGGGACTGACCTACGAGTTCGACCCGAACGCCGCGGTGGGGGACCGCATCGACCCCGCCTCCGTCCGCATCGGGGAGGCGCCGCTGGACCTGACGGCGACCTACACGGTCGTGGCCAACTCCTTCCTCATCGCCGGTGGCGACTCCTTCGGGGCGTTCGTGAGCGGACGTCCCGCGGGTGCCACCGTCACCACCGGGCCGAACGACGTCGACGCGTTCAACGCCTACCTGGCCGCGCAGACCGGAGCCGTCGCCCCGCCGCCGCTGGACCGGGCGGTCTCACTGGACCCGGCGCAGCGGTTCGACGACGACGGCACCGGCACGGGCGCCTGCTGAGGTCCGGACCGTCGTGAGTCACGGCGGCGGTACTACCGTCGCCGCCGTGGCCTCTCCGATCGACCGACCCGACACCGACCCGAGGCCGGCCCCCGCAGCGTGGGGGCCGGCCTCGGGCGTCGGGTCGGTGCCCGGCACCGACCCGGCCGAGGCGCTGCGGGTCGTGCTGGGCGAGCTGCCCGGCCTCCCGCACCTGCCCGAGCTGCCCGCGCGCGGGGCCGGCGCCGACCTGATCGGGCGCAGCGCCGCCCTCCTCGTCGACCTCGCCGTCGACCTCACCCCGGCCGGCTGGCGCCTCGTGCCACGCGCCGGCCGGGACCTGCGCCGCGCGCAGGAGTTCCTCGCCCGCGACCTCGACGCCCTGCACGACGTCGCCGGGCGCCACTACGGCCCGTTCAAGGTCCAGGCCGCCGGACCGTGGACGCTGGCGGCCGGCCTGGAGCGGCAACGCGGGGAGCGCGCCGTCGTCGACCCCGGCGCCCGCCGCGACCTCGCGCAGTCGCTCGCCGAGGGCATCGCCCAGCACGTCGCCGCCGTCGCCGCCCGCGTGCCCGGGGCGCAGGTCGTCGTCCAGCTCGACGAGCCGTCCCTGCCCGCGGTCCTGCAGGGCGGCCTGCCGACGGTGAGCGGGTTCGGCCGGCTGCCGGCCGTCGCCGCCCCCGACGTCGAGGCGGAGCTGGCTGCGGTCGTCGCCGCCGTGCCGGCACCCGTGGTCGTGCACTGCTGCGCCGACCGGGCGCCGCTGGACCTGCTGCGCGCCGCGGGCGCCGACGGGCTGTCGTTCGACCTGGGGCTGGTGCAGGACCTCGACGCGCTCGGCACCGCCGTCGACGCCGGCGTGCACCTGTTCCCCGGCGTCGTCCCCGGCACCGACGCCGTGCTGCCGGCGCCCAAGGCGACGGCCTCGCGGCTGCGGGCGTGGTGGCGCGAGCTCGGGTTCCCGGCCGACGAGCTGCACGAGGCGGTGACGCTCACCCCGGCCTGCGGGCTGGCCGGCGCGAGCCCGGCCCACGCGCGGGCCGCCATGACCCACGTGAGCGAGGCCGCGAGGTACCTCCTGCCGGAGTGACACCCCATCGGGGAAGGGCGGGTTCGGCGTCGTACGCGCCGGATACCGTCCTCGCCGTGAGCACGGACGCGGAAGTCGATGCCCCGCAGGTCGCCGCGGTCGCCGACCGGCAGGACCTCACCGAGGTCCCCGACGAGGCGCGCACCCGCCACCGCGACCTGTCCGAGGAGCTCGACCGCTACGCCTTCGCGTACTACGTGCGCGACGAGCCGCTGGTCAGCGACGGGCAGTACGACGCGCTCATGGCCGAGCTGGAGGTCCTCGAGGCCGAGCACCCCGCGCTGCTCACGCCGGAGTCGCCGAGCCAGAAGGTCAACGGCGGCTTCACCGCCACGTTCGCGCCCGTGCAGCACCTCGAGCGCATGCAGAGCCTGGACAACGTCTTCGACGGCGACGAGCTCTCGGCGTGGGCCAACCGGGTCGTCCGGGACGCCGGTGCGGGCGTCGCCTGGCTGTGCGAGCTGAAGGTCGACGGCGTGGCGGTCGCCCTCGTCTACGAGCGCGGTCGGCTGGTCCGCGCGGCCACCCGGGGCGACGGGACGACGGGGGAGGACGTCACCGCCAACGTCCGCACCATGCAGGACGTCCCGCAGCACCTCGCCGGTGACGACGTGCCCGAGCTGCTCGAGGTCCGGGGCGAGATCTACTTCCCGATCGAGGGCTTCGCCGACGTCAACGCCGGCATGGTCGAGCAGGGCAAGGCGCCCTTCGCCAACCCGCGCAACGCCGCCGCCGGCTCCCTGCGGCAGAAGGACCCGCGGATCACCGCCTCCCGGCCGCTGCGGCTGGTCGTGCACGGCCTCGGCGCGCGCCGGGGCTTCGAGACCGACCGCCAGTCGGGGGCCTACGAGCGGCTGCGCGCCCTCGGCCTGCCGGTCAGCGAGCGCTTCGCGGTGGTCGACGACCTCGAGGCGGTGTGGGCCTTCATCGAGCGGTACCGCGAGCAGCGGCACTCGGTGGAGCACGAGATCGACGGCGTCGTGGTGAAGGTCGACCAGGTGCCGCTGCAGCGGCGGCTGGGCTCGACCTCGCGGGCGCCGCGCTGGGCGATCGCGTTCAAGTACCCGCCCGAGGAGGCCACCACCAAGCTCCTCGACATCCGGGTCAACGTCGGGCGCACCGGCCGGGTGACGCCGTTCGGCTACATGGAGCCGGTCAAGGTCGCGGGCTCCACCGTGCAGCTGGCCACGCTGCACAACGCCAGCGAGGTCCGGCGCAAGGGCGTCCTCATCGGCGACACGGTCGTCATCCGCAAGGCGGGCGACGTCATCCCCGAGATCCTCGGGCCGGTGGTGGCCGCGCGGACCGGCGCCGAGCACGAGTTCGAGATGCCGACGCACTGCCCGGAGTGCGGCACCGAGCTGCGGCACGAGAAGGAGGGTGACGCCGACATCCGCTGCCCGAACGCGCAGTCGTGTCCCGCGCAGCTGCGGGAGCGCGTCTTCCACGTCGCCGGCCGCGGCGCCTTCGACATCGAGGTGCTGGGCTACGAGGCGGCGATCGCGCTGCTGGCCGAGCACCTGCTCGAGGACGAGGGCGACGTCTTCGACCTCACCGAGGACGCGCTGCGCCGCACGGCCTTCTTCACCAGGAAGGACGGCGGCCTCTCGGCCAACGGGCAGCGGCTGCTGGCCAACCTGCAGGCGCGCAAGGACGTGCCGCTGTGGCGGGTGCTGGTCGCGCTGTCGATCCGGCACGTCGGCCCGACCGCCGCGCAGGCGCTGGCCCGCGACTTCCGCTCGCTGGACCGGATCGCCGCGGCGTCGGAGGAGGAGCTCGCCGCCGCCGACGGCGTCGGTCCGACCATCGCCCGCTCGGTGCGCGACTGGTTCGCCGTCGACTGGCACCGCGAGGTCGTGGAGAAGTGGCGCCGGGCCGGTGTGTCGCTGGCCGACGCCGGCGAGGACGCCCCGCCCGGGCCGCTCACCGGCGTCACCGTCGTCGTCACCGGGTCGCTGCGCGACCACAGCCGCGACCAGGCGATCGCGGCGATCCAGGAGCGCGGCGGCAAGGTGACCGGCTCGGTGTCGAAGAAGACCGGTTTCGTGGTGGTCGGCGCCGACCCCGGCAGCAAGTACGACAAGGCCGTGCAGGTGAAGGCGCCCGTCCTGGACGACGACGGCCTGCGCGTGCTCCTGGAGGAGGGTCCCGACGCTGCCCGCGCCGTCGCGACGATCGGCGACGGGAGCGAGCCCGAGGACGTGGCCGCGGCGTCGTCCGAGCCGGCGGGTGCAGGACCTGCCGAGCCGGAGCCGGAGCCGCAGCCGGAGCCCAAGGCGAGGACGAGGGGCAGGCGGGCCAAGGCGACGGGCGCGGACACCGAGCCGGTGGAGTCCCAGCCGGTGGAGGCCGGGCCGGCGGGGGAGTGAGCCGCTACGCCGGCCTCCGCCCCACGGAGACGTGTGAGCGACTGTCTCCGGTGAAGGGTGGCGGCGAACGCGGTGATCGCCCGGTACCGCCGCGCGGTCTGCCGGGCGACCTCCCGGTCGGCGGCCTGCACCCCACCCAGCGGTCCCGACGCCCAGCCGACACCCGGAGGCGTCACGGCCGGTGCGTCGAGTACCGCGGTCGAGGTTCCCGTCACGGCTTCGATCACATGTTCGGAAGGATCCCTCAGTAGGACCTGTGGACGGAGAAGGTGCAGGTCAGCGACGCAGAGCCTTTGACGGTTCGCTCCAGCGGCGCGGGCAGGGGGGCGGTGATGCGGGCCGTCGGGGTGGTGCCGCCGATCCCGACTGCAGTCGGCGTGGCGGAGCTCCGGCGGCGGATCAGACGGGTGGCAGGTGGGCGACGCCGGCGGCGATGCCGGTGAGGTGGGTCAGCCGCAGCAGCTCCGAGCGGCGGTAGACCGGCCCGCCCGAGCGGCCGGTGACGACGGCGGTGCGCGGGTCGCCGAAGGGTGCCGCCATCATCTCCACGGCCATCTCGCGCCAGCGCTCGGGCAGCCAGTCGTCCTCGCTGGGCAGCAGCAGCGGCGAGGGCAACGGCAGCCAGGGCAGCGCCATGCCGTCGAAGGCCGGGGCGGCGTCGGACGCGGCCAGGACCTGGCACCCGCCGTCGGAGGCCTGCAGCACCGCCGCCCAGCCGCTGTGGAAGACCCGCGGCAGCTCGACGGCCAGCAGTTTCACGGCGGTGCCCTCGGCAGCGCGCGCCAGCTCCTCGAGCAGGTCGAGCTCGCGGTGGGTGTCGAGGGGGCCGGCGAAGGGCCGCAGCGCCTCCACCTGCACGCCCGGGACCGCCTGCGCAGCGGTGATGAGGCTGTCGGGCAGCCGGTCGGGCGGCAGGTCCACCACGATGTCGTCGACGGCGACACCACTGCCGCGCTCGAGCACGTCGACCGAGACGATGTCGACGCCCACGGTGCCCAGCGCGGTGGCCACCGCGCCGAGCTGACCGGGGCGGTCGGGCACGACCAGGCGCAGGAGATAGGACACGGTTGCCTCCGCAGGGCGACGAGGTGCGAGCCGATCTCCGTCGATCGTGGTCCCGAGCAGCTTCCCCCACGGGCGGCCGGGGGTCGAGCACCGGACGGGCCCGGAGCGGGCCCACGTACAGTGAACAGGTTGCGTCCCTGGCGCCGGCCGGCGCCGACGACAGGAGTCCTCCCTCTTCATGAGCACCGAGCCGACGCCCGAACCCGGCGCGCACCCGGCCCTCGACCGCCAGGACATCGCGCACCTCGCGCGACTGGCCCGGCTGGCCGTCACCGACGAGGAGCTCGACCGCTTCGCAGGCCAGTTGGGCGCGGTGCTCGACGCGGTGGCCCGGGTGCAGCGCGCCGACGCCGGCGACGTCGTCCCGACGACGCACGCCGTCCCGCTGACCAACGTGCTGCGCCCCGACGTCGTCACCCCGAGCCTGCCCCGCGACGTCGTCCTGGCCGGCGCCCCCGCCGCCGAC
Organism: Geodermatophilus amargosae; assembly: GCF_041028265.1. Classification (GTDB taxonomy): domain Bacteria; phylum Actinomycetota; class Actinomycetes; order Mycobacteriales; family Geodermatophilaceae; genus Geodermatophilus; species Geodermatophilus amargosae_A. Next base: position 292,970 of record NZ_JABGCW010000004.1, read on the forward strand.
GAGGACCGCTTCCGCGTCCCGCGCATCCTGGGGGAGGAGGAGTGAGCGACCTCACCGCCCTGCCGGTCACCGCGCTGCAGGCCGCGCTGGCCTCCGGCGAGGCCTCGGCCGTCGAGGTCACCCGCGCCCACCTCGACCGGATCGCCACCGAGGACGGCGACCTCGGCGCCTACCTGCACGTCGACGCCGACGCCGCCCTGCAGCGGGCCGGCGAGATCGACGCCGCGGGCACCGCCGGCACCGGCCTCGCGGGCATACCCGTCGCGCTCAAGGACGTCTTCGTCACCGAGGGCGTGCCCACCACCAGCGGCTCGCGGATCCTCGAGGGCTGGCGCCCGCCGTACTCGGCCACCGTCGCGAGGAGGCTGCGCGACGCCGGCACCGTGCTGCTCGGCAAGACCAACATGGACGAGTTCGCGATGGGCTCGTCCACCGAGAACTCCGCGTACCAGGTCACCCGCAACCCGTGGGCCCGCGACCGCATCCCCGGCGGGTCCTCGGGTGGCTCGAGCGCCGCGGTCGCCGGCCGGCTCGCGCCCTTCGCGCTGGGCACCGACACCGGCGGGTCGATCCGCCAGCCCGCCGCCGTCACCGGCCTGGTCGGGCACAAGCCCACCTACGGCTCGGTGTCGCGCTACGGCCTGATCGCCTTCTCCTCCAGCCTGGACCAGGCCGGCCCGATGGCCCGCACGGTCATGGACGCCGCCCTGCTGCACGAGGCGATCGGCGGCCACGACCCGTGCGACTCGACGTCCATCGACGCGCCGGTGCCCGCCGTGGTCGAGGCCGCCCGCCGTGGAGCCGGCGGCGACCTGTCCGGCCTGCGGGTCGGCGTCGTCCGGGAGCTCGGCGGCGAGGGCGCCCGCGAGGGTTACGACGCCGGCGTGATCGAGCGCGTCGCCGAGGCGGTGGCGCTGCTGGAGGCGGCCGGCGCCGAGGTCCGCGAGGTCTCCTGCCCCGCGTTCGACCTCGCCCTGCCGGCGTACTACCTGATCGCCCCCAGCGAGGCGTCGTCGAACCTGGCCCGCTTCGAGGGCATGCGGTTCGGCATCCGGGTCGGCGACGACGGCAGCCGCGACATCGACGAGGTCATGGCGCTCACCCGCGAGCAGGGCTTCGGCCCCGAGGTGAAGCGGCGGATCATCCTCGGCACGTACGCGCTGTCGGCGGGCTACTACGACGCCTACTACGGCCAGGCGCAGAAGGTCCGCACGCTCGTCTCCCGCGACTTCTCCGCCGCCTTCGACGGCGTCGACGTGCTGGTCAGCCCGACCAGCCCCACGGTGGCCTGGCCGATCGGCGCCCGCGTCGACGACCCGCTGGCCATGTACGCCGCCGACCTGTGCACGCTGCCGGCCAGCCTCGCCGGCGTCCCGGCCATCTCGGTGCCGTGCGGGCTGTCGGAGGGGCTGCCGGTCGGCCTGCAGGTGATGGCCCCGGCGCTGGCCGACGACCGCTGCTACCGGGTCGCCGCCGCGGTCGAGGCCGCCCTCGGCGCCCCGCTGACCGACCGGCTGCTGGAGCGGGCCGCGTGAACGGCGCGCTCAAGGCCGCCTGGGGCCTGGTCGCCTTCGTCGTGCTGGCCGGCCTGGTGCTGTGGCTGACCACCGGCCGGGCGGTCTTCGCCGTCTTCATCGTCCTGGGCGTGCTGACCGGCATCGGTGCCTGGGTCACCGGCCGCAGCACCACCCCGAAGGGAGGGCCCACCCCGTGAGCGAGACCCTCGTCGACTTCGACGACGTCCTCACCCGTTACACGCCGCTCATCGGCCTGGAGACCCACGTCGAGCTGGGCACCGGGTCGAAGATGTTCTGCGGCTGCTCGACGACGTTCGGCGCCGAGCCCAACACCCAGACCTGCCCGGTCTGCCTGGGCCTGCCCGGGTCGCTCCCGGTGGCCAACGCGGCGGCCATCGAGTCCACCATCCGGATCGGCCTGGCCCTGGGCTGCCGCATCGCGGACTGGTCGCGCTTCGCGAGGAAGAACTACTTCTACCCGGACATCCCGAAGGGCTTCCAGACCAGCCAGTACGACGAGCCGCTGTGCGTCGACGGGCACCTCGACGTCGAGGTCGACGGCCGGACGTACCGCGTGGAGATCGAGCGGGTGCACCTCGAGGAGGACACCGGCAAGAACCTGCACGTGGGCGGGGCCACCGGGCGCATCCACGGCGCCGACCACTCTCTGGTCGACTTCAACCGCGCCGGCATCCCGCTGGTCGAGATCGTCACCCGCCCCGTGCCCGGCACCGGCGACAAGGCCCCCGAGGTGGCCCGCGCCTACGTCACCGAGCTGCGCGAGATCGTCCAGACGCTCGGCGCCTCCGACGTGCGGATGGAGCAGGGCAGCCTGCGCTGCGACGTCAACACCTCGCTCGCGCCGGTCGGCAGCTCCGCGTGGGGCACCCGCACCGAGACCAAGAACGTCAACTCACTGCGCTCGGTCGAGCGGGCGGTCCGCTACGAGATGCGCCGGCAGGCCGCCGTCCTCGACGCCGGCGGACGCGTGGTGCAGGAGACGCGGCACTTCCACGAGGACACCGGCAGCACGTCGCCGGGCCGCAGCAAGGAGGAGGCGACCGACTACCGGTACTTCCCCGAGCCCGACCTCGTGCCGCTCGCCCCGGACGCGGAGTGGGTGGCGGAGCTCGCCGCCGCACTGCCCGAGCTGCCGGCCGCCCGGCGCAGCCGCCTGCAGGGCGAGTGGGGCCTGTCGGGCACCGAGATGACCTGGCTGGTCAACGCCGGGGCGCTCGGGCTGGTCGAGCAGACCGTGGCCGCCGGCGCCTCGCCGGCCGAGGCGCGCAAGTGGTGGCTGGGCGAGCTGGCCCGCCGCGCCAACGACGCCGGCGTCGAGCTGACCGACCTCGCCGTCACCCCGGCGCAGGTGGCCGAGCTGACCGCGCTGGTCGGCGAGGGCACCGTCAACGACAAGCTGGCCCGGCAGGTGCTCGACGGCGTGCTGGCCGGCGAGGGCGACCCGCGCGCCGTCGTCGCGGCGCGCGGGCTGGCGGTGATGGGGGAGTCCGACGAGCTCGTCGCCGCCGTCGACGCCGCGATCACCGGCGCGCCCGACGTCGTCGAGAAGGTGCGCGGCGGCAAGGTGCAGGCGCTCGGCGCACTGGTCGGGGCGGTCATGAAGACCACCCGCGGCAAGGCCGACGCGGCCACCGTCCGCCGGATGCTGGAGGAGCGCGTCCTCAGCAGCTGAGGCCGTGCACTCCCGCGGGTCTGCCCGGGGCAGATCCGCGGGAGTGCACCGTCACAGCGGGGAGGAGCCGGTCGACGACGGCGGCAGGATCCGCAGCACCTTGTCGTCGTCCTCGGCGGGCGTGCCGATGCCGTCCTTGTTCGACGTGGTGATCCACAGCCCGCCCTCGCCGTCGAGGACCACGGTGCGCAGTCGGCCGTAACGCCCCGCCAGCAGCTGGGTGGGGTCCTCGGTCACCCCGCCGTTGCCGTCGACCTGGACGACGGTCACCTGCTGGCCGTCCAGCGCGCCGAGGAACACGGTGGTGCCGGCTGCGGCGCAGCCGCCCAGCCCGCCCTGGGCGTTGTCGACCTCCAGCACCGGGGGGATCGTCCCGGCGCCCCCGGCGGGCCAGCCGTGGTCACTGCCCTGGACCAGTTCGTCGAGCTCGTCGGGCCCGGCGCTGGACTCGTCCACGGCGTAGACCGTGCCCGCCTCGTCACCGGACGGGCAGATGGCGGTGACGTCGGAGAAGCCGCTGCTGTACACCGGTCCGGCACCGCTGACGGGCTGGCCGAAGACGTCGACGTGCAGCACCTTGCCGCCCAGCGAGGCCGGGTCCTGGGCCAGCACCGGGTTGCCGGTGTCGCCGGTGCCGACGAACAGCGTGCCGTCGGGTGCGAACTGCAGCCCGCCGCCGTTGTGCACCTCGCCGCGGGGGATGCCGGTGAGCACCGGGTTCGGCGTGCCGCCGAGCGGGAAGCGGACGACGCGGTTGTCGGTGGCCGTGGAGACGTAGGCGTAGAACAGCCCGTCCTCGTCGAACGTCGGCGACAGCGCCAGCCCGAGCAGGCCGCCGTCGCCGGCGGTGTCGATGCCGGGGACGACCATGAGCTCCTGCGCCGGCGAGCGGTCGGGGAAGACCTGCAGCAGCCGGCCGGTCTCGCGCTCGCCCACGACCGCCGTGCCGTCGGGGAGCACGACCAGCCCGGTGGGCACCGTCAGGCCGGTGGCGACGACGTTGGGGTCCCCGCCGGCCGTGCCGGAACCGGGGTCGGCGGGGTCGCCCGGCGACGGCGCGGGGGTGGACTCGGTGGGCGGGCCGACCTCCGGCGGCGCGCCCTCGGGCAGCGGCCGGAACGGGCCGGCCGGCTCGTAGCCGTCCTCGCCGCAGGCGGTCAGCAGCAGCGCCAGGGCGACCACGCACCCGGTGGCGGCGCCCCGCCGTCCCCGCTCCCGCCTCACCCGCTCCACAGTACGGGCGGGCGGTGCCCGCCGAGCGCGACGCCGGCCCTCCGGGCACCCGGTGGCGAGTAGGTTCCCGGACCTCACCGGTCCGAGGTCCGTGGAGGTCGGGATGCGTGACGTGACGGTCGACGGCAGCGCAGCAGGCGGGACGGGACCGGCGGCGCGGCCGCAGGTGGTGGTGGTCGGCGGCGGGTTCGCCGGCCTGGCCGCCCTCCGGCGCCTGCAGCGCAGCCTCCCGCCCGAGGCCGCCGACCTCGTCCTCGTGACCCCCACCGACTACCTGCTCTACAGCCCGCTGCTGCCCGAGGTGGCCACCGGTGTGGTCGAGGCCCGGCACGTGGCGGTGTCCCTGCGGCGGCTGCTCCCGCGGGTGCGGCTGGTGCTCGGCCGCGTCGAGGACGTCGACCTCGACGGCCGGACGGCCACCCTCCGGCCGGTGCACGGGGGGACCGCGACGCTGCCGTGGGACCGGCTGGTCCTCACGCCCGGCGCGGTGACCCGCCAGGTGCCGGTGCCGGGCGTGCCCGAGCACGGCCGGGCGCTCAAGACGCTCGTGGAGGCGGTGTTCCTCCGCGACCACCTGCTCGAGCAGCTCGACCTCGCCGACGCGCTCCCCGACACCCCGGCCGGCCGCGCCGAGCGGGCCGCGCGGCTCACCGTCGTGGCGGTCGGCGCCGGGTACACGGGCACCGAGGTGGTGGCCCAGACGCAGCGGTGGCTGCGCCGCATCGAGGGCCGGTGGGACCGCACCCGGGCCGGCGACGTCCGGTGGGTGCTCGTCGACCTCGCACCGGCGGTGCTGCCCGAGCTCGGCCCGGCGCTGGGCCGGCGCGCGCTGGCCCTGCTCGCCCGCCGCGGTGTCGACGTCCGCCTGGAGACGTCGGTGGTGTCGGCCGACGACGAGGCCGTCGTCCTGACCGACGGCGACACCATCCCGACCCGCACCCTCGTCTGGGGCGCCGGCGTCGTCGCCTCCCCGCTGGTCGGGCGGCTGGGGCTGCCGCTGCGCCGCGGTCGGCTCGTCGTGGATGCCGACCTCGCGGTGCCGGGCGTGCCCGGCGTCTGGGCGGCCGGCGACGCGGCCGCGGTCCCCGACCTCGCCGCCCCCCACGACGGGGACGCGTTCCCGGACACCCCGCCGACGGCCCAGCACGCGCAGCGCCAGGGAGTCGTCCTCGGCCGCAACGTGGCGGCCAGCCTGGGGGTGGGCCGGCCCCGCCGCTACCGGCACCGCGACCTCGGCCTGGTCGCGGACCTCGGCGGGTGGGACGCCGTCGCGCGCCCGCTCGGGATCCCGCTCACCGGGCCGGTGGCCAAGGTGGTCACCCGCGGCTACCACCTCTACGCGCTGCCGGCGATGGCCAACCGGGTGCGGGTGGCCGCCGACTGGCTGTTCCAGACGCTGCTGCCGCCGGAGTCCACCCAGCTGTCCGTGGTGCGCCCGGAGGACGCCCGCACCGCCACCGCCCAGGGCATCGCCCCGGGAGCCCTCCAGGGCGCGCCCTAGTCTCGGGTGCCGTGGCTCCCGAGATCCGCGGCACCGACATCGCCGGGCCCGACGAGACGCTGACCGTCCTCGTGCCCTCCCGGTCCATGGCCGAGGCGGCGGAGGCGCTGTCCCCTCGGGTGCGCGCCGTGCGCGCCGACCCCGACGACGGCCCGCCGCCGGACGAGGCCGCCCAGGCGCAGGTGTGGGTGCCCCGCTTCGGCGCGGGGAGCCCGTCGCCGGAGTTCCTCGCCACCCTGCCGCGGCTGCGCCTGGTGCAGCTGCTCAGTGCCGGCGCCGAGCGGTTCTCCGGCCGGCTGCCCGACGGCGTCGTGCTCTGCAACGCCCGCGGCGCGCACACGCCCTCGACGGCGGAGTGGGTGGTCGCCGCGACCCTCGCCGTGCAGCGGGGGCTGCCGGACTTCGTGCGCGAGCAGGACGCCGGCCGCTGGACGCCGTCCACCCACCGCTCGCTGATCGGGGCGCGGGTGCTGGTGGTCGGCGCCGGTGACATCGGCCGCCGGATCGGCGCGATGCTCTCCGGCTTCGACGTCGAGCTCACCTTCGTGGGGCGGACCGCCCGCGACGGCGTGCACGGAACCGACGAGTTGCCGGCGCTGCTGCCGCACGCCGACGTCGTGGTCCTGATCGTGCCGGTCACCGACGAGACCACCGGCCTGGTCGACGCCACCTTCCTCGCCGCGATGCCCGACGGCGCGCTGCTCGTGAACGCCGCCCGCGGGGTCGTCGTCGACACCGACGCGCTGCTCGCGGAGCTGACCGCCGGCCGGCTGCGAGCCGCGCTCGACGTGACCGACCCCGAGCCGCTGCCCGAGGGGCACCCGCTGTGGTCGGCGCCCGGGCTGCTGCTCACCCCGCACGTCGCCGGGACGGTGCCCGAGACCGGGGCCCGCGCGCAGGCCACCGTCCTCGCGCAGCTGCGCCGGGTCCTGGCGGGGGAGCCGCTGGCCGACGTCGTCGACGACTACTGACGGATCATGGGGACGTGGCAACCCTCGCCCGCATGCGCCTGAGCCGGGTCACGCTGGTCCCCGTCGTCTTCCTCGCCGTCTGCGTGCTCCCGTTCGCCTCGGCCTCCCCGTGGGCCGCCCTGGTCCTGCTGCTGCCCGTGCTGGCGGCGGTCTGGGTGCTGCGCGTGGGGGTGGACGTCGACGACGACGCCATCACCACCCGCGGGCTGCTCGGTCGGCGCCGGGTGGCCTGGGACGACCTGGCCGGCATCCGCATCGTCCGCAACGCCCGGCTGCGGCTGGTCACCACCGGTGGGGCAGAGGTGCCCCTGCCGGTGCTGCGCGCCCGCGACCTGCCCCGGCTGGCCGGGTGGTCCGGCGGCCGGTTCGACGTCCCGGCGCCGCCCGGGCGCTGACCTCAGACGGGGGGGCCGGCCAGCCCGAGCAGCCGCTGCGCGCTCTCGCTGCCGGCCGCCGCCGTGTAGACGACGACCTGCAGCCCGGGGGCGTCGGCGGGCGTGAGCTGGTGGTGCTCGAGCAGCAGGCTGCCCACCTCGGGGTGTGCGAAGCGGCGCTCGGCGGAGCTGAACCGGTCGACGTCGTGGCGGGCCCAGCCCGCGCGGAAGTGCGGGCTGGCCGCCTCGAGCCGGGAGACGAGGTCGACGACGGCCGGGTCGGCCAGCCGGTGGCCCACCTCGGCGCGGAACTGGGTGAGGAACCGCCGGCTGTCCGCCGGCCAGTCGGCGAGCAGCGCCCGGACGGCGGGGTCGGTGAAGACCAGCTCCAGCAGGTTCCGCCGCTCGGCGGGGACGGCGGCCACGCCGGGGTAGAAGCGCTCGTAGGCGCGGTTCCAGCCGGCGATCGACCAGTCCGCGGTGATGGCGTACGCGGGGGAGGGGCCCAGCGCGTCGAGCAGGCGCTGCACGTGCCCGGGCATCCCGGCGGCCGCGCCGGCCGGTGCCGCGCCCCCGTGCCCCGTCAGCCGCAGCACGTACTCCGACTCCGCCGGCGTCATCCGCAGGGTCCGGGCCAGCGCCTCGACGACCTGGCGGGACGGGCGGATGTCGCGGCCCTGCTCCAGCCAGGTGTACCAGGTGGAGCTCACCCCGGAGAGCAGCGCCACCTCCTCGCGGCGCAGCCCCGGCGTCCGCCGCCGGCCGCCCGGGGGCAGGCCGGAGTCGCGCGGGTCGACCTGCTCGCGGCGGGAGCGCAGGAACTCGGCGAGCTCACGGCGGGCGGCCGGGGGACCCGCGCGCCCGGCGGTGGCGGACACGGCGGCTCCCGGGGTGGTGGTGTCGGTACCAGTATGGACCGCCCCTGGGGCGGCGGCCGGACCGCGCCTACCCTCGGCGCTCGTGACGACCGTGGACGACCCCCGCACCACCGCCGACGTCAAGCCGCGCAGCCGTGAGGTGACCGACGGCATCACCAAGGCCCCGGCGCGGGCCATGCTGCGCGCCGTCGGCATGGGCGACGACGACTGGGACAAGCCGCAGATCGGGGTGGCCTCGTCCTGGAACGAGATCACCCCCTGCAACCTCTCCCTCGACCGGCTGGCCAAGCGGGCCAAGGAGGGCGTGCACGCCGCCGGCGGCTTCCCGCTGGAGTTCGGCACCATCTCGGTGTCCGACGGCATCTCCATGGGCCACGAGGGCATGCGCGCCTCGCTGGTCAGCCGCGAGGTCATCGCCGACTCCGTGGAGACGGTCATGTTCGCCGAGCGGCTCGACGGCTCGGTGCTGCTGGCCGGCTGCGACAAGTCGCTGCCCGGCATGCTCATGGCCGCCGCGCGCCTCGACCTCGCCAGCGTCTTCCTCTACTCCGGCTCCACGCTGCCCGGGAAGCTCGGCGACCGCGACGACCTCACGATCATCGACGTCTTCGAGGCCGTCGGCGCCTGCGCCCGCGGGCTGATCACCCAGGACGAGCTGGCCGCCGTCGAGCGGGCCGCCTGCCCGGGCATGGGCTCCTGCGGCGGCATGTACACCGCCAACACCATGGCCAGCGTCGCCGAGGCGCTCGGCATGGCCCTGCCCGGCAGCGCCGCCCCGCCGGCCCCCGACAGCCGCCGCGACGCGTTCGCCGTCGCCTCGGGCGAGGCCGTGGTCAACCTGCTGCGGAAGGGCATCACCGCCCGCCAGATCATGACCAGGCAGGCGTTCGAGAACGCCATCACCGTGGTCATGGCGCTCGGCGGCTCCACCAACGCCGTCCTGCACCTGCTGGCGATCGCGCACGAGGCGCAGGTCGACCTCACGCTCGACGACTTCAACCGGATCGGCGACCGCACGCCGCACCTCGCCGACGTCAAGCCCTTCGGCCGGTTCGTGATGACCGACATCGACCGCGTCGGCGGCGTCCCGGTGGTCCTGCGGGCGCTGCTGGACGCCGGCCTGCTGCACGGCGACACGCTCACCGTCACCGGGAAGACGATGGCGGAGAACCTGGCCGAGATCGCCCCGCCGGACCTCGACGGCACGATCGTGCACGCGATGGCCGACCCCATCCACAAGACCGGCGGCCTGACGATCCTGCGCGGCTCGCTGTCCCCGGAGGGGGCGGTCGTGAAGTCGGCCGGCTTCGACGCCGACGTCTTCGAGGGCACCGCGCGCGTCTTCGACGGCGAGCAGGGCGCCATGGACGCCGTCACCGAGGGCACGCTGCAGGCCGGCGACGTCGTCGTCATCCGGTACGAGGGCCCCCGGGGCGGCCCGGGCATGCGGGAGATGCTCGCCGTCACCGGTGCGATCAAGGGCGCGGGCCTGGGCAAGGACGTCCTCCTGCTCACCGACGGCCGGTTCTCCGGCGGGACGACGGGGCTGTGCGTCGGCCACGTCGCGCCCGAGGCCACCGACGGCGGCCCGATCGCGTTGGTGCGGAACGGCGACCGCATCCGGCTCGACCTCGCCGCCCGGACGCTGGACCTCCTGGTCGACGACGACGAGCTGGCCCGGCGCCGCCAGGACTGGGTGCCGCTGCCCCCGCGCTACACCACCGGGGTCCTCGGCAAGTACGCGAAGCTGGTCGGCTCGGCGGCCCAGGGCGCGATCTGCGGATGACCCGGCCCACCCCCAAGGGGTGAACGCGCTCCCCGGGGGCTGTCCCCGGGGAGCGCCGCTGCCGACACCACGGGTGTGGACAGGCGGATCGGGTGGCTGCTGGCGTGCGCCGTGCCGGCCGCGGCGGCGTGCGCCCTGGCCGCGCTCGAGCCGGCGCTGGACCCGCTGGGCGACGCGGTCACGGGCCTGGCCGGGCTGCTCACCGGCCTCGCGCTGCTCGCGTTGAGCCGGCCCGGCGACCCCTCCGCCCCGCCGTGGCGGCTGATGGCGGCCGCGGCGCTGTTCCCCGTGCTCGGCCTGGTGCTCAGCACCGCGGCGGGGCCGGACCCGGTCCTGCCCGCCGTGGTGCTGCGCTGGGTGCCCACCGTGCCCGGCTACGTGCTCGTGGTGGTGGCCCTCCTGGGGATGGTCGAGCGCTCCAGCCTGCGGCGCACCTGCCGGCGCACGCTGCTCGAGCTCGCCCTCTTCGGCGCCGCCGCCCTGGTCGTCATGCAGCTGCTGCTGGTCGGGCCCGGCAACAGCTGGACCGCGCTGTCCCTCGGCGCGCAGCTCGTGCTCGGCGCCGCGGTGGTGGCCGCCTCCGCCACCATGGCCGCCGGCCTGACCGTCCTCGGGTCGGTCGAGGCGCACCGCCAGCGCATGGCCACGGTGCTGCTCGGCGCGCTCGTCGTGCTCTGCGTCGCCCGCGGCACCGGCACCTCCGCCGCGCTGCTCGGCGCCGCCGACGCCGTCCCCCTCACCCGGGTGGCCGTCGTCCTCGGCCTCACGCTGATGGTGCTGGCGCGCCTGCTCGACCCGGGCACCGCCGCCGACGTCCGCCGCTGCGCGAACGGCGGTCGCGCCGACCAGCTGCGCTCGGTGCTGCCGCACCTGGCGCTCGTGGTCGTCGTCGCGCTGGTCGTCGTGCCGCTGGTCCTGGACACCGTGCCGACCCGGGTGACCCTCGCCGGTGCCCTCCTCTGCGTGGCGCTGTCCGCGGCGCACCGCTGGGTCACCACGCGCGAGGAGCACCTGCGCGGGGACCGGCTGCGCCGCGACGAGGCGTACTTCCGCAACCTGCTGCACGCCAGCCGCGACGCCGTCCTCGTGCTGGACGCGCGGCTGCGGGTGGGTTTCGCCTCGCCCGCGATGGCCGCGCTGCTGGGCACGACCCCGGCCGACCTGACCGGCCGGGACGTGCTCTCCGGTGCCGCCGGCCGCCCGGGCACCCTCGACCCCGGGGACGCCGCCGCGCTGCGCCGCGTCCTCGACTCCGGCACCGACGGCCTCGTCACCCTGCACGCCCGCGACGCCGGCGGCAGCCAGCGCTGCCTGGAGGTCAGCGTCTCCGACCTGCGCGCCGACCCCGCCGTCGGCTCGGTGGTGCTGCACTGCCGCGACGTGACCGAGCGCGTAGCCCGTGAGCGGGCCCTCGAGGAGGTCGCGTTCACCGACGCGCTCACCGGCCTGCCCAACCAGGCCGGCTGGGACGCCGCCCTGGCGCCGGCGACCGCCCGGGCGGGGTCCGCCGTCCTGCTGGTCGAGGTCTCCGGGCTCGACGAGGTCCGCGAGCACGCCGGCCGCGACGCCGTCGCCGCCGTCCTGGTCGAGCTGGGCCGGCGGCTGCGCTCCGCCGTGCGCGCCGACGAGGTGGTCGCCCGGCTGGTCGGCGGCACGTTCGCCGTCCTCGCCGAGGGCGACGCCGACACCGCAGCCCTGCTCGGCGACCGCTGCCTGGCGGTGCTGGAGCAGCCGGTGACCACGGTCGCCGGCGTCTTCGACCTCGGCGCGGCGATCGGCGTGGTCGTCGTGGAACCGGGGGCCGACGTCGCCGAGGTCGGCGCCCGCGCCGAGCTGGCGGTCGCGGCCGCCCGCGCGTCCGGGTCGGCCCGGGCCACCTGCTGGACGCCGGCACTCGGCGCGGCCGCCGCCCGCCGGGCCCGGCTGCGCGACGACCTGCCCGGTGCGGCCGGGCGCGGCGAGCTGTGGCTGGCCTTCCAGCCGATCGTGCGGATGGCCGACAAGCAGGTCGCCGGGGTGGAGGCGCTGCTGCGCTGGCGGCACCCGGAGCTCGGGGAGGTCCCGCCGGGCGAGTTCGTCCCGATCGCCGAGCGCGCCGGGGTCATGGGCGCCCTGCAGCGCTGGGCGCTGCGCGAGGCGACCGCGGCCGTCCTGGCGCTGCCCGCGACCGACGGCGAGCCGATCCGGCTGAGCGTGAACATCGCGGCCGCGCACGTGGCCGACCGGACGCTCGTCGAGGACGTCGCCACGGCGCTGCGCACCTCGGGCCTGCCCCCGGAGCGGCTGGTCCTGGAGATCACCGAGGCCACCGTGCTCGCCGAGGGCGACTCCGTGGCCGTCGACGTCGAGGCGCTGCGGCTCATGGGCGTGCACGTCGCCCTCGACGACTTCGGCACCGGCTCCTCCTCGCTGGCCCACCTCACCCGGCTGCCGGTCGACGTGCTCAAGCTCGACCGCTCCTTCGTCTCCCGCGTCGACCGCGACCGGCAGAGCCGTGCGCTGTGCGAGGCGGTGCTCACCGTCGGGCGCTCGCTCGGGCTGCAGGTCGTCGCCGAGGGCGTCGAGACGCCGGCGCAGCTCGGGGTGCTGCGCGGCCTGGGCCTCGACCACGCGCAGGGGTTCCTGCTCTCCCGCCCCCTGTCGCTGGCCGACCTCGTGCGGCTGCTGCACGACGGCGCCGGGCGGCTGTGGCCCGGCCTGGTCGGCTCCTCGGCCGACCCCGTGCCCGCTGCCGACCTCCCCGCGGTCCGGGCCGGCCGCCGTGGCTGAGCGCCGCACGCGGCGCGCGGCCGCGGGCGCGCAGGTGCTGCTCGCCGTCCTCGCCGTCCTCGCCGTCCTCGCCGTCGTCTCCACCGTCGCGCAGCTGACCGCGGCGCCGGCGTCGGCCTGGCTCGTGCCCGCCGCTCTCGGCCTCGCCTCCGCGACCGCCGCCGTGGTGCTGCTCCGCTGCGCCACCCGGCTGCCCGGGCGGTCCGGCCGGCCCTGGCGGGCGCTGGCCGGTGCCGGCGCGCTGCTGGCGCTCGGCCAGGCGATCGCCCTCGCCCGGCCCGGCCGCGACCTGTCCTCCGGGGGCGTCGAGGACCTCCCCGTGCTGCTCGCGGTCCCCGTGGCCGTCTCCGCGGCGGTGCTGCTGCTCCCGCCGCGGACCGCCCGGCGCATCGGCACCCGGGTGCTGTTCGACGGCCTGGTGGTCACCGTCGCCGTCGCGCTGGCGGGCTGCGTGCTGATCGGCGACCTCGTCGTCCGCACGCCGGGCCTCGTCTCCGCCGGCTACCCGCTGGTCGGCGCGGTGCTCTGCGGCATCGGCCTGGTGACCCTGACCGCCGTCCCCGAGGCCCGCCGCCGCGCCGCCGGCTGGCTGCTCGTCTGCTTCGTCGCGATGGCCCTCGTGGCCCTCGCCGGCGCGCTGGGCCGCGCGTCCACCGGCACCGCGTCCTCCGGCGCGGCGTCCCCGGTCTGGGGCGTGGTCACCGTGCTCGCGTGGCTGGCCATGCTCGGCGCCGGGCTGCGCGGCGCCCTGGCCGACGTCGGCGCCCACGAGGTGCCCGACCGCCGCGCGCTGCCCCTGCGCGGCGGTGTCCTCGCCCACGGCGCGGCCGCCGCGGCCCTGCTCGCGGTCATCGGGGGCGCGGTCGCCGGCCGGCCGGTGACCACGGGCGAGGCCGTCGCGGCCGCCGTCCTGGTCGTGCTCACCTCGGCGCGGACCCTGTCCTGGGCCGTGGACGCCGCCGCGCTCACCCGCCGGCTGGAGCGCACCGAGGGCTGGTTCCGGGCGCTGGTGCACAGCGGGGACGCCGTCACGGTGGTCCTCGACGCCGCCGGCCGGGTCACCTCCGCGTCCGGTCCCGTGGCCGACCGGCTGGGCCGCGCGGAGGAGGACCTCCTCGGGTGCCTGCTGGTCGGCCTGCTGCACCCCGAGGACCGCGACCTGCTCGACCGCGTCTCCGCCGCCCTCCGGGACGGCACGCCCGACGGCCTGCCCGCCACCGGCCGGCTGGGCACCACCGAGGGCACGTGGCGCGACGTCGAGGTCTCCGGTGCCGCACCCGCCGCCGGCCGCCGCGCCGACGACGGGCTGGTGCTGCACCTGCGCGACGTCACCGAGCGCCGGGCCGGCCACCGCGAGCTCGAGCGGCTGGCCTACACCGACTCGCTCACCGGCCTGCCCAACCGCGCGCGCTTCATGTCCGCGCTCGACGACGCCCTGGCCGGGGCCGCCCGTGGCCGCCGCTCCTGCGTGCTGCTCGTCGACCTCGACGGATTCAAGGCGGTCAACGACGTCGCCGGCCACGACGCGGGGGACCGGCTCCTGTGCGAGGTGGCCGACTCGCTGCGCGCCGAGGCCCGCTCCGGCGACCTGGTCGCCCGCCTCGGCGGTGACGAGTTCGCCCTCGTCGTCGACGCCGGGCCCGACGAGGCGCTGGCACTGGCCGAGCGGCTGGTCACGCGGCTGGACCGCACCCACCGGTACGCCGCCCCCGGCGACCCCGAGGGCGCCGGTCCCGTCCTGCGCACGTCGGCGAGCGTCGGCGTCGCCGACGTGGTGGCCGGCGCCGACGCGTCGGCCACCGTCCGCGAGGCCGACCTGGCGCTGCGCACGGTCAAGGCCCAGGGCAAGAACGGCGTGCGCGCGTCGGGGGAGGCCCTCGTCGAGGAGTCCGCCCGGCGCAGCCGGCTGGCCCGCGACCTGCCCGGAGCCATCGCCCGGGGCCGGCTGCGGCTGGTCTTCCAGCCGGTGGCGGGCACCGCCGAGCGCCGCATCCTCGGCGTCGAGGCCCTGGTGCGCTGGGACCACCCGGTCCACGGCCCGGTGTCCCCGGAGGAGTTCATCGGCCTCGCCGAGGACGACGGGCTCATCGTGCCGCTGCAGCGGTGGGTGCTCGAGACGGCGACCGCCGAGCACGCCCGGCTCGTGGCCGGCGGCCGCGACCTCAAGCTCGGCGTCAACATCTCGGTGCGCCACCTGCAGGCCCGCTGCCTGGTCGAGGACGTCACCCGCGCGCTCGAGCGCTCCGGCCTGCCCGCCCGGATGCTCATGGTCGAGGTGACCGAGAGCGTCCTCATGGACGACGACGAGCGGCTGCTGGCCGAGCTCGCCGAGCTCTCCGCCCTGGGCTGCGTCGTCTCCCTCGACGACTTCGGCAAGGGCTACTCGTCGCTGGCCTACCTCGCCCGGCTGCCGGTGCAGGTGCTGAAGATGGACCGCGGCTTCGTCTCCGGCATCGACACCGACCCCCGGGGTGCCGCGCTGGTCGGCAGCGTCGTCGACCTCGGCCGCACGCTCGGCATGGACGTCGTCGCCGAGGGCGTGGAGACGCCGGGGCAGATGGCCGTGCTCACCGCGCTGGGCTGCTCGTTCCTGCAGGGCTGGCTCATCGGCCGCCCGGTGCCCGCCGGCGAGCTGGCCGCGGTCGTCGACGGCTTCGACCCCGCGCGGCTCGAGGTGCCGGTGCCGGTCGCCGTCCCATGAACCGCTCGACACGGTCCCACGGGATGAGACGGCCAGGTTGACGTCCAGCCGGGTGGGGCGCACAGTGTGCTCGTGCCCTCCGCCTGCCTGCTCCTCGTAGTCGCCTAGCGCGCCGGTCGCCCGACCGACGCGCTACGCCCCTCTGTGCCCTCGGCACGAGGGGTTTTTTGTTGGCACGAGGCCCGGGGCGGGGCCGGCCCGGCGGATCGCCGGGACACCCCCGCGCCCGCAGCAGACACCCGAACCGCACGTCCGCCCGCTCGTCCGGCCCAGGAGACGCCCCGCATGACCACCACCCCGAGCGAGTCCGCCACCCGAGAGGCCGCAGCCGCCCTCACCGGCGTCGAGACGACGGCCCGCTCCATCGCCGAGTCCGCCGCCCAGCCCGCGACCGGCATCACCGGCGCGCAGAGCCTGGTCCGCTCGCTCGAGGCCGTGGGTGTCGAGGTGGTCTTCGGCATCCCCGGCGGGGCGATCCTCCCGGCCTACGACCCGCTGTTCGACTCGCACGTCCGGCACGTCCTCGTCCGGCACGAGCAGGGCGCCGGGCACGCGGCCACCGGGTACGCGCAGGCCACCGGCCGGGTCGGCGTCTGCATGGCCACCTCCGGCCCGGGCGCGACCAACCTGGTCACCCCGATCGCCGACGCGTACATGGACTCGGTCCCGATCGTCGCCATCACCGGGCAGGTGCCCAGCAGGGCGATCGGCACCGACGCGTTCCAGGAGGCCGACATCCGCGGCATCACGATGCCGATCACCAAGCACAACTTCCTGGTCACCGACGCCGCGGAGATCCCGCAGCGGATCGCCGAGGCGTTCCACCTGGCCGCCACCGGCCGTCCCGGCCCGGTCCTGGTCGACATCCCCAAGGACGTCCTGCAGGCCACCACCGACTTCTCCTGGCCGCCGCGCATGGACCTGCCCGGCTACAAGCCGACCACCCGCCCGCACGGCAAGCAGGTGCGCGAGGCCGCGTCGATGATCGCCGGCGCGCGCCGTCCGGTCCTCTACGTGGGCGGCGGCGTGCTCAAGGCCGGCGCCACCGAGGAGCTCGCCGAGCTGGCCGCGCTCACCGGCGCGCCCGTCGTCACCACCCTGATGGCCCGCGGTGCGTTCCCCGACAGCTCGCCGCAGCACCTGGGCATGCCCGGGATGCACGGCACCGTCGCCGCGGTCACCGCGCTGCAGAAGTCCGACGTCCTCGTCGCGCTCGGCGCCCGCTTCGACGACCGGGTCACCGGCGAGCTGTCGACCTTCGCTCCCGGCGCGCAGGTGGTGCACGCCGACATCGACCCCGCCGAGATCGGCAAGAACCGCCGGGCCGACGTGCCGATCGTCGGTGACGCCAAGGAGACGATCGCCGAGCTGGTGACCGCGCTGCGGGCCGAGCACGCCGCCGGCCGCACGCCGGACCTCACCGCCTGGTGGGCCCAGCTCGACGACTGGCGCACGCGCTACCCGCTGGGTTACGACCAGCCGGAGGACGGCGCGCTGTCGCCGCAGTACGTCATCGAGCGGATCGGCGCGATCGCCGGCCCGGACGCGATCTACACCTCCGGCGTCGGCCAGCACCAGATGTGGGCCGCGCAGTTCATCGCGTACGAGAAGCCGGGCACCTGGCTCAACAGCGGCGGCGCCGGGACGATGGGCTACGCCGTCCCGGCGGCCATGGGCGCCAAGTACGGCCGCCCGGACGCCACCGTCTGGGCCATCGACGGCGACGGCTGCTTCCAGATGACCAACCAGGAGCTGGCCACCTGCGCCATCGAGGGCATCCCGATCAAGGTCGCCGTCATCAACAACGGCAACCTCGGCATGGTCCGGCAGTGGCAGACCCTCTTCTACGGGGGCCGGTACTCCAACACCCGCCTGCACGCCCAGCAACCCGACGGGGCGCCGAAGCCGGTGCGCATCCCCGACTTCGTCGCCCTGGCCGAGGCCCTCGGCTGCGTGGGGCTGCGCTGCGAGGCCGGGGACGACGTCGACGCCGTCATCCAGAAGGCGATGGCGATCACCGACGCCCCGGTGGTCATCGACTTCGTCGTCGGCGCCGACGCCCAGGTGTGGCCGATGGTCGCCGCCGGCTCGAGCAACGACGACATCCTGGCCGCGCGCGACCTGCGCCCGGTCTTCGGCGACAACCAGGTGTAAGGACCCCGTTCCTCCTCGCCGCTCGCACGCGGCGGGCCCCTGGAACGGGGCCGGACGACGAATCGGAAGCAGGTTCCTCCCAGATGACCCGCCACACCCTGTCGGTCCTGGTCGAGAACAAGTCGGGTGTCCTCGCCCGCGTCTCGGCGCTGTTCAGCCGGCGCGCCTTCAACATCGAGTCGCTGGCCGTCGGGCCGACCGAGAACCCCGACCTCTCGCGCATGACGATCGTCGTCGACGCGGAGTCCGCACCGCTGGAGCAGGTGACCAAGCAGCTGAACAAGCTGGTCGAGGTCATCAAGATCGTCGAGCTGGACGGCGGCGCCGCGGTCCAGCGCGAGCTGCTGCTGGTCAAGGTGCGCGCGTCGATGACCGAGCGCACCACCGTGCTGCAGACCGCCGAGCTGTTCCGCGCCCGCGTGGTCGACGTCAACACCGACACCGTGACCCTCGAGGCCACCGGCACCCCCGACAAGCTGCAGGCCCTGCTCGCCGTCCTCGCCCCGCTGGGGATCAAGGAGATGGCGCAGTCGGGCACCGTCGCCCTCGGCCGGGGTCCGCGCTCGATGAGCGGCGCCGGTACCTTGCGCCCGGTCGACCGCAGCGCCTGAGAGGCCCGAACCCCCACCCCTCCGACCTTTATCGCGATAAAGGCACCACACCGAAGGAGCACCACCGCATGGCCGCCGAGATCTTCTACGACGACGACGCCGACCTGTCGATCATCCAGGGGCGCACCGTCGCCGTCATCGGCTACGGCAGCCAGGGGCACGCGCACGCCCTCTCGCTGCGCGACTCGGGGGTCGACGTCCGCGTCGGCCTGCCCGAGGGCAGCAAGAGCCGGGCGAAGGCCGAGGCCGAGGGCCTGCGGGTGGTGACGCCGTCGGAGGCCGCCGCCGAGGCCGACCTGGTCATGGTCCTGGCGCCCGACCACGTGCAGCGGACGCTCTACACCGAGTCGATCGAGCCCAACCTGCAGGACGGCGACGCGCTGTTCTTCGGCCACGGCTTCAACATCCGGTTCGGGTACGTCAAGCCCCCGGCCGGCGTCGACGTGGCGATGGTCGCCCCGAAGGGTCCCGGCCACCTCGTGCGCCGCGAGTTCGAGAACGGCAAGGGCGTGCCCTGCCTGGTCGCCGTCGAGCAGGACGCCAGCGGCTCCGCGCTGCAGCTGGCCCTGTCCTACGCCAAGGCCATCGGCGGCTCGCGTGCCGGCGTCATCAGGACGACGTTCGCCGAGGAGACCGAGACCGACCTGTTCGGCGAGCAGGCCGTCCTCTGCGGCGGCGCGAGCGCGCTGATCACCGCCGGGTTCGAGACGCTGACCGAGGCCGGGTACCAGCCCGAGGTCGCCTACTTCGAGTGCCTGCACGAGCTCAAGCTGATCGTCGACCTCATGTACGAGGGCGGCATCGCCAAGCAGCGCTGGTCGGTGTCCGACACCGCCGAGTACGGCGACTACACCTCCGGCCCGAAGATCATCGACGCCCGCGTCAAGCAGTCGATGCAGGAGGTCCTCGCCGCGATCAAGGACGGCTCGTGGGCCGCGGCCTTCATCGCCGACCAGGACGCCGGCGCCCCCGACTTCAGGCGCCGCCGCGCCGAGGCCGAGGCGCACCCGATCGAGGAGACCGGCCGCCGGCTGCGCGGCCTGATGAGCTGGGTGTCGGCCTCCGACGACTACACCGGCACCGCCGCCCGCTCCTAGTCCACCCACGCGAACGGCCCCCGCTGCCTGCTCGCAGCGGGGGCCGTCCTGCGTCGGTGCGGGAGGTCAGTAGGACTGACCCCGGGCCGCGAAGTACTGCTTGGACGCCGGCTGCACCAGCAGGGCGATCACGATGCCCGGGAGGATGAAGCCGAGGACGCCGTTGAACGCCGACCCGCCGCTCGAGGCGAGGGAGACGACCAGCGAGATGACGTTGATGGCGATCGCCACGTAGGAGATGACGAGCAGCAGCTTCGGCGGCCGTCCGTTCAGCACGGAGATGCCGCCCACGAGCAGGCCGACCGACAGCGCCGTGCTCAGCAGGAGGACCAGACCGAGCAGCCCGGAGATGGCGAAGGCCACGCCCAGCGCGAGCAGCCCGAAGAGGGTGCCCAGGCCGCCCCAGACGATGCCGATGACCGCCGCTGCGGTCACGGTGCCCGGTCGCCGCCCGGCCGGGGCGCCACCGCCGTAGGGGGACGGGCCGCCGAAGCCGCCGCCGTAGGGCGCCGGTCCGGGGCCCTGCTGTCCATGGGGCAGTCCATGGGGCTGTCCGTACGGCTGGCCGTAGGGCTGCTGCTGACCGTGGGGCTGACCGCCCTGCGGGGTGTCCTTGTCGAAGCTGGGGCTGGTCATGCTCTGGTTTCCTCCTGGACTGGCGGGCGCCCGGTCGGCGGACCCTACGTGCACGCAGACGCCCGTGGGGGTCTGCCGGAGTCGGCGGACCCCCACGGGTGAACGCGGTCATCCGCCGCGGGGTGCCCGGTGCGTGGCGAGGAACGTCCTGGCCGCCGGCCGGTTGACCAGCACGACGATGCCCGCCCCGGTCAGGAGCAGCACGACCGACCAGAGGCTCAGCTGGCCCTGTCCGAGCGCCGCGACGATCCCCAGCGCGGCGAGGACGGCGATCACCGCCCCGCCGGCCACCAGCATCCGGCCGCTCCTGCCGGCCAGGGCCTGCACGGCACCCCAGACGCACAGGACGGCGATGCCCAGGTAGACGATCCCGATGATCCCGAGGACCAGGTCGAGCCGGGCCGCCGCCAGCAGGGCCACCGCGTACATGAGGGCGTAGAGGCCGAGCAGGAGGCCGCACATCGCCGCGGCGAGCAACGGGAGCGGCCGCGGCGCCCGCCGGCCTCCGGGCCCGGGCGGCACCGGAGGCTCCGCACCGGGTCCGGGACCGCCGGACACGTCAGCGGCCGCGGCGTGCGCGGTGCGCGGCGAAGAACGCGGCGGCCGGCTTCATCGCCAGCAGGACGACGATCGCCAGCGCGGCCAGGAAGAACAGCAGGCTGGTGATGATCCCGCCCGCACCGGCGGTGTCGGCGTCGGACAGGTTGCCGATCAGGCCGATCAGGGTGAACGCCAGGGCGATCGAGCCGCCGACCAGCAGCATCACCCGGCTGCGCCCGCTGAGCGCCCACACCGAGCCCCAGATCATGACGACGGTCCAGACGAGCACGAGCAGGCCGACCACGAGGATCACGCCGCCCACGGCACCGGCGACGGCGCCGAACCCGGGGATCTCGTCGTCGATGTCGCTGCCGGCTCCGCTGGCCACCGCGCCGGCGAAGATCAGCAGCAGGCTGACCAGGACGCCGATCGCGCCGAAGACGAAGCCGAGCACGGCCGCCGTCACGACGCCGCCGGGCTTGGCCGGGACACCGCCCTGCCCGTACTGCCCGTACTGGCCGTAGGGCTGGGGCTGGCCGTACCCCTGCTGGCCGTAGCCCTGCTGGCCGTAGGGCTGCTGGCCGTAGGGCTCGGTCTGGCCGTAGCCCTGCTGGCCGTACTGCTGCTGGCCGTAGGGCTGGGCGTACCCCTGCTGGCCGTACCCCTGCTGGCCGGAGCCCTGCTGGCCGGAGCCCTGCTGGCCGGAGCCCTGCTGGCCGTAGGGCTGCTGGCCGTAGGGCTCGGTCTGGCCGTAGCCCTGCTGGCCGTACTGCTGCCCCTGCCCCTGCTCCTGCTGGCCGTACTGCGGGTCCGAGGGCTGACCCTGGCCGGAGGCCGAGGCCCCGCCCTGGTCCTTGCCGAAGTCAGTCATGGTTCTCCCTAGCGGGCGCCCCCTGGTGCGGCGCGTCGCGCGCCAGGATGCGGGCGCGGTCCGGCACGGGCAAGCAGCCCACCCCCGCCGGGGCGGGACTGTGACCTCTGGTGCACGCCGTTCTCCCGCCGTGACCGGGCCCCGAGCGGCGCGGGGGCGGGAACAGCCCGCCGCGTCGCTGCGCTGTGGACCCCGTGACCGAGACCGCGCCCGTCGTCCTGATCGCCGAGGAACTCGCCCCCAGCGTCCTGGAGGTCCTGGGCACCGACGTCGAGATCCGCACCGTCGACGGCGCCGACCGGTCCGCGCTGCTGCCCGCCCTGGCCGACGCGGCCGCGGTCATGATCCGCAGCGCCACCCGGATCGACGCCGAGGCCCTCGCCGCGGCGCCCAACCTGACGGTGGTCGCCCGCGCCGGCATCGGCCTGGACAACGTCGACGTCGCCGCCGCCACCGAGCGCGGCGTCATGGTGGTCAACGCCCCGACGTCGAACGTCGTCAGCGCCGCCGAGCACGCCGTCGCCCTGCTGCTGGCCGCCGCGCGCCAGATCCCCGCCGCCGACGCGTCGCTGCGCGAGGGCGCCTGGAAGCGGTCGCAGTTCATGGGCGTCGAGGTCACCGACAAGGTGGTCGGCGTGGTCGGCCTCGGCCGCATCGGCCAGCTGGTGGCCCAGCGCCTGGCCGCGTTCGGCACCACGCTGATCGCCCACGACCCCTACATCCAGCCCGGCCGCGCCGCGCAGCTCGGGGTGCGGATGGTGTCGCTCGAGGAACTGCTCCGCGAGGCGGACTTCATCACCGTCCACCTGCCGAAGACGCCCGAGACGCTGGGGCTGATCGGCGCCGACGAGCTGGCGACCACCAAGCGCGGCGTGATCGTCGTCAACGCCGCCCGCGGCGGGCTGGTCGACGAGGCCGCCCTGGCCGACGCGCTGCGGTCGGGGCAGGTCGGCGCCGCCGGCATCGACGTCTTCGCCACGGAGCCCACCACCGACAGCCCGCTGTTCGGGCTGCCCAACACCGTCGTCACCCCGCACCTGGGCGCCTCGACGACGGAGGCGCAGGACAAGGCGGGCACCGCCGTCGCCCACTCGGTCCGGCTCGCGCTGCAGGGGGAGTTCGTGCCCGACGCGGTCAACGTCCAGGCCGGCGGCATCGTCGCCGAGGACGTGCGGCCCGGGCTGCCGCTGGCCGAGGAGCTGGGCACGGTGTTCACCGCCGTCGCCGGGGGACTGGCCCAGTCGGTCACCGTCGACGTGCGCGGCAAGCTCGCCGAGTTCGACGCCTCGGTCCTGCAGCTGGCGGTGCTCAAGGGCGTGTTCTCCGACGTCGTCGAGGAGCAGGTCACCTACGTCAACGCGCCGCTGCTGGCCGCGCAGCGCGGGCTGGAGGTGGCGCTCACCAGCGACGTCGAGAGCCCCGACTACCGCAACCTGGTCCGGGTGCACGGCGTCATGGCCGACGGCCGCGAGGTCGCCGTCTCCGGGACGCTGTTCGGCAAGAACCAGGTGCCCAAGCTGGTCGAGGTCGACGGCTTCGACATGGACCTCGACCTGTCGGGCCACCTGCTGTTCTTCGTCTACACCGACCGCCCGGGCGTGGTCGGCACGGTCGGCGCGGCCCTGGGGGAGGCCGACGTCAACATCGCCGGGGCGCAGGTCAGCCGCACCACCCGCGGCGGCGAGGCGCTCATGGCGGTGACCGTCGACAGCCCCGTCGGCGCCGACCTGCTGGCCGACATCGCCGGCCGGATCGGCGCGCGCGAGGCCCGCTCGGCCGACCTCGACCCGCGCTGACCTAGGGTCCTCGCCATGCGCCTGGCTGTGATCGCGGGAGACGGCATCGGCCCCGAGGTGGTCGCCGAGGGCCTGAAGGTCCTCCGGTCCGTCGCCCCCGACCTGGAGACGACGGACTACGACCTGGGCGCGACCCGGTGGCAGCGGACCGGCGAGCTGCTGCCCGACTCGGTGCTCGACGAGCTGCGCGGGCACGACGCGATCCTGCTCGGCGCGATCGGCGACCCGGGCGTGCCGCCGGGGATCCTCGAGCGCGGGCTGCTGCTGCGGCTGCGCTTCGAGCTCGACCACCACGTCAACCTGCGGCCGGCCAAGCTCTACGACGGCGTCCGCAGCCCGCTGGCCGAGCCCGGCGGCATCGACATGCTCTGCGTCCGCGAGGGCACCGAGGGCCCCTACGTGGGCAACGGCGGCGTGCTGCGCCGCGACACGCCGCACGAGATCGCCACCGAGGTCAGCCTCAACACCGCCTTCGGCGTGGAGCGGGTCGTCCGTTACGCCTTCGAGCGGGCCCAGACGCGGCCGCGCCGGCACCTGACGCTGATCCACAAGACGAACGTGCTCACCCACGCCGGCTCGCTGTGGTCGCGGACGGTGGAGGAGGTGGGCGCCGAGTTCCCCGAGGTCACCGTGGCCTACCAGCACGTGGACGCCGCGTCGATGTTCTTCATCACCGACCCGGGCCGCTACGACGTCATCGTCACCGACAACCTCTTCGGCGACATCGTCACCGACGTCGCCGCCGCGGTGACCGGCGGCATCGGGCTGGCCGCCAGCGGCAACCTCGACGTCTCGGGGACCAACCCGAGCATGTTCGAGCCGGTGCACGGCTCGGCGCCCGACATCGCCGGCCAGGGCGTCGCCGACCCGACGGCGACCGTCCTCTCGGTGGGCCTGCTGCTCGAGCACCTCGGCTCCGCCGACCTCGCGCGCAAGGTCAACGCCGCCGTCGCCTTCGACCTGTCGACCCGCGAGCCGCAGGCGCAGGTCCGCACCGCCGAGGTCGGCGACCGCCTCGCCGCCCTCGCCGGCGGCTGAACCGGCGGACTCCCCTCCTCGGCGGCGCGGCGGAGGCTCGGCCGGGCCCGGGGCTACACTCGCCGCGATGCACCTGTCCGGCACGATCATCATCGCCTAGCGCGCGGTCAGCACCCCCGACCGCGCGCAGACCTCCCGTTCCCGGGGGGTCTTCTTCGTGTCAGGGCCTGATCGCCGTCGAACCCCCGGGAGCACCCGTGGCCACCGACAGCACCGCCACCCCCGCC
This sequence comes from Geodermatophilus amargosae, assembly GCF_041028265.1. Classification (GTDB taxonomy): domain Bacteria; phylum Actinomycetota; class Actinomycetes; order Mycobacteriales; family Geodermatophilaceae; genus Geodermatophilus; species Geodermatophilus amargosae_A. The sequence continues at coordinate 317,363 of NZ_JABGCW010000004.1, forward strand.
GTGGACTTCCACGTCTTCGACACCACGCTGCGCGACGGCGCCCAGCGCGAGGGGATCAGCTTCTCCGTCGCCGACAAGCTGGCCACGGCGAGGCTGCTCGACGAGATCGGCGTCGGCTACATCGAGGGCGGCTGGCCCGGGGCGCTGCCCAAGGACACCGAGTTCTTCGCCCGCGCCCGCACCGAGCTCAAGCTGCGGCACGCCGTGCTCGTCGCCTTCGGCGCCACCCGCAAGGCCGGCGTCCGCGTCGAGGACGACCCGCAGGTGCGCGCGCTGCTCGACGCCGAGACGCCGGTGGTCTGCCTGGTCGCGAAGTCCGACGTCCGCCACGTGCGGGACGCGCTGCGCACCACGCTCGAGGAGAACCTCGCGATGGTCGCCGACACCGTCGCCTTCCTCGTGGCCCAGGGCCGGCGGGTGTTCGTCGACTGCGAGCACTTCTTCGACGGGTACGCCGCCGACCCCGACTACGGCGTGCAGGTGCTGCGCGCCGCCTTCGGGGCCGGCGCGGAGGTCGGCGTCCTGTGCGACACCAACGGCGGCATGCTGCCGATGGGCGTGGCCCGGGTGGTCGCCGACGTCCGCTCGCGGGTCGAGGGCCGCCTCGGCATCCACTGCCAGGACGACACCGGGTGCGCCGTCGCCAACTCGCTGGCCGCCGTGGAGGCCGGCGTCACCCACGTGCAGGGCACCGCCAACGGCTACGGCGAGCGGGCCGGCAACGCCGACACCTTCGCGCTGGTGGCCAACCTGGTCACCAAGATGGGCCTGCCCGTCGTGCCGCCCGGGTGCCTGGCCGAGCTGCAGCGGGTCAGCCACGCGATCGCCGAGCTGGCCAACATCGCCCCCGACGACCACCAGCCCTACGTCGGGACGTCCGCGTTCGCGCACAAGGCCGGCCTGCACGCCAGCGCGATCAAGGTCAGCCCGGAGCTCTACAACCACCTCGACCCGGCCGTCGTCGGCAACGACATGCGCATCCTGGTCACCGAGATGGCCGGCCGCGCCTCGGTCGAGCTCAAGGGCCGCGAGCTCGGCGTCGACCTCGACGGGCACGCCGACGTCGTCGGCACCGTCGTCGACCGGGTCAAGGTCCTCGAGGCCGACGGCTGGTCGTTCGAGGCCGCCGACGCCTCCTTCGAGCTGCTGCTGCGCGCGCAGCTGCCCGGCGCCCCCGCCCCGCTGTTCGAGCTGGAGAGCTACCGGACGACGGTCGAGCACTGGGGCAACGGCGTCGTCGTCAGCGAGGCGACGGTCAAGATCCACGTGCGCAACGACGACGGGACGGTCGAGCGGATCATCAGCACCGGCGAGGGCAACGGCCCGGTCAACGCCCTGGACAACGCGCTGCGCCAGGCGCTGGTCAGCCGGCACCCGGAGCTCGCCGACGTCTCGCTGGCCGACTACAAGGTCCGGATCCTCGGCTGGAAGGGCGGCACCAGCGCCACCACGCGGGTGCTCATCGACACCACCGACGGGGTGGGGGAGTGGACCACGGTCGGCGTCCACGACAACATCGTCGAGGCCTCCTGGCACGCGCTGGTCGACGCCCTCACCTACGCCGTCCGCCACCGCTGAGACGACCGTCGGCTCCGCCGACGGGTGGACCGGTCGCGGGGCCCGGAGGGTCCCCGACCGGGACACGGGCAGCGGCTCGACGCAGCTCGGGACGGCACCTGGCCGCGGTGTCGGCCGGTAGGCCGACGATGTCAGTGGTTCGCGTACTCGTCGAGGCGCCACCACATGGCCAGGGCCATGGCCGGGAGCATCAGGACGTGGCCCGCCGTCATGAGCAGGTCCCCGGACACCGCGCCCAGCCAGAACGGCACGAGCAGGACGGCGAACGGCACGTACATCGCCGCCGACATCTCCGCGATCGCCGGCCACGAGTGGCGGCGGAACCGCATCCAGGCGGCCATCCCGATCGCCATGTCGGTGGCCATCACCAGCGCGGCGACGTCGGTGCGGTCGTCGAGCCCGGGCCAGAGGTACCCGTGCACCGGGCCGAGCACCATCATCCCGGCGAGCATCGCGACCACCATCTCCAGGTAGTGGCGCACCAGGTGCCACGTGCGCCGGGTCCGGGTGTCCTGCGTCGTCGTCATGGCGCAGAGCGTCGGGGGCGGCGGCGTCCCCGCCAGGTGCCGGAGGTCACGGTCGCCGGTCACGGACCGGGGGTGACCACCCTCAGACCAGGTCGAGCGCGCGGGCGCGCAGCGCCGCCTGCGTGCGGTCCCGGGCGCCGAGCTTGCCCAGCACGCTGGTCACGTGGTTCTTGACCGTGCCCTCGGCGAGGAACAGCGCGGCCGCGATCTCCCGGTTGCTGCGGCCGTCGGCGAGCAACCGGAGGACGTCGAGCTCGCGCTCGGACAGCGGCACGACCAGGGGCTGCGGCCGCTCGCGCGGACCGTCGTCGAGCTGGGCGAAGCGGGCCACCACCTTCGCCGCCACCGAGGGCTGCAGCACCGACTCGTCGCGGGCCGCCGAGAGCACCGCCTCGACCAGGCGGTCGGAGGAGACGTCCTTGAGCAGGTAGCCCAGCGCCCCGGCGCGCAGCGCGGCGAAGACGTCCTCGTCGTCGTCGAAGGTGGTCAGGGCCAGCACGCGGACGCCGGGCTGCTCCACGCGCAGCCGCCGGGTGGCACCGATCCCGTCGAGGACCGGCATGTGCAGGTCCATGAGCACGACGTCGGGACGCAGCGCCGCCGACCGGTCCAGCGCCTGGTGCCCGTCGGCCGCCTCGCCGACCACCTCGACCTCGGGCCGTGCGCCCAGCAGCGTGACCAGCGCCTCCCGGAACAGCGCCTGGTCGTCGACGACGAGCACCCGCACGGCGCTCACCCGGGCACCTCGACGAGCAGCTCGGTGCCCGAACCCGGCGCCGGCCCCACGGTCACGCGCCCGCCCACGCGCGCCGCCCGCTCGCGCAGGCCGAGCAGACCGAAGGACCGCCGGTCGCCGTCGAGGGGACCGCGGAGGTCGTCGCCGTCGGGGGAGAGGCCGCGGCCGTCGTCGCGGACGGCCAGCCGCACGGTGCCGTCCCCGCCGTAGGCCAGCGTCACCCGCGCGCACGTGGCACCGGCGTGCTTGCGGACGTTGGTCAGCCCCTCCTGCGCCGACCGGAACAGCGACTCCTCGGCCTCCTGCGGCAGCGGGCGCTCGGGGCCGGTCACCTCGAGCGTCGCGTCCAGGCCCGCGGCCGCCGCCTCGCCGGTCAGCGTCTGCAGGGCGGCCCGCAGCGGCGGTCGGGCGACCGGGGCGCGCAGCGTGGCCACCGACCGGCGGACCTCGGCCAGCGCCTCGCTCGCCTGGTGCTGTGCCTTGGCCAGGACGGCGTCGGCGCGGGCGGGGTCGGTGGGCAGCACCGCGCGGGCGGCCTGCACCTGCATCTGGACGACGGTGAGGTGGTGGCCCAGGCCGTCGTGGATGTCGCGCGCCAGCCGGTTGCGCTCACGCGTGGTCGCCAGCTCCGCGGCCTGCGCGGCGTACCCGCGCAGCAGCTCGTTGGCCTCGGCGAGCTCGGCCCGCGCGCGCTGCGCCTGCTGCAGCAGGGCGGTGACGACGGCGGTGAACACCGCGGCGCCGAGCAGGCCCAGCGCGTTGCGGGCGAAGTCGGCCCACCCCATGCCCAGGTGCACCAGCGGCACGACCGCCGTCACGCCCGCGGCGGCCGGCAGCGGGAGCAGCAGCACGCACTGGCTGACCAGCACCAGCAGCAGCAGGGTGGCGCCGACACCGGCGTGCGCCGCCCCGAACAGCAGCACGCCGAGGGGGAGCTGCAGGCACACGTGCGCGGCCGTGAGCCAGTACCGGCGCGGGACCGGCTGCCGGGGCAGCCACCACAGCGCGGCCAGGGCGTGTGCCGCGTACGTCGTCCCGAGGGCGATCGCGAGCAGCGGGTGCGGGTCGTCGGTGGCCTCGGCGGCCACGGTGAGCAGCGCGAGGCCGGTCATCACCGCCAGGACGCGGGTCACCGGCTCACTGTCCCGCCGGGCCGGTCGGCCGGTCAACGGCCCGCGGCTCAGCGCCGCGGCCGCACCTCGCCCATCGGGCCGAAGCCGCTGACGTCGGGGGTGTCGACGTAGACGATCTGCGGCTGCTCGGCGACCAGGTCCGACATCCAGTCGAAGGCGGCCTTCGCGTGCGGGGTGGCCACGTGCGAGGCGCCGGCGTCGGAGTCCCGGAAGCCCTCGATGCAGACGAACGTGTTCGGGTCCAGGACGCTGCGGGACCACTCGAAGAACAGGCTGCCCTCCTCGGCGTTCACCGCCGCGGCGTACTCGTCGGCCTTGGCGCGGAACTCGTCGATCGCGTCGGGCCGGACGGGGAACTTGATGACGATCAGGATCACGGCAACTCCTCGGGGGCTCGGTCGGTGGCTCGTCGGGGTCTCAGGGACCGGTCACAGGGGGTCGAGGCGGCGGCGCAGCAGGCAGAAGGGGTTGCCCTCCGGGTCGGCGAGCACGTGCCAGCTCTCCTCCCCGGTCTGCCCGACGTCGGCCCGGGTGGCGCCGAGGTCCAGCAGCCGCTGCAGCTCGGCGTCCTGGTCCCGGTCGGTGGCGTTGAGGTCGACGTGCAGCCGCGACGTGCCCGGGTCGGGATCGGCGACCGGCGCGAACACCAGCGTCGGGGCGGCGCCACCGAAGCCGGCCTCCGGGCCGATCTCGACCGCGCCGTCGTCGTCGCGCCCGAGGACCCGGTAGCCGAGCACCTCCGCCCACCAGGCGGCCAGCGACTCGGGGTCGCGGCTGTCGATGACGAGCTCACTGAACCGGGCGGCCACCCGGCCACCGTAGGGCGGGCGGCGGGTGCGCGCGGGGTCAGTAGCCTCGACGGCGTGCGCATCGTCCGCTTCGCCTCGCCCTCGGGCATGTCCTTCGGAGTCCTCGACGGCGACGGCCAGGTCGCCCAGATCGAGGGCCACCCGTTCGGGACCATCTCCTTCACCGGCCAGCGCTTCGCGCAGGCCGACGTGCGGCTGCTCTCGCCGATCCTGCCGAGCAAGGTGGTCTGCGTCGGCAAGAACTACGCCGACCACGTCAAGGAGATGAACACCGGTGACGCCCCCGAGCGCCCGCTGCTGTTCCTCAAGCCGTCGACGTCGGTCATCGGCCCGGGCGACGCCATCCGCATCCCGGCCGGCAGCACCAACGTCCACCACGAGGTCGAGCTCGCCGTCGTCATCGGCGCCCGCGGCGCGCGCAACCTGACGCCCGAGCAGGTCCCGGGCAGCGTCTTCGGCTACACGATCGGCAACGACGTCACCGAGCGGGACATGCAGAAGGCCGACGGGCAGTGGACCCGCGCCAAGGGCTTCGACTCGTTCTGCCCGCTCGGCCCGTGGATCGAGACCGACCTGGCCGGTGTGGGCAAGGACCCGGCCGACCTGGAGATCACCTGCACCGTCGACGGCGAGCCGCGGCAGGCCGGGCGCACCAGCCAGCTGCTGTTCGACGTCCCCACGCTGATCAGCTACATCTCGCGGGTCATGACGCTGCTGCCGGGCGACGTCGTCCTCACCGGCACCCCGGCCGGCGTCGGGCCGATCCGGCCCGGCCAGCGGGTCGAGTGCGCCGTCGAGGGGCTCGGCTCGCTCACCAACTCGGTGAGCGGCGCCGACACCGCCTCCACCGCGGGCGGCGTCCGATGAGCACCCCGGCGAGCACCGTCCGCACCCGCTTCTGCCCCTCGCCGACCGGCACGGTCCACGTCGGCCTGCTGCGCACCGCGCTGTTCAACTGGGCGCACGCGCGGCACACCGGCGGCGCGTTCGTGTTCCGGATCGAGGACACCGACGCCGCCCGCGACTCCGAGGACTCCTACCGCCACCTGCTGGACTGCCTGCGCTGGCTGGGACTGGACTGGGACGAGGGCCCCGAGGTCGGCGGCCCGCACGGGCCCTACCGGCAGTCCGAGCGCGCCGAGGTCTACCGCGACGTCGCCGCGAGGCTGCTCGAGGCCGGCCACGCCTACGAGTCCTTCTCGACCAACGAGGAGGTCGAGGCACGGCGCCTGGCCGCCGGGCAGGACCCCAAGCTCGGCTACGACAACGCCGACCGCTTCCTCACCGACGCGCAGGAGTCCGCCTTCCGCGCCGAGGGCCGCGACCCGGTGCTGCGGCTGCGGATGCCCGACGAGGACCTCGCCTGGACCGACCTGGTCCGCGGCGAGGTGCGCTTCGCCGCCGGCTCCGTGCCCGACTTCGTCCTGGTGCGCGGCAACGGCGCGCCGCTGTACCCCTTCGTCAACCCGGTCGACGACGCCCTGATGGGGATCACCGACGTGCTGCGCGGCGAGGACCTGCTGCCGTCGACGCCCCGCCAGCTCGCGCTGTACGCGGCGCTGCAGGACGTCGGCGTCGCGAGCGGGACGCCCCGCTTCGGGCACCTGCCCTACGTCACCGGCGAGGGCAGCAAGAAGCTGTCCAAGCGCGATCCGCAGTCCAACGTCGACGTCTACCGCGACCGCGGCTTCCTCCCCGAGGGCTTCGCCAACTACCTGGCGCTGTTGGGCTGGTCGATCGCCGAGGACCGCGACGTGTTCTCCATGGCCGAGATGGTCGAGGCCTTCGACGTCACGAGGGTCAGCGCCAACCCCGCCCGCTTCGACGTGAAGAAGGCCGAGGCGATCAACGCCACCCACCTGCGCGAGCTGCCGGTGGAGGAGTTCGTCGCCCGCGTGGTGCCGTTCCTCGCCGGCGCCGGGCTGGTGGCCGACCCGCCGACGCCGGAGCAGGACCGGGTGCTGCGGACGATCGCGCCGCTGGCGCAGGAGCGCACGGTGGTCCTCTCCGACGCCGTCGGCCTGCTGGGCTTCCTCTTCACCGAGGAGGTCGCGATCGACCCCGCCGCGGCCGCGAAGAACCTGCGCCCCGAGGACGGCGAGGTGCTCGACGCCGCCGCGGACGCGCTGCGCGACCTGGCCGACTGGAGCGCCGCCGGCATCGAGCAGGCCCTCAAGAGCGCGCTGGTCGACGGGCTGGGCCGCAAGCCGCGGCAGGCGTTCGGGCCGGTGCGCGTGGCGGTGAGCGGCCGGACGGTGTCGCCGCCGCTGTACGAGTCGATCGAGCTGCTCGGGCGCGAGCGCACCCTCGCGCGGCTCGCGGCGGCGAAGGGCACGGCGGGGTGACCGTCCCGCCCTGGGGACCCCCTGCCCCGGCCGGACCCGCCGGCTGGGACGGGGAGCCCTACACGGGCCCGCCCCCCACCGGTCCCTACGGGGCGCCGCCGCTCGTGCCGGGAACGCCGTACGGGCCCGGGGGAGGGCCGTGGGCGCCGGCCGGGGGAGGAGGGCCCGGCCCGGTGCCGTGGCCGCTGGGCCCGGTGCCGCTGCCGCCCGGTCCGCACGGCCCGGCCGGCCCCGGCCCCTTCCCGCCGGGGGTGCGGATGGCGCCGCCGCCCGGCACGCCCCCGCACGACGAGCCGGTGCCCTTCCTGCGCGCCATGCGGGCGCGGGACTGGGCCTGGTGGCGACCGCTGCTGGGTCTGCTGCTGTTCACCGTCGCCTACGGCGTCGCGGCCTTCGTCGTGGTCCTGCTGGTGGTGGTGACCGGGGTCTCCCCGGACCTGCAGCTGCTCGACCTGGTCGACCCGGGCGTGCTGCTGCTGACCAACCTGTCGCTGATCGTGGCGATCCCGATCGTGTGGCTGGTCTGGGTGGCCGCGCACGGCATGCGGCCGGGCTGGTCGTCGTCGGTGCTGGCCCGGCTGCGCTGGCGGCTGTTCGCGCCGTTCACCCTGCGGGCGCTGGCCACGCTCGGCGTCGGCATCGTCGTGTCGGTGGTCCTGGGCTACCTGCTCGGCGAGGCGGGGGTCACCGGCCCGGTCGACGACGTGGGCTGGCTGCTGCTGGTCGTGGTCCTCACCACGCCGCTGCAGTCGGCCGCCGAGGAGTACGTGTTCCGCGGCTACCTCAGCCAGACGATCGCCGGCTGGATCCGCAGCCCGCGGGCCGGCGCCGTCGTGGCCGCGGTGGTCACCGCCGCGCTGTTCTCGCTGGCCCACGCGCCCGGCGACGTCGTCACGTTCCTCGACCGGTTCGCCTTCGGCCTGGCCGCCTCCGCCGTGGTGTGGCTCACCGGCGGCCTGGAGGCGGCGATCGTCCTGCACGCGGTGAACAACGTGCTGGTGTTCCTCCTGGCCGGCTTCCTCGGCGACGAGGTCGCCACCGAGGAGGTTCCGGCCGGCGTCGGGTCGCTGTACCTGCTGCTCACGCTGCTGTCGATGGGCGCCTACGTCGCGGTCGTGGCGGCGTCGCGCCGGCGGCTGCGGCCCGAGCTGCTGACGGAGGCCCGGGACCTGCGGGTCCCGGCGGGTGACCCGCGGACCCGGGGGTGGTGACACGTCGCCGGCGGGCGTCGGGTATCGTTCTCCCCGGCGCCGCGAGGTGCCGGCCAATCCTTGGGGTATGGGGTAATTGGCAGCCCGACGGATTCTGGCTCCGTTAGTCTAGGTTCGAGTCCTGGTACCCCAGCGAGGAAGCACCACCTCCTCAGCACCACCGCACCACCTGCAGTACCGCACCACCGCACGGCCCCGTCGTCTAGCGGCCCAGGACGCCGCCCTCTCACGGCGGTAGCGAGGGTTCGAATCCCTTCGGGGCTACAGCGCAGCGAGAGCCCCCGGTCACCGACCGGGGGCTCTCGCCGTTCCGGGGGACCCCGGAACGGCCACCGGTGGCGGTCCTGGCAGGATGGGGACGTCCGGCCCCGTCGTCTAGCGGTCCAGGACGCCGCCCTCTCACGGCGGTAGCGAGGGTTCGAATCCCTTCGGGGCTACAGCGGCACGCAGCAGGGCCCCCGGCTCCCCGGCCGGGGGCCCTGCTGCCTCCCCGGGTCCCGACTGGCCCATGATCGCGGGCGGGCATAGCGTTCCCAGGGCCCCTCCCCGGGCCGGGAACGGAGGCGAGACAGGTGATCCGGACGAGTCGCCGGCTGGCGGACGGTCGCGAGATCCTCTACTTCGACGCCGACGGGACCCCCGCCCGCACGGCCGAGGACACCCGCGACCTCCCGCCGGTGGGGACCCACTCCCAGCTGCGCTGGGACGCCCTGCTCGGTGAGTGGGTGGTGATCGCCGCCCACCGGCAGACGCGCACCTTCCTCCCCCCGGCCGACCAGTGCCCGCTGTGCCCGTCGAAGCCCGGCCGGCCCAGCGAGGTGCCCGAGGCTGACTACCAGGTCGCCGTCTTCGAGAACCGCTTCCCGTCGCTGGCCACCGCCGTCGACCGCGACGTGCCGCCCACCGCGCCCGGTGCCCCGCTCGCCGAGCTGCGCCCCGGGTTCGGCCGGTGCGAGGTGGTGCTGTTCACCAGCGACCACGACCAGCACTTCGCCGGGCTCGGCCGCGAGCGCGCCCGCCTGGTCGTCGACGTCTGGGCCGACCGCACCGCCGAGCTGGGCGCCCTCGACGGCGTCGAGCAGGTCTTCTGCTTCGAGAACTCCGGCGAGGAGATCGGGGTGACGCTGTCGCACCCGCACGGGCAGGTCTACGCCTATCCGTTCGTGACGCCGCGGGTGGAGAAGGTGCTGGCCTCTGTGCACCGGCACCGCGACGCCACCGGCGGCGACCTGTTCGCCGAGCTCGTGGAGTCCGAGCGCACCGGCCCGCGGGTGGTGGCGTCGAACGGGCACTGGGCGGCCTTCGTCCCGGCCGCGGCGCGCTGGCCCTACGAGGTGCAGCTCTTCCCCACCCGCCGGGTGCCCGACCTGCCGGCCCTCGACGACGCCGAGCGCGACGCGCTGGCCGAGGTCTACCTCGACGTCCTGGGCCGCTTCGCGCACCGCATGGACACCCCGCTGCCCTACATCGCGGCGTGGAACCAGGCGCCGGTCCGCACCGGCCGCGAGGACTGGTGGCTGCACCTGCAGCTCTTCTCGCTGCGCCGCGCACCGGGCAAGCTCAAGTACCTGGCCGGCTCGGAGTCGGGGATGGGGGCGTTCATCACGGACACGAACCCCGAGGACGTCGCCGAGCAGCTGCGGAGCGTGGAACTCCCGTGAGCGGCGCTCCGGACGCGAAGGTGCCCACCGACGAGGAGGCGGCGGCGCGCGCCGCCGACGCCTTCACGGCCCGGTTCGGCGGCGCGCCGGAGGGCGTGTGGGCCGCCCCCGGCCGGGTCAACGTGATCGGCGAGCACACCGACTACAACGGCGGCCACGTGCTGCCGGTCGCGCTGCCGCACACCACCCGCGCCGCGGCCGCCCGCCGGGACGACGGCCGCCTCGTCCTCGTCTCCGCGCAGCACCCGGACGCCGACGCCGACGTCGCCGTCGCCGAGCTGCAGCCGGGGACCCCGGGCGGCTGGGCCGGCTACCCGGCGGGCGTGGTCCACCAGCTGCGCGAGCACGTCCCCGGCGGGCTGAGCCTGCTCGTCGACGGCGACGTCCCGGCCGGTGCCGGGCTCTCCTCCTCGGCGGCGCTGGAGTGCGCCGTCGCGCTGGCCCTGCGCGACCTCCTCGGCCTGGACCTCGGCCCCGCCGACCTGGTCGACGTCGCACGGCGGGCCGAGAACGACTTCGTCGGCGCACCCACCGGGATCCTCGACCAGTCCGCGTCGGTGCTCTGCACCGCCGGGCACGCGCTGCACCTCGACACCCGCGACCGCAGCAGCGAGCAGGTGCCCCTCGACCTCGAGGCGGCCGGACTGGCGCTGCTGGTGGTCGACTCGGGCACCACCCACGACCACGCCGCCAGCGGCTACGGCGAGCGGCGCCGCGAGTGCGAGGAGGCCGCCCGCCGGCTCGGCGTCGCGCTGCTCTGCGACGTGGCCGGCGTCGACGCGCTCGCGCCGCTCGGCGACGGCACCGCGCGGGGGGCGCTGCTGCTGCGCCGGGCCCGCCACGTGGTGGGCGAGGACGCCCGCGTCGCGCAGGTCGTCGGCCTGCTGCGCGCCGGCGGCGACCCGCGGGAGGTCGGCCCGGTGCTCACCGCCGGGCACGCCTCGCTGCGCGACGACTTCGAGGTGTCGGTGCCCGAGCTCGACACCGTCGTCGAGGTGGCGCTGGCAGCCGGCGCGCACGGCGCCCGCATGGTCGGCGGCGGCTTCGGCGGCAGCGCGGTCGCCCTCGTCGACGCCGCCGCCGTGGACGACGTCGCCGCCGCCGTCACGGAGCGCGCCGGCGCGCCCCGTTCCTACGTCGTGGTCCCCGCCGCGGGGGCCCGGCGCCTGTCGTGACCCGACCCGAGTGGAGGCCTGAGTGGGCGATCTGAGACTGGACGCGACGTTCGTCGACTACCTCCTGGTGGCCGCCTACTTCCTCGTCGTGCTGCTGATCGGCGCCGCCGCGCGCCGGCGGGTGTCCGACAGCCTGGACTTCTTCCTGTCGGGCCGCTCACTGCCCGCGTGGGTCACCGGCCTGGCGTTCATCTCGGCCAACCTCGGGGCCGTCGAGATCGTCGGCATGTCGGCCAACGGCGCGCAGTACGGCATGAGCACCATGCACTACTTCTGGATCGGCGCGGTCCCGGCCATGCTGTTCCTGGGCGTGGTGATGATGCCCTTCTACTACGGGTCGAAGGTCCGCAGCGTCCCGGAGTTCATGCGCCGCCGGTTCGGCACCGGTGCCCACCTGGTCAACGCGCTCAGCTTCGCCGTGGCGCAGATCCTCATCGCCGGCATCAACCTCTACCTGCTGGCCACCATCGTCGAGGCGCTGCTGGGCTGGCCGCTGTGGCTGTCCCTGATCGTCGCGGCGGCCGTGGTGCTCAGCTACATCACCCTCGGCGGGCTGTCGGCGGCCATCTACAACGAGGTGCTGCAGTTCTTCGTCATCGTCGCCGCGCTGCTGCCGCTGACGCTCATCGGCCTGCACCGCGTCGGCGGCGTCGGCGGGCTGGTCGACCGGGTGACCGACGCCGGCCGGGGCGAGGAGCTCACCTCGTGGCCGGCCACGGAGCTGTCCGGCATCGGCAGCCCCGTCCTGTCGGTGATCGGCATCGTCTTCGGCCTCGGCTTCGTGCTCTCCTTCGGCTACTGGACGACGAACTTCGTCGAGGTCCAGCGGGCCATGGCCACCAAGTCGATGTCGGCCGCGCGGAGCACGCCGATCATCGGCGCCTTCCCGAAGATGTTCGTCCCGTTCATCGTCGTGATCCCGGGCATCATCGCCACGGTCCTGGTCCCGGAGGTCGTCCAGGCCCGGGCCGAGTCGGCCACGGACTTCGACTACAACAACTCGATCCTGCTGCTGATCCGCGACACCCTGCCCAACGGCCTGCTCGGGATCGCCCTCGCCGGCCTGCTGGCCGCCTTCATGGCCGGCATGGCGGCCAACATCTCCGCCTTCAACACCGTCTTCAGCTACGACCTGTGGCAGCAGTACGTGAAGAAGGACCGGCCCGACGGCTACTACCTCGCCGTCGGCCGGTGGGCGACCGTCGGCGCGACCGTGGCCGCCATCGGGACGGCGATCATCGCGTCGGGCTACACGAACCTGATGGACTACCTGCAGACGCTGTTCGGCTTCTTCAACGCCCCGCTGTTCGCCACCTTCATCCTCGGCATGTTCTGGAAGCGGATGACGCCGACCGCGGGCTGGATGGGCCTGGTGTCCGGGACGCTGGCGGCGGTCGCCGTCGCCTTCCTCAGCGAGGACGCGTTCGGGACGGCGTCGCTGGGGGTGCTGCCCATCGGCGGCCAGGGCGCGAGCTTCGTCGCCGCGAGCGCCGCCTTCGTCGTCGACATCGTCGTCAGCATCGCCGTCAGCCAGGTCACCGCGCCCAAGCCGGTCGCCCAGCTCGCCGGGCTCGTCTACTCCGAGACGCCCAAGGAGCAGCGCACCGACCCCGACGCCCACCGGCTGCCCTGGTACCAGTCGCCGACCAAGCTGGCCGGCATCGCGCTGGTCATGGTCATCGTCCTCAACGTCATCTTCCGATGAGGGATCGTCCGCTGACGTCAGGAGCACGCCCATGAGCAGCAGCACCTCCGGTTCCGCCGGGAAGAAGCAGGCGGCCGGCGCCTTCGACGTCCGCAACGTCATCGCCGCGCTGATCGGTTTCTACGGGATCGTCCTCGTCCTCCTGGGGCTGTTCAGCGACACCGCGGCCGACCGGGAACGGACCGGCGACGTCAACGCCAACCTGTGGGCCGGCCTGGCGATGCTCGTCTTCGCGGCGGCCTTCGTGCTGTGGGTGCGGCTGCGCCCGATCGTCGTCGAGAGCCCGCCGGACCGGCAGGACCCCGAGGACGACGGCAGCGGCACGACGGCCGGCCCGTCCCTGCACGAGGGCTGAGGCCGAGGACCGGGGCGTTCTCCGCGGCGGCAGGGGCTCAGCGCTCCAGGACGGTGACCGGCACGCGCTGCACGAGGTTGTTGGCCATGCCCTGCCGGTTCCACGGCTGCTCGACCGGCTGGGGACCCTCGGCGTCGGCGGCGCGGACGACGAGGTCGCTGCTCCCGGGCCGGGCGTCCCAGGCGCAGGTCCACGCCCGCCAGGCGTACGGGTGCGCCGGGTCGGCCGGCGCGAGGTCGGCCGGGGTCCAGGCGGTCCCGCCGTCGGTGCTCACCTCGACGCCGGTCAGCGGGGCACGTCCCGACCACGCGCGCCCGGAGAGGGTCACGGGGCCGGGGTGCAGGAAGCGCTCGCGGGTCATGAAGTCAGGAAAGCCGGGTGGGACCAGCAGGGCCCGCGGCGCGATGCGGGTGACCGGCACGCCGGCCCCGTGCGCCTCGGTCCTCAGCCGGTAGGCCGTGGCGTTCTGGAAGCCGTCGAAGGGGCGGTCGAGCACCTCGATGCGGGTCAGCCACTTCACGTGCGCCATGCCGTACCAGCCGGGCACCAGCAGCCGCAGCGGGGCCCCGTGCTGCGGCGGCAGGGGAGCGCCGTCCATCGCCCAGACCAGCAGCACCTCGGGTCGCGTCGCCTCGGCCAGCGGCAGTCCGCGGGCGTAGTCCTGCTCGACGCCCCGCTCGATCCCGTGGTCGGCGCCGGTGAAGACGACGTCGACCGCGTCGGTGGCGAGCCCGGCCTCCTCCAGCAGCGGTGCCAGCGGCGTCCCGGTCCACTCGGCGTTGCCCACCGCCTCGAGCAGCCACGGCTGGCTGACCGGGCGCGGCTCCAGGCGGGCCCGGCCGTTGCCGGCGCACTCCAGCAGCACCCGTGCGGTGACCTGGGGGCGCCGGCGCAGGTCGTCGAGGTCGAGCCGCAGCGGCCGACCGACCGCGCCGCCGACCTCCAGCCGCCAGCCGGCCGGGTCGACGGCGGGGATGTCGTAGTGCGTCAGCACGTAGTGCAGGCCGGGCGGCGTGACGTCGTAGCGCAGCGCCTCCAGCGGCAGGCCGTGGTTGCGGGTGGCCAGCGCGAGCTCGTCGAGGCCGATGCCCTCCCCGGGCGCGGCGATCCGGGCGCGCCCGCGGGACGTCGGCTGCGTCGTCGTCATGCGGGGCAGTGTCCGCCCCGGCGCGGGTCCGGTGAACCCCGCCGGACGCCAGGGCCCGTCGATCCCCGCGAGGCGCAGGAGCGGCCCACCGCCGACGGCCACCGCCGGCCGGTGAGGGCGCTCAGCCGGCCGCGCGGGCGATGGCGGCCGCCGTCTCCAGCACCGACCCGACCACCTCGGGACTCGGCCGGCGGCCCAGCCGCTCGACCGGCCCGGAGATCGACACCGCGCCGAGCACCGCGCCGGCCGGGTCGCGCACCGGGGCCGACAGCGAGGCCACCCCGGGCTCGCGCTCGGCGACGCTGTGCGCCCAGCCGCGACGGCGGACGTCGAGCAGCGTGCGGGCGGTGAAGCTGGCCTGCGGCAGCAGTGGCGTGACGTCCTCGGGCGGGGCGAAGGCCAGCAGCGCGTGCGCCGCCGAGCCCGCCGTCATGGGCAGCCGCGCGCCGACGGGCACGGTGTCGCGCAGCCCGTGCGCCCGCTCGGCCGCCGCGACGCAGACGCGGGAGCCGCCCTCGCGCACGTAGAACTGCGCGCTCTCGCCGCTGGCGTCGCGCAGGACGCCCAGGTGACGCCCGGCCACCCGGGCGAGGTCGGCGCTGCCGTGGCTGAGCTCGGTCAGCGCCGGCCCGGGCGCCCACGTCCCCGCCGGGGTGCGCCGCAGCAGCCGGTGGCCCTCGAGCGCGACCGCCAGCCGGTGCGCCGTCGCGCGCGGCAGGTCGGTGCGGGCGACGAGGTCGGCGAGCGACGCCGGCTCCTGCGCGACGGCGCGCAGGATGGCCACGGCTTTGTCCAGAACGGCGACGGGGTTAGGCTGTCCCACACAGCGATACTCCCATCCCACCTGGTGAGAATCCAGCGGGGGATGACCCGAACCGGGAGGGACCCCGTGCCGAAGACCCTGGCGGAGAAGGTCTACGACGCCCACGTCGTGCGCAGCGCCGAGGGCGAGCCGGACCTGCTCTACATCGACCTGCACCTCGTGCACGAGGTCACCAGCCCGCAGGCCTTCGACGGGCTCCGCGCCGCCGGCCGCCGGGTCCGCCGCCCCGAGCTGACGATGGCCACCGAGGACCACAACGTCCCGACGCTCGACGTCCTGCGGCCGATCGCCGACCCGGTCAGCCGCGCGCAGGTCGAGGCGCTGCGGCGCAACGCCGCGGAGTTCGGCATCCGGCTGGCCCCCATGGGTGACCGCGACCAGGGCATCGTCCACGTCATCGGCCCGCAGCTCGGGCTCACCCAGCCGGGTCTGACGATCGTCTGCGGCGACAGCCACACCTCCACCCACGGCGCCTTCGGCGCGCTGGCGTTCGGCATCGGCACCAGCGAGGTCGAGCACGTGCTGGCCACCCAGACGCTGCCGCAGTACCGGCCGAAGCAGATGGCGGTCACCGTGGACGGCGACCTGCCCGAGGGCGTCTCGGCGAAGGACGTCATCCTGGCCGTGATCGCCGAGATCGGGACCAACGGCGCCGCGGGCCACGTCATCGAGTACCGCGGCAGCGCCATCGAGGCGCTGTCGATGGAGGCCCGGATGACGATCTGCAACATGTCGATCGAGGCCGGTGCCCGCGCGGGGATGATCGCCCCGGACGAGACGACCTTCGCCTACCTGCAGGGCCGCCCGCACGCCCCGCAGGGCGCCGACTGGGACGCCGCCGTCGAGCACTGGCGGACGCTGCGCACCGACGAGGGCGCGGTCTTCGACAGCGAGGTGGTCCTCGACGCCGCCGAGCTGGCGCCGTTCGTCACCTGGGGCACCAACCCCGGCCAGGGGCTGCCGCTGACCGAGCGGGTGCCCGACCCGGCCGAGCTCGCCGACGACAACGAGCGCCGCGCCGCCGAGCAGGCGCTGGCCTACATGGGCCTGACGCCGGGCACCCCGCTGCGCGAGATCGAGGTGGACACCGTCTTCCTCGGCTCGTGCACCAACGGGCGCATCGAGGACCTGCGCACCGCCGCCGAGCTGCTGCGCGGCAAGCGGATCGACCCCGGCACCCGGATGCTCGTCGTCCCCGGGTCGATCGGCGTCAAGCTGCAGGCCGAGGCCGAGGGCCTGGACCGGGTGTTCACCGAGGCCGGGGCCGAGTGGCGCGGTGCCGGCTGCTCGATGTGCCTGGGCATGAACCCCGACCAGCTGAAGCCGGGGGAGCGGTCGGCCTCGACCAGCAACCGCAACTTCCAGGGCCGGCAGGGCAAGGGCGGGCGCACCCACCTGGTGTCGCCGTCGGTGGCCGCGGCCACCGCGCTCACCGGCCGGCTGACCGCCCCCGCCGACCTCGCCGAGACCGCTGGAGTCTGAGCCCGATGGACGCCTTCACCACGCACACCGGCACCGCGGCCCCGCTGCGCCGCAGCGCCGTCGACACCGACCAGATCATCCCGGCCGAGTACCTCAAGCGGATCACCCGCACCGGGTTCGAGGACGGCCTGTTCGTCGCCTGGCGCACCAACGAGCCGGACTTCGTGCTCAACCAGCCGCAGTACGCCGACGCCACGGTCCTCGTCGCCGGTCCGGACTTCGGCACCGGCTCCTCGCGCGAGCACGCCTGCTGGGCGCTGCTGGACGGCGGGTTCCGCGTGGTGATCAGCTCGCGGTTCGCCGACATCTTCAAGAACAACTCCACCAAGTCCGGCCTGCTCACCGTCGTCCTCCCGCAGGCCGACGTCGAGGCGCTGTGGCAGGCGGTCGAGGCCGACCCCGCGACGCCGGTGACGGTCGACCTGCAGGCCCGCACGGTCACCTACGGCGACGGCGCGGGCGGGGAGACCACCGTGCCGTTCGAGGTCGACGAGTACACCCGCTGGCGGCTGCTCGAGGGCCTCGACGACGTCGGCCTCACCGAGCGGCACCTGGCCGACGTCGAGGCCTTCGAGACGCAGCGCCCGTCCTGGCTGCCGAAGGCGCTGCCCGCGCTGCCGGCCTGAGCCGACGCCCCCCGGCGCGCCCGGTCAGGGCGCGTCGGGGTCGGGGCCCAGGTCGCGGTAGTAGTCGGCGGCCAGTGCCCCGGGGCGGCCGCCCAGCGCCCACACGCTGCCCTTCGCCGCCGGCGGGTACAGCCGTCCGGCGACCCCCTCCCAGCGGACGCCGAGGCTCATCAGCACCGACGGGATCGCCCCGCCCTGGCTGCAGACCACGGTGACGCCGGGCTCCGCACCGTCGTCCCCCGCCCGCTGCAGCAGCCGCTCGACCACCGCGAGGCCGGCCTGCGGGTCGGCGGCGAACTCCTCCTCGCCGAGCTCCGGCACCGGGCGCACCGGCAGACCGGTCCGCTCGGTCAGCGGCTCGAGGGTCTGCCGGCAGCGCACCCGCTCGGCGCTCAGGAGCTCGCACGGGCCGAACACCGGCAGGACGTCGGCGAGCTGCCGCGCCTGCCGCCATCCCCTGGCCTCCAGCGGCCGCTCCTCGTCGGGGCCGTCCCAGTCGCTGCGGCTGCCGGCCTTGGCGTGGCGCACCAGCAACAGCGACGGCGCCCGCGGGACGTCGTCGCGGACGAGGTCGGTGACCACCCGCCGGTCGTGCTCGTGGGTCATGAGCGCCGCGGCCTCGTCCACCGGCAGCCAGCGCAGCTCGTCGACCTCGTCGTTGGGCTCGAACGGCTCCTCGGTGCCCACCGCCCGCATGAGCCAGTAGTCCACCTGCTTGCGCCCGGCGGCGACCTCGTAGCGGGTGCGCAGGCTGCGCCGGCCGGCCACGACCCGCAGGCCGGTCTCCTCGAGGACCTCCCGCACCGCGGCGGTCAGGGCGTTCTCGCCGGCGTCGAGCTTGCCCTTGGGCAGCGACCAGTCGTCGTAGCGCGGGCGGTGCACGACCACGGTCTCGATCCCGCCGCCGGCGGCCGGCCGCCACACCACCCCGCCGGCGGCCGCGACGACCGGCGCCCGCTCAGTCGGCATGCTCGGTCACCAGCCGCATGAGCCGTGCCTGGTGGTCCTGGGTCCCGGTGCGGGTCCAGCGCCCCTCGGGGCCGAGTTCCCAGCAGCTCACGCCGGGGGCCATCGCGTCGTCGAACACGGCCTGCAGCTGCCGGCGCGCGGTCTCGTCGCACACCCGCAGCAGCACCTCGACCCGGCGGTCGAGGTTGCGGTGCATGAGGTCGGCGCTGCCCAGCCAGAACTCCGGCTCGCCGTCGTTGGCGAAGGACATCACCCGCGAGTGCTCGAGGAAGCGGCCGACGATCGAGCGCACCCGGATCGTCTCCGACAGACCCGGGACGCCGGGGCGCAGCGCGCAGATGCCGCGGATGAGCAGCTCCACCGGCACGCCGTCCCGGGAGGCCTCGTAGAGGGCGTCGATGATGCGCTCGTCGACCAGCGAGTTCACCTTGAACCGGATGCCCGCGGGCCTGCCCTCGGCCGCGTGCCGCGCCTCCCGGCGGATCTTCTCCACGAGCCCGCTGCGGATGCCGTGCGGCGCCACCATCAGCTGCCGGTAGGCCGTCTGCCGCGAGTAGCCGGTGAGCACGTTGAACAGGTCGGTGAGGTCGGCGCCCACCCGCGGGTCGGCGGTGAGGATGCCGAGGTCCTCGTACAGCCGCGCCGTCTTCGGGTTGTAGTTGCCGGTGCCGATGTGCACGTAGCGGCGGAGCACGCCGTTCTCCCGCCGCACCACCAGCGCCGTCTTGCAGTGCGTCTTGAGCCCCACCAGGCCGTAGACGACGTGGCAGCCGGCCCGCTCCAGCGACCGCGCCCAGGTGATGTTGGCCTGCTCGTCGAAGCGCGCCTTGATCTCGACGAGGACGACGACCTGCTTGCCCGCCTCGGCCGCGCTGATCAGGGCGGTGACGATCGGGGAGTCACCCGAGGTCCGGTAGAGCGTCTGCTTGATCGCCAGGACGTGCGGGTCGGCGGCGGCCTGCTCGATGAAGCGCTGCACGCTCGTGGCGAACGAGTGGTACGGGTGGTGGACGAGCACGTCGCCCTCCCGCAGCGTCGCGAAGACGCTCTTGGGCGTCTCGCCCTCGCTCAGGCGCGGGTGCGTGGCCGGCACGAACGGCTCGTCCTTGAGCTCCGGACGGTCGAGGTCGTAGAGCGCCCACAGCGAGGAGAGGTCGAGCAGCCCGGGCACCGTGACGACGTCCTGCGGGCTCATCTCGAGCTCGGAGACGAGCACGTCGAGGATCTGCGGGTCCATGGTCTCGGTGACCTCGAGCCGCACCGCCGGGCCGAAGCGCCGCCGCGCCAGCTCCCGCTCGAGGGCCTGCAGCAGGTCCTCGTCGCGGTCCTCCTCGACCTCGAGGTCGGCGTTGCGGGTCACCCGGAACAGGTGGTGGTCGAGGACGTCGAGGCCCGGGAACAGCTGCGGCAGGTGCGCGGCGATGAGGTCCTCGAGCGGCAGGAACGTCGCCGTCGAGTCGACCGGCCCCACGGGCACGAACCGCGGCACGTTGTTGGGCACCTTGAGCCGGGCGAAGCGCGGCCCGCCGGTGTCGGGGTCGCGCACCACGACGGCGAGGTTGAGCGACAGGCCGCTGATGTAGGGGAACGGGTGCGCCGGGTCCACCGCCAGCGGCGTGAGCACCGGGAAGACCTGGTCGCGGAAGTACTCGCGCAGCCGCCGGGTCTGGGTCTCGGCGAGAGACTCCCAGTGCACGATCCGGATGCCCTCGGTCTCCAGGCGCGGCGTGAGGTCCTGCTGGAAGCAGACCGCGTGCCGGTGCACCAGCTCCTGGGTGCGCTCGGTGACCCGGGCCAGCTGCTCGCGGATGGTCAGCCCGTCGGGGGAGCGGATGGTCAGCCCGGTGCTCTGCCGCCGCTTCAGCCCGGCGATGCGCACCATGTAGAACTCGTCGAGGTTGCCGGCGAAGATCGCCAGGAACTTGGCCCGCTCCAGCAGCGGCAGCGACGCGTCCTCGGCCAGCTCCAGCACCCGCGCGTTGAAGTCCAGCCACGACAGCTCCCGGTTGAGGAAGCGGTCCGCCGGCAGCGCGGGCGGCTCCTCCGGGGGTCGTGCGGGGACCTCGGGCGTCGTCGTCTCGGCTGCCACGGGCTCATCGTGCCCCACCGGGGTGAACGGCGAGGACCGTGCTCCGCCGCTCAGGCGGCGGGGCGGGGCACCCGCGGCAGCAGCGCCGCCGTCGCGGTCCCGACCCCGAGGCGCACGGCCGCGGCGAGGTCGGCCGGGGTGTCGACGTCGCGGCGCAGTCCCGGCCAGCCGCCGTCGAGGGCCACCGCGCCCGCGGCGGCGTGCGCGGCGGCCGAGTCGCGCCCGAACCGTGGGTCCAGCGGCACCCCCGCCGCGGTCAGCAGCGTGGTCCCCGTGCCGGCGGCGTCGGCGACGAAGCAGCGCGCGGTGGTGGCGGCCGCGGCCAGGGCGGCGGCCAGCTCCTCCGGGCGCAGCGCCGGCAGGTCCGAGGACAGGGCCGCGACGGCGTCCCCGCCGCTGACCCGGGCGCCGTGGGCCAGCGCCGGGTTCAGGCCGCGGTCGGGCTCGTCGGGAACGGTGCGCGCCCCCAGCGCCCGGACGGTGGCGGCCGCGCGCGCGTCGTCGGTCACGACGACGACGTCGGCCACCGCGGCGCAGGCGCGGGCCGCGGCGACGGTGTCGGCCAGCAGCGCGAGCACCAGGTCGGCGTGCAGCCCGGGACCGCCGCCGGTGAGCGGGACGAGGCGGGTCTTGGCCGCGCCGAGCCGCTTCGCCGGGACGACCAGGGACCACCGCACGGCGTCCATGTGAGCACACGGCGGCGTCCGCGCGGAGGCCGGCGACCCCCGGTGCGCACGCCGACCCGGGGGAGGGTCGATCATGTGCCGGTCGTCCGACCGAGGGGAGGGGTGCCGGTGACCGAGGAGCAGTCCTCCGGGACCGCG
The DNA here is from genome assembly GCF_041028265.1 of Geodermatophilus amargosae. Classification (GTDB taxonomy): domain Bacteria; phylum Actinomycetota; class Actinomycetes; order Mycobacteriales; family Geodermatophilaceae; genus Geodermatophilus; species Geodermatophilus amargosae_A. Next base: position 338,558 of record NZ_JABGCW010000004.1, read on the forward strand.
GCGCCGGAGCGGCGCGCGCTGCACGTGCGCGGGCGGCTGCCGTGGTCGCTGAAGCTGGCGGTCGTGGTCATCCACCCGACCGCCTCGCTGCTGTTCCGCCTGCGCTACCGCGACGGCGACCGGCTGCCGCGCACCGGCCCGGTGCTGCTCGTGGCCAACCACGTCTCGGTGCTCGACCCGCTGGCCTGCGCGCGCCTGGTGTACGACAACGGGCGGATCCCGCACTTCCTCGCCAAGGAGGCGGTGTTCAAGGGCCTGGCCGGGAAGATCCTCCGGCACGCCGGGCAGATCCCGGTCGCCCGCGGGTCCGCCGACGCCCGCGGTTCCCTGGCCGCCGCGGCGGCCGACCTGGAGGCGGGCAACGTCGTCGTGATCTACCCCGAGGGCTCGGTGACCCGCGATCCCGACTGGTGGCCCATGCAGGCCCGCACCGGCGTCGCGCGGCTGGCGCTGACCACCGACGCCGTCGTCCTCCCGGTGGCCCAGTGGGGCCCGCAGCGGGTGCACGACTACCACGCCAAGAAGCTGCACCTGCGGTTCCGCACGCCCACCGAGTACGCCCTCGGTGAGCCGGTCGACCTCTCCGCGCTGCGGGCCGAGGTGCGCGCCGGCCGGGCGCTGACCCCCGAGCTGCTGCGGGAGACCACCGACGTGATCATGGGCCGCGTGCGCGACCTGCTGTCCGGGGTGCGCGGCGAGCCGGCCCCGGCGGTCTTCGCCCCCCGACCGCGGCGCACGCTGCCGGGGGACGCCGCGTGAGCGGCTCCGACCTCTCCGGCCGGCGTACCCGCGCCGCCGTCCTCGGGGCCGGCTCCTGGGGCACCACCTTCGCCAAGGTCCTCGCCGACGCCGGCTGCACGGTGTCCCTGCACGCCCGCCGGCCCGAGCTCGCCCGGGCGATCACCGAGTCGGGGGAGAACGCCGAGTACCTGCCCGGGGTGGCGCTGCCCGGCGCGCTGAGCGCCACGACCGACGCCGCGCAGGCCCTCGACGGCGCCGACGTCGTCGTGCTCGCCGTCCCCTCGCAGTCGCTGCGCGCCAACCTGCTCGAGTGGACGCCGCTGCTGCCCGCGGACGCGACCCTGCTGTCGCTGATGAAGGGCGTCGAGCTCGGCACGACCAAGCGGATGAGCGAGGTCATCTGCGAGGTCACCGGCGCCGGGCCCGACCGGGTGGCCGCGCTGTCGGGGCCGAACCTGGCCCGCGAGATCGCCGAGGAGCAGCCGGCCGCCACGGTCATCGCCTGCCCGGACGCCGACCGCGCCGCGGCGCTGCAGGCCGCCTGCCTGACGCCCTACTTCCGGCCGTACACCAACCAGGACCTGGTGGGCTGCGAGCTCGGCGGCGCGGTGAAGAACGTCATCGCGCTGGCCTGCGGCATCGCCGAGGGCATGGGCTTCGGCGACAACACCCGCGCCTCGCTGATCACCCGCGGCCTGGCCGAGATCACCCGCCTCGGCGTGGCGCTGGGCGCCGAGCCCGCGACGTTCGCCGGGCTGGCCGGCCTCGGCGACCTCGTGGCCACCTGCAGCTCGCCGCTGTCTCGGAACCGGACCTTCGGGGAGAAGCTGGGCCGCGGGATGTCGCTGGAGGAGGTGCAGGCCACCACCCGGCAGACCGCCGAGGGGGTCAAGAGCTGCCGCCCGGTGCTGGACCTGGCCCGCGCCCACGGGGTGGACGTGCCGGTGACCGAGGCGGTCGTGCGGGTCTGCCACGAGGACGTCCCGGCCGCCCAGATGGTGAAGGAGATCATGTCCCGAGAGGCCAAGCCGGAGTGACGCTGCCTGCTGGGTGGGGCGACGGCACCCGGTCGGTCCACGCCGGCGACGCCCCGCCGGTGCCGGGCACCCCGCTGCGCCCCTCGCCGGTCTTCGCCGCGCCCTTCCACCTCGGCGACCTGCCGCCGCGCGCCGGCGGCGCCGACGCCTACGCCCGCACCGAGCACCCCACCTCCCGCGCCTTCGAGACGGCGGTCGGTGAGCTCGACGGCGGCCGGTGCCTGTCCTTCGCCACCGGCATGGCCGCGATCACCGCGGCGGTGATGGCGCTGGTGTCGGCCGGCGACCGCCTGGTGCTGCCGGCCGACGGCTACTACACGACCCGGCTGCTCGCCCGTGACGAGCTCGAGCGCCTGGGCGTGCGGGTCGAGTACGTGCCGACCGTCGAGATCGCCGACGTCGCCGCCCGCGGGGACCTCGAGGGTGCCCGGATGGTCTTCCTCGAGACGCCGAGCAACCCGCTGCTCGACGTCTGCGACGTCGCGGAGGTGGCCCGCGCCGCGCGCGCGGCCGGTGCGCTGCTGGCCGTGGACAACACCACCGCCACCCCGCTGGGCCAGCGGCCGCTGGCGCTCGGTGCGGACCTCACCGTGGGCGCCGACACCAAGGCGCTGACCGGCCACAGCGACCTCCTGCTCGGCCACGTCAGCACCTCCTCCGACGAGGTCTTCGACCGGGTGAAGGGCTGGCGGGACCACACCGGCAGCACGCCCGGCGCCTTCGACGCGTGGCTCGGGCACCGCTCGATGAGCACGCTGGACCTGCGGCTGGCCCGCCAGGGCGAGACGGCCGCGGCGGTGGCGGCGGCGCTGGCCGGGCACCCCGCGGTGACCGGCGTGCGCTGGCCGTGGCTGCCCTCGGACCCCTCGCACGCCCTGGCCGCCCGGCAGATGCTGCGGCCGCTCGGCATCGTCTCCGCCGAGCTCGCCGACGAGACGGCGGTGTCACGGTTCCTGGCCGCGAGCCGGCTGTGGACCGCGGCCACGAGCTTCGGCGGCGTGCACAGCACCGTGGACCGGCGGGCGCAGTGGGGCGGGGACGCGGTCCCGGCCGGGTTCCTGCGCTTCTCGTGCGGCATCGAGGACACCGGCGACGTCGTCGCCGACCTCACCGCCGCGCTCGACGCCGTCGCCGCCTGACCCGCGTGAGCCGCACGACCCTCGACCGCGTGCTCGCGGCCGGCCCGGTGCTGCAGGCCGGCCGGGACGGCGACTACCGGGCGCTGGCCTGGGCGGGCGGGGAGCCGCACCGGGTGCGCCGCGAGCTGGTCGGGCCCACCTGGGAGCCGCCGCGGCGGGGGACGCAGGTGGTGGCCTGCCTGGCGCACGTCACCGACCTGCAGCTGGCCGACGTCTGCTCGCCGGCCCGCTTCGAGTTCTTCCACCGCTTCGAGGCCGATCCGCGGATGAGCGCGCTGGTGCCCATGCACCGGCCGCAGGAGGCGCTGACCGCGCACGCCGTCGACGCCCTGGTGCGCACGCTCAACGGCCTGGCCGGCGGGCCGCGGACGGGCCGGCCGCTGCAGGTGGTCGTGACCACCGGCGACGCCATCGACAACGCGCAGTGGAACGAGCTGGAGCTGTACCTGGCGGTGCTGCGCGGGGGAGTCGTCTCACCCGGGGCCGGGCTGACCGCCTACGACGGCGTGCAGGCCTCCGGCTGGCCGCACGACCTGTTCTGGCGCCCCGACGACGACGGCGGCGTCCACCACGAGCGCTTCGGCTTCCCCGCGCGGCCCGGACTGCTCGAGGCGGCGTTCGCGGCCTTCGCCGCCGAGGGGCTGCGGCTGCCCTGGCTGGGCTGCCACGGCAACCACGAGGCGCTCATCCAGGGCGTCGGCGTCCCCACGCCCGCGCTGACCGCCCTGCTGGGCTCCGGGCGCAAGCCGGTCGACGTCGACCCCACCCTGCCGCTGGACGACGCCCTGCGGCTGTTCACGCACTCCTCGGAGGTCTTCACCACGGCCGTCTCGCGCCCGGTGACCACGGTGGCCGACCGCCGCTTCATCGACCGGCGGGCCTTCGTGGCGGCGCACCTCGCCGACGGCGGGGCGCCCACCGGTCACGGCTTCACCGAGGACAACCTGCGCGAGGGCACCGCGTACTACGCCTGGGACGGCCTGCCCGGCGTCCGGGTGGTCTGCCTGGACACCACGCGGGTGACCGGCGGGACGGCCGGCTCGGTCGACGCGGAGCAGGCGCGGTGGCTGGAGGACCGGCTGCGCGAGGTGTCCTCGTCGGCGCCCGGTCCCGACGGCGGCCGGGTCGCCACGGGCAACGCCGACCGGCTGGTGGTGCTGCTGTCCCACCACGGCGTGAGCACGCTGACCCGGTCCGACGCCCTCGGCCGCCGGCCCGCGGACGGCGAGGACGCGCTGGGCGCCGCCGAGCTGCTCGCGCTGCTGCACCGCTATCCGAACGTCGTCCTGTGGCTCAACGGGCACACGCACGTCAGCGAGGTGCGGCCCTGGGCGCACCCCGACGAGCCCGGCCGCGGCCTGTGGGAGGTGACCACCTGCGCCGTCGTCGACTGGCCCGGGCAGGCCCGGCTGGTGGAGCTGCTCGACAACGGCGACGGCACGCTGTCGATGGTCTGCACGATGGTCGACCACGACAGCCCCGCCCGGCCGCCGGCCGCCGACGACCCGGCCGCCCGCGACCCCGCCGCGCTGGCCGCCCTGCACCGCGAGCTCGCGGCCAACGTGCCGTGGGCCGGGCTGGGGTCGGGGCTGGCCGGCACGCCCGCCGACCGCAACGTCGAGCTGGTCCTCCGCGCCCCGTTCTGAGCGTCCGGCCGTGACGGGGGCCCCGGTGCGCGAGGTGATGTGCGTGCGTGGCGCAGCTCGGCGTCCGCGCGCGCCCGGGGCGCACGTCACCCTCGAACGGCTGCGACCGTGTGCGCCGAGGCCGCGTTCCCGGCCGCGGGGTCCCGCCTCCGCGCACACCCTCGCCGTCAGGGACGGCTCAGGCGGTGCGGGCGGCCCGGCGGCGGCGGTGGGCGGCGCGGGCGGTGAGCCAGCCGCTGAAGGCCAGGTAGTAGACGACGTAGGCGAAGGACAGCACGACGACGACGGGGTGTGGGTCGGGGTACTGCACGAGCAGCACGGCGTAGGTGACCAGCCAGACCACGGTCAGGCCCATGCTCACCGGCCACAGCGCCTCGGTGCGCGAGGGGTACAGGTAGCGCACCGGCACGAACACCAGCACCGAGCAGACGACCAGCACGACGGCGACGACGACCTGCGACAGGTCCAGCACCACCGCGTAGAAGGCGACGACGTTCCAGTAGCTCGGGAAGCCGAGGAACGTGTGGTCGTCGGTCTTCGCGTCGACCCGGCAGAACTGGTAGCTGGAGGCCAGCAGCGGGAACGCGGCGAGCAGCCACCCGACCCAGCTGTGCGACAGCGCGCCGGTGGTCCACAGCAGGACGATCGGCGCGAAGACGTAGGTCAGGTAGTCGACGATGTTGTCGAGCAGCGAGCCGTCGAACCAGGGGATCGTCTCCTTGACCCGCGCTCGCCGGGCCAGCATCCCGTCGGTGCCGTCGATCCACAGCGCCGCCAGCCCGAGCCACAGCGCGGTGACGGCCTCGCCTTCGAACGCGGCGAGCACCACCAGCAGCGCCAGCACCGAGCCCAGCGCGGTGTAGAGGTGCACCGCCGCGCCGGCCAGCCGCAGGGACAGCGGGAACCGGCGCGCCGGGGCGTCCCCGTGCTCGTCGTGCCCCTGGTGCGCCGTCGTCGCCGGAGGCCGGGGGTCCACCGGAGGGGCCGCGTTCTCCCGCATCGCGGACGAGGTTCCCACACCGCGCCGCTCCCACACCGCGCCGTTCCCCCACCGTGTCGGTGTCGGCCCTGCGGGAGCCGCGGGACGCACGGGGCGGTCGACTAGGGTCGGCCGCGATGAGCGGGATCGGCAGGGTGCGCGTCGCGGTCGTGTTCGGAGGGCGCAGCGCGGAGCACGCCATCTCCTGCGTCTCCGCCGGGAGCGTGATGGCGGCGCTCGATCCGGAGCGTTACGAGGTGGTCCCGGTCGGCATCGCCCGCGACGGCCGCTGGGTGCTCGCCGACGCCGGCCAGCGGCTGGCCATCGACGGCGGCCGGCTGCCCGAGGTCACCGGCGGGACGGCGGTGTCACTGGTCGGCGACCCGGCCGGGCGCGGGCTGGCCGTGCTGGGGTCGGGCGGGGATGGACACCCCGCGGCGATCGGCCCGGCGCTCACCGAGGTCGACGTCGTCTTCCCGGTGCTGCACGGCACCTACGGCGAGGACGGGACCATCCAGGGGTTGCTGGAGATGAGCGGGCTGCCCTACGTGGGGTCCGGGGTGTTCGCCAGCGCCGCGTCGATGGACAAGGAGTTCACCAAGAAGCTCCTGGCCGCCGCGGGGCTGCCCCAGGGCGACCACGTGGTGCTCCGGGACGCCGAGGGCGCGCTGACGGCCGACCCCGACGCCCTGTCGGCCGCCGACCGCGAGCGGCTGGGGCTGCCGGTGTTCGTCAAGCCCTCGCGCGCCGGGTCCAGCATCGGCATCACCAAGGTCACCGACTGGTCGCAGTTCCCCGAGGCGGTGGCCGCCGCGGCCGCCGTCGACCCGAAGGTCGTCGTCGAGGCCTCCGTGCCGGGCCGGGAGGTCGAGTGCGGCGTGCTGGCCGGCCGCGACGGCGGGCCGCCCGAGGCGAGCCTGCCCGCCGAGATCCGGCTCAAGCCCGGCACCGACTGGTACGACTTCGACGCCAAGTACCTCGACGACGCCGTCGAGTTCGACGTCCCGGCCGACCTCACGCCCGAGCAGACGCGCAGGGTGCAGGCGGCCTCCCGCCGCGCCTACCTCGCGATGGACTGCGAGGGATTGGCTCGGGTGGACTTCTTCCTCGGCACCGGGCCCGACGGCCGCGAGCGCCTCGTGGTCAACGAGGTCAACACCATGCCGGGGTTCACGCCGATCTCCATGTTCCCGCGGATGTGGGCGGCCAGCGGGGTGTCCTACCCCGAGCTGGTGGACCGGCTGGTCGCCTCGGCGCTGGCGCGCGCGGGCCGGCCAGGGGACCAGCGGACCTCCCGGTGACCCCCGGCCGCCTCGCGGCCGTGCTCGCCGGGCTGGCGTCGCTCCTGCCGGCCACCGGCTGCACGTCGACCGGCGCCATCCCGGCGGAGGAGGTCGCCGCCCCGGCCACGCCGGAGACGGTCGAGGACCTCGGGGAGCTGCTGCTCACGGAGGTGCCCTCCGGGCTGCCCCGGATCCCCGACGCCGACCTGCAGCCGTCCGCCGGTGCGAAGACCGTCGACGACGTCGCCACCTACTCCGACGACCCCGCCCGCGAGCGCGCGGTGCTGCGGGACTACGGCTACCGGCACGGCTGGGAGCGCTTCTGGGGGTCGACGACGGGCCCGCTGACCAGCGTCTTCCTCGACCAGTTCGACCACGCCACCGGTGCGGCCACCTACGCGCAGGACCTGGCCGGCAACGACGCCGAGGTCTACGACGGCGTGCTGCGCCACGACCCGTCCTCGCTGCCCGACGGCTGCAGCCTGCTCACCGTGACCGCCGCCGATCCCGCGACCGGCCTGTCCGGCCCGGCCGCCTTCGCCTGGTGCGCGCACGGGGTGTTCAGCGTCGCGGTGACCGCCGTCGCCGTCACCGAGCAGGCCGCCACCGACGAGGTGCACGAGGCCGTGCGGGCCCAGCTCGACCGGCTGCCGGCGGCCTGAGCGGGCCTCAGAGCGCCGGCAGGGTGTCGCCGAGGACGCCGCTGAGGACGGTGACCGGCGCGCTGTCGACGTCGGGCGGCAGCGTCACCTGCACGAGGGCGGCACGGTCGACCGCGGTCCAGGTGGTGGCCTCGTCGGTCTGCTCGACGAACCAGGTGACCCGGTCGATCTGCAGCAGCCCCTCGCCGGCGACCAGGCCGGCCGGCTGCGGCACCCCGCACACCAGCACCACCGCCGGGTCGCCCCAGGCGGCGGCGTAGGGGGTGTCGGAGTCGACCAGCCGCGCGGGCTCCCCGGTCAGGTCGAGGGGGAGGGCGGCCATGAGCGCCGGGCAGTTCGCGTCGGCCTCCGGCGTCGGTGGGGGGACCTCGACCGGCAGCACCGGCAGGTCCTCGGCGCGCTGCGGTGCGGTGGTGCCGTCGACGTCCGCGGCCGGGCCGTCGTCGCTGCCACCGCGGACGTTGACCAGGACGACCAGGACGACGAGGACCGGCACGACGACCGCCGTCGCGAGCAGCGCCAGCCGGCGCAGGGGGTCGGGACGCCGCGCGGGGGCCGGAGCGGCCGCCGGCCCCCCGGCAGGAGGGGTCCCGGCGGCGGGGGTGTCCTCGCTCAGCGGCTCAGATGTTGACGACGGGGCAGGTCAGCGTGCGCGTGATGCCGTCGACCGACTGCACGCGGGCGACCACCAGGCGGCCGAGCTCGTCGACCGACTGCGCCTCGGCGGTGACGATGACGTCGTAGGGGCCGGTGACGTCCTCCGCCTTGGTCACGCCGGCGATCTCACTGATCGTCGTGGCCACCTGGGCGGCCTTGCCGACCTCGGTCTGGATCAGGATGTAGGCGTGGACCACGGGACGACCTTCCTCGGGCGACGGAGCCGGCGGCTGCGCGCCGCCGGCAGCCGGACTGGATCGCAACCTACCCCAGCGGCCCGGTGCGCCCGGTGACACGGCCCCGGCCGCTGGGTCCCCGCGACGACCTCGCCGACAGCGTGCGGGTGGTGGGGGAGTTCGGCGTCATCGAGCGGGTGCTCGCCCGCTCGGGCTCGGCCGAGGTGGCCGAGGTGGGCCCGGGGGACGACGCCGCGGTGCTGCGCGCGCCCGACGGCCGGGTGGTGGCCACCACCGACGTCCTCGTCGAGGGGCGGCACTTCCGCCGCGACTGGTCCTCGGCCGAGGACGTCGGGCACAAGGCCGCCGCCGCCAACCTGGCCGACGTCGCCGCGATGGGCGGGGTGGCCACGGCGCTCCTGGTCGGGCTGGCCTGTCCCGCCGACACGCCCACCACCTGGCTCGAGGGCGTGGCCGCCGGGATGGCCGCCGAGTGCGCGCCGCTGGGTGCCGCGGTGGTCGGCGGCGACACGGTGGCCTCCGCGCCCGACAGCGGGTCCGTCGTCCTGTCGGTCACCGCGCTCGGCGACCTCGGCGGGCGGGCGCCGGTGCTGCGCTCGGGGGCGCGGCCCGGGGACGTCCTCGCCGTCGCGGGCCGGCTGGGCTGGTCGGCGTGCGGGCTGGCGGTGCTGCGCCGCGGCTTCAGCAGCCCGCTGGCCGTCGTCACCGCGCACCGCCGTCCGACCCCGCCGTACGCGGCCGGGCCGGCCGCGGCCGGCGCGGGGGCCACCGCCATGTGCGACGTCAGCGACGGGCTGCTCGCCGACGCCGGGCACCTGGCCTCCGGCAGCGGCGTCGCCCTGCACGTCGACCGGGCCGCGCTGGTGCGTGCGACCCTGGAACCGCCGGGTCCGCTGCAGCAGGTGGCGGCGGCCCTCGGCGCCGATCCGCTCGCCTGGGTGCTCACCGGCGGGGAGGACCACGCCCTGCTGGCGACCTTCCCGCCGTCCGCGGCCCTGCCCGACGGGTGGATCGCCATCGGCCGGGCCGAGGAGGGGGAGCCGGGGGTGTTCGTGGGCGGCGAGCCGGCGGCCGACGTCGCGGTCGCGGTGGGGGCGGGGAGGACCGGGCATGTCCACTTCGGCTGAGGTCCGGCTGCGCGACGGGTCGGTCGCCGTCCTGCGCGCGGTGCCCTACGACGACCCGGTCGCCCGCGACCTCGTGGTCCGGGTGCAGCAGGAGTACGTCGACCGCTACGGCGGCCCGGACGGCGCGGCCGTGGAGCCGGGGGACTTCTCCCCGCCGGCCGGCCTGTTCCTCGTCGCCGAGGTCGGCGGCGAGCCGGCCGGGTGCGGCGCCTGGCGGCGGCACACCGGAGGGGACGACCCCACCGTGGCCGAGGTCAAGCGGGTGTACGTGGTGCCCGCCCTGCGTCGCCGTGGCCTGGCGCAGGTGCTGGTCGCCGCGCTGGAGGACTCCGCGCGCGCGTCGGGGTACCGCGCGGTCGTGCTCAACTCCGGGGACCGCCAGCCCGAGGCGCTGGCGCTGTACGAGGCCCTCGGCTACACGCCGGTCCCGGGGTACGGCCTGTACGCCGGCGAGGCGGGAGCGGTCTTCCTGGGCCGGCTCCTCGACGAGCAGGAGGACCCCGACGAGGAGGAGGAGCGGCCGTGGGCGTCGTGACGATCTCCGCGTCCTACGGCGCGGGCGGTCCGGAGGTCGGGCCGGCCGTCGCCGAGCGGCTGGGCCTGTCCTTCCACGACCGCGCGATCCCCGCGCAGGTGGCCGGCCGGCTCGGCGTCTCCCAGGACGACGCCGAGGCCAACGACGAGCGGGTGGTCCGAGGCCTGTGGCGGCTCGTCGCCTCGCTGGGCGCCATGCCCGACCCGGTCGGCGGCGTGGTGCCGACGGCGAGCCAGCCCGACGAGCGGGCCTACCGGGAGCACACCGAGCGGGTCCTGCGCGAGATCGCCGACGGCGCCGGCGGGGTGGTGCTCGGCCGCGGCGGCGCCATGGTGCTCCGTGACCGGCCCGACGCCCTGCACGTCCGCCTCGACGGCCCGCCGGAGGCCCGGCTGCGCGCGGCGGTGCAGCGCTACGGCCGCCCGGAGGACGAGCTGCGGCGCGAGCTGCAGGCCAACGACACCACCCGCGAGAGCTACGTCCGGCACTTCTACCGGTGCGACCCGACGGCGGCCCGGCACTACCACCTCGTCGTCGACGGGACGGTGCTGCCGCTGGAGACGGTGGTGGACCTGGTCGTCGCCGCGGCGCGGGCGCGGGGGATCGGCACGGCCTGAGCCGGCCCGGCACCGCGCACGCGAAGGACCCCGGAGGTCGTCGACCTCCGGGGTCCGCCCGGCCGGGGCCGGGACGCACTCAGGGGCGGCGGTGCCGCCCACCCGCACTACGCGCGGACGACCTTGCCCGCACGGATGCAGGAGGTGCAGGCGTTGATGCGGCGGCGGTTGCCGGGGGCGACCAGCGCCCTCACCGCCTGGATGTTCGGGTTCCAGCGGCGCGGCGTGCGGCGGTGCGAGTGCGACACCGACATACCGAAACCGGGCCCCTTGCCACAGACATCGCACACGGCAGCCACGGTGGATCACTCCCAGGAGAATCGTTTGCAGACGGCGGCGCACGGACGGCCACCGGAAGACCGTCGACCACTGTAACCGCTCGCCCGGCCGACCGTCGCCGAGGGCGCCCGGGCCACCGGGTCCGTCCCCTCCACCACGACCGGGCCCGTCCCCTCCACCACGACCGGGCCCGTCGGTCCCCGCGGGTACCCTCCGGCCGTGCTGCAGGCGCTCGACGACGCCGCGGTCGGCCAGTGGTGCCGGGCCGCGGTCGCGGCGCTGTCCGGAGCCCGCGGCCGCCTCGACGACCTCAACGTCTTCCCCGTGCCCGACGGCGACACCGGCACCAACCTGCTGCTCACCGCGCAGGCCGCCGTCGCCGCCCTCGACGCGTCGCCGGGGGAGCCGGCCTGGACCGCGCTGACCCGAGGCGCCGTCCTCGGGGCCCGGGGCAACAGCGGCACGATCCTCGCCCAGCTCCTGCGCGGCCTGTCCGACCAGCTCGCCGGCGAGGAGCCCGCCGACGGACCCGGCCTCGCCGCGGCGCTGCAGAAGGCCGCCGACAGCGCCTACTCCGCGGTCGCCGACCCGGAGGAGGGGACGCTGCTCACCGTCGCCCGCGCCGGCGCCGAGGCCGCCGTCACCGCCGTCGCGCAGGGGCACACCGCGCTGGCCGACGTCGTCACGGCCGCGGCCGACGGCGCGCGCACCGCCCTGGAGGCCACGCCCGGCCAGCTCGACGCGCTGCGCGCCGCCGGCGTGGTCGACGCCGGCGGCGCCGGCTTCTGCGTGGTCCTCGACGCCCTCGTGGCCACCGTCACCGGCGTCGAGCCGGCCCGCCCGCCGCTCGTGCCGCGCCGCGCCCGCCCGGCGGACCCCGCGGCGGTTCCGCACCAGCCCCCGCCCGGGCCCGGCAGCGAGGTGCAGTACCTGCTCGCCGACGCCGACGAGGCCGCCGTCGCGGTGCTGCAGACCCGGCTGGCCACCCTCGGCGACAGCCTGGTCGTCGTCGGCGTGGACACGGCGACCGGCCGGCAGTGGAACGTCCACGTGCACACCAACGACGTCGGCGGCGCCATCGAGGCCGGCATCGAGGCCGGCCGGCCGCACTCCATCGCGGTGACCCCGCTGGCGCCGGTCCGCCCGGCCGCCCCGGTGCCGGGGCTGCGTGCGGTCGTCGCGGTCGTCCCGGGCGAGGGCCTGGCGCAGCTGTTCTCCGGCGAGGGCGTGCGCGTCGTCCCCTGCGGCTCCAGTGGCGTCGACGAGGACGAGCTCCTGGCCGAGATGGTGGCCTCGGGCGCGGGCGACGTCGTCGTGCTGCCCAACGACCCCGCGCTCACGCCGGTGGCCGCCCGCGCCGCCGACCGCGCCCGCGGGGCCGGCCGCGACGTCGCGGTGGTCCCCACCCGCTCCCCGGTGCAGGGCCTGGCCGCCATCGCCGTCGCCGACCCCACCCGCCGCTTCGGCGACGACGTCATCGCCATGGCCGAGGCCGCCGCCGCCACCCGCTGGGCCGAGGTCGTCGTCGCCGAGTCCGACGCGCTCACCAGCGCCGGCCCGTGCCGCGCGGGCGACGCGCTGGGCGCGGCAGAGGGCGACGTCGTGGTGGTCGGCCAGGACCTCACGGCGGTGGCCCGCGAGCTGCTCGACCGGCTGCTGTCGGCAGGCGGTGAGATGGCCACGCTCGTCGTGGGCCCCGACGTCGCGCTCGGCGACGCGGTCTGCGCGCACCTGGCCTCCGCCCACCCGACCGTCGAGGTGGTCCGGTACGACGCCGGCGCGGTGGTCCCGCTGCAGGTGGGGGTGGAGTAGCCGTGACGGTGACCCTCGACACCGACCTGGCGCGCGTGCTCGGCGCCAAGACGGCCAAGGCGATGGCGGAGTCCCTGGAACTGCGCACCGTCCGTGACCTGCTGCGCCACTACCCGCGCCGCTACGCCACGCGCGGCGAGATGACGCGGCTCGACGACCTGCAGGTCGGCGACCGGGTGACCGTGCTCGCGCAGGTCCGCCGGGTGGTCAGCCGCAAGATGCGCAGCCGGCCCGGGACCCTCACCGAGGTCACCGTCGGCGACGGCGCCGGGGAGATGCAGCTGGTCTTCTTCAACCGCCGGCACGGCCAGCTGCAGCAGGGCGCCTGGGGGCTGTTCGCCGGCACCGTCGGCCAGTATCGGAACAGCAAGCAGTTCGCCCATCCGGACTTCCACCTCATCACCGGTGACGACGACGAGGACTGGGCCCGCGCGCTCATCCCGATCTACCCGGCGAGCAAGGACGTCTCCAGCTGGGTGATCCAGAAGTCGATCCGCCTGCTGCTCGACGCCTCCGGCGGCTTCGGCTTCGTCGAGGACCCGCTGCCCCCGAGGCTGCGCAGCCGCCACGGCCTGCTCAGCCTCCCGGCCGCCCTCCTCGACATCCACCGGCCCACCACCGCCGACGACGTCGAGCGCGCCGGGGAGCGGCTCAAGTGGGACGAGGCGCTCATCCTGCAGCTGGTGCTCGCCGCCCGCCGCCGCGCCGCCGCGCTGGAGCCCGGCACCGCCCGCCCGCGCGGGCGCGGCGGCCTGCTCGACGCCGTCGACGCCGCGCTGCCCTTCGCACTCACCGAGGGCCAGCGGGCGGTGGGGGAGGAGCTCGCCGCCGAGCTGTCCCGCGACACCCCCATGCACCGGCTGCTGCAGGGGGAGGTCGGCTCGGGCAAGACCGTCGTCGCGCTGCGGGCCATGGCGCAGGTCGTCGACGCCGGCGGCCAGGCCGCGCTGCTGGCGCCCACGGAGGTGCTGGCCGCGCAGCACGCCCGCAGCATCGCGGGCATGCTCGGCCCGCTCGCCCGCGCCGGCGAGCTCGACGGCGACCCCGCGGGCACGAAGGTGGTGCTGCTCACCGGCTCGCTCAAGGCCGTCGCCCGCCGGGCCGCGCGCGCCGCGGTGGCCGACGGCAGCGCCGGCATCGTCGTCGGCACCCACGCGCTGCTGCAGGAGGGCGTCGACTTCGCCGACCTCGGCCTGGTCGTCGTCGACGAGCAGCACCGCTTCGGCGTCGAGCAGCGCGACGCCCTGCGCGCCAAGGGCAACCGCCCGCCGCACGTGCTGGTCATGACCGCCACGCCCATCCCGCGCACCGTCGCGATGACCGTCTACGGCGACCTGGAGACCTCCGTGCTGCGCCAGCTGCCCAGCGGCCGCGGCGGCGTGGCCAGCTCGGTGGTGCCGGTCAGCGACAAGCCGGCCTGGCTCGGCCGCGCCTGGGAGCGGGTGCGCGAGGAGGTCGCCGCCGGCCGGCAGGCCTACGTCGTGTGCCCGCGGATCGGTGACGACGACACCGGCAGCGCCGAGACCGACGCCCCCGAGGACGCCGACGGCGCTCCGGAGAAGGGCGGCGAGGACGACCGGCGCCCGCCGCTGGCCGTCCTCGACGTCGCCGAGGGGCTGCGCGAGGGCCCGCTGGCGGGACTGCGCATCGACGTCCTGCACGGCCGGCTCGCGCCCGAGGACAAGGAGGCCCGCATGCGGGCCTTCGCCTCCGGCGAGACGCAGGTCCTCGTCGCGACGACGGTCGTGGAGGTCGGCGTGGACGTGCCCAACGCCACCGTCATGGTCGTCATGGACGCCGACCGCTTCGGCGTGAGCCAGCTGCACCAGCTGCGCGGCCGCGTCGCCCGGGGCAAGCACCGGGGCCTGTGCCTGCTGGTCACCGAGGCCCGGGAGACGACGGCGACCGGGCAGCGGCTGGCCGCGGTCGCCGCCACCTCCGACGGCTTCGAGCTCGCCCGCCTGGACCTCGAGACCCGCCGCGAGGGCGACGTCCTCGGCGCCGTCCAGTCCGGCAAGCGCTCGACGCTGCGGCTGCTGTCCCTGCTCGAGGACGAGGAGCTCATCGCCACCGCCCGCGCCGAGGCGACCGAGCTGCTGGCCACCGGCGGCGGGCTGGCCGACCACCCGGGCCTGGCCGCGGAGGTCGCCGCGCTGGCCACCGACGAGCGCGCGACCTACCTCGAGAAGGCATGACCCGCCTGATCTCCGGCATCGCCCGGGGACGGCGGCTCACGGTTCCGCCCAGCGGGGTGCGGCCCACCGGCGACCGCGCCCGCGAGGGCATGTTCAACAGCCTCGGCACCCTGCTCGACCTCGACGGCGCCCGCGTCCTCGACCTCTACGCCGGCTCCGGGGCGCTCGGCCTCGAGGCGCTCTCCCGCGGCGCGGCCGAGGTCGTGCTCGTCGAGAACGGCCCCCGCGTGCTGCCGGTGCTGCGCGCCAACGTCGCCGCCGTCGGCCTGCCGGGTGCGCGCGTGGTCCCGGGCTCGGTGCCCACCGTCGTCGGCGGCGCGCCGCCGGCCCGCTTCGACCTCGTGCTCGCCGACCCGCCCTACACCGTCCCCGCCGAGGAGGTGCGCGGCGTGCTCGCCGCGCTGGTCACGGGCGGGTGGCTCGCCCCGGACGCGGTCGTCGTCGTCGAGCGGTCCTCCCGCGAGGAGCCCTTCGAGTGGCCGACACCCCTCATCGGGATCCGCGACCGCCGCTACGGAGAGGCCCTGCTCCGGTACGGTCGCCTCCCGTGAGGCGAGCGGTGTGTCCCGGGTCGTTCGACCCGGTCACCAACGGTCACGTCGACGTCATCGCCCGGGCGGCCGCGCTCTACGACGAGCTCGTGGTCGCCGTGCTGGTCAACCCCGGCAAGGCGGGGTTCTTCACCGTCGACGAGCGCATGGAGCTGCTGCGCGAGGCGGTCGAGGACCTGCCGAACGTCGTCGTCGACAGCTTCAGCGGCCTGCTCGTCGACTACTGCCTCAGCCACGACGTCCCGGTGGTGGTCAAGGGCCTGCGTGCCGTGGGCGACTTCGAGTACGAGCTGCAGATGGCGCAGATGAACCGCGAGCTGGCCGGCGTCGAGACGCTGTTCGTCCCCACCGCGCCGCAGGTCGGCCACCTGTCCTCCAGCCTGGTCAAGCAGATCGCGGTCTTCGGCGGCGACGTCTCACGGCTGGTGCCCAAGGGCGTCCTCGACCGGCTCCTGGCCAAGCGGGCCGAGTCGTGACGGAGGTCGTCTACCGGCTCTACGAGACCGTCGACGAACTCAGCCGGGTCATCGAGAACGCGCGCAGCGTGCCCATGTCGAGCTCGTGCATGGTGCCGCGCGACCACCTGCTCGACCTGCTCGACGACCTGCGGGAGAACCTGCCCGACGAGGTGCACGCCGCCGGGGCGATCGTCGAGCAGCGCACCGAGATCCTCGAGCAGGCACAGGCCGAGGCCGAGCAGCTCACCGGCCGCACCCGCGAGGAGGCCGACCGGCTGGTCGCCTCCGCCCGACGCCAGCGCGAGGAGGTCCTCGGCACCGCCCGGCGGCAGCGCGACGAGCTCCTCGCCCGCGCCCAGGCCGAGGCCGAGGCCGTGCTGGCCCAGGCGGAGGCGGAGGCCGAGGCCCTGCTCGCCGAGGCGCAGGCCCACCACGAGGCGCTGCTGGCCGACGCGCAGGCGCAGCAGGCCGAGATGATCGCCGCCGCGCAGGTCGAGCACGAGCGGCTGGTCACCGAGACCGAGGTCTACCGCGGCGCGGTCAGCCGCTCCGACGAGCTGGGCGCGCAGACCGTGGCCGAGGTCAACCGGATGCGGGCCGAGGTCGACGAGTACGTCGACACCCGCCTGGCCGACTTCGGCACCACGCTGGAGCGGATGCTGCGCTCGGTCGAGAAGGCCCGCGAGACGCTCCGGGACGCCTGAGCGGCGGAGCCGCCTCCGTCCCCTCACCGGGCCGGCCGTTCCCGGTCGGGGATCGGGTAGTCTCGGTTGCTGGTCCGGCCGCCGGTGTTCGACCCCGGACGGATCCCCTCCCACTGACGACCGCGAGTACCGACATGCCTGCCGCACCTGCCGATCGCCCCGGCGCCGCGTCCACCGACGTCCGGCGCCCCGGTGCCAACCCCTGGACCGTGGAGCTGCGCGAGCTCGGCCGCCGCGCCGGCTCGTTGCACGAGCTCGACCGGACCGTCCCCGCGCCCGCGGGCTGGCGGCTCGAGCTCGTCGGCGTGCCCGAGGGCGCGCCGGTGCACCTGCGGCTGCGCCTGGAGTCGGTCATGGAGGGCGTGCTCGTCTCCGGCGAGATCGAGGCCCCCGTCGACGGCCAGTGCGCGCGCTGCCTGGACCCGTTCGAGGACGTCCTGGAGCTCGACGTGCAGGAGCTCTACGCCTACCCGGGCAGCACCACCGAGGCCACCAGCGAGGAGGACGAGGTCCGTCTCGTCGAGGGCGAGCGCATCGACCTCGAGCCGATGGTCCGCGACACCGTCGTCCTCGCCCTGCCCCTCTCGCCCACCTGCACCGAGGACTGCGCCGGACTGTGCTCCGGTTGCGGCCAGCGCCTCGACGACCTGCCGGCCGACCACTCCCACGAGCTGGTCGACCCCCGCTGGGCCGGCCTCGCCGGCCGTTTCACCACCGGAGCGGTCACCGACCGTCCGGGCGACCCTGAGGAGAACTGACCGTGGCCGTCCCGAAGCGGAAGATGTCCCGCGCCAACACCCGCGCCCGCCGGTCGCAGTGGAAGGCGAGCGCCCCCACGCTCAGCCCCTGCCCGAACCGCGCCTGCGGCCAGCTCAAGCCGCCGCACCAGGCCTGCCCGAACTGCGGCCAGCACGCCGGCCGCCAGGTCCTCTCGGTCTGACCCGGCCCTGAGCCGGTTCCCCGAGGTGGGCAGCGCCCACGACGACCGCGCAGCCGCCTGGCTGCTCGACGCCCTCGGCGTCGAGCTGCCCGGCGGCCTGCTGTCGTTGGCACTGACCCACCGCTCGTACGCCTACGAGAACGGCGGGCTGCCCACCAACGAGCGCCTGGAGTTCCTGGGCGACGCCGTGCTCGGCCTGGTCGTCACCGACGAGCTCTACCGCAGCCAGCCCGACCTCCCCGAGGGCCGGCTGGCCAAGCTGCGCGCCTCGGTGGTCAACATGACCTCGCTGGCCGCGGTCGCCCGGCGGCTGGGGAACGGGGGGCTCGGCCCGCACCTGCTGCTGGGCCGCGGCGAGGAGACCACCGGCGGCCGGGAGAAGGACTCGATCCTCGCCGACGCCCTCGAGGCGCTGATCGGCGCGTGCCACCTGGGCCTGGGCCTGGACGCCGCCGGCGCGATCGTGCACCGCCTGTTCGACCCGCTCCTGGTGGAGTCGGCCACCCGCGGCGCCGGCCTGGACTGGAAGACCAGCCTCCAGGAGCTCGGCGCCGCCCACGGCCTGGGTGCTCCCGTCTACGACGTCACCGACGAGGGCCCGCCGCACGCCAAGACGTTCACCGCCGCCGTCTCGCTGGCCGGCGTCGTGCGCGGCCGCGGACGCGGGCGCACCAAGAAGGCCGCGGAGCAGGAGGCCGCCGAGGCCGCGTGGCGCGCCGTCAGTGCCGACGGGCTGCCCGCCGGCCGGGCGCCCTCCGGGGACTGAGCCGTGCCCGAGCTGCCCGAGGTCGAGGTGGTGCGGCGTGGCCTGGAGCGCTGGGTCGCCGGGCGCACCGTGGCCGCCGTCGAGGTGCACCACCCGCGCGCGGTCCGCCGCCACCTGGAGGGCGCCGACCACTTCGTCGCCGCGCTCACCGGGCGCACGTTCAGCGCCGCGCACCGCCGCGGCAAGTACCTGTGGCTGCCGCTGGCCGAGGCCGACGGGACGCCCGCCGGCCGGGCGATGGTCGCCCACCTCGGCATGAGCGGGCAGCTGCTGGTGGAGAAGCCCGCCCGGCCCCGCGAGACCCACCTGCGGGCCCGGTTCACCTTCACCGACGGCGGCCGCGAGCTGCGCTTCGTCGACCAGCGGACGTTCGGCGGGCTGGCGGTGGAGGACGCCGAGGGCGAGGGCATCCCGTCGCGGCTGGCGCACATCGCGATCGACCCGTTGGACCCCTCGTTCGACGAGGCGGCCTTCAGCGCGGCGCTGCGCCGCCGGAGGACGGAGGTCAAGCGGGCGCTGCTGGACCAGACGCTGATCGGCGGCGTCGGCAACATCTACGCCGACGAGTCGCTGTGGCGGGCCCGCCTGCACGGCACCCGCCCCACCGACCGGCTCACCCGCGCCCAGGTCGCCGACCTGCTCGACGGCGTGCGCAGCGTGCTCGGCGAGGCGCTGGCGCAGGGCGGCACCTCGTTCGACTCGCTCTACGTCGACGTCAACGGGCAGAGCGGGTACTTCTCCCGCTTCCTCGCCGTCTACGGCCAGGCCGACCGGCCCTGCCCGCGGTGCGGCACGCCGATCACCCGGGAGTCGTTCATGAACCGGTCGAGCTACAGCTGCCCGGTCTGCCAGCCGGCCCCGCGGACCCGGCGGCCGTCGGCAGAGCCGAGGACCCGCAGGTCGTGAGCGGGGTCCGGGTGCACGCGCTGGTCTCCGGGCACGTGCAGGGCGTCGGCTACCGGTGGTTCGTCCGCGGCCTGGCCACCGACGCCGGGCTGTCGGGATCCGCCCGCAACCTGCCCGACGGCCGGGTCGAGGTCGAGCTCGAGGGGCCCGCCGACGGTGTCCGCGCCGTCGTCGCGGCGCTGCAGGGCCCGGACGCTCCCGGCCGGGTGACCGGCGTGGTGGAGGAGGACCGCCCGGTGCAGGGGGGACGCGGGTTCACCACGGCGTGACGCAAGGAACACCCCCTCGACGCGGCGGCGCTCCGGCCCGCCGTTGACCAGCGTGTCCAGTGGTGTCACCCTGGGGTCACCGAGCCCGCGCCGACCGACCTCCCGGGGCGGCGGGCACCCCCTCTCGCTGTCGGAAAGGCCGTTCTCGCCATGGCCAAGGCCCTCTTCGGTTCCGTCGTACCGCCCGCGGAGCTCCGCGTGATGGACGAGAACGCGGTCCTGCGCGCCAGGGTGCGCCGCCTGGAGCAGGAGCTGGCCGAGCTGCGGGCCCAGCGCGACGCCGTCATCGCCCACGAGCTGCTCAGCCTGACCCGCGACAAGGCCGAGCCGGCGCTGGCGTAAGCCCCTCCGCACCGCCCGTCCCGGCCTCCTGCGCCGGCGGGACTGGGCTGCCGCTCCCGTGCACCTGTCGAGCCTGACGCTCAAGGGCTTCAAGTCCTTCGCGTCCCCGACGACGCTCCGTCTGGAGCCGGGCATCACCGCCGTCGTCGGGCCCAACGGCTCGGGCAAGTCCAACGTCGTCGACGCCATCGCCTGGGTCCTGGGCGAGCAGGGCGCCAAGTCGCTGCGCGGCGGCAAGATGGAGGACGTCATCTTCGCCGGCACCGCCGGCCGCCCGGCCCTCGGCCGGGCCGAGGTGACCCTCACCATCGACAACGCCGACGGCGCGCTGCCGATCGACTACACCGAGGTCTCGGTCACCCGCCGGATGTACCGCTCCGGCGAGAGCGAGTACGAGATCAACGGCGACAAGGTGCGCCTGCTCGACGT
Source organism: Geodermatophilus amargosae (assembly GCF_041028265.1). Classification (GTDB taxonomy): domain Bacteria; phylum Actinomycetota; class Actinomycetes; order Mycobacteriales; family Geodermatophilaceae; genus Geodermatophilus; species Geodermatophilus amargosae_A. The sequence goes on from NZ_JABGCW010000004.1 coordinate 358,829, forward strand.
CCAGGAGCTGCTCAGCGACGCCGGCATCGGCCGCGAGATGCACGTCATCGTCGGCCAGGGGCAGCTCGACGCCGTCCTGTCCGGCCGCCCTGAGGACCGCCGCGCCTTCGTCGAGGAGGCCGCCGGGGTCCTCAAGCACCGCAAGCGCAAGGAGAAGGCGCTCCGCAAGCTCGACGCGATGCAGGCCAACCTCGACCGGCTGGCCGACCTCACCGCGGAGCTGCGCCGCCAGCTCAAGCCGCTGGGCCGCCAGGCGGAGGCGGCCCGCCGCGCCGCTGGCGTGCAGGCCGAGCTGCGCGACGCCCGCCTCCGGCTGCTCGCCGACGACCTGGTCGCGCTGCGCGACGCGCTGGCCGAGGACGTCGCCGACGAGACCGCCGCCCGCGAGCGGCGCGCCGTGGTCGAGGCGGAGCTGACCGGGATCTCGCGGCGGGAGAGCGCGCTGGAGTCGGCCCTCGCCGCCGACGCGCCGCGGCTGGGCGGCGCGCAGGACACCTGGTACCGGCTGTCGGCGCTCACCGAGCGGTTCCGCGGCATCGCGCAGCTCGCCGCGGAGCGCCAGCGCCACCTCCTGGCCGCCGCGCCCGCCGCAGCCGGCGGCCGCGACCCCGAGCAGCTCGAGGCCGAGGCCGACCGGGTCGCCGCCACCGAGGCCGAGCTCGCCGCCGGCCTCGTGGCCGAGCGCGGCCGGCTGGCCACCGCCGTCACCGCCCGCGCCGCGCTCGACGAGGCGCTGGCCGCCGAGGAGCGCGCCTGGGTGGCCGCCACCCGCGCCCTGGCCGACCGCCGCGAGGGGCTGGCCCGGCTGTCGGGGAAGGTCGCGGCCGGGCGTTCCCGGGCCACCGCCGGGCAGGCCGAGGCGCAGCGGCTGGCCCAGGCCGCTGCGGAGGCCGCCGGGCGGGCCGAGGCGACCGAGGCGCGGCTGGCCGGGCGGCGGGCGACCGTCGCCGACGCCGACGACGAGGACGCCGCGCTGGTCACCGCGCACACCGACGCGGTCGCCGCGCACGCCGCGGCCGTGCGCACGGTCACCGAGCTCGCCGACGCCGAACGGGCCGCCGAGCGCGACCGCGCCTCCTGGGCCGCCCGCCGCGACACCCTCGCGCAGGGCCTGGCCCCCGTCGACGGCGTCGCGGCGGTGGTGTCCGCGGGTGCGTCCGGCGGGCTGGCCGGCGTCCTCGGGCCGGTCGCCGGGCAGATCACCGTGGCACCGGGTGCCGAGGTGCCGCTGGCCGCGGCGCTCGACGGGCTGGCCGAGGCGGTCGCCGTCTCCGGGGTCACCGGCGCCGTCGACGCGCTCGCGCACCTCCGCGACGTCGGCGGTGGCCGCGCGGCGCTGCTGGTCGCCGGGGGGTCGCAGCCGCCGCCGCGCGAAGGCTGGCCGGTGCTGCCCGAGGGCCTGCGCTGGGCCCTCGACCTCGTCGAGGCCCCCGACGAGCTGTGGCCGGCGCTGGCGCGGGCACTGGACCGCGTGGCCGTCGTCCCGAGCCTGGGGGCGGCCGCCGCGCTGGTCGCCACCTCCCCCTCCGTCCGCGCGGTCACCGCCGACGGCGACCTCGTGGGCGCCGACCAGGCCACCGGCGGTGCCACGAACGCCCCCTCCGGCCTGGAGGTGCGCGCCCGCGTCGAGGAGGCCGAGCGGGAGCTCGGCGGCGCCAGCGCCCGCGCCGCCGACCTCGCCGACCGCCTGGCCGCCGCCCGGGAGACCGCACGGGAGCGCTCGGCCGCCGTCGAGACCGCGCTGGCCGCCCGGCAGGCCGCCGACCGCAGCCGCTCGAGGGTGGCCGCCGAGCTCGCCGAGCTCGGCGCCGCGGCGCGCTCGGCCGCCGCCGAGGCGGAGCGCACGGCCGCCGCGCAGCGCCGGGCCGAGCGCGCGCTGGAGGAGTCGCAGGCGGCGCTGGCCGGGCTCGAGGCCCGGCTCGCCGACGCCGAGGCCGCGCCGGTCGAGCAGGAGCCCGACTCCGGGCAGCGCGACCGGCTGCGACTCGAGGTGGCCGCGGCCCGGCAGGCCGAGACCGAGGCGCGGCTCGCGGTGCGCACGGCGGAGGAGCGGGCCCGCGCGCTGTCCGGGCGGGCCGAGGCGCTGCGCCGGCAGGCCCGCCAGGAGCGCGCCGCCCGCGAGCGGGCCGAGGCGGCCCGGCTGGCCCGCCGCCGGGGTGCGGAGGTCGCCGCCCGGGTGCGCGCCGGCGCGGAGGAGGCGCTGACCGCGCTGGCCGGTTCGCTGGAGCGGGCCGCCGCCGAGCGCGACGAGCTGGCCCGGCAGCGCACCGCCCGCGAGGCCGAGCTGCTCGACGTCCGCACCCGGGTCCGCGCCGCCACCGCCGAGCTCGAGCGGCTCACCGGCGAGGTGCACCGCGACGAGGTGGCCCGTGCCGAGCAGCGGCTGCGCATCGAGGCGCTGGAGGAGCGGGCGGCCGAGGAGTTCGGCGTCGACCTGCCCACGCTGGTGGCCGAGTACGGGCCGGCCGCGCCGGTGCCGCCGACGCCCGCGCAGCTGGCCGCAGCCGAGGCCGCGGGCGAGGCCGAGCCGGCGCCGCTGCCCTACGACCGCGCCGCGCAGGAGCGCCGCGCGGCCCGCGCCGAGCGCGACCTCGGCACGCTCGGCAAGGTCAACCCGCTGGCGCTGGAGGAGTTCGCGGCGCTGGAGGAGCGGCACACCTTCCTCGCCACGCAGCTGGAGGACCTCCGGGCCACGCGCCGGGACCTGCTGACCGTCGTCCGCGAGGTGGACGGGCGCATCCACGACGTCTTCGCCGCCGCCTTCGCCGACGTCGCGCGCGAGTTCGAGGGCGTCTTCGCCACCCTGTTCCCCGGCGGCCAGGGGCGGCTGGTGCTCACCGACCCCGAGGACATGCTCACCACCGGCGTGGAGATCGAGGCCCGCCCGCCGGGCAAGAAGGTCAAGCGGCTCTCGCTGCTGTCCGGCGGCGAGCGCTCGCTGACCGCCGTCGCTCTGCTGGTGGCGATCTTCCGCGCGCGGCCCTCGCCGTTCTACGTGCTCGACGAGGTGGAGGCCGCGCTCGACGACGTCAACCTCGGCCGGCTGCTCACCCTCGTCGAGCAGCTCCGGGCGACGTCGCAGCTGATCGTCATCACCCACCAGAAGCGGACGATGGAGATCGCCGACGCCCTCTACGGCGTGAGCATGCGCGGCGACGGCATCACCGGCGTCATCAGCCAGCGCCTCCGCGACGCCTCCACCACCTGACCCGAGCGACAGGTACGGCCATCTCAGCCCGCTCAGACGCCGGAGGGGACCAGCAGGTCGACGGCGAGCGGCAGGTGGTCCGACGCGCCCGCGCCGTCGAGCACCCGCGCGCCGGCCACCCCGATGCCCCGGGTCACCCACACCTGGTCGATGCGCGCGTGCGGCGCGCGCGCCGGGTGCGTGAGGCCCTCCTGGCGCTGCCAGAACCGCCAGCGCGCCTGGTCGTCGCGCTCGTGCGCCAGGCCCCAGGCGTCGGCGAACCCCTCGCGCAGCGCGGCGAGCTCCGGGGCGTCGGGGGCGGCGTTCAGGTCGCCGACCACCACGCCGGTCGCCATCGGGTCCTCGAACAGGCCGCGCAGCAGGGCGGCCTGCGCGGCGCGCTCGTCGGCCGACCGGGTGGTCAGGTGGGTGGTGGTCACCCACAGCGCGCCGCCGTCGAGCTCGATCAGGGTGCGCAGCGCGCTGCGCGGCTCCCCGCTGCCGGGCAGCGGGTGGACGTCGCTGACGAGGATCGGCAGCCGGGACAGCAGCGCGTTGCCGTACTGACGGCGCGGCTGGTCGCCGGGGCGCTCCTGGTCGATGGCCGGGCCCCAGGCCAGCTGCATGTCCAGCGCGCGCGAGAGCAGCAGCGCCTGGTCGACGTCCTCGCTGCGGTCGCCGAAGTGCCGGTCGACCTCCTGCAGGCAGATGACGTCGGCGTCGGCGGCGGCGAGCACCTTCGCCAGGCGGGGGAGGTCGTGCCGGCGGTCGTGGCCCACGCCGTGGTGGGTGTTGAAGGTGACCAGGCGCACCGGGATCGGCGGCTGGTCGGGACCGGGGGCCGGCTTGAGGCCGTGGGGATCGGTCACCCCGTCAGCCTGTCATCCCGGGACGCCCGCCACCTCCGCCGGGACCGGATCGGTGAGCGGCAGGTCGAGCACCTGCTGCAGGCCCTCCCCGCCCTCGGGGCGGTGGTCGCTGACGTGCAGCACGAAGCGCGCCTCCCGCCCGTCGAGGACCAGCTCGCCCACCTGGTTGCCGAAGTACGGCCCGGCCGCCTTCACCCACTCGACCGAGACGGGGCGCACCCGCGCCGCCCGCGCGATCGCGCCGGTGAAGCGCCGCGCCCAGCGGCTCCACCCGATGCGGAAGCCGACCCGGATCGGGTGCGGCGCCTGGTTGTGCAGCGGCGAGACCGTGAGCTGGTGCACCCGCCCGGACAGCCCGCCGGGTGAGACCACCTCGGCGGCGTAGGCGTGGTGGACGTCGCCGGAGAGCACCAGCGCCGTCGCCGGCGCCCGCCCGTGCTCGCCGCGGGCCACGGTCAGCAGGGCGGCGGCCAGCCGGTCGAAGGAGGCGCCGAAGGCCGCCCAGTGCTCGAGGTCGGCGGCCTGGCGCAGCTTCTCCGCGGCCCGTCCCAGCAGCCGGCCCTCGTGCCGGACGGCCAGCGCCTCGTCCCACCGCTCGATCGAGTCGATGGCGTGGGGGAGCAGCCAGGGCAGCGACGTGCCGACCAGCAGGTGGCTGACGCCGTCCTCGACCGCCTCGCGCATCTGGTCCTCGACCCAGGTGAACTCGACGTCGTCGACCATCCGGCGGCCCTGCTCCTCGAGCACCCGCCCGGCGCGGCTGTCGACCATCAGCAGCCGCGCGTCGCCCCAGTGCCGCACGTAGCTCCAGCGCACCGTGTGCGGATCGCGGTCGGCGGCCAGCGCCATCTCCCGGAGCAGCGGTTCGGCGTCGGTGCCGGCGGGCTGCGCGCGCACCGCCTGCCACGTCGTGTTCTCCGCCAGCTCGGCGGGGGAGAGGTTGCCCAGGTGCTGGTAGACCCAGTAGCTGGCCAGCCCGCCGGCGATCCGGTCGTCCCACCAGTCGGTCGCGGTCACCTCGCGGCGCCAGGCGGCCGAGGTGTTCCAGTCGTCGATCATCTCGTGGTCGTCGAACACCATCGACGACGGGATCGTCGACAGCAGCCAGCGGACCTGCGGGTCGTTCCAGGACTCCGCGTAGAGGCGGGTGTACTCCTCGAAGTCCCGCGTCTGCGCGTCCTCGGGCACCGGCTCGCCGCGGCGCAGGCCCAGCCATCGGCGCGTGGCCGTGGTCAGCTCGTCGGCGTAGACCTGGTCGCCGAGCATCACGAGCGCGTCGGGCCACTCGTCCTCCGGCAGCGCGGCCACCCGCTCGGCGTAGGCGTCGAGCGCGTCGGGCGGGATGTCCTCGTCGAGGTCGACGGTGCTCGGCGCGGCGTAGCGGCAGGAGCCGAAGGCCAGCCGGAAGGGCCCCGGCCGCCCGGGCGTGCGGATCCGGCTCGGCGGGAACGGCGAGCTCTCCTCCGGCCACACGCGGGAGCCGTCGAGGCGCACCTCGTAGGGCGTCGTGCTGCCCGGCTCCAGCCCCTCGACGACGACGAGGGCGTAGTGGTGCCGGCCCGCGCGGAAGGTGCGCGCGGTCCGCCCGAGGACGTCGACGGTGCACGGGCGGTCGGTCTCCACCCACACGGTCGCCGACACGGGGTCGACGTGCCGCAGGAGCGGGCCGATCAGGAGGGTCGGGGTGTCTCCCTGGGGCAGCGGCATGCCGTCAGCCTGGCCCACCGGCCCGGGTTCCGCCCAGGACCCTGCGTGCGCGGACTGGGAGGATGGGCGCATGGAGTTCGTGCTGATCGCGATCGCGATCCTCCTCGTGGCCCTGGTCCTCGGGGTGAGCCTGCTGGTCGGCCGCGGCCGCCGCACCACCCGCCTGGACGACGACGCGGTCTCGGGCACGACGCTCACCCGGCCGCGCCCGCCCGCCGCCCCGCCGGTCGAGGACCGGCCCGCGGGCGCCACCGCGTCCGGTCAGGGCCTGGCCCCGGTCGAGCCCGTCTCGCCGGAGGCGCCGCCGGTCGTCGACCTGCCGCCGGCCGAGCCCGAGCCGGGCCTGGCGTTCGAGACGCCGCCGCCGTCGGCCGGCCGGCTGGTGCGGCTGCGCTCCCGGCTGGCCCGCTCGCAGTCCTCGCTGGGCCGCGGCCTGCTCACCGTGCTCGCCCGCGAGCGGCTGACCGAGGACGACTGGGAGGAGGTCGAGGAGACGCTCCTGGCCGCCGACGTCGGCGTCGCGGCGACCACGCAGATCGTCGAGCGGCTGCGCACCCAGTCGATGGTGCTGGCCACCGGCTCGCCCGCGGACCTGCGCGCGCTGCTGGTCCGCGAGCTCACCGCCGTCCTCGGCCCCGACCTGGACCGCCGCCTGGGCACCGACCGGCGCGAGGGGCGGCCCGGCGTCGTCCTCGTCGTCGGCGTCAACGGCGCGGGGAAGACGACGACGGTCGGCAAGATCGCCCGCGTCCTCGTCGGCGACGGGAAGAGCGTCGTCCTCGGCGCCGCCGACACGTTCCGCGCCGCGGCCGCCGACCAGCTCGAGACGTGGGGCGAGCGGGTGGGCGTGCTCACGGTCCGCGGCCGCGAGGGTGCCGACCCCGCGTCCGTGGCCTTCGAGGCGGTGCGCACCGGCGTCGAGGCCGAGGTCGACACCGTCGTCGTCGACACCGCGGGCCGGCTGCACACCAAGTCCGGCCTCATGGACGAGCTCGGCAAGATCAAGCGGGTCGTGGAGAAGCAGAGCCCGGTCACCGAGGTGCTGCTCGTCCTCGACGCGACCACCGGCCAGAACGGCATCGTGCAGGCGCGGGTGTTCACCTCCGCCGTCGACGTCACCGGCGTGGTGCTCACCAAGCTCGACGGCACGGCCAAGGGCGGGATCGTCGTCTCGGTGCAGCGTGAACTCGGCATCCCGGTGAAGCTCATCGGGCTGGGGGAGGGCGCCGACGACCTCGCGCCGTTCGAGCCGGAGGCCTTCGCCGAGGGGCTGGTCGGCGGCGCCGACTGACGGCGGGGCGCTACACCCGGGTGGGGTCGAAGCCGAACGGGAGCTCGAGGCGGTGGGCGGCGAGCAGATCGGCGTCGGCGAGCAGGTCGCGGGTCGGCCCGTCGGCCACCACCACGCCGCCGTCGAGGACCACCGAGCGCGGGCACAGCTGCAGGGCGTAGGGCAGGTCGTGCGTGACCATCAGCATGGTCACCGGCAGGCCGGTGAGGACCTCGGCCAGCTCTCGCCGGCCGGCCGGGTCGAGGTTCGACGACGGCTCGTCGAGCACCAGCACCTCCGGGTGCATCGACAGCACGGTGGCGACGGCGACCCGGCGGCGCTGGCCGAACGACAGGTGGTGCGGCGGCCGGTCGGCGGACCCGGCCATCCCGACCTGCTCCAGCGCCACGGCCACCCGGGCGGCGACCTCCGGCTCGGGCAGGCCGAGGTTGCGCGGCCCGAAGGCGACGTCCTCGCCCACGGTGGGCATGAACAGCTGGTCGTCGGGGTCCTGGAAGACGATCCCGACCCGCCGGCGCACCTCCGGGAGGTCCCGTTTCCGCACCGGCAACCCGCCGACGGTCACCCGGCCGCGCCCGCCGGAGAGGATGCCGTTGAGGTGCAGCACGAGCGTCGTCTTGCCCGCGCCGTTGGGTCCGAGCAGCGCCACCCGCTCGCCGGGGTCCAGCCGCAGGTCCACGCCGAACAGCGCCTGGTGACCGTCGGGGTAGGCGAAGGCCAGGTCCTCGACGAGCAGGGCTGCGGGGGCGGTGCTCACCCCAGCAGCATCCCCGCCGCGAGCACCGCGGCGGCGGTCAGGGGCAGGCTCAGCGCGACCAGCCACGCCCGCGCGGGCACGGCGGCGGCCGGGCCGGCCGGCAGCGCGCCGGTGTACCCCCGCGACAGCATCGCCAGGTGCACCCGCTCGCCGCGCTCGTAGGAGCGCACGAACAGCGCACCGGCGCCGGCGGCCACGACGCGCAGCGCCCCGGGCCCGCGGCCGCGGAAGCCGCGCGACTCCCGCGCCACCCTCATCCGCCGCAGCTCGCCGCCGACGACGTCGGCGTAGCGGACCATGAACGACAGGATCTGCACGAGCAGGGCCGGCAGCCGCAGCCGCTGCAGCCCGCGCACCAGCTCCCGCGGCTCGGTGGTGGCGGCCAGCACCGTGGCGGCCAGCACCGACAGCGTCGCCTTGGCCAGGAGCCCGCCGCCGGCAGCGAGTCCGCTCTGCGACAGCGACAGGCCCAGCACCTCGACCCGCGGCCCGCGGGACACGACGGGGAGCAGCAGCGCGAAGACGAGGAACGGCACCTCGACGACCAGCCCGCGGGCCAGCCGCCCGGCCGGCACCCGGGCGACGGCGGCCGCGCCGAGGACCAGGGCGGCGTACCCGGCGTAGGCGGCCGGCGCCCAGGGGGCGTGCACCGGGGTGGCGACGACGACCAGCGCGAACGCCAGGACGGCGACCAGCTTCACGTGCGGCTCGAGGCGGTGCACCACGCTGCCGCCCGCGACGTAGGCCGCGCCCAGCGGGCCGCCGTGCCCGGCGCCCACGTCAGTCCCGGGCGGGTCCGGCCGCGGCGTCGACGGCCGGGCGGCCGGTCCGGCGGCGCAGCACCAGGGTGAGGCCCCCGGCGAGCACGAGGGTCACCGCGACACCGGCGACGCCGGCGAGCCCGCCGGAGAGCCGGCCGTCGTCGACACCGGCGACGGCGTAGTCGGCGAGCGGCGAGCCCGCGGTGGCGCTGTCGCGGGCGGTGTCGGCGAAGCCGGTCTCGCCCGCGGCCCACTCCAGACCGTCGGGGGAGGAGCTGGCGTGGTAGCTGACGAACCCGGCGACGACGAGGGTGACCAGCAGGCCGGCCAGCCACAGACCGCGACGGCGGCTCATCGCACGGCCTCCTCGGCGTGCAGCCCCGGGCGGGTGGCCAGGTCGGCCGGGCGGCGCAGGTGCGCGGCGCCGTGGACCAGGTCGGGCCGCACCGACAGCACCGCGCCCAGCACGGCGACGGTGATCACCGCCTCGCCGATCCCGATCAGCACGTGGACGCCGCCCATGGCCGCGGCCACCGCCCCCAGGGGCACGTCGGCGACCCCGCCGACGGCGAACAGCCCCACGAACACCAGCGCGGCCGCCGGCACCGAGACGAACGCCCCGGCCCCGGCCGCGGCGAGCAGCCCCCCGCGGGTGCGCGGCAGCAGGGCCACCAGCAGCCGGAACACCCCGTAGCCGGCGCCGACGGCGACCAGGCCCATCAGCGTGACGTTCGTGCCGAGCGCGGTGAGGCCGCCGTCGGCGAACAGCACCGCCTGGACGACGAGGACGACGGTCGTGCACAGCACCGCCGTCCACGGCCCCACCAGGACCGCGGTCAGCGCGCCCCCGACGAGGTGCCCGCTGGTGCCGGCACCGACCGGGAAGTTGACCATCTGCACCGCGAAGACGAAGGCGGCGGTGAGGCCGGCCAGCGGAGCGGTGCGCTCGTCGAGCTCGCGGCGGGCGCCGCGCAGGGCGAGGGCCACCGTCCCGGCGGCGAGCACGCCGGTGGCCACGGACGTCGGGGCGTCCAGGAATCCGTCGGGGACGTGCACGCGGGGCCTCCACGGGGGCGCGGACGACCGGGTGCCGCCCGCGGAGACCTTATTGCACACGGTTTGCACCTGCACCCACCTCGCATCGCCGGGCGTGCAGGACGTGACGGCGGACACGGCACGCACCGCCGCAACACGGCCGTCACACGCCCCCGGGACACGCGGCGCGGAGTTCACCGTGCGGAAACAGGTCGACGCCGTCCCCGGAAACACCCGCCCGGCACCGTGAACGCCGCGTCGCCGCCAGGGAGGGAGGCGACCGCGACCCCGCCCGACCCCGGCCCGCCGGGGACCGTTCCCCGTTCCGGCCCTCGGCCCAGACCCACCTCAGGAGGTTGCCGTGGTCAACACCGGCGACACCGCCTGGATCCTCACCAGCGCGGCGCTCGTGCTGTTGATGACCCCAGGCCTGGCGCTCTTCTACGGCGGCATGGTCCGCGCGAAGAGCGTCCTCAACATGATGATGATGAGCTTCGGAGCCCTGGCACTGATCACGGTGCTGTGGGTGCTCTACGGCTACTCCGTCGCCTTCGGCAACGACGTCGGGGCCGGCCTGCTGGGCGACCCGGGCGAGTTCTTCGGCCTCAAGGGGCTCATGGAGGACACCACCAGCGAGGCGGGCGGCCTGCCGTCGATGGCCTTCGTCGGTTTCCAGGCCGTCTTCGCGATCATCACCGTCGCGCTGATCTCCGGCGCCATCGCCGACCGCGCCCGGTTCGGCTCCTGGATGGTCTTCGCGGGCCTGTGGGCCACGATCGTGTACTTCCCGGTCGCCCACTGGGTGTTCGACTTCGACACCGACGCCGGCCACGTGGGTGGCTGGATCGCCAACGACCTCGCCGCGATCGACTTCGCCGGCGGCACCGCGGTGCACATCAACGCCGGTGCCGCGGGCCTCGCGCTCGCGCTGGTGCTCGGCAAGCGCCGCGGCTTCGGCCGCGAGGCGATGCGGCCCCACAACCTGCCGCTGGTCATGCTCGGTGCCGGCCTGCTGTGGTTCGGCTGGTTCGGCTTCAACGCCGGCTCCGCGCTCGCCGCCAACAACACCGCCGCCGTCGTCTGGGTCAACACCCTGGCCGCGACCGCGGCGGCGATCCTCGGCTGGCTGCTCACCGAGAAGATGCGCGACGGGCACGCCACCTCGCTGGGCGCTGCCTCCGGTGCGGTCGCCGGCCTGGTCGCCATCACCCCGGCCTGCTCGGCGGTCTCGCCGATCGGCGCGATCGTCCTCGGCGTCATCGCCGGTGTCCTCTGCGCCCTCGCCGTGGGCCTGAAGTACCGGCTGGGCTACGACGACTCGCTCGACGTCGTCGGCGTGCACCTCGTCGGTGGCCTCTGGGGCACGATCGCCATCGGCTTCCTGGCCGACCCCGACGCCCCGGCCGGCGTGGAGAGCCTCTTCTTCGGCGGCAGCGTCGACCAGCTCTGGCGGCAGGCCGTCGGTGCCGGTGCGGTGCTCGTGTTCTCCTTCGTCCTGACGCTCGTGATCGCCACGGTCGTCAAGGCCGTCATGGGCTTCCGGATCAGCGAGGAGGACGAGGTCGCCGGCATCGACACGGTCGTCCACGCCGAGTCCGGGTACGACTTCACCAGCCTCGGTGGCGGCAGCGGCTCCGCGCTGCACCAGGCCACCCTGCCGAAGAACACCGAGTCGAAGACCACGGAAGGGGTCCGGGCATGAAGCTCGTCACCGCGATCATCAAGCCCTTCAAGCTCGACGACGTGAAGAACGCCCTCGAGCTGATCGGGATCACGGGGCTGACCGTCAGCGAGGTCCAGGGCTTCGGCCGCCAGCGCGGCCACACCGAGGTCTACCGCGGTGCGGAGTACCAGGTGGACTTCGTGCCCAAGGTCCGCATCGAGGTCGTCGTCGGCGAGATCGACGCCGCCCGCGTGGTGGACGCCGTCGTCGAGTCGGCCTCCACGGGACAGATCGGCGACGGGAAGGTCTGGGTCACCACGATCGACGAGATCGTGCGGGTCCGGACCGGCGAGCGCGGCGAGGACGCCATCTGACGTCGGGGCCGGACGGCCCGGCCGGCCGGGGTGGTGGGAGGCCCCACCACCCCGGCCGGCGCCGTCCGCTCCACCGTCGCCGACCGGACCAGCAGGGGGACACGTGCCGGACCTCGGGTCGCTGCCCGACCTGCCCCGCGCCGAGCGGGTGCAGGTGCTCGACGCCTGGCTGGGCGGCCTGCTGGCCGACGCCGTGGCCGGCACGCCGCCGCCGCGCCGGTCCCGCGGGGGAGGCGCGCCGCGGACGGGCACCGACGGCGTCGCGCTGGTCGCCGTGGGCAGCCTGGGACGGCGCGAGCCCCCGCCGCACGGCGACCTCGACCTCGTGCTGGTGCACGACGGCCGGCCGGAGGTGGCCGGCCTCGCCGACGCCGTCTGGTACCCGATATGGGATGCCGGGGTGCGGCTGGACCACTCGGTGCGGTCGGTGTCCGAGGCGGTGTCGGTGGCCTCGACCGACGTCAAGGCGGGCCTGGGGCTGCTCGACGCCCGGCTGGTCGCCGGTGACGCGGGCCTGGCGGCCTCGCTGCGCACCGCCACCCTGGCCAGCTGGCGGCAGTCGGCGTCGAGGCTGCTGCCGCAGCTGCGCGACCTGCGCCGCGGCCGGGCCCGCCAGGTCGGTGAGCTGGCGTTCCTCCTCGAGCCCGACCTCAAGGAGGCCTACGGCGGCCTGCGCGAGGGGCAGGTGCTGCGCGCGGTGGCCGCCGCGCAGCTGGTCGACGAGCCCTCTCCCGAGGTCGAGGCGGCCTACTCCTTCCTGCTCGACGTCCGCGACGAGCTCCGCCGCCGCTCCGGGCGGGCCACCGACGTCCTCGTCCGGCAGGAGCAGCGCCCGGTCGCCGCGGCCCTGGGGCTGGCCGACGAGGACGTGCTGCTGCGCGAGGTGAGCCTCGCCGGGCGCCGGCTGGCATTCGTCGCCGACGACACGTGGCGGCGGGTGGAGGCCGCGCTGGTCCGCCGCCCGCGTGCCCGCTACCGCCGGGTGCGGCGCGAGCCGCTGGCCGAGGGCGTGGTGCGCCAGGGCGACGAGGTCGTGCTCGCCCGCGACGCGCACCCGGCCGCCGACCCCGGGCTGGTGCTGCGCGGTGCCGCGGCGGCCGCCCGTGCCGACCTGCTGCTCTCGCCCTACACGCTCAAGGTGCTCGCCGTGCACTCCCCGCCGGTGCCCGAGCCGTGGCCGGCCGAGGTCCGCTGGTCGTTCCTGCGGCTGCTGGCCAGCGGGCGCTCGGCGGTGCCGGTCCTCGAGCAGCTCGACCAGGAGGGGCTGCTGTCGCGGCTGCTGCCCGAGTGGGACCACGTGCGGTCGCTGCCGCAGCGCCACCCGTGGCACCGGTTCACCGTCGACCGGCACCTGGTGGAGGCCGCCGCGGCCGCCGCCGAGCTGACCCGCGACGTCGACCGCCCCGACCTGCTGCTGGTCGCGGCGCTGCTGCACGACATCGGCAAGGGCTGGCCCGGCGACCACAGCGTCGTGGGGGAGCCCATCACCGCGGACGTCGCCACGCGCATGGGGTTCGCCCCGGCCGACGTCGCCGTCCTCGGCACCCTGGTGCGCCACCACCTGCTGCTGCCCGACACCGCCACCCGCCGCGACATCGACGACCCCGCCACCATCGAGCGGGTCGCCGACACCATCGGGCGCGACGCGCAGGTGCTGCAGCTGCTGCACGCGCTGGCGCAGGCCGACGGCGCGGCCACGAGCGTCTCGGCGTGGTCGCCGTGGAAGGCCCACCTGGTCGCGCACCTGGTGGCGCGCGTGCAGGCGCACCTGGGCGGGACGCCGGTGGCCGAGTCCGGCCCCGTCCTGCACCCGACCGAGCCGTCGGTGACCCAGGCGGCCGAGGACGGGGCGGTCACCGTGGGGGTGGAGGACGTCGCCGACGGCCAGCAGGTGACCATCGGCGCCCCCGACGCGCCGGGTCTGTTCAGCCGGCTGGCCGGGGTGCTGGCGCTCAACCAGCTCGACGTCCGCGCCGCGAAGGTGAACGTCTCCGGGCACCGGACGACCGCGGTGTTCGCCGTCCGGCCCCGCTTCGGCCGCGCGCCGCAGCCGACGATCCTGGCCGACGCCGTCCGCGCGGCCCTGGAGGGGACGCTGCCACTGGCCGAGCGGCTGCGGCAGCGCGAGGCCGACTACCGGCAGGACGCCGCCCGTTCGGCGCCGCCGCGGATCTCGTGGCACGACTCGGAGGTCAGCGGGGAGGCGACCAGCATCGTGGAGGTGCGCGCAGGGGACCGGGCGGGGCTGCTGTACCGGCTCACCGCCGCGCTCGCCGCCGAGGGGCTCGACGTCACCTCCGCCCGCATCGAGACGCTCGGGGCCGACGCCGCCGACTACTTCTACGTCTGCAACCCCGCCGGCTGCCCGATCGACGCCGAGCAGCGCGCCCGGGTCGAGGCGGCCCTCGCCGCCGCCTCCCGCGGTGCCGTACCCGACCCGGCGCACAGCGGGCGGTCCGACACGCCGGACTGACGTGCCCGGTCCTGTCGGTGCCCCGTGCGAGCGTCGGGCTGACGCGGGACGGACCGGTCCCGCGACCGACGACGTCGAGGGAGCACCCGTGGATACGTGGCCCGTGCAGACGTGGCCCATGCAGACGTGGCCCCTGCGGACGTGGCCCTGTCCGACCTGCGGCGGGGACCGCCTGTTCGAGCAGCCGCCGTGCGCCGACGGGCACACCGATGACGGGGAGTGCCCCGAGTGGGTGTGCACCGACTGCGGGGGCGCGTTCCTGCTCGGTGGGTTCGACGCCGTCGTCGCGGCAGCGGTGCGGCGCGCGGCGTAGGTCCGCGGCGTGGGTCTGCTGCCCGCGGGCGCGCACGGCCGGGGGGAGTGGCCCCGCTCGATACCCTGGGGTCAGGTGGCGCGGCCCGTCCGGGCCCATGGACGCGCCCGTGACTGCTGAGGACTGCGCGTGTTCGAGACACTCTCCGACCGGCTCGACAAGGTCTTCACCGGCCTCCGTGGCAAGGGCCGGCTGACCGACGCCGACATCGACGCCACCGCGCGTGAGATCCGCATCGCGCTGCTCGAGGCCGACGTCGCGCTGCCGGTGGTGCGCGCCTTCATCGCCGCGCTCAAGGAGCGGGCCCGCGGTGCCACGGTGTCGCAGGCGCTCAACCCGGCCCAGCAGGTCATCAAGATCGTCAACGAGGAGCTCGTCGAGATCCTCGGCGGCGAGACCCGCCGGATCCGCTTCGCCAAGCAGTCGCCCACGGTGATCATGCTGGCCGGCCTCCAGGGTGCCGGGAAGACGACGCTGGCCGGCAAGCTCGGCCGCTGGCTGAAGAGCCAGGGCCACGCGCCGCTGCTGGTGGCCTGCGACCTGCAGCGCCCCAACGCGGTCAACCAGCTCTCGATCGTCGCCCGGCAGGCCGGCGTCGACGTCTACGCGCCCGAGCCGGGCAACGGCGTCGGCGACCCGATCCGGGTGGCGGCGGACTCCATCGAGCACGCCCGCCGCACGATGCACGACGTCGTCGTCGTCGACACCGCGGGCCGCCTGGGCATCGACGCCGAGCTGATGGCCCAGGCCGTCGGCATCCGCGACGTCGTGCAGCCCGACGAGACGCTGTTCGTCGTCGACGCGATGATCGGCCAGGACGCCGTCACCACCGCCGAGGCCTTCCGCGACGGTGTCGGCTTCTCCGGCGTCGTCCTCACCAAGCTCGACGGCGACGCCCGCGGTGGTGCCGCGCTGTCGGTCCGGTACGTGACCGGGCAGCCGATCATGTTCGCCTCCACCGGCGAGAAGCTCACCGACTTCGACGTCTTCCACCCCGAGCGGATGGCCTCGCGCATCCTCGGCATGGGCGACGTGCTGACCCTCATCGAGCAGGCCGAGCAGGCCTTCGACGCCGACCAGGCCGAGAAGATGGCCGGCAAGCTGGTCAGCCGCGAGGGCTTCACGCTCGAGGACTTCCTCGAGCAGATGATGGCCATCCGCAAGATGGGCCCGATCGCCAACCTGCTCGGCATGCTGCCCGGCGCGGGCGCGATGAAGGAGCAGCTCAAGCAGGTCGACGACCGCGACCTGGACCGCACCGCGGCGATCATCCGCTCGATGACGCCCGAGGAGCGGGTCAACTCGAAGATCATCAACGCGTCGCGCCGGGTGCGCATCGCCAACGGCTCGGGCGTGACCGTCACCGAGGTCAACCAGCTGCTGGAGCGCTTCGGGCAGGCCCAGAAGATGATGGGCCAGATGGCCGGCAGCATGGGCCTGCCGGGCATGGGCCCGATGTCCAAGAAGGCCCGCGGCCGGCAGATGCAGGCCCAGTCCGCGAAGGGCAAGAAGGGCAAGAAGGGCGGGAAGGCCAAGGCCCCCGCCCGTCGCCCGATGGGTGCCCCGGGGCTGCCCCCGGGCGGCGGCTTCCCCGGCGGCGGCCTCCCCGGCGGGATGCCCGCGCTGCCCCCGGGCCAGGCGCTGCCGGACCTCAGCAAGCTCGACTTCAGCAAGTTCGGGGACGAGCGGCCCGGGCGGTGAGCGCCGGGGACCTGCACCTCTCCGGGGTCGTCCTCCCCGAGGGCGAGCACCGCGACCTCTGGGTCCGCGACGGCCGGGTGACGTTCGTCCCGGTGCCGGGCGCGGAGACCGTCTCGCGCGGCGGCTGGCTGTTGCCGGGCCTGGTCGACGCGCACTGCCACGTCGGCATCGGCCGTGGCGGGGTGTTCGTCGAGGACCTCCCCGGGCTGCGGGAGCAGGCGCTGGCCGAGCGCGACGCCGGCGTGCTCGCGCTGCGCGACTGCGGCTCGCCGGTGGACACCCGGGCGCTGGACGACGAGCCCGACCTCCCGCGGATCGTCCGGGCCGGCCGGCACATCGCCCGCACCCGCCGCTACCTGCCGGGGCTGGCCGTCGAGCTCGAGCCCGCCGACCTCGCCGCCGAGGTGCGGGTGCAGGCCCGGCGCGGCGACGGCTGGGTGAAGCTCGTCGGCGACTGGATCGACCGGTCGGTGGGCGACCTCGCGCCGGAGTGGCCCGCCGACGCGCTCACCGAGGCGATCGCGGCGGCGCACGAGGAGGGCGCCCGGGTCACCGCGCACACCTTCGGCACCGACGCCCTGCCCGCCCTCGTCCGCGCCGGCATCGACTGCATCGAGCACGGCACCGGGCTCACCGAGGACCTGGTCGGCGAGATGGCCGCGCGGGGCACCGCCGTCGTCCCGACGCTGGTCAACGTGGAGAACTTCCCCGGGTTCGCCGCGGCGGGGGAGGCGCGGTTCCCCACGTACGCGAGCACGATGCGGCGGCTGTACGCGCAGTCGGGCGCCGTCGTCCGGGCCGCGTACGAGGCCGGGGTGCCGGTGTTCGCCGGCACCGACGCCGGCGGCGGCATCGAGCACGGGCGCATCGCCGACGAGGTGCACGCGCTGTGCCGGGCCGGCCTGCCCCCCGAGGCCGCGCTGGCCGCCGCGTCCTGGTCGGCGCGCACGTGGCTGGGGCTGCCCGGCATCGAGGAGGGCGCGCCGGCCGACCTCGTCGTCTACGACGCCGACCCGCGCGCCGACCTCGACACGCTCGCCCGCCCGGTCCTCACGGTGCTCCGCGGCCGCGTCGTCTGACGACGGTCCCCTCCCCGGGAGCCGGGCTCAGACGCTCACGCCGGCCGCGACGCAGGCCTCCCCGAAGTCGGTGACCGGCTGGGTCAGCGACTGGAACGCGGTGAACACGTCGGCACCCGACCCGAGCTCGTCGATCGCCTCGTCGGTGGCCGCCGAGACGTCGGCGGCGGCGGCCAGCAGCGGGGCGCCGGCGTCCTGGTGGTCGGCCGGGGCGTCACGCATCGCCTCGAGCAGCGGGACGACGGCGGCCGGGTCGACGTGGCCGTCCTCGTCCACGGAGACCAGTGGCAGGCCGGCGTAGCCGAACCAGCCGACGACGGCCTGGCACAGGCCCGCGTCGCCCGGGACGCCGGCGCCGGGCACGGGGAGGTCCTCGTCCCCGGCGGTCCCGGTCTCCGGCGCCGGGCCCGGGGCGGGGTCGCTGTCGCCGGCCTCCTCGACCGGCGGGGTGGCCGGGTCGGCCGAGGCCTCCTGCCCCTGCGGGACCGGGGTGGCCGTGCCGCCGACCGGGGTCGAGCAGGCGGCGAGGGCCGCGCTCGCGCAGGAGGCGAGGGCGAAGGCGGCCAGGCGGCGGGGCGTGCGCACGGGGGAGCTCCAGGACTTCTCGGCTGCGTCCAGGCCACCGGTCGGCGGCTCGTTGGGACGACGGTCGCGGCCGGTGCTTGCGACGCCCTTGCGAGCGGCTGACCGCGCGGCACAACCGGCTCGCGCGCCCTGGGAGACTCGTGCCGTGCTGTTGCGGATGTCCTCCCTGTTCCTGCGCACCCTGCGCGACGACCCGGCCGACGCCGAGGTGCCCAGCCATCGCCTGCTGGTGCGTGGCGGCTACATCCGGCGGGCCGCGCCCGGCGGGTTCACCTGGCTGCCGCTGGGCTACCGCGTCTTCCGCAACGTCGAGCGCGTCGTCCGCGAGGAGATGGACCGGATGGGCGCCCAGGAGGTGCACTTCCCGGCGCTGCTGCCGCGCGAGCCCTACGAGGCGACCGGCCGCTGGACCGAGTACGGCCCCAACCTCTTCCGGCTGCAGGACCGCCGGGGCGTGGACTTCCTGCTCGGCCCCACGCACGAGGAGATGTTCACGCTCCTGGTGAAGGACCTGTACTCGTCGTACAAGGACCTGCCGCTGTCGATCTACCAGATCCAGGACAAGTACCGGGACGAGGCGCGACCCCGCGCCGGCCTCTTCCGCGGCCGCGAGTTCACGATGAAGGACAGCTACTCCTTCGACGTCGACGACGCCGGCCTGGACGCCTCCTACGTCGCGCACCGCGCCGCCTACATCCGGATCTTCGACCGGCTCGGCCTGGACTACGTCATCGTCTCGGCGATGTCGGGTGCGATGGGCGGCTCGAAGAGCGAGGAGTTCCTGCACCCCACCGAGATCGGCGAGGACACCTTCGTGCGCTCGGCCGGCGGGTACGCGGCCAACGTCGAGGCGGTCGCCACCGTCGTCCCCGAGCCCGTCCCGCTCGACGGGCTGCCCGAGGCGCACGTCGAGGACACCCCCGACACCCCGACCATCGACACGCTGGTCGCCGTCGCGCGGGAGCTGTTCCCCGACGCCGGGTACACCGCCGCGGACACGCTGAAGAACGTCGTCGTCACGCTGGTGCACCCCGACGGGACGCGCGAGCCGCTCGTCGTCGGGATCCCGGGCGACCGGGACGTCGACGCCAAGCGGCTCGAGGCGCAGCTGGCACCGGCCGAGGTGGAGCCGTTCGCGGACTTCGAGCATCACCCCGCGCTGGTCAAGGGCTACATCGGCCCGCAGGTGCTCGGGAAGGACAGCGCGTCGGGCATCCGCTACCTCGTCGACCCGCGCGTGGTGCCCGGCACCCGGTGGATCACCGGCGCCAACGAGCCCGGCAGGCACGTGTTCGACCTGGTGGCCGGCCGCGACTTCGCCTGGGACGGCACCGTCGAGGCCGCCGAGGTGCTGCCCGGCGACCCTGCGCCCGACGGCTCCGGCCCCCTGGAGCTGGCCCGCGGAGTCGAGATCGGGCACATCTTCCAGCTCGGCCGCAAGTACGCCGACGCGCTGGGCCTGCAGGTGCTCGACGAGAACGGCAAGCTCGTCACGGTCACGATGGGCTCCTACGGCATCGGCGTCTCCCGCGCCGTGGCCGCGATCGCCGAGTCCACCCACGACGAACTCGGCCTGGTCTGGCCGCGCGAGATCGCCCCGGCCGACGTGCACGTCGTCGCCACCGGCAAGGACGCCGCGGTGTTCGAGGCCGCGCGGGCGCTGTCCGACGAGCTGGTCGCCGCCGGCCTGACCGTCCTCTACGACGACCGGCCGAAGGTGTCGCCCGGCGTGAAGTTCAAGGACGCCGAGCTGCTCGGGATGCCGACGATCGTCACCGTCGGCCGCGGGCTCGCGCAGGGCGTGGTCGAGCTGCGCGACCGCGCCACGGACGAGCGGTCGGAGGTCCCGGTGGCCGGCGCCGCCGCCGCGGTCCTGGCCGCCGTCCGAGGTCAGCTCCCGGCGAGCAGCTCGACCTCGTAGCCATCGGCGTCCTCGAGGTGGGCGCCGCGGCCACCAGGGCGTCGAGGTCGGCCGGGGTCCCCGCTCAGAACGCGAGGTGGTCCCGGCCCGGGCGGCGGCGCTGGTGGATGTCCGCGGACGGGTCGGGTGGGCGCTCGACGACGACGTGGACCTCCCCGAGGCGCCACGACCGGCCGTGCCCCCAGGACCGGTACAGGCTGCGCGCCGAGGGCGGTCGGCAGCCGGCCCCAGGAGCGCTCGGCCCGGCCGAGGTCGGGCGGCCACGGCTCCACGTGGTGGAGCAGACCCCGGCTGGTCACTGCACGCCTCCCGGCGTCTGGCATCATGGACCGTCGAACACGGCGGTGCGCGGCCCTCTCACCGACGCCGGCCGTGTCCATGGCTCCGCCCCGGCGTAACCCCACGCGTCCGTCCGGCGAGCACCGACGAACAGCGTTCGAGGAGAATCCGAGCCACCGTGGCCACCAAGATCAAGCTCATGCGTCTGGGCAAGATGCGTGCTCCGTACTACCGCATCGTCGTCGCCGACTCGCGCACCAAGCGCGAGGGCCGCGTCATCGAGACGATCGGCAAGTACCACCCCAAGGAGGACCCCTCCTTCATCGAGGTCGACACCGAGCGCGCGCAGTACTGGCTCGGCGTCGGCGCCCAGCCCACCGAGCCGGTCGCGGCGATCCTCCGCGTCACCGGTGACTGGCAGAAGTTCAAGGGCGAGCCGGCCCCGCCGCCCATGAAGGTCGCCGCCCCCAAGCCCGACCGCAAGGCCCTCTACGAGGAGGCCGTGCGCAGCAACGGGGACGAGCCGGCCGCCGGCGCCACGACCCCGAAGAAGAAGGCCGCCCCCAAGGCCGACGAGGCCCCCCAGGCCGGAGCCGCCGCCGCTCCCGACACCGCCGCCGCTCCCAACACCGCCGCCGCTCCCGACACCGCCGCTGCTCCCGACGCCGCGGCCGAGACCCCCGCCGAGTAAGACGTGCTCGAAGAGGCGCTCGAGCACCTGGTCAAGGGCATCGTCGACCACCCGCGCGACGTCACCGTCGACATGGTCGGCGGGCGCCGCGGCAAGACCCTCGAGGTGCGGGTCCACCCCGACGACCTCGGCAAGGTCATCGGCCGGGGCGGTCGCACCGCCAAGGCGCTGCGCACGGTCATGACCGGCGTCGGCGGCCGCGGCCTGCGGGTCGACGTCGTCGACACCGACGGGCGCTGAGCCCTCGCGTCCCGGACGTGGGACCCACTCCTGACGACACCGTGGTGGTCGGCCGCATCGGCCGGCCCCACGGTGTCCGTGGTGAGGCCACCATCGAGGTCCGGACCGACGACCCCGACAGGCGCTTCTTCCCCGGTGCGGTCATCCGCACGGTCCCGGCCGACCGCGGTCCGCTGACCGTCACCGGCGCCCGGTGGCACCGCGAGGTGCTCCTGCTGGCGTTCGAGGGCTACGACTCCCGCGAGGAGGTCGAGACCCTCCGCGACACCCTGCTCGAGGTCCCGCTGGCCGACCTGCCGGCGCTGGAGGACCCCGACGACTACTACGACCACCAGCTGGTCGGCCTGGCCGTCCGCCTGCCCGACGGCACGCCGCTGGGCGCGGTGACCGCCGTCCGCCACGAGGGCGCCGACCTGCTGGTCGTGGCACGCGCCGACGGCGGTGAGCTGCTCGTGCCGTTCGTCTCGGCGATCGTGCCCACCGTCGACCTCGACGCCGGAGTGGTGGTCGTCGACCCGCCCGAGGGACTGCTCGACCTGTGAGTCCGTTCCCGGTGGACCCCTACACGATCGACGTCGTCACGATCTTCCCCGAGTACCTCGCTCCGCTGCGCCAGTCGCTGCTGGGCAAGGCCGCCGAGCGCGGCCTGGTGACCATCGGCGTGCACGACCTGCGGCAGTGGACCGACGACGTCCACCGCACCGTCGACGACGCGCCGTACGGCGGCGGGCCCGGCATGGTGATGCGCCCCGAGCCGTGGGCGCGGGCCCTGGAGGCCGTCCGCCCGCCCGGCACGCGGCTGGTGGTGCCCACCCCGGCGGGGCGCCCGTTCACCCAGGCCGTCGCCGCCGAGTGGGCCGCCGAGCCCGGCCTGGTCTTCGCCTGTGGCCGCTACGAGGGCATCGACCAGCGCGTGGCGGAGTGGGCGGCGGGGTCCGGGCCGGTGTCGGAGGTCTCGATCGGCGACTACGTGCTGGCCGGCGGTGAGTCCGCGGTGCTGGTGATGGTCGAGGCGGTGACCCGGCTGCTGCCCGGCGTCCTCGGCAACCGGGAGTCGGTGGAGTACGACTCGCACGCCGACGGGCTGCTCGAGGGGCCGTCCTACACCCGGCCGGCCTCCTGGCGCGGGCTCGACGTGCCGCCGGTGCTGCTCTCCGGCGACCACGCGGCCATCGCCCGGTGGCGGCGCGCGGAGTCCCTGCGGCGGACCGCGACGCGCCGCCCGGACCTGCTGGCCGCGCTGCCCGGGGACGCGCTCTCCCCGGCCGACCGGGCAGCGCTCGACGATGGTTGAGCGCGCCCTGGTGCGGCCGACGGCACGGGTCGTCGTCCTCGACCCCGACGGGCGGGTGCTGCTCCTCGGCGCACGGCTGACCGACCCCGCGATCCCGCCCGGCGACGTGCTGTTCTGGTACACGCCCGGCGGGGGGGTGGAGGACGGCGAGACGGTCCGGCAGGCAGCCGCGCGCGAGCTGGCCGAGGAGATCGGACTGGTCGTCGACGCGGCGGCACTGGAGGGCCCCGTCTGGCTGCGCCGCCACGTGGGCCCCTTCGCCGGCGTCGACGTCGACTCGCGAGAGACCTTCTTCGTCCTGCGCGACGTCGTCCACGAGGTGGACGCGACCGGCCGCACCGAGCTGGAGCTGCTGGGGGAGGAGCCGCACCGCTGGTGGACGGTCGACGAGATCGCCGCCGCAGGGGTGGAGTTCGCCCCGCGCGAGCTCGCCGGCGTGCTGCCGGAGCTGCTCGCCGGTCCGTGGCGCCGGCCGCCCCGCGTCGTCGACTGACGCCCGTCCTCCGGGGCCGACCTCGGCAGTCCGGCGCGGATGTGGCACAGTAGAGAGTCGCTGCAGACCGGAGGCGCCCGCCGACGGGACCCCGGAGTCGCAGCCCCCTGGTCCGGAGCGCGGGGTGTCCCGCTGCCCGGACCGACGACGAGCCACCGCTGAGACCGAGGAATGCCGCGATGAACACCCTGGACGTACTCGACGCCGACTCCCTGCGCGACGACATCCCCGGGTTCCGCCCGGGCGACACCGTCAAGGTGCACGTCCGCGTCGTCGAGGGCAACCGCTCGCGCATCCAGGTCTTCCAGGGCGTCGTGATCCGGCGTCAGGGCGGCGGGATCCGCGAGACCTTCACCGTCCGCAAGGTCAGCTTCGGCGTGGGTGTCGAGCGCACCTTCCCGGTGCACACCCCGGTCGTGGAGAAGATCGAGGTCGTGACCCGCGGTGACGTCCGCCGCGCGAAGCTGTACTACCTCCGCGAGCTGCGCGGCAAGGCCGCCAAGATCAAGGAGCGCCGCGAGACCGTCGCGCGCTGACCGCGCCCGGCTCCCCGGACGACTCCGGGCCGGACGCACCCGGCCTGACCACGGCGGGTCCCCCGCGGCCGTACGCTGGCTCCCGATGAGCAGCGACCGGTCCGGAGGGCCCGCCGACGTCGTCCCGGGGGACGACCCCACGCCCGAGGAACCGACCGCCGCCGGTCGCCGTTCCGGGCGGCGGCACAGGGGCGCCCCGGAGAAGAAGGGCTCGCTGCTGCGCGAGCTGCCCGTGCTGCTGCTCGTGGCCTTCGTGCTCGCGCTCCTGGTCAAGACGTTCCTCGCCCAGGCGTTCTTCATCCCCTCCGGGTCGATGGAGCAGACGCTGCACGGCTGCACCGGCTGTACCGGTGACCGGGTGCTGGTGAACAAGATCCCGTACTGGTTCGGCGACCCCGAGCCCGGCGACATCGTCGTCTTCCAGGGGCCGGACACGTGGACGCCCGAGGTCGAGGTGTCCGAGCCGTCGAACTGGTTCACCGGTGGCCTGCTCTGGCTCGGCCGCGCCGTCGGTGTGGCCCCGCCGAGCGAGGACGACTACGTCAAGCGGGTCATCGCCACCGGCGGGCAGACGGTGGAGTGTTGCGACGCCGAGGGGCGGGTGACCGTCGACGGCCAGCCGCTGGACGAGCCCTACGTCTTCGAGGACACCCCGCTGGAGAACCGCGCCTTCGCCCCGGTGACCGTTCCCGAGGGCCGGCTGTGGGTGATGGGGGACCACCGATCGGCGTCGGCCGACTCCCGCTCGCACGTCGGGGACCGCTACAGCGGCACCATCGCCGTCGACGACGTCATCGGCAAGGCGGCGCTCATCGTCTGGCCGGTCTCGCGCTTCGGCACGCTGGACGACCCCGACATCCAGGGCGTCGAGGCGGCCGGCGTCTCCGGCACGGTCGGCCAGTACCTGCCGATGGCCGCGGGTCTGGTCGGTGCGCTGCCGGTCGCGGCCTGGAACCGCAGGCGCCGGCTCCGCCCGCCCCCCGACTGACCGCCCCCGCCTGCCGACGGCGCCGTCCCTCCCCGAGGGACGGCGCCGTCGTCGTTCCCGCGCCATTCCGGAAAATGGCGTCACCATGTCGACAATCCGGAGTCGCTTCCCACTCCGCGTTTCCCCTGTGACGGCAACGACCAATACGCGGCTGAGAAGAAATCCCCAGAAAGTGTTCAAGGTGTGCGCCATTCATCCCGATGGAGTAGTCGAGAGTCACCCGGTCCACCGAATTGGAGAATGTCGTGTCCGCACCCCTGGCGAGCGCCACCCGAGGCGTCACCCGCGTGCTCCTCCTGGCCGACGCCCCCGTCCTGCGGCGCGGCCTGGTCAGCATGATCAACGAGACCGCCGGCATGCAGTCGGTCGGTACGCCCGGCGAGCTGCGCCGCGCCCTGACCCTCGTCGAGACCGCCCGGCCCGACGCCGTGGTCGTCGAGCTGGGCGCCGGCCGCGCCGCCACCCTCAACGTCGTCCGCGACCTGCGCCGCCGCTTCCCGCGGGTCGCCGTCGTCGCCCTCGCCACCTCCGAGGACCCCGCCGTGGTCAACGAGGCGGTCGCCGCCGGTGTCCGCGGCTACCTGATGCTCAACACCTCGCCGACCCTGCTCGGCTGGGCGATCCTGGCCGCCCGCGCCGGCCGCACCGTCGTGGACCCGCAGATCCGCCGCGTCGAGCCCAGCGCTGCCCCGGTCGGCAAGCCGCTCACCCCGGAGGTGCCGCTGACCCGGCGCGAGCAGGACGTCCTCGACGAGCTCCTGCAGGGCCAGTCCAACCGGCAGATCGGCCGCAACCTGTTCATCAGCGAGGACACCGTCAAGTCCCACGTCAAGGCCATCCTGCGCAAGCTGGGCGCCCGCGACCGGGCGCACGCCGTCTCCCTCGTCCTCTCCGCCCGCGGGTCGGCGTCCTGCACCTGCGGCGCGCACGCCGTGACCGCCGCCCCCGCCCCCGTGGAGGTCTGACCAAGGACCTCCCTGCCCCCCGCCACTCGCAGGCTCGCGGTGGGACCCCGCAGGGAGGCCGGCCGGACCGTCCGCCTCCTCGGCGGTCCGGCCTGCGGGCCCCCGGGCCCGCTCCGGTCCACGGGCCGGTCCCCTCTGACCCCGGGGACCGGCCCGTGGCCGTCGCACGCGCCGCGAGGGCCCGGCGGGCCTGTCGGCGGGGCGTCGTAGTGTCGGACGGCGATGGCCGGACGTCTTCCCCCTGCCCACCGGGCCGCCGCGGCGCCGGCGGCCCGCAGCCGTCGTCCCGACGTCGCCGAGGGCGACGCGCTGTGGGACATGGAACGGTCGCTGCGCCGCCGCGGCTTCGCCTCCGTCGCCGGTGCCGACGAGGCCGGCCGGGGCGCGTGCGCCGGGCCGCTGGTCGCGGCCGCGTGCGTCCTGCCGGCCGGGCGGCGCGGCCGCGTCCCCGGGCTCGCCGACTCCAAGCTGCTCACCGCCGCCGCCCGCGACCGGGTCCACGACGAGGTCGTCGACCGTGCGGTGGCCTGGTCGGTCGTGGTGATCCCGGTGTCCGAGCTCGACGCCCGCGGCATGCACGTCACCAACCTCGAGGCGCTGCGCCGGGCGGTCACCGCGCTGGACCCGCCGGCCGACTACGTCCTCACCGACGGCTTCCCGGTGCCCGGCCTGGGCGTGCCCAGCCTCGCGGTGTGGAAGGGCGACCGCGTCGCCGCCTGCGTGGCAGCCGCGTCCGTGCTGGCCAAGGTCACCCGCGACCGGATCATGCTCGACCTGCACGAGCGCTTCCCCGAGTACGACTTCGCGGTGCACAAGGGCTACACGACCGGGGCCCACGGCGCCGCCCTCGAGCGTCACGGGCCCTGTCCCGAGCACCGGTCGCGCTTCGTCAACGTCGTCCGCGCGCGCGACGCACACGCCGTGCGGGAACTCCAGCTCACCGGTCCCGGCGGCATGGTCGATGATGGGGGCATGTGCACCGTCTCCGGAGAGCCGCGATGAGCACCGAGGACCTGGAGAAGTACGAGACCGAGATGGAGCTGCAGCTCTATCGCGAGTACCGGGACATCGTCCGGCAGTTCACCTACGTGGTGGAGACCGAGCGGCGCTTCTACCTCGCCAACTCCGTCGACCTGCAGGTCCGCGAGGCCGGCGGCGAGGTGTTCTTCGAGCTCAAGCTCTCCGACGCCTGGGTCTGGGACATGTACCGGCCGGCCCGCTTCGTCCGCAACGTCCGGGTGCTGACGTTCAAGGACGTCAACGTGGAGGAGCTCGACAAGCCCGACCTCGAGCTGCCCGACGGGCCACGGATCACCTGATCTGCATCGCACGCCCGGGAGGCTGACCGCCCGGGCCGTCGGCATCGGTGGCGCCGTCCACAGCCCGGGCCGCTGTCCACAGACCGCCGTCCCGGGCCCTCGCCGGTGTGGGTCCGGGTCACGGTCGGCGGGTGTCCACGACCACCGAACTCGGCAGCCGCGGGGAGACCATCGCCGCGGTCTACCTCACCGACGCCGGACTGTCCGTCCTCGACCGCAACTGGCGCTGCCGCGACGGTGAGCTCGACATCGTCGCCCGCGAGGGCTCGGCGATCGTCTTCTGCGAGGTCAAGACCCGCCGGGCCACCGGCTTCGGCCACCCCGTCGAGGCGGTGACCCGGGCCAAGCAGCGACGGCTGCGGGTCCTGGCCCAGCGGTGGCTGTCCGCCCACGACCAGCACGCGCCCGACCTGCGGTTCGACGTCGTCGGCGTGCTCGTGCGACCGGGCGGGCCGGCGCTGGTGACCCACCTGCGCGGGGCGTTCTCGTGACGCTGGCCCGCACCTGGTCGGTCGGCCTGGCCGGGGTGTCCGGGGCGATGGTCGAGGTCGAGGTGGACATGTCCGCCGGCGTCCCCGGGGTGGTGCTCGTCGGGCTGCCCGACGCCGTGGTGCGCCAGTCGGTCGACCGCGTCCGCGCCGCCGTCGTCAACACCGGGGCGTCCTGGCCGATGCGCCGGATCACCATCGGCCTGTCCCCGGCCTCGATGCCCAAGCAGGGGAGCGGCTTCGACCTCGCGCTGGCCGCCGCCGTGCTCGCCGCC
Source organism: Geodermatophilus amargosae (assembly GCF_041028265.1). GTDB lineage: Bacteria > Actinomycetota > Actinomycetes > Mycobacteriales > Geodermatophilaceae > Geodermatophilus > Geodermatophilus amargosae_A. Next base: position 386,113 of record NZ_JABGCW010000004.1, read on the forward strand.
GCCGGCGCGCTGCCCACCGACAGCGTCGACGGGCTGGTCCTGCTCGGCGAGCTGGGGCTGGACGGCTCGGTCCGTGCGGTCCGCGGCGTCCTGCCCGCGGTGCTGGCCGCAGCCCGGGCCGGGCACGGCACCGTCGTCGTCCCGGCCGGAAACGCGGAGGAGGCGGCCCTGGTCGACGGGGTCGACGTGCTCGCCGCGCGGACGCTCGGCGACGTGGTCGGCCACCTGTCCGGGCGCACCCGGCTCGCCGCCCACCGGCGCGGTCCGCTGCCGGTGCCGGCACCGGCGCCCGACCTCGGCGACGTCGTCGGGCAGGCCGCCGGCCGGCGCGCCGTCGAGGTGGCCGCGGCCGGCGGGCACCACCTGTTCCTGACCGGCCCGCCGGGTGCGGGCAAGACGATGCTCGCCGAGCGGCTGCCCGGACTGCTGCCCGTCCTCGACGAGCGGGCCGCGCTCGAGGTCACCGCCATCCACTCGGTCGCCGGCACCCTGCCCCCGGGCGCACCGCTGCTCAGCCGGCCGCCGTTCGAGGCGCCGCACCACACGGCCACCATGGCCGCCCTCGTCGGCGGGGGGTCCGGCGCCATCCGCCCCGGCGCGCTGTGCCGTGCCCACCGCGGCGTGCTCTTCCTCGACGAGGCGCCGGAGTTCCCGCGGGCGACGCTGGACACCCTGCGCCAGCCGCTCGAGCGCGGCCAGGTCACCATCAGCCGGGCCGCCGGGTCGGCGACATTCCCGTGCCGCGCGCAACTGGTGCTCGCGGCCAACCCGTGCCCGTGCGCCAGCGCGGCCGGCGACGCCGCCTGCACGTGCAGCCCGCTGGAGCGGCGCCGCTACCAGTCGCGGCTGTCCGGCCCGCTGCTCGACCGCATCGACCTGCGGGTCGAGCTCCCGCCGGTGACCCGCGCGGCCTGGATGGGCGCCGCCACGGCCCCGGAGCCGACCGCCGCGGTGGCCGCGCGGGTGGCGGCCGCCCGCGCCGCCGCGGCCGACCGGCTGGGGGACACCGGGCTGGTCCTCAACAGCCAGGTGCCCGGGCGGCTGCTGCGGGAGCGCTGGCCGGTCCCGCGTGCGGCCCTCGCCCTGGCCGAGCGGGCCCTGGACCGCGGCCTGCTGTCGGTCCGTGGCCTCGACCGGGTGCTGCGGGTGTCCTGGACGCTGGCCGACCTGGCCGGGCGCACGGTCCCCGACGGCGACGACGTCGCCGAGGCGCTGGGCATGCGGCTGCAGCGGGTGGCGGCGTGAACGCCCCGACCCTCGACGAGGACCTCGAGGACGCCCTCGCCGGCCCGGTCACGGTCGGGGGCGTCGCCGTCCCCGGTCTGCGGCGGGCCCGGGCCTGGCTGACCCGCGCGGCGGAGCCCGGCTCGGTGGACCTGTGGCGGTGGACCGACGACGTCGGACCGGTCGCCGCCGTCCGCGCCCTGCGGGCCGGGACGGCACCCGAGGAGGCCCGCGCCCTCGTCGGTGCGCGCGCCGGGGAGGACGCCAGCCTCGCCGACCTGCGCCGCGCCGAGCGCTGCGGTGCCCGCCTGGTGGTCCCCGAGGACGACGAGTGGCCCGCGCTGGCGCTGCACGCGCTCACCGTCGCCGCGCACACCGGCGGGAACGACCCGGTGCAGCACGACCGGACCACCGCGCTGGTCCCGCCGGTGGGGCTGTGGGTGCGCGGGGACCCGCCGCTCGACGCGACGGTCGACCGCTCGGTGGCCGTGGTCGGGGCGCGGGCGTCCACGGCGTACGGCGAGCACGTGGCCGCCGACCTCGGCGCCCAGCTGGGGGAGCGGGGCTGGACGGTGGTCTCCGGCGGTGCCTACGGCATCGACGTCGCCGCCCACCGCGGCGCGCTGGCCGCCGGCGCCGCCACCGTGGTGGTCCTGGCCTGCGGCGTCGACCGGGCGTACCCGGCGGCGCACTCGGCGGTGTTCCAGCGCATCGTCGACGCCGGGGGCCTGCTGGTCAGCGAGTGGCCGCCCGGCGCGGCGCCGCACCGGCACCGCTTCCTGGTCCGCAACCGGATCATCGCCGGGCTGACGCGCGGCACCGTGGTGGTCGAGGCCGCGGCCCGGTCCGGGGCGCAGGCCACCGCGCGGCGGGCCCGCGGGCTGGGCAAGCAGCTGCTGGTCGTGCCCGGGCCGGTCACCAGCGCGATGTCGGTCGGCTGCCACGAGCTGCTGCGGGAGGCCGAGGGAGGCGCCCGGCTGGTCGGCAACGCCGTGCAGGTCATCGAGGCCGTGGGCAGTCTGGGCGAGGACCTCGCGGCCCCGGTGGAGCGGCCCGCCTCCCCGCGTGACGGCCTGTCCGACCTGGCCCGCAGGGTGCTCGACGCCTGCCCGGTCCGCACCGGCGTGAGCGCCGAGCGGCTGGCCGCGGTCGCCGGGTGCGACCCGCTGGAGGCCCTGCGCGTCCTGCCGGCCCTGGAGCTGGCCGACCTGGTGCAGTGGACCGGCACCGGGTGGCGGCTGGCGCCACCATCGCGGGAGCGGGCCTGACGCCGGGCCGCGGATCCGTGGCGGACGGCCGACCGGCGCGGCGCCTTGACCGGCGGTCGGCGCCGTCGGACGGTCGCACCGTGACCGCCCGGACCGCCGACGCCCGCGCCGCGCTGCCGCCCGCGCTGGCCGCCGCGCTCGACGGCTACGAGCAGGCGCTGCGCGACGAGCGGGACCTCTCCGCGCACACCGTCCGCGGGTACCTCACCGACGCGGTCTGGCTGCTCGACCACCTCGCCCGCCGCGGCGGCACGAAGGTCGACGAGCTGGACCTGACCGCCCTGCGCAGCTGGCTGGCCCAGGGCCGCACCCGGGGCGCCAGCCGCGCCACCACCGCCCGTCGCGCTGCCGCCGCGCGCTCGTTCACCGCCTGGCTGCGCCGCTCGGGGCACACCCCGGAGGACGTCGGCCTCCGGCTGGTCAGCCCCAAGGCGCACCGGACGCTGCCCGACGTGCTCGCTCCCGACCAGGCGCGGACCGTCGTCGAGTCGACCGCCGGCGCGGAGGACCCCGTGGGCCTGCGCGACGCCGTCGTCCTCGAGCTGCTGTACGCCAGCGGCATCCGGGTCAGCGAGCTGGTCGGGCTCGACGTCGACGACGTCGACCGCGGCCGGCGGCTGCTGCGGGTCCTCGGCAAGGGACGCAAGGAGCGCAGCGTGCCCTACGGCGCGCCGGCCGAGCAGGCGCTCGACGCGTGGCTCACCCGCGGCCGCCCGGCGCTGGCCACCCCCGACTCGGGCCCGGCGCTGCTGCTCGGCGCCCGCGGCCGGCGGCTCGACCCGCGCGAGGCCCGCCGCACGGTGCACACCGCGGTCGCCCGCGCGCCCGGCGCGCCCGACGTCGGCCCGCACGGCCTGCGCCACTCCGCGGCGACCCACGTCCTCGAGGGCGGCGCCGACCTGCGCTCCGTCCAGGAGCTGCTCGGCCACGCTAGCCTCGCGACGACGCAGATCTACACGCACGTGACCGTCGAGCGGCTGCGAGCGGTGCACGCGCAGGCGCACCCGCGGGCCTGAGCCCACCACCCACCAGCCAGACAGTCCGAGGGTCCCGCGGGACCCGAGCCACCACGAAGCGGGAGAGCCGACGTGCCCGAGGCGACCATCCACCGGATCGGCGGCGAGCCCGAGGAGGACGCCGACGCCGCGCTGCTCGAGCTCTGGACGCAGTACGTCGCCGACCGCGCCCCCGGCCTGCGCGACCGGCTGATCCTCCACTACGCCCCGCTGGTCAAGTACGTCGCCGGCCGGGTCGGCAGTGGCCTGCCGGCGCACGTCGAGCAGGCCGACCTGGTCTCCTACGGCACCTTCGGGCTCATCGACGCGATCACCCGCTACCAGCCCTCGCGCGAGGTCAAGTTCGAGAGCTACGCGATGGCCCGCATCCGGGGCGCGATCATCGACGAGCTGCGCAGCACCGACTGGATCCCGCGGTCGGTCCGCATGCGCGCCCGGCAGTTCGAGCGGACGGTCGCCGCGCTGGAGAACCAGCTCCGGCGCAGCCCGACCGACGAGGAGATCGCCGCGGCCATGGAGATGGACGTCGAGGAGGTGCGCAAGTTCCTCGGCCAGCTCTCCCTGGTCAACGTGGTCGCCCTCGACGAGCTGCTCACCGACGACGACGGCGGCGCTCCACGACTGGTCGACACCCTGCGGGACGCCAACGCCCTCGACCCGCAGGCGATGGCCGAGCACGGCGAGGCCCGCCAGCTGCTCGCGCGCGCCGTCGAGCAGCTGCCCGAGCGGGAGAAGGTCGTGGTCAGCCTCTACTACTTCGAGGGTCTGACCCTGGCCGACATCGGCCGCGTCCTCGGCGTCACGGAGAGCCGGATCTGCCAGCTGCACACCAAGGCGGTCCTGCACCTGCGCACCAAGCTCGCCGACATCGCCTGAGCTCTCCCGGCCGGACGCCGTCGCTCAGCCGAGCGGGAGCAGCCGGACCCGCGGCGGGCGGAGCAGCGCCAGCGGGTCGAGGTAGACCTCGCCGCGGCGCAGGCCCCAGTGCAGGCACGCGGCGGCCGGGCACCCCGCATGACCGGCCAGCAGCGTCCCGAGCGGCGAGCCGCGGGACACCGTCTGCCCGGCCGCGACGGCGGGGTCGACCGGCTCGTAGGTCGTCCGCAGCCCGCCGGCGTGGTCGACGCTGACCACCGGCCGCCCCGCCACCATCCCGGCGAACACGACGACGCCGTCCCCGGCCGCCGCGACGACGTCGCCGGGGACGCCTGCCAGGTCGGCGCCGCGGTGCCCTGGGCCGTAGGGCGAGGGCGGGGGAGCGAACGGCCGGGGGACCTGCGGCGGGTTCCCGAGCGGGGACGTCCACGGCGCGGCGACCGGGGTGGCCGGCTCGGCGACCGCGGGGGCGGGCGCGAGCACGGCGGCGCAGGTCAGCAGCACTCCGAGCAGCAGGCGGGCGGGCACGCCGCCGAGCCTCGCGGCCGTCGCGTCCGGATCCCTCCCGGGTAGGAGACCTGTGGACGGTCCCGACGGCGGGGGAGGAGCGCCGTGGGCAGCGCGTATGCTGAGCGGTGCGACCCGTCTGCACGGGTCGACTCCGCGCGTCCTCCTCCCGCCCCAGCGGTGGGGCAGCCCCACCTCGGTCCCGGTCCGCCCGGGTCGGTGGCGCCGCGGGACGCCAGGGCGGGACACCAGCCGGTGCCCGCGTCAACCGAGGAGCGCGGCCGCCGTGCGGTCGCGCGTGAGCAGGAGAGGCTGCGGCCACATGGCAGTCGTCAGCATGAAGCAGCTGCTCGACAGCGGCGTCCACTTCGGGCACCAGACCCGTCGCTGGAACCCGAAGATGAAGCGGTTCATCTTCACCGAGCGCAACGGCATCTACATCATCGACCTGCAGCAGACGCTGGGCTACATCGACTCGGCCTACGAGTTCGTGAAGCAGACCGTCGCGCACGGCGGCTCGATCATGTTCGTCGGGACCAAGCGCCAGGCGCAGGAGGTCGTCGCCGAGCAGGCGCAGCGCGTCGGCATGCCCTACGTCAACCAGCGCTGGCTGGGCGGCATGCTCACCAACTTCCAGACGGTGCACAAGAGGCTCCAGCGGCTCAAGGAGCTCGAGGACATGGAGCAGACCGGCGTGCTGGTCAGCCTGTCCAAGAAGGAGCAGCTGGTCCTCAGCCGCGAGAAGGCCAAGCTCGAGCGCAGCCTCGGCGGCATCCGCGACATGTCGAAGGTCCCCAGCGCCATCTGGATCATCGACACCAAGAAGGAGCACATCGCCGTCGGCGAGGCCCGCAAGCTGGGCATCCCGGTCGTCGCGATCCTCGACACCAACTGCGACCCCGACGAGGTCGACTACAAGATCCCGGGCAACGACGACGCGATCCGCAGCATCGCCGTGCTGACCCGCGTGGTCGCCGACGCCGTGGCCGAGGGCCTCATGGCCCGCTCGGCCGCGCAGGCCAACGCCGGCCGCGAGGACGGCGCCGAGCCGGCCATCGGCGAGGCCGAGCCGCTGCCGGACTGGGAGCGCGAGCTGCTCACCGGCCAGGCGGACGGTGCCCCGGCCGAGGCCGCCCCGGCCGCGGTCGCCCCGCTGCCGGAGACCCCGGTCGCCCCGCCCGCCGTCACCGCCGAGGAGATCGCGCCGGTCGAGGGCGTGCCCGCCACCGGCGACACGGCCACCGGCACCCAGGGCGCCCAGAACGGCTGACCCGACGGCGCCGCCGCCCGCGTCCCGACGAGGGCGGGCGGCGGCGCCGCGGCACGTCCGCACCACCCCATCCAGACCCGTGAGGAAGTGACATGCCCGCCTTCACCGCTGCCGACGTCAAGCGCCTCCGTGACGCCACCGGCGCCGGCATGATGGACGCCAAGAAGGCCCTGACCGAGGCCGACGGCGAGTACGACAAGGCCATCGAGCTGCTGCGCATCAAGGGTGCCAAGGACGTCGGCAAGCGCCTCGAGCGCTCCACGACCAACGGCATCGTCGTCAGCAAGCACGGCGCCCTGCTCGAGCTCGACTGCGAGACCGACTTCGTCGCCAAGAACGCCGACTTCGTCGCCCTCGCCGAGCGCCTGATCGAGATCGTCCTCGAGCAGTCGCCGAAGGACCTCGACTCGCTGATGGCCACCGAGGTGGACGGCCAGACCGTCGCCAAGCTGGTCGAGGCCGAGTCCGCCCGCATCGGGGAGAAGCTGGTCCTCGCCCGCTTCGCCACCTTCGAGGGCCCGACCGCGGTCTACCTGCACAAGCGGGCCACCGACCTGCCGCCGGCCATCGGGGTCGCCGTCCAGTACCAGGGCGGCGACGAGGAGGCCGCGCGTTCGCTGGCGATGCACATCGCCGCCGCGCGCCCGCGCTACCTCAGCCGCGAGGAGGTCCCGGCCGAGGCCGTCGAGACCGAGCGGCGCGTGGCCGAGCAGACCGCGAAGGAGGAGGGCAAGCCCGATCAGGCGATCGTCAAGATCGTCGAAGGCCGGGTCAACGCCTACTACAAGGACTTCGTCCTGCTCGAGCAGCCGTCGATCACCGAGCCCAAGCGCACGGTGAAGCAGATCGTCGACGAGGCCGGCCTGACCGTGCAGCGGTTCGCCCGCTTCGAGGTCGGCCAGGCCTGACCGAGACCGTCACCCGCCCACCGGCTCCGTTCCCGCACAGGGGACGGGGCCGGTGGTGTCTGCGGGCCCGGCTGGCGGGCCGGCCGCTGTTTGGCAGGATCAGGGGAACGACGTCGAGCGAGGGATGAGCAGTTGACCGAGACCGCCACGACGCAGACCCCGGCCGCAGCGCACCCGCCGCTCTCGGCCCCCAGCGCCTTCCAGCCCGCCGACGGCGACGGCTACCAGCGGGTGCTGCTCAAGCTCTCCGGTGAGGCCTTCGGCGGCGGCAGCGTCGGCGTCGACGGCGGCATCGTGCACAGCATCGCCGAGCAGCTCGCCGGGGTCGTCCACGGCGGCACGCAGGTCGCCGTCGTGGTCGGCGGCGGCAACTTCTTCCGCGGCGCGGAACTGGCCGAGGCCGGCATGGACCGCCGGCACGCCGACTACATGGGCATGCTCGGCACGGTCATGAACGCCCTGGCGCTGCAGGCGTTCTGCGAGCAGGTCGGCCTGGAGACCCGGGTGCAGACGGCGATCACGATGGGCCAGGTCGCCGAGCCCTACATCCCGCGCAAGGCGGTCCGGCACATGGAGAAGGGCCGGCTGGTCATCTTCGGCGCCGGCGCCGGCATGCCCTACTTCTCCACCGACACCGTCGCCGCCCAGCGCGCCCTCGAGATCGGCTGCCAGGTGCTGCTCATGGCGAAGAACGGCGTCGACGGCGTCTACGACGACGACCCCCGCACCAACCCCGCGGCGACCATGTACGACGACCTCGAGTACGCCACGGTGCTCGCCGACCAGCTCAAGGTCGCCGACGCCACCGCCATCAGCCTCTGCATGGACAACCGCATGCCGATCGTGGTGTTCAACCTGCTGCGCGACGGCAACATCGCCCGTGCCGCGGCAGGTGAGAGGATCGGGACGCTGATCAGCTGAGCGGGCGCCCGCACGCGTAGGCCGCACCCAGGAGGACGGCGGGAGCATCCCGCCGCAGGAGGAGAGACCCGTGATCGACGACACCCTGCTCGACGCCGAGGAGCGGATGGACAAGGCCCTGTCGGTCGCGCGGGAGGACCTCGGTTCGGTGCGCACCGGCCGCGCCGCACCCTCGATGTTCAACAAGGTCCTGGTCGACTACTACGGCGCCCCCACGCCGCTGCCGCAGATGTCCTCGATCACGGTGCCCGAGGCGCGCATGGCGGTCATCAAGCCCTACGACATCAGCCAGCTCTCGGCGATCGAGAAGGCCATCCGCGACAGCGACCTGGGCGTCAACCCGACCAACGACGGCCAGATCATCCGCGTGGTGTTCCCGCAGCTGACCGAGGAGCGCCGCCGCGACCTGGTGAAGATGGCCCGGTCCAAGGGCGAGGACGCCAAGGTCGCGATCCGCAACGTGCGCCGCCGGTCCAAGGAGGAGCTCGACCGCATCGCCAAGGACGGCGAGGCCGGCGAGGACGACGTCCGCCGCGCGGAGAAGGAGCTCGACGACCTCACCGCCCAGCACGTCGCGGGCATCGACGAGGCCGTGAAGAACAAGGAGTCCGAGCTGCTCGAGGTCTGAGCCGCTCGCCCGACCCCGCCATGACCTCCCGTCCCGACGCCGCCGGGGCCGGCCCGTCCGGGGACGCCGAGACCGGGCCGATCCCGGTCGTCCGGCGTCCCTCGCCGCCTCGTCCTCCGACGCCGTCGTCCGTCACGCCGTCGCCGCCGACCAGCCCGATCGCCGTGCCGCAGGCCGCCGCGCCGGCGACCCAGGGGATCGCCGTCCCGACGACCGGCCCGACGACGACCACTCCGACGACGAGCCCGACCGCCGGCCCCGCGGCGGACGCCGCCCCGCGCACGGCCCGGCAGCCCGCCCAGCACGCCGGACCGGACATCGGGCCGGTCCCCGGGCCGGACCCCGAACCGGACCTGGTCCCGCCCTCGAGCAGCCGGGCCGGGCGGAACCTGGTCGCCGCCATCGGTGTCGGCCTGGGCCTCGGCGCGGTCATCATCGCCTCGCTGGTCGTCTACCGGCCCGCGTTCCTGGCGGTCATCGGGGTGGCCATCCTCGTCGGCGTCGTCGAGCTGGTGCGCGCCCTGGAGTCCGGCGGCGCCCGCGCGCCGCTGCCGCCGCTGCTCGTCGGCACCGTCGCGATGCTCGCCCTGGCCTGGACCCGCGGCCCCGACGGCCTCGTCGTCGGGTTCCTGCTGACCGTCGTCGCGGTGCTGCTGTGGCGGCTCGGCGACGGGCCGGACGACTACCTCCGCGACGCCTCCGCCGGCGCGCTGGTCGCCCTCTACGTGCCGCTGCTGGCCGGCTTCGCGGTGCTGCTGCTGGTCCCCGACGACGGCGCCGCGCGGGTCCTCGCCTTCATCGCCACCGTGGTCGGCAACGACGTGGGCGGCTACACCGCGGGCGTGCTGTTCGGCCGGCACCCCATGGCGCCGACGGTGAGCCCGAAGAAGTCGTGGGAGGGCATGGCCGGGTCGGTCGTGGCCTGCGTCCTCGTGGCCACGTCCTTCGTCGTCCTCGCCCTCGACGGCCCGTGGTGGGGCGGGGTCCTCGTCGGCGTCGCGCTCGCGGTCACCGCCACGGCGGGCGACCTGGGGGAGTCGCTGATCAAGCGGGACCTCGGCATCAAGGACATGGGCACGCTGCTGCCCGGTCACGGCGGGATCATGGACCGGCTCGACAGCCTGCTGCCCTCGGCCGCGGTGTCCTACCTGCTGCTGTCCTGGGTCGCGCCCCCGCTCTAGGCCTGCACCACCTCCCACGTCGACCCGACCGTCGCGAAACCCCGGCGGGCGTACCAGCGCCGCGGCCAGTCGCGCGCGTCGGCCTCGAGGACCACCAGGTCGCAGCCGGCGTCGGCGGCGAGCTCCAGCAGCCGGGCGAGGACGGCGTCGGCGTGCCCTCGTCCGCGGGCGGCCGGCGCGGTCATCACCGACTCGACCACCGCGGTCGCGCCGTCGACCCGCAGCTGCCCGGCCGCCACCACCCGGCCGTCCTCCCGCGCCGCCACGTCGGTGACCGCCACGACGGCGTCGTTGAGGTGCTCACGGCCCACGAGCTGGCGCACCACCTCGTCGAGGTCGGGCATCCCCGCCAGGCCGGTCCGCCAGCCGGCCTCCCACAGCGGGTGCACCTCGGCCCGGGCGACGACCTCCGCCCGCTCCCCGCCGGTCGGCAGGGGCCGGATGGGCCGCGCCATCACGAGCAGCTCCTCGGCCTCCCACCCGGACGTGGCCAGCTCGGCGGCGACCGCGCCGGCGCCCGGCCAGCGGAGGGTGGCCGGGAGCACCTGCCCGTCGACGACGTCGGCGGCCGCCCGCGCCACCGTGCCGGCGTCGACGGGGCCGTCCAGCAGCAGCCGGTTGTTGTCCCGCGAGTGCGGGAAGCGCGCGTCGAGGACGGCGACCCCGCCGGGGACGTCGCGCACCTCCGGCGCCCGCCGCGTCCGCATCGACAGATGGTGCGCCAGCGCCCGGCCCAGCGCGTCGTCCGGTGCGGGCAGCACCGGCCGCACGGGCGGCCGGTACGGCACGACGGCGACCACCGCGGCCGTGGGCAGCGGCCCGTACAGGTGCGGGAAGCGCATGCCCGCCGGGTCACCGGGGACACCGGGCTCCTCGACCACCGGGTCGGTCAGGCGCGCCGGGTCCACGACGAGCAGCACCAGGTCGCGGCGGCCGGGGAACAGCCGCCCGGCGGGGAGGTGGACCTGCTCCGGGTGCGAGAGGTGCACGAACGGCGCCCCGGCCGGAGGCAGCGCCCCGGCGGAGAGCGCCGCCCGCCACTCGGCCGTCGTACAGAGGTGGACGAGGACGCTCACTCCGGAGGAACGGCGTCCGGGTCGATCCCGCGCGCGGCCAGGGCGGACTCGATCGCCTCGCACACGGTGCGGACCACGGTCACCCGGGCCGTCCGCTTGTCGTCACCGGCGACCAGCGTCCAGCGGCCGGCCGGGGTGTCGGTGCGCGCGAGCATCTCCTCGACGGCGGCCTCGTACGCCGGGCGCTTCTCGCGGTTGCGCCAGTCCTCGTCGGTCAGCTTCCACGCCCGGTAGGGGTCGGCCGAGCGCGACTCGAAGCGGCGCATCTGCTCCTCGGGGGAGACGTGCAGCCAGAACTTGACCAGGATCATGCCCTCGGCGGCGAGGGTGGTCTCGAGGTCCACGATCTCGCCGTAGGCCCGCTGCCACGCCTCCTCGGAGGCGAAGCCCTCGACCCGCTCGACCAGCACCCGGCCGTACCAGGTGCGGTCGAGGACGGCCATGCCGCCCCAGCCGGGCAGCACCGGCCAGAACCGCCAGAGGAAGTGGTGCCGCTTCTCGGTGGACGTCGGGGCGGCGAACTGGGCCACCCGGACGTGCCGGGGGTCGAGCTCGTCGACCAGCCGCTTGATCGCACCGCCCTTGCCCGAGGCGTCCCAGCCCTCGAACAGGACGCACACCGGTGGCCCGAGGGGGGTGCCCAGCTGGCCGCCGAGGAAGAGCCGCAGGTGTACGAGCCGCTGCTGGGCCGCGGCCAGCTGTTCCTTGGCCTCGCGCTTGCCGAGCCGTTGGGTCAGGTCCACGTCGTCGAGTCGTCCCACCCGGCTGAGCCTGACGCACCGGCCTCCGGCTGTCAGCCCGAGGCGCTCAGGTCGGCGTGCTGCCGGATCCAGGCGTGCATGGCGATGCCCGCCGCGACGCCGGCGTTGATGGAGCGGGTGGAGCCGAACTGCGCGATCGACAGGACGTCGTCGGCCACCGCCCGCGCCTCCGCCGACAGCCCGCTGCCCTCCTGGCCGAACAGGAACACGCAGGCCCGCGGCAGGGGAGCGGTCTCCAGGGCCCGGGCGCCGGGCAGGTTGTCCACGGCGAGCACCGGCAGCCCCTGCGCACGCGCCCAGGCGCCGAGCGCGGCCGCGTCGGGGTGGTGCCGCACCGACAGGTACCGGTCGGTCACCATCGCGCCCCGGCGGTTCCACCGCCTGCGGCCGACGACGTGCACCTCGGCGGCGAGGAAGGCGTTGGCCGTGCGCACGACGGTCCCGATGTTGAGGTCGTGCCGCCAGTTCTCGATGGCGACGTGGAAGGCGTGCCGGCGTGGGTCGAGGTCGGCCACGATCGCCTCGACGGTCCAGTAGCGGTACCGGTCGACGACGTTGCGCCGGTCGCCGGCGGCCAGCAGCTCGGGGTCGTAGCGCGGGTCCTGCGGCCACTGGCCCTCCCACGGCCCGACGCCGACCTCGTCGGGCGGGCTGGGGTCGCGTTCCGCCTCGGCCATCCGGCCGACGGTAGCGGGCCGCCCGGTCCCGTCCGGCCGCGCCTCCGGCGTCCGGCCGGATCCGTCCGGCACGATGACCACTCCGTGAAGTGAGCGTCAGATGACATTGAGTGACGGCGAGGTGGGATGGCGGCGCAGCAGGACGACGAGGTGCGCGGCGACCTCGGAGGAGACGTGAGCCCGGTCGACCCGGTGGCCGCGGCGGAGGACGCGGGGCCGGCGGACCAGGTGTGGCAGGACTGGTTGCCCGGCTGGGTGAACGAGCCCGAGCACGAACCGGCCGCCGGGCCCGACGTCCGGGAGGTGGCGCCCGAGGCCGGCGCTCCCGAGGCCGATGCTGCCGACGACGATGCTCCTGGGGACGACGCCCCCGAGGTCGACGCTGCGGAGGACGTGCTCGAGGACGACGGCGCCGAGGACGGCGCTGTCGAGGACGGCGCTGTCGAGGACGGCGCTGTCGAGGACGACGCTGTCGAGGACGGCGCCCGTGAGGACGTCCTCGCGCCGGTGGAGCCCGCCCTGGAGGACGACGCAGCGGAGCCCGTCGTCCCGGAGCCCCCGGCGGCGGAGCCCATCGCCGCGGAGCCCATCGCCCCGGACCCCGTCGCCCCGGCGCCCCTGACGCCGGCGCCCCTGATGCCGGAGCACGTCGCCGCGGAGGACCCGGCTCCCGAGGCCGACGTCTCGGAGACCGTCCTCGTGGCCGCCGGCCCGGCCGCCGTCCAGACCGTGCGCCCGCACGTGGTCGCCCGGGTGCGGCCGCGGCGCCGGCTGGGCGTCACGGCCGTGCTGACGCTGATGGCCGCAGGCGCCGTCGCGGGCGCGGCCCTGGTGGCGGGCTCGTCGTCCGGCACGGTCCCGACCGCGGCCGCGCAGTCCTCGCCCACCGCGGTCTCCCCGCCCTCCCGCACCCCGCCGCCGATCCGGCCGCCGGGCGCCCTCGTCATCCCGGCCGCACCGACCACGCCCGTGCCGCTGCCGGTCGAACCCGAGCCGGAGGTCGTCGACGCTCCCGCGCCGGTGCCCGTCCGCGTCCTGTCCTCGCCGGCGACCCCGCCGGCGTCGGTCCCGCAGCCGGTCCCGGAGGTCGTCGTCCCCCCGGTGCCGGCCGCTCCGCCGGCTGCCCCGCCCGTCGCGCAGCCGGTCGGTGCTCCGGTCACCGGCGGGACCGCGGTGGAGCCGGTCGTGGTCACTCCGCCGTCCGGGACGCCCACGCCGACGCCCACCCCGGCACCCACGCCGACGACAGCTCCCACGCCGACGACAGCTCCCGCGCCGACGACGGCCCCGGCGCCCACACCGCCGGCGCCCACACCGCCGACGCCGCCGACGCCGACGCCGACGACGCCGCCGGCCGGACCCACCGACGGGACGGGCACGGACGACGGCGAGGAGACCGCTGGGCCGCCGCCCATGCCGCCCACGCCGCCGACGGCGGCGCCGGAGACGACGGGGGCCGCGGGCCGCAGGCCCTGAGCGAGGCACCTCACCCGCAGCGCGGCCCACGCGGCGCGCACGGGTGGGAGCATGGACACGCCATGACTGCCCTGCCGCTCGTCCTCGACGCCCCCCGCCGGGGCAAGCCGCCGCGCCACCTGGCCGACCTGAGCCGCGAGGACGCGCGCGCCGCCGTCACCGGGCTCGGGCAGCCGGCCTTCCGCGCCGACCAGCTCGCCCGGCACTACTTCCGCGGCACCACCGACCCGGCGCAGATGACCGACGTGCCGGCCGCGGTGCGCGAGGCGCTGACCGAGGCGCTGCTCCCGGGACTGCTCACGCCGGTCCGGCACCAGTCGGCCGACGGCGGCCGCACCCGCAAGACGCTGTGGCGGCTGCACGACGGCGCGCTGGTCGAGAGCGTGCTCATGCGCTACCCGGACCGCGCCACCGTGTGCATCTCCAGCCAGGCCGGCTGCGGCATGGCCTGCCCGTTCTGCGCCACCGGGCAGCAGGGTCTGACCCGCAACCTCTCGGCGGCGGAGATCATCGGGCAGGCGGTCGCCGCCGCGGCGGCCATGGCCTCCGGCGAGATCCCCGGCGGCCCCGGCCGGCTGTCCAACGTGGTCTTCATGGGCATGGGTGAGCCGCTGGCCAACTACGCGCGCGTCCGCCGGACCCTCGACGCGCTGCTGACCCCCGCGCCCTGGGGCCTCGGCCTGTCGCAGCGGTCGGTCACCGTCTCCACGGTGGGCCTGGTGCCGGCCATCCGGCGGCTGACCGAGGAGGACCTGCACGTCACCCTCGCGGTGAGCCTGCACGCCCCCGACGACGAGCTGCGCGACACCCTCGTGCCGATCAACACCCGGCACAAGGTCGCCGAGGTCGTCGACGCCGCCGACGCCTACGCCGCCCGCAGCGGCCGCCGGTACTCGGTGGAGTACGCGCTGATCCGCGACGTCAACGACCAGCCCGAGCGCGCCGACCGGCTCGGCCGGCTGCTGGCGAAGCGGCTGGCGCACGTCAACCTCATCCCGCTCAACCCGACGCCCGGCAGCCCCTGGGACGCCAGCCCCCTGCCGGCGCAGCGGGAGTTCGTGGCCCGGCTGCGCGCGCACGGGGTGCCGACCACGGTCCGCGACACCCGCGGCCAGGACATCGACGGCGCCTGCGGCCAGCTCGCCGCGGCCGACCTCGCCGACGGCGTCCCCACGGTCGCCACGCCCACCCCCGCGCTGGAGACCCCCGCGCTGGAGACCCCCGCGCTGGAGACCACGGTGCCCCTGGGGGCGGAGGCGGACGCGTGACCTCGGAGGCGCCGGCCGCCGAGGCGCACGAGCACAGCCACGCCGACGTCTCAGGCGGGTGGCTGCGCGCCGCCGTCTTCGGCGCGATGGACGGCCTGGTGACCAACACGGCGCTGGTGTCCGGTGTCGGCGGCGGCGGGGCGTCGTCGCGCACCATCGTGCTCGCCGGGACGGCCAGCCTGGTCGCCGGCGCCATCTCGATGGCGCTGGGCGAGTACACCTCGGTCGCGACGCAGAACGAGCAGCTCGACCTCGAGGTCGAGAAGGAACGCCGCGAGCTGGAGCGCAACCCGACGGGGGAGCTCGCCGAGCTGGTGGAGATGCTGCGTGTCCGCGGGGTCGACCGCGAGCTCGCCCAGCAGGTGGCCGTCCAGCTGCACCGTGACCCCGACACCGCGCTGCGGCTCCACGTGGTCGCCGAGCTGGGGCTCAACCCCGCCGACAAGCCCTCCCCTCGGACGGCGGCGGTCTCCTCGCTGCTCACCTTCGCCACCGGGGCGGTGATCCCGCTGTTGCCCTACCTATTCGGGTTCTCCCTGCTGTGGGTGGCGCTGCTGTGCGGCGGGCTGGGCCTGGTGGTGGCCGGTGCGCTGTCCTCGCGCTTCACGCCGCGGCCGTGGTGGTCCGCGGGCCTGCGTCAGCTGCTCTTCGGTGCGGTCGCGGCCGGGGCCACCTACCTCATCGGCGCGGCGATCGGCGTCACGACCTCGTAGGACGAGCGACGCCCGACCCGGCGGGAGCCGGATCGGGCGTCGGAGGTCGTACCGGGGTCCCCTACGGGCGCCAGGCGGTGCGCTTGCGGCGCAGGTCCCACAGCAGGAGGACGGCGAGCCCCACGGCGAGGGCGACGAGCCACAGGTCCTCGAAGCGGGCCTCGTGGTTGCCCCACGTGTAGGACAGCAGGGCCAGCGCGGACAGCCAGCCGGCGATCTGCGGGGCCTTCCGCATGCGGTGGTGCCACCCCCAGTCCTCGGGGCGCTCCTCCTCGATCGGGTGCTCCCCGGCGCGGACGACACCCTCCTCGCGGCCGGGCTGGTTCACCCGCGTGGTCAGCGCGTTGTCCTGACGGACCCCTGGGCCGTGGTGCTCGCTCACGGGGGTCATCCTGCCAGCCCCGGCCGTCGCCCACCCGCCGAGGTCGCGGCGCGTCACCCGTCGCAGGACAGGCCGGCCGCGGCCACTGCCGCGGCGGTCTGCGCGGTGGGCAGCCGCGGCAGCGTGCCGGCCACCGGATCGGCCGCCGGGAGGACGGCCACGGCTCCCACGTCGGTGCGGGCCAGCCCCGCCAGGTCGGCGACCGACGTGCCGGGGTCGGTGGCCAGGGCGCCCGAGGCCGCCCAGGCCACCGACTGCAGCCGCCACGGCGACACGAGGGACCGCTGCAGCTGCGCGACCATCGCGGACAGGACCGTGCCGGCCGCGGTCGCCCGGCCGTCCGGGTCGACCGGCGCCGGCACCCAGGCGTCGTCGACGAGGTGCTCGGGGTGGCGGGAGCGGACGAGGGCGAGCGCGGTGGCCCCGTCGACGTGCTGCCGCCCGGCCCGCTCGACCAGCAGGCCGGCCGGCCGGTCGCGGACGGGCTCCGGGACGTCGACGTCGAGCCCGCCGGCGGCGTCGACCACCGCGGCGAACCCGGCGAGGTCGACGGTGACCAGGTGGTCGGCGGGGATCCCCAGGCGGCACAGCGCGCCCACGGTCGCCCGCGGACCGTCGAGCCAGCTCAGCGCCAGCCGGCCGGGGCCGGAGCCGTCGTCGACCAGCAGGTCGCGGGGGACCGACAGGACCGTGGCGCCGGCGTCGGTCTGGTGCACCACCAGCACGACGTCGGCCCGGCTGCCGGGCACCGCGTCGGCGGTCCCGAAGTCGGCGGGATCGGCTCCGGCGGGCAGGGCGGCGCGGGAGTCGAGGCCGACCAGGACCCAGGTGCGGCCGTCGGAGTCGTCGGCGGCCAGGGCGACGTCGACCTGCCCGACCCGGTCGGAGAGGACGGCGGCGTCGGCCAGCAGCGCCAGCAGTCCCAGCAGGACGGCGACGAGGGCGGCGCGTCCCCGGCCGGAACGCGGCCGACGCCGGCCAGGACGGACCTGGCCGGCGTCGGGATGGTGCGGTGCGGTCACGCTCAGGCCTGCGTGGCCTCCGCGGCGCGGCGGCGGCCGAAGAACACCAGGCCACCGCCCAGCGCGAGGGCGCCGGCGCCGAGGCCCAGCGGCAGCGCGACGCTGGCGCCGGTGTAGGCCAGGCTCGCGGCGGAGTCGCCGGACGCGGTCACCGCGAACGCCTCCTGGAAGTAGGTGCCCCGGTTGCCCTCGTAGACCAGCGTGTGGTCCCCGGTCGGGGTGCCCGCGGGGACGGTGAACTCGATCCGCACGGTGCCCGACGCGTCGGCGGTGCCGGAGGCCACCCGCTGCGGTGCCGAGTGCAGGGTCACCGTGACGACCTCACCCGGGCGGAAGCCGGTGAGCACCTTGACGACCTTCTGGCCGGGGGCCGCGCGGTCGCCGGTCGCCGCGCCGGTGTCGGGGCTGGCCACGCCGGGGGTGTTGGCGGAGGTGCCGCGGATGACGCCGGTGGGCGCGACCGTGGTGGGGGCCGCGGCCGGCGTCGACGGGCCGGCCGAGCGGACCGGCTTGCCGTCCGCGGTCACCGTGACCGTGACGTTCGCGTACTCGAACCCGTCGTCGTACTGGTCGCAGAGCAGCGCGAACTCGTAGGCCCCCAGCTCCGTCGGGGCCTCCATCGTGAAGCTCCAGGACCCGTCCGCGGCGGGCTCGGTGGTGTCCGCCCACTGCGGGTCGACCGCCGGGAGGATGACGGCGACGACGTCCTTGCCCTCGATCGGGAGGCAGCCGGTGCCCGAGACGGTGAACTCCCCGCCCGGGGCGACGGTGGTCGCACTGAGGGTGGCTGCCGGGGCGGCGAGGGCGGTCGGCGCGAGGGCGATGCCCACGGCGGCCGTGCCGAGGGCGAGGCCGGTGGTCGTGCAGAGGCGGAGCGGGGACAGGCGGGACATGGGGCCCTCCGGGGGCGTGTGTGGCCCGTTGCCCGGGCCGTCAGGATGCTCATCGGCACTCCCGTGTTCCGCTGTAGCCGGAAGATCACTTCGGGGCAGGAGTGGCAGATGAGGTGCCCGGGGCCGGATGGCACGGCCGTTGCGGCGGTCGGGGAGGATCGCCCCCATGAGCGAGCCGCGCGAGGTCACCGTGCTGGGCTCCACCGGCTCCATCGGCCGGCAGGCGCTCGCGGTCGCCGAGCAGAACCCCGGCCGGCTGCGGATCACCGCGCTGGCCGCCGGAGGGGGCGACGTCGCCCGGCTGGCCGATCAGGCGCTGACCCTCGGCGTCCGCACCGTCGCGGTCGCCCGCGCGACCGCGGCCCAGGACCTGCAGCTGGCCTTCTACGCCGCCGCCTCGCAGCGCGGCTGGGCCAAGGGCGAGTACGCGCTGCCGGAGATCCTCGCCGGGCCGCGTGCCGCCGAGGAGCTGGCCGCCCGCCGCACCGACGTCGTCCTCAACGGGATCACCGGCTCGATCGGGCTGGGCCCGACGCTCGCCGCGCTGGGGGCGGGCAACGTCGTCGCCCTGGCCAACAAGGAGTCCCTCGTCGCCGGCGGGGACCTGGTCACCGCCGCGGCCGCCCCCGGCCAGCTCGTCCCCGTGGACTCCGAGCACTCGGCGCTGGCGCAGTGCCTGCGCGGCGGGCACCGGAGCGAGGTGGCCCGGCTGGTGCTCACCGCCAGCGGCGGCCCGTTCCGCGGGCGCGCCTCCGGCGACCTCGCCGACGTCACCGTCGAGCAGGCGCTCGCGCACCCGACCTGGGACATGGGGCCGGTGGTGACGATCAACTCCGCCACCCTGGTCAACAAGGGCCTGGAGCTGATCGAGGCGCACCTGCTCTTCGGCGTCCCCTACGCCGACATCGACGTCGTCGTGCACCCGCAGTCGATCGTGCACTCGATGGTCACCTTCGCCGACGGCGCGACGATCGCCCAGGCCAGCCCGCCGGACATGCGGCTGCCGATCGCGCTGGCGCTGGCCTGGCCCGACCGGCTGGCGCACGTGCAGCCGGCCCTCGACTGGTCGACGGCGAGCAGCTGGGAGTTCGCGCCGCTCGACGACGAGGCGTTCCCGGCGGTGCGGCTCGCGCGCGCGGCCGGAGAGGCCGGCGGCGTCGTCCCGGCGGTCTACAACGCGGCCAACGAGGAGGCCGTCGCGGCGTTCGTGGCGGGGCGCCTGCGTTTCCCGGACGTCGTGGGCCTGGTCGCGCGTACCCTCGACGACGCGCCGGACCTCGGCGCCCCCACCTGCGTGGACGACGTGCTGGCCGCCGAGCGCTGGGCCCGGCAGCACGCCCGCGCCACCCTCGCCGGAGGCCCGAACTGAGCATCCTGCTGACCGTCCTCGGGATCGCCGCGTTCGCGGTCGGCCTGCTGTTCAGCATCGGCTTCCACGAGTTCGGCCACTTCTTCTGGGCGCGGAAGTTCGGCATGCGGGTCCCGCAGTTCATGGTCGGCTTCGGCCCCACGGTGTTCTCCCGCCGACGGGGCGAGACCGAGTACGGCCTCAAGGCCATCCCGCTGGGCGGCTACATCCGCATCGTCGGCATGATCCCGCCGGCCGAGGAGGGCGAGAGCAAGCGCGCCACCCGCATGCGGACGTTCATCGCCGAGGTCCGCGGCCAGGCCCTCGACGACGTCCGGCCCAGCGACGCCGGCCGGGTGTTCTACGCCAAGCCCTGGTGGCAGCGCGTGATCGTGATGTTCGCCGGGCCGTTCCACAACCTGGTGCTCGCCGTCGTCTTCTTCGGCATCGTGCTGACCGCGATCGGCACCAACGTCGTCACCACCCAGCTCGACACCGTGCCGGCGTGCGTCGTCCCGGCCGGTGCGGAGAGCATCGCCCTGGCCGACGAGCAGGACCGCGACGTCTGCCGCATCCCGATCGTCGCCGACGGCGCCGACGCCGGCCGGCTGTGCGAGGCGGGCACCGCCGGGTGCGCCGAGCCGGTGGCCAGCCCCGCCGCGGAGGCGGGCCTGCGGCCGGGCGACACGATCGTGGCGATCGGCGGGCAGCAGGTCGACCCCACCGCCTACGACAGCTGGGCGACGGTGCAGCAGGCCATCCGCGGCTCGGCCGGGCAGCCCCTGTCGCTGACCGTGGAGCGCGACGGGGCACGGCGCGAGCTCACCGTCACCCCGATCGAGAACGTCGTCGCCACCGACGACGGCGAGGGCACGATGACCGCCGGCTACCTCGGTGTGAGCCCGGTGTTCGGGTTCGCCCGCCAGTCAGCGGGCGACCTGCCCGGCTACTTCGGGATGGTCGTGTCCCAGTCGGTCCAGCGACTGCTGGAGATCCCGGAGCGGGTGCCGCAGCTGTTCCGGGCGGCGTTCCTCGGCGAGGAGCGCGACGTCAACGGCCCGATCGGCGTGGTCGGCGTGGGCCGCATCTCCGGCGAGGTGTTCGCCATCCAGGAGTTCAGCGGCGCCGAGAAGCTGAGCTTCTTCCTCAGCCTCCTGGCCAGCGTCAACCTGGTGCTGTTCCTGTTCAACCTGGTGCCGATCTACCCGCTCGACGGCGGGCACGTGGCCGGGGCGGTCTACGAGAAGCTGCGCTCGGTGGTCGCCCGCTGGCGCGGGCGCCCCGACCCCGGCCCCTTCGACATCGCGCGGCTCATGCCGGTCGCCTACCTCGTCGCGGGCCTGTTCATCGCGCTGTCGGGGCTGCTGCTCATCGCCGACGTCGTCAACCCGATCACACTCCAGTAGTCGACGGCGCCGACCCCGTGCATGCGGGGATACTCGCTGGCATGGCCATCCCCGTCGCTCTCGGCATGCCCGCCGCGCCCCCGCCCGTCCTGGCCCCCCGCCGGAAGACGCGGCAGCTGGACGTGGGCGGCGTGGGCGTCGGCAGCGACTCCCCGGTCAGCGTGCAGTCGATGACGACCACCAAGACCGCCGACATCAACGCCACGCTCCAGCAGATCGCCGAGCTCACCGCCTCGGGCTGCCAGATCGTGCGGGTCGCCGTCCCCGACACCGACGACGCCGAGGCGCTGCCGATCATCGCGAAGAAGTCGCAGATCCCGGTCATCGCCGACATCCACTTCCAGCCGCGGTACGTGTTCGCCGCGATCGACGCCGGCTGCGCGGCGGTGCGGGTGAACCCCGGCAACATCAAGAAGTTCGACGACAAGGTCGGCGAGATCGCCCGGGCGGCCGGGAGCGCCGGCATCCCGATCCGCATCGGCGTCAACGCCGGGTCGCTGGACAAGCGGCTGCTGGCCAAGTACGGCAAGGCGACGCCCGAGGCGCTGGTCGAGTCGGCGCTGTGGGAGTGCTCGCTGTTCGAGGAGCACGACTTCCGCGACATCAAGATCTCGGTCAAGCACAACGACCCGGTGGTCATGGTGCGGGCCTACGAGCTGCTGGCCGCGCAGTGCGACTACCCGCTGCACCTGGGCGTCACCGAGGCCGGTCCCGCGTTCCAGGGCACGATCAAGTCCGCCGTCGCCTTCGGCGCGCTGCTGAGCCAGGGCATCGGCGACACGATCCGCGTCTCCCTCTCGGCCCCGCCGGTCGAGGAGGTCAAGGTCGGCACCCAGATCCTCGAGTCGCTGAACCTGCGCCAGCGCGGCCTGGAGATCGTCAGCTGCCCCTCGTGCGGGCGCGCGCAGGTCGACGTCTACAAGCTCGCCGACGAGGTGACCGCCGGTCTCGACGGGCTCGAGGTGCCGCTGCGGGTCGCCGTCATGGGCTGCGTCGTCAACGGCCCCGGCGAGGCCCGCGAGGCCGACCTGGGCGTGGCCTCGGGCAACGGCAAGGGCCAGATCTTCGTGAAGGGCGAGGTCGTCAAGACGGTGCCCGAGTCGCAGATCGTCGAGACGCTGATCGAGGAGGCGATGCGGATCGCCGCCGAGCACACCCCCGCCGACGTCCCCTCCGGCCCGCCCGTCGTCACCGTCGGCTGACGCCGCACCCTCGCACCCGGGTCCGACCGTGCTCCGCTCGCCGACCGCCCGTGTCCTCGACGAGGCCGACGAGCCGGCCGTGCGCCGGCTGCTGGGCGCCGACCCCGTCGCCGCCTGCGTGCTCGCCGGGCGCATCGAGGCGGCCGGCACCGCACCGGCCACCCTGGGCGCACCGCTGTGGGGCATCGGCAGCGGCCGCAGCCTCGACGCGGTCTGCCTGGCCGGGGCGAACCTGATCCCGTTCGCCGTCCCCGG
Source organism: Geodermatophilus amargosae (assembly GCF_041028265.1). Taxonomy (GTDB): domain Bacteria; phylum Actinomycetota; class Actinomycetes; order Mycobacteriales; family Geodermatophilaceae; genus Geodermatophilus; species Geodermatophilus amargosae_A. The sequence continues at coordinate 408,391 of NZ_JABGCW010000004.1, forward strand.
CGCGGAGCGGGCGGCGGCGGTCGCCTTCGCCGAGCGCGCCCGCCGGGCCGGCCGGCGCTGCTCGACGATCGTCGGGCCGGCCGCGGCGGTCGACCCGCTGTGGGAGCTGCTCGAGCCCTCCTGGGGGCCGGCCCGCGACCACCGCCCCCGCCAGCCGCTGATGGCCATCGAGGGGCCACCCGCGGTCGCCCCCGAGCCGCGCGTGCGTCCCGTGCGGCCGCGCGAGGTCGACGTGCTGCTGCCTGCCGCGGTGGCGATGTTCACCGAGGAGGTCGGCGTCAGCCCGCTGCGGGTCGACGGCGGCGTCGGCTACCGGGCGCGCGTGGAGGACCTGGTCCGCGCCGGGCAGTCGCTGGCCTGGATCGAGGACGGCCGGGTGCTGTTCAAGGCCGAGATCGGGGCGGTGTCGCGTGCCGCCTGCCAGGTGCAGGGCGTGTGGACCGCTCCGGAGTGGCGTGGCCGCGGGATCGGCGCCGCCGGGATGGCCGCCGTCGTCGAGTACGCGCGGACCAGCATCGCCCCGGTGGTCAGCCTCTACGTCAACGACTACAACGCCCCGGCCCGCGCGGTGTACGCCCGGGTGGGCTTCCGCGAGGTCGGCCGCTACGCGAGCGTCCTCTTCTAGGAGGACCTCCCTGCCCCCCGCCCCTCGCACGCTCGGGACGGGTCCCTGCAGGGAGGCCGTTCCAGCACGTCGCCGGTGGATGGTGGTCGGGATCTGACAGGGTGTGCCGACGTGGCAGCACGACGCACGGCGGTCCTCGGCACGGTCCTGACCCTCCTCTCCGCGCCCGCCCTGACGGCCTGTTCCGGCAACTCCGAGGACGACGTCCGGGCCGCCGCGCAGGCCTTCCTCGACGACTGGTCGGCCGGGGATCCCGGCGCCGCGGCCTCCGCCACCACCGACCCCGACGCGGCGAGCGGGCTGCTCGAGCAGACCGCCACCGACCTGCCCGGTGCCACGCTGCGCGCGGAACTCGGCGACGTCACCGTCGAGGACGGCACCGCCACCGCCGCGTGGACCGCCACCTGGGACCTCGCCGCCGCTCCGGACTGGACCTACGACGCCACCCTGCAGTTGCGCGAGGGGGAGGACGCCTGGCAGGTGGTCGCCGCGCCCACCGTCGTGCACCCCGAGCTGGGGGAGGGCCAGCACCTGCTCCTGGCCCGCACCCTCCCCGAGCGCGCCGCGATCACCGACGCCGCCGGCACCCCGCTGTTCGGCCCCACCGAGGTCGTCAACGTCGGCGTCGACACCGGCCAGGTCACCGACCTGCCCGCGCTCGCCTCCGCGCTGTCGGCGGCCACCGGCGTCGCGGCCGAGGAGATCACCGCCGACGTGCAGGCCGCGCCGCCCGGCCAGTTCGTCCCGGTCATCGCGCTGCGCCGCCCGGCCTTCGAGGCCATCCGCGCGCAGGTGTTCGACCTGCCCGGCGCCGTCTTCCCCACCGAGACGCGCCTGCTCCCGCCCTCGACCGGGTTCGCCTCCGCGCTGCTCGGCCGGGTCGGCCCGGCCACCGCCGAGGTGATCGGGGAGACGACCACCGACGGGGTGGCCGCCTACGCCGGCGGCGACCAGCTGGGCCTGTCGGGTCTGCAGCGCGCGTTCCAGGAGCAGCTCACCGGCACGCCCGGCTTCACCGTCTCGGTGGTCAGCGCCGACGAGTCCACCGGCGACGCCGGCCGCGAGGTCGCCGCCGTCGACCCGGTCGCCGGGCAGCCGATCCAGACGCCGCTGGTGCGCGCGCTGCAGGACGCCGCCGACGGCGCCGTCGCCACCCAGCCGCTGCCCACCCACCTCGTCGTCGTCCGGCCCGGCACGGGCGAGATCCTGGCCGTCTCCTCCAACGGGGCCGCGGCGCCCGGCAACGCCCTCAGCGGCCAGTACCCGCCGGGCTCGAGCATGAAGACGATCACCGCGACGGCGCTGCTCTCCACCGGCCGGCTCACCCCGGACACCCCGGTCGCCTGCCCGGGGACGACGGTCGTCGAGGGCCGCGAGTTCGAGAACCAGGACCAGTTCGACCTCGGCACGGTGCCCTTCACCGAGGCCTTCGCCCGGTCCTGCAACACCACCTTCATCCAGGCCGGCCTGCAGCTGCCCGACGACGCCCTCGCCGCAGCGGCCGCCTCCTACGGCGTGGGCAGCGACTGGCAGCTCCCGGTCGAGGTCTTCAGCGGCAGCGTCCCGGCCGACTCCACCGGCACCACGAAGGCGGCCAACACGATCGGCCAGGGCCAGGTGCTCATGAGCCCGGCCCAGATGGCGCTCGTGGCCGCGGGCGTCGCCAGCGGCACCCCCGCCGCCCCGGTCGAGGTCGTCGGCGGGGACCCGGCCGGGCCGGCGCCGGCGGGTCCGGACCAGGCGGTGCTCGACCAGCTGCGGCCGCTGATGCGGCAGGTGGTGCTCACCGGGACCGCCGAGGCGCTGGCCGACCGCGGGGAGGTCTACGGCAAGACGGGCACCGCCGAGTTCGGCAGCAACACCCCGCCGGACGCGCACGGCTGGTTCACGGGCTACCAGCTCGCCGGCCCGCAGGGCGACATCGCCGTCGCGGTGCTCGTCGAGGGTGGCGGGTCCAGCAGCGTCGCGGTCGCCGTGACCGACACCTTCCTCGGCGCGCTCGGCTGACCGGCCCCTCGCCGGCTCAGGAGCCGGCGAGTCCGGGCAGGGCCGTGGTGACGGGAGTGCGGCCGGCCGCGGCCCGCCAGGCCACCGCGCGCTCCTCGGCGGCACCGAGGGAGTCGACGGCGAGCTGCCGCACCGGGACGTCCCCGGCGGCGTCGAGCAGTGCCACCCAGGCCGCCGAGGTCCCGTCCTCGAGGACGACCGCCAGCGCCGCGGCGTCGACCGCCGACAGCACCGGGAAGGGCAGCTGGTAGCCGCCCTCGGCCGGCACCGGGTCGGCGTCCCGCTCGTCGAGGAGCTCCGCGAGCCGGTCGCGGGAGTCGCGGTGGGCCTGCTCGCCGGCGGCGGCCGGCGCCCGGCCCTCGACGGGCAGGGCCGCGCCGACCACGCCGTAGCCCCACACCGCGGCGTGCTCGGCGGCCAGGACGCCGGCCAGGGCGGCGTCCTCCGTGCCCGCGGTCGTCCCGTCGTCAGCCACGTCGTGCCTCCCTCGTGCCGGTGTCAAGCCGGCCTCATGCGAGGGCGGCGGCGTGACCGCGCAGCCCCGCCGCCAGCGATCCCAGCAGTGCCGACCCCGCGCCCGAGGCCTCGACGCAGGCGGCCGCGTGCGCGGCGGCCGCCGCGGACACCTGGTCGCGCAGCCAGGCCCGCACGTCCGTCCCGGCCGGCGGCCCGGGCGGGGCGGACGGCGACGAGGCGGTCGCCCCCGGTGCCGCCGCCCGCAGCCGGTCCAGTTGCTCGCGGGCCTGACCGGGGAGGTCGGGGACCGCGCCCCCGAGCGCCGGGTCGGCGGCGACCGCCGCGTCGTAGGCGGCCACCACCGCCTCCTGCACGGGGACCTGCGCCGTGAGGCGGTCCCCCTGCGCCGCAGTCTGCTCCGCGGCCTGCTCCGCCGCCGCCCCGGACCCGCCCGACGTGCAGCCGGCCAGCAGCAGCGCCAGCCCGGCGGTCCCGGTGAGCAGGCGGCGGCGCGGGAACCCGGGGGAGGCGGGGGAGGCGGACATCGCCGCCAGTCTCCCAGGAGCCGCCCGGTCCGCCGGGCAGCGGCCGGGGCGCGTCGGTGAGCCCGGGTGCTCCCGTCCCGGCGCCCGGGGCCGGGCACGCGGGGGAGCGGTAGCCTGACCATTCCCCGGGTACGCCGCGGCCGGTGCCGCGCCGTCCCGCGCTCCCGGGCGCGGCCCCGGACGGTGCGGTCCGCCGAGCACGAGCTCCGACCGGTTGCAGAGGAGGGAGCCCGTGTCCGCCAGGTCACGGCAGGACCCGGCCGCCAGGTCACGGCAGGACGACCCGGCCGCCACGCGGCTGGCCGGGTGGATCGAGCCCGTGGTCGGCGCTGCCGGCTACGACCTCGAGGAGCTGGTGGTCACCCCCGCCGGCCGGCGCAGCGTCGTCCGCGTGGTCGTCGACCGCGATCGGGGCGTGTCCCTCGACGACGTCGCCGAGGTCAGCCGGGCGGTGTCGGCCGTGCTCGACGAGAAGGACGGCGACCTCGGCCGCGCCCCCTACGTGCTCGAGGTGACCAGCCCCGGCGTCGACCGGCCCCTCACCGAGCCCCGGCACTGGCGGCGCAACACCGGCCGCCTGGTGACCGTGACCGTCGGCCCGAGCGGTGCGGCCGAGCAGGTGACCGGGCGGATCACCGCCGTCGACGACGCGGGTGTGACCCTCGCGGTCGAGACGAAGGGCAAGCCGGGCGCGCGCAAGCGCCCGCCGACGCCCCGCCAGGTGCCCTGGGACCGGCTCGGGGCCGGCCGGGTGCAGGTCGAGTTCGGCCGCCCGGGCAAGGACGAGCAGGCGCACGACGAGTCCGCCGACGACCCGCTGGACGACGACCTGCTCGCCGACGGCTCGGACGACGCAGCGGACGACGAGGGCGACGACGACGAGGGCGACGACGACGAGGGCGACGACGACGAGGGCGACGACGACGGAGGAGGACAGTGAACATCGACGTGACCGCCCTCAAGGCGGTCGAGCGGGAGAAGGGCATCCCCGCCGACACGGTCATCGAGGCCATCGAGACGGCGCTGGTGACCGCCTACCGCCACGCCGACGGCGCGGCCAAGCACGTGCGGGTGCACGTCGACCGCAGGAGCGGCGAGGTCGCGGTGCTGGCCCAGGAGCTCGGCGCCGACGGCGAGGTCGTGCGCGAGTGGGACGACACCCCCGGCGACTTCGGCCGGATCGCGGCCAGCACCGCCAAGCAGGTCATCGTGCAGCGGCTGCGCGACGCCGAGCACGAGCAGACCTTCGGCGAGTACGCGGGCAAGGAGGGCGACATCGTCAGCGGTGTCGTCCAGGCCGACGCCCGCCGCAACGCCCAGGGCTCGGTGCTGGTCGACATCGGCAAGGTCGAGGCCGTCCTGCCCGCCGCCGAGCAGGTGCCCGGCGAGCGCTATCCGCACGGCAGCCGGCTGCGCGCCTACGTCGTCTCGGTCGCCCGCACGCACCGCGGCCCGCAGGTGACCGTCTCGCGCACCCACCCGAACCTGGTCCGCAAGCTGTTCGCCCTCGAGGTCCCCGAGATCGCCGACGGCAGCGTCGAGATCGTCGCGGTCGCCCGCGAGGCCGGGCACCGCTCGAAGATCGCCGTCCGCACGTCGGTGCCCGGGCTCAACGCCAAGGGCGCGTGCATCGGGCCGATGGGCCAGCGCGTGCGCAACGTGATGAGCGAGCTGCACGGCGAGAAGATCGACATCGTCGACTGGTCCGACGACCCCGCGACCTTCGTCGCCTCCGCGCTCAGCCCCGCCCGGGTGAACAGCGCGACGCTGGTCGACCCCAAGGCCAAGGCGGTGCGGGTCGTCGTCCCGGACTTCCAGCTGTCGCTGGCCATCGGCAAGGAGGGGCAGAACGCCCGCCTCGCCGCCCGGCTCACCGGCTGCCGGATCGACATCCGCAGCGACGCCCAGCCCGACGACGCGACGCCCTCGCCGGGCGTCGGCCGGCCGCCGCTGCGGTCGGGCCCGCCGCCGGTCCGCGCCGGTGCGCCGGGTGGGCGGACGTCCCCCGGCGGAGGTGCCCTGCGTTCCGGTCCCCGGCGCCCGGAACAACGAGGTCCCGCGGCGCGCTAGAGTACGGGGTGGCCGAAACGTCGATCCCGGTGCGCACCTGTGTGGGCTGCCGGAACCGCGCTCCGGTCACCGACCTGCTGCGTGTCGTCCTCCGGTCCGGGACCCTCGTGCCGGACCCCCGGCGGAGGCTCCCCGGCCGGGGCGCGTCCCTGCACCCCACACCGGAGTGCCTGCACGCAGCGGAGCGACGCCGGGCCTTCCCCCGGGCGCTGCGCCTCCCGGGCGGCGCCGCCGTGGAGGCCGGTCCGCTCCGGGTCCACGTCCTCGGCGCCGACGCGCCGGGCCGGACCCCGGAGCGGGCGACCGCGAACGAACGACAGACCGCACTTCCCACAGACGGACCGGCGACCGGCCGGTCCGCACGTCGAGAGCAGGACGTCGTCGGATGAGCAAGCCGTGAAGTCCCCACGATGACAAGCCAGACCATGTACCACTGACGACGAGGTCGCGCGGGCGAGCCGCCGGCCTCACCAGAGGAGATCCGTGCCAGGCAAAGCCCGCGTCCACGAACTCGCCAAGGAGTTCGGGGTCGACAGCAAGACCGTGCTCGCCAAGCTCAAGGAGCAGGGCGAGTTCGTGAAGTCCGCCTCCTCGACCGTCGAGGCCCCCGTGGCCCGGCGGCTCCGGGAGGCCCTCGGCGCGTCCACCGGCGGCAACGGCGGTGGCAACGGTGGCGGCGCCCCCGCGGCCCGTCCCGTCCCGTCCGCGCCCCGTCCGGCCGCTCCGGCGCCCGCACCGGCTCCCGCCGCGCGCGCTCCGCAGGCGCCGTCCGCTCCGTCGGCGCCCGCGCCGTCGGCCGGCGTGACGCCCGGTCCGCGCCCCGGCGCCCCGCGTCCGGGTGCTCCGATGCCCGGTCCGCGCCCGGTCCAGCAGCCGGTCGTCCAGCAGCCGGTCGTCCAGCAGCCGGTCGTCCAGCAGCCGGTCGTCCAGCAGCCCGCCGTCCAGCAGCCGGCCGCGCAGCAGCCGGCCGCCCCGCAGGCCCCGGCGGCCAGCGCCCCGACCCAGCAGCCGGCCCAGCAGCCGGCGGCGCCCCAGGGTCCGCGTCCGGCCTCGCCCGGGGCTCCGCGTCAGGCGGGTGGCCCGATCCCGGGTGCCGCACGTCCCGGTGCCCCGCGTCCGGCGGCGCCCGGCGCGGCCCGTCCCGGTGGCGGCGCTCCCGGTGCTCCCGGCGCCGGCCCGCGTCCGGGTCCCCGTCCGGCTCCGCGGCCGGGCAACAACCCCTTCAGCAGTGCCCCGCGTCCGGGTCCGGCCGCCGCGGGTCCGCGTCCCGGTCCCGCGGCCGGTGGCCCGCGTCCCGGTCCCGCAGCGGGTGGTCCCCGTCCGGGTCCCGGCGCCGGTGGTCCCCGTCCGGCGCCCGGCGCCGGCGGTCCCCGTCCGGGTGGTCCGCGTCCCGCGGCCGGTCCGGGCGGCCCCCGGCCGAACCCGGGCATGATGCCGCAGCGCCCCTCGCCCGGCATGATGCCGCCGCGTCCGGCCGGTGCCGGCCGTCCCGGTGGCGGGCCCGGTGGCCCCGGTGGCCGTGGCCGTCCGGGTGGTCCCGGCGGCGGCGGTGGCGGCGGCGGCTTCCGTCCCGGTGGCGGTGGCCCCGGTGGCGGTGGCGGTGGCGCCCCCGCCGGTGGCGGCTTCCGTGGTGGCGGCGGTGGCCGCGGTCGCGGTCGCGGCGGCTCGGGTGCGGGTACCGCGGGTGCCTTCGGGCGTCCCGGCGGCCGTGGTCCGGTCCGCGGGCGCAAGAGCAAGAAGCAGCGGCGTCAGGAGTTCGACTCCATGGCGGCGCCCAGCATGGGCGGCGTCGCCCTGCCGCGTGGCCACGGGCAGACCGTCCGGCTGCCCCGCGGTGCCTCGCTGACCGACCTCGCCGAGAAGATCGGCGCCCAGCCGTCCGCGCTGGTCACCGCCCTGTTCCACCTGGGCGAGATGGTCACCGCGACGCAGTCGGTCAACGACGAGACGTTGCAGCTGCTCGGCGCGGAGATCGAGTGGGACATCCAGGTCGTCAGCCCCGAGGACGAGGACCGCGAGCTCCTCGAGACCTTCGACCTCACCTTCGGCGACGAGGGTGACGAGGAGGACTGGGTCGCCCGCCCGCCGGTCGTCACCGTCATGGGTCACGTCGACCACGGCAAGACGAAGCTGCTGGACGCCATCCGCAACAGCAACGTGGTGGCCCGCGAGGCCGGTGGCATCACGCAGCACATCGGCGCCTACCAGATCGTCACCGAGCTGGAGGACTACGAGCGTCCGATCACCTTCATCGACACCCCGGGTCACGAGTCGTTCACCGCGATGCGTGCCCGAGGCGCGAAGGTCACCGACATCGTCGTCCTGGTCGTGGCGGCCGACGACGGCGTCATGCCGCAGACGGTCGAGGCGCTCAACCACGCCCAGGCCGCCGAGGTGCCGATCGTGGTCGCGGTCAACAAGATCGACAAGGAGGGGGCCAACCCCGCCAAGATCCGTCAGCAGCTCACCGAGTACGGGCTCGTGGCCGAGGAGTACGGCGGCGACACGATGTTCGTCGACGTCTCCGCGACCACCCGCCAGGGTCTCGACGAGCTGCTCACGGCGATCCTGCTGACCGCCGACGCCTCGCTGGACCTGCGCGCCAACGCCGAGCAGGACCCGCAGGGCGTGGTCATCGAGGGCAAGCTGGACAAGGGCCGCGGCCCCGTCGCGACCGTCCTCGTCCAGCGCGGCACGCTGCGCCAGGGCGACTCGATCGTCGCCGGCGACGCCTACGGGCGCGTCCGGTCGCTGCTCGACGAGCACGGCAACAAGCTCAAGGAGGCCCTGCCGGCCCGCCCCGTGCAGGTCGTCGGGCTCACCTCCGTGCCGCGAGCCGGTGACACGTTCCTCGTCGTCGAGGAGGACCGCGTCGCCCGGCAGATCGCCGACCGTCGTCAGGCCCGCATCCGCAACGCGCAGAACGCCTCCATGCGCAAGCGGATCAGCCTCGAGGACCTCGACGCCGCGCTCAAGGAGAACCGCCAGCTCAACCTGATCATCAAGGGTGACAACTCGGGCACCGTGGAGGCGCTCGAGGAGGCCCTGATGAAGATCGAGGTGAGCGACGACATCTCGCTGCGGGTCATCCACCGCGGCGTCGGCGGCATCACCAAGAGCGACATCGACCTGGCGCTGGCCGACGACGTCATCGTCCTGGGCTTCAACGTCCGGGCCGAGGGTCAGGCCACCGAGCTCGCCAACCGCGAGGGTGTCGACGTCCGGTACTACTCGGTCATCTACCAGGCGATCGAGGAGATCGAGGCGGCCCTCAAGGGCATGCTCAAGCCCGAGTACGAGGAGGTCGCGCTCGGCTCGGCTGAGGTCCGCGAGGTCTTCCGGGTGCCGCGCATCGGCAACGTCGCGGGCTCCATCGTCCGCAGCGGGGTCATCACCCGGAACTCGAAGGCCCGGCTGGTCCGGGACGGGGTCGTCGTCGCCGACAACCTCACCGTCGAGTCGCTGCGCCGCTTCAAGGACGACGTGACCGAGGTCCGCGACGGCTACGAGTGCGGTATCGGGCTCGGGTCGTTCAACGACATCAAGACCGAGGACGTCATCGAGACGTTCGAGATGCGCGAGAAGCCGCGCGCCTAGGTCGCCCCAGGACGTCGTCCAGCAGCAGGGAGGAAGGGAGCATCCGGTGTTCACCGGGTCGCTGACCGCCGACCTGCTGCTGGGCGACGTCCACTCGCTCAAGGGCAAGCGCGCCGTGGTGCGGCCGATCGTGGCCGAGCTGCGGCGCCGCTTCGCCGTGGCCGCCGCCGAGGTGGGCGACCTCGACCTGCACCGCCGCGTGCAGGTCGGGGTGGCCACGGTCGCGGGCGACGCCGGTCAGGTGACCGACGTCCTCGACGCCTGCGAGCGGTTGCTGGCCGAGCGGCCGGAGGTGACGCTGCTGTCGACGCACCGGCAGCTGTTCTCCGACGAAGACTGAGGACCCCCGACCCCGGGTGGGCCGCCGCCCGTCCGACCGTCCACCCGGCGTCCCCGGACGCCCCGACTCCCCGGAGGTCTGCCGTGGCCGACCCCGCCCGCGCCCGCAAGCTCGCGGTCCGCATCCGCCAGATCGTGTCCGCCGCGATCGAGTCGCAGGTCAAGGACCCGCGGCTGGGCATGGTCACCGTGACCGACGCCCGCGTGACCAGCGACCTGCGCGAGGCCACCGTGTTCTACACCGTCTACGGCGACGCGACCGCGACCGCGGACTCCGCCAAGGCGCTGGCCAGCGCCACCGGCGTGCTCCGCTCGACCGTCGGCCGGCAGACCGGCATCAAGTTCGTGCCGACGCTGACCTTCGTCGCCGACGCCGTCCCGGACACCGCGCGGGAGCTCGACGAGGCCCTCGAGCGCGTGCGCTCCGCCGACGCCGAGCTCGCCCGCCTGCGGGAGAACGCCACGTACGCCGGCGACGCCGACCCCTACCGGCACCCGGAGGCGGACGACGAGGAGTCCGACGCCGAGGAGCCCGACGACGCCCCGACCCAGACCAGGAGCGCCTCGTGAGTGAGAACGACCCGGATCCGCACCTGCCTGACGAGGGGCAGGGCCGCTCGGAGCTGGGCGGGCGTGCCGAGCCGAACGCCGGCGACCCGACCGAGGGCGGCCGGAAGGGCCAGATCGGCGAGGTGCCCTCCATCGTCGAGGACGAGCCCGACGACGGCGGCCCGCCGCTGCCGCCCGGCGGAGGGCGGGTCACCGAGGACCGCAACGCGTCCCCGGTGGCCGATCCCGGCCCCGACGCCTGACCCGGTGACCGCGCCGACCGCCGGGGTGCCTCCGCGCACCCCGGCCGCCGTGCTGGCCGCGGCCGCCGACGCGGGGGCCACCGTGGTCCTCAGCGGGCACGTGCAGCCCGACGCCGACGCCCTCGGCAGCACGCTGGCCCTCGCCGAGGGACTGCGCCGCCGCGGCGCCCGGGTGACCGCCACGTTCCCCGGCCGCCCGGTGCTGCCCGAGTCGCTCGGCTGGCTGCCCGGCGCCGAGGGGCTGGTGCCGTCCACCGCCGTGCCCGCGTCCCCGGACGTCTTCGTCAGCCTCGACGCGGCCTCGCCGGCGCGGCTGGGGGAACTGGCCGCGCTGCTGGACGACGCCGGCACGTCCGTCGTCGTCGACCACCACGCCAGCAACCCCGGCTTCGGCGACGTCCGGCTGGTCGACCCGGCCGCGCCGGCGACCGTGGTGCTGGTCGCGGGCCTGCTCGACGAGCTCGGGGTCGGCCTCGACGCCGACCTGGCCACGCTGCTCTACGCGGGCCTGACCGCCGACACCGGCTCCTTCCGGTTCAGCAGCACCCGGCCCGACACGCACGCGCTGGCCGCGCGCCTGCTGTCCACCGGCATCGACCACGCCGCCGTCAGCCAGCGGCTGTTCGACACCGCGCCGTTCGGCTGGCTGCGGCTGCTGTCGGCGGTCGCCGGCCGCGCCGTCCTCGAGCCCGGCGTCGGCGCCGGCCTGGTGTGGACCTGGTCGAGCACCGCCGAGGCCGGGGAGCACGGCCTGCCCGGCGAGCAGCTCGAGGCCCTCGTCGACGTCGTCCGCGCCACCGCCGAGGCCGACGTCGCCTGCGTGCTCAAGGGCCAGGACGACGGCTCGTGGTCGGTCTCGCTGCGCTCCCGCGGCGCCACCGACGTCGCCCGGGTCGCCATGGCCCTGGGCGGCGGCGGGCACCGGGCCGCGGCCGGCTTCACCTCGTACGGGGACCGCGAGGCCACCGTGGCGGCGATCCGCGCCCAGCTCACCGCGATCATGGCGCGGTGACCACCACCTCCCCTCCTGAGGCGGTCCCGGCGCCATGATCGCGGGGGACAGCCGCACCCCGTCGGTCCTCGCGCTGGCCGTCCCCGCGCTCGTGGTGCTGGCGGCCGAGCCGCTGTACCTGCTCGTCGACACCGCCGTGGTGGGCAACCTGGGCACGGTCCCGCTCGGCGGCCTGGCCGTCGGCGGTGGGCTGCTGGCCTGGGCCGCCGCACTGCTCAACTTCCTCGCCTACGGCACCACGGCGCGCGCCGCCCGCCGGGCCGGCGCGGGGGACCGCGCCGGCGCGGTCGCCGAGGGCGTCCAGGCCACCTGGCTCGCGCTGCTGCTGGGCGCCGTCGTCGTCGCGCTGTTCCAGGTCCTGGCCGGCCCGCTGACCCGCGCGCTGGCCGGCGGCCCCGGCGAGATCGCCGCGGCGGGGGAGCACTGGCTGCGGATCGCCGGCTGCGGCGCGCCGCTGCTGCTGGTCTCGCTGGCCGGCAACGGCTGGCTGCGCGGCGTCCAGGACCTGCGCCGGCCGGTGCGCTTCGTGCTCGCCGGCAGCCTGCTGAGCCTCGTGCTGTGCCCGCTGCTGGTGCACCCGGCCGGGCTGGGGCTGCCCGGCTCCGCCGTGGCCAACCTCGCCGGCCAGTCGCTGACGGCGGCCCTGTTCGTGCGGGCGCTGCTGCGCGAGGGCGCCGACTGGCGCCTCCGGCCGGCCGCCGTCCGGGCCCAACTGGTCCTCGGCCGCGACCTGCTGCTGCGCGCCACCGTCCTGCAGCTGGCCTTCCTCGTGGCCGCGGGGGTCGCCGCGCGCGCCGGCCAGGCCCAGCTCGGGGCGCACCAGATCGCGCTGCAGCTGTTCCTCTTCCTGGCCCTCGTCCTCGACGCCTACGCCATCGCCGCGCAGACCCTGGTCGGGCACGCCCTCGGCGCCGGCCGCTCCGGCGAGGCCCGCGCCACCGCCCGCCGGGTCACCCTGTGGGGCCTGGGCACCGGCGTGCTGGTCGCCGTGCTCCTGGTGGCCGGCCGCGGCGTGCTGGTCCCGCTGTTCACCGACGACCCCGCGGTGCGCGCGCAGGCGGAGGTGGTCTGGTGGTTCCTCGCCGGGTTCCAGCCGCTGGCCGGCGTCGTCTTCGCCCTCGACGGCGTGCTCATGGGCGCCGGCGACGTCGGCTACCTGCGCACCGTCACCGTCGGTGCCGCGCTGGTCGGGTTCCTCCCGCTGTCGCTGCTGTCCGGCCCGCTGGGCTGGGGCCTCGCCGGCGTCTGGACCGGGCTGACGGCGTTCATCGCGCTGCGGCTGGTCGCCGTCCTGCTCCGGGTGGCGGGGGACAGGTGGCTCACCGCGCCTGCGACGGTGGGCACATGAGCCGCCGCCGCGCCGCCGACGCCGCCGTGACCCCGGGGATCCTGCTGGTCGACAAGCCCGGCGGGATGACCTCGCACGACGTCGTCGCCCGGGCCCGGCGGGTGCTGTCGGTCCGCCGGGTCGGGCACGCCGGCACCCTCGACCCGATGGCCACCGGCCTGCTCGTGCTCGGCGTCGGGACGGCGACCCGGCTGCTGGGGCACCTCGGCGGCTCGGACAAGGTCTACGACGCCACGGTCCGGCTCGGGCAGACGACGGTCACCGACGACCGCGAGGGCGAGGTGCTCACCACCACCTCGGCCGGCGGCCTCGACGACGACGCCGTCCGCGCCGCGCTGGCCGCCCAGACCGGCCCGCTGCTGCAGGTGCCCTCCTCGGTGAGCGCGGTGAAGGTGGACGGCCGCCGGTCCTACGACCGGGTGCGGGCCGGTGAGGAGGTCGTGCTGGAGCCGCGCGCGGTCACCGTGCACCGCATCGACGTGCACCGGCTCACCCGGCCCACGCCCGACCTGGTCGACGTCGAGGTCACGGTCGCCTGCACCGCGGGCACCTACGTGCGCGCCATCGCCCGGGACGCCGGCGCGGCCCTCGGCGTCGGCGGGCACCTGACCGCGCTGCGCCGCACCGCCTCGGGCCCGTTCACCACCGCGCAGGCCGCCCCGGTGGAGGAGGCCGCGGCCGCGCTCGCCGGCGGCGGGGGAGCGGGCGTGCTCGGCCTGACCGAGGCGGCCACGGCGATCTACCCCGAGCGCCGGCTGTCCGAGGACGAGGCGCGGGCCGTCGGGTACGGCCAGCGCGTCCCGGCGACCGGGCGGCCGGGACCCACCGCCGCCGTCGACCCCGCGGGCCGGCTGGTCGCGCTCCTCGAGGACAGCGGCGCCACCGCCCGTGTCACCGTCGGGTTCCCGCCGGGCTGACCGCGCCCGGCGGGACCGTCAGCCGCGCGCGACCTTGCCGACGGGGGAGTCCTCGAGGTGCGTGAGCAGGTCGGCGGGGTCGTCGTAGACCTCGTCGGCCCCGGCCTCGAGCAGCTCGGCGCGCGAGATGCCCCCGCAGGTCAGCGCCACGATCGGGAGGCCGGCGTCCCGCGCGGCCCGCACGTCCCAGACCGTGTCGCCCACCGCGACGGTGCGGGCGGGGTCGAGCCCGTGGGCCTCGACGGCGGTCAGCATCAGGTCCGGCGCCGGCTTCGCCGAGTGGACGTCGCCCGACGTCGTCGCCCCGTCGACGACGTCCTCGCCGCCGATCGCCGGCTGCATCCACTCCAGGTCGGACTCCTCGCCGCTGGTGGCCAGCACCACGGCCAGGCCGAGCTCGTGGCAGGCGCCGAGCAGCTCGTCGACGCGGGGGAAGGCGGCCACCTGCTCGCGCAGCGGCTCGTAGCGACGGCTCTTGGCCGCCATCACCTCCTCGACGTCGTCCGCGTCGTCCCCCAGCAGGTGGGTGACCAGCTCGGCGCTGCCGATGCCGATCGACCGGTGGCACGCGGCCATCGAGACCTCGGGGTGCCCGGTGTCGCGGAAGGCCTGCCACCAGGCGAGGACCTGGAGGTAGTTGGTGTCGAGGAGGGTGCCGTCGACGTCGAGGAGCACGCCGGGCCGCTTGTCCTGGGTCACCGGGGCATCGTCGCCCGCGCCGGGATGCCCCGCAGGGCGGTTGACCGGCGACCGGGCCGGGAACGGGGCGTCCATGAGCGTCGTGAAGATCAACGCGATCGTGGTGCCGCCGCACGCGCAGGAGCGCTTCGAGGAGCGCTTCCGCGGCCGGGGCGGAGCGGTGGAGCAGACCCCGGGCTTCGAGTGGTTCGAGCTGCTGCGCCCGGTCGAGGGCACCGACCAGTACCTCGTCTACACGCGGTGGGCGAGCGAGGAGGCCTACCGCAGCTGGGAGGGCAGCCAGGACTTCGCGCGCGCCCACGACGGCGGCGGTGACTCCCTCGCCCCGGCTGCCAGCGACTCCCACCACCTGTGGTCCTACGAGGTCGTCGAGAGCTCCGCACCCGACCGGCCCTGAGCCCGCACGGGGAGGTGGCGGCGGTCGGCTCCCGGCCGCCGCCGGCCCCGGCGCTACTGTGGTCGGCGGGCCGGTCGTCCGCCGGTCCGCGCTCCGAGTCCGCCCAGGTGGGAGACATGACCGACACGCTCGCCGACAGCCGCACCTCCTCCCGGGTCTTCACCGAGGGCGTGCCGGTGACCGTGGAGGGCGTGTCCCGCCGGCCGGCCGCCGAGCGCCAGGCCGTGCTGGCCGACCCCGGCTTCGGCCGCCACTTCACCGACTCGATGTTCCTGGCCCGCTACGAGGCCGGCCGCGGGTGGTACGACGCGCGGCTGACGCAGTACGCGCCGCTGCAGGTCGACCCGGCCACCGCCGCGCTGCACTACGCGCAGTCGATCTTCGAGGGGCTCAAGGCCTACGCGCAGCCCGACGGCAGCGTGGCCACCTTCCGGCCCGAGGCCAACGCCGCCCGCTTCGCCCGCGGCGCCCGCCGGCTGGCCATGCCGCCGGTGCCCGAGGACGCCTTCATCGCCGCCGTCGACGCGCTCGTCGACGCCGACCGCGACTGGGTGCCCACCGGCCCCGACCAGACGCTGTACATCCGCCCGTACCAGCTGGCCACCGAGCCCTTCCTCGGCGTGCGGCCGGCCCACGAGTACCTGTTCCTCGTCATCGCCAGCCCGGCCGGCGCCTACTTCCCGCGCGGCGTGCACCCGGTGTCGGTCTACCTGTCCGAGGACTACATCCGGGCCGCGCCCGGCGGCACCGGCGACGTCAAGTGCGCCGGCAACTACGCCGCCAGCCTGCTCGCCCAGGAGCAGGCCATCGCCGCCGGCTGCGACCAGGTGGTCTGGCTCGACGCGGTGGAGAAGCGCTACGTCGAGGAGATGGGCGGGATGAACCTGTTCTTCGTCCTCGGCTCCGGCGACGACGCCGAGCTGGTCACCCCCGAGCTCACCGGCACGCTGCTGCCCGGCATCACCCGGGACTCGCTCATCGCCGTCGCCCGCGAGCGGGGCATGCGGGTCACCGAGCGCCGGTTCAGCGTCGACGAGTGGCGCTCCGGCGTGGCCGACGGCACCGTCACCGAGACCTTCGCCTGCGGCACCGCCGCGGTCATCACCCCGGTCGGCGAGGTCAAGGCGCGCACCGGTGACTTCACCGTCGGCGACGGCGCCCCCGGCCCGGTCACGATGGGCCTGCGCGAGCACCTGCTCGACATCCAGCACGGCCGGGTGCCCGACACCCGCGGCTGGCTGCACCGGGTCGCCTGAGCGACCCGGCGACGACACGGGGAGGGGGCGCGTGCGGCGCTGGCGCGGACAGGCCGACACCCCGGCCGACCTCGGCCGGACGGTGGTCACCGTCGGCATGTACGACGGCGTCCACCGCGGCCACCAGTCCCTGATCGGCACCGCCGTCACCCGCGCGCGGGCCCTGGGCCGGCCGTGCGTGCTGGTCACCTTCGACCCGCACCCCACCGAGGTCGTCCGCCCCGGCTCGCACCCGGCGATCCTCACCTCGCTGGACCGCAAGGCCGAGCTGGTCGCCGAGCTCGGGGTCGACGGCATGTGCGTGCTGCCGTTCACCCCGGAGTTCAGCCGGCTGACCCCCGAGGAGTTCGCCCACGGCGTGCTCGTCGAGAACCTGCACGCCTCGATGGTCGTCGTCGGCGAGAACTTCACCTACGGCCACAAGGCCGCGGGCACGGTGACCACGCTGACCCAGGAGGGGCGCCGGTTCGGCTTCGCCGTCGAGGGCGTCCCGCTGGCCGGCGACGCCTCCGCCGACGGCGAGGTGACGATCTCCTCCACCTACATCCGTGCCTGCGTCGCGGCCGGTGACATGGTGAGCGCGGCGCGGGCGCTGGGCCGGCCGCACCGCGTCGACGGCGTCGTGGTGCGCGGGGACCGGCGCGGCCGGGAGCTGGGCTACCCGACGGCGAACGTCGAGTGCCCGCCGTACACCGCCGTCCCCGCCGACGGCGTCTACGCCGGCTCGCTGGTCACCCGCGACCCGGCCGGCCGCACCCTCGACAGCCGGCCGGCCGCCGTCTCGGTGGGCACCAACCCCACGTTCCAGGGCTCCCGGCGCACCGTCGAGGCGTTCGTCCTCGACTTCTCCGGCGACCTCTACGGCGAGCACGTGGGCGTCGAGTTCGTCTCGCGGCTGCGCCCGATGACCGCCTTCGCCGGCGTCGACGAGCTGGTGACGGCCATGGCCGGCGACGTCGCCCGGACCCGCACCGTGCTGGGGCTGCCCCCCGCCGGGTGATCGCCGCCGCAGCCGTCCCGGGCCGCGCTGGTAATGTCGTCGTCGCCGTGTACGTGCGGCGATGTGTGCCACCTGCCCCCGTGAGTCAGACCGGGGGCCACACGCGACCTGGCCCGGAGGCCCTCCATGGCGCTCGACAGCGCGACGAAGCAGCAGATCATGACCGAGTACGCGACGGTCGAGAAGGACACGGGCTCGCCCGAGGTCCAGGTCGCGATGCTCACCCGCCGGATCAGTGACCTGACCGAGCACCTCAAGCAGCACAAGCACGACCACCACAGCCGGCGGGGCCTGCTCCTGCTGGTCGGTCGTCGCCGGCGGCTGCTGAACTACCTGGCCAAGACGGACATCAACCGCTACCGCTCGCTGATCGAGCGGCTCGGTCTGCGCCGCTGAGCCACGAGGGGACCGTCCCGCCGGGACGGTCCCCTCTCTCGTGGGGCACCCGCCCCGCGAGGACCCCGGCACCGCGCCGCGCACCCCGCGCTGGTCGGTCCTCGGTGGTGGCCCCCGGGCATGCCCTCCTCCAGGAGGGGGAACGATCCCGTGGGCTTCGATCGAAGACCGGTCATCCCGGAGCAGTCCGGCGCGAGACGCCACGAAGAGGACGTCGCCGCATGCGACGTAGGAAGAGGACACAGTGTCCGCACCCACCACCCAGGGCAGCCAGCCCACCAACGGCATCGCTGCCGAGTACGACCCCGAGGACGGGGTCACCACCGCCACCGCGGTCATCGACAACGGCAGCCACGGCAGCCGCAGCATCACCTTCGAGACCGGGCGGCTGGCCAAGCAGGCCGCCGGCTCGGTCGTCGTCAGCATGGGCGACACCATGCTGCTGTCGGCCACCACGGCCGGCAGGCAGCCCAAGGAGCACTTCGACTTCTTCCCGCTGACGGTCGACGTCGAGGAGCGGATGTACGCCGCCGGGCGCATCCCCGGCTCGTTCTTCCGCCGCGAGGGCCGCCCGGGCGAGGACGCCATCCTCACCTGCCGGCTGATCGACCGCCCGCTGCGCCCGACCTTCGCCAAGGGCCTGCGCAACGAGGTCCAGGTCGTCATCACGGTCCTGTCGCTGGACCCCGGTCACCTCTACGACGTGCTGGCCATCAACGGCGCGTCCGCCTCCACCCAGCTGTCGGGCCTGCCGTTCTCCGGCCCCGTCGGCGGCACCCGCGTCGCGCTGGTCGACGGCCAGTGGATCGGCTTCCCCACCCACGCCGAGCTCGAGGACGCCGTCTTCGACATGGTCGTGGCCGGCCGCCTCCTGCCCGACGGCGACGTCGCGATCATGATGGTCGAGGCCGAGGCCACCGAGAAGACCGTCGAGATGGTCCGCGGCGGCGCCACCGCGCCGACCGAGGAGGTCGTCGCCCAGGGCCTCGAGGCCGCCAAGCCCTTCATCAAGCAGCTGTGCGAGGCGCAGTCCGCGCTCGCGGAGAAGGCCGCCAAGCCGGTCGCCGACTTCCCCCGCTTCCTCGACTACCAGGACGACGTCTACGCCGCCGTGGAGTCCGCCGCCCTCGACCGCCTCACCCAGGCGCAGTCGATCGCCGGCAAGACCGAGCGCAACGACGCCACCGACGCGCTCAAGGACGAGGTCGTCTCCTCGCTGGCCGAGCAGTTCGCCGGCCGCGACAAGGAGGTGTCGGCCGCCTTCCGTGCCGTCACCAAGAAGGTCGTCCGGCAGCGCATCCTGCGGGACAAGGTCCGCATCGACGGCCGTGGCCTGACCGACATCCGTCCCCTGTCGGCCGAGGTCGAGGTCCTCCCGCGGGTGCACGGCTCGGCGCTGTTCGAGCGCGGCGAGACCCAGATCCTGGGCGTGACCACGCTGAACATGCTCCGCATGGAGCAGCAGCTCGACACGCTCTCCCCGGTGACCCGCAAGCGCTACATGCACAACTACAACTTCCCGCCCTACTCCACCGGGGAGACCGGGCGCGTGGGCTCGCCGAAGCGCCGCGAGATCGGCCACGGCGCGCTCGCCGAGCGGGCCCTGCTGCCGGTGCTGCCCGACCGCGAGGAGTTCCCCTACGCGATCCGGCAGGTCTCCGAGGCGCTGGGCTCCAACGGCTCGACGTCGATGGGCTCGGTCTGCGCCTCCACCCTGTCGCTGCTCAACGCCGGTGTGCCGCTCAAGGCCCCGGTCGCCGGCATCGCCATGGGGCTGGTGTCCGACGAGGTCGACGGCAAGACGCAGTACGTCGCGCTGACCGACATCCTCGGCGCCGAGGACGCCTTCGGTGACATGGACTTCAAGGTCGCCGGCACCAAGGACTTCGTCACGGCCCTGCAGCTGGACACCAAGCTCGACGGCATCCCGTCCGACGTGCTCGCCCAGGCGCTGACCCAGGCCCGCGCCGCCCGCCTGCACATCCTCGACGTGATGAACGAGGCCATCGACGCCCCCGACGAGATGAGCCCGTACGCCCCGCGCGTGACCACGGTGCGCATCCCGGTCGACAAGATCGGCGCGGTCATCGGCCCCAAGGGCCAGATGATCAACTCGATCCAGGACGAGACCGGCGCCGACATCACCATCGAGGACGACGGCACGATCTACGTCGGCGCCTCCGACGGCCCCTCGGCGCAGGCCGCGGTCGACCGCATCAACGCGATCGCCAACCCGCAGATGCCGAAGGTCGGGGAGCGCTTCCTCGGCACCGTCGTCAAGACGACGCCGTTCGGCGCCTTCGTCTCGCTGCTGCCGGGCAAGGACGGCCTGGTGCACATCAGCAAGCTGGGCGGCGGCAAGCGCATCGGTAAGGTCGAGGACGTCGTCAACGTCGGCGACAAGCTGCAGGTCGAGATCACCGACATCGACGCCCGCGGCAAGATCAGCCTCGTGCCGGTGGCCGCCGAGGGCGCCGGCGAGGCCGACGGTGCCGCCGCCGGTGACGGCGCGGCCCCGGCCGACGCCCCCGCGGCGACGGAGGCCTGACACGGTCGCCGACCCGACTCCGACCGGGGCCGGGGCTGGCGTGGGGTCCACCGACCTCGCGTCCGCCCCGGCCCCGGTCGGTGTCACCCGTGTCATCGACGTCGACGAGGTCGGCGGCCGGGTGGAGCGCACGGTGCTGCCCGGCGGGCTGCGTGTCCTCACCGAGACGATGCCCGGGGTGCACTCGGCCACCCTCGGCATCTGGGTGGGCGTGGGCTCGCGGGACGAGACCGACCGGGTCGCCGGCGCCTCGCACTTCCTCGAGCACCTGCTGTTCAAGGGCACCCGCAGCCGCAGTGCGCTGGAGATCGCGACGGCCATGGACGCCGTCGGTGGTGAGATGAACGCCTTCACCGCCAAGGAGCACACCTGCTACTACGCCAACGTGCTCGCCAGCGACCTCCCGCTGGCGGTCACGCTGCTGGGGGACCTGGTGACCGAGGCGCTCAACACCGCCGAGGACCTGGAGTCCGAGCGGACGGTGGTGTTCGAGGAGATCGCCATGCGCGACGACGAGCCCTCCGACCTCGTGCACGACCTCTTCGCCGAGACGCTCTTCGGCGGGACGCCGCTCGGGCGCTCGGTGCTCGGCACCGTCGAGTCGATCGAGGGACTCGGCCGCGACGACGTCGACGGCTGGTACCGCTCGCGCTACGCCGTCCCCTCGATGGTGGTCACCGCCGCCGGCCGGGTGGACCACCAGCAGGTGGTCGACCTGGTGACGGCGGTCTTCGGCGACCGGCTCTCCGGTCGGGTGTCCCCGTCACCGCTGCGCCGCGGGGCGGACCTGACGTTCGACCGCCCGGCCTCCCCGGCCGGGCTGGTGAACCGCAGGACCGAGCAGACGCACCTGCTCCTGGGCAGCCTCGGCCTCAGCCGCTTCGACGAGCGGCGCTACGCGGCCGCGGTCCTGGAGACGGCGGTCGGGGGCGGGATGAGCTCGCGGCTGTTCCAGGAGATCCGGGAGAAGCGCGGGCTGGTCTACAGCGTCGGGTCCGCGCTCACGGCCTACGCGGGCACCGGCGCCTTCTCCGTCTACGCGGGGTGTGCCAAGAAGCGGGTGCCGGAGGTGCTGCGGCTCGTGCGCGAGGAGCTGGCCCGGGTGGCCGCCGACGGGCTGACGTCGGAGGAGGTGGCCCGCGGTCGGGGCCAGCTGCGCGGCGGGACGGTGCTCGGTCTCGAGGACACGGGTTCACGGATGAGCCGGCTGGGCAAGAGCGAGCTGTCGCACGGGGAGTACGTGCCGGTGCGCGAGGTGCTCGACCGGATCGCCGCCGTCGACGAGGACCAGGTGCGTGCGGTCGCGGCCGACCTGCTGGGCCGGGAGACCTGCCTGGCCGTCGTCGGTCCCTACCGCGAGTCCGACCTCGACCGGCTCTGACCCACCTCCTCCGGAGACCGATGACCGATCCCCGTCCGCACGCGGTGTTCCGCGAGCACGGTGCCCTGTCCCGGGGCGCCTTCGCGGTGACGGTGCTCGTCTCCCTCGCCGTGCTGTTCGCGCCGGCGTCCGACGTCCCGGCCGCGCCCCCCGGGGTGGACAAGGTCGTGCACCTGCTCCTGTTCGCCGCGCTGGCGCTCGCCGGGCGGTGGGCCGGCACGCGGCCGGGGCCGCTGGCGGTGCTGCTGGTCGTCTACGGCGCGGTCAGCGAGGTCGTGCAGGCGGTCTCGGCGCTGCAGCGCTCCGGCTCGGTGCTCGACTGGCTGGCCGACGCCGCCGGCGTCGGGCTGGGGCTGCTGGCGTGGACTGCGGGGGAGCGGCGGACCGCCCGGGCCGTCTTGCGTCGGGACGGGCCGCCGGGAAGCCTGACCCGGTGACCACCAGCACTCCCGGACCCGACCAGCAGACGACCGCCGCGACCGTCGGCGAGCCGCTCCGCATCTCGGTCGGCGTGCTCGGCGCCCGGGGACGGATGGGCACCGAGGTGGTGAGGGCGGTGAACGCCGCCGACGACCTCGAGCTCGTCGCGATGGTCGACGAGGGGGACTGGCTGTTCAACGTGGCCGACGCCGGCGCGCAGGTGGTCGTGGACTTCACCCGCCCGGACGTCGTCATGGACAACATCCGCTTCTGCATCGACCAGAACATCTCCTGCGTCGTGGGGACGACCGGCTTCGACGAGCACCGGCTGGCCACGGTCGCCGAGTGGCTCGAGCCCAAGCCCGACGTGGGCGTGGTCATCGCGCCCAACTTCGGGATCGGGGCCGTGCTGCTCATGCGCTTCGCCCAGGAGGCCGCGCGCTTCTTCCCCTCCACCGAGATCGTGGAACTGCACCACCCGAACAAGGTGGACGCACCCTCGGGCACCGCCGTCCGCACCGCCCGACTCGTGGCCGCCGCCCGCCGGGCCGCCGGCCTCCCGCCGTCGCCGGACGCCACGACCGACTCGCTGCCCGGTGCCCGGGGTGCCGACGTGGAGGGGATCGCCGTCCACGCCGTGCGGATGACCGGTCTGGTCGCGCACCAGGAGGTCCTCATGGGCTCGGCGGGGGAGACCCTGACCCTGCGGCACGACTCCTACGACCGCGCCTCCTTCATGCCGGGCGTGCTCCTCGCCGTCCGGGAGATCGGACGGCGGCCCGGCCTCACCGTGGGCATCGAGTCCTTCCTGGGGCTCTGACCGGGCCCCCCGTGCACGCCCCCCGGGAGTCGTGTATGTTTCTCTTCGCGCCGGACGGAGCCCGCGAGGGCCACGGAGGAGCACCCCAGCGGTGCAGGACTCCGGAGGACGGCGTAGGGTAGGACCAGCAGCCACCGAGGACGCCCGAGAGGGTCGAATGGGTGTGCGTCCGCTCCTTGAGAACTCAACAGCGTGCCGAAAGTCAG
>NZ_JABGCW010000049.1:0-919 GCF_041028265.1 Geodermatophilus amargosae
CTGAAGATACGGCAATACTTAAAACGGCTCTGGGTGGAGACCCAGACAACGCAGCCGCACTTAGGAAGATAGCCTACTACCATGGCGGAGCATACGCACAGCCGCACTTGTCAAGTTATTGGGACAGAGCGGAAATGTGCATGCAGAAGATTGCCAGGGGAGAGAACCAGGAACAAGACCAGAATATCAGTCAAGGCAGAAGATGGCATTTATAGGCGATTAGGGGGCTTCACATACGTCAGCCCCCCAGACCCCCCGACGTAGGCGGACCGCCGCCAGCGGGTGTTTTTCATAGTATTTATTGGCGTTTCAGATATTTTTCTTATCTTTGCACCCAAAATCAAAACAAAAAAGAGAATGGGACATCAAGAAGACATTGCAAAAACAGAAAGCAAAATCATCGTTATTCGAGATACACAAGTTATCCTCGATAGAGATGTTGCCGAATTGTATGGGGTTGAGACGAAAGCCATCAACCAGGCAGTAAAGAGAAACATCGAGAAGTTTCCTCCAGAGTATATGTTTCAGTTAAGCAAAGAAGAAAAGCAGGAGGTGGTAACAAAATGTGACCACCTCGGTAACTTGCGCTATTCTAGGACTTTGCCGAATGCATTCACGGAACAAGGATTGTATATGCTCGCCACAATTCTGAAATCGCCAATAGCTACAGAAACAACATTTGCCATCATAGACACCTTCACAAAACTTCGCAAACTGGCAAGGACTATGGCAAAACTGAATGACGAAGCAGAGCAAGGTATCGTTCCTGATGAAGCAGAGCAAGGAAAGTTACAGGGTATGATGAATGAAGTTTTTGCTGATAAGCTTCCATTGAAAATGCGCAAGTTTGCCTTTAGCATAAACCTTGGCATCGCTAAAATATCCTTTGAGACAACAAGAGAACGAAAAGATTAAACCG
>NZ_JABGCW010000050.1:0-716 GCF_041028265.1 Geodermatophilus amargosae
AAAATGTAGACCTCTACCACTTCCTCGTAAATGTCATAGATTATCCGGTCATGGGCGGTAATGTGTCGAGACCATGTAATATCCCCACCGCCCCTTAACGCTTCGGGATGCCCAAGCCCAGTCTTAGGGTGCTCTAACAATTCTTTGTAGATTTTCTTATACTTCTTGAACAAATTGGGGTTTGATTTCTTCCATTTGGCAATCACCTTATCCACCCCGTCGGAAACCCTAATTGTGTACATCATAGACTGTCGAAATAAGCATCAATATCCTCACTGCTTTTGAGGGTAACACACTTTCCGGATTTGATTTCTTCCCTTGCCTTGTCAATCCTTGCTTGCAGTTCCGGGGTTATCATCAAATCTTCACGACCAACTTTTACCAAAGCGTAAATCTCGTTTTTCCTGCGAATTAGTACCTGCTCGCCATTGTCAGCTTTGGTGAAAGACGCTGCGAGGTTGTTACGGTATTCTCTTACTGATAATGCTTCCATATCTGTTTGCTTTTAAATTCAGTACAAAGATAGCTATATTTCAATAAAATACAAACTTTTTGTACACAAATGTGTACACGCCATAAAAAGCCGTTCACAGTCCTACCGCCCGTTGGTTGGTTTTGCTTTGCTTTTTTTCCCTATTGTTTTTCTTTTTCCGACAGTAAATCAACCACTTATCCGTAAAAAATCAATGACTTGTTATAAAGCATAACTTGTTTAT
>NZ_JABGCW010000051.1:0-630 GCF_041028265.1 Geodermatophilus amargosae
AACTACGATTTCAACACGGCTGACACACTCAATACCTTACTGCTCAATTGTATGTTTGCATCCGGCCAACTGAAAGAGGGCGAGATGTATGATGTTGATTTCGACCATCAGTTCATAGAGACTGAGAAGTATGATGCAAAGCCTACATACAAGAAGTTCCTTGGTTATCGCCCTGGCGTGGCGGTTATTGACGACTTGATTGTTGGCATTGAGAATAGCGATGGTAACACCAACGTTCGTTTTCATCAGAAGGACACGCTGAAGAGATTCTTTGAGAGATTTGAGCAGAACGGACTTACAATCAATCGTTTCAGAGCTGATTGTGGATCATGTTCCGAGGAAATCGTGGAGGAAATAGAGAAACACAGCAAATCCTTCTATATCCGCGCAAACCGCTGCAGTTCGCTCTACAATGACATCTTTGCTCTTAGAGGCTGGAAGACTGAGGAAATCAATGGCATTGAGTTCGAATTGAACTCTATTCTTGTTGAGAAGTGGAAGGGTAAAGCATACCGACTTGTGATTCAAAGACAGAAACGGATGGACGGTGTGCTGGATCTTTGGGAAGGAGAATACACATACCGTTGTATCCTGACTAACGACTATGAATCTTCCACAAGAGAAATTGTC
>NZ_JABGCW010000052.1:0-289 GCF_041028265.1 Geodermatophilus amargosae
GTCATAGTGATCCGGTGGTTCTGAATGGAAGGGCCATCGCTCAACGGATAAAAGGTACTCCGGGGATAACAGGCTGATACCGCCCAAGAGTTCATATCGACGGCGGTGTTTGGCACCTCGATGTCGGCTCATCACATCCTGGGGCTGAAGTAGGTCCCAAGGGTATGGCTGTTCGCCATTTAAAGTGGTACGCGAGCTGGGTTTAGAACGTCGTGAGACAGTTCGGTCCCTATCTGCCGTGGGCGCTGGAGAACTGAGGGGGGCTGCTCCTAGTACGAGAGGACCGGAG
>NZ_JABGCW010000053.1:0-317 GCF_041028265.1 Geodermatophilus amargosae
GACGCATCACTGGTGTTCGGGTTGTCATGCCAATGGCACTGCCCGGTAGCTAAATGCGGAAGAGATAAGTGCTGAAAGCATCTAAGCACGAAACTTGCCCCGAGATGAGTTCTCCCTGAGACTTAGAGTCTCCTGAAGGAACGTTGAAGACGACGACGTTGATAGGCCGGGTGTGTAAGCGCAGCGATGCGTTGAGCTAACCGGTACTAATGAACCGTGAGGCTTAACCTTACAACGCCGAAGATGTTTTGGCGGATGAGAGACGATTTTCAGCACTGATTCAGATTACATCAGAACGTAAAAACGGTCTGATAACA
>NZ_JABGCW010000054.1:0-621 GCF_041028265.1 Geodermatophilus amargosae
AGGTCCCAAGGGTTGGGCTGTTCGCCCATTAAAGCGGTACGCGAGCTGGGTTTAGAACGTCGTGAGACAGTTCGGTCCCTATCCGCCGCGCGCGTAAGAGACTTGAGAAGAGCTGTCCCTAGTACGAGAGGACCGGGACGGACGAACCTCTGGTGTGCCAGTTGTACCGCCAGGTGCACTGCTGGTTGGCTACGTTCGGCAGGGATAACCGCTGAAAGCATCTAAGCGGGAAGCTCGCTTCGAGATGAGGTCTCTCACCGGGTCAACCGGGTAAGGCCCCCGCCCAGACCAGCGGGTTGATAGGCCGGAAGTGGAAGCACCGCGAGGTGTGGAGCTGACCGGTACTAACAGGCCGAGGGCTTGACCACACACCCCTTCCCCGTTGCGGGGCAGGGCCTGTCGAGCAACGATGTCGCGTCCACTGTGCGGTTCTGAACGCACCAACCCGCCCCCCGCATCACCTCGGGGGTGCCCGGGGTTGTCTCGTTCACAGTGTTACGGCGGCCATGGCGAGAGGGAAACGCCCGGACCCATTCCGAACCCGGAAGCTAAGCCTCTCAGCGCCGATGGTACTGCCCTGGAGACGGGGTGGGAGAGTAGGACGCCGCCGGACAACCATTC
>NZ_JABGCW010000055.1:0-593 GCF_041028265.1 Geodermatophilus amargosae
GACCTTGACATTTGGGAAGGCGAATATACCTACAGATGTATACTGACTAACGATTACAAGTCGAGTGCAAGAGACATCGTGGAATTCTACAATCTTCGTGGTGGCAAGGAACGCATCTTCGATGACATGAACAATGGCTTTGGCTGGAATCGATTGCCAAAATCGTTCATGGCACAGAATACTGTATTCCTGCTTATGACAGCTCTCATCAGAAACTTCTACAAAGCTATTATGCAGAGATTGAAAACCCATGAATTTGGATTGCGTGCCACCAGCAGAATCAAGACCTTTGTTTTCAAGTTCATCTCTGTTCCTGCGAAATGGATTAAGACATCACGTAGGCATGTATTGAATATTTACTCAGACAACAATGCTTATGCCAACCTGTTCAAGACAGACTTTGGTTAAAGACCATGCTTTTCTGGTTAAACCAGCGTATTACCTCAAGTCGCTTTATGGGGTAAGGGGATTTTGTGTCTGCGACATTTCTGTTGTGCAAGAAATATGTACAATAAAATGAATTTTGTCGCTTTGCAAGCAAAATCCCACTAAACCCTATAGGTTGCGGATTTGAGGGTAGGCAAGAAAATTTC
>NZ_JABGCW010000056.1:0-580 GCF_041028265.1 Geodermatophilus amargosae
AAAATATCCTTTGAGACAACAAGAGAACGAAAAGATTAAACCGCTGTTGTTATGTGCTATTAAGTTAGTGTTAGTCTCTTCACTGAGGCTGGACGTCCTCAGCGGAAGCCTATCGTTGTTGTGTGCGATTAAGTTCGTGTTTGCCTCATTACTGAGACTGAACGTGACAGATAGGCTGGAGCCGGAGATTAGAGAAATCTTTTCTTCGGCTCTTCTTATTTCAGAAAAGTGCTCTGACGTTTCCGGATTTCTGTTCAAGTCGTTCTTTGTGTCCAAATTCGCAAGTTTTGACAGTAAAAAGTAAAATATCTTGACAGCAAGGAAAAGTCTGCTATTTTAATTATCTGTTTTTCCCCCTTCCATCCTCCAACAATTTTCCCACAAACGCAAGCACACACTCAGAGGCAACGCAACCGCTCGCGCCGCGAGGGCTTGTCCCTCGCCCCTAAAAAATAAAAAAACTATAGCAAAAACACTCAATTTTCAAGGCATTTTTATCGGTAGTTTTTCCTATAGTTTTTTATCTAGTTTTTCCCCCTCTGTAACTTACTGATACTCAGAGCCTCCGAGCGACAAACTA
>NZ_JABGCW010000005.1:0-405014 GCF_041028265.1 Geodermatophilus amargosae
CGGTCTTCCGGGGCGCCGCCGACTTCGACCTCGAGCTGCTCGAGAGCCGCACGCTCGACGGCCGCATCCAGGAGCTCCTCTACCGGCCCACCCTGCACGCCTGAGCCCGCGCCGAGCTCCCCGGCTCCCGGTCAGGACCGCACGACCCGGTAGTCCAGGAGCACGATGCCGGACGGGAAGGGTCGGCACCGTCTCAGTTCGAGTCTCGTGCTCGACGTCATCGCGCCGAAGAAGGGGACGCCGCCGCCGAGGACGACGGGGACGAGGGAGACGCTCAGCTCGTCGACGAGGCCGAGCTCCAGGAGACCGGTGACCAGCCGTCCGCCGCCGTAGACGCAGATGTCCTTGCCGGGCTCGACGTCGGACCGCACCGTGTCGATCAACCGCGTCAGGTCGCCGGCGTACGGGCGCACGTGCGGGCCGGCGGCCAGGCCGGCGTCGTGGGTGACCACGTAGGTCGGCACGGCACCGAGGCCGGCGGTGCCGCCCAGCTCCCGGTACGTGGTGGCGCCGATGACGTAGGCGCCGGTGCGCGCCTCGGTGTCGGCGAACCCGTAGTCCTCGCCCGGGGCCATGGCGTCGTTGAGCCAGGCCAGGTCCCCGGACGCCGACTGGATGTAGCCGTCCAGGCTGGCCGCCATCCCGGCGAAGACCGTCGCCATGGCCGACGAGCGTAGGCCGGAGGAACCCCTATGCGGGCCGGCCGTCCGCGCCGGGCTCGTCGAACAGCAGCCGGTCCAGGCCCCGCCGCACGCCGGGCGCCTCGGCGACCCTCCGGATCGCCAGCAGCGTGCCGTCGGCGTAGGGAGCCGGGGACTCGCCGGTGTCGTGGCGGAGGGTCAGCCGCTCCCCGCCCGCGGCGAAAACCACCTCCGTGGCCAGCACGAAGCCCGGCAGCCGCACCGAGTGCACCCGGGTCCCCGCCACGTCGGCGCCACGGGCCTCGGCGGGCCCGTGCAGGTCCGGCAGCGGGACCGCGGACCCGGGGGTGCGCACCTGCCCCAGCGTCTCGGCGAGCTCACGCGCGGTGCCGCTCGGCACGTCGGGCTTCGTGGCGGAGGCGTAGTCGACGACCTCCCAGTGGCCGACGTGCCGGGCGGCCAGCGTGGCGGCCCGCTGCAGGACGGCGGCCATGACCGAGAAGTTGCCCGAGGCGATCATCCCCACGCCGTGCTCGCGGGCGAGGCGGTCGAGGTCCGCGTAGTCGTCGGCGGTCAGCCCGCTGGAGCCGACGACCACGTGCACGCCGGCCCGGACCGCCGTCTCCACGCCCTCCCGGACGGCGGTGGCACTGGTGTAGTCGACGAGCACGTCGGCCTCGACCGACGCCAGGGCCTCGGCGACCGTCGCGGAGACCGGGCCCGGACTGCCCGACGCCGTCACGTCGGAGAGGCGCCGCCCGGCGGCGGACCGGGAGACCCCCGAGACCAGCACCAGGTCGTCGGCGGCGTCGATCGCGGCCACGATCGGAGGCGCCGTCCAGCCGGTGACACCGGCGAAGCAGATCCTGATCACCCGTCGAACCTAGGGCTCCCCGGCCGTCTGCCGCCCGAGGAACGATGAGTCGAGGCGTCGGCGCGGGTCTCTCCCGCAGTTGCACCGACCAGGAGGCTCCGAGCGACATGGCCAGACCACAGGACGACGCCCTCTGGGCACTCGCGCACGCCGAGCGGGCCGCGCTGGCGGAGGACCTGTCCGGCCTCGGCGAGACGCAGTGGCGGCACGGCACCCTGTGCGGGGAGTGGGACGTCGAGCAGGTCGTCGCCCACCTCACCGCCGCGGCGAGCATCGGCCGGTGGCGGTGGCTGCGGAGCATGCTCGGTGCGCGCCTCCGCCCCGACGTGCACAACCAGCGCCGGCTGGCCGAGCACCGCGGCAGCACCCCCGCTGAGACGCTGCGGCTGTTCCGCGCCGTCATCAGCAGCACCACCGCACCGTCGTCCCACACCCCGGCCTATCTCGGCGAGGTCGTCGTGCACGCCCAGGACATCCGCCGGCCGCTGGGGCTCGCCCGGACACCGGACGTCGACGCGCTGACACCCGTGGCCCGGTTCTTCGCCGGCCGGGACTTCACCGTCCCCGGCCGCACCCACGCCGCCGGCCTCCGGCTGGAGGCCGACGACGGGCCGTTCGCCGCGGGCGCCGGCCCCCTGGTGCGCGGATCGACCCTCGCGCTGGTGATGGGCATGGCCGGTCGCGCACCGTACGTCGACGAGCTCGAGGGCCCCGGCGTCCCGATCCTGCGGTCGCGCCTCCAGGGCGTCGCGGTCTGAGGTGTCGCGGTCTGAGGCGTCGCGGTCTGAGGCGTCGCGGCCGGGATCGCCGCCGGCCCCCGGTCGACGGCGCCGTCGGGGAGACTGCCGGCGTGCGGCCGCTGACGAGGACCGAGCTCGCGCTGCTCGACGCACTCCTCCGCCACCCGTTCGACGGTGTCGAGGAACTCCGCGCGCAGGTCCGCGACGTCAGCGCGACACCCGGCTGCACGTGCGGCTGCGGGACCCTCGACCTGCACGTGCCCGACACCGCGCCCCGGTCGTCGGCCGAGAGCCCCGTGCCGCTGGAGGGGACGGTGGTCGGCGCCGGCGGCGAGCCGGTCGGCGGGATCCTGCTGTTCGCCCACGACGGTCGGCTGTCCTGCCTGGAGGTCTACTCCCTGGCCGACGACCCGCTGCCGATGCCGGGTCCGGAGCAGGTGCGCTGGGGCCCGCCGCCCGAGCCGTGAGCGGCACTCCCGGGAACGGGAACGGCTCAGCCGTCACCCGCCTGCGCGAGGATCGCCCCGCTGCGGGAAACCACCGAGGAGGAACGCCGTGACCGATGCCGGCACGCCAGCGGCGACCGGGTACGCACCGGTCAACGGGGTGCGGATGTACCACGAGGTGCACGGGGCGGAGTCGGGCGCGACCCCGGTCCTCCTCCTGCACGGCGCCTACATGTCGGCCGGCGACCTCGCGCCGCTGGTGTCGGTGCTCGCGGTCACCCGGCAGGTCGTCGTCCCCGACCTGCAGGGCCACGGCCGGACGGCCGACGTCGACCGGCCCCTCACCTACGAGGGCATGGCCGACGACGCCGCCGCCCTGCTGGCGCACCTCGGCATCGGCCACGCCGACGTGATGGGCTACAGCATGGGCGGCGCCGCGGCGCTGCAGGTGGCCGTCCGCCATCCCGACGTCGTCCGCCGGCTCGTGGTCGTCTCGGCGACGCACTCCAGCACGGGGATGCAGCCGGAGCTGCTCGAGATGGTCCCCGGCATCACGCCCGAGATGTTCGCCGGCTCCCCGATGGAGGCGTCCTACCAGGCGCTGGCCCCCGACCCCGGGCACTTCCCGGTCCTCGTCCAGAAGCTCAAGACCCTCGACGAGACGCCCTTCGACTGGCCGGCCGAGGACATCCGCGGGATCGCCGCCCCCGCCATGGTCGTCGCCGGGGACGCCGACGCCGTCCGCGCCGAGCACGTGGTCGAGCTCTTCCGCCTGCTCGGCGGCGGGGCGATGGGTGACCTGGCCGGCCTGTCCCGGGCACGCCTGGCGATCCTGCCGGGGTCCACGCACTACATGCCGCCGGGCAGCGGCGTGCTCGACCGGCTGGACTGGCTGCTCCCGATGGTCCTCGCGTTCCTCGACGAGCCCCCCGAGGGCACGCCGTGAGCCTCGCGCGCGACCTCGGCTACCGGTTCCGCCCGCCGAACGCGGTGCAGCGGGCGATGCAGGTGGCGGTCGCGTCGCGGCCGGGAGCGTGGGTGCTCGCCCGCACCCTGCCACCGGTCGACACCTGGGTGGGCCGGCTCAGCGGAGGCCGGACGAGCGTGCCGGAGGCCGGGGCAGGCCTGCCGGTCCTCGACGTCACCACCACCGGCCGGAGGACCGGACAGCGGCGTACCACGCACCTCGTGGCCGTTCCGTTCGCGGACACCCTCGCGCTGATCGGGTCCAACTTCGGACAGCCGGCCACCCCCGCGTGGGCGCTGAACCTCGAGGCCGACCCGCGGGCCACCGTGACCTACCGGAACCGCACGATCGAGGTGGTGGCGCGGCCGGCCACCGACGACGAGGCGGAGCAGGTGATGGCCGCGGCGGCACCGCTGTACCTCGGCTACGCCGCCTACCGGCGCCGCATCGGCGAGCGGCGGCGGCTCCGGGTCTTCCTCCTCGAGCCCGCCTGAGCTCCGCGTCCCGCCCGCGCGGGTTCCCCGGGGACCGGCCGGGTAGCGGGACGGCATGGACCTGCTCGCCCTGCCCCGTGCCGTGACGGCGTCCGCGCTCGCCCTGGGGACGGCGGTGCGCGGCGCCCGGGTCTTCCACCCCCGCGGGCAGGCGTCGGCCGGCACCGTCCTCACCGACGGCGGCGGCAGCTGGGGCGCCCGGCTCCTCGACGAGGCGGACCGGCACGACGTCGTCGTCCGGGTCTCGCGAGCGGTGGGGCTGCCCGCGCCGCTGCCCGACGTCGTCGGCCTCGCCGTCCGCTTCGGCGGGCTGGGGAAGGACGGGGGACCGCTGGACCTGCTGGTCAACACCGCCGGCGGCCCGCCCGGCCTGCGCCACCTGTTCCTGCCGGCGCCGATCGGCCGGACGTTCTCCTCCGTGCTGCCCCACCGCACCGGCACCGGCCGCACCGTCATGCTGGGAGCGCGCAGCGACGGCGACGGCTGGGAGCTGCTGGCGGCTCCGCTCGCCGGCGGCTGGACCCGGTGGGGACGGCTGACCCTCGGCGCGGCGCTGCCGGACGCGGAGTCCGAGGAGCTGCGCTTCCTCCCCACCCTCGGCGCCGACGACCTGCAGCCGGTGGCGCTGTTCCGTGCGGTCCGCGACCTCTCCTACCGCGAGAGCCAGGCGCTGCGCCCCTAGGACGGCCCTCGCTCGACGCTCACCGTTGCATCGGCCGGCTGTGGTTCGGGCTGTCGGGGTCCAGCAGCGAGTGCTTGCGGCCGTAGGTGAAGTAGATGACGAACCCGATGGCCAGCCACACCCCGAAGCGCGCCCACGTCTCCCAGGGCAGCTGCCAGATCAGGAACAGCGACGCCAGCACCCCGAAGGCGGGCACGAACGGCATGAAGGGGAGGCGGAAGGAGCGGGGCGTGTCCGGCCGGGTGTAGCGGAACAGGATCACCGCGACACAGACGACGATGAACGCCGACAGGATGCCGATGTTCGTCAGGTCCGCCACGGCGCGGATCGGGAAGACGCCGGCGAGCACGGCCGACCCGATGCCGGCGATCCAGGTCACCCGCTGCGGGGTGCCGCTGTGGTCCACCTTGGCGAACCACCGGGGGAGCAGCCCGTCGCGGCTCATGGAGAACCAGACGCGGGTGACGCCGAGCAGGAAGGTCAGCATCACGGTGAGGATCGACAGCACCGCGAAGACCGAGATGATGCTGGCGATCGCCGAGAGCCCGACGCTCTCGAAGGCAGAGGCGAAGCCGGCGGTGGGGTCGATGTCCCGGTAGTCCTGCATGCCGGTGAGCACGAGTGTGGCGGCGACGTAGAGCAGCATGGCGATGATCAGCGAGTACACGATCGCCTTGGGCATGTGCTGTTTGCCGTCCTCGGCCTCCTCGGCCGCGGTGCTCATGGCGTCGTAGCCGAAGACCGCGAAGAAGACGGTGGCCGCGCCCGTGAGCACCGGGCCGAACCCGGACGGCAGGAACGGGTCGTAGTTCCCGGCATCGACGTAGAAGACGCCCAGTCCGATGATGCCGAGGATCAGTGCGATCTTGATGCCGACGGCGATGACCTCGAACCGGCCGAACGTCTTCGTCCCGCGGCTGAGGATGAAGGTGACCAGCAGGCAGATCAGGACGGCCGGGATGTTGACGACGCCGCCCTCCTCGGCGGAGGCGGTGATCGACGTCGGCAGCGTCAGCCCCAGGCCGTCGAGCAGGGCCTCGAGGTAGCCGGAGATGCCGATCGCCACGACCGCGACGATGGCGATGTACTCCAGCAGCAGGTCCCAGCCGATGAACCACCCGATGATCTCGCCGAGGGCCACGTAGCCGTAGGTGTAGGCCGAGCCGGCCCGCGGGATCATCCCGGCGAACTCGGCGTAGGACACCGCCGCGGCCGCCGACGCCAGGCCCGCGACGAGGAACGCGATGAGCACCGCCGGTCCGACGCCGGGGTTGTCCGCGTCGCCGTGGGCCACCAGGCCCGCGAGGGAGAAGATCCCGACGCCGATGATGCCGCCGACGCCGATCGCGGTCAGCTGCCAGAGCCCGAGGCTCTTGGCGAGCGTGCCGCCGGCGTTGCGCTCCTGCTCGTCCTCCATCTGCTCGACGGGCATGCGCCGCCAGATGGAGCGCTGGTCGCGAGTGCTCATGGGCGTCCCCTCGTCACGGGCCCCGTGGGAGGACAGGGTGCCCGCCCTCCGGTGGGTCGGCAAAACGAGCCGCCCGGCCCCCGGGGCGGCGGAGGCCGGTCAGCGGCCGGCGGCCGTCCGCTGCCACTCGCGCGGGCTCATCCCGTACGCGCCGCGGAACCGGCGGGCGAAGTGGCTGGCGTCGGCGAACCCGCACGCGTGGGCGACGGCGGCGATCGGCCGCTGCCGGCCGGCGGGGGAGGACAGCCGGTTCCGCGCCGCCTCCAGCCGCTGGCCGATCACCTCCTGCTCGAAGCTGGCCCCCGCGCCGGCGAAGGCCTTGTAGAGCTGGCGCAGCGAGACCCCGTGCGCCCGGGCGACCGCCGCCGGGGTGAGGTCGGGATCGGTCAGGTGCCGCGCGACGTGGGCGCGGACGCGCGCAACGAGCGTGTCCTCGCGGACCGCCGGCCCGTGCCGGGGGTCTCCGGCCGCCGAGACCACCAGCGCGCGCACCAGCTCGACGGTCGCGGCGCCGAGCGCGGCCGCGCCCGGGTCGGCCGACAGCTCGGCGGCGTCGTCGGCGAGCCGCTGCAGGTGGGCGCGCACCAGGTCGTGCAGCGGGCTGGCGCGCAGCCGCGGCGTCGCCCGGCGGACGACGTCGACCGGCAGGCCGAGCTGGTCTCGGGGGACCAGCAGCGCGCGGGACCCGCCGCCTGTCGCGCAGGCGAACCCGTAGGGCGCGGCCATGTCCACGAGCACCAGGTCGCCGTCCCGGACGAGCTGCTCGTGACCCAGCTGGGCGAACTCGCCGCGGCCGCGGTGCTGGAAGGCCAGGCAGACCACGGGTGCGGCGTCGCGGGCCAGGTGCCGCGGGGTGCGCACCATCCGGAAGCGCGTCGCGTCGGTGGCCAGCAGCGCGGCCGTCCCGTAGGGGAACAGCTGCACGCGCGCCTGCACCGCGGCGGGCTCGTCGCGGGGCTCGACGCGGCAGGACGCCGACGCCTCCTGCATCGCGACGCGGAACGCCTCGGCGCGGTCGGCGCGGGGGAGCGGGGTGGTGTCGAAGAGCAGCATCGCGCCGTCCTGGGGCTGGGGCAGCTGGCGTCCCCCGTGGACGCCGCCGAGCCTGGCAGAGCGCGGTCGGGACCGGAACCCGCGGACGTGCAGGCAGGGACCGGAGTCCTGCACGCACGGCCCGGTTCCCGACCGGGCGGGCTGCCAGGCTCCGGATGACCGGCCACCACCGTCGAGGGAGCGACCGTGACCACTCCGCCGTCCGCACCGGACACCATCGTCCTGGTCCACGGGTTCTGGGTGACCCCGCGCAGCTGGGAGCACTGGAAGACGCACTACGAGGGCCGCGGCTTCCGCGTGCTCACCCCGCCCTATCCCGGCTTCGAGGGCGAGGTCGAGGCGCTCAACGCCGACCCGACGCCGATCGCCGACGTGACGCTGCCGGCGATCGTCGAGTCCCTGTCCGCCCTGGTGCGCGGCCTGGACCGCCCGCCGATCCTGATCGGCCACTCCGCCGGCGGCACGATCGTGCAGCTGCTGCTCGACCGGGGTCTCGGCGCGGTGGGCGTGGTCCTGAACTCGGCACCGACCGAGGGTGTGACCGTGATCCCGCTCTCGCAGCTGCGCTCGGCGTGGGCGGTGCTGAAGAACCCGGCCAACCGGCACCGCGCCGTCGGGCTGACCGAGGAGCAGTGGCACTACGCGTTCACCAACACGTTCAGCGACGAGGAGTCCCGGGCTCTGTACCAGCGGTACCACGTGCCGGCGTCGGGCCGGATCCTGTGGAACTCGGTGCTGGCCAACCTGATGCCCGGCCCGCAGGACGCGCACGTGGACTACGCCAACGACGCCCGGCCGCCGCTGCTGTTCGTGTCCGGCGGGGAGGACCACATCCAGCCGCCGGCGGTCCAGCGGTCGAACGCGAAGCACTACCGCGGCGACACGGTGACCGAGCTGCGCGAGTACCCCGGCTACGCCCACCTGCTGCCCGCGCAGGCCGGCTGGGAGCGGATCGCCGACGAGGTCCTCGACTGGGCGCTGGCCCACGCCACGGGCCCGCGGTCGCAGGTGGCCGGCGCGCAGTGAGCGCCGTGTGAGGCTCACGCACGTCGGCGGGCCGACGCTGCTGGTCGAGGTCGCCGGCCGCCGGCTGCTCACCGACCCGACCTTCGACCCGCCGGGGCGGCACTACTCCTTCGGCTGGGGCACCGGGTCGACGAAGACGGGCGGCCCGGCGCTCTCCCCGGACGACGTCCTGCCGGTCGACGCGGTGCTGCTCACCCACGACCACCACGCCGACAACCTCGACGACGCCGGCCGGGCGCTGCTGGCCCGGGTGCCGGTCGTGGTGACGACCGCTCCGGGCGCGCGCCGGCTCGGCGCCGGCGTGCGCGGGCTGCGGCCCTGGGAGACCACGGTCCTCGACGGCCCCGGCCGCCCGCCGCTGGAGGTGATCGCCACCCCGGCACGGCACGGCCCGCCGCTGAGCCGCCCGGTCGTCGGCGACGTCGTCGGGTTCGCGGTGCGGGAGCCGGGACGCACCGACGGCGTCCTGTGGATCTCCGGCGACACGGTCGCCTTCCCCGGGCTCCGGCGGGTCGCCGAGCGGCTGCGGGTCGACGTCGCCGTGCTGCACCTGGGCGGCGTCCGGTTCCCGGTGAGCGGGCCGGTGCGGTACTCCATGACCGGCCGGCAGGCCGCGGCCGTGGTCCGGTTGACCGCGCCGCGGGTCGTCGTCCCGGTGCACTCCGAGGGCTGGAGCCACTTCCGCCAGGGACGGGAGGGTGCCGAGCGCGACCTGGCCGCCGCGCCGGAGGAGGTCCGCCGGCGCGTGCGCTGGCTCGAGGCGGGCGTCCCCACCGAGGTCTGATCCCGAGCCGTCCCTGCTGGCCCTCCCGCGGGCGGAGGCCGATCGTGGGGCGATGACGGTCACCGCACTGCCGGCGCGGGCCCGATGGGTCTGGGACGCGCGCGACCGACCCGCGCGGTCCGCGTCTCCACCCACCCGGCGCAGGGCCTGCTCGACCTGAGCATCTGGCGCGACGACCTGTGCGTCGGGACCGTCAAGCTGCGCCCCGACGAGGTGGCCGGCCTGGTGTCCGGGCTGACCGACGGCCTCGCCCGGCTCGCCACCACACCACCGCCCGCAGCGGGCTCGGCGTCGGTCACCGACCTGCAGACGCGGCTGGCCGCCGTCGAGTCGCGGCCGGCGGCCCCGCGCCCGTCCGCGGCCGCCCGCCTGCGCGCCCTGGCCGTCCGCGTGGGCGGGCACCTGCCGCCGGCCCTGCGCGGCTGGGCTCCGCTCGTACCCTCGGGAGGATGAGCGTCGCCCCCGCCCTGACCGTCGCCCTCGGCGACCGCTTCGCCACCGCCCTGCCGGAGATGGCGCTGCCCTGGCAGGCCGCGGAGACGCCGGACCCGCGGCTGCTCGCGCTCAACGAGCCGCTGGCGGCCGAGCTCGGCCTCGACGCCGACGCGCTGCGCACCCCCGAGGGCGTCGCCCTGCTCACCGGCACCGCCGTCCCCGAGGGCGCCCGGCCGGTGGCGCAGGCCTACGCCGGCCACCAGTTCGGCTACTACAACCCGCGCCTCGGCGACGGCCGGGCGCTGCTGCTCGGCGAGCTGACCGGCGCCGACGGCCGGCTCTCCGACCTGCACCTCAAGGGCTCGGGCCGCACGCCCTTCTCCCGCGGCGCCGACGGGTACGCCGCCGTCGGGCCGATGCTGCGCGAGTACGTCGTCAGCGAGGCCATGGCCGCGCTCGGCATCCCCACCACCCGCTCGCTGGCCGTCGTCGCCACCGGCCGGACGGTCCGCCGCGAGACCCTGCTGCCCGGCGCGGTCCTCGCCCGGGTGGCCGGCAGCCACCTGCGGGTGGGCAGCGTCCAGTTCGCCCGGGCCACCGGCGACGACGACCTGCTGCGCCGCCTCGCCGACGAGGCCATCGCCCGGCACCACCCCGCCACGGCCGGCGCCGAGCAGCCGCACCTCGCGCTGTTCGAGGCGGTCGTCGCCGCGCAGGCCGACCTGGTGGCGCGGTGGATGCTCGTCGGCTTCGTGCACGGCGTGATGAACACCGACAACATGACGCTGTCGGGCGAGACCATCGACTACGGGCCGTGCGCGTTCATGGAGGCCTACGACCCCGACACCTGGTTCAGCTCGGTCGACGAGGGCGGGCGCTACCGCTACGGCAACCAGCCGCTCGCCGCGGAGTGGGACCTGGCCCGGCTGGCCGAGGCGCTGCTGCCGTTGTTCGCCGAGGAGCAGGAGCAGGCGGTCGCCCTCGCGGTGGAGGCGCTCGGCCGGTTCCGTCCGCTCTTCGACGCCGCCCTGCTGGCCGGCTGGCGGGCCAAGCTCGGCCTGCCCGAGGGGCTCGACGACGACGTCGCGCGGGCCCTGGTCGACGACCTGCTGGCGCTGCTGCTGGCCAACCGGGTCGACCTGACCTCGTTCGTGCGCGGGCTGGGCCGGGCCGCCCGCGGCGACGCCGAGCCGGCCCGCGAGCTGGTCCTCGACCTCGCCGCCGTCGACGCCTGGCTCGAGCGGTGGCGGGCGCTGGCTCCCGACGCCGACGCCATGGACCGGGTCAACCCGGTGTACGTGCCGCGCAACTCCCTGGTCGAGGAGGCGCTGACCGCCGCCACGGCCGGTGACCTCGCGCCGTTCGAGCGCCTGGTCGAGGTGGTCCGCCGCCCGTTCGACGAGCGCCCGGGCCTGGAGCGCTACGCCGCGCCGGGGCCGGAGGGCCCCTTCGTCACCTACTGCGGCACCTGAGGCCGGCGCCGCGGTTGCCGGTACGGCCCGGCGGGTCGATGCTGCGGCATGGCCTCGAAGAAGCGGTCCGGCCCCTCGGTCGAGGAGTCGCCGCAGTCCACCCGCAAGGTCGACAGCGCCTGGTACGAGAAGGAGGTCGCCCGGCTGCAGGTGGAACTGGTCAAGCAGCAGGAGTTCGTCCGTGCGCAGGGGCTGCGCGTCGTCGTCGTGTTCGAGGGGCGTGACGCCGCCGGCAAGGGCGGCGCGATCCAGCGCATCACCGAGACGCTGAACCCGCGCGCCGCCCGGGTGGTGGCCCTGCCGGCGCCCAGCGAGCGCGAGCGGGGGCAGTGGTACTTCCAGCGCTACGTGCAGCACCTGCCCACCCGCGGCGAGATGGTCCTGTTCGACCGGTCCTGGTACAACCGCGCCGGCGTCGAGCGGGTCATGGGCTTCTGCACCGACGAGGAGTACGAGGAGTTCCTCCGCTCCTGCCCGGAGTTCGAGCGGATGCTCGTGCGCAGCGGGATCATCCTCCTCAAGTACTGGTTCTCGGTGAGCGACACCGAGCAGGAGAAGCGGTTCCAGGCGCGGCTGCAGGACCCCACCAAGCGCTGGAAGCTCAGCCCGATGGACCTCGAGGCGCGCAACCGCTGGGTCGAGTTCTCCAAGGCCAAGGACGCCATGTTCGCCGCCACCGACATCCCCGAGGCGCCGTGGTGGGTGGTGGAGGCCGAGGTCAAGAAGCGGGCGCGGATCAACGTCATGAGCCACCTCCTCGACCAGGTCCCGTACGAGGACCTCACACCCGAGCCGCCGGAGCTCCCGCCGCGCCCGCCGGTCGACGAGGACTACGAGCGCCCGCCCATGGACAGCCAGCGCTTCGTGCCCGACGTCGTCCCCTGACCGCTCAGCGCGGTGCCGGGCGCAGCGCGGCGATGCCGGCCGCCCAGGCCCGCCCGGTCAGGCCGTCGTCGGGGAAGCGGCCGGTGAGCTCGAGCAGCACCATGCCGTGCACGAAGCCGAAGGCCGCGCGCGCCCGCTCCGGGCTGCCCGTCGCGCGCAGCAGCGGCGCCGCGGTGCGCGCCTCGAGGCCGGCGGGGAGGTCGGCGCGGGGGAGGGGCCGGTCGGTCATCAGGCGGTACAGGTGCGGATGGGCCCGGGCGAAGGCGCGGTAGGCCGCGACGAAGGCCGGCAGCGGGTCGTCGGACCCCGCGGTGGCGGCCTCGAACGCCGCGGCCGCCTCCTCGAAGCCGGCCACGGTGAGGGCGACCTCGAGGGCGGGCTTGCCCGGCACGTGCTTGTACAGCGACGGCGCCCGGATGCCGAGCGCCGCGGCGATCCGCCGCATCGTCAGCGCCTCGGGACCCTCCCGCTCCAGGAGGTCCCGGGCGACGGCGACGATCTCCCGGACGCGCGGCGAGGCGGGGTCAGCCACGGGCGCGGGCCCGCTCCGCGCGCTCCTTGAGCGCCTGGTTCATCGCCTCGAAGGCGGGCAGCGTGCCCCGGTCCAGGGTCCGTGCCACCAGGGGGACGAGCACGCCGCGGAAGGTCTCCTCCTGCACGAGACGGGTGCCCGACCCCGACGGCTCGAGGCGGAAGACGTGCTCGGCGTCCATCAGTCCGGGCAGGCCCAGCCGGCCGAGCCACCGCAGCTCCCGGGCCGGCGCGACCTCGAGCAGCCGCGGGCGCACGGTCAGCGCCCTGCCGCCCACCGGCTGCATGCGCAGCGACAGCCGGCCGTTCCGGACGACGTCCCCCTCCGCGCGGACGATGAACGGGTTCCACTCCGGATAGGCGCGGAGGTCGGTGAGCTCGGCCCACACCCGCTCCCGGAGGGCGGCGATGTGGACCTCGGTCGTCAGGATCTTGGTCATGGACGGCTCCTCGGCAGGTGGTGCCACCCAGGGTGGCTAACGGTGTTAGCCAGTGTCAAGGGGGTCGGCGCGAGCGCGGTCCGCGGGTCGGTGGTCGCAACGCGGTCTCGCCGGAGCCGCAGGCCTGCACCGAGCGCGGGACGGACCTACGCTCGTCGGGCCGAGGGCGGACGGCAGCCCGGAGGGGGCGGTGAGCATGACGCGGAGCCCGGACTTCCTGCCGGTCCTGAGCCGGGGCCGGCACCGCACGCCCGTGCGCGGGGCGTGCTTCCTCGAGTACACGGCGCTGCTGGCCGGTGAGGCGTTCAGCGACGCCCCGGCCTGTGTCGACGCCGAACTGGCCGCGGTGCTGCGGCACGCGAACGACGTCCTGTCCGACGCCGACCGGCCGCGCCTGGTGCCGCTGCTCGGCCGGGCGATCGGCCTCGTCGTCCCCGCGGTGGACGCGGGACGCCTGCGGCGGGAGGTCGCCGGCCGGTTCGCGGCAGCCGTCGGGGTCCCGCTGTCGGTGGAGGAGCGGCGGTGGGCGGACGGTGCCGACGTCGACCGGCTGTTCTGGTCGCTGATGCTCGAGCCGGTGCCGGTGAGCACCTCGGCGGCGTGGGTGGACCGCCTCGTCGAGCGCCTGGACCTGCTGCACGGCTGCTTCGAGTCGGTCGTCGCGGAGCTGACCGCCCGGCCCGCGCCCGCGGCGGGCTGACGGCCCGGGTGACCCAGCCGCCGGCTGTCGTCCGCGTGCGCGGGGAGGCCACCGCCGACTACGCGCCCGACCGCGCGACGCTCGCGGTGCACGTCCGCGAGTCGTCACCCGACGGCCGGTCCGACGCGCTGGCGCGGGCCTCGGCGGTGGCCGCGGACCTGCGCGCGGCGCTCGACGGCGCCCCGGGGGTCCGCCGCGTCGTGCTGTCGCAGGTGTCGGTGCACGAGCGGTGGGCGTGGGACCCGGCCGCCGGCACCCACGAGCGGGCCGGCTGGGAGGCGACCGTCGGCGGGACCGTGCAGGCCGACGCCGGTGCGGTCCCGGAGGTGGCCGAGGCGGTGGCCGCGGCCGGTGCCGGGATCGCCGGGGTCTCCTGGGAGCTCGATGACCCGGCCGCCGCGCGCCGCGCCGTCCGCCGGGCCGCCGTGGACGCCGCCCGGGAGGCCGCGGAGGACCTCGCCGACGCCGTCGGCCGGCCGCTCGGGGCGCTGCGCGAGCTCGCCGACCCCGGGCTGTCCTCGGCGGTCGCCGGCGGCCCGGAGACGCCGGCGGTCATGGCCCGCGGCTCGGCCGGCGGGAGCCCGGCGCTCGACCTCGATCCGCAGGACGTGACCGTGCACGCCGTCGTCGAGGCCACCTACGCGCTCGGGGACTGACCGCGGGCTGGTGCCATGATCAGGCCGTCGGCGTCGAGGTCGGCGTCAGCGCTGGTCAGGCCGCCGTCGATCCGTTCCTCGCGCGCGCACGCCGTCGACCGGTCCGGCCCTCCGCGTCAGGAGGGCGGCTGGTCGTCGCCTGGGTCGACGTCGTCTGGCGGTGGGTCGGGTGCCGGTGGTGGTGGTCGCATGCCCGGTGGGCGGGTCGTCCTGGTGATCCCGGAGGGTGTGGTCACGGTGAGGACCCCGTCGGGGCTCAGGTGGAAGCGCCAGCCGCGGGCGAAGGTCTTGAGGCGGTGGTGGCTGCGGCACAGGCAGCACGGGTTCGCGCAGTCCGTCGCCCCGCCGCAGGCGTGCGGGATGACGTGGTCGGCGTCGGCCCAGCCGACGCGCCGGCCGCAGGTGGGGAACCGGCAGGTGCGGTCCCGGGTGCGCACGAAGCGGTCCTGCGCGGGCGACGGTGTGTAGCGGTCGACCGGCTCGGGGCGGTCGAGCACCGCACACTCGCAGTCCTCACCGTCCCGGTCGGCGGGGTGGTCGGGGCAGCCGCGGCGGGCCAGCCGGCGGAGCTGGTCGAGGATGCCGGTGGCGCGCAGCGTGCCGTCGGTGTCGGTGAGCGCCAGCGTCACCGAGTCGCCGTCGGGGATGCGCACGCCGAGGGCGTCGAGCTGGGCGAGCAGGTGCGTGCTCCGGGGGCACCGGCGCGCAGACCCAGCTGCCCGCGCCGGGCCGGCGGACGAGCGTCGCGTCGAAGGGCACGCGCCCAGCCTGCCGGAGGGGGACGACGGGTCAGCCGGCGAGGACCAGCCCGACGACGGCCAGGGGCACGGCCACGAAGAGGAAGACGCCGACCGGCCCGAGGGCGTCGCTGGGCTCGGGCTGCTCCCGCTCCGGCCCCATCCCGAGGAAGGCGCGGGAGTCGGAGGTCTCGGCCCGGGTCACCACCGTCCCGCCGAGCAGTCCGATGAGCCCGGCGACCACGATCAACGTGATCCCGAGTCGCGCTCCGAACCCGCCGTCCGCCACCGCCACCCACACGCCCGCCGCGGCGCAGGCGAGGGCGGCGCCCACGGCCAGCATCACGGCGGCCTGCCGGAGTCCCCGGACCACGTGCACGGACCGGACCGTAGCGGTGTGGATCAGGCGGCGAGCGCGCTCAGCACGTCCCGCGCGCGGGTCCACAGCAACGCGCCGCCCTCGTCGTCGAGCACGGTGTGCCGGGCGCTCGGGATCCGGACCGCCAGCGTCCGGCCGAGGTCGGGGGAGTGGACGGTGCTGGTGTCCTGCGCGCCGTACCAGAGGTGGACCGGCACGGTCAGCTCCTCGGGCGGCACCGGCCAGGGACCCAGCGCGGTGACCAGGTCGCGCGCGTAACCGGCGGCGCCCTGGTCGAACCCGTCGTCGAGGGCCGCGCGGACGGCGGGGCCGAGGTCGGTGCCCTCGTACCGCGCCCGGTCCACGGGTGCGGCGGTGGTGAGGACGACCTGCCACAGCCAGTCGGCGCTCGCGACCCGGGCGATCTCCCGCTCGAAACCGGCCGGGTCGGCGTCGGCGGCGTCGAGCATCCCGGCCACCTCGGGCACCAGGAGGTGGCGCTGGGCGCGCAGGTCGTCCTGCCCGGAGACCAGCGCCACGGCGTCGAGCAGGCCGGCCCCGGCCAGCGCGACGGCGAACGGGGCGCCCTGCGAGAAGCCGACGCCGAGGACGCGGCGCAGTCCGAGCGCGCCGACCAGGTGCCCGACGTCGGCGGCCCACGATCCGTACGTCTTCGCCGGGTCCGCCGAGGACCGGCCCAGGCCGGGACGGTCGAGGGCGAGCAGCCGCAGTTCCAGCCCGGGCAGGACGTCGGTCCCGAAGCCGAGGACGCCGCTCATCCCCGCGCCGGGACAGAAGAGAACCGGCCGGCCGTCCGACGGCCCCCACTCCGTCCACGCGAGGTCGCGGCCGTCGGGGAGCCGGGTCGAGGACGGGGTGCCGGGCGTGGTCATGCGTCTCCTCCGGTCGGGTCGTCCAGGGGATCGTCGCACCTGCAGGAACAGCCACCTGACCTGCCCGGATCCCGTACGTCTTTCGGCTTGAGCGGCGCGCTGCCCTGGGACGGCTGCGCCGTCCGTGACGTCCGGGACGACGCGGCGGACGGTGTCCCGGTACCGGCCGGGACCGGGTCTGTCGCTGTGTCACCGTCCTCGCCGTGCCCGTCCCCCGACCCAGGAGCGCAGCGTGACCGGCCTCGTGCTGGCCGCCGCGGCGCTGAGCGG
Source organism: Geodermatophilus amargosae (assembly GCF_041028265.1). Lineage (GTDB taxonomy): Bacteria > Actinomycetota > Actinomycetes > Mycobacteriales > Geodermatophilaceae > Geodermatophilus > Geodermatophilus amargosae_A. The sequence goes on from NZ_JABGCW010000005.1 coordinate 16,553, forward strand.
CGCGGCGGTCGGCCACCTCGTCGACCGGGCCGCTGCGCGCTTCCCGTGGCCGCGCCCGGCCACGGTCGGCGCCGTCCTCGGCGGACCCGGGGGAGCGGTCCCGCGCGGACTGCTCGAGGTGGCGACCGCGGCGCTGTTCGTCCTGGCCGCCCTGCGCTTCGGCCCCACGGCCGAGTTGCCGGCGTGGCTGTGGTTCGTGGCGGCCGGCGTCCTGCTCAGCGTCATCGACCTGCGCGAGCGGCTGCTGCCCAACCGGGTGCTGCTGCCCGCGACGGTCGGCGCGCTGCTGCTGCTCACCGGAGCCGCGGCCGTGGGGGACCGGTGGGACGACCTGGTGCGCGCCGCCCTCGCCGGCGTGGCGGCCTTCGGCGTCCTGCTGCTCATGGCGCTCGTCTCGCCGGCCGGCATGGGCATGGGCGACGTCAAGCTGGCCGGCCTGCTCGGCCTGCTGCTCGGCTGGCTCGGCTGGCCGGTGGTCCTCGCCGGGTTCTTCCTCGGCTTCCTCCTCCAAGCGGTGCTCGGCCTCGCCCTGATCGCCCTCCGGCGGGCGGGACGGCGGACCGAGCTCCCCTTCGGGCCGGCGCTCGTGGCCGGCGCGCTGGTCGCCGCAGTGCTCGCCGGCACCTGGCAGGGGCTGCTGTGAGGGCCCCGTCGGACCGCCCTGACGCCCGGTCGGGTGTCACCCGTCGCCCGTCCCGGTGGTCCTCGACGGCGCTCGTGACCCCGGCGGACACCCTCACGACAGCTCCGACCGCCGCTCGGTCGTCTCCGGCTCGGCAGGGGCCTGAGCTGCACGAACGTCCCCCGGATCCTGCCGTGGGAGCGCGGCGTCTCACCCCCCTGGGGGGAGAACCACAGCCGTGCTCTTCACCCGCCCGGTCGGCTGGCCGACTTCCTGTGTGCAAGCCGCGACACCGCGTCACTCGGACCCGGGACCCGTCGCCGGCCGACACCCAGGAGAGCACCGTGACCACCCTGTTCCAGAGCCTCTACACCCTGACCTTCATCGCCGCCGACCGCGTCGTGACCCGGATGGAGACCGTCAAGGAGGAGAAGGGCGCCAGCGCCGTCGAGTACGCCCTGCTGGTCGCGGCCGTCGCCGCCGCCATCGGTGCGGCCGTCCTGGTCCTCAAGCCGAAGCTGTCGGGCCTCTTCAACAGCCTCACCGTCCCCGCCTGACCCCGGGCGGTCTCTCTTCACCGTCGTCGGGTCCTGAGAGGCGGCGTGGTCCCACCGAGACCACGCCGCCTCCGGCCCGTCCAGCCCCGCCCCGACAGACCCGCCCCGAGAGGAGAGCCGAGACCATGGGTGCTCGATCCAGCCGGCCGCGCACGCTGCGCACCCGGCTGCTCGGTCAGCGCGGCGCTGCCGCCGTCGAGTTCGCGCTCGTGGTCCCGATGCTGCTGCTCCTGCTCATGGGCATCGTCGAGTACAGCCGCGTCTACCAGGCCCAGGGCACCGTCTCGGCCGCTGCCCGCGAGGGCGTCCGCGTCATGGCGCTCACCAACAACGCCAGCCAGGCGCGCAGCGCCGCACAGACCGCCGGCAGCCCGCTCAGCCTCCCGAACTCCGGCTTCGTCTGGTCGTACTCGCGCGGCGGCCTCTCCTCCTGCTCGAACGCCCAGCCGACCGACACCGTGACGCTCAAGATCACCTACCGTCAGCTCTTCGCCTCCGGTCTCCTCGGCCGCACCTACGTCGACGTCGTCGGCACCGCGAGCATGCGATGCGGCGGCTGACCCGCGCGCTGGTGCGGCGGCTGCTGCCCCGTCGCCTCGCCGGGGAGCGCGGCGCCTCGGCCATCGCCGTCGCCCTGCTCATCGTCCCGCTGCTCGGCTGCGGTGCGATCGCCGTCGACGTCGCCTCGCTCTACTCCGACCGCACGCAACTGCGCAACGGCACCGACGCGGCGGCCATCGCCATCGCCTCCGACTGCGCCCGGGGCGCCTGCGGCAACACCGCCAGCACGGCAACGGGCCTGGTGACCTCCAACACCGTCCGCGCCCGCGCCGCCCGTGCGACGACGAGCGCCCCGACCGTGAGCGTCTCCGGCCGGCAGGTGACCGTCACCGCGTCGGCCGACCAGGCGCACTGGTTCGCCCCGCTCCTCGGCTCCAGCTCCAGCCGGGTGACCGCGACCAGCCGCGCGTCCTGGGCGCCCACCTCCCAGGGGCTGGCCAAGTTCCCGCTCGTCATCAGCTGGTGCGAGTACGTCGGCCAGATGGCCCGCGACAGGAACGGCAACGCCACCATCCGCGTCAACGCGACCACCGATCTGGGCAGTACCGACACCTGCACCGGGCCGGACGGGACGACGCAGGTCCCGGTCGGCTACGCGGTGACCAACGGTGACAACGGCAACGCCTCCTGCGGCACGACGTCCCGGATCGGCAGCACGGTGACCCAGTACACCGGCATGTACACGACGTCCTACCGGCTGCCCGTCAGCTGCACCAACGCCTACCTGGGCAGTCTCATCGGCACCACCGTGCTCGTGCCGATCTGGGACCAGGTGACCGGGCCGGTCGGCGCTCAGTCGCTGCGGGTCTTCGCCTACGCCGCCTTCTACCTCGAGGGCTACGACTACATCAACCGGTCCGACGACCCGGCCCTCGTCGGCCGGTTCTCCCGTGCCGCCCTGCCCTCGGAGGTCGGGACGCCCGCCTCGGTGTCGCGCAGCGCGACGGACCTCACCACGTTCGACCCCGCGTACCGCGGCGCCTACTCCGTGTTCCTCGATCCCCAGGGATGACTCCCATGCGACGTCGCCTCATCGCCGCACTCGCGGCCCTCGTACTCGCCGTCCTCGGCGCGGTCGTGCTCGTCGACTACGTACGCAGCGCGGATGCCCGCGCCCAGGCCGGCGAGGAGCTCGTGACCGTCCTCGTCGTCGACGCCCAGGTGCCGGCCGGCACCGATGCCGCCGCCGTGGCAGGCGTGGTGAGCGAGGTCCAGGTGCCCAGCCGCCTGGCCGCTCCCGGCAGCATGGCCGACCTCGGCGTCGTGAGCGGGAAGGTCACCACCGCACCGCTGCTCCCCGGGGAGCAGGTCCGCGCCGAGCGCTTCGTCGACCCCGCCTCGCTCACCGAGCCCGGCACCGTGCCCCCCGGCATGGTCGAGGTCACCGTGGCCCTCGACGCCCAGCGTGCGGCCGGCGGCGTCCTCGCGGCCGGGGACAAGGTCGGCGTGCAGCTGACCAGCCAGCTCCCGGAGGTGGACGGGCTGGCTGCCTACACCGTCTTCCGGGTCCTCCACGACGTGCTCGTCACCCGCATCACCAGCGTCGACGAGACCGCCGCCAACGGCGGCCACCTGGTCACGCTGGCCGTCTCGCGTGCCGATGCAGAGGCCGTGGTCATCGGCTCGACCGCCCAGGCCCTCTACCTCTCGCTCGAGGACGCCGCCTCGTCCGGCGACACCACCCTCACCACCACCGGAGACGACAAGTGACCCAGGTCCTCACCGTCGGCGTCGGCGCCGACCTCGTCCAGCAGTTCGCCGCTGCCAGTGGCGGCGACATCCTCAGCCTCGGTGTCGAGGCGCTCGACGCCGACGGCGGGCTGCCGGCGCGGATCGCCGAAGCCGGCACGCCGCACGTCGTCGTCCTCGGCCCGGCCGTGCCGCTCGAGCGGGCCTTCACCCTCGCCGGCCACGTCGACGTCACCGCGCCGGCCACCAGCGTCGTCGTCGTCGCCCCGCCCGACCCCGACCTGTGGATGTCGGCCATGCGTGCCGGCGTCCGCGACGTCCTCGGTCCCGACGCCGGTGCCTCCGACGTGGCCGCCGTCCTCGGCCGGGCAGCCGACCTGGCCCGCGCCCGGTGGGAGGCCACCCAGGCCGGCTCGGCCCACCGGCCGGAGCACCGGGTCGTCGTCGTCACCTCGCCCAAGGGCGGGGTCGGCAAGACCACCGTCTCGACCAACCTCGCCGTGGGCCTGGCCCAGGCGGGCGTCGGCTCCGTGGTCATCGTCGACCTCGACGTGCAGTTCGGCGACGTCGCCAGCGCGCTGGCACTGGCGCCGGAGTACTCGCTGCCCGACACCGTGCACGGGGCGGCCAGCAACGACCCGCTGGTGCTCAAGACGTTCCTCACGCGGCACCCGACCGGCCTCTACGTCGTCGCCGGCAGCGAGTCGCCGGCCGCGGGCGACGCCGTCACCGCCGAGCAGGTGGGCCGGCTGATCGAGACGCTGAGCTCCGAGTTCCGCTACGTCGTCATCGACACTGCCCCGGGCCTGCCCGACCACACGCTCATGGCGCTGGAGAAGGCGACCGACCTGGTGCTGATGAGCAGCCTGGACGTGCCGGGCGTGCGCGGGCTGCGCAAGGAGCTCGACGTCCTGCAGGAGCTCAACCTGGTCCCGGCCGGGCGGCACCTGGTGCTGAACATGGCCGACTCGGCCGGTGCCCTGTCGATGAGCGACGTCGAGACCACCGTGGGCACGCCGCTGGACGTCGTGCTGCCGCGCACCAACGCCGTCACGCTGTCGACCAACACCGGCTCCCCGCTGCTGCAGACCGGCAGCCGCGACGCCGTCGCCCGCGGGCTGCAGACCCTGCTCGGCCGGCTCCTGCCCGACGCCGGCCCGCGCCGCTCCGGCCTCTTCGGCCGCCTCCGGGCCGGGTCCCGGTGAACCTCAACGACCGGGTCGCCCTCGCGCGCGGCGAGGCCGCCCTCGGCGCCGACCCGATCCGGGTCGCGCGCAGCGCGCCGGAGACGCACGAGGCCGGGTCGCTCGCGACCCGCGCCGCGGCGGCCCACTCGGCTCCCGAGGCCGGGGTGCTGCCCGGGCCCCGGCCGGCCGCCGAGGGCGGTGTCGCGCCGGCGGTCCCGGCCGGTGACGCGCTGGGCCGGCTGAAGGACCGGGCGCGCCGGGCACTGTTCGAGCGGCTCGGGGCCAAGCTCAGCGACCCGAACATGCCCGAGGAGCAGCTGCACGCCATGGTGCGTGCCGAGCTGCAGCGGGTGGTGGCCAACGAGCAGACGCCGCTGTCGCCGGAGGACCGCCGCCGGCTCATCCACGAGATCACCGACGAGGTGCTCGGCCACGGGCCGCTGCAGCAGTACCTCGACGACCCCGCGGTCAGCGAGATCATGGTCAACGGGCCCGACGCCGTGTACGTCGAGCGCAACGGCCGGATCAGCCGCACGCCGGCGTCCTTCGCCGACGAGCAGCACCTGCGCCAGGTGATCGAGCGGATCGTGTCCCGGGTCGGCCGGCGCATCGACGAGTCCTCGCCGCTGGTCGACGCGCGGCTGCTGGACGGCTCGCGGGTCAACGCCGTCATCCCGCCGCTGGCCTTCAGCGGCTCCACGCTCACCATCCGCAAGTTCAGCCGCGACCCGTTCCAGGTCGCCGACCTCATCTCCTTCGGGACGCTGTCGCCGGAGATGGCCGAGCTGCTGCGGGCCTGCGTCGAGGCGCGCCTGAACATCGTCGTCTCCGGCGGTACCGGCACCGGCAAGACGACGCTGCTCAACGTCCTCTCGTCCTTCATCCCGGAGAACGAGCGGATCATCACCATCGAGGACGCCGTCGAGCTGCAGCTGCAGCAGGACCACGTGGTCCGGCTGGAGTCGCGCCCGCCGAACATCGAGGGCAAGGGCGCGGTCACCATCCGCGACCTGGTCCGCAACTCGCTGCGGATGCGGCCCGACCGCATCGTCGTCGGCGAGGTCCGCGGTGGCGAGAGCCTGGACATGCTCCAGGCGATGAACACCGGTCACGACGGCTCGCTGTCGACGGTGCACGCCAACACCCCGCGCGACGCCATCGCCCGGCTGGAGACGCTGGTCCTCATGGCCGGCATGGACCTGCCGCTGCGCGCCGTCCGGGAGCAGGTCGCCTCGGCCGTCGACGTCATCGTGCAGATCAGCCGGCTGCGCGACGGCACCCGCCGCGTCACCCACGTCACCGAGGTCCAGGGCCTCGAGGGCGACACGGTGACGCTCCAGGACGCCTTCCTCTTCGACTACTCGGCCGGGACCGACCTCAACGGCCGGTTCCTCGGCAAGGCCGTGCCCACCGGGGTGCGCCCGCGCTTCACCGAGCGGTTCACCGAGCTCGGCATCCACCTCTCGCCGCGCGTCTTCGGCGTCGCACCGCAGCGGTCCTCGTTCGGGGGGCGCGGCTGATGCACCCCGTCCTCTGGGCCGCCGTCGCGCTGGTCGCGTTCGGTCTCGCCGGGGTGGTCCTCGCCCTCGCGCTGCCCGGCCGGCCCCGCGTCGGCCTGGAGCGGCTCGCCCCGGGTGCCCGTCCGGCCGCCGGCCGGCTGACCGGGGCGGCGGACGACACGACGGCGCTGGCCAACCGGCTGCTGCGCCGCACCGGCCGGCTCGACCAGTTCGAGACGGCGCTGGAGCGTGCGGGCATCGCCAGCAGCCCGGCCGACGTCGTGGTGATCGTCGCCGGCTCCACCGTCGGCGCGCTCGTCCTCGGAGGGCTGCTCGGCGGCGTGCTGCTGGCGGTCCTGTTCGGCGCCCTCGTACCCGCCAGCGCCGTCGCCGTCGTCGTCAACAAGCGGGACAAGCGCCAGGCCGCCTTCGCCGACCAGCTCGACGACGCCCTGCACCTCATGGCCAGCAGCCTGCGGGCCGGGCACAGCGTGCTGCGCGCCCTCGACGCCGTCTCCCGGGACACCCCGGCGCCGACGTCGGTCGAGTTCTCCCGGGTGGTCAACGAGACCCGGGTGGGCCGCGACGTCAACCGGGCGCTGGAGGAGGTCGCCGAGCGGACCGACAGCAGGGACTTCAGCTGGGTCGTGCAGGCGATCGCCATCCACCGGGAGATCGGCGGCAACCTGGCCGAGGTGCTCGACCGGGTCAGCACCACCATCCGGGAGCGCAACGCGCTGCGCCGGCACGCGCGGTCGCTGTCGGCCGAGGGCCGGCTGTCGGGCATCGTCCTCATGACACTTCCGGTGGCGGTGGCCGGGCTGCTGTCCCTGGTCTCCCCGGACTACTTCGACCAGCTGACCGGCACCGGCACGGGTCTGGTCCTGCTCGCGATCGCGGCGGGATTGATGGTCGTCGGCGGCTTCTGGCTGCGCGCCGTGGTGAAGGTGAGGTTCTGATGCCCGGAGTCGTGCTCGCCGCCGTCATGGCGGTCGTGCTGCCGCTGGCCCTGTCGGTGCACGTCGTGCTGTCCCGCCCGGGCCGGGTGCTCGCCATCGCCCGCCGTAACCTGACCCGCGGCCTGTTCGCCAGCTCCTTCGAGGTCGGCACGCTGGAGTCGCGGCGCACCGGCTGGGGCGCGCTCCTGCGGGCGCTCACCCCCGACGGCTCCGCCCGCCGCGTCCGCGGCCTGCTCGACCTCGCGGGCCGCCCCGAGGGCTGGACGATGACCCGCCTGCTGTGGGCGAAGCTCGGCCTGGGCGTCCTGGCCGCCGTCGTCGGCCTGCTGCTCGGCACCTCCTCGCCCGGCCCGTTCACCGTCCTGCTGTCCGTCGTGCTCGTCGGCGCCGCCTACCACGTGCCGGAGATCGTGCTGCACAGCCGCGGGCAGGAGCGGCAGCGGGCCATCGCCCAGGAGCTGCCCGACGTCCTCGACCAGATGACCATCGCGGTCGAGGCCGGCCTCGGCTTCGAGGGTGCGCTGGCCCGTGCCGCCGCCACGGGCACCGGACCGCTGGCCGGCGAGCTGGTGCGCACCCTGCAGGACGTCACGGTCGGCCGTCCCCGCCGGGAGGCCTACGAGGCGCTGGTCCGGCGCACCGAGGTGGAGGACCTGCGCCGCTTCGTCGGCGCCATCAACCAGGCCGACGCCTACGGCATCGCGGTGGTCGACGTGCTGCGCGTGCAGGCCGACGAGATGCGGCTCAAGCGACGGCAGCGCGCCGAGGAGCAGGCGATGAAGGTGCCCGTGAAGGTCACCTTCCCGCTCATGGCCTGCATCCTCCCGGCGCTGATGATCGTCGTGGTCGGCCCGTCGATGATCGGGCTCACCCAGGTCTTCTGAGCACTCCAGACCGGCGCTCCTGGCCTGGACACGCGACGGCCGCGCACCCACCGGGTGCGCGGCCGTCGTCGTGTGCGGGAGGGGTCAGCGCGGCTGACCGGGGTTGGTGGGGTCGCCCTGCGACGGCGGGTTGATCTTCGGGCCGGTGGTCGCCTCGGACACCTTGGAGCCCGCGGACGCGGCCACCGGGTCGTCGGCGGCCGCGGCGGCCGGGTCGCCGCCGGAGGGCTGGGCGCCCTCCTCCAGCGACTTGAGCCGGTTGCCCATGGCGATGACGACCTTGAGGCGGTTCGCGTGGGCCTTCTCGTAGTCCAGCAGTGTCTGCAGGCCGGTGGCGTCCAGCGTGCGGATGCGCGAGATCAGTCCATCCACCGGCAGGTGGTCGTAGTCGGGCAACGGCAGCTGGTCGTGCTCGGTCATGGCCACCGCCTACCCGTCCGACCCGGATCCACACGGTGTGTGGCACCCGGGTCGGTGGGTAGGCGGCGGACCAGTGCGCGTCCCCGCCGTGGACGCCGTCCCGCACACCGATCCGCACCGAGGAAGTGGTCCCCACCCCATGGACGTGTCGTTCCTGGCACCGGTCTTCGAGGCCGCCGGCCCCTTCGCCACCGTGACGGCCGACGTCACGCACACCACCGAGAACGCCGACACCGAGCTCGACCTCCGCGTCCGTGCGATCGCCGAGAAGCTCGGCGAGCAGGGTGCGCCCGAGGTCGTCGTCGAGGCGCTGCGCGGCCGGCTGCTCGAGGGCAACGACGGCGGTGAGGCCGGCACCGTCCGTGGCCGCGCGGTCGTCGTCGCCGCCGACGGCACCGTCGTCTTCGACCAGGCCCTCGCCGACGTGCCGCGCCAGGAGCTCGCCGAGTGGGCGCCGCAGCCGCACCTGCTGCCGGTGCTGCGTGCACTGCCCGGCCGCGTGCCGCACGTCGTCGTCCTCACCGACCGCGTCGGTGCCGACCTCACCCTCGCCCACCTCCCCGGCCATGCCGACGAGGAGGAGACGGTGGAGGGCGACAGCTTCCAGATCCGCAAGATCCAGGGCGGCGGCTGGGCGCACCACCGGTACCAGCACAACGCCGAGAACAAGTGGGTGCACAACGCCGACGACGTCGCCGAGCACATCGCCTCGGTCGTGCGGCGGGTGCACCCCCGTTTCGTGCTGCTGGCCGGTGACATGCGCGCGCGGCAGATCCTCTCCGACCGCGCCAGCGGGCTGTGGTCGGACCTGATCGTGTCCATCGACGAGGGCGGCCGCGCCGCCGGCGCCGACCGCGAGCCCGTGGAGCGCAAGGCCGCCGAGCTGGTCGCCGAGCACGAGGCCCGCGACGAGGCCGAGACGGTCGAGAAGATCAGCTCCGCCGGCGCCCACGGCCTGGCCGTGACCGGCACCGCGAACGTGGTGGAGGCCCTGCGCAAGGCCCAGGTGGAGACGCTGGTCCTCGCCGACCCGCCCGACGACGAGCAGCTGCTGGTGGGCGCCTCGCCGCTCGAGCTCGGCGTCGACCAGGCCGACATGGACGCCCTCGGCGTCCAGGAGGTGCACTCGGTGCCGGCCGACAGCGCGCTGCTCGCCGCCGCCGTGGCCAGCACCGCCGGCCTCGTCGTCGTGCCGCGCGCGGCGATGCCGGGTGACATCCCCGTGGCGGCGATCCTCCGCTACACCGACGAGTCCACGCCCACCCCCCAGTGACGGAGGCAGCAGCCATGACCGACCCCCACCAGGAGGGCACCCCCGCGGGCACCAGCCCGGCCGACGTCGACCGCCGCGCGGCGATCGCCGAGGCGCTCGGCAAGGAGGTCTGGCCGGCCGACCGCGACACCCTGGTCGCCCGCGCCCAGGAGTCGAACGCGACCGACCGCGTGCTGGCCGACCTGCGCCGGCTGCCGTCCGGCCGGCAGTTCGAGAACGTGCAGGACGTGGCCCGGGAGCTGGGCATCGGCACCGAGCAGCACCGGTTCTGAGGAGGACCCCGTGGTCACCCAGAAGGAGCCGAGCCCCGAGGCCCTGGCCAACGTCACCGAGCACAACATCGAGACACGTGCCGACCTGCTCCCCGAGGAGGCGGCGATGAAGGGCAGCGGCATGGAGGAGGTCGCCGCCGAGATCATCCTCGCCGAGTCGGAGGAGCGGACCGTGCACCCCGACGCGGACGACGCGCAGGGCGGGCACCGCCAGTCCTCGGACACGGCGGACCTGCCCTGAGCGGGCGGCACGAGCACCCGGTCCAGCTGCGCTGGTCCGACACCGACGTCTTCGGGCACGTCAACCACGCCCGCGTGCTCGGGCTGCTCGAGGACGCACGGCTGTCGATGGTCGACTCCTCGCCGGGCGCGGGGATCATCCTCGCCCGGCTGGAGATCGACTACCTCCGGCAGGTGCAGTACCGGGTCGGTGAGCACCTGACCGTCGCCACCTCGATCACCCGTCTGGGCCGCAGCTCCATCGGCATGCGCCAGGAGCTCACCCAGGACGGCGAGGTGGCCCTGCGCGCGGAGATGGTGCTGGTCGCCTTCGACTACGCCGCCGACGCCTCGGTGCCGCTGACCGACGACCAGCGCGCGCACTGGTCGCGCTGGCTGGTCGACCGACCGGGCGACGGCGGGGTCGCCGGTCCCCCGGCGGGGTAACGGGCGGACATGGCCAAGACGACGAAGAGCGGCGACGCCAGGCAGGACGAGATCCCCAGCACCCTGCGGCGCTCGGACGACAAGGCGCAGCGCACGTTCGCCAAGGCCCACGACTCCGCCGTCGAGGGGTACGACGGCGACGAGGAGCGGGCCAACCGGGTGGCGTGGGCGGCGGTCAAGCACACCCACGAGAAGGTCGGCGACCACTGGAAGCCGAAGGAGCGCAACGGTCCCTCCGACGCGCAGGCCGAGGGTGGCGCGGACACGGACCGGGAGACCAAGGGCGGTGTCGACGCCAACGCCTCCAAGGCGCACCTGATGGACCTCGCGAGGCGGCTGGACGTGCACGGGCGCTCGTCGATGACCAAGGACGAGTTGGTCGACGCCATCCAGAAGGCCAACGACCGGGAGACGGCCAGGGCCCGTCAGAGCTGATCGGGCGGGACCGTCCAGAGCTCGCGCTGAGGCCGGCCGAGCGGCACCGTCCCGGTGCGGGTGAGGACGACCTGCTCCTCGAGCGCCAGCCGCAGGCACTGGCCGTCCCACTCGGGCACCGGCACGCGGACGGCGAGCTCCACGGCGAAGGCGGTGCCCGGGTGCAGCACCCGGTCGCCGTCGCCGGGGACGCCGCGCTGGTCGTCCCACCGGCCGATCGCCGGCCCGGCGCCGTGCCCGTGCACGCCCACCGGGTGGGAGTAGACGTCGGTGGGCAGGCCCTCGGCGGCGGTGGCGGCCCGCGCCGCGGCCAGCACCTCGTTGCCGGTCCGGCCCGGCACCAGCGCGGCGGCGGTCAGCTCCTGCGCCCGCCGGCCGGCCGCCCACGCCCGCCGCAGACCGGCCGGGGGCGCGTCCTCCCCGGGGTGCAGCAGGTAGACGCTGCGCTGCAGGTCGGTGGCCAACCCCAGGCTGGACAGGCCGGCGTCGCAGGTGACCAGGTCGCCGGGCGCCAGGACGGCGTCCTGCGGCACGGCCGGGAGGTCGACCCCGGCGTCGGGCCGCAGGGGCACGCCGGCGCGCTGCACGGTGACCCCGGGGTGGAACCACGACGGGGTGCCGAGGCCGGCCAGCCGCTCGCGCACCGCCCACGCCAGGTCCGCCGCGGTGGTCAGGCCGGGGACGAGCGCCGCGGGGGACAGCACCTCGGCCAGCACCCGGTCCGTGAGCCGGGCCAGGGCGTCGAGCGCGGCGACCTCCTCCGGCAGCCGCGCCTCCAGCCACCCGACGACGAGGTCCTCGGCCGACACCAGCCGGTCGGCGAGGTCGCCGAGCGCTCCGGCGAGCAGCCGGTGCTCGGCCACCGACAGGCCGTCGGCCAGCGGGCAGCCGGCCGAGACGTCGATGCCGATCCGGCGCGGGTCGGCCTGGGCCACGATCCGCCGGACCGCGGCCCACAGGGCGCGCTCGTCGCCGTCGTCGGTGTCGCCGTCCTCCTCGGGCGACCACCCCGGCAGGTACTGGCCCACCGGGTAGCGGGAGACGGCGACCGGCGTGACGCCGTCGTCGCTGCGGTGCAGGACCAGGACGACGAGCCGGCGGGCCGACAGCCAGGTCGCCGGGAGCAGGGTGGGCAGCACCGGGTCCTCGCTGCCCTCGCGGCCGACGACGAGCCACAGGTCGATGCCGGCGCGGTCCATGAGCCCGGGCAGCAGGTCGAGCAGGCGCTGGGTCAGCCACCGGTCGCGGACGTCGGCCTGCTGGCGCAGCGGCAGGGGCACCGTCCGCGTCGGGTCCGGGACGACCAGCGTCATGGGGAACAGGGAAGCAGAGAACCGCCGCCGCCACCTGCTGGGACCCAGCGGTCACCCGGACTCGGTACGGGCCGCACCGGGCAGGCGCGGGGCGGGCACGGTCGGCGGGTCCACCAGCTCGGTGGCCGGCGCCCGGCGCGGCGGTGGCGGCGGGGGCGGCGCGAAGGTGGCCACGCGGTCGCGGCCGCCCTGCTTGGCCGCGTACATCGCCGCGTCCGCCCGGTCGACCAGCCGCCACAGCGCCCCGACGGCGTCCTCGACGTCTCCCGGGTGGGCCAGCGCGACGCCGATGGAGGCGGTCACGGCGTGCCCGTGGACGCTGCGCGCGGCGCACACGGCCAGCCGCAGCCGCTCGGCGAGGTGCGCCGCCTCGCCCGGGTCGCCGACCAGCCCGAGGACCACCAGCTCCTCCCCGCCGAGGCGGGCGAGCACGTCGCTGGGCCGCACGGTGTCGGCCAGCACGCCGGCGACGGCCCGCAGGACGGCGTCGCCGGCGGCGTGCCCGTGCCGGTCGTTCACCTGCTTGAAGTGGTCGAGGTCGATGACCAGCGCGGCGACGCGCTCGCCCTCGCGGCGGGCCTGCCGCCACAGGCGCGGGACCTGCTCCACCAGGTACCGGCGGTTCCCCAGCCCGGTGAGCGGGTCGCGCTGCGAGAGCGCCTCGGTGGCCGCGAGCAGCCGCCGCTCACGGCGGCGCAGGAGGCTCACGCCGACGGCGACGAGGTCGAGCGTGCCGGCGGAGATCGCCACCTGGACCGCCAGCCCGCCCGCGCTGTCGTAGCCGTGCTGCATCGCGACGAGGACGGCCACCGGCGTGACCGCCATGTGCACCCCGAGCATCCACGGCACGAGGAACCAGGCGGCCACCACCGACGGGAACAGCAGCACCAGCGGCGTCGCGTAGCGGACCGGGTCCTCGATGCACAGCGCGACGACGACGTAGACGAGGTCGCCGAGCAGCACCAGGCCGAAGGTCTGCCACAGCCCGATGCGGCGGCGCACCACCAGCGGCACGGCCGCCAGCAGGCACGCGATCATGGTGAGGCCGTACGTGGTGCGGACCACGCCGTCACGGACGACGCCGTCGAGGGCCAGGTTGACCAGGCCCACGAGGCCGCCGGCGAGGAGCAGGACGGCGAGCAGGAGCGCGGCGACCCTGTTCTCGGGACCGCCGGGCCCGAGGTCGCTCCGGGACGGCGGCCGGTCGGGATCAGGTGGCCGGACGGGGGTCACGGTCGCAGCCTGCCCTAAGAGGACGACGCCGTGCGCGGTCGTCCCCGCCCGCACCCGGGGGCGACGGCGAGGGCGGGCGCGGGACCCCCGGCGGGGCGTCCCCGCTGGCAGGCTGACCGCGTGTCGCTCCCGGAGCCCGGTCTCGTCGACGTCCGCAGCCTGGCCGACCACCCGCTCACCGAGGCCGGGGCCGCGGCCCTGCGCATGGTGGCGCCGGGCGCGGTCACCGCGGGGCGCTTCGGGCTGGTCGAGTACCGGCTCGCGCCGCGGTCGCCGGGCGCGGCGCCGCACTACCACCAGACGTTCTCCGAGTCCTTCTACGTGCTCTCCGGCGAGCTCACGCTCTACGCCGGCGGCCGCTGGCAGCCCCACCGGCCCGGCGACTTCGCCCTCGCCCACGAGCGCGGGGTGCACGGCTTCCGCAACGACTCCGACGAGCCGGCGTCCTTCCTGATCCTGTTCACCCCCGGCATCGCGCGCGAGGAGTTCTTCGCCGAGACGGCCGAGATGCGGCGTTCGGGGGTCCGGCCGAGCCCGGAGGAGATGACGGCCTTCTACGCCCGGCACGACCAGGTGATGGTCGAGGAGTGAGGCGGCGCGGGCTGGGCACCGTGCACCCGGGACGGCCGGACGACGAGGAGGCGCGCCCATGGCACAGGGACCGTGGTTCTACTGCCTGAAGCACCACGCCGTGGAGACCCGGGACGGCTGCGCCGAGCGGCACCGCCTGGGTCCCTACGACACCCGGGAGGAAGCCGAGCACGCGTTGCAGGCGGTGGCCGACCGCAACGAGCAGCTCGACCAGGAGGACCGGGAGTGGGAGGGCCGCTGACCGGCCCTCCCGGATCCGCCCGGCATGATCGGGCCCGGTGCGCCGGGTCCGCCGGTGCCCGGGAGGAGGCAGCGTGACCACCGCAGCGGAGAGTCGTCCGGTCGAGGACCTGGTCGTCGGGGTGCTCGGCGGCACCGGTCCCCAGGGGCGCGGGCTCGCGGTCCGGCTGGCCGCCGTCGGGCAGCGGGTGCTGCTCGGGTCCCGCGACGCCGACCGCGCCCGCGAGGTGGCGGAAGAGGTGGCCGGGCGGGCCGCGACCGTCTCCGGCGGTGAGGTGTCGGTGCAGGGCGGGTCGAACCTCGACGTCGCCGGCGCCGCCGACCTGGCGATCGTCGCCGTCCCCTACGCCGGGCACGCCGCGACGCTGGCCGAGCTGGCCGCGCCGCTGGCCGGCAAGGTCGTCGTCGACTGCGTGGTGCCCATGGGCTTCGACGAGCTCGGCGCCTTCGTGCTCGACGTGGAGGAGGGCAGCGTCACCCAGCAGGCCGCCGCGCTGCTGCCCGACTCCGACGTCGTCGGCGCGTTCCACCACCTGTCGGCCCGGCTGCTGGAGGACCTCTCCCAGCCGACCATCGACGGCGACGTCATGGTCGTCGGCGACGTCCGCGCGGCCACCGACACCGTGCAGGCGCTGGCCGGGCGGCTGCCCGGGATGCGCGGCATCTACGCCGGCCGGCTGCGCAACGCCCGCCAGGTCGAGGCGCTGACGATCAACCTGGTGTCGGTCAACCGCCGCTACAAGGCCCACGCCGGCATCCGCGTCACCGACGTCTGAGGCCGGTCACCGCCCGGCCAGCTCCAGCAGGCCGGGGACGACGTCGGCCGGCGGCGGCATCGCGGCGATCTCGGCGGCCACCTCGCGGGCGGCCGTTGCCAGGGCCGGGTCGGACACCAGCCGCTCGAGCAGTGCCGCGGTGATCCCGCCGGGGTCGACGGCCACGCCGGCGCCGCGGATGGCGACCAGGTCGCCGTTGGTGCGGCGGTCGCCAGCGCCGCGGACCACCAGCTGGGGCACGCCGGCGGCCAGCGCGGTGAGCACGGTGCCGGCGCCGCCGTGGTGGACCACCCCGGCGGCGGCCGGCACCACCTGGGGGAACGGCAGCCAGTCCGCCGTCCGCACCGGTGGGGGCAGCCGGCGGCGGGCGACCCGGCGGTCGGGGCGGACCAGGACGACGTCGAGGTCGGTGCCCGCCGCGGCCGCGACGACGTCGCGCATCAGCCGGTCGGGGCCGGGGGAGGCCACCGTGCTGCGGCTGACCAGCACCCGCGGCCGCGGGCCCGGGCGGGTGAACTCCGCGTCGAAGGGGCGGTCCGGCGTCCACGGGACGAAGCGCACCGGCGTCCCCGTCCGCTGCCCGACCACGCTCGGGGGCGCCGAGGTGAGCACGCGTGCCGGCGGCGGGAGCTCGCCCAGGCCGCGGGCCGGGCCGTAGGTGCCCAGCGCCGCGGCCAGCAGCACCCCGGCGTCGTACAGGTTGCCCTCCACCAGCACCGACGGGACCCCGCGGCGGGCGGCGGCCTCCGCGCCCGCCGGCGCCAGGGGCTCGTGGACGACCAGGTCGGGGCGGTGCTCCTCGGCCGCGGCGAGGACGCCGTCGGCCATCCGGGTGCCGAGGGTGCCGAACAGCAGCCCGACCCCCGTCGTCCCGCCCCGCCCGGCCATCTCACGGCGGGCCAGCAGCGGCCGGCGCAGCATCAGCCGGCCGAACAGCGGGCCCAGCCGCAGGCCGGGGGCGACGTCGGTGGGGGAGAGCTCCGGCGGGCAGCTCGCCATCCCGTCGCCGGCCGTGGCCACGCGTACGTCGGCGCCGGCGTCGCGCAGGGCCAGCGCGAGCGGGACCAGCGGCAGGACGTGCCCGGTCAGCGGGGACGCCACGACCAGGACGCGCATGCCCCCAGGCTGGCCGCCCGCGGCCCGGCCGACAAGGGACGGGATCGCGAGCGGGTGCGCCGGCGCGGGATCCCGGGCTCCGGGACGCTGCGTCGGCGCACCCGCTCGCGGCAGGATGGGCAGGTGCTGCTCGCGAACGCGGTCGCGGTCCTGCACGCGGCCGTCGTCCTGTTCATGCTCACCGGCGCCCTGCTGGCGCTGCGCCGGCCGCGGCTGGTGCGCCTGCACGCGCCGCTGGCGCTGGCCGTCCTCGCGGTGAACCTGTCCGGCGCGGCCTGCCCGCTGACCACGCTCGAGCTCGCGCTGCGGGAGCGGGCCGGGGCGCCGCCCTACGACGGCGGCTTCCTCGGGCACTTCCTGTTCGGCCCGCTCGGCCTCGACGTCGGCTCGGCCGCCGTCCAGGTGGGGACGTACTCCGTGGCGCTCGGCCTCAACGCCGCCGGCTACGGGCTGCTGCTCGTGCGGACCCGGCCCGGACGCCGGCGCCCGGCTCAGCCGTAGAGGGCCGCGTCAGGTCGCTCGCACACGCTCACCCCGGCAGGGGCGGGAGACCGCCCGCCGGCTACTCGAAGGAGTGCTCCGGGCCCGGGAAGACGCCGCCCCGCACCTCGTCGGCGTACTCGCGGGCCGCGCGCAGCAGCTCTCCGCGCAGGTCGGCGTACCGCTTCACGAACTTCGGTACCCGCCCGTCGGTGAGCCCGGCCATGTCCGGCCACACCAGCACCTGCGCGTCGCAGTCCGCTCCGGCGCCGATGCCGATCGTCGGGATGGACAGCTCCTTGGTCACCTGGGCCGCGATCGGGGCGGGCACCATCTCCAGGACGACCGCGAACGCGCCGGCCTCCTGCACCGCGTGCGCGTCGGCGATCAGCTGGTCGGCGCCGGCGCCGCGGCCCTGCACCCGGAACCCGCCGAGCGCGTGCTCGCTCTGCGGCGTGAAGCCGACGTGCGCCATCACCGGGACGCCGTTGTCGGTGAGCATCCGGATCTGTGGCGCCACCCGCACCCCGCCCTCGAGCTTGACCGCCTGCGCGCCGCCCTCCTTCATCATCCGGACCGACGTCTCGAAGGCCTGCTGCGGGCCGGCCTCGTAGCTGCCGAAGGGCAGGTCGGCCACGATCAGCGACCGCTTCGTGGAGCGGGTGACCGCCTTCGTCATCAGCAGCAGGTCCTCGACGGTGACCGGCACGGTGGAGCTGTGCCCGAGGACGACGTTGCCCGCCGAGTCGCCGACCAGCATCACCGGGATGCCGGCCTCCTCGAACACCTGCGCGCTGAAGGTGTCGTAGGCGGTGAGCATCGCCCACCTCTCGCCGCGCTCCTTGGCCTGCTGCAGGTGGTGGATGCGCACCCGCGCGGTCGACGTCCCGCCGTACAGCACCGATTCGCTCACGCCTGTGCTCCTTCGCGGACGCTGGGCAGGCTCTCCCGCCAGCGGTTGGTGATCGGCAGCCGCCGGTCGCGGCCGAAGGCCTTGAGGCTGATCTTCGTGCCCGGCGCGGACTGCCGGCGCTTGAACTCCGCGACGTCGACCAGGCGCAGCACCCGGGCCACGACCTCGGGGTCGTGCCCGCGCTCGAGCAGCTCGGCCATCCCGAGGTCGCGGTCGACGTAGTCGGCGATCACGGCGTCGAGCTCCTCGTAGGAGGGCAGCGAGTCGCTGTCCTTCTGCCCGGGCGCGAGCTCCGCCGACGGCGGCTTGTCGATCGAGTTCTGCGGGATCGGCTCGGTCCCCCCGCGGTCCCGGGCGTACGCGTTGCGCCAGCGCGACAGCTCCCACACCAGCGTCTTGGGCACGTCCTTGATCGGCGCGAACCCGCCCGCGGCGTCGCCGTAGAGCGTCGAGTAGCCGACGGCGACCTCGCTCTTGTTGCTGGTGGCCAGCAGCAGGTGGCCGTGCTGGTTGGACAGCCCCATGAGCAGCGTGCCGCGGATGCGGGCCTGCAGGTTCTCCGCCGCCGTCCCCGACAGCTCGACCTGCGACTCGAACGCGTCGACCATCGGCGCGATCGGCACCGTGGAGAAGTGCAGCCCGAGGCGCCGGGCGCTGTCCTCGGCGTCGGAGAGCGAGTGCTCCGAGGACCACCGGGAGGGCAGGGCGACGGCGTGCACCCGGTCGGCGCCGAGCGCGTCCACCGACAGCGCGGCCACCAGCGCCGAGTCGATGCCGCCGGACAGCCCGAACACCACCGACGGGAAGCCGTTCTTGTCGATGAAGTCCCGCAGGCCCAGCACCAGCGCCCGCCAGACCTCCTCGCAGTCGCCCAGCGGGTCGGCCACGTGCCCGGGACGCGCCTCGAAGGCGGCCACCGGCTCCTCGGACAGGACCGTCCGGATGACGGTCATCGGCCCGATCCGCCCCTCGCGCCGCTGCGGCACGCGCGCCGGGTCGAGGGTGAGGTCGACGCGGAGCAGGTGCTCGACGAACTGCGGCGCCCGGGCCAGCAGCTCCCCGCCGGCCGAGACGGCGAGGGAGTCGCCGTCGAAGACCAGCTCGTCCTGCCCGCCCACCTGGTTGCAGTAGACGATCGGCGCGTTCGCCTCGGCGGCGCGGCGGCGGACCAGCGGCAGCCGCAGGTCGTCCTTGGCGCGCTCGTAGGGCGAGGCGTTGGGGGAGACGACCAGGTCGACGCCGGCCTGCCCGGCCACGCCGCACGGCCCCCCCTCGACCCACAGGTCCTCGCAGATGGTCAGCGCGACGTCGACGCCGTGGACCCGCACGACCTGCAGCTCGCTGCCGGGCACGAAGTAGCGCGCCTCGTCGAAGACGCCGTAGTTGGGCAGGTGGCGCTTGGCGTAGCGGCCCTCCACCCGCCCGCCGTGCAGCAGGGCCGCGGCGTTGCGGGGCTGGCCGCGGCGGGGGTTGGCGTCGCCGGGCCGCTCGTCGTCGACGCTCTCGTCGCTGCCGGGCGGGGTGTCGACGGCGGCCGGCCCGGGGCCCTCGGTGTGCGCCAGGTACCCGACGACGACGGCGACCCCGCCCAGCCCCTCCCGCTCCAGCGTGCCGGCGAGGTCGGTCAGCGTCTGCTCGCTGGCGCGGGCGAAGGACTCGCGCAGCACCAGGTCCTCGGCGGGGTAGCCGGTGAGCGTCATCTCGGGGAAGACGACGAGGTGCGCGCCGTCGTCGGCGGCCTTCCGGGCCCAGTCGACGACGAGCGCGGCGTTGCCCGCCAGGTCGCCGACGCGGGTGTCGACCTGGGCCATCGCGACTCTCAGCTGCACCGGACCGCTCACGCCGCACAGTCTCGTCGCCGTCGCGCGGGCCCGGCCACCGGGGCACGGGCGCGACACGGCGCCGACCACCCGTGTGCTCCCTCCCCCGAGCGGGCAGGCTGTGCACCGACGACACGCCCCGGAAACGAGCGGACCCGATCATGGCCAGCATGGACCGACAGCAGGAGTTCGTCCTGCGCACCCTGGAGGAACGCGACATCCGCTTCGTGCGGCTGTGGTTCACCGACGTCTCCGGTTACCTCAAGGCGGTCGCGGTCGCGCCGGCCGAGATCGAGGCGGCCTTCGCCGAGGGCATCGGCTTCGACGGCTCGGCGATCGAGGGCTTCGCGCGCGTCTACGAGTCGGACATGCTCGCCAAGCCGGACCCGGGCACCTTCCAGGTGATGCCGGCGACCAAGGGGCGGGCCAGCGACACCGCCCGGATGTTCTGCGACATCACGCTGCCCGACGGGTCGCCGTCGTGGGCCGATCCGCGGCACGTGCTGCGGCGGGCGCTCGGCAAGGCCGCCGACATGGGGTTCACCTTCTACACCCACCCCGAGGTCGAGTTCTTCCTGCTCGAGGACCTCCCCACCGACGGACGGCCGCCGAAGCCCGCCGACAACGGCGGCTACTTCGACCTGTCCACGCACAACGTGGCGCACGACTTCCGCCGCGAGGCGGTCTTCGCGCTCGAGGCGATGGGCATCTCGGTGGAGTTCAGCCACCACGAGGTCGCGCCGGGCCAGCAGGAGATCGACCTGCGCTACGCCGACGCGCTGTCGATGGCCGACAACGTGATGACGCTGCGGCACGTCGTCCGGGAGGTCGCCCTCGCCCAGGGCGTGCACGCCACCTTCATGCCCAAGCCGTTCACCGAGCTGGCCGGGTCGGCGATGCACACGCACGTGTCGCTGTTCGAGGGCGACCGCAACGCCTTCCACGACCCGGCCGACCCGATCCGGCTGTCGACCACCGGGCGCCAGTTCATCGCGGGCCTGCTCACCCACGCCCGCGAGCTCACCGCCGTCACCAACCAGACGGTCAACTCCTACCGGCGGCTGCTGGCCGGCACCGAGGCGCCGACGGCGGCCACCTGGGGCCGGGCCAACCGCTCGGCGCTGGTGCGGCTGCCCTCGTACAAGCCGAACAAGGGGCAGTCGGCGCGGGTCGAGGTCCGCTCGCCGGACTCCGCGTGCAACCCCTACCTCACCTTCGCCGTCCTGCTGGCCGCGGGCCTGCGCGGCATCGAGAAGGGCTACGAGCTCCCCCCGGAGGCCGAGGACGACGTCTGGTCGCTCACCGACACCGAGCGCCGCGCCGCCGGGTACGAGGACCTGCCGGTGTCCCTCGGCGAGGCGCTGAGCGCGATGCAGGGCAGCGAGCTGGTGGCCGAGACCCTCGGCGAGCACGTGTTCGAGTTCTTCCTCCGCAACAAGTGGGAGGAGTTCGACTCCTACCGGCAGAACGTGACGCCCTTCGAGCTCAAGCGCTACCTCCCCGGCCTGTGAGCCAATAGCGCTACGAAGGCCCCTGTCCCGACGCGGGTCCGCTCTGACGGTGTTCCTCGTGCTGGTGCGGTCCTGCAGGACCGCACCAGCACGAGGAACACCCCTAGAGCCCCGGGGCCCTGAGCCATAAGCGCTACAAGGGCGCCTCCCGGACCGGCGGCACGGGGCCGAACTAGGCTCGGGCCCGTGCCGGACCGACCCCGCCTGCTCGTCGTCGTGCCCAGCGACACCGCCCCGCCCGCCCGGCTGGGGGAGTGGCTGCGCGCCGCGGGCCTCGACCTCGACGAGCGGCACCTCGACGCCGGCGACGACGTCCCCGCCGACCTCTCCGGGCACGACGGGCTGCTGGTCACCGGCGGCCCGCAGTCGAGCCTCGACGACGACGCGGTCAGCGGCCTGGGCCCGGTGCGCGCTCTGCTGGCCCGGGCCCTGGCCGACGGCGCCCCGGCGCTCGGCATCTGTCTCGGTGCGCAGCTGATGGCCCAGGCCGGCGGCGGCCGCGTGCGGGCCGGCGTCGACGGTCCCGAGGTCGGCGCCGCGCTGGTGGCCCGGCGCGACGCTGCGGAGACCGACCCGCTGTTCGCCGCGGTGCCGCTGAGCCCCGACGTGGTCCAGTGGCACCACGACGAGATCAGCGAGCTGCCGCCCGGTGCCACCCTGCTGGCCAGCGGCGTCCGCTACGCCCACCAGGCCTTCCGTGCCGGCCGCGCCGGCTACGCGCTGCAGTTCCACGTCGAGACGACGCCGGGGATCGTGCGCCGCTGGGCCGACAGCGACCCGGCCGGCGTCGCCTCCACCCCGTTCGACGCCGCGACCGTCGCCGAGCGCGCCGCCGCCGTGCACCCCGACCTCGAGGAGGTCTGGGCGCCGTTCGCCGCACGCTTCGCCGACCTGGTGCGCGCGGCCCGCGGCGCCGCGGTCTGAGCCGGTGACCACCGCCCGGGAGGTGCCCCGCCGCGCGGTCGTGCGGCTGGTCCGCTTCGGCTTCGAGGACGGCGAGAAGGCGGCGCTGCTGCTGTCCGACCCGGCCCTGGGGCTGTGGGACCTCGACCGCAACGAGCCCGCCGACCCCGAGGCCGCGCCGGTCGTCTCCGCGCTGGCCCGCGCCGGCGACCCCGACCTCGCCGTCCGCTCGCTGTCGCGGCTGGTCGAGGCCCTCGACGCCGCCGACCCCACCGGCGGGTCGGCCGCGGCGCTGCTGGCCCGCCTGCGCGGCTCGGGCTCCCTGCGCAGCCGGCTGCTCGCGGTGCTCGGCGCCAGCGCGGGCCTGGCCGACCACCTCGCCGCCAACCCGGGCGACTGGACCGTCCTCGACGCCGACGGCTCCGGTCAGGGACGCGGTCCCGTGCGGCCGGCCGCGTACGCGCTGGAGCGCCAGATGCTGGTGGCCGTCGGCGCCGACCCGGACGACCCGCCGTGGGGCGTCCGGCTGGGCAAGGCCGCCCCGGACGCCTCGCCGCAGCGTGTCGCGGCGCTCCGGCTGGCCTACCGGCGGGCGGTGCTGAGCCTGGCCGGCCGCGACCTCGGGGAGGGGCTGTCGGCCGAGGACGTCGCCGCCGAGCTCGCCGACGTCGCCGCCGCGGTGCTCAGCGCCGGGCTCGCCCTCGCCGTCGCCGAGCAGCCGGAGGGGGCCGCGGCCTGCCGGCTGGCGGTCATCGCGCTCGGCAAGACCGGCGGCCGGGAGCTCAACTACGTCAGCGACGTCGACGTCGTGTTCGTCGCCGAGCCGGTCGACCCCAGCGACCCCGAGGCCCCGGCGGTGCAGAGCGCCACCCGGGTGGCCGCCGCGCTGATGCGGATCTGCCGCGAGGCGGCGTGGGAGGTCGACGCCGCGCTGCGCCCCGAGGGCAAGGCCGGCGCCCTGGTGCGCACGCTGGCCAACCACGCCGCCTACTACCGGCAGTGGGCGAGCACGTGGGAGTTCCAGGCGCTGCTGAAGATGCGCCCGGTGGCCGGCGACCCCGACCTCGGCCGCGCCTACGTCGACGAGCTGTTCCCGATGGTGTGGCAGGCCGGGGACCGTCCCGGCTTCGTCGCCGAGGTGCAGGCCATGCGGCGCCGGGTGGAGGACAACATCCCGCCGGGGCAGGCCGATCGGGAGCTCAAGCTCGGCCGCGGCGGCCTGCGCGACGTCGAGTTCGCCGTCCAGCTGCTGCAGCTCGTGCACGGGCGGGTCGACGTCCGGCTGCGGGTGGGCGGCACGCTGCCGGCGCTGTCCGCGCTGCGCGCCGGCGGCTACGTGGGCCGTGACGACGCCGACACCCTCATCGCCTCCTACCGGTTCCTGCGCACCGTCGAGCACCGGCTGCAGCTGCTGCGGCTGCGGCGCACCCACCTGCTGCCCACCGACGAGCAGCAGCTGCGCTGGCTGGCCCGGTCGCTGGGCTACAAGCCCGACGCCCGCGGCACCGCCGTCGACGTGCTGCGCGCGGAGCTGAACCTGCACACCCGCGAGGTGCGCCGGCTGCACGAGAAGCTCTTCTACCGGCCGTTGCTGTCGGCGGTGGCGCGGGTGCCGGCCGAGGCCGCGCAGCTCGGCAGCGAGGCCGCCGGCGACTGGCTGCGCGCGCTCGGGTTCGGCGACCCGCAGGGGGCGCTGCGGCACATGGGCGCGCTGACCGGCGGGGTGTCGCGCTCGGCGTCGATGCAGAAGTACCTGCTGCCGGTGGTCCTGCAGACCCTCGCCGACTGCGCCGACCCCGACGCCGGGCTGCTGGCCTACCGGCAGGTCAGCGAGGCCCTCGGCGGCAACCAGTGGTACCTGCGGCTGCTGCGCGACGAGGGCCAGGTGGCCGAGCGGCTGGCCCGGCTGCTCGGCTCCAGCCGGTACGTGGCGGCGCTGTTCACCCGCACGCCGGAGGCGCTGCGCATCCTCGCCGACGACGACGAGCTGGAACCGCGCGGCGCGGCGTCGCTGGCCGGAGCCTGGCGCGCCGCCGCCGGGCGCGCGGCCGACCCGCAGGCCGGCATCCGCGTGCTGCGCGGGCTGCGCCGCCAGGAGCTGCTGCGGATCGCCTCGGCCGACCTGCTGGGCCGCCTCGACGTCGCCCGCGTCGGGCAGGCGCTCACCGACGTCGCCGTGGCGACGCTGCAGGCCGGACTCGACGTCGCCGTCCGCGCGTGGGCCCGGGAGGCCGGCATCGACCCCGCCGACGTGCCGGTGGAGCTCGCCGTCATCGGCATGGGCCGGCTCGGCGGCGGCGAGATGGGCTACGGCTCGGACGCCGACGTGCTCTTCGTGCACCGCCCCCGGGCCGGGGCCGACGAGGGCCGGGCGGCGCAGGTCGCCAACGCGGTCGCCCACACGCTGCGCCGGCTGCTGGGCGAGCCCGCCCCCGACCCGCCCTTCGAGGTCGACGCCGACCTGCGCCCCGAGGGCCGGCAGGGCGCGCTGGTGCGCAGCCTCGACGCCTTCGGCGAGTACTACGAGCGCTGGGTGTCGGTGTGGGAGGTGCAGGCGCTGCTGCGCGCAGCGCCGGTGGCCGGCAGCGCGGAGCTGGGCGCCGCGTTCATGGAGCTGGTCGACCCGCTGCGCTATCCGGAGGCCGGCCTGACGGCCGAGCAGGTCGCCGAGATCCGCCGCATCAAGGCCCGCGTCGAGCGGGAGCGGCTGCCGCGCGGCGCCGACCCGGCCACCCACGCCAAGCTCGGCCGCGGCGGCCTGGCCGACGTCGAGTGGACGGTGCAGCTCCTGCAGCTGCAGCACGCCGCCCGCGTGCCGGCGCTGCGGACGCCCTCGACCACCGGAGCGCTCACGGAGCTGGCCGCCGCGGGCCTGCTGACCGGGGAGCAGGCGAGGTCGCTGCGCGAGGCGTGGGAGCTGGCCAGCCGCGCGCGCAACGCGGTCTTCCTCGTCCGTGGCCGGCCCGGCGACCAGCTGCCCCGGCCCGGCCTGGAGCTGGCCGGCGTCGCGCGGGCCACCGGCACCGGCCCCGACGTCGACCCCGGGCAGTTCCTCGACGACTACCGGCGCACCACCCGGCACGCCCGCGGCGTCGTCGAGCAGGTCTTCTACGGCCAGCCGGCCGGGTGACCGGCCGGGTGTGCGGGTCGCGCCCGCGGGGCACGCTGGGAGAGTGAGCCCAGCCGTTCCCGCCGACGACCTCCCCGACGACGACCCGCCGGCCGAGGGCCGGAGCGAGGGCGCCACCATCACGCCCTACCGCGACGGGCCGCTGCTCGTGCGCGGGGACTTCCGGCTGGTCGACCAGGACGGCGCCGAGATCGACCCGGGCCGCAGGACCGTGGCGCTGTGCCGGTGCGGCAAGTCCGGCATCAAGCCGTTCTGCGACGGCAGCCACAAGCGCTCGGGGTTCTCCGCGCCGAGCGCGCCCAGCCGGCCCCGGCCGGCCGCGGCGATCCTGCGTCAGGACCGCGGGCCCGCCCCCGACTGAGCGGACGCACGGCGGCGCGGGCCGGCCCCGTGCCCGGCCCGCGCCGCCGTCGTCCTGCCTCTAGGCGTGGTCCTGGATGGACCGGGCCATCCGGACCTGCTCCTCGAGCACGTCGGTGATCCGGGCCTGCACCGCGTCGAGCTGGCCGATCACCTCGCTGGTGGCGTGGATGCCGGCGGTGACCTGGTCGCTGCTGGCCTGGATGCCGGCGATCTGGTCCGACACCCGCTGCGTGGCCGCCGCCGTCTCGCGGGCGAGGTCCTTGACCTCGCTGGCGACGACGGCGAAGCCGCGGCCCAGCTCGCCGGCCCGCGCCGCCTCGATGGTGGCGTTGAGGGCGAGCAGGTTCGTCTGGTCGGCGATGCCGGAGATGATCCGGATGACCTCGCCGATCGACGTCGAGGCCTCGGTCAGCGCGGCGACCTCCGCGGTCATGGTCGAGGCCTGGGCGACGGCGTTCTCGGCCACCTGCCCCGCCGCGTCGGCCGCCTCGCGCAGCCGGTCGACGCTGTCGAGCAGCTCGCGGGAGCGCTGGGCATCGGCCGCGGCGCGGCGCAGGACGTCCAGGCGCTGGCTGACCAGCTGCTGCACGTTGCGCAGCGCGTCGGCCCGCGAGTCGGACAGGTCGATGGTCTCGGTGACGAAGAAGTCCATGGTGCCGATGACGCGCCCCCCGGCGGTGACCGGGAAGCAGACGCCGGACTTCACGCCGGCCCGCTGGGCGGCGGGGCGGCGCACGCAGTCGGTGACCTCCGCGAGGTCGCGGACGAACACCAGGTCGCGCCGCTTCCACGCCCGGCCCGACAGGCCCACCCCCTCGGCGAAGCTGGCGGCCAGGGTGACCTTGCGGAACTCCTCGCCGGCCGAGCCGGACTCGATCTGGAACCGCAGCACGTCCTCCGTCTCGTCGAGCGCCCAGAACGAGCCGTAGGCCCAGCCGAAGGCGGTGCGCACCGTCTCCAGCGCCGTCCGCAGGGCCGAGGCCTCGTCGGTGGCCTCGCCGACCCGGGTGACGACGGTGGTCACGGCGGCGCGGTCGTCGAGCGTCTCCTTGAGCGCCGACGTGGCCAGGGCCGCCCGGCCGGCCTGCAGGATCAGCCGGGTGATCGCCTGCCACTTCTGACGGCGCGCGCCGAAGAAGGGCAGGACGCCGGTGTGGTGGAACTCCATCACCGCGGCCACCCGGCCGTCGTCCACCGCGGGCACGAAGCAGCCCTCCCGCGCGCCGGCGGCCCAGGCGGTCTGCCAGCGCAGGCACTGGTCGCGGCCCGGTGCGCCGGTCATGTGCACGGGCGACCGCTCACGCAGGGCGCGCCCGCCGAACCCCGCGGACTCGGTCAGCAGGCCGTCCCGCGACCAGGCGGCGGACATGGCCGGGGTGAGCGGCCCGCCCTCCCAGGCCAGCCGGTACCCGCCGCTGCCGTCGGGGAGCCACACGGCCGCGTACGCCAGGCCGCAGGTCTCCCGGATGGTCGTGGCCGAGGCGACGTAGGCGTCGACCACCGTGCGGACGCCGTCCAGCGCGGTGACGACCTTCTCGAGGGTCTCGACGTCGCGCGGCATGGGTGCGCCGTCCGTCGTCGCGGACCGGTCCTGCTCGGTGCGCCGCCACATGGTCGTCCTCCGGGGCCGGGGGACCACCGGCTCCTCGGCGGCCCTGCCCCAGAGGTTCGGCAGCGGTGCCCGCGGTGTGCAGCCGGAACGGATCCGGAGCGGGCGCGGCACCGATCGCGGCTCAGGCGGCGAGCGCGCGCTCCCCGCGCAACGCCGAGCGCCCGGCCTCCCAGGCGCCGAGCAGGTGCCGGGCGGCCAGACCGTCGAGTGCCAGCGAGCAGACCGCGCCGAAGAGCACGTCCCCGGTCAGCGAGGGGTCCTCGGCCACCAGCGAGCCGCACATGTCGACCGACGCGATCTGCTCGTGGACGGCGTCGGCCTCCACGTGCTCGTCGTAGAACACCGTCGTCGTCCCGGCGTGGCCGAGCCGGCGCAGTCCGGCCGCGTACCGGCGGCTGGGCTCCGAGGACGTCATCTCCACGCAGGCGAGGTGCCCCAGCGCCGCCCCCCGCCAGCGCCGGTGCAGGCCGAACAGCGACATCGTGTTCACGGAGGTGAACGCGACGGCGGGGGCGTCGTCCCACAGGGCGCCGTAGCCGGCGTCGAGGCCGAGGTCGCGCATCATCCCGGCGAACAGCTCGCTGTGCATGCGCTCGGGCGCACCGCCGCCGTACTCGTCTGCCTGGATCTCGACCATCGCGGCCTTGGTGCGCCCTGACAGCCGCGGGATGGCGAACGTGTGCGGGTCGGCCTCCTTGAGGTGGTAGACCGACCGCAGGGTCAGGTACTCGCGCCACTGCTCGGCGGTGCCGCGCTTGGCCATGTAGGTGGACAGCGACGGGCCGTCGTCGGCGGCGATCAGCGCGGTCAGCTGCTGGTCCACCGGGTCGCCGGTGGCGGGGACCGGGCCGGTCAGCTCGCGCAGCGCCGCGAGGTGGCGGCGTTCCAGGTGTGCCCGCAGCGTGAGCAGGTCGGGGTCCCACTCGAGGGCCTCGTCGACGCCGTCGAACCCGCGGTAGTGCAGCTCGTAGCAGAGCGCCAGCGCCAGCTGCAGGTCGTCGTCGTGCAGGGGGTCGGCACTGGCCCCGGCGGTGGTGCGGGCCAGGTCGACGGTGGCGGGGGAGACCGATCCGGCGAGGAGGTCGTCGCGGAGGGCGTCGGACAGGGGGCCCCGGGGCTCGGGCAGGCGCATGGTCCCGGGCATGCCCAGCCGCCGCGGGTTCGATGCACCGCGCACGATGTGATGACGCGCGAGGAGCGGTCCGCGCGGGCGCGGCCCCCGGACGGCAGGATCGCGGCGTGCCCTTCGAGACCCCCGCCGCGCTCCTGCGCACCACCGGCGCCGAGGGCTGGACGCTGGTCGAGCCGCTCGCCTACCGCGGCCGGCGCGACCGCTTCGTCGTCCCGGCAGGCTTCGGCACCGACCTGGCCACGGTGCCGCGGCCGGTGCTGTGGCTGGTGCCCCGGGCCGGCCGCTACACGCTCGCGGCGGTGCTGCACGACTGGCTGTGCAGCGTCGGCATCGCCACCGGCGCCGTCTCCTCCCGCGACGCCGATGGGGTCTTCCGCCGCGCGATGCGCGAGGCCGGCGTCCCGGTGGCGCTGCGCTGGCTGATGTGGACCGGTGTCCGGTGGGGAGCCCTCGCCGACCCGCAGCGCCGGCGCGGGTGGGTGCTGTCGGCGCCGGGCGTCCTGGTGATCTCGCTGCTGGCCGCGCCCCTGGTGCTGCCGCCGTCGCTGCTGGTCGTCCCCGGCCTGCTCGTCTACGGGGCGGTCGAGCGGCTGGTGTCGGGGGAGGCCGGGGTGCGGCCCTGGTCGTCCCGCCGCTGACCGGCGGGTGCCGCGGGCCGGTCACGAGCCGGTCACGACCGGACGCCACAGCGGGCGGTCGGTGCGCACTCTTGGCATGCTCGCCGCGTCTCCAGGACGGCGTCGTCCGGGCGCCGTCTGCGCACCGAGGAGGATGCCCGTGTCCACCACCGTCAACAGGTCGGACACCGACGGCGGGGCTCCCGCCGGGACGGGCCGCCCTCCGCTGAAGAGCGTCCTCGTGTGGACGGTGGTCGCCCTCGTCGGCGCGGTCTGCTGGGGCGTGCTGGCCATCGCGCGCGGCGAGACCATCTCGGCGCTGTGGCTGCTGTTCGCCGCGCTGTGCTCGTACGCGATCGCGTACCGCTTCTACTCGCGGTTCATCACCTACAAGGTGCTGCGGGCCGACGACAAGCGGGCGACCCCGGCCGAGCGGCTGGAGAACGGCGTCGACTTCGACGTCACCGACCGCCGGGTGCTCTTCGGCCACCACTTCGCCGCGATCGCCGGCGCCGGCCCGCTCGTCGGCCCCGTCCTGGCGGCCCAGATGGGTTACCTGCCCGGGACCATCTGGATCGTCGTCGGCGTCATCTTCGCCGGAGCCGTCCAGGACCTCGTCGTCATGTTCTTCTCGATGCGGCGCAACGGGAAGAGCCTCGGCCAGATGATCCGCGAGGAGATCGGCGTCGTCGGCGGGGTCGCCGCGCTGATCGCGGTCTTCGCGATCATGATCATCATCCTGGCCGTCCTGGCGCTGATCGTGGTGAACGCGCTGGCCGAGTCGCCGTGGGGCGTGTTCTCGATCGGGCTGACCGTCCCCATCGCCCTGTTCATGGGCGTCTACCTGCGCCGGCTGCGGCCGGGCAGGGTGCTCGAGGCGACCGGCATCGGCGTCGCCCTGCTGCTGCTGGCGATCGTGGCCGGCGGCTGGATCGAGGACACCGGTCTCGGCGACGCGCTGACCCTCTCCAAGGAGTGGCTGGTCCTCGCGCTGGTCGTCTACGGCTTCGTCGCCTCGGTGCTGCCGGTCTGGCTGCTGCTGACCCCGCGCGACTACCTGTCGACGTTCATGAAGGTCGGCGTCATCGTCCTGCTGGCGATCAGCCTGATCATCGCCCGGCCGGTGCTCCAGGCCGAGGCCGTCACCGACTTCGCCCGGGAGGGCACCGGCCCGGTCTTCGCCGGCTCGCTGTTCCCCTTCGTGTTCATCACGATCGCGTGCGGCGCCCTGTCCGGGTTCCACGCGCTGATCTCCTCGGGGACGACGCCGAAGATGGTCGCCAAGGAGGGCCAGGTCCGCCTGATCGGCTACGGCGGCATGCTGATGGAGTCGTTCGTGGCCGTCAGCGCGCTGATCGCCGCCTGCGTGATCGACCAGGGCCTCTACTTCGCGATGAACAGCCCGGCCGGTGCCACCGGCGGGACCGTGGAGTCGGCGGCCACGTTCGTGCAGGGGCTGGGCTTCGACACCACCGCGGAGAGCCTCGGCGCGGCGTCGGCGGCGGTCCAGGAGGACACGCTGATCTCCCGGACCGGCGGCGCCCCGGCGCTGGCCGTGGGTCTTGCGCAGGTGTTCAGCCAGGCGTTCGGCGGCGGCGGCCAGGCGTTCTGGTACCACTTCGCGATCATGTTCGAGGCGCTGTTCATCCTCACCGCCGTCGACGCGGGCACCCGGGTCGGCCGGTTCATGCTGCAGGACACGATCGGCAACGTCTGGAAGAAGTTCGGCGACCTGTCGTGGCGGCCGGGCAACGTCATCGCCAGCGCCGTCGTCGTCGGCCTGTGGGGCTCGGTGCTCTACATCGGCGTCACCGACCCGCTGGGCGGCGTCAACCAGCTCTTCCCGCTGTTCGGCATCGCCAACCAGTTGCTCGCCGCCATCGCGCTGACGCTCTGCACCGTGCTGCTGGTCAAGCACGGGAAGCTGCGCTACGCGTGGGTGACCGGCATCCCGCTGGTCTGGGACCTCGTCGTCACCATGACCGCGAGCTGGCAGAAGGTCTTCTCCGGTGACCCGCGGGTCGGGTACTTCACCCAGGCGGGCGTCTACCGCGACGCGCAGGACGCCGGGGAGGTCCTGGCGCCCGCCCAGGACCAGGGCCAGATGGACCAGGTCATCTTCAACTCGACGCTCAACGGCATCCTGCAGGCCGTCTTCGCACTGCTGACGCTGGTCGTGGCCGCGCACGCGGCCGTGATCATCGTGAAGGCGATCCGCAACCGTGGTCTCCCGACCACCGAGGAACCGGCCGTGCCGTCGAAGCTCGTCGAGCCGGCCGGGCTGTTCGCGACGCAGGAGGAGAAGCGGGCCATCGCCGAGCACGAGCGACTCGTCGGCGCCGGCGCCGGCGCCGGCCGCACCGAGGCGGAGGAGAAGTGACGGCGTCCGCCGCGGTCGTCCGGGCCTGGCAGGGCGTGCGCTGGTACTTGAAGGAGTTCACCGGCGAGGCCCGCTGGGACGACTACCTGGCGCACTGTGCCGAACACGGGCACGAGCCGGTGTCCCGGCGGGAGTTCGAGCGGCGGCGCGCCGACGCGCTCGAGCGCAACCCCGTGAGCCGCTGCTGCTGAGGCCTGCGCGACCCCGGTCCCCCGCAGGGGGACCGGGGTGCAGCCCGGTCGTCCCGTCGCCGGCCCGCCGTCCCGCGCCGACCACGTCGGCAGCCTCCTGCGCCCGCCGACCCTCCTCGACGCGCGGGCGCGGGCGGCGGCCCGGGAGATCGACGCCGACGAGCTCTGCGGCGTCGAGGACGAGGCGATCGCCGACGTCGTCCGGCTGCAGGGCGACGTCGGCCTGCGGACCGCCACCGACGGCGAGGTCCGTCGCGCCTCGTGGCCCACGGACTCCGTCCACCCCGTCGACGGGCCGCTGTCGATCGACGAGCCGATCTCCGGGCGGGACCCCGCCGAGGCGCTTCGGCGGGCCGGAGGTCGACGGCTTCGTCCTCGAGTACGACGACGTCCGCTCCGGCGGCTCCGAGCCACTGCGCTTCGTGCCCCCGGGCAGGCGGGTCGTGCTCGGCCTGGTGACGACGAAGCGGCCGGAGCTGGGGAGCGAGGACGACCTCGACCGCCGGATCGACGAGGCCGCGCGCCACGTCCCGCTCGAGCGGCTCGCGATCTCGCCGCAGTGCGGCTCCTCCTCGACCGTCGAGGGCAAGCCGGCGCTGGTCGTCGAGGTGGCCCAGGAGGTGTGGGGCTACGCCCGGAAGGGCGCTTGATCGGGGGCCCGGACCGGCACCGGGTCGCCGCCGCCCGCGCCCGGGCGGCAGCGGCGCAGCCGGTTGACGGTCAGCCGGCCGCCGCGCAGGAGCCCGTGGGTGCGCAGCGCCTCGAGCCCGTAGGTCGAGCAGGTCGGCGTGAACGGGCAACACGGCGGCCGGGCCGGGCTGACCCGACGGCGGTACGCGACGACCAGCCGGACCGGCCAGCGCGCGGCCCACGGCGTCCCGGCCGGAGCGGGCGTGACCAGCGCCGCGGGGAGGGCCAGCCACAGCAGGGACAGCAGGCTGACGGCGTCGCAGCCGCTCTCGCAGCCGTCGCAGCCGTCGCCGGAACTGCCGGCCCTCCGCTTCGAGCGCTGACGGCGGCGGGTGCACCCGGGGCGGCTGGTCACGGCGGGGCATGCTGCAGGTCCCGGCCCTGTGGGGGAAGGGCCTGCCGCGCGGGTCGGGCGCGCAACGTCTCGTCCCTCCCGTCACGGGGGTCGGCGCCCGTCCCAGGAGGACTCCAGCGGTGGCGCGGGGGTGCCGACTCTGAGGACACGTCCCGAGGCCATCGGGCCCGTCCGAGAGGAGACGTCATGTCCGTGCCGTCGTCCCCCGACCGCCGCTCCCGCCGTCTGACCGAGCTGCGCGCCGGCCTGTCCGTCCTGACCAGTGCCGCCGCCGACCTCGGCGTCGGCGGCCACACCGACGTCCGGGTGCTGCCCGACGGCCGGCTGTGGCTCGACGAGCTCGACATGGCCGTCTCCGCCGCCGACGTCTACCAGGCGGCGCGCGGGCTGGTCGCCGCGCAGCTCGACGCCATCGCGCAGGTCACCGGCCGGCCGGTCGAGGACCACGCGCTCGCCTGGTTGGTCACCCTGCAGACCAACGAGGTCATGGTCGGCCTCGACGACGCCGCCGCCGCTGACGGCACCATGGACCACGACGTCATCGACGACGCCGCCTGATCCGCCGTCCCCGGACGCACCGCCGCCCCCGGGACCGACGGGTCCCGGGGGCGGCGGCAGGCGGGGTCAGCGCAGGTCGATGCCCCGCGTCTCGGGCGTCAGCACGGTGGTGATCAGGCCGACGGCCACCAGGACCACCATGTAGACCGAGAACAGCCAGGCCATGCCCATGGAGTTGAGCCAGGTGAGCACGTACGGGGCGGTGCCGCCGAGCAGGGCGACCACCACGGAGTACGGGACGCCGACGCCGGAAGCGCGGACGTGCGTCGGGAACAGCTCGGCGAAGAAGGCGGGCATGATCCCGACGAACGCGCCGAGGAAGAACAGCGCCACTGACATCAGGACGAACAGCCGCAGGGCCGAGTCGTCGACCAGCGCCATGAGCGGGAAGGTCAGGACGAGGAACGCGACGCCGTAGGCGATGAAGATCGGCTTGCGGCCGAAGCGGTCGGACCAGCGGCCCCACAGCGGCAGCGTCGCCATGAACACCAGGTTGGCCGCGACGCTGGCCCACAGGCCGCCGGTGGCGTCGACGCCGCGGTTGGCGATCGCGAAGCCGGGGATGCCGACGGCCCAGGTGTAGTAGACGACCGTGACGCCGGCCGACAGCCCGAGGATGCGCACGACGCTGCGCCGGTTCTCCACCAGACCGTGCAGGAGCTGGCGGGTGGTCTGCCGGCTGTGCATGACCGGGCCGGCCTCACCGGCGTAGGCCTCCGTCTCCTGCAGGCTGCGGCGCATCCACAGCCCGACGACGGCGAGCACCCCGCCGAACAGGAACGGCACGCGCCAGGCCCAGTCCGTCAGCGCCTGCTCACCGAACAGCGACGAGGCGCCGGCGCCGATCAGCGAGGCCAGCACGATGCCGGCGGTCACCGAGACGTAGACGCTGGTCGACCACAGGCCGCGCCGGGCGCGCGGCGCGACCTCGGCGATGTAGGTGTAGGAGGCGGCGATCTCCCCGCCGTGCGCCAGGCCCTGCACCAGCCGGGCGACCAGCAGGACGGCGCCGGCGCCGACGCCGATGGCGGCATGGGTCGGCGCGATCCCGATGAGCAGGCTGCCGAGCGCCATCGTGATCATCGACGTCGTGAGCGCGTAGCGCCTGCCCCGGCGGTCGGCCAGCCAGCCGAAGAAGAAGCCGCCGATGGGCCGCATGAGGAAGCCCGCGGCGAAGATCGCCAGCGTGGACAGCAGCGCGCTGGTGGGGTCGTCGCTGACGAAGAACTGGGCGGCGAAGAACGGCGCGAAGATCGCGTAGACGCTCCAGTCGTACCACTCGAGGGTGTTGCCGACGCCGGCTCCCAGGAGGGTGCGGAACCGGCTCTGCTGGACCGGCGCCGCCGGTTCGAGAGCCGGGACGGCAGCGGGCGTGGTCGATGCGGACATGCGGGAACTCCCGGGACGGCGGTGTCGGGCACGAGGGTGGTGACGGTGGAGCGGGGGAGGGGCCGGCGGCCGGACGGAGTGCCGGCCGCCGGGCCGGTCAGACGGCCGGTGGGCCGGACAGTGCGGCGAGGTCGAGCGAGTGCGCGGCGTCGCGGCCGGCGAGGCGGCCGAAGACCATCCCGCGGAGCACGGAGGTCCCGCCGGGGTACTTGCCGTGGTAGAGCCCGGTGCACTCGCCGGCGGCGTACAGCCCGGGGACGGGTGCGCCGGAGTCGGTCACCACCCGGCCGCGGTCGTCGACGTCGAGGCCGCCGAAGGTGAACACGATCGCGCAGGCCACCGGGTAGGCGATGAACGGCGGCCGGGTCAGGGCCACCGCCCAGTTGCTCTTCGGAGGCTGCAGGCCCTCGGTGGCCAGCCCGTCCGGGGAGCGCCAGTCGAAGGCGCCTCCGGGCGCCGCCGCGTTGTAGTCGGCGATCGTCTCCGCCAGCGCGTCGGCCGGCAGGTCCAGCGCGGCCGCGAGCTCCTCCACGCTGCCGGCGGTGACCGGCGGCCTGCTGGTCAGGATCCCGCGCTCACGCGCCTCGACCTCGGTGAAGTGCTGGTCGGTGACGAACCAGGCGGTGGACCCGGGCTGCCGCCAGATCGCACGGGCGGTG
Source organism: Geodermatophilus amargosae (assembly GCF_041028265.1). Lineage (GTDB taxonomy): Bacteria > Actinomycetota > Actinomycetes > Mycobacteriales > Geodermatophilaceae > Geodermatophilus > Geodermatophilus amargosae_A. The sequence continues at coordinate 51,549 of NZ_JABGCW010000005.1, forward strand.
GCCTCGTAGGTCTCGTCGACGGTGCCGCGACCCTCGTCGAGGAAGCGCCGGCCCTGGCCGTTCACCAGGATCCCGTACGGGAACACCATGAGCAGGGGCTCGGGGTCGGTGCTCCGCGGGTCGACCGGCTCGGCGTGGAAGGAGTCCCACTCACCGGCCCGGGCGGCCCCGGCCTCCAGCGCCATGCGGATGCCCTCACCCTTGTTGAACGCGACGCCGGGGGCGATGGGGCGCAGTTGCGTGCAGTCGCCGCCCAGCTCGCTGCTGAGGTGCTCCACCGAGCCCTCGAACCCGCCCGAGGCGATGACGACGCGGGCGGCGGGCAGCACGGTGGTGCCACCGGTGTCGGGGTCGCTGACCTCGAGGCCGGTGACCGCGCCGGCGTCGTCGAGCAGGAGCCGCTGGGCCGTCGTCCGGTAGCGGAACTGCACGCCCAGCCGCTCGGCGACCGGGCGCAGCGCCTCGAGCAGCGCCTCCCCGCCGCCGACCGGCTGCAGCCGCGGCCGGCTGCTGTTGATGAAGTAGGTCGGGAGCTTGCGGAACCGGACGCCCTTGTCCTGGATCCACTCCATCGTCTCGGGCAGGTGCTCGACGAGGGACTCGACGTACCAGGTGGGCGTGCGGCCGTCGGAGAAGCCGACGACGTCGCTGACGAAGTCCTCGCCGGGCTCGTAGACGTCGTCGATGCGCAGGTACGCCGACGTCCACCTGGTCAGGCCGCCGGCCTCCAGCCGGTCGGCGCGGTCGACGAGGACGACGCGGGCGTCATCACGGCCCTGCAGCTCCTCGGCCGCCGCCACGGCGGCGGAGAGCCCGGCGATGCCGGAGCCGATGACGACGATGTCTCGGGTGGTCACGGATGTCTCCTCTGGATGCTGGGACGCAGGTCAGGCGCGGGGGTTGAAGGGGTCCTTGACGCCCTGTCCCATGTCGACCCAGACGGACTTCTCCTCCGTGTACTCACGCAGTGCGTCGGGGCCGTTCTCCCGGCCGACGCCGCTCTGCTTGTAGCCGCCGAAGGGCGTGTTGTAGCCGGTCTTGCGGTAGTTGTTGATCCACACCGTGCCGGCGCGCAGCTTGCCGGCCACCCGGTGGGCGCGCTGCACGTTGCCGGTCCAGACGCCGGCGGCCAGGCCGAACTGGGTGTCGTTGGCGATGCGCACGGCGTCGTCCTCGTCCTCGAAGGGGATGACGGCGGCGATGGGGCCGAAGACCTCCTCCTGGGCGATCTGCATGTCGTTGCGGACGTCGGCGAACACGGTGGGCCGCAGGAACAGGCCGCCCTCGAAGCCGTCGACCGTGGCCGGGGTGCCGCCGGCCACCAGCCGGGCGCCCTCGCCCTTCGCGACGTCGATGTAGTGCAGGACCTTGTCGTACTGCGGGCGGCAGGCGATGGTGCCCATCTCGCTGCGGTCGTCCTGCGGGTCCCCGACGGTGATGCGCTCGGCGCGCTCGGCGAGCTCCTCGACCACGCGGTCGTAGACGGACCGCTGCACGAGGATGCGGGAACCGGCCATGCAGGTCTGCCCGCTGGCCCCGAAGATGCCGGCGATCAGGCCGTTGACCGCGCTCGTGAGGTCCGCGTCCTCGAAGACGATGTTGGGCGACTTGCCGCCCAGCTCGAGCGAGAGGCTCTTGAGGCTGCGGCCGGCCGCGGCGGCGATCGCCTGGCCGGTCGCGGTCGAGCCGGTGAAGGCGATCTTGTCGACGCCGGGGTGCGTGGTCAGCGCGGTGCCCGAGGGCTGGCCGTAGCCGGTCACCACGTTGAAGACGCCCGGCGGCAGTCCACACTCGGCGGCCAGCTCGGCGATGCGGATGGTCGAGACGGGGGTGATCTCCGAGGGCTTGGCGATGACGGTGCAGCCGGCCGCGAGGGCGGGGCCGAGCTTCCAGACCAGCAGGAGCAGCGGTGAGTTCCACGGGGTGATCGCCGCGACGACGCCCAGCGGCTCGCGGACCGTGTAGTTGAGCATCTGCTTGAGGTGCAGCGGGTTGGTGTGGCCGGTCGGCATCTGCGCCAGCCCCGCGTAGTAGTTGAAGTACTCCGGCATGAGGCGGGCCTGGCCGGCCATCTCGCGGATGAGCTTGCCGTTCTCGTCCACCTGCAGCTGGGCGATCTCGTCGGCGTGGTCGGCGATGGCCTGGCCGAAGCGGATGAGGAACGCGGCACGGTCGGCAGCGCGCCAGTCGGCCCACTCGCCCTCGAACGCCGCACGGGCGCTGGCCACGGCGCGGTCGACGTCGGCGAGGGAGGCGTCGGGCACCTGGGCCCAGACCCGGCCGGTGGCGGGGTTGAGGACGTCGAGGTACGCGCCGTCGGCCGGCTCGACCTGCTGGTTGTCGATGAACAGCCCGTAGCGGGTCGTCTGCAGCTCGGTCAGCGGCGAGAGGGGGGAGGGTGCGAGGGACATCGGGCTCAGACCTCGTTCTTCGGTGCGGGCGCCGCGTCGGTGCTGCGGCGGCTGTGGCGGCCGGGGGACCGGCTCTGCCCTGGAGACGTCGACCACGTTAAGGGATTGTTCAACAATCCGGCAAGAGGTCCAGAGGATCCCGCTACGATGTCGGCATGAGCGACGTCCCCGGCCTGGCCCCGATCCCGCGGCTGTCCTCGCTGCGCTCCATGGCGGTGGAGGCCATCCGGGCGGGGATCGTCAGCGGCCGGCTCGCGCCGGGGACCCGGTTGATCGAGCGGGAGCTGTGCGAGCAGCTCGACGTCTCCCGCAACACGCTCCGGGAGGCCTACCGGCAGCTGGAGGCCGAGGGCTTCATCGTCGTGGTGCCGCACCGCGGGCCGACGGTGTCGCAGATGAGCGAGCGCGAGGCGCGCGGGCTGTTCGAGGTCCGCGAGGCGCTGGAGGGGCTGGCGGTGCGGCTGTTCGTCGAGCGGGCGTCCGCCGCGGACCGGGAGGCGCTCCTGGCCGCCGTCGACGCGCTGCGCGAGGCGCACGCGGGCGGGGACGTCCCCGAGATGCTGGCGCGCAAGAACGCGTTCTACGACGTGCTCTACCGCGGGGCGGACAACGACGTCCTGCACGCCCAGGCGCGGCTGCTCGGCAACCGGCTGGCGCGGCTGCGCGGCCGGTCGCTGTCCGAGCCGGGCCGCCCGGCGCAGAGCATGGCCGAGATCGAGGGCGTGGTGCGGTGCATCGCGGCGGGGGACGCCGACGGTGCCAGCCGCCTGTGGCGCGACCACATCCGCTCGGCGGCACGGTCGGCGATCGGCTCGTCGGCACTCGCCTCCTGACCCGAGGGCCGTTCTCCGGCACCGCACCGGGACCTCCGACCCCGTGTGCCGGGCGGCCCGGGGGCCTAACCTGCGTCCCACGGGACGCCACCGGGCGGGCCGGTGGCCGGACGCCGCTGCGGCGGCGGGACGGAAGGCGACCGGTGGACACCGACCGGCGGACCCGAGCGACGACCGTGTTCGTGCTCGACGACCACGAGGTGGTCCGGCGGGGCGTGGCCGCCGTCCTCGGGGCCGCTCCGGGGCTGACCGTCGTCGGCGAGGCGGGGACCGCGGCGGAGGCGCTGGTGAGGGTCCCGGCGCTGCGCCCCGACGTCGCCGTGATCGACGTCCGCCTCCCCGACGGCGACGGCATCACCGTCGGCCGCGAGCTGCGCTCGCGCGTGCCCGGCCTCGCGCTGGTCGTCCTCACCAGCTACGACGACGACGAGGCGCTGCTCGACGCGATCCTCGCCGGCGCGTCCGGCTACCTGCTCAAGCAGGTCCACGGCCGGGACCTCGTCGAGGGCGTGCGCACGGTCGCCGCCGGCGGGTCGCTGCTGGACCCGATGGCGACGGCGGCGGTCTTCGCGCGGCTGCGCCGGGTGGTCGAGCCGACCGGGCCGGTGACCCGGTTGTCCGGGCAGGAGCGGACGGTCCTCCAGCTGATCGGGGAGGGCCTCACCAACCGGCAGATCGGCCAGCGGATGTTCCTCGCCGAGAAGACGGTGAAGAACCACGTCTCGCACCTGCTGGCCAAGCTCGGCCTCGAGCGCCGGACGCAGGCGGCCGTGCTCGCCACCGAGATCCGCACGGGCGCCCTGCCGCGCTGAGTGCCGGGGGCGGTCAGCCGAGCGGCGCCCACCAGCGCAGGCAGGTGCCGCCGCCGGGCCGCGGGGAGACCGTGAGCCCGCCCCCGCGCCGGTGCGCGCGCTCGGCCAGGTCGCGCAGCCCGCTGCGTGCCGCCCGCGGGTCGATGCCACGGCCGTCGTCGGCGACCTCGAGCACCACCTCGGCGGTGACGTCGAGGGTGACGGTGACGTGCCGTCCTCCGGCGTGGCGGACGCAGTTGCTCACCGCCTCGCGGGCGACCGCCTCGACGTCGGCGGCCAGCGAGCCGGTGACCAGGTCGTCGACGACCCCGGACACGCGCACGGTGGACGACAGCGGGCCCGCCGTCGCCGTGACGACGTCCAGCAGCCGTCGGCGCAGGCCCCCGGCGTCGCGGCCGTGCAGGTCGAAGATCGTCATCCGCAGGTCGTGCACCGTCCCGTCGAGCTGCTCGACGACCTCGACGATCCGGCGGCGGGCCGCCGGGTCGGCCACCCGCGGCAGCACCGACTGCAGGGACAGGCACGCGGCGTAGACCTGCTGCACGACGTGGTCGTGCAGGTCCCGGGCGATGCGGTCGCGGTCGGCGGCGACGGCGAGCTCCGCCTCGGACGGCGCGCCGGACGACGCGGCCGGACCGGTCCCGGGCGCGGTGCTGAGCAGTGCGTCGAGCAGGTCGGCGACCCGCTCCTGGCTGCGGTGGACGTCGGCCAGGCGCTCGCGCACCTCGTCGAGCACGACGCCGCCGTCGCTGCCCGGGGCCGGCACGGTCCGGGATCCGGTCACGGCCGCCTCCTCTCGGTCAGCCCTGCTGTCCCCAGCCTGGCACCGGACCCCGCGGCCGGGAACCCACCGTCGGCGCGCCGTGCGGCCGGCCGCGGCGGAGGCGGAGGTCCCGGTCGACCCGGGTCCTCGGTCGGTGTCCCGTGCCCGCGGCCGCGAGCACCCTCGGGGAGGTCCGCCGGCGACCCGGGACGGCCGGTCGCGGTCCCCGCACGGCGGGGGAGGAGGGCTCCCGTGACCGAGACCCGGACGCCCCACCCGGTGCGGGTGGACGGGGTGCTCGACGCCCCGCTGTCCCGCTGGCTGTGGCTGGTCAAGTGGCTGCTGCTCGTCCCGCACGTCGTCGTGCTCGTGGCCCTGTGGATCGCCTGGGTCGCGTGCACCGTCGCCGCGTTCTTCGCCGTGCTGGTGACCGGGCGGTACCCGCGGCCGCTGTTCGACTTCTCCGTCGGGGTGCTGCGCTGGACCTGGCGGGTGCAGTACTACGGCTACAGCGCGCTGGGCACCGACCGGTACCCGCCGTTCACCCTCGACGAGGTCCCGGGCTACCCGGCCGCCTTCTCCGTCGCCTACCCCGAGCGGATGTCACGGGGCCTGGTGCTGGTCAAGTGGCTGCTCGCCCTGCCGCACTACCTGGTGGTCGCGCTGTTCATCGGCGGTGGCGTCTGGGTGGGGACCGCCGGCTGGGGGGCCGACGACGTCTGGGACGACGGCTGGGCCTTCGGTGGGCTGGTGCCCCTGCTCGTCGTCGTGGCGGGGGTGGTGCTGCTGTTCACCGGCCGCTATCCCGCGCCGGTGCACGACATCGTGCTGGGGATGGACCGCTGGGTGCTGCGCGTGGCGGCCTACACCGGCCTGCTCACCGACACGTACCCGCCGTTCCGGCTGGACCTCGGCGGCGCCGACCCCGGCTCGGGACCCGCGGTGGCCGCCCCGGCGGCGGCCCCGGCGGGCGCGGTGCTCACCGGGAGCCTGGCGGGGCCGGCCGGCGCGCCGCAGGGCGCGTACCCGGTGCGGGGCCGGTGGACGGCCGGGCGGGTGGCCGCCGTCGTCCTCGGCGCGCTGCTGCTGGCCGCCTCCACCGGACCGCTCGCGGCCGGCGGTGCGCTGCTGTGGGCCGACACGACCCAGCGCGAGGACGGCCTGCTGTGGTCGGCCGACGCCGACGTCACCAGCGACCGGTACGCGGTCACCACCGGCGACCTCGCCCTCGGCGGCGAGGGGCTGGACTGGGTCGTCGACGACCTGCTGGGCACCGTCCGCCTCCGGGCGACCCCGGCCGACCCGGACGACGAGTTGTTCGTCGGCGTCGGCCGCACCGCCGACGTGGCCCGCTACCTCGACGGCGTCGGGCACTCCGTGCTGGACGAGATCGGCGGCGACGGCGTCCCCTCCGACACGGTGACCACCCGCGACGTCCCCGGGTCGGGTCCTGCCGCTGCGCCCGGCGACGCCGGGATCTGGGTGACGTCCGCAGCCGGCGCCGGCACCCACGACCTGGACTGGCGGCCGGCCGACGGCGACTGGACGCTGGTCCTGATGCGCGCCGACGGCGCGGCCGGCGTCGCCGCGGAGGTCGCGGTCGCGGCCCCCGTCCCGGGGCTGACGTGGATCGCGGTCGGGCTGCTGCTCGCCGGGGTGCTGCTGGCCGCCGGGGGCACCGCGCTGGTGGTCCTCGGCGTCCACCGCGCCGGCACCGCGAGCCCACCGCCGGGCGGGGTGCCCGCCGCCGGACCGCCGCCGGCCCCCGTGCTGACGGGCGGCCCGCAGCGGAGGTGAGGACGTCGTGCGGTGCCCGGGCGGGGCGGGCGCCGCACGGGGTCCCGGCAAGTCCCGGGGTGAGAACGGGCACACCGGGGATGAGCCGGCGCCGCGCCCGCCTTGAGGTCCTGCGTGGACAACGTCTGGGGGCTCACGCGGCGCCGTGAGCTGGACTTCGGCCGGGTGACGACCGCCGGCTGACGACGCGACGCCGTCCTCCGTCGCTCCTGAAGTCCTCTCCGAAAGGCACCACCTCCGTGCTCGTCCGTCTCCGCCGCGTCCCGTTCGCGGCGCAGGTCCTCCTCGCCCTCGTCGTGGGCGTCGCGCTCGGCCTCGTGGCCCGCGACCTCGGTCCCGTCGCCGACGGCACACCCAACTGGCTCACCAGCACCCTGCAGACCATCGGCGGCACCTTCGTCACGCTGCTCAAGGTGCTGGTCCCGCCGCTGATCGTCACCGCGGTGATCGTCAGCATCGCCAACCTCAAGCAGGTCTCCAACGCCGCGCGGCTGGCCGGCCAGACGCTCCTCTGGTTCGCGATCACCGCGCTGATCGCGGTCTCCATCGGCATCGGCCTGGGCCTGCTCACCCAGCCCGGCCGCAACAGCAGCGTCGACGCCGCCGCCCAGGCCGTCCCCGAGTCCACCGGCTCGTGGTGGGACTTCCTCACCGGCCTCGTCCCGCAGAACATCCTGGGCCTGCAGGGCTCGCCGGACGGCTCGCTGTCGTTCAACGTCCTGCAGCTCATCGTGCTGTCGGTCGCGATCGGCGTCGCCGTGCTCAAGGTCGGCGAGCCGGCCGAGCCGTTCCTCGGGCTGGTCCGCTCGGCCCTGGCGATCGTGCAGAAGGTGCTCTGGTGGGTCATCCTGCTGGCGCCGCTCGGCACGGTCGGACTGATCGGCAACGCCGTGGCCACCTACGGGTGGGACTCCCTGGGCTCGCTCGGCGTCTTCGCCGGCTCGGTGTACCTCGGCCTGGCGCTGGTGCTCTTCGTCGTCTACCCGGTGCTCCTGCGCCTGCACGGCCTCTCGCCGCTGCGGTGGTTCGCCGGTGCCTGGCCGGCCATCCAGCTGGCCTTCGTGTCCCGGTCCTCGATCGGCACGCTCCCGGTGACCGAGCGGGTCACCGAGCAGAGCCTCGGCGTCCCGCGGTCCTACGCCTCCTTCGCCGTCCCGCTCGGGGCGACGACGAAGATGGACGGCTGCGCGGCCATCTACCCGGCGCTCGCGGCGATCTTCGTGGCGCAGTTCTTCGACGTGCCGCTGTCGGTCACCGACTACCTGCTCATCGCGCTGGTCTCCGTGGTCGGCTCGGCCGCCACCGCCGGCGTCACCGGCGCGGTGGTCATGCTGACGCTCACGCTGTCCACGCTCGGCCTGCCGCTGGCCGGTGTCGGCCTGCTGCTGGCGATCGACCCGATCCTCGACATGGGCCGCACCGCGGTGAACGTGGCCGGCCAGGCGCTGGTCCCCACGATCGTCGCCAAGCGCGAGGGCATCCTCGACCTCGAGCGGTTCCGCACGGGCCGCGCGTCCGCCCCGGTCGCCGCCGAGACCGGCGGGGTCGACGCCGACCTGCGGGAGCCTGCGGCCGTCTGAGTCCCCCATCCCGACCTCGGGCCGGCGACCTCCCCCGCGGAGGTGGCCGGCCCGATGTCGGTTGCGCGCCGGACCGGGGGCCGGGAACGTGGCGCCCGGCGACGGCGGAGGGGGACCGGTGCGCGATCTCGTCTACTACATCGGGGTCTCGATCGACGGGGTCATCGCCGGCCCCGACGACCAGGTGGACTTCTACGTCCTGGGCGAGCCGTTCACGGAGTGGATGGCGGCCGAGTACGCCGACGCGCTGCCCACCCACGTGCGCCGGGCCATGGGGATCGACGAGACGCCCAACCGGCGCTTCGACACGATCGTGATGGGACGGCGGACCTACGACCCGGCCCTGGACGCCGGCATCGTGAGCCCCTACGCCCACCTCCGGCAGGTCGTGGTGTCGCGGACGCTGGCGCCGCCCACCCCGGAGGTGACCGTCGTCCGCGACGACCCGCTCGCGGCGGTCCGCGCCCTCAAGGCGGAGCCGGGCCTCGACGTCTACCTCGCCGGCGGCGGGCAGCTGGCCGGTCAGCTGCTCGGCGAGATCGACCGGCTGGTGGTCAAGCAGTACCCCGTCGTCGCCGGAGCCGGCCGCCCGGCCTTCGGCGCGCACTTCGCGCCCACCGGCTTCGTCCTGGACGACGTGCGGACCTTCCCGGGCGGCCCCGCCGTCCTCACCTACTCGCGGCAGCGCTGACGGGACCGGTGAGGGCGGGTCCGCGGGCGCCGGCCGACGTCGCCTGGGCGGCGGGACTGGCCGTGCTGCTCGCGGCGTGGAACGACCTCGGGGTGCCGCGGCTGCCCCCGCGGGCGTACGTGCCGGTCAACGCCGCCGCCACCGCCGCGCTGCTGGCGGCCGCCCGCGCCCGCGGTACCTCGTGGGACGAGCTGGGGCTCGATCCGCGGCGGCTGCGCTCCGGCGCGCGCTGGGGCGGGACCTGCGCCGCGGTGGTCGGCGCCGGCTACGCGGGAGCCCTCGCCGTCCCCGTGCTCCGGCCGCTGCTCTCCGACGCGCGGGTCACCGGGCTGGACGCCCGCGGGCTGGCGGCCCGGGTGCTCGTGCGCATACCGCTCGGCACGGTGCTCTGGGAGGAGGTCGCCTTCCGCGGCGTCCTGCCCCCGGCGCTGCGCCGGGTGCTGCGCGGGCGGCGGGCGGACGCCGTCGCCGCGGTGCTGTTCGGGCTCTGGCACGTGGCGCCGACGCTGCAGGGGCTGGCGGTCAACGGCCTCGCCGCGGCACCGGCGCGCCGGGTCGGGGCGGTCGCCGCGGCGTGCCTGGCCACCGCCGGCGTCGACGTCCTGTTCGCCTGGCTCCGCCGGCGCAGCGGCAGCCTGCTGGCGCCGGCGCTGCTGCACCTGGCCGCCAACGACCTCGGCGCCCTCGCCGCCGCGGCCGCCGGCCGCCGTGGACCCGGGCGACGGGTCGTGGCCGCGGTGTGGTTGTCTGACGAGCAAGGGCACCCTAAGTTCGGTTAGGCAAGCCTCATCTCGTCTCGGTCGGGTGTCTCCGTGCACCGCGTGGACGCGTGCACGGTCCGGTCAGCCGCCCCGCGCCCGGGCCCCGCCGACCGGGGAGGACGACCGCGCTGGTCCTCAGCGCGGCCAGGACCGGAAGGACACCATGCGTTCGGCAACACGTCTGGCGGCGCTCTCGACCGCCGCCCTCCTCGTCGGCGGCCTCGCCGCCTGCTCCGAGTCGTCGGCCTCGGCCGGGGACGAGGCGGGGGCCTCCGGCGACTCCGCGCCCGTCACGATCGAGCACGCCTTCGGCACGACGACCATCGAGTCGACGCCGGAGCGGGTCGCCACGGTGAACTGGGCCAACCACGAGGTGCCGCTGGCCCTCGGCGTCGTCCCGGTGGGCATGGCCGCCGCCAACTTCGGCGACGACGACGGCAACGGCCTGCTGCCGTGGGTGGAGGAGCGGCTCGAGGAGCTCGGCGCCGAGGCGCCGGTGCTGTTCGACGAGACCGACGGCATCGACTTCGAGGCCGTCGCGGACACCGACCCCGACGTCATCCTCGCCGGCTACTCGGGGCTGACCCAGGAGGACTACGACACGCTCCGCGAGATCGCCCCGGTCGTGGCCTACCCGGAGGCGCCGTGGGCGACGCCGTGGCGGGAGACGATCGAGGTCAACGCCGCGGGCATGGGGATGGCCGAGGAGGGCGAGGCGCTCGTGGCCGACATCGAGCAGGAGATCGCCGACACCGTCGCCGAGCACCCGCAGCTCGAGGGCAGGTCGACGATGTTCCTGACCCACGTGGACACGACCGACCTGAGCGAGGTCAGCTTCTACACGCCGTTCGACACCCGCAGCGCCTTCTTCGAGGACCTCGGCCTCTCGACGCCCGAGAGCGTGGCGAGCGTCTCCACCGACAGCGAGCAGTTCTCCGGGACGGTGAGCGCCGAGCGGATCGACGTGTTCGACGACGTCGACGTGATCGTGACCTACGGCGACCAGGCGCTGGTCGACGCCCTGAACGCCGACCCGCTGCTCTCGCAGATCCCCGCGGTGCAGAACGGGGCGATCGTCCTGCTGCCCGACACGCCCCTCGGCACCGCCGCGAACCCCACCCCGCTGGCCATCTCCTGGGTGCTCGAGGACTACGTCTCGATGCTCGCCGAGGCGGCTGACGAGGCGCAGTGACCGCGCTCCGACCCGCTCCGGTCCCGGGTGCCGCCGTCGCGCGGCGCCCGGGGCCGGTCCGGCTGCTGTGGCTGCTCGCCGTCGTCGGGCTCCTCGTCATCCTCGCCGCCGCCTCCGTCGCGGTGGGGTCGCGGGGAGTCGGCTGGGGCGACGTCCTGGCCGCGCTCGGCGGGTCGTCGGACAACCTCGGGCAGGCGGCGGTCACCAAGCGCATCCCGCGCACGGTCCTCGCCGTCCTCGTCGGGGCGGCCCTCGGGCTCTCCGGCGCGGTCATGCAGGGCGTGACCCGCAACCCGCTGGCCGACCCGGGCGTGCTCGGGATCAACAGCGGCGCGTCGCTGGCCGTCGTCGCCGGGCTGGCCTGGTTCGGGCTGTTCTCGGCCACCAGCATCATCTGGACGGCGATCGTCGGGGCCGCCGTCGCCGCGGTGTTCGTCTACGCCGTCGGCGCGCTGGGGCGCGGCGGTGCGACCCCGCTCAAGCTGGCGCTGGCCGGGGCCGCGACCGCCGCGGCGCTGACCTCGTTCATCACCGCCATCGCCCTGCCGCGCGGTGACCTCTCCGCGAGCATCCAGTCCTGGGAGGTCGGCGGGGTCGGCGGTGCCACCGCGGCGACCATCACCCCGGTCCTGCCCTTCCTCGCGGTCGGGCTCGTCGTCAGCCTGCTGTCGGCGCGCAGCCTCGACTCCCTCGCCCTGGGCGACGACCTGGCGGCCGGCCTCGGCGAGCGCGTCGCCCTGGCCCGCGGCCTCGCGGCGGCCGGCTCGGTGCTGCTGTGCGGAGCCGCCACCGCGGTGGCCGGGCCGATCGGCTTCGTCGGGCTGGTCGTCCCGCACCTGTGCCGGCTGCTGGTGGGCGTGGACCACCGCTGGCTGCTGCCGTTCACCGCCCTGACGGGGGCGTGCCTGCTGGTCGGCGCCGACGTGCTCGGCCGGATCGTGGCCCGCCCGAGCGAGATCGACGTCGGCATCGTCACCGCGCTGGTCGGCGCCCCGTTCTTCATCGCCCTCGTGCGGCGGCAGCGGATGCGTGAGCTGTGACCGCCGTTCCCGTCGCGACGCCGTCGGCCGTCGACGCCCTGGCCCGTGGCCGGCTCCGCCGCGCCGCGCGCCGGCGGGTGGTCGTCGCCGTGCTCGCCGTCCTCGTCGTCGCGGCCTTCTGCGTCACCCTGATGGTCGGGCGCACGTTCCACCCGCCCGGCGACGTGCTACGCGTCGTCCTCGGCCAGGACGTGCCCGGGGCCGGCTTCACCGTGGGGCGGCTGCGGCTGCCGCGGGCGGTGCTCGCGGTCGTGGCGGGACTGGGCTTCGGCCTGGCCGGCGTCACGTTCCAGACGATGCTCCGCAACCCGCTCGCCAGCCCCGACGTGATCGGCATCAGCGCCGGCGCGAGCGCCGCGGCGGTGATCGCGATCGTGTTCCTCGGCCTGTCGGGCACCGCGGTCTCGGTCACCTCGATCGTCGCCGCGCTCGGCGTGGCGCTGCTGGTCTACACGCTGGCCTTCCGGGGCGGGGTGGCGGGCACCCGGCTCATCCTCATCGGCATCGGCGTGGCCGCGATGTCCCGGAGCGTCGTCTCCTACGTCCTGTCGAAGGCCGGGACCTGGGACTTCGCCGAGGCGCTGCGCTGGCTGACCGGCAGCCTCAACGGCACGACCTGGGAGGCGACGCTGCCGGCGCTGGTGGCCCTCCTCGTGTTCGGGCCCGTGCTGCTCGCGCAGACCCGCGACCTGGCCGCGCTGCAGCTGGGCGACGACACCGCCTCCGCCCTGGGGACGCGCGTCGAGCGCACCCGGCTCGTGGCGATCGTGGCGGCGGTGGGGCTGATCGCCTTCGTCACGGCCGCGTGCGGCCCGATCGCGTTCGTGTCGTTCCTCGCCGGGCCCATCGCCGCCCGGGTCGTCGGGCCGAACGGCTCGCTGCTCGTCCCGGCGGCACTCGTCGGGGCGCTGCTCGTGCTCGTGGCCGACCTCGTCGGGCAGTTCGCCCTCGACACCCGCTTCCCGGTCGGCGTGGTGACCGGCGTGCTGGGCGCGCCGTACCTGGTCTACCTGATCGTCCGCACCAACCGGGCCGGAGGCTCGCTGTGACCACCACCCACTCCCTCGCCGCCGAGGAGCTCGTGCTCGGGTACGGCGAGCGCACCGTCATCGAGGACCTCGACCTGGTCCTGCCGGCGGGCCGGATGACGGCGATCGTCGGCGCCAACGCCTGCGGCAAGTCGACCCTGCTGCGGTCGATGTCCCGCCTGCTCACCCCCCGCGCCGGCCGGGTCCTCCTCGACGGCAGGGCGGTGCACCACCTGCCGGCCAAGGAGCTCGCCCGCACCCTCGGGCTGCTCCCGCAGTCGCCACTGGCCCCCGAGGGCATCACCGTGGCCGACCTCGTGGGCCGCGGCCGCCATCCGCACCAGCGCGTCTTCTCCCGCTGGAGCCGGGAGGACGACGTCGCGGTGGCCAGCGCACTCGAGGCCACGCAGACCACCGACCTCGCCGAGCGCCCCGTGGACGAGCTGTCCGGCGGCCAGCGCCAGCGGGTGTGGATCGCCATGGCCCTCGCCCAGCAGACCGACCTGCTGCTGCTGGACGAGCCGACCACGTTCCTCGACGTCGCGCACCAGGTGGAGGTGCTCGACCTGCTCACCGACCTCAACCGCACCCGCGGCACGACGATCGTCATGGTCCTGCACGACCTGAACCTCGCCGCCCGCTACGCCGACCACCTGGTGGCACTCGCCGCCGGCCGGGTGCACGCCGCGGGCGACCCGGCCGCGGTCCTCACCGAGGAGAACGTGCGGGCCGTGTTCGGGCTGGAGAGCCGGGTCATCGTCGACCCGACGTCGGGACGGCCCCTGATGCTGCCCCTGGGCCGGCACAACGTGACCGCACCCGCCGCGGCGCCGCCGGCCGGCTGACCGTCCGCCCCACCGCCCCGCGGGTCGCCCGGGCGCTCCGGTCGTGCGCTCACGTGCCGGTGTCGCCCAGCCACTGCGCCAGCCGGCCGCTGCGGTGGACGGCGAGGATGCGGCGCTCGGTGGAGTGGCGCTGGTCGGGACGGGTGAAGACCAGCAGGACGTCCCCGGTGCGCAGCCGGGTGTGGGGTGCGACCGCCGCGGTGGTCCCGTCGCGGGCGAGCAGCCCCGGGGTCGCGCCGTCGGGGAGGCGGAGCTCGTTCACGTAGACGCCGTGCAGCCGCGAGCCGGGCAGGACCCGGACCTGCAGGAGGTCGGTGCCCAGCTCGTGGAGTGAGGAGGTGCCGACGTCGAGGTCGAGCGGGACGCCGTCGAGCCGCCCGGCCGGCTCCGGGGCGCCGGCCACGAGCCGGGCGGGGATCCCGCGGGCCAGGCGGGACGAGGAGTACACCGCGATGGGCCCGAGGACGGCGAGGACGAGGACGTAGCCGGCGGTGAAGGGGCCGAGCCGGGAGTCCAGCCCGGCGGCCAGCGCCAGCGAGGCGAGGACGAGGGAGAACTCGCCGCGGGTGAGGACGGTCAGGCCGATGTTGGCCGCGCCCAGGCGCCCGAGGCCGTGCAGGCGGGCGGCGACGACGCCGGCGGCGACCGCGAGCACGACGGTCGTCCCCGTGGCGATCGCGATCTGCGGCAGCACGGCGAGGACGTCGCCGACGTCGATGGTGAGGCCGAAGTGGAAGAAGAAGATGGCGCCGAAGCCGTCCCGCAGCGGATGGGTCAGCTGCCGGAGCCGGGGCGCGGTGGGGGTGGAGGCCAGGATCAGGCCGATCATGAACGCGCCGATCGCGTCGGAGACGCCCAGGTGCTCCCCGGCGCCGGCCGTGGTGATCGCCAGGCCCAGGGCCAGGACGACGACGATCTCCTCGTCCTTCGTCCGCATCAGGGCGCTGACCCACCGGGTCCCGTGCCGCGCCACCACGGACAGCACCAGCAGGAACACGAGGGCGACGCCCACGCCGAGGACGGCCTCGAGCACGCCGGAGGCGCCGCCCAGCACCGGCTGCAGCAGGGCCAGGTAGAAGGCGAGGAAGAGATCCTCGATGACGATGATCCCGAGGATGACGCGGGTCTCGGGGTTGCCCAGCCGGCGTGTCTCCACCAGCAGCTTGGTCACGATGGCCGACGAGGAGATGCCGACGATCCCGGCGATCACGAAGGCCTCGGACGTCCCCCAGCCCACGGCGAGGCCCAGCGCGAGCCCGCCGCCGATGTTCAGGCACAGGTAGACCGTGGCCGCGACGGCCAGCCGCCGCCCGCCGGAGGTGAGCTGGGCGAGGGAGAACTCCAGACCCAGGTAGAAGAGGAGGAACACCAGGCCGAGACGGGCGACGAGCTCGAGGTCCGTGGGGTCGCCCACCAGGACGAACCCCGGTGTGTGCGGCCCCAGCAGCACCCCGGCCAGCATGAACAACGGGATCGTGGGCAGCCCGATGGGCACGCCGGCCCGGGCGAGCAGGCCACAGACGAGGAAGGCGCCGCCGAGGACGAGCAGGGCCTCGGCGACGTGGTGCATCCGGCCCTCCTCCGACGTCCCCGTCGTGGACGTTGCTGCGCCCGCCGATCCGGCCGCGCCCGATCGTCGCGGGCCCGGTGGCCTCCGTGGAATCCGTGGCAGCACCCATCTCGGCGTCCGCCGCCGCCCCGTGATGGGTGCTGGGCCCCATCTTGTGGGCGGGTCCTTGGCCGGGAGGGCCACCGTGCCCGAGGCTCGACAGCGTCGACGACGGGCAGCGGCCGGTGGGGTGCGGGATGGACCAGGGGTCACGGCTGGGAGCCGGCCGCGGCCTGCCCCTGTTCTGGCGGGTGTGCCTGGTCAACGGCGCGGTCCTCGCGGTCGGTACCGCCGTCCTGGCGGCCTCCCCGGCCACCGTGTCCACGCCCGTGCTCGCCCGCGAGGCGCTCGTCCTGGCCGTCGGTCTGACCGTGATCCTGGTCGCGAACGGGCTGGTGCTCCGCGCGGTGCTGGGGCCGCTCGACCGGTTGCGGCACCTGATGGAGGACGTCGACCTGCTCCGCCCCGGCCAGCGCCTCCCCGAGCACGGCGGCGGACCGACCTCCGACCTGATCGGCAGCTTCAACGCGATGCTCGACCGTCTCGAGACCGAGCGCGCCGCGTCCAGCGGACAGGCGCTGGCCGCCCAGGAGGCCGAGCGCCGCCGGGTCGCGCAGGAACTGCACGACGAGGTCGGGCAGAGCCTGACCGCGGTCCTCCTGGGCCTGCGCCAGGTGGCGGACCGGGCACCGGAGGACCTCGCGCAGGAGGTGCTGCTCGTGCAGGAGACCGCGCGGGCCAGTCTCGACGAGGTGCGGCAGGTGGTCCGGCGACTGCGGCCCGGGGTGCTCGACGACCTGGGCCTGGTCAGCGCCCTCACGTCGCTGGTGACCGAGCACGCCCGGCTCACCGGCGCCGGCGTGTGCCGCCGGCTGTCTCCGGACCTCCCGCCGCTCGGGCCGGACGCCGAGCTGGTCGTCTACCGGGTGGCGCAGGAGGCGCTGACGAACGTCGCGCGGCACGCCGGCGCCGGCCGCGTCTGCGTCGACCTGGCGGCCACCTTCGCCGGCGACGCGGTGCGGCTCCGGGTCGTCGACGACGGCCGCGGTCTCGGGGACGGCCACGAGGGGGCGGGGATCCGCGGGATGCGCGAACGGGCCATGCTCGTCGGCGCCACGCTCACCGTCGGCCCCCACCAGGACGGCGGGACCGCGCTGCAGCTGCTGGTGCCGGCGTCCAGGACCGGGGACGACCGGTGAGCCGGCCCGCGACCACCCGGATCCTGCTGGCCGACGACCACGCCCTCGTCCGCCGCGGCGTCCGGCTCATCCTGGACCGGGAGCCGAACCTGACCGTCGTCGCCGAGGCCGGTGACGGGGCCGAGGCGCTGGCGCTGGCCCGCGTCCACACCGTCGACCTCGCCGTCCTCGACGTCGCGATGCCCCGCCTGACCGGCCTGCAGGCGGCACGCGAGCTGTCCCGGCGCTCCCCGGGCACCCGCATCCTCCTGCTGTCGATGTACGACAACGACCAGTACTTCTTCGAGGCCCTCCGGGCCGGTGCCTCCGGGTACGTGCTCAAGTCCGTCGCCGACCGCGACCTCGTCGAGGCCTGCCGCGCGGTGATGCGCGGGGAGCCGTTCCTCTATCCCGATGCGCTGACCGCGCTGATGCGCGAGTACCTCCAGCGCGCGGCCCGGGGCGACCGCCTGCCCGGCAGCATCCTGTCGACCCGCGAGGAGGAGGTGGTCAAGCTGATCGCGGAGGGCCGGACCTCGCAGGACATCGCGGACCTCCTCGTGATCAGCGTCAAGACCGTCGAGCGGCACCGGGCCAACGTGCTGGCCAAGCTGGAGATGCGGGACCGCACGCAGCTCACCCGGTACGCGATCCGCGCGGGCCTGATCGAGCCGTGACAGACGTCAACCGGTGGTTGACGCCGTCGTGCCGTCAACCTACGGTTGACGGCATGACCGAACCCGCGCCGCTCACCTCCGCCGTCCGTCTGGACGATCTGATCGACACGATCAAGAAGGCGCACGCCGACCCGCTGCAGCAGCTGACCGACGCCGTGCTCGTCGCCGACCACATCGGCGAGGTCGCGGACTCCCTGATCGGGCACTTCGTCGACCAGGCGCGGCGCACCGGTGCGTCCTGGACCGAGATCGGCGCCAGCATGGGCGTGACCAAGCAGGCCGCCCAGAAGCGCTTCGTGCAGCGCGCGGGCGACGAGACCGCGACGCTGGACCCGAGCGCCGGCTTCGGACGGTTCACCGTGCGCGCCCGCAACGTCGTGGTCGCCGCGCAGGCCGCGGCCAAGGCGCACGGGAACGACCGCATCACGACCGGGCACCTGGTGCTCGGCCTGCTGGCGGAGCCCGAGGCGCTCGCCGGCACGGCGATCACCGGCCAGGGCCTGGACCTCGAGCGGGTGCGCGAGGTCGCCACGCGGACGCTGCCCTCGGCGGTCGCCGAGGTGCCGGAGATGGTGCCCTTCGACGACACCGCCAAGTCCGTGCTGGAGGGCACCTTCCGCGCGGCGCTGCGGCTGGGGCACAACTACATCGGCACCGAGCACGTCCTGCTCGCGCTCCTCGACGCCGAGGACGGCACCGGCGTGCTCGCCGGGCTGGGCATGGACCGCTCGCGCGCGCAGTCCGACGTCCTGGCCGCGCTGGCGGCGATCCCGAAGGGCGCCGGACCCCGGCAGTAGGCGGTCCGCCGCGCGGGTGGTGGCGGACGCGCTCAGGCCCGTCTCGTCGTCGTGGCGCGGTTGTGCTCCAGGGCGACGTCGAGCCAGGACGACAGGCCGTCGCCGGCGATCGACGCGGCCGACACCGTGATCCAGCCCGGGCCCATGGTGCGGCCGGCTCCCATCTCGGCCTGCGTGGCGCCGGGCCGCCGGAGGAGCTCGTCGTGTCGTGCGGCGTCGACACGGACCAGGAGGTCGCCGTCCTTGAGGACGCTGACGACCATCTTGTCGTCCACCATGAACGCCCGGCCGCCGAACACGGACACCTCGCGGGTCGACGGCTCGTCGGCGAGCAGCGCTCGGAGACGCTCGATCAGGTCGGCTCGCGGGGTCATCGACTCGTCCCGGTCGTGCGGCGGTGGGCGGTGGCCGGCGCGGGTACGCGAAGGGCCGGTGACCTGTTCGTACAGGTCACCGGCCCCGTCCGCATCAGATGCCGTGATCCTGCAGGGCAGAGGCGTACCCGGGTCCCTGTCCGCTGGCCGGAGCGGCCATCGGCCGTCTCGCGGGCTGAGGACCGAGTGCGGACGACGTCCACGACGGCGTCCGGCTCGCCGTGCCCGGTGCGGGCACCGGATGGGCGACGGGCTGTGTCCGTGGAGGCGGCTCGAGGGGCTCCTCCCGGCCGGCTGGGCTTGCGTCCTCGGCAGCGTCGCCGGCAGTGGTCGTCGCCACGGGCATCGGCCCCGCGATCAGCGCTGTCTGTGCGGCCGTCTCAACGCGTTCAGGACCGTCTCGGTCACGAGTCGTTCGACCTCTCGTGCGGCGAGTTGTCCGAGCCGGACGCCGTCGGCACCGCCGACGAGCAACCACGTGACCATGATGACGACCCACTGGGCATCGACGTCGACGCGGAACACGCCATCCTCCTGACCGCGGCGGACCAGTGCGCGCAGCTGTTCGTCGCTGTCGCGCACCAGGGTGAGGAGCTCCTCCTCCACCAGAGCGTCCAGGGGTTGGGACGTCAGCAGCCCGAAGCGGACTCCGAGGGGGGCCAGCGCGGTGATGAGCCGACGCAGGGCGTCATCCGGCGGACCTTCCTCGAGCCGGGCAGCGTCCGTGGCGGCGACGTAGGCCTCGGCGGCCGCGCGCGCCACCGCTGACACCAGCACCTGCCGATTCGGATAGCGCCGGAACAGGGTGGCCCGGCTGATGCCCGCAGCTGTGGCGATCTCCTCCATGGACGCGGCCGGCGCTGCCGACAGGACCTCGGCCGCGCGAGACAGGAGCGGTTCCTCAGGCACCTCGACACTCTAACGGTCTGAGACATAACAGTCTCAGATGAGATATCATCGTCTCATGCCACTGCGGTTCAGGCCATGACCTCGACCCTGCTGGCCGGCATCGCCGGGTTGGCGGCACTCGACTCGTTGAACCCGGCCACGATCGCCGGCGTCGCCCTGATCCTGCTGGCACCCCTGCAGCGCCGGCTCGCCACCGCGCTGGCCTATGTGGCCGGGGCGTACCTGACCGTCCTCGCCATCGGGGTCGCCGTGTACGCCGGCGCGGACCTGGCCGCCGACCTGGTCACCGACGGGCTGGTGTGGGTGCGCCGAGGCGCATTCGGACTGGCCGCGCTGCTCCTGCTGGTCGCAGCCGTCCGTCGGCTGCGCCCGCAGCAGCGGTCAGCAGTGGTCCTGCCTCGCTGGTTCGGTCCGTGGACCGCTGCCCCCGTCGGGGTGCTCGTCACGGCGGCCGACCTGCCCAACGCCTTCCCCTACGTGATCGCCATCGAGCGCCTGGTCACCGCCGACGTGCCTCTGGCAACCGGCCTGTGGGTACTGGCCGGCTACGCCGTCGTGTACTGCCTGCCCTGCCTGGTGCTGCTCGCCGCCGGCACGCTGCACGGCGAGCGGGTGCGCCGCCGACTCCACCGGGTCTACGACCGCATCGGCCAGGCGCGCACCGTGCCCGGCAGCATGCCCGCCGCCCTGGGCCTGGTGCTGCTCGGAGCCGCCGTGGCCACCATCGCAGCACAGGTGTGAACGCTGCCCTTGGTCAGCCCTTCCGACGAGAGGAGGCCTGGGGATGGTGGTCCCGGAAGCTCCGGGAGCCCACAGGAACACGGCTCGGTGTGTCCCCGAGTGGGCCGCTGAGAGACAGCGGTGACGGCACAGTCGGTATCGCAGTGACCGGCTGGGCGAGGGACAGCGCCGCTTCGACCCACCGCGCCGTCCTCGTCGCGAGCGACGGGCGATGGTGGCCTGGCGAGCAGTTCGCGTGGCGATCGTGCGACGACGGGTGGGGCGGGCGTCAGCGACCTGGCGCCGGCAGCACGACTACGGGCTGAGCAGGCACGTGCTCCCGGTGCGGCCACAACGGGTGCGGCTCACCCGGTGATCTCGAAGGTGGTCACGACTTCGAACCCCAGTGAGTAGTCGATGAACAACTGTCCCTCGGGGACGTCGAAGGCGACCTCGCCGCGAACGATGCGACCTGGCAGGACGGTGCCGCTGCCGAGGGCCTCCTCGAGGACGCTGTAGTCGTAGTCCTGCACGTTCCCGTCGGGCGTCGACACTGTCCAGTCATAGACGTTGTACGGGATCTCGCCGGTGGTACTGGCGATCGTGACGTCGATGACCAGCCAGGAGCCATGCGTCGGAACGGCATCGGAGTAGCTCGATTCCGGCTGAGGGACACGCCGGACCCCATTGAGCGTGACGCTGCCCGCGGCCGCTGAGCCGCTGATGGTGCCGGAGAAGTCGACCACCGCGCCCACCCCGTTCGTGGGTGGCGGCGGAGGCGGCGTGGACGTGGTCGGGCTGGGCCGTGCGGAACTGCGGGTAGCCGGCGAGGGCGACGGGGTGTCCTCCGCGGAGGACGTGGTGGCCGCAGTCGATCGTTCCGGAGGGGCTGCGGTAGCCGCCTCCCCGGCGCTGGTGGCTCGACCGACCGCGATCCCCGCCACGAACAGGACCAGAGCCATGACGACCGCGGCCCACAGCAGGGGCTGCCTGTGGAACGGCCTGCTCGACGGCCCGGTCGGCACGGGTTGCCACTGTGGCGAGTAGGGCGGTCCCGTCGGAGGCAGGGCGGGCGAGGGGGGCGGGGTCGCCTGCCACTGCGGGGGCGGAGGCGAGCCCGCCGTGCCCGCCTGTGCGCCCCAGAGCTCTCGATCGCGAGGTGACGGCTGAGGCTGAGGTGGATCGTGCAGCGCGCTCATCATGCTCCCCGTCCCGGTGGAGAGCAGGAACTACACCGTTCCGTTCTCGAGCAGGGGGACCACGGATCGCCCGGCGGGCGTCGATCCCCCTGGCGGCAGCAGCACACGGGAGGTCGGCCAGCGCATCCAGCCTGGCACGGAAGCAGCGTCCCAGGCCAGTCGATGGAGGATCGGTGCGCCTGCCTCGACCGTCTCCCTGAGTCGGGTCTGCAGGGAGGCCCCCACGCCAGTGCTCGCGGTCGACTGGCGTCGGTCCGTCCGTCGGACGTCCGCCGTCGGACCACGGGTCTCAAGGCCGCCGATGCTGCCGACTCATACGTCGACGCATCGCCGGCTGTCGCAGCCCATGTCCGACGCCGTGCACGACGGTCCGCTCGTCCAGGCCGGCGGGATGCCGCTCAACTCCCCGGTGAGTGGTGACCGGTCCCGGTCCCGAACGCGTTCGTCGAACGGTCGGCTGCGGCGATGCGCCGGTTCCCCGGACACCCGTGGCCACCGACGGGACACGAGAGCCGTCCCCCTGGGCGATCGAACGGGCAGTGCGGGCGGCCCGCCGCAAGGGGGTTCACCGGAGGACCTCCGGTCCTACGACCTGCACCGGTGGCCCGACCCCGGATGAGGCCTGCCGGGCCGTTGTCGGGACGGTGCTGCGCTCCCGCTCCGCCACCGGAGATCCTCGACGCCGAGAGCAGATGGAGAGCACGAGAAGGGCCGGTGACCCGTTCGTACGAGTCAGCGGCCCGGTCCGCATCAGATGTCGTAGTACATCGCGCTCTCGTGCCGTTCGATCTGCTTGCGTTGGCTGAGAAGTGACCTGAGGCTTGACCTGCGGTTCCTTGGTTGGCGATCGTTGATCGGCAACGGCATCCAGCGGACCTGCTGAGTTCAGGTTGAGAGCAGACACCGGCTCTCAACCTGAACTCGTGCGCCTGACATGGGCACCGAGCCGCAGTTGAGCATCGTCTGCTGCGAGCCGGGCCGCCAAGTACGAGCCGAACTCGGGTGCCGGCTTAGGCGTACCGCGCGGCGCGTGGAAGCGGCGCCGCTGAGAGCAGATTGAGAGCAGATCCCGCCGAGTACGAGGCGACCTCCTGTATCGAGGGCCGGTTGCGGGCGCGTGAGTCAGGCTCTGTCGAGCGCGGCTTCTCTACCGCGTCCGCCCCGACATGACTTCGGGGTCCGCCCTGACCAGCGCCCAAGGACTCCAGTATGGCTTTGACCTGCGGTCCGAACGTTGGCGGTGGGTGGCGCTGATGTGACCCGGACGGTGGTCTTGCGGACCAGCTGCGGACTGGCGGCGGGCTGCGGGCTGCGGGCGGCTGTGCGGGCGGAAGCACCTTGCTCCGTCGTCGCGGACGGAGGCGGCGCTCCTCGTCCCAGGAGAGGCCGATGATCGCGAGGAGAGGACGGATCAGCGGTCCGGGAAGTCGGTGCCGACCATCACCCGCAGCGCGTTGGCTTCGAGCGCGATCCGCACCGGCGTGCGTCCGCGGATCTCGCCGTCGACGTCGAGCGCGAGGGGCGAGTCGGTCTCCAACCACACCTCGCCGGCCGTGAGGAACCGGGTGCGGGCCAGCGGCCGACGGGGCCCGATGACCGTCTGGCGGACGGTCGCGAGGCTCAACCGGAGCCGGTTGGCGTCGCCGAGCCGGTACACCACCAGCTCGCGGTCGTCGAGGCCGGTGTCGGAGGCGATCGCCCGGCCGGCGTGGTGACTGCCGTTGGCGATGTTGAGCTGGTGGGTCACGAATTCGTGGACCTCGTCGCCGATGCGCAGGCGCGCGGTGAAGGGCCGGTGGCCGGGCAGCAGTGCGAGCGCGGTCAGCGGGTAGGCAGCACGGCCGAGCACCCGCTTCAGCCGGTGCGGAACGTGCTCGGCGACCTGCACCGACAACCCCAGGCTGGTCAGGTTGGCGAAGTGTCGCCCGGCCACGTGACCGAGGTCGACGTCAGCGACCTTGCCGCCGGTGAGCACACGCAGGGCGGCCGGCAGGCCGAGCGGCAGGCCCAGGCCGCGGGCGAAGTTGTTGGTCGTGCCGAGCGGAAGCACGCCGAGGCAGACGTCGCGGTGGGCGAGCTGGTGCGCGGCCTCGCTCAGCGTGCCGTCGCCGCCGCCCACCACCACGAGGTCAGCGCCGCTGTCGGCCGCGGCGGCGAGCGCCTCGGGCAGGCCCCGGGGGTCGGCGACCGGGCGCACGTCGACCAGCTCCACGGTGGCCTGCAGCCGCCGGTGCACCGCCGCGAAGTGACGGCGTCCCCGGCGGGACCGGACGTTGACGACCAGCGCGGTGCGGCGCCGGGCGCGGATGTCGGCGTCCAGCGCCGCCTTCGACCGCTGGTGCACAGGTCCCGTCACGACGATCTCCGTCCTCCCGGCGCGGGTGGCTGCCCTCGCGAGCGCCGCCCAGGCCGCAGCGTCCGACCCTTCGGCGGGACCCTTCATCCGAGGCCGGAGAGCCCCGTTCGTCAAGGATCTCTCTCCGGCGACGGTGAACGCAGGCCCACTGACGCGTTCCTGAGGGCGGCCTAAGGGACATCGATCCCGGGGACGTGAGGCGCCTTCTGGGGCGCCGCTTCCGGTGAACCGTTCCAGCTCGATCTCGACTTTCCGAACCGCTCCAACACGTCCCGCCACGGCGCCTCGGTGCGGTGCCCACGCCATGCCTCTGTAGCGAGCCGGTGATCCGTCCACGGCCGCGAACGCCCGGTCACCGTCGGCCTCAGCGGTTCCATCAGGGACCACATCGTCACGACCTGAGCGCGACCCATGTGGAGCGCGCGGCCGGGACTTGACGTCGCACTTGCATTTTGCAAGTGTCGACCGCATGAGCCTCTTCATCACCTGCCCCGTCGAGAACGTCGAGCGCGCGACCGCCTTCTACACCGCCCTCGGCTGGACCCTCAACGCCGAGATGTCCGATCACAACGTGTCGTGCTTCGCGATCGCCCCCGAGCAGTACGTCATGCTCGGCAGCCGCGAGATGTACGCAGGCGTCGGCGGCGTCGAGGAGCTGGTCGGTGGACCCCACACGCCCTCGAAGGTCACGGTCTCGTTCGACCTCGGCAGCCGCGAGGCGGTCGACGAGCTCGCCGAGCGCGCCGGCGCCGCCGGCGGGCGGATCGGTGACACCGACGACTACCCCTTCATGTACCAGCGCCAGTTCGACGACCCCGACGGCTACCACTACTCGCCGTTCTGGATGAAGCCGGACGCTGATCCGACCGCGTGAGCGACCTCGCCGCGGCCCTCGACGTCGTCGGAGCACGGTGGGCCCTACTCGTCGTGGAGCGGCTGCTCGACGGGCCGCAGCGCTACGGCGATCTGCAGCGCGACCTCGGAGTGCCGACGAACATGCTCGCGACCCGCCTGCGCGAGCTCGAAGCCGCCGGCGTACTGACCCGTCTGCCGCTCCGGCACAACACCCGGGCCTACGCGCTGACCGATCGCGGCCATGCCTTGCGCGAGGCGATCGTCGCGCTCGCACGCTGGGGCGCCGAGCAGGCCTAGGTGTGGCGTGGAATCGCGATGCGTTACAGGGGCTCAGCCGCGGCGGGCCTGTCTCATGGTGGGCCGCTTAGGGACACGACCGCCTCGCCGTCTGGTGGGGGACTCCGCGTCCTCGCTGGTACGTCCTGCTCCTCATCGCTGCCCTCGCGTGACCTTCCGGCGGCCCGCTACACGAGGAAGGGCCTCCGGCGCTCGAGGGCCGTCGCGACCTCAGCAAGTGCTGCCGCCACAGCGGAGACGTCCCGGTGATGGATCCGCCCGTCACCGACCTGCGCGGCGAGCTCGCCCAGCAGTCCCGCCCAGTCCCGTCGGGTGGGCGTGGCCAGTATACGGACCTCGACCCGGCGCTCGACGACCTCGACAGCGGAGCGGCCGGACGTGGCCGCGCGGCCCTGTTCCCGGGCCCGGCGCCGGCAGCCGACCGAGCACCACTTCGGAATGGGCCCTCGGGATTGTGGCGTGATCGCACCGCCGCACCGGGCACACGATGACGCTCCCGCACGTCGTGCTCCGCCATCCGAGGACCCGCGCGGCGACGCATCAGGCCCCACGGACTGCTCGCTGCTGCTCCTTCGTGAGGCGCGCTCTCGACGCTGCCGCTCCGCCTCCTGCCGGCGTGCCCTGTAGCCGGCGCTTCTTCCAGCTGCCATGGCGTCAGCGTCCGGGACGACCTCCAGGAACTCGTCCGACGAATATGCAGCCGGCTAGTACAAGAGGCGTGTGCCTCGTGGAGCCGCAGTTCTCCAGCCCGTTGGGGAGCTGCGGATGTGCGGCTCCACAGGCTGTGGCTCCATTGCCAGGACGCGGAGTCCGTCGGACGCGCTTGACGGCTTGCCAGGTCCTGGCCAACCGGGTGCGGCTCGTCCTGGCCGATCACGACATCGCCCTCGGTCTCGGTGAGACCGCCGAGTTCGACACCGGGGTGCCGCACTGGTCCCGGACCGGCCGCCGCCCAGGTGCTGTAGGTGCTCTGTCTCCTCGGCAGGGCGAGGAACGCATCTGTGTCCGTGCCGCACCATGCCGCGAGGCCGTCGGTACGTGACGGGGTGGAAGGCCGTCGACACCACCGGACCGTGCTGCCACGATGCGTTCCCTGAGCCGACGGTGTTGCCGGTGAGCAGAGTCGTCGACGCCGGGGCCTGACCCCGCGAGGGTGGTGGTCGGATTGGGCCCTCTGCTCAGCACCAAGCTGCACGCTCCTCGGCGGCGGCGCGGCCTGGTGGAGCGTGCCCGGTTGAGCGAGCGCCTCAACCGGGGGGATGAGGCGGTCCTGACGTTGATCTCGGCCCCCGCCGGGTTCGGGAAGACGACACTGGTGACCGAGTGGCTGGCCGTCGCAGCCCCCGGCCGGTCCATCGCATGGCTCTCGCTCGACGAGCGGGACAACGACGCGGTGGTCTTCTGGACCTATCTGGTCTCCGCATTGCAGACCGCGGTTGACGGGGTCGGCAACAGAGCTCTGGCGGTTCTGGAGGAGCCCCACGCGGCGATGGACGAGGTGCTGGCCACCCTGGTCAACGAGCTGGACGCGCTGTCGGGCGACGTGGTGCTGGTCCTGGACGACTACCACGTCGTCGCCATGCGGGAGGTGCACGACCGGCTCGCCTTCCTGCTGGAGCGCCTGCCCCCGAACGTCCACCTGGTGATCGCCACCCGTGCCGACCCCGCCCTGCCGCTGGCCCGACTGCGGGCGCGCGGACAGCTGGTCGAGGTGCGCGCCGCCGACCTGCGCTTCACCGCGGACGAGGCGGCCGCCTACCTCAACGAGGCGATGGGGCTCGCCCTGCCCCCAGAGCACGTCGCGGCGCTGGATGCCCGCACCGAGGGCTGGATCGCCGCGCTGCAACTGGCGGCCCTGTCGATGCAGGGGCGCGACGACCTCGCGGCCTTCATCGCCGGCTTCGCAGGCGACGACCGGTACATCGTCGACTACCTGGTCGAGGAGGTGCTGCAGCGGCAGCCCGAGGACGTCCGGGACTTCCTCCTGTCGACGGCCGTCCTGAGCCGCCTCAGCGGCCCACTGTGCGACGTCGTCGTCGGCCGAGGCGGCGGCGCAGCGATGCTGGAGGACCTAGACCGCGCGAACCTCTTCCTGGTGCCGCTCGACGACCGCCGCCACTGGTACCGCTATCACCACCTGTTCGCCGACGTGCTGCACGCGCGGCTGTTGGCCGAACAGCCCGAGCGTGTGCCCGTGCTACACCGGCGGGCCAGCGAGTGGTGGGCCCGCAACGAGGAACCCAGTGAGGCGATCCGGCACGCGCTGGCTGGTGGGAACCCCGAACGTGCCGCGGAGTTGGTGGAGCTCGCCATGCCGGCGGCGCGGCAGAACCGCCAGGAGACCACGCTCCGCCACTGGTTCAGGCAACTCCCCGAGCACGCACTCCGGGACCGGCCGGTCCTCCGCGCGGGATACGCCGGCGCGATCCTCGTCCACGGCGAGGTGGACGGGGTGGAGGAGCACCTCCGTGATGCTGAACGGTGGCTGGAGGCCGTCGGCTCACGCGAACCGACCGCAGCACGTGCGGACGAGGCCGTCGTCCGGGCGGTCCGGAGCCAGGTCGCCGTCTATCGCGCCGCCCAGGCGCGCCTCACCGGCGACCTGCAGGGGACCATGACCCACGCGGAGCGCGTCCTCGATCTCGCCGGGGACGACGAGCACCTGGTGCGCGGGTCCGCTGCAGGCCTGCTGGGACTGGCGCACTGGACCAGCGGTGACCTCGACGCCGCCCACCGATGGTGGAACGAGTCCCGCGCGCAGTTGCACCGAGCAGGCCACCACTCGGACACCCTGGGCGTCTCGATCGCCCTGGCGGACATCGACCTCGCCCGTGGTCGGCTCCGGGACGCCCGCAGCACCTACGAGGCCGGTCTGAGGACCGCGGCTCGGCACAACCCGCGGGTGCTGCGTGGAGTGGCGGACATGCACGTGGGGCTGAGCGAGCTCCTTCTGGAGCGCAACGAACTCGAGGCGGCGCGCGAACACCTGGCTGTCAGTGACCAACTGGGTGACGGCGCCGGACTGCCGCAGAACCGGCATCGCAGCAGGGTCGCGATGGCACGGCTGCGCGCGGCAGAAGGGGACCCGGACGGCGCCGTCAGCCTGCTCGACGAGGCCGAGCGCGTGTACGTCGGCGACATGTTCCCCGACGTGCGGCCGATCTCCGCGGTGCGGGCGCGGACGTGGGTGACACAGCACCGGGTTGGCGAGGCCCTCGGCTGGGCGCGCGAGCGGGGACTGTCGCCCGACGACGCGCTGTCCTACCTGCGCGAGTTCGAGCACGCCACCCTGGCCCGGATCCTGCTGGCCCGGCACGAGCACTCAGGCGACCCGACCTCCCTCGTCCAGGCGACCGGGCTGCTGGAGCGGCTGGTGGAGGCTGCCGCTGCAGGGCAACGCCGGGGGAGCGTCATCCAGCTGTCCGTGCATCTGGCGTTGGCCCGCCAGGCCGGCGGCGACGTCCCCGCTGCCCTCGCGTCACTGGACCGTGCGCTCACCCTCGCCGCCCCGGAGGGTCACATGCGGGTCTTCCTCGACGAGGGGCAGGCGATGGCCTCGCTCCTCCGGACCCTCGAGACGGGCAGCGGCACCCACGCCCACGTCCGCCGGCTGCTCGACGCCGATCCTGCCCCTGATCGCGGACCGCTCGCCCAGCAGCGTCTGATCGAACCGCTCAGTGGCCGGGAGTTGGAGGTCCTGCGCCTCCTCGGAACCGATCTGGACGGTCCCGGCATCGCCCGCGAGCTGTACCTCTCGCTCAACACGGTGCGCACCCACACCCGCAACGTCTACGCGAAGCTCGGCGTCAACAGCCGCCGGGCAGCGGTCCGCCGGGCCGGCGAGCTCGATCTCCTGCCGCGCAGGCCCCAGCGCTGACCTCGGGGACCGGACTCCCCGCGGATCACCATGCGGATCACCAGGTGTGGTGATCCGGGCTCATCACCTGCGCTCCTAGCTTTCCCGCGTCGAAGGGAAGCGGGAGCAGTCGATGAGCAGATCAGCGACCGGTCGTCCGGACGTCCCCTCGCGCTACGAGATCCGGCTCGAGGGCCACCTCGACGCACGGTGGGCCGCCACGTTCGACGGGCTGTCCCTCCGCACCGAGCCCGATGGCACCACCGTCCTGCGCGGCACGGTCCTCGACCAGGCCGCACTGCACGGCGTGCTGCAGCTGGTCCGGGACCTGGGTCTGCCGCTGCTGTCGCTCATCCGCCTCGACGCGGACCAGGCGTACGGCTCCACCACGACACCCCGCCAGCCCGAGAGGGAAACGCCATGACCACCACCACCTCCATCAGGGCAGTGATCCGCCCCCCGGCGGACCCGTTGCGGCGGACCTCGCTCGCCGCCGGGATCCTCTACCTGCTCACCTTCGTGTCCGTGCCGACCCTCGCGCTGTACCAGGACGCGCGCAACGACGCCGGCTTCGTCCTGGGCGCCGGCAGTGGCAACGGCGTGCTCCTCGCCGCGGGCACCGAGGTCGTCGTCGCCGTGACCTGCATCGGCACCGCCGTCGTGTTCTTCCCGGTGCTCAGGCGGCAGAGCGAGACCGCCGCCATCGGCTTCCTGGCCTCCCGCGTCACCGAAGGAGCCCTGATCATCGTCGGTGTCGTCAGCGTCCTCACCCTGTTCACCCTGCGGACCGACGTCGCCGGCACCGCCGACGCGGACCCGGCCTCCCTGGTCACGGCCGGCCACGCGCTGAGTGCCACCTACGACTGGACGTTCCTGCTCTCCCAGAGCCTGATGCCCGTCTTCAACGCGCTGTTCCTGGGCCACGCGCTGTACCGGTCGGGCCTGGTGCCGCGCATCCTGCCCGTCATCGGGCTCGCCGGCGCGCCGCTGCTGCTGGCCTCCGACGTCGCGATCTTCTTCGGCGTCTACGACCGTGCGGCGCCGATCGCCCTCCTCGCCGCGCTCCCGATCGCCGCGTGGGAGTTCTCGCTCGGCGTCTACCTGGTCGTCAGGGGTTTCCGGCCCTCCGCCGTCGCCGCCCTGTCGCCCGCGCAGGCCGTCCGATGAGGGCCGCGGTCTACCGCCGCTTCGGCGGACCGGACACCGTCGGCGTCGAGGAGATCCCGCGGCCGTCGGTGGGGCCCGACGACGTCCTCATCCGGGTGCACGCGAGCACCGTCAGCGCCGCTGACCACCGTGCCCGCAGCCGCGAGGTGCCCCGCGGTCTCGGCCTGCTCGCCGCCACGGGCATCGGACTGCTCCGTCCGAAGCGCCGGGTGCTGGGCATGGATGCAGCCGGAGTCGTCGAGGCGATCGGCCGCGACGTCACCCGCTTCGCTCCCGGCGACGAGGTGATCGCGATGCTCGGGGCGGACTTCGGCGGGCACGCCGAATACGCCCGCATCCGGTCCGACGGCGCCATCGCACTCAAGCCCCGGACCATGACGTTCGAGGACGCCGTCACCCTCGCCTTCGGCGGCCTCACCGCTCGCGGCTTCCTGCGGCAGGCGCACCTCGTCCCGGGAGCCACGGTGCTGGTGAACGGCGCCTCCGGTGCCGTCGGCACCGCGGTGGTACAGCTCGCCGAGCACGCCGGCGGGCACGTGACCGCGGTGTGCAGCGAGTCCAACCGGGACCTGGTCACCTCCCTGGGCGCCGACCGGGTGATCGACCACACCACCGAGGACTTCACCGCCGAGCGGGCCGGCTACGACGTGATCGTCGACTGCGTCGGCAACGCCCCGTACGAGCGCGCCGGACCCCTGCTCCGACCCGGCGGCGCGCTGCTGCTGGTCATCGCCGACCTTCCCGCCATCCTGCGGGCACCGATCCGCAGTCGGCGCAGCGGCCATCGGGTCATCGCCGATGGCGGGAAGCCCACCGCCGAAGACCTGGCCTCCCTCGTCGCCCTCGCCGAGGCCGGCGCCTACCGGGCGGTCCGGGACCGCACCTTCGACCTCGCCGACGTCGTCGAGGCGCACCGCTACGTCGACACCGGCCACAAGCGGGGCAACGTCGTCCTCCGCCTCACCGGTGGACCCGGATCGACGACCTCGTCCATCCAGCACCACTCGCGAGAGGCAGCGTCGTGATCGAGGCACGCGAGCTCACCAAGCGCTACGGCGACGAGACCGCCGTCGACGGCATCAGCTTCACCATCGCCCCCGGCTCCGTCACCGGCTTCCTCGGACCGAACGGCGCCGGCAAGTCCACCACCATGCGGATGATCATGGGACTGGACCGGCCCACCTCGGGGTCCGTCACCGTCAACGGCAAGCCCTATGCCGTCCACCGCTCCCCACTCAGCGAGGCCGGCGCACTGCTGGACGCCAAGGCCGTGCACCCCGGCCGCAGTGCCCGCTCGCACCTGCGCACCATGGCCGCCACCCACAACATCCCCGGATCGCGGGTGGACGAGGTCATCGAGATGACCGGCCTGGCCCCTGTCGCCGGAAGACGGGTCGGTGGGTTCTCCCTCGGCATGGGACAGCGCCTCGGTATCGCGTCAGCGATGCTGGCGGACCCGCGGACGCTGATCCTCGACGAGCCGGTCAACGGACTGGACCCCGAGGGCGTGCAGTGGGTGCGCCGGCTCGTGCGCTCCCTCGCCGACGAAGGACGGACGGTGTTCCTGTCCTCCCACCTCATGAGCGAGATGGCGCAGACCGCCGACCAGCTCCTGGTCATCGGCCGGGGCCGGATCATCGCCAGCGGCCCGGTGCAGGAGGTCATCGACTCCGTGTCGGCTGCCGCCGTCCGCGTGCGCAGCCCACGCGCCGGCGAGCTGGCGGAACTCGTCCGGGCCGACGGTGTCACCGTCAGCTCTCCGGAGCCGGGGACGCTCGACCTCCGAGGCGTCGACGCCGCGGACGTCGGAGAGATCGCCTGCGCCCACGGCATCGCGCTGCACGAGCTCAGCCCCCGCAGCGCCACCCTCGAGGAGGCCTACATGAGCCTCACCCAGGACGCGGTCGAGTACCGCTCCGACCTGACCGCCAACTCGTCCGCCCCGAAGGGGGAGCACCGATGAGCACGACCGTCGCCGTCGCCGCACCCGTGCCCGCACCGGCCGTTCGCGCCGCCGTTCCCGCCAGGCTGACCTTCCTCGGGATCCTCCGCGGCGAGCTCATCAAACTGCTCTCCCTGCGGTCGACCTGGTGGACCCTCGCCGCGACCGCGCTCCTCATGACCGGCGTCTCGCTGGCCGTGGCCGCCTCCCTCGACGCCACGGCCACCGATCCCACGACGGCACCCGAACTCGCGGCCTTGTCCGGTGCCGAGGTCGTCTCCGGCGGCTTCCAGCTCGGCATGGTGACCATCGCGGTGCTGGGCGCTCTGTTGATGACCGGGGAGTACTCCACCGGCAACATCCGCTCGACGCTGACGGCCGTGCCCACCCGGGTGCCGGTGCTGGCCGCGAAGGCGATCGCGGTGTCCGTGGCCACCGCCGCGGTCGCGGCGCTGGGCATCGGCCTGTCCTACGCCGCGACGATGCCGCTGCTGTCCGAGCACGACATGGTCCCCGCGCTCGACGAGGCCCAGACCTGGCAGGTGTTCGGGGGCACCGTCTACTTCCTCATCGCCGCGGCGCTGTTCGCACTCGGCGTGGGAACGCTCCTGCGTTCCAGCACAGGAGCCATCACAGTGGCGCTGTCCGTCCTGCTGCTGCTGCCGACGGTGCTGGTCTTCATCACCCTGGACTGGGTCGAGGTGATCGTCGACTACCTGCCGCTGCCGGCTTCGGGAGCCTTCCTCGGTGGCGGTGAGGACTCCCTCTCGGCCGTCGGCGACGAACTCTCTCCAGTGACCGGCATCCTGGTCGTTGCCGCCTACGCCCTCGTGCCCCTGATGGCGGGAGCGGTGACGCTCCGTCGGCGCGACGCCTGAGGTCGGCATCGAGGTCCGCGCTCATGGAGTGGTGCGACCAGTGGATGGCCGGCTACGGCACCCGCCGTCCGTCCACGGTGCGACAGGCGGCCGTGCACCTCGCGCACATCAGGGCGGCCTTCGGGGACCGGACCCTCGCGTCGATACGGCCGTCGGACGTCCGCCGCTGGACCGCGAGCCTCGAGGCCGCCGGTGCCGCCGACTCCTACGTCTACGCACTGCACCGCCGCCCGTCGCAGCTGATGGCTGACGCGGTGCACGACGGACTGCTCGTCCGGTCCCCGTGTTCGGGGCGGACCTCGCCGCCGGCAGGACGAGCGCGGCCCTTCGTGGCGATGACCGAGCAGGTCTGCGCCCTGCACGACGCCGCCGCGGAGCACCTGCGGCCCGCGGTGCTGCTCGGCGCCTTCGCCGGCCTGCGGACCGCTGAGGTGGTCGGTCTGCGAGTCGTCGACGTCGACCTCGAGGCCGGACTCGTCACCCCGGTCCAGCAGGCCGGCGCGATGCCGCTCGAGTCGGCGATGAGCGGCGAGTCGATCCCGATCCCGGTCGAGCTCGTCGACCAGCTGGCTGCGGCGATGCGCCGGTTCCCCGGACACACCGTGGTCACCGATGGGATGCGCGGTCCGTCGTCGACCTGGGGGATCGAGCGGGCGGTGCGAGCGGCCCGGCGGAAGGGCGTCGGCCTACCGGAGGACTTCCGGTTCCACGATCTGCGGCACTGCTACGCCTCGCTGCTCATCGCCTCGGGGCTGGACGTGAAGACCGTGCAGCACCGGCTCCGGCACGGCGGCCACCACGACGCTGAACACCTACGGACACCTGTGGCCCGACCGGGACGAGGCCACCCGGACCGTCGTCGGATCGGTGCTCCGCGCGCGCTCGGCCACCGGAGATCATCTGCGCTGAGAGCAGATTGAGAGCACGAGAAGGGCCGGTGACCTGTCCGTGCAGGTCACCGGCCCAATCCGCATCAGATGTCGTAGTACATCGCGAACTCGCTCCGCGGGATTGGGCATCTGTGGCTCTTCGTTGATATGGCGTCTGACCTGTACTTTCATGGTTTGTAATGTTCGGAGACAGATGGGTCTTGTTGAACCTTTTGGGGACTGGATGGGGACTGGCGGAAGGCTCTCCGGTGACGGCGCGGCTCGCGGTTGGCTGTCTGACTCCTGGCTGCGGAACGGAATCGGCACGCCCGCGGTATCGGGGACGCGCGTCCCACCCCGATCAGCGTGCCGGCTGCCTCGGTCGCGGGAAGGGCGCTCCGCGTCCCTTCGGGATCGGCCTACGGCCGACCCTTCCCCCGACTAGCGGCAGCCGGCTCTGGCGGGTTGTGGGAAGCGCAGGAGAGTGTGGACGGCGGACGTCCGCCAGTGGGTGGTCCCGTGAGCCGGAAGCTCACTCCGAGGGGACCGACCTGTCCAGAGACATTGCGGAGCTTGCGCGACAACTCGAAGACAATGCTGATGGGAGTGCCTTCAGCGTCGACCCTGGAGAGGTTGTTTGGTCCAAGCCCCTGGTATCACACATCAAGACTGGGTGAAGCAGAATCGGCCGCCGTGGGCGGGTAGAAGGCTGGCCTGCACGCCGCACTACGACCCTTCACTGAGTCGCGCCGGGTTCAGACGAGGCGCGGTGTTGCCGGTTGGTCCTCCGTGAGGTCGGCTCGGTTCACGGTCGCAGCGTCAGAGTCACCCCTCGCTCTGCAAAGAACCTGGCGAAGGTTGGGATCGACAGCTCGGCTGCGCGGGTCTCCGGTGTGTGCCCGGACGGGTTGCGGAAGTGCAGCGTGCGGCGGGCAGCGTCGTGACCGACGACGAGGACAAGGTGCCCTCCGCGAAGCGGCGGCAGGCGCTCGGGGTGACGGATGTCCTTGTGAACGGACACCATGACAAAACTGGCACCCACAGAGAGTCGGCGGAGAACCTCATCGAGGCTTAGCTGGGGGTGGACCTCCCCGCCGAGGCCATACTGGGTGCGTGCGTACTCAAGAAGCGGTCTGTAGTAGACGCCTTTGATCAAGCCGGTGTCATCACTCGTGTACGTGCCGTAGGGCAGCCCTGCTGCAAGCAGGTCGAATAGTCGGGGGGCTTGCCCATCGCGGTGCATCAGCACCATCTGCAGGCATGCCATAGCGCACAGATGGCGACACCACCGCCCGTACTCTTCCTGCGTCGCCGCGCCGGTCGTCGCCCAAGCGGGGTCGTCTGCAGGGTCGCGCTCGGAGCTAGCTATGGCGGCGATTAAGCCCGGTGATGCGTACTGCGTGGTCGCGGGCACTCCGTCATGCACGGTGCTGGCGCAGGGAGGCGCCGTTCCCTCGCAAGCCTGGCAGGGCATGGCTCATCTTCCCGTTCGTCAAGGAGCGGTAAGCAGTCCAATCGACGTTTCCCCCGGAGAGGATCACCCCCGTCCTACCGGATCCGACTGGTGCTTTGCCAGCCAGGAGAGCCGCTAGGGCCGTGGCCCCGCTCGGCTCGACGACGACCTTGAGGTGCTGGAAGGCCAGGGCCATGGCGGCGGCGATTTCGTCGTCTGTAACGGTGACGACATCGTGAAGCAGTCGCTGGTTGATCATGAAAGGACCCGCCGCGGGGGCGGTGTGCCGAAGGCCGTCGGCGATCGTGCTCGGCGGCGGGACGGCCATCAGCTGTCCCGCGCGGAGCGACAGGAGGGTGTCATTCCCTGCGGCGGGCTCCACGCCAACGACCTTGACGCCGGGGTAATGCGTCGTGACGACCGTCGCGCAGCCGGCAGCCAGGCCGCCGCCGCCCACGGGCACCAGCAGCGCGCCGACCCCGGGTGCGTCCTGCATCAGCTCGAGTCCCACCGTTCCTGCGCCCGCCATGACGGCGAGTGAGTCCGCGGACGGGACCACCGCTAGGCCGTGCGTGTGCGCGAGGCGGGCGACGATCCGGTCCCTGTCATCGACACCGCGGCGGTACGTGACGATGTCGGCGCCAAGACGCGCGATCGCCGCCAGCTTGACGTCCGGCAGGTCCTCGGGGACGACCACGTGCACGGGCGCGTCCAACAGCCTGCCCCCCAATGCGAGGGCCTGGGCGTGATTGCCGGAGGACGCGCCCACCACCCCTCGTCCGCGCCGCTCTCCGGAGAGGGCCAGCAGGTGGTAGTAGGCCCCCCGAAACTTGAACGAGTTCGTCCGCTGAAGGTTCTCCGCCTTGCATACCACCTCGGCCCCAACAGCTGCGTCAAGGGCGGGACTGGACAGCATCGGGGTGCGCTCGACAACCCCTTCGAGCGCAGCGGCGGCCGCCGCCACGTGTCGGGCGAGCAGCCCGCCGCTGGTGCCGCCGTCACGCGTCCGGCTGCTCACGGCCGGTACCTCGCGCTGTGCATGGCCGCACCGAGAATCTGCGACACGAGCTTTTCGTAGGACAGGCCGGCGGCCGCCGCCATCGTGGCCAGGTTCCCCGTCCGCGACAGACCGGGCAGCGTGTTCACCTCAAGCCACCAGGCGTCGCCGTCGGCGGAGATGATGAAGTCGCTGCGGGAGTAGCCCGAGCAGCCCAGTGCGCGATGAGCCCGGCACGACGCGTCGGCGATCAGGGCCGTCACCTGTCGAGGCAGGGGCGCAGGGCATGCGTACGCATGCAGCGCGGGGTTGCGCTTCGTCTCGTAGTCGTAGAACTCCCGGGCCGCACGCACCGCCAGCGACGGCAGAGCCCTGACGTCACCCCCGTCCGTCTCCAGGACCCCCACACTGACGGCAGTGCCCGTTACGAACGGCTCGGCGAGCACCGCCTCCCCGGCCTGCCCCAGGCCGACTACGAGCTCCTCCAACTCGGCAACGTCGTGCGCGACCGCCACGCCCACCGAGCCTCCCTCCCCCAGCGGCTTGACGATCACCGGGGCGCCAAGACGACGCATGGCGCTCGCCGCTGTGTCCGTGGACTCCGCCGTTCCCTTTCCTCCGATGAGGACATGCGGTAGCACCGAGACGCCGCTGGCCGCGACGACGGTCTTCGCGACGGGCTTGTGCATCCCCAAGGCACTGGCTAGAACCCCAGAACCGGTGTAAGGCACGGCCAGCGTCTCAAGGAACCCCTGCAACTTGCCGTCCTCGCCGAAGCGGCCGGCGAGGGCCAGGAACGCCACGTCGACCCCCGCAACTCCCTCGATGAGCCCCGGTTCGGCAGTGTCGATCAGACGCACCCGATGACCCACGGCCTCCAGCGCCTCGGCCACGGCCTGACCCGACAGCAAAGAGCGGTCCCGCTCCATGCTGCGGCCACCGGTCAGCACCGCGACGTCCCGCGAGCGGACGCTCGATCCCATGCTTGAAGCGGTCGACGCATCCGGGCGGCCCACGCCAGCGACGCTGGTGGCCAAGGCGCCTGCACCGCCGCTGGCCAGGGCCACAGGCAGCTGCTGGCCTGTGCCGCGGGTCATGTCCGACATCAGCCGGCCTCGTTGCTACGGCTGAGGACGGGGTCGAAGCCGTCCCAGGGACCGTAAGCCTGGGCACCGGCCCGAGACGCCTGGCTGTCTGCCTCCAAGCAACGCGGGCAGTCGCACTCCAGCGGCCGGTCGGCGGCAGCCTGCGGCGCCTTGGTCCGGGCTTCAGACCACGTGGTGTCGTTCATGAGCTGTCCTCTTCTCGCCTCGAGCCTGGCACCTCAGCCATCTCACTGAGGCCGTACTCAACGGTAGGTATGCCGCAGGGCACTGCCAATATGTGCAATGTGGCAATCCCTATGACCAGGCACGATGCAAAAAGGAGCCTCAAAGCTTGCAAGCTGGATTGCCTTTGCGCTTGCAGCGTTGACCGGAAGGGCTACGTTCACGGGGTGCTCACTGATGCGCTGCGCACCATGCCGCCGACGGTGGAGATGCTGGTCCTGGCGCTACACGGCGGTCCCGTGCTCCTAACCCGTACTGAGCGGGTGAGCGAGTCCGGTCCCCGTGGCCGCGACCGAGACCTGTACGACGATCTCGATCAAGCCGACATGCTCATGGTTCCGCCACCGATCTACCGGGACGACAAGAACCCCCTGCTGTGGCAGCGCAGCGCCCGCCCGGCGTCGCTCGTGTTCGGGAACAGTGCCGGCGCCCAGGCCTCGCCGCCGCTCAACCGTTCCGAGGCGAAGCTGATTCGCGCACTCGTACTCGCCCCAGACAACAGCGGCGCGGCGTTGGCCGCCTTTCGGGTCGAGAAGAACGCCCTGCGTGAGTTGCTGGGTTGGAAGGAAAACACGCTGGCGCCGGCACTCGCTCGGCTGAAGAAGCGTGACGCGCTTCGCAACGGGCTGTCCACCGCGGGCCGCGGCCGTAGCGAGGTCTGGCTGGATCAGCGGGTGGTCCGCGCCGACACTTTGGAGGTCGCGGCGGCCATGCACACCGCGCGCCTCGAGCGCAACCCACAGCGCAAGGCGTATGCCCTCTTTTCGGCCGAGCGAGCGTATTACTACGCTTGGCGCTTAACGCCTCCCGCGGTCATCGACGCAGCTATCCACGCGCCTAGCGCCGAGAAGGAAGACATGGAGCTCCGGCGAATAGTAGACAATCGCTGGCGCATCCGTCAGGAGTATTTGAACCTACTCCTGGAGCAAGGGCACTACGACCGCATGATCACGCTCTACCGGCTTTGGCAGGAATACTACGAGAACGACCTGCAGTACATGCGGCACCCTGGCGCCAACGCACACCTGCCTCGCGATGTCTTCTTCGGATTGCCCTGCAGGCTGCGCGACGAGCGGGACCGAGACACCGACGCCATGGAGGCGCTCGGCGGTTTGGTGCTTGCTCGGCACGGGCGGCGGACGCTGCAGGCCGCGGCAGCGCAAACGATTCAGGTGGACTGGTCACGGGCGGACATTCAGGCGATCCTGGCGCGCGTAAGCGGACGTCCTACACCAGCTGCCGACCAAGAATCCGAGCGCCTGACACAGCAGTTTCCGACGCCGCAGGCCGAAGCTGAGGATCTAGCCCTCAGTTGGGAAGAGATCGATGCCCTTACGCGCGCGGTCCTCAACTCCCTGTTGACGACAGCGACCCCCGGCCACCCCAACTACCCCGAGGGCGCGCACCCCGGGCATTACCACGTTGTGGCCGCCCTAGGGCGCAGCGGCGCGCTCCTGGCCGCGGCCGTCGCGGAAGCGCTCGAATGCCGATACATGGGATGGATTGCTATCTCTGCGTCTCGACCGCCCAAAGCCGCAGTAGCGCCAGCCTCGGTTATCCGCGGCGTCGAGTTTCCCCTCATCCGGGCCCGTCGAGTAGTCGTGGTCGACGGCGCCGTCCAGACAGGAGAGACGGTGATTGAGGCGGTCGACCAGGTTTGGAAGCACTACCCCGATGCCGACATAACCGTCGCGACTTACGTTCTGAATGAACGGGGACGGCAGCGCGTGGCCGACAGCGACGTGGTCGCGCAGCGCGAGGACGAGGGCAGATACTTACGGTGGGCAGCGGGAGTAAGTGTAGACCCCGGCACACAAAACATGAGGCGCATTCTCTTTCCCTGGAAGCGCTATACAGCTAAGAACTGAACTTGGGGAATTGCCGTCGACTCTTACAGCCTTGGCAGGGGTAGTACCCGCAGGTCCCTTTATCAGCGCCCCGTATGCCCTGCCCCGACGTGGCAGTCAGCGCCAGCAGTCCCGTAAGAGGAGCGTCAACGGGCAACGTCGCAGGGCGGGGAAGGAGTCCCCGAGACGGCATCCCGGAAGACCTGCCCGGTGACCCGTCCCGCAGCGGTGGGACAACCGGGACAGCCTCATGACACTCCTCATGGCCGAGAGCGCTGCGTCGTCCGTGTGCTGCACGGCACCCAACACCCCACCGCCTGTCGGACGAACTGAGAGGCCCGTGAGTCGGTGCCACCGGCACAGCGGGACGTCGTCGTCGCAAGTAACCGGCCAGTCGTCATCCTGTCTACGTTCAGCGACTATTGCTAATGGCTAATAAAATGACGCCTGTGATGGGCCTACAACCGATAGCGACCAACGCTTACCGCTAACAGGAGGGCCTTTACTGCAGAACGGCACGCATGCTACCAATATGGGTGGCACGGGCCCCGCTTCGCACGGCCCTTCGGCATTTTCGGGGGTGACATGTTGGTCATTGTTGGGTGGCGTTGGTAATTGCACGGCGGAATGAAGGTCTACGCCGGCGCGCCGGCGGCGGCCCGGCACTACGTGGAGGCCGATCGGGGACGGGCGGATGACTACTACCTGACCGACGGCGCTGGCCTGGCCTGCCGCTTCACGGCCACCGCTGGGCGGGTGGAGGAGCTTGCGCCCTTGACGGGGGAGACCTACGAGAGCTGGGTGGCCGGCCAGGACCCAGACACCGGGGCGCCGCGCGGGCGGCTACGTACCGACGAGCGTGCGGTGCGGTTCGTCGAGGTGGTGGTCAACGGCCCGAAGTCCTGGTCGCTGGCCGCCGCGGTGCACCCGGACATCGCCGCCGCTTACGACGCCGCGCAAGACCGCGCCGCGGTCGAGCTCATCCGCTGGCTCGCCGGGCACGCCACCACCCGGATCGGTCCGCGCGGCGGGCAGGTGCAGGTGCCGCTCGAGGTGCTGGAGGCGGTGACGGTGCGGCACTACACTTCCCGTGCCGGAGATCCGCACCGACATCTCCACCTGCAACTGGGCGCCCGGGTGTTCGCCGCCGGGCGATGGCGCGGGCTGCACACCGTCGGGGTCCGCGACTTCCTTGCCGCCATCAACGGAATCGGACATGCCGCGGTTGCCTGCGATCCGCAGTTCCGCACCCTGCTGGCCGACCATGGCTACACCGTCGATGCGACCGGAGAAATACTGGAGCTCGCCGCGTACGTCGGTCCGTTCAGCGCGCGGGCGGCGCAGATCGGGCGCAATGTGGATCGCTACGAACGCGACTGGATGGCTGCGCACCCCGGCGAGTCTCCGGGGCCGGCGCTGCGGCGGGCGTGGGATGCCCGGGCGTGGGCCGACGGCCGCCCGGACAAGGTCATCCCCCGCTCGGGGGTCGACCTGACCGCCCGGTGGCGAGCCGAGCTGGCCGCTCTCGGTTACCGCGACCCCGACCGACCGGTCGAGCTGCGGTCCACCCCGGTCGGGGCGCTGGACCGCGATGGCGCAGTGGACCAGATGCTCACCCGGCTGGCCGCCGGCCGCTCAGCCTGGAACGCCGCTGACCTGCGCGGTGAGGCCGAACGGCTGCTCGCCGCTGCAGGCGTCGTCGCGGAGGCAGCGGTGCGCGGCGAGCTTGCCGAGGACCTCACCGCCCGCGCCCTGGCCCGGTGCCTTCCGCTGCTGGCGCGCGACGGAGTGCCCGAACACGTCCGGGCCTGGACCTCCCCGGCGGTGCTGGAGGTCGAGGCCGACCTGGTCGCCCGCCTCGCCGTCCGCGGCACCCACCACGGTGCAGATCCCGACCTTCGGCCGGACCGGGTGGCCGGCCGGGAGTGGCTGAGTTCCGGGCAGGCCGCCACCGCGGCCGCGCTTGCCGGGAACCGGCCGCTCGTGGTGGTGGAGGGCGCAGCCGGCGCGGGCAAGACCACCACCCTGGCTGCGGCTCGTCGACTGATGGGGGAACAGGGGCGACGGCTGGTGGTTGTCACCCCCACGTTGAAGGCGGCCAAGGTCGCCTCCGCCGAGGTCGGCGCCACCGCCGGCTCGGCGGCCTGGCTGGCCTTCCAGCACGGCTGGCGCTGGACCGACGACGGCGCCTGGACCAGGTTGATCCCCGGCGAGGTCGACCCGGCCACCGGCCGGCTCTATGCCGGACCCGAGGAGAACGCGCGGCTGCGGGCCGGGGACGTCCTAGTGGTGGACGAGGCCGGCATGCTCGACCAGGACACCGCCCGAGCCCTGCTGGTCGTCGCGGATGAGTGCCGGGTGCGGGTAGCGCTGCTCGGCGACCGCCGGCAGCTGGCCGCAGTCGGCCGTGGCGGCGTGCTGGACCTCGCCGCCGGCCGAGTCGACCCGGCCGCTCACGTGACCCTCGACGAGGTGCACCGCTTCACCGGCGCCGATGAGGCCGGGCAGACGGTGCCCGACACGGAGTACGCCGACCTGACCCTGGTTCTGCGCGCTGGCGAGGATCCGGGCGGGGTGTTCGACTCACTGCTGGCCCGCGGCCGGATCCGCCTGCACGCCGATCCAGTTGGGCTGCGGGAGGCACTGGCCGGAGTCACCGCCAGACGCCAGCGGGAGGGGGAGCGGGTGGCGGTGGTGGTCGACACCCGCGAGCAGGCCGCCGAGATGGGCGCCGCGATCCGGGAGCGGCTGGTCGCGGACGGTCGCGTCGACGACATGCGGGTCGCGGTCACCGGGGCAGGGCAGCGAATCGGCGCCGGGGACCGGATCGC
Source organism: Geodermatophilus amargosae (assembly GCF_041028265.1). Lineage (GTDB taxonomy): Bacteria > Actinomycetota > Actinomycetes > Mycobacteriales > Geodermatophilaceae > Geodermatophilus > Geodermatophilus amargosae_A. The sequence continues at coordinate 93,441 of NZ_JABGCW010000005.1, forward strand.
CACCCGCCGCAACGACCGCCGCCTGGGTGTGGCCAACCGGGATATCTGGACCGTCACCGCTGTCGACCGCCACGGGGCGCTGGTCGTCGTACCGGACGATGTCACCCCGACCGGCGCCCTCCCGGCCGGTGTCACCCCGGCGGGAGTGGGGGAGCGGGTGCTGCCCGCCGGCTACGTCACCACCCACGTCGAGTTGGCCTACGCCAGCACCGCGCACGGGGTGCAGGGCGACACCGTCACCTCGGCGCATGTGGTGATCGGCGAGCACACCGGCGCCGCGTCGGCCTACGTCGGCATGACCCGCGGCCGCACAGCAAACACCGCGCACCTGGTGGCCGCCGACCTGGCCGAGGCGCGGCAGCAGTGGACGGCGGTGTTCGGCCGCGACCGCGCCGACCTGGGCCCCGGCCACGCCGCGCAGCTCGCCGCCGCCGAAGCGGCCCGCTACGCGCAACCCCGACCGCTGGCGGAAGTCCTTGCCGACCTGTCCAAGGCGTGGACGGTCGAGCAGCGCTGCCTGGACCGGCTGGCCGTCCTGCAGTCGCAGCACGAGACGCTGCGCGCCGTCGCCGCGCTCCAGGCTGCCCACGCCGCCGGGTGCGCCCATGAGCGGGCGCAGCAGATCGAGGATCCCCCACGCGACCAGCAGCTCGCCCGGTCCGGCGCGCTCGGTCGTACCCCGGCCCCGGCCGGGCGGCTGGCCGACGTCGACCACGACATCGCCGCCGCTGAACACGAGTTGGCCGGCGCGCGAGCACGTATCGCCGGGCTGGTGGCCGACCCGGCGCTGCTCGGCCAGCCCGCCCACCGGCTGGCCGCAGCTCACGAGGACTGGCGTACACGCCGTGCCGCCGACCCCTGCCAGCCTCGCACTGCTCCGCCGCGGGCAGCGGCCCACCCCGGCGTTCCGCGGCCGGAGTCCGAGCGTCGCGGTCCGTCCCTCAACGGGGGTGGCGCCGCCCCCGCCCTCGGGCGATGAGCCGCACCGGCGACTGCAGACCAACTGGAGAATCCCGGCAGGATCTGGCGGTCGGCTGTTACCACCGGACCTCGATTGGCGCCTTCTGCAGGTGAGGGGTCCAGCCCACCGACCACACCGGAGCTCGACCATGACTGACCACACCGCCGGCCGCGAGCCCGAGCTGCTCACCATCACCGAGGCTGCCGAGCTCCTGCGAGCCCCTGTCGCCACCCTGCGCTACTGGCGCCACCTCGGCACCGGCCCGCGCAGCTTCCGGCTCGGCCGCCGCGTCCTCTACCGTTCCGACGACCTGCGCGCCTGGGTCGACGCCCAGCACGGCCATGGCTGCGCCGGTCGATCTTGACGGACCATGTTTTGTCCAACAATACTGGTGCCTCGGAGATCAGGTTCACCAGTCGGCGCGCGAGCACCGCATCGGCCGGACCTCCGCCCGTCACGTCCTGGTCGGCACCCGACCGACGGCGGTCATTGCCACCAGCGGGGCGGACGCCTGGCTCTACGTCGGCCTCGACGAACGAGGCCGAGAACTGGAGATCATCGCCGTCGAGGTGGTGCAGCCGGCTGATGGCGGGCAGCACTACCTGCTGGTCATCCACGTCATGCCGACCCGCCTTCGAGGAGACAGCCCGTGACCGAGCGCACCCCGCCACCCATCAGCTCCAGCACGCCGATCGGACCCGATGTCGACCTCGACCGGGACGACGTCCGGCTGGCCGACGGAACCCGGCTGACCGAGCAGAAGGCCGCGGACATCGTCGACGAGGTCCGGCGCCGCGGCGGCCGGCCCTCCCTCACCGGCCGGGCCGCGGTCTCACCGCGCATCGCCTTCCGCGTCACCCCCGGCGTCCGGGACAGCGCCGCCCGGATCGCCGACCGAGAAGGCAAGACCATCTCCCAACTGGCCCGCGAGGCGCTCGAGGCGCGGGTCGCCGCAGAGCGATCGACCTCATGATGCTGGGTCCGCATCCTCGCTCCGCCTGAATTGCAGATCGGAGAGGCTCGTGACCTTTCGCAGCATCCAGGACCGGTGGTACGTCACCGACCCGGCCACGGGGAAGCGCGTGCAGAGCCCCCGGTACGGGCGGGGCATGCGCTACCGGGCGCGCTACAAGGACGCCGCGGGCAAGGAGGTCACGCAGGCCTTCGCCGATAAGGAGAAGTCCAAGGCGCAGCGGTGGCTCGACGAGGTCACGACCAGCCAGGTGACCGGCACCTATGTCGACCCGAAGACCGCCCGGACGACGGTCACCGAGTGGTGCGCGACCTGGCTGGCCGGCTACGCGACCCGCCGCCCCCGGACAGTGCGGCAGGCGAAGGTGCACGTCGCTCAGATCACCGCCGAGTTCGGTCCGATGCCGCTCTCGGCGGTGCGGCCGTCCTCGGTCCGCTCGTGGACGGTGGAGCTCAAGGCCGCCGGCCTGGCCGACAGCTACGTCTACGCGCTGCACTCGCGGCTGTCGCAGGTCATGAGCGACGCCGTGCACGACGGGCTGCTGGCGCGCAACCCGTGCTCGCGGCGCACCTCCCCAGGGGCCGGCGGTCAGCGGCCCTACGTCGCGACGACCGAGCAGGTGTGGGCGCTGCACGACGCGATCGCCGATCATCTGCGCCCGGCGGTCCTGCTCGGGGCATTTGTCGGGCTGCGGACCGCCGAGGTCGTGGGGCTGCGCGTCTGGGACGTCGACTTCATGCGCGGCGTCGTGCGGCCGGTGCAGCAGGGCGACGGCGAGCCGCTCAAGAGCGAGACGTCCCGCACGCCGCTGCCCATCCCGCAGGAGCTGTCTGTGCAGCTCTCGGCGGCGGTGGCGCGATGGGGCGGGGACCACGTCGTCACCGACGGCGCTGGCCGGCAGACCTCCACCTGGGCGATCGAGCGCGCGATCCGCTCGGCCCGGCCGACGGTCCCCGGGCTGCCCGACGCCTTCCGCTTCCACGATCTGCGGCACTACCTGGCGTCGCTGCTCATCGGCAGTGGGCTCGACGTCAAGGTCGTCCAGCACCGACTTCGGCACGGCAGCGCCAAGACGACGCTGGACACCTACGGCCACCTATGGCCCGACAGCGACGAGTCCGCACGGGCCGCTGTGGGTGCCGTGTTGGCCGCTCGTGGGGACTGGTTGGGGACTGAGAGGGCTGACCTACGGTAAAACCGCAGGTCAGCCCTCTGTCGAACTCAGATGTCGTAGTACATCGCGAACTCGTGCGGGTGCGGGCGGAGGCGGATCGGGTCGATCTCGTTCTCCCGCTTGTACTCGATCCACGTCTCGATCAGGTCGGGGGTGAACACCCCGCCGTCGATCAGGTACTCGTGGTCGACCTCGAGCCGGTCGAGGACGGCGTCCAGCGACGCGGGCACCTTGTCGATGCCCATGGCCTCCTCGGGCGGCAGCTCGTAGAGGTCCTTGTCCACCGGCGCCGGCGGCTCGATCTTGTTCTTGATGCCGTCGAGGCCGGCCATCAGCATCGCCGAGAAGGCGAGGTAGGGGTTGGCCGACGGGTCGGGCACGCGGAACTCGATGCGCTTGGCCTTGGGGTTGTCGCCGGAGATCGGGATGCGGCAGCAGGCCGAGCGGTTGCGGGCCGAGTACACGAGGTTGATCGGGGCCTCGTAGCCGGGGACCAGGCGGTGGTAGCTGTTGACCGTCGGGTTCGTGAAGGCCAGCAGCGACGGCGCGTGGGCCAGCAGGCCGCCGATGTAGTGGCGGGCGGTGTCGGACAGACCCGCGTAGCCGGTCTCGGCGTGGAACAGCGGCTCGCCGTCCCGCCAGAGGCTCTGGTGGCAGTGCATGCCCGAGCCGTTGTCGCCGAACAGCGGCTTGGGCATGAACGTCGCGGTCTTGCCGTGCGCCCAGGCGGTGTTCTTGATGACGTACTTGAACAGCATCAGGCTGTCGGCCGACCGCAGCAGCGTGTCGAACTTGTAGTTGATCTCGGCCTGGCCGCCGGTGCCGACCTCGTGGTGCCCGCGCTCGAGCTCGAGGCCCACGCCGGCGAGGTTCTTCATCATGTCGGCGCGCAGGTCGCTCTGCTGGTCGTAGGGCTCGACCGGGAAGTAGCCGCCCTTCATCCGCGCCTTGTAGCCGCGGTTGGCGCCCACGCCGTTCTCGCCGGTCAGGGAGCCGGTGTTCCAGGAGCCCTCGACCGAGTCGACGTGGTAGTAGCCCTCGTTGATGCCGGTGTCGTACCGGACCGAGTCGAAGACGTAGAACTCCGCCTCCGGCCCGAAGTAGGCGGTGTCGGCGATCCCGCTGCTGGCGAGGTACGCCTCGGCCTTCTTCGCCACGTTGCGCGGGTCACGGCTGTAGGCCTCGCGCGTGATCGGGTCGTGGATGAAGAAGTTGACGTTCAGCGTCCGGTGCTTGCGGAACGGGTCGAGGAACGCGCTGTTGGCGTCGGGCAGCAGCAGCATGTCCGACTCGTTGATCGCCTGGAAACCGCGGATCGACGAGCCGTCGAAGCCGAGCCCGTCGGAGAAGGTGTCCTCACCGAACGTCGACGCCGGGATGGTGAAGTGCTGCATGACGCCGGGCAGGTCGCAGAAGCGGACGTCGACGAACTCGACGTCGTTGTCGCGGATGTAGGCGGCGACCTCGTCGGGACTGGTGAACATCGATCCTCCGGGAGTGGGCGGACAGCCGCCTGCGAACCTATGGCCGGGGGGTTGCCCCGGGGTGTCCCGTCTGTTTCGGGGCGGTAACAACGGCTCCGGCGTGTCGGGCCGGGCGTCGTCGGCGTCGCAGCTCGCACGGGTCCGCGGCGGGCGGGTCCTACGCTGGTGGACATGGTCGGGGACGTGCAGCCACCCTCTCAGGAGCGACGGCGGGGCGCTTCCCTGGGCCTGCCCGGCAGCGGCCCCGGCTCACTGGCGCCCTTCGGCACGCGGGTGCTGGCCTTCCTGGTCGACGCCTTCCTCTGCGCCGTCGTTGCCGCGTTCTTCACCGCGCCGGACCTGCCGGGCAACTGGAGCCTGCTGTCCTTCGCCGTGGTCTACGTCGTGTCCCTCGTGGCGATCGGGCAGACGCCGGGCATGAAGGTGATGGGTCTGCGGCTGGCGCACCCGCGGCCGGCGGCCCGGCTGGCGCCGTGGCGGGCCGTCGTCCGCACCGGGCTGCTCATGCTGCTCGTGCCGGCGCTCGTCGTCGACAGCGACGGCCGCGGGCTGCACGACCGCCTCACCGACACCGCCGTCGTCCTCGACCGGTGATCGTCAGGCGTGAGCGGCCGGCCGACGCCCGCGCCGTCGAGGCGGTCCACCTCGCGGCGTTCCCCACGGACGTCGAGGCCCGCCTGCTCGCGGAGCTGCGGGAGGACGCCGGCTTCCTGCCCCACCTGTCGCTGGTCGCCCTCGACGGGGAGGACGTCGTCGGCCACGTGATCGCCACCCGCGGGTGGGTCGAGCCCCTCGGTGCCCCGGCGCTGGGGCTGGGCCCGATCGGCGTCCGGCCGGACCGGCAGGGGAGGGGCGTCGGGACGGTGCTGGTGCACGCGCTGCTCGCCGTCGCGGAGGCGGCGGGGGAGCGTCTGGTCGCGCTGCTCGGCGACCCGGCGTACTACCGGCGTTCCGGCTTCGTCGTCTCCACCGAGGTGGGCATCGACCCGCCCGATCCCACGTGGGGTGTGCACTTCCAGGCCCGGGTGCTCGCCGACCCCACCCCGCACGGCACCTTCCGCTACGCCGGGCCCTTCGACCGCGTCTGAGCCCGTCGTCGACGGGAGGGTCCCGGACCCGTCCTCCGCCGTCCGGGAGGCGGTAGCGTCGCCGGATGGCGCAGGGGGGCGGCCGCGCGAGGCTCGCCGCCGCCGCCGCCGCGTTCACCAGCAACGCCCGCAACCCCGACCTGCGCCGGGCCCAGCTGAGCTTCCTCGGCGCGTGGACGGCCGAGTGGGCGTTCACCGTGGGGCTCGGGATCGTGGCCTACCGGGACGGTGGGGCGACCGCCGTCGGGCTGGTCGGACTGCTCCGGATGGTGCCGTCCGCGGTCCTGACCCCCCTCCTGTCCCCCCTCGCCGACCGGGGACGCCGGGAACGCGTCCTGGTCCTGGTGTCCACGGTGCGGGGCGTCGCCACCGCGGCGGCCGCGGTCGTCGTCGGCGTGTCGGGGCCGCCGCAGGTCGTCTACGCGCTGGCTGTGCTGTCGACGGTCGCCGCCACCCTCTTCCGGCCGGCACACTCCGCGCTGCTGCCGTCGCTGTGTCACTCCGGGTACGAGCTGGCCAGCGCCAACGTGGTCCGGGGGCTCCTGGACTCCGTGGCCACGTTGGCCGGTCCGCTGCTGGCGGCGGTGCTGCTGCAGTTCACCGGCGTCACCGTCGTCTTCGCCGTCTCGGCGGGTGCCTCGCTCTGGGCGGCGGCCCTGCTGCTGCGGCTGCGGTACGACGCCCCGCCGCGGCCGTCCGCCACCACGGGCGTCCACCTCGTGCGCGAGGGGGTGGAGGGCGTGCGGGCGGTCGTCGGCAACGGCGACCTGGCGCTCATCGTGGGCCTCGCGGCGGCGCAGACCTTCACCCGGGGGGCGCTGACCGTGCTGACCGTGGTGGTCGCCATCGACCTGCTCGGTACCGGCGAACCGGGCGTCGGCACGCTCACCGCCGCCGTCGGGGCGGGCGCGGTCCTCGGCTCGCTCGGGGCGTCGATGCTGGTCGGGACGCGCCGGCTGGGTGCCTGGTTCGCCGTTGGTGTCGTCCTGTGGGGTCTGCCGGTCACGCTCATCGGCGTCTTCCCCCAGCAGGCCGCTGCGCTGGTCCTCCTGGCCTGCGTCGGCGTAGGCAACGCGCTGATCGACGTCGGCGGGTTCACCCTGCTGGGCAGGATCACCCCGGACGACGTGCTGGCGCGGGTCTTCGGTGTGCTGGAGAGCCTGGTCGCCCTGGCCATGGGGGTGGGGGCCGTCGTCGCGGCGCTGGTGGTCGAGCTGACCGGTGTCCGCACGGCGCTGCTGACCGTCGGTCTGCTGTGCCCCGTGGCCGCGGCGGCGTCGTGGCGACGGCTGCGGCGGATGGACCGCTCCGTGGGTGTCCGCGACCGGGACATCGGTCTGCTGCAGGCCGTGCCCATGCTGCACGCGCTGCCGCTGCCCGCCGTCGAGCAGCTGGCCCGTCACCTGGAGCCGGTCACGGTGCCCGCGGGCACCGCCGTCTTCGAGCAGGGCGACGTCGGCTCCTCCTACTACGTGATCGAGTCGGGTGAGGCCGACGTGATCGGGGACGGACACGCGGTGGCGGCTCTCGGCCGGGGGGAGGGCTTCGGGGAGATCGCGCTGCTCCGCAGCGTCCGCCGGACGGCCACCGTGCGGGCCACGAGCGAGCTCCGGCTCCAGACGCTGGGGTCCGACCACTTCCTCGCGGTCGTCCTCGGGTACACGCCGAGCGCCCGGGAGGCCGAGACGGTGGTCGGCACGATGCTCGACCGCTTCTCCCCCCACGACGGGGACGGGGGACCTCCTCGGACCAGCCGCTGAGGTCCCGGTGTCGCTAGGTTGTCGGAGCATGGCCGCCGAACGTGCGCTCCTCCTGATAGCGGACATCGGTGGCTACACCGAGTACATGCGTTCCCACCGGATGAGCCTCGCGCACGCCGAGGTGAACACCGCGCGGCTGCTGGAGAAGGTCATCGACGCCGCGCGCGGCTTCGACCTGATCGAGGTCGAGGGTGACGCGGCCTTCCTCTACCGCCGGGCGGACGGGTTGGACGACGACGCCACGGTCACCTCCACCACCCGGGCCGCCGTCGCCATGCACCGCGCGTTCCACCTCGAGCGGCAGTACGTCGCGGCCAACCTCTGCCCGTGCGACGGGTGCACGCAGGCCAACGACCTCAAGGTGAAGTTCGTCGCGCACATCGGCGAGGTCGCCGTCCAGACCATCCGGCAGCGACGCAAGCTCGTCGGCATCGACGTCATCCAGGTGCACCGGATGCTGAAGAACCCGGTCCAGGTCCCCGAGTACGTCCTCTTCTCCGAGGAGCTCTACCGGGCCGGTGGTTCGGTCCTGCCGGACCCCGTCCACGAGGTCGCGCAGGAACTGGAGGGGATCGGTCCCGTCCGCGAGTACTTCGTGGACGTCGTGGACGTCGCGGGCTCCGCGCCTCCGCTGCCGGGTCCGTCCTGGCTCGGACGCCTCGGGAGGACGGTGGGCGTGGTCGGGTCGGGCCTGCCGTACATGCTGGGCCTGCGCCAGGGGCGTCGTCCCGCCGCCGCCCACTGAGGCCCCGACCGGCGCCGGCAGCGCCACGTCACCCCGCCGGGACGGGGGCGGTCAGCGGCGGCGGACCTGCCGCTGGCTGACCGTCATCTGCTTGCCGCCGGGCATCGGGCCACCGGGGATCGGGGGACGGGGGCCGCCGAGGGCGGCCAGCCGGCGGCCGAGGGTGTTGACCTCGGCGGCGGAGAGGTTGCGCGGCAGCTTCATCACGTGGGTGCTGAGCTTGCGCAGGGGCACCTGGCCCTCCTCGTCGCCCACGACGACGTCGTAGATCGGGGTGTCACCGACGACGCGCGCGATCCGCTTCTTCTCCTGCGCCAGCAGGCCGCGGACCCGGGCGGGCGAGCCCTCGGCGACCAGGATGACGCCGGGACGGCCGAGGACGCGGTGCACCGAGTCCAGCTGCGCGGTCCCCGCGACGCCGGCCGACACCCGCCAGTCACCGCGCATGCCCTCGAGCACCCACGCGGCCGCACCCGGCTGGCCCTCGACCTGGCGGTAGGCCGAGCCCTGCGCGCGGCGGCCGAACACGATCATCGCGGCCAGCAGGCCCAGGACGATCGCGATGGGCAGGAAGAGGAACGGCGCGTCGAAGAGGATGGCCACCAGCTCGACGAGGCCGGCCACCACCACGAAGGCGATGAGCATCAGCCACGGCAGCTTGGGGTCGTTCTTGCTGGTGAGCGTGTATGCCTGCTTGATCAGGCGGGCCTGGTTGCCGATCTTCTTCAGCCGGCCCACCTTCGGCTGGCCGTCCTTGCCGGTCCTCGCCGGCTTGCCCGCCGTGGTCTTGCCGACCGCGGTGGCGCCGGCTGCAGCCCCCGGGGACCGGCCGCGCCCCGCGGCGGGGCCCCGCCCGGCGTTGCCGGCGGGAGCGGGGGAGTCTGTGGGCTTGCTGCGTGCCATGCCCCCAGGATAGGGGCGCGGCGACACGGTCCCGGGGAGCCGGCGGGGCGGTCAGCCCCGAGTGGTGAGGCCGCGGGCCTCGACGGCCTGCTGGTAGAGCCGGCCGGCCCGGTAGGAGCTGCGCACCAGCGGCCCGGCGAGCACGCCCGGGAACCCGATCTCCTCCGCCTGCTGCTGGAAGCCGACGAACTCGTCGGGCTTGACCCAGCGGACGACGGGGTGGTGCCGCGGCGAGGGCCGCAGGTACTGGGTGATCGTCAGCAGGTCGCAGCCGGCGTCGTGCAGCGCCCGCATGGTCTCCACGACCTCCTCGGGCTCCTCGCCCATCCCGAGGATGAGGTTGGACTTGGTCACCAGGCCGGCCTCGCGGGCGGCGGTGATGACCGACAGGGACCGCTCGAAGCGGAAGCCCGGGCGGATGCGCTTGAAGATCCGCGGCACCGTCTCGACGTTGTGCGCGAGGACCTCGGGCCGGGAGGAGAAGACCTCGGCGAGCTGGGCCGGATCGGCGTTGAAGTCGGGGATCAGCAGCTCGACGCCGCAGCCGGGGACGGCGGCGTGGATCTGGCGGACCGTCTCGGCGTAGAGCCACGCGCCGCCGTCGGGCAGGTCGTCGCGGGCGACGCCGGTGACGGTGGCGTAGCGCAGCTGCATCGTGGCGACGCTCTCGGCCACGCGGCGGGGCTCGTCGGCGTCGAAGTCGGCGGGCTTGCCGGTGTCGATCTGGCAGAAGTCGCAGCGCCGGGTGCACTGGTCGCCACCGATGAGGAAGGTGGCCTCCCGGTCCTCCCAGCACTCGTAGATGTTGGGGCAGCCGGCCTCTTCGCAGACGGTGTGCAGGCCCTCACGGCGGACCAGCGACTTGAGCTCGGTGTACTCCGGCCCGGTCTTGAGCCGGGTCTTGATCCACTCCGGCTTGCGCTCGATCGGGACCTGGGCGTTACGGACCTCGAGACGGAGCAGCTTGCGGCCCGCGGGGCCGGTCGGGGACGGGTCGGAGGTACTGGTCGTCACCGTCTCGCTCATGATCCCCACGGTACCCCCGGACGCGGACCGCCCCCGCTGCCTCGGGGGGCGGCGGGGGCGGTCTGCGGAGTGCCGGGTCGGCTCAGGCCTGGCCGGCCGCCGGACCGGCGGTCGGGCCCTCGTCGGACCCGCCGCCGGCGGTGAACGGCTCGGGAGCGGTCTGGGTGGGGTCGGTGGCGCCGGCGTCGTCGTCACCGGCGACGAGCTGGGCGTCACGGATGCCCATGTCGGACTCGGCGGGCGCCGAGTCACCGGCCACGAACATCGCGTCGGAGACGGTCTTGCCGGAATCGTCGTTGCTCGGGGAACTGGGCACGGGGTCCTCTCGGTAGCTCGGCACGGGCCCGTCACCGGCCGGGGCCGGCGTCCACGGGTCCGCCTTCCTGCGACGCACGAGCACCGTCGCTGCGGCGACCGCCCCGACCACGGCCAGCAGCCACGGCCAGCGCGACGACCCCGACTCCACGCTCACCTTCCGCGTGGCCTTCGCGGCCGTGCGCCCGGTCTTCCGCAGTGTCTTCTTGCCCGCCTTCGCGGTCCCCGACACCAGTTCGGCGCGCCGGCTCTCCAGCTCGCCGAGCGCGGTGCCGACGCCTGCCATCAGGGTCCCGCGCGCGTTGTCCAGCGCGGGGACGACGGTGTCCCTCGCAGCGGCCACGCGGGGCGCGACGTCGGCGGCCAGCTTGCGGCTGGCGGCCGAGGCGGCCTCGACGCGCGGCGCGAGGTCGGCGGCGGCCCTGGCGGCGGCGGCACCGGCGGCGGTCAGGGCCGTGGCGACGGTGGGGCCGGCGGCCTCGCGGGCCGCGACGACACGCGGCGTCAGGGCGATGACGGCGGCGTCGACCCGCTCGCGGGCGGCCTCGAGGACCGGGCCCGTCGCGTCGCGGGCGGCGTCCACCCGGGGCGTGAGGGCCTCACGGGCGGAGGCGACGGCGGGCGCGGCCACGGCGACCGCGGCGGCGACCTTGGGGGCGACCGCCACGCGGGCGGCGTCGAGCACCGGTCCGGCCGCCTCCAACGCGGCGTCCATCCGCGGGCCGAGCTGCTCCGCGGCGGCGCGGCCGGCCTCGGTGACGGCGGCGCCGAGGTGGCTCAGCCCCTCCTGGAGCTCGGCCTGGATGACCTGGCCGCGGGACTGTGTGCGGAACACGTGATGCACCTCCGGGTTGATCGACTCCGGCCATCCTGCCCGCTCGGGCCGACCGGCACACCCCCGGGCAGGCGCTCAGACGGAGCGGAGCAGCCCGCTGCGTTCGGCCGACAGCCAGCGCAGGAGGTCCGCGACGGGCATCGGCCGCGCGACGGCGTAGCCCTGGGCGACGTCGCAGCCCAGCGACGCCAGCCGCCGTGCCGTGGCGACGTCCTCGACGCCCTCGGCCACCAGGCTCAGGCCCAGGTCGTGGGCGAGCGCGACGGTGTGCCGGACGATCGCCGCGGCACGCTCGTCGGTGTCGACGTCGGCGGTGAGGCTGCGGTCGAGCTTGAGCTCGTCGGCGGGCAGCCGGCGCAGGTAGGCCAGCGAGCTGTAGCCGGTGCCGTAGTCGTCGATCGAGGTGCGCACCCCGAGGCGGCGCAGCTCGCCGAGCACGGACCGGCCGCGCTCGGGATCGGCCATGAGGGTGTCCTCGACCAGCTCCAGGGTGAGCGACGCCGCCGGCAGCCCGCGCCGGGCCAGCTTCGCGGCGACCTTGCCGGGCAGGTCGATGTCGGCGACGTTGGCCGCGGACAGGTTCACCGACACCGGCACCCGGTGCTCGTCCCACCACTGCGCCACCGCGTCGAGCGAGCGCTCGAGCACGGTGTCGGTGAGCGGGCGCAGCAGGCCGGCCTGCTCGGCGGCGGGCAGGACGTGCCCGGGGGAGAGCAGCCCGCGCTCGGGGTGGTGCCACCGCAGCAGCGCCTCGACGCCGACGACGCGGCCGTCGTCCATGGCGACCTGCGGCTGCAGGTGGACGTCGAGCTGGTCCTCGACGAGAGCGGTGCGCAGCTCCTCCATCGTGCGCAGCCGCTCGCCGGAGCCGCTGGTGGGGTCGGGGACGTAGACGTGCACGCCGGTGCGCTCGGTCTTGGCGGCGTACATGGCGACGTCGGCGCAGCGCAGCAGCTCCTGGACGTCGTCGGCGGGGACCGGCGCGGTCGAGACGCCGATGCTCACACCGACGTGCAGCCGGATGCCGTCGACCTCGAAGGGCTGCCGCAGCAGGTCGTGGACGATGCCGGCGCGCTCGGCGGCGGCGTCGAGGCCGAGGTCGGGCAGCAGGACGGCGAACTCGTCGCCGCCGAGCCGGGCGAGCACCTCACCCGGGCGCAACGCCGGCGACAGCCGCGGGCCGACCTGGCACAGCAGCTGGTCGCCGGCGCCGTGCCCGAGGCTGTCGTTGACCTCCTTGAAGCCGTCGAGGTCGAGCAGCAGCAGCGCCGCGGGGGAGGCGGTGCTGGCCCCGGCGACGACGACCCGGGCCCGCTCGAGCAGCGCACGCCGGTTGGGCAGCCCGGTGAGCTCGTCGGTGCGCGCCTCCTGCCGGACCGCCGCGAAGGACCGGACCTCGCGGAAGGTGACCGCGGTCCGGGCGAGCGCGGCGAGCACGCAGCCGACGGCCAGCCAGCCGGCGGTGCCGGGGAGGTCGTCGCCGTAGCCGGCGGCGAGGACGACGAGGGCGGCGAGCGTGCCGGCCAGCGGCAGCGCGACCAGCCGCCAGGTGATGCGGACGCCCTCCTGGCCGTCGCGGGGCCGCGGGTCGCCGGTCGTGCCCCGCGCGGCGAGGGCGGCGAGCAGGATGCCGGCCTGCCAGAGCAGCTCCAGCGGCCCGCCGTCGGCGTAGCTGCCCGAGGCGCTCAGCGCGAACAGGGCGACGTCGGCGACGCAGAAGAGCGCGACCGCGCTGCCGACGCACAGCAGCGTGCGGTCGAGGTGCACGCCGAGGATGGCGCTGACCCCGACGAGCAGCGAGAGCAGCAGCACGTCGGCGCCCGGCCAGGCGAGCTGGGCGACCGACACGTGGCCGCCGTCGGTGAGGTAGGGGCCGAGCAGGAAGCCGGTGCCGACCGCGGTGGTCCCGAGGGCGCCGACCAGGCCGTCGAGCCACATGCTGGGCAGGAACCGGGGCACGCGGGCGCGGATGAGGACGAACAGCGCCACGTAGAGGCTCAGGTAGGCGACGGCGACGCAGACGTCGGCCACCGGCGCGGGAGTGGTGCCGGCCTGGCCGGTCTCCACGATCCGGGCGACGTTGCCGGCGGCGCCGGCGACCGTCGTGGTCGCGAGCGCCCGCCAGGCCAGGGCCTCCCGCGGCGCGCGCCGGGCGGTGATCCAGCACGCGGCACCGGCGGCCAGCCAGGACAGGTGGTAGAGCACGACGTCGTAGAGGACGTCCCAGGCCACACCGGCCGGGCGCGGGCCGACGCCGGTGGCGAAGGCGGCCACGCCGATCATCGCGACCACCAGGAGGGGGTCGCGGGGATCGGTCCCCGGCTGCCGGGGGGACTGCGGACCGCGTCGCACGGTTGCGACAACGGCAGATCAGGCCCCGGAGTGCAGTCCGGAGGCCACGACCGACCCGTCCGGGTGAGCTGCCGGGCGCTAGACTCGGGGGGTGACCGGCGGGCAGCTGCTTCTCCGGCCGTGCTGACCTGTTCCACCAGGCAGCACGGCGACCCCTCCTGCGTGAGGGGTCTTTTCATGTCCGCCGACGGATGACCCCGGGAGCACCGCGATGAGCCAGACGGCCAGCCAGCCCACGACCGAGCCGGCCGAGGAGGGCGTCCCCCCGCACCGCTACACCCCGGCCCTCGCGCAGCGCATCGAGCTGGAGTGGCAGGACCGCTGGGAGCGGGAGGGGACCTTCCACACGCCCAACCCCGTGGGCCGGCTCTCGGCGGGCTTCGACCGGGTCGCCGACCGGCCCAAGACCTTCCTCATGGACATGTTCCCGTACCCCTCGGGCGCGGGCCTGCACGTCGGTCACCCCCTGGGCTACCTGGGCACCGACGTCACCAGCCGGTTCCGCCGCATGGACGGCGACAACGTGCTGCACCCGATGGGCTATGACGCCTTCGGCCTGCCCGCCGAGCAGTACGCCGTCCAGACCGGGCAGCACCCGCGGGTCACCACCGAGGCCAACATCGCCGCGATCCGGGCCCAGCTGCGCCGCCTCGGCGTCGACCACGACGAGCGCCGCACCTTCGCCACGATCGACCCGGGCTACTACCGGTGGACGCAGTGGATCTTCCTGAAGATCTTCGGCGCCTGGTTCGACGAGGAGGCCGGCAAGGCCCGCCCGGTCGAGGAGCTGGTGGCCGAGCTGGACGCCGGCACGCGCGAGCCCGCGCCCGGCACCGACCCGTCGGGTCGGCCGTGGGCCGAGCTGTCCGACGTCGACAAGCGGAGGGTCGTCGACGCCCACCGGCTGGCCTACCTGCACGAGGCGCCGGTCAACTGGTGCCCGGGCCTGGGCACGGTGCTCTCCAACGAGGAGGTCACCCCCGACGGGCGCTCCGAGCGCGGCAACTTCCCGGTGTTCCGGCGCCCGCTGACCCAGTGGATGATGCGGATCACCGCCTACGCCGAGCGGCTGCTGGCCGACCTGGACCGGCTGGACTGGTCGGACTCGGTCAAGCAGATGCAGCGCAACTGGATCGGCCGCTCGACCGGCGCGCGCATCCGGTTCGCGGCCGGCGACCGCACCATCGAGGTCTTCACCACCCGGCCCGACACGCTGTTCGGCGCCACGTACGTGGTGCTGGCGCCCGAGCACCCGCTGGTCGCGGAGCTGACCGCCGACGCGTGGCCCGACGGCACCGACCCGCGCTGGACCGCCGGAGCGGCGACCCCGCGCGAGGCGGTCGAGGCCTACCAGCGGCAGGCCTCGCGGCGCTCGGAGCTCGACCGGCAGAACGAGAGCCGGGAGAAGACCGGCGTCTGGCTGGGCACCACCGCCGCCAACCCGGTGACCGGCGGCGAGCTGCCGGTGTTCATCGCCGACTACGTGCTGACCGGCTACGGCACCGGCGCGATCATGGCCGTGCCCGGCGAGGACACCCGCGACTGGGAGTTCGCGCACGCCTTCGGCCTGCCGGTGGTGCGCACGGTGCAGCCGCCGGCCGGCTTCGACGGCGGCGCCTACACCGGCAGCGGCCCGATGATCAACTCGTCGAGCGAGCAGGTCTCGCTGGACGGGCTGACCGACAAGGCCGCCGCGATCGCGGCGATGACGGACTGGCTGGTCGCCTCCGGGCACGGTGAGGCGACGACCACCTACAAGCTGCGCGACTGGCTGTTCAGCCGGCAGCGCTACTGGGGCGAGCCGTTCCCCGTCGTCTACGACGCCGACGGCCTGCCGCGAGCGGTGCCCGAGTCGCTGCTGCCGGTGCTGCTGCCCGACGTCGACGACTACTCGCCGAAGACCTTCGCCGATGACGACGCCACGTCCACGCCCGAGCCGCCGCTGTCGCGGGTGACCGAGTGGACGACCGTCGAGCTCGACCTGGGCGACGGCCCCCGGCCCTACCGCCGCGAGACCAACACGATGCCCAACTGGGCGGGCTCGTGCTGGTACTACCTGCGCTACCTGGACCCGGGCGACGACACGCAGATGGTCGACCCGGAGCTGGAGCGCTACTGGCTGGGCCCGCGCACGCCGGGCGACGTCGGTGGCGTGGACCTCTACGTCGGCGGCATGGAGCACGCGGTCCTGCACCTGCTGTACGCGCGCTTCTGGCACAAGGTGCTGCACGACCTGGGCTACGTGTCCAGCGAGGAGCCGTTCCGGCGGCTGGTGAACCAGGGCTACATCTCCGCCTATGCCTACACCGACGAGCGCGGCTTCTACGTGCCCGCCGCCGAGGTCGTGGAGGAGGGCGGGCGGTTCTCCTTCGAGGGCAGGCCGGTCAACCGCGAGTACGGGAAGATCGGCAAGTCCCTGAAGAACATGGTCACGCCGGACGAGATGATCGGGGCCTACGGCGCCGACACGTTCCGGGTCTACGAGATGTCCACGGGGCCGCTGGAGCAGTCGCGGCCGTGGGACACCAAGGCGGTCGTCGGGTCGCAGCGGCTGCTGCAGCGGATCTGGCGGGTCGTCGTCGACGAGGGGACCGGCGCGGTGCGGGTCGCCGACGAGGCTCCCGGCGAGGACGGGCTGCGGGCGCTGCACAAGGCGATCGCCGGGGTGCGCGACGGCATGGCGACGCTGCGGTTCAACGTCGGGATCGCCCGGATCGCCGAGCTGACCAACGCGCTGACCGCGGCCTACGGCGCCGACACCCCCGTTCCGCGGTCGGTGGCCGAGCCGCTGGTGCTGCTGGTGGCGCCGCTGGCCCCGCACCTGGCCGAGGAGCTGTGGGCGCGGCTGGGGCACGAGGAGTCGGTGGCGTGGGCGCCGTTCCCGGTGGCCGACGAGCGCTGGCTGGTCGAGGACACCGTGCAGGTCGCCGTCCAGGTCAACGGCAAGGTGCGCGCCCAGGTCACCGTGCCGGCCGACGCCGACGCCGCGGCCCTCGAGGCGGCGGCGCGCGACGAGGAGAAGGTCGCCGCGCAGCTGGCCGGGAAGACGGTGCGGCGGGTCGTCGCGGTGCCCGGCCGGCTGGTCAACTTCGTCGTGTCCTGAGGCGCCGCCCCTCCTGACCCGCCGGTCAGGAGGGGCGGATCCGGAGGAGCTCGTGCCGCTCGGTGCCCGGCATCGTCAGCCGCGACCACTGCCGCGAGGTGACGTAGCCGAGCCGGAACCGCCGGCCGTGGGTCCGGCGGAGCGCGGCGAGCGCCCGCGGCCGGTCGGCGCGGTCGACGAAGCCCGCGGTCGCCTCGACGGCGGGACCGCGCACCCGGCCGCGCACCTCGCACGGTGACACGCTGACCCGGGCGGTGTGCCGCAGCCGCTCGACCTTGCCGGAGTCGGCGCGGGCCCAGACGACGAGGGAGTCGCCGTCGGGCGCTGCCCACACCGGGGTGGCCACGGGGACGCCGGTGCGACGGAAGGTGGTCAGGCTGACGTAGGTGCTGCGCGGGAGGTCGGCCACGTCGTCGATCGACCGGTCAGGTCAGGCGGCCGGCGCGAGCGTGAGGACCCGCCGCACCGCGGCCTCGACCGCGTCGATCACCTCGGCGACGGGGACGTCGCGGCCCAGCTCGGCGGACAGCGAGGTGACGCCGGCGTCGGCGATGCCGCACGGGACGATCGCGCCGAACGCGCCGAGGTCGGGGTCGCAGTTGAGGGCGAAGCCGTGCATGGTCACGCCCCGGGCGACCCGCACGCCGATCGCGGCGATCTTGCGCTCCGGCCGGAACCGGCTGTCCGGTCCGGGCGGGTCGGCGGGAAGCCAGACCCCGCTGCGCCCCTCGACCCGCCGGGTGTCGACGCCGAGGGAGCCGCAGACCTGCATGAGCGCGTCCTCGAGGCGGCGCACGTGCGCCACGACGTCGACCGGGTCGGGCAGCGCGACGATCGGGTAGCCGACCAGCTGACCGGGACCGTGCCAGGTGATCTTGCCGCCGCGGTCGACGTCGACGACCGGAGTGCCGTCGAACGGGCGCTCGTGCGGCTCGGTGCGCCGGCCGGCCGTGTAGACCGACGGGTGCTCGAGCAGCAGCAGCGTGTCCGGGCCCTCCCCGGCGACCCGGGCGGCGTGGACCTCCCGCTGGCGCGCCCACGCCTCCTCGTAGGGGACGGTGCCGGCCCGGACGACGTGCAACTCGGTCACGGTGCCCAGCCTAGGCCCGGTGCTCAGCGGAGCCGCCGCGGCTCGATGCGGGTCTCCACGGCGGTGCCGTCGGGGCCGCGCTCGACCCGGTAGGCGCCCGCGCCCGGCCGGTCGGCGACGGCCTCGACGAGTTGGGTGCCACGGTAGAGGAGGCCTGCGCCGTCGTCGGTGGCGTGGCCGGCCGGGAGCGTGCGTCGGCGACCAGCCGGTGGTACAGCGGCCGCCGCTGGGCCTCGGAGTCGTGGTGGACGCCGTTGGACGTCGGGATGAGCCCCAGGCCGTCGGTGACCGGCCGCAGGTCGGGGCCGTAGGAGTCGGTGGTGCCGCCGACGTGCCAGCACAGCGATCCCGCGGAGACCCCGCCGAGCACCACCCCGGCCCGCCAGCACTCCGCGAGCACCTCGTCGAGGCCGTGCACGCGCCAGACGGCCAGCAGGTTCGCCACGCTGCCGCCGCCGACCCAGACGACGTCCTGCGCGAGCAGGTGGGCCCGCAGGTCGGGGACGGTCGGCATCGGGAACAGGCTCAGGTGGCTGACCTGCACCCGGCTGCCGGCGAACGCGCCGTAGACGCCGGCGATGCGGACCGGATCGTCGCCGGTCGCGGTGCCGAGGTGGCACAGCCGCGGCCGCTCCGGCGCCCCGGCCAGCTCGACGGCCAGGTCGAACACCGGCCCCGGCGCCCAGTCGTAGGGACCGCGGCCGCGGGAGTCGAAGCCGATGCTGGTGGCCAGGATGGTCGGCGACGTCGCGGGCATCAGGCTGCGCCCGTGCGGTCGTCGGACCGGGTGGTCGACTGCAGGGCCCGCAGCACGGCCGCGGCGGTGCGCCGGCCGCTGGCCATCGCTCCCTGGATCGACGGGGTGTCCCGGTGGTCGCCGCAGACGTACAGGCCGCCACCGAGGTCGACTGCACGGCGGTGCCGCAGCGGGGGCAGCGCGGCCGGCTGCGCGCCGGTGACCGTCACCGTGGTCAGGTGCCCGAGGTCGCCCGTCGCGACGTCGTGCAGCCGGGCCACCTCCTCGCGCACCTCGGCCTCCCGCGTCGGGGCGAGCGTGCTGCTGGCCACCAGGGCGCGGCCGTCGGGGGAGTAGGCGGGCTGCGCGTCGCTCAGCACCACGCTGTTGACCAGACGGCCCCCGGGTGTCCCGAGGACGACGAGCGGCTCGGTCCAGGGCGAGGCCGGCAGCACGTGGTAGTGCGTCGTCACCTGCCGGGGAGCGCTGGCCTCGACGGCCGGGACGAGGTCGGCGGCGGTGCCCGGGTCGGTGGCCACGACGACGGCGTCCGCGCGCACCCGGCCGGCGTCGCTGTCCACCGAGGTCCCGGAGACCGCGGTGACGCGCACGCGGTGGTGCACGCGGCCCTCCCCGACCCGCGCGGCCAGCTGCTCGCCGATCGCCTGGATGCCCCGCGCCGGCAGGGCCGTCCCGCCGCGGGCGAAGCTGCGCCAGAGCAGGTCGAGGTAGCGGCTGGAGGTCTCGAGCCGGTCCTCGAGCAGCACCCCGGCGAGGAACGGACCGAAGAATCGCTCGAGCGCCACCTCCCCGACGCCCGCCTCCTCCAGGTGGGCGGCCGCCGAGGTCTCCCGGGCGGCGAGCAGGCGGGGGACCGGCCAGTACCCGGCCCGCGCGGAGAAGGCGGCGATGGCCACCTTGTGCGGCAGGGAGCCGATCGGTGCGCGCAGGGTGTCCGCCAGCGCCGACGGCCGACGACGGGGGTCGGCCACCCGGTGCGCCCGCTCCCCGACCCGCACCACGGCTCCCGGCGTGAAGAACCCGAGGTCGAGGGCGGGCAGGTCCAGGTCGGCCGCGCGCGGGTAGCCGGTGTTGAACACCTGGAAGCCCCGGTCGACGACGAACCCGTCGACCTGCTCGGTGGCCAGCCGGCCACCCGCGTGCGCGGAGGCCTCCAGGACGTGCACGTCGCAGCCCGCGGCGGCCAGCCGGGTCGCCACCGACAGGCCGGCCAGACCCGCACCGACGACGACGACCTCGGCACGGGCGGGCAGCGGCATGGCTCCGAACCTAGGCGCACCCGGCCGCGCGCACTCGTCCGGCACCGGGCCTGTGGACGCCCTCCGCGCCTGTGGACGACCGGAGCGGCGGCGGCGCCGGACCGCCTACGGTCCCCGCCGTGCCCGCCTCTCCCGACCCCAGCGACGTGCCCGCGGACGCTCCTCTCCATCCCGATGCCGATGCCGCTGCTGATGCCGCTGCTGATGCCGACGCTGATGCCGAGGCCTCGCCGGTGCCGCCCGTCGTACCCGGCTACCGCCTCGAGCGGCTGCTCGGCCGCGGCGGGTCCGGGGAGGTCTGGCGGGCCCGCCCGCGGGACGGCGGCGCGCCCGTGGCCGTCAAGCTCCTCGTCGCGGGCGACGGCGACCGCCAGGCGCGCGAGGCGGCGCTCCTCGGTGCCCTCGACCACCCGCACCTGGTGCGGCTGCACGAGGTGGTGCACCAGCCCCGGCGCGGCGGCCCGGCCCGGGTCGCTCTGGTGCTCGACCTGCTCGAGGGCGGCAGCCTGGCCGCGCTGCTCGCCCGGCGCGGGCGGCTGCGTCCCGGGGAGGTGGTGACCGCGCTGGCCCCGGTGGCCGCGGCCCTGGCGTGCGCGCACGAGCAGGGCGTCGTCCACGGCGACCTGTCCCCGGGCAACGTCGTCTTCACCGCCGAGGGCCGCCCCGTGCTCACCGACCTCGGCGTCGCCCGGGTGCTGGGGGAGGACGCCGCCGGAGAGGTGACGCCCGCGTACGTCGACCCCGCCGTCGCGCGCGGCGGCGCACCGGGGCCGGCCTCCGACGTCTTCGGCGTCGCCGCGGCCGCCTTCCACGCGCTCACCGGCGTCCCGCCGTGGAACGCCGCCACGCCCGCCGACACCCTCGCCGTCGCCGCCACGGGCGAGCTGCCCGACCTCGCCGGGCTCGCACCCGGCGCGCCACCGGCGCTGCTGGATGTCGTCGCCCGCGGTCTGGCGGCCGATCCGCACGCCCGGGGGTCGGCCGCGGCGTTCGCGCTGGACCTGCGGCACGCCTGCCGGCCGGAACCCGTGCGGCTCCCCACCCCGGGGATCCCGGACGCCGATCTCGCCCGGACCGGCCGAGGGCCCCGGACCGAGCTCACCCACCAGGTGCCCGGGCGGCACCGCCGCGCAGCGCCTCCGGAGGTGCGCGTCCGCTCCGGCCGGTCGTGGCAGCCGGCCGGACACCTGGTGCGGCGGGCCGCCGCCGGGATCGCGGTCACGGCCCTGGTGCTGGGCGCGATCGCGCTCGGGCTGGCGTTGACACGGTCGGGTCCGGGTGGGGGAGCGGTCCCGGCGGCGACGAGCGGCGCCGTGGCCAGAGAGCAGCCGACGGCCTCCGCACCGGCGACCCCGACACCGGCTGCGACCCCGGCTGCGACTCCGGTTCCGATCCCGCCCACACCCCCTCCGCCGTCGCCGACCTCGAGCCCGGCACCCGCGCCGGCCGATGCCGTCGACTGGACCGCCGTCCTCACGGAGCTCTACGCACGCCGGGCTCGGGCCTTCACGACAGGGGACGTGGCGCTGCTCGGGGAGGTCTACACGGCCGACAGCCCGCTGCTGGCCGCTGACCGCGCCTACCTGCAGGCGCTCACCGCGGCCGGTGAGGTGCTGCGCGGCTTCGCCCCGTCGGTGTCGGCGGTGACGGTGACCGCCGGGACGTCCGGCGACGGGCCGGTGCAGGTGCGGTTGGTCGACAGCCGGCCGGAGTGCGCGGTCGTGTCCGCGACGGCTCCGGACGGCCCGCCGCTGCGCACCGAGCCCGGCCGGGGCGAGGCCGCCGTGGAGATGGTGCTGGTACCGGGGCCCGGGGGCTGGCGGATCGGGAGCGCGGGACGGCTGGCGTGAGCCCGCCACACCGTCAGCGGCGGCACCGTCAGTTGCGGCCGAGCGCCTCTCGCAGCGCGGTGGGCAGGTCTCCGTGACGGAACCGGTAGCCGGCGGCCTGCAGCCGCGCGGGCACGGCGCGCTGCCCCGCCAGGACGCTGGAGCGACCGAACTCCCCGAGGGCGAGCCGGATGGCCGGAGCGGGGACCGGGAGCACCGCCGGGCGCCGGACGGCGCGGGCCAGGTCACGGACGAACTCGCTGTTGCGCACCGGCTCGGGGCCGGTGAGGTTCACCGGGCCGGACACCTCGTCGGCCGTGAGCAGGAACTGGAGGGCGCTGATCTCGTCGGCCAGGCTCACCCAGGGCCAGAACTGCCGTCCCGACCCCATGCGGCCGCCGAGGCCGAACCGGAAGACGGTGCCGAGGATCCGCACCAGCATGGCGCCCCGCCCGATGACCAGGCCGGTCCGCACGGTGACCACCCGGATCCCGGCGTCGGAGGCGGGCCGGGTGGCCTCCTCCCACTGCACGCAGACGCGGGCGAGGAAGTCGTCCCCGGGTGGGGCGTCCTCCTCCACGACCCGGTCGCCGGTGTCGCCGTAGTAGCCGACCGCCGACGCCGACACCAGCACCCGCCGGCGCGCGGGGTCGGCCGCAGCCGCGGCGGCCAGCGCCTCGCTGACGGTCGCCGTGCTGTCCAGCCGGCTGGTGAGCAGGTCGCGCCGGTAGGCCGCGGTGAACGGCCGGGGGCGGATCGGCGTGCCGGCGAGGTTCACCACCGCGTCGACGTCGCGCAGCACCGCCGGGTCGATCCGCCGGTGCTGCGGGTCCCAGCGGTGCTCGTCGGCGGTGCGGGGGGTGCGGCGGACCAGCCGGATGACCTCGTGCCCGTCGGCGAGCAGTGCCGGGACCAGCGTCGACCCGATGAGGCCGGAGGCCCCGGTGATCGCGATCTTCATGACCCTCCTCGTCCCCCTGCCCAGTACGACGTCGGGCCCCGGCGCACCGCGCCGGGACCCGACCGGGAGACGTCAGCTCAGGCCGAGCTCGCCCTCGAACTGCCCTGCCTCGAGCCGCTCCTTCACCGTGCCGAGGAAGCGCGCGGCGTCGGCACCGTCGACGATCCGGTGGTCGTAGGTGAGGGCCAGGAAGATCATCGACCGCACCGCGATGACCTCGCCGAGGTCGGGGTCCTGGACGACGACGGGCCGCTTGACCACGGTGCCGGTGCCCAGGATCGCCACCTGGGGCTGGTTGATGATCGGCGTGTCGAACAGCGCGCCGCGGCTGCCGGTGTTGGTGAGCGTGAAGGTGCCGCCACCGAGCTCGTCCGGCGTGACCTTGTTGAGCCGGGTCCGCTCGGCCAGGTCGGAGATCTTGCGGGCGAGCCCGCCGATGCTCAGGTCACCGGCGCCGTGGATGACCGGGACGAGCAGGCCGCGCTCGGTGTCGACGGCGACGCCGAGGTTCTCCGCGTCGTGGTAGGTGACCGTGCCGGCCTCCATGTCCACCGAGGAGTTCACGGCCGGGTGGGCCTTGAGCGCCTCGACGGCCGCCTTGGCGAAGAACGGCAGGAAGGACAGCTTCACGCCCTCGCGGGCCTCGAAGTCCCGCTTGGCCCGGTCGCGCAGCTTGGCGATGCGGGTGACGTCGACCTCGACCACGGTGGTCAGCTGCGCGCTGATGGCCAGCGACTCGACCATCCGCCGGGCGATGACCCCACGCAGGCGGGACATCTTCTCCGTGCGCCCGCGCAGCGAGGTGTCGGGCCGGGCCGCCGGGGACGGCGTCGCGGGACGACCGGTGGTCGCGGCCGGCGCGGGAGCGGCGGCCGCAGCCGGAGCGGCGGCCGGCGCGGCGGACTCGGCGGCGGCGAGCACGTCCTGCTTGCGGATCCGCCCGCCGACCCCGGTGCCGGTGACGGTGGACAGGTCCACGCCGTGCTCGGTGGCCAGGCGGCGCACGAGCGGGGTCACGTAGGTGCCCGAGCCGTCGGCCGGGGCGGCGCTCGGCGCGGGAGCCTGCGCCGACGCCTGGGCCGACGCCTGGGCCGGCGCCTGGGCCGGCGCCTCGGTCCGCGAGGGCTGGGAGGGCTGGTTGTCCTGCTGCGCCCGGACGGTCTCGGCCTCACCGGAGCCGTAGTCGGCGCCGGCGGGCACCGACGGCGGCGCGCCCGGCGGCTGCGACGCGGGCTGCTGCTCCTGGCGCGGCCCCGGCTCGGGAGCCGGGGCCTGCTGCGGGGCGGGCGCCGGAGCAGCCGCGACAGGGGAGGCGCCACCGGCCGCACCGGAGCCGATCACGGCGAGCTGCGCGCCGACCTCGACCGTCTCGTCCTCGTTGACACTGATCGACAGGAGCGTCCCCGACACCGGCGCCGGGATCTCGGTGTCGACCTTGTCGGTGGAGACCTCGAGCAGCGGCTCGTCCGCGGCCACCTCGTCACCGACCGCCTTGAGCCAGCGGGTGACGGTGCCCTCGGTGACGCTCTCGCCGAGCGCCGGCATGGTCACCGGCGTCCCCTCAGCGCCTCGACCGCCACCGTCGCCGCCCTGGCCGCTCTGACCGTCGGAGGCGGGCGCCTCGGCGGCCGGCGCGGGCGCCGGCTCCTCGGACGGGCCGGGGCCGGCGTCCTCCACCTGGTCGGCCGGCGTCTGCGGGGTGGTGGCGTCGTCGGCCGACGCGGGGGCGCCCGCGTCCCCACTGCCGCCGTCCCCGCCGTCGTCGCCCCCGCCGATCACCGCGAGCTCGGCGCCGACCTCGACGGTCTCGTCCTCGGACACGAGGATCCTGGTGAGCACGCCCGCGGCGGGCGAGGGGATCTCGGTGTCGACCTTGTCGGTCGAGACCTCGAGGAGTGGCTCGTCGACCTCGACCTGCTCACCCTCCTGCTTCAACCATCGGGTGACCGTGCCCTCGGTGACGCTCTCGCCCAGGGCGGGCATGGTGACGGAGGTCGGCATCGGGGCGGGGCTCCTTCGTGGTGGCGCGGGTGGGGGAGGGCGGACCGGACGCGGTCAGCCGTGGGCGTGCAGCGGCTTGCCGGCCAGGGCCAGGTGGGCCTCGCCGAGCGCCTCGCTCTGCGTGGGGTGCGGGTGGATGAGCGCGGCGACCTCGTCGGGCAGCGCCTCCCAGTTGAAGATCAGCTGGGCCTCGGCGATGAGCTCGCCCACCCGGCTGCCGACCATGTGCACGCCGACGACCGGGCCGTCCTTCTCGCGGATCAGCTTGACCGCGCCCTGCGTCTTGAGGATCTGGCTGCGGCCGTTGCCGCCCAGGTCGTAGACGAGGGTCTCGACCTCGCCGTACTTCTCGCGGGCCTGGACCTCGGTCAGGCCGACCGAGGCGACCTCGGGCTCGGAGTAGGTGACGCGCGGGACGCCCGCGTAGTCGATCGGGACGACGGGGAGACCGGCCAGGCGCTCGGCGACGAGGATGCCCTCGCCGAACCCGACGTGGGCGAGCTGGAGCGTGGGGATCAGGTCGCCGACGGCGGAGATGGTCGGGACGTTGGTCTGGCAGTACTCGTCGACGAGGACGTAGCCGCGGTCCATCGTGACGCCGGCCTCCTCGTAGCCGAGGCCCTGGCTGACCGGGCCGCGGCCGACGGCGACCAGGACGATCTCGGCCTCGAAGTCCTTGCCGTTCTGCAGGCTGACCTTCACGCCGTTCTCGGTGTGCTCGACGGAGGACACCAGGTTGCCCAGCTCGAAGCCGATCTTCCGGCGGCGGAACGCGCGCTCCAGGAGCTTGGAGGAGCTCTCGTCCTCCAGCGGCACGAGGTGCTTGAGGCCCTCGATGATCGTGACGTCGACGCCGAAGGACTTCCAGGCGCTGGCGAACTCGCAGCCGATCACGCCGCCGCCCAGGACGATCGCCGACGTCGGGACGCGGTCGAGCTGCAGCGCCTGCTCGCTGTCGATGACGCGGACGCCGTCGAGCTCGACGCCCGGGATGCTGCGCGAGTAGGACCCGGTGGCCAGCAGGACGTGGCGGCCCTCGTAGGTCTGGCCGCCCACCGCCACCGCGGTGGGGGAGACCAGCCGGCCCTCGCCCTCGACGTAGGTGATCTTGCGGCTCTTGATCAGGCCCTGCAGGCCCTTGTACAGCCGCGAGACGACGCCGTCCTTGTAGGCGTTGACGCCGTCCATGTCGATGCCGGCCAGCGAGGTCTTGACGCCGAACTGCTCGCCCTCGCGGGCCTGGTCGGCGATCTCACCGCTGTGCAGCAGGGCCTTGGTCGGGATGCACCCGCGGTGCAGGCAGGTGCCGCCGACCTTGTCCTTCTCGATCAGGACGACCGACAGACCGAGCTCGGCGGCCCGCAGCGCGGCGGCGTAGCCACCCGAGCCACCACCGAGGATGACCAGGTCGGCGGGGGTGGTGGGTGCGCTCACGACGTGCTCCTCGATGCTCTCGGCCTGCCCCGCCCGAACGGGTGGGGGATGGTCCGCGTCCATCCTGCCACTCCGCGGAACGCGGGGAGTCGAGGGCGGCTGCGCGCCGTGCGCGGCCGGGTGTCCCGGCCGCGCGGGCGGTCAGCGGGCGAGCAGGTCCTCGATGGTCGCCAGCAGGGTCCGGACCGGCACCCCGGTGCCGCCCTTGGGCGTGTAGCCCCAGGGCGACCCGGTGTTGTAGCTCGGGCCGGCGATGTCGATGTGCGCCCACGGCAGGCCCGCGGGCACGAACTCGGCGAGGAAGTGCGCCCCGACCAGCATCCCGCCCATGCGGTCGGCGTTGGCGTTGACGAAGTCGGCGACGGGGGAGTCGATGCCGCGCCGCAGCTCCTCCGGCATGGGCATCGGCCACATCGGCTCGCCGCTGCGCCGGCTGGCCGCGACGACGGCGTCGCGCAGGTCGTCGCTGCCCATGACGCCGGCGGTGCGCGAGCCCAGCGCGACCAGCTGCGCGCCGGTGAGCGTCGAGGTCTCGAGCAGGAGGTCGGGGGAGTCCTCGGCCGCGCGGGCGATCGCGTCGGCCAGGACCACGCGGCCCTCGGCGTCGGTGTTGGTGATCTCGGCCTTCTTGCCGTTGCGGAAGGTCACCACGTCGGCCGGCCGGTAGGCGGTGCCGCTGGGCAGGTTCTCCGCGATCGGCACGGTGGCCGTGACCTCGACGGGCAGGCCGAGCCGGGCGACCAGGCAGACGGTGGCGATCACGGCGGCGGCGCCCGCCATGTCGCTGGTCATGTGGTGCATGTTCGCGGCGGGCTTGATCGACAGGCCGCCGCTGTCGAAGGTGATGCCCTTGCCGACCAGGGCGACCTTCTTCTGCGCCTTCCTGCCGCTGTAGCTCAGCCGCAGCAGGCGCGGGCCACGGGCGGAGCCGCTGCCGACGGCCAGGACGCCGCCGTAGCCGCCGGCCACGAGGTCGTCCTCGTCGAGCACCTCGACCGACAGACCGGCCGCCTTGCCCGCGGCGGCACCGCGGGCGGCCAGCTCGGCCGGGTACAGGTCGTTGGGCGGGGTGTTGACCAGGTCGCGCACCAGCGTGACGGCCTCGACGACGGCGCGGACCCGCGCCAGCGGGGCCTTGGCCGCACCGGCGTCGGGGACGACGACGGTGAACTCGCGCGGTGGCGCGGGCCGGTCCGCCGGCAGGTCGGACTTGTACTCGGTGAACTCGTAGGCGCCCAGCAGCGCCCCCTCGCCGACGGCGTGCAGCCGCTCGGCGTCCGGCGTCCCGCCGACGGCGGCCAGCAGCGTCACCACCGAGCTGCGCCCGGTCAGTGCGCGGCTGGCCGCGCCCGCGGCACGGCGGACCGTCTCGGAGGAGTACCCGCCGGTGGCCTCGGGAGTGCCGAGCCCGACGGCGGCGACCACGGGGAACGGCCCCTGCCCGAGGGTGGCCACGCGGGTGACCTCGTCCTGGCCGCCGCGCGCGCCGAGGTCGGCCAGCGCGGGGAGCAGCCGGCCGCCCAGGAGCCGGTCCACGGCCTCCGCACCTGGCGTGGGCAGCGGGCCCGAGGCGCCCTTCCCGATGCCGACGACGACGGCGTCGGCGGGGGTCTTCTCGAGCGGGCGGTCGGTGGCGGTGATCGTCGGCGGCACCGCTCGATCCTAGAAGGACCCCCGTGCGCCCCCTCCCTCGCACGCTGGCGCGGGCCCCCGCACCGGGGCCGTCCCCGCACGTCGACGGATAGCGTGCGCGGGTGACCGCGCGGACCTCGCCCCTGCACGACCGCCACGTCGCGGC
Source organism: Geodermatophilus amargosae (assembly GCF_041028265.1). Taxonomy (GTDB): domain Bacteria; phylum Actinomycetota; class Actinomycetes; order Mycobacteriales; family Geodermatophilaceae; genus Geodermatophilus; species Geodermatophilus amargosae_A. The sequence goes on from NZ_JABGCW010000005.1 coordinate 121,289, forward strand.
GGGCGCCAAGCTGGCCGACTTCGGCGGCTGGTCGATGCCGATCGAGTACGCCGGCGGCGGGGTGCTGGCCGAGCACGCCGCCGTGCGCGAGGCGGCCGGCCTGTTCGACGTCTCGCACCTGGGCACCGGCACCGTGCGCGGCGCCGGTGCCGCCGCCCTGGTCGACGCCTGCCTCACCAACGACCTGGGCCGCATCGGTCCCGGCCAGGCGCAGTACACGCTGTGCTGCGTCCCCGACGGCGAGGCCGACGCGGGCGGTGTGGTCGACGACCTGATCGTCTACCTGCACGGTCCCGACGACGTGCTGCTGGTGCCCAACGCGGCCAACGCGGCCGAGGTCCTCGGCCGGCTGGCCGCCGCGGCGCCGGCGGGGGTGACGGTGACCGACCGGCACGAGGAGGTCGCCGTCCTCGCCGTCCAGGGGCCGCGCTCGGCCGCCGTCCTGGAGGTCGCGGGGCTGGTCGCCGACCTGTCCTACATGGCCTTCGCGGGCGGGCAGGGGCGGGAGGTCACCGTCTGCCGCACCGGCTACACCGGCGAGCACGGCTACGAGCTCCTCGTCGCCGCCGACGAGGCCGGTGCGCTGTGGGACCGGCTGCTCGAGGCCGGCGCCGCCGCCGGCATCCGGCCCTGCGGCCTGGGGGCGCGCGACACGCTGCGCACCGAGATGGGCTATCCGCTGCACGGCCACGAGCTGTCCCGGCAGGTCACGCCGAACCAGGCGCGCAGCGGATGGGCGGTGGGCTGGGGCAAGCCCGCGTTCTGGGGGCGCGAGGCGCTGCGCGCCGAGAAGGAGGCCGGCCCGGCGCGGCTGCTGTGGGGCCTGCGGGCGCCCGGCCGGGGCATCCCGCGTCCCGGGATGGCCGTCCTGGACGGGACCGGCGCGCGGGTCGGCGAGGTCACCAGCGGCACCTTCTCGCCGACCCTGCGCACCGGCATCGCGCTGGCCCTGCTCGACACCGCTGCCGGCGTCGCCGAGGGCGGCGAGCTCGCCGTCGACGTCCGGGGACGCCCGCAGCCGGTCGAGGTGGTCAGGCCGCCGTTCGTGCCCTCGCACGTGCGCTGAGGCGCAGACCCCTACTGCTTCGGGTGTGACTCCTTGGTCGGCTCCGGCGGGTCGGGCAGCTCGTCGGCCATGGTGGCGTTGCGCTGGCCCATCGGCACCGGAGGGCCCTCGGTGGTGTCCTCGGCCGTCTGGTGCTCGGACTCAGAGTTGATCTCTGCACCGAGCAGGACCAGGTAGCAGGTCAGGTACAGCCAGAGCATCAGGACGATGACGCCGGCGATGGTCCCGTAGGTCTTGTCGTAGGACCCGAAGTTGTTGACGTAGAAGCTGAAGCCCAGGCTGACCAGCGCCCAGATGACGGTGACGAAGATGGCGCCCAGGCTCACCCACTTCAGCTGCGGGGCGTCGCGGTCGGGAGCGACCCGGTACAGGACGGCCAGCGACCCGGCGAAGACGCCGAGCAGCAGCACCCACCGCAGCACCTGCGCCAGGACGCTGCCCACGACGCCCAGCGGCAGCATGTCGAGCACCGCCGGCACGACCGCGACCAGGGCGAAGGTCACGAGGACGAACACGATCGCGCCGAGCGTCAGCCCGAGGGCCAGCGCCTTGCGCTTGATGAACGAGCGGGTCTCGACCTCGTCGTAGGCGATGTTGACCGCCGTGAGGAGGTTCCCCGTCCCGCCCGAGGCCGACCACAGCGCGCCGAGCACCGAGATGGCCAGCGAGACCGACAGCGCCCCGCCGCTGTTCTGGGTGATCGAGGTCAGCTGGTCGCCGATGAGGTCGGCCGCGCTCTCCGGCAGCTGCCCCGACAGCTCGGTGATCTGGCGCTCGACCGTCTCCGGCGAGGCCACGAGGCCGTAGATGGAGATCGTCGCGATCAGCGCCGGGAAGATCGCCAGGAAGGCGAAGAACGCGACGCCGCCGGCGATGATCGGCATGTTGTCGGCGTTGTTCTCGGCCCACGCGCGCTTGACGATCTGCTTCCAGCCGCGTGCCGGGATCTGCGTGGGCGCCTCGGCGTGCACGCCGGGCAGCTCCGCGTGACCCGGGCCGCCGGGCGGGACCCTGCCGGGGTCGGCGGCCTGCTCCCCGCGCTCGGCCCGCTCCGCCGCCTCCCGGGCGGCGGCCCGCCGGGCCGCCTTCTCCTCGACCCGTTCCCGGATCCGGTCGACCGCGCTGTCGCGCTGCCTGGTCCCTGACATGCCCGGCCCCCTGTCCCGTCGTCCTCGCGTCAGTCGCCCGGCCAGCTGCCGGTCAGCTTGGTGAAGCCGCGCGCCCCTGCCCGGTCGATCGCCGCCTTCGTCGCGGCGAACAGCGCGCCCTGGATCGCGGCGGCGAGGACCACCTCGCGCATGCCGTACTCGCTCTGCAGCGCGTCGGGGGCGTCGTCCTCACCGGAGACCCGCTTCCAGACCTGCTTGAAGATCGCGCCGGAGACCACGCCGGCGAGGACGCCGCCGATCAGGCCGACCGGGCGGTAGACCAGCTTGGCGCCCTTGCTGCCGCTCACTTGCGCACCTTCCTCGTGGCCTTGCGCGTCCTCTTCCTGCTCCGCTGGGCGTTGCGGGCCACCGCCTTGCGCGCCCGCGCCGCCTCCCGCGCGGCCTTCTTGCGGGCCACCCGTGCCTCCGCCCGCGCCTGGGCCAGCGCGGCGCTGTTCCCGGTGACGGCGGCTGCGGCGCGACGGCGCTTGCGGCGCCGCCGCCACACCACGAGCCCGATCAGGCCGAGCAGGCCGGCACCGGCGCCCGCGACGGCCGGCGGGCTCTCGCGGTAGGTCTCCACCGCGGTGTCCTTCGCGCGGGCCGCGCCTTCCTTGGCCCGGGCCGGGACGTCGAGGCGGTGGCTCAGCTCGTCGACGGTGCGGCCCAGCTGCTCGCGGGTCGCCTCGATCTCGGCCTTGATGGCGTCGGGGTCGGTGGGGCCGTTGGTCTCGCCGGCCGCCGCGTCGGTGCGCGCGGCGTCGGCGCGTGCGGCGTCGTCGGGACGGGAGCTCCCGGAGGGGGTACTCATCGGCGCGCGTTCTCCTTCACGGTCGCGATGTCGGCCTTCGTGCTGGCGATGGCCTCGGTGGGCACCGGCGGCGACCCCTTCTGCACGTCCTTCTTGCCGACCAGGGCCAGGACCCCGGCGACGGCGAACAGCACGACGGCCACGATCAGCGCCGCCAGCCAGGCCGGCAGGACGACGTCGAGGGCGAGGACGGCGGTGGCGACCAGCACGCACAGGCCGAGGAAGCCGAACAGGCCGGCGCCGCCGAACAGGCCGGCACCCACGCCGAGGCGCTTGGCCTTCTGCGTCATCTCGGCCTGAGCGAGGCGGGCCTCGTCCCGGACCAGGCGGGAGACCTGCTCGGTCAGCTGGCTGATCAGCTGCCCGGTCGAGGAGTCCTCGGTGGTCGGGGGCGGTGGGGTGGCGCGCGAGGCGCCCCCCGTGGTGGGCACGGTCATCGGTCCTCCGAGCAAGTGGAACGGTCGATGACCTCCTGTGCCCCCGATGATCGCCCGCTTAACCCGGCGGGTGGTCACACACCGGACACGGCGCGGAGCGCGGGGCACGGGGAGGCCGACGTCACTACCCTCGCGGCCATGACCTGGACGTGGCGGCTCGAGGATTCGGACGGCGCGACCCTGGACCCGGCCGTCCTGGGCGTCGAGGTGCCGCCCGCGGACAACCAGGGCGACGCCGAGTCCTGGCTGGGGGAGAACTGGCGTGACCTGCTGGCCCGCGGCGTGGCCCAGGTGAGCCTGTTCGACGGCGACACCCGGGCGTACGGCCCGATGGGCCTCGCCCCGGCCTGAACCGGGTCCGGACCTCGACTGGAGGTCGAGGTCCGGACCGGGCCCCAGGGTCAGCCGCGCGCCGTCTTCTCCGGGTCGCGCTCGACGACGTCGCCGAGCACCTCGTCGATGCGCGCCATGACGTCGTCCTCGAGGCGGACGCCGGCGGCCTCGACGTTGTCGTGCACCTGCTCGGGCCGGGTGGCCCCGATGATCGCCGCGGCCACGTTCTCGTTCCGCAGCACCCACGCGACGGCGAGCTGCGCCATCGACAGGCCGAGGTCGTCGGCGACCGGCCGCAGGTCCTGCACGCGCGCGAGGACGTCGTCGGCCATGAACCGGCGGATGAAGCGCCCGGCCTCCGGGTCGGTGGCGCGGCTGCCGGCCGGCGGCTGCTCGCCGGGGAGGTACTTGCCGGTGAGCACGCCCTGGGCCAGCGGCGACCAGACGATCTGCGAGACGCCCTCGCGCTCCGACGTCGGGACGACCTCGTCCTCGATCACCCGCCACAGCATCGAGTACTGCGGCTGGTTGCTGATGAGCTGGATCCCGAGCTCGCGGGCGAGGGCGGCACCGGCGGCGATCTCGTCCGCGCGCCACTCCGAGACCCCGATGTAGAGCACCTTGCCGGCCCGGACGAGGTCGGCGAAGGCGGTCATCGTCTCCTCCAGCGGCACCGTCGCGTCGTAGCGGTGCGCCTGGTAGAGGTCGATGTGGTCGGTCTGCAGCCGCCGCAGCGATGCCTCACAGCTCTCGGTGACGTGCTTGCGCCCCAGACCGCGGTCGTTGGGGCCGGGGCCGGTGGGCCAGTAGACCTTGGTGAAGATCTCCAGGCCCTCGCGGCGCTGGCCGGCCAGGGCGCGGCCGAGCACGGACTCGGCACGGGTCCCGGCGTAGACGTCGGCGGTGTCGAAGGTGGTGATGCCGGCGTCGAGGGCGGCGCGCACGCAGGCCTGCGCGGCGTCCTCCTCGACCTGGCCACCGTGGGTGAGCCAGTTGCCATAGGCGATCTCGGAGATGGTCAGGCCGGAACGGCCGAGGCGTCGGTACTCCACGTGCCCCGACGCTAGGGCGAGACGCCCGACCTCACACCTCGGCGCCCATCGCCACCTCGGGCTTCGGGAAGCGCCACCGGCGGATCATCGTGGCCCGGCTGATGCCGTACCAGGTCAGCGACTTCATCCGGTGCGGCTGCTCGGGGAAGCGCTGCCGCACCGTCCGGGAGATCCGCCGGCCCAGGAACACCGAGTCGACGATGATCACCAGGAAGAAGAGGAACCAGACGAAGACCGTGTAGTTCTGCACCGCCGGGTTGGGGATGAAGTACCCGACCAGGACCAGCGCGGCCACCGGCAGGAAGAAGCTGCCGGCGTTGCGGCGGGTGTCGACGAGGTCGCGCACGAGCTTGCGCACCGGGCCGCGGTCGCGCGCCGGGAGGTAGGAGTCGTCGCCCCGCGCCATGCCCGCCCGGGTGTCGGCCCGGCGCTCGGCCTGCTGCTGGCGCTGGCGGGCGTAGGCCTCCTTGCGCGTGGTCGGCGGCGGCGGGGGCGGACCCGGACGGCGGCCCTGCGCCTCGGAGCGCCGGGGCGTCGGACGGCCCTTGCCGCCGGCCTTCACCAGCTGGGGGGTCAGGTCGGCAGCGGTGTCCGGGGCGGTCTCGGCGGCGGGGGTCCGGCGCCCGGGCAGGCGGAGCTTCACGACCGGGGAGTCTACGTGCGTCCCCGCGGGGGACTGGTCCTCGCGCGCTCGCGCCGTACAGTTGTCCCCGGCCATGGAACAGCGTCGACTCCGGCGCTGTTGGTCCGCTGCAGGGAGTGCCGCAACGGACGCCCTCGGATGTGGGAGGACAACACATGACGGTGCAGGACACCCAGACCGCCGGCAGCACCGGCGTGCTGCTCAGCGAGCCGGCGGCGTCGAAGGTCAAGACGCTGCTGGACCAGGAGGGCCGTGACGACCTGCGTCTGCGCATCGCCGTCCAGCCCGGTGGCTGTTCCGGCCTGCGCTACCAGCTCTTCTTCGACGAGCGGTTCCTCGACGGCGACCAGACCTACGAGTTCGGTGGCGTCGAGGTCATCGTGGACCGGATGAGCGGCCCGTACCTGGGCGGCGCGGTGATCGACTTCGTCGACACCATCGAGAAGCAGGGCTTCACGATCGACAACCCGAACGCGCAGGGCTCCTGCGCCTGCGGGGACTCGTTCTCCTGAGCTCCACCGCCTGACGCGGAACGGCGCCCGTCCCCATCCGGGGCGGGCGCCGTTCGGCGTTCCGGGGGACTACAGCCGGACCGGGTACACCGTCTCCGGGACGTCGACGACGATCCGGTCCTCGACGAAGATCCCGTGCCACACCATGAAGACCAGCACCGACCACAGCTGACGGGCGACCCGCTTGCTCGGCACCTCCTCGGCGCGCAGCCGGTCGAGCAGGCCGAGGACGACGTCGCGGTCCAGCCACTGCCCGGTCTGGCTGTCGGTCACGATGCCGCGGGCCCACTCGTGCAGCGGGCCGGCGAGGAACTCCGCAGTCGGCACGGGGAAGCCGAGCTTGCGCCGGTTCATGATCCGCGGCGGCACGATCTGGCGCATCGCCTGGCGCAGCGCGTACTTGGTGGCGTCCCCGCGGCGCGGGACCCGCTGCTCGACCGGCAGGGAGCTCGCGATGGCGAACACCTCGGGGTCGAGGAACGGCACGCGCAGCTCGAGGGAGTTGGCCATCGTCATCTTGTCGGCCTTGACCAGGATGTCGCCGCGCAGCCAGGTGAACAGGTCCACGTACTGCATGGCCGTCACGTCGTCGTAGCCGGCCTCGCGGGTCTGCCGGTACAGCGCCTCGGTGACCGAGACGTGCGAGAGGTCGGGGTCGCGGCCGGGCAGCAGCGCGGCCAGCTCGTCGTCGCGCATGTTCCGGGCGTTGCCGTAGTACCGCTGCTCCAGCGGGGTGGAGGCCCGCCGCAGCAGGTCCTGGCCGCGGACGCCCTCGGGCAGCAGGTCGGCGATGCGGGCCATCGCGCGGCGGCCGGCCGGCGGCAGCGTCGAGGCCCAGGCCAGGCTGATCGGCTCGCGGTAGATCGTGTAGCCGCCGAACAGCTCGTCGGCGCCCTCGCCGGAGAGCACCACCTTCACGTGCTTGCGCGCCTCGCGGGCCACGAAGTACAGCGGCACGAGCGCGGGGTCGGCGACCGGGTCGTCGAGGTACCAGACCACCTCGGGGATGGCCGCCGCGAACTCCTCGGCGGTCACCTCCACCGGCACGTGCTTGACGCCGAGGATCGACGCCGACTCCGCCGCGATCTCGATCTCCGACTGCGCCTGCCGCTGGAAGCCGACCGTGAAGGTCATGAGGTCGGGGTTGTGGCGGTGCGCGAGCGCGGCGATCGCCGTCGAGTCGATGCCGCTGGACAGGAACGACCCGACCGTGACGTCGGCGCGCATGTGCTTGGCCACCGACTCGTCGAGGACGTCGGCGATGCGCTCGTAGAGCTCCTGCTCACCGCCGGCCGGCACCGGACGCGGCGTCCACGCGGGGTGGAAGTAGCGGGCGGTGGCCAGCTCGCCGTCGACGACGGTGAAGCTGGTGCCGCTCTGGATCCGGCGGATGCCCCGGTGCAGCGTCGCGGGCTCCGGCACGTACTGCAGCGTCAGGTAGTGCTGCAGCGACGCGGGGTCGACGCCGCCCGCGGCCGCGCTGCCGCCGAGCAGCTGCAGCAGCGCCTTCTTCTCCGAGCTGAAGACCAGGCCGCCGTCGGCGAGGCGCGCGGTGAACAGCGGCTTGATGCCGAAGGGGTCACGGGCGCCGAAGGCGGTCCGGGTGTGGGTGTCCCAGATGACGAAGGAGAACATCCCGCGCAGCCGCCGGACGACGTCCTGGCCCCAGAGGTGGTAGCCGGCGACGATCGTCTCGGTGTCGCCGTGCGTGGCCAGCCGGGCGCCGGCCGCCTGCAGCTCCTCGCGCAGCTCGACGTAGTTGTAGATCTCGCCGTTGAAGAGGATCCGGTAGCGGTCCCCGGCGTAGGGGAGCGGCTGCGGGCTGCCCTCGACGTCGATGATCGACAGCCGGTTGAAGCCGAGGACGACGTGGTCGTCGGACCAGACCGCGGTGTCGTCCGGACCGCGGTGGTGCAGGCAGTGCAGCGCCTCCCGGACGTCGTCGACGTGGGCCTCGGCGACCCGGGGCGCGTCGGTGGACAGGTAGGCGAGCAGGCCACACATGGGGCGGGGGTCCTCCGGGGTCGAGAGGCGGTGCGGGGTGGGACCGACGTCGGGCGTCAGACCCGCTCGCCGGCGCGGGTGCGTCGGGTGACCCAGCGCTCGGCGACGAAGGAGAGGAAGGGGATCGTCCCCGCCAGCAGCACCAGGACGGTGCCCTTGGCGCTCCAGCGGGCGCGCAGGGCCAGGTCGAAGGCCGTCAGCAGGTAGACGGCGTAGAGGAAACCGTGCGCGGGGCCGATGACCGCCACCGGGCCGGGGACGTCGGCGAGGTACTTCAGCGGCATGGCGACCAGCACCAGCAGCAGGAGCATCACGCCGACGACGTGGGCGAGGACGCGGTAGCGGGTCAGGGCGGCGGGCACGCCACGGTCGGTGGCCGGGCGCGCGGCGCGCTCAGCGGCCACCCGGACCCCGCTGTCCCAGTGCCTTCTCGTTCAGCTCGGCGAGGTAGGCGTTGTACGCGGCCAGCTCCGGGTCGCCGGTGGTGTCGACCCGCGGCCGCTGGTAGAGGACGACGGCGGAGCTGGGCTCCTCCTCGTCGGGGTGGCGGTTGAGCTCGACGCGGACCATGCGGACGTAGAACCACAGGCCCATGAACCCGTAGAGCGGCCACTGCAGCGCGTAGCTCCAGTTGACCGCGCCGCCGCCGTTCTCGGCCTTGGTCAGCTGCCAGTAGCCGAGGAGGAAGGTGGCGACGAACAGCACCGCGACCAGCAGGTGCAGCAGGACCCATCGGGGGGTCAGCAGCCGCGTCCACACGGTCCTGACTCTAACCGCCCGCGCGGACGGGGAGGTGCCACGGTGAGGAGCCCCACGGACCGCCCGGTCACCGGTGTCCCGGCCGCCCCGCCCGACCCGCCGGTCCCTGCTCTCCGGTGCTCGGCCGCCGTGCGGGGTCGGCTAGTCTCGGCCCAGACTGTGGTCGGCGCACCAGCCGGCGCGGGACACCCGCTGCCGGACGCGCCGGAGAACCGTCCGGGGTCCCCCGGACGGAGGACGAGGAGGCAGCGAGCAGTGGCTCGACGCAGCAGGCTCGCGCGGGTCGCCGCGCTCGGTCTCCTGGGGGTGCTCACCCTCACCGGGTGCGACCTGAACAACGAGTTCTGGCGCTTCGGCTTCCCCGAGGGCGTCACCGAGGAGGCCACCGGGGTCCGCCAGCTGTGGACCGGCTCGGTGATCGCCGCCCTGGTCATCGGGTTCATCGTGTGGGGCCTGATCGTCTGGTCGGTGATCATGCACCGGAAGAAGGGCGACGACCTCCCGCGGCAGACGGCCTACAACCTGCCGCTGGAGATCGCGTACTCGATCTTCCCGTTCATCATCATCGCGGGCCTGTTCTTCTTCACCGTCACGGTGCAGAACGACGTGCAGGAGCGCAGCGACGACCCCGACACGACGATCGCGGTCAACGCGTTCAAGTGGAACTGGCAGTTCGTCTACCCCGACACCACCGGCCCGGACGGTGAGCCGGTGAACACCGTCGGCGCGACCGACGAGATCCCGATCCTGGTGATCCCGGTGGACCAGGACGTCCGGTTCGAGGTCGCCTCCGCCGACGTCATCCACTCCTTCTGGGTGCCGGAGTTCCTCTTCAAGCTCGACGTCATCCCGGGCAACGAGAACGGCCGGGACAACGTCTTCGAGGTGCACCCGAACGAGGAGGGCTCCTACGTGGGCCGGTGCGCCGAGCTGTGCGGGAGCTACCACGCGTACATGAACTTCGAGGTCCGCGTGGTCAGCGCCGACGACTACGACTCCTACCTGGCGGCCCGCGAGCAGGGCCAGAGCACCCGCGAGGCGCTGGAGAGCATCGGCCAGGAGGGCGAGGCGACGACCACCCGGCCGTTCCGCGTCGGCGACGGCTACTACCAGCGTGCGGCCGACTGACGTGACCGCCGGCATCCACCACCACCGCACCGACGCTGCGCAGGGAGGACGACCGTGAAGGTCGAGGCGCTCATCTTCAACCTCATCGCGGTCTTCTGCATCATCACCGCAGCCGTGTATGGCGTCTGGTCCCGTGAGCCGATCGGCACCACGGCGCTGATCCTCTCCGGCGGGCTCTGCGGTCTGATCGGCGGCTTCTTCTGGTTCGTCGCGCGGCGCATCGACGCCCGCCCCGAGGACCGCAAGGACGCCGAGATCGCCGAGGGCGCCGGTGAGCTGGGGTTCTTCAGCCCGGCGAGCTACTGGCCGTTCGCCCTGGCGTCGGCCGCCGCGGTCACCGGCCTGGGCCTGGCGTTCTGGTACGACTGGCTGATCCTGCTGGGCGTCGTCAGCGTCCTGGTCACCGTCGGTGGCCTGCTGTTCGAGTACTACACGGGGCAGAACGCGCAGTCCAGCTGACGTCCCCGAGCTGACGAGGGCCCCTCCTGCACCTGCGGGAGGGGCCCTCGTGCGTCCACAGGAGGGCTGACGGCGGTCCGCTCCGGCCCCTGGGCGATCCCGCACGCAGACGCCCTGGCTGCCCGTTCATCGAGCCGGCCGCTGGAGGACGTCCAGGCGCCGCCGCACCGGCGCCGGACCCCGGTTGACGCGGGCAGGAGTCCCGGTCGTCAGGAGCTGCTGCAGGAGCCGCTGCAGGGGCCGGGACGCCGGCAGGCGCGTGAACCCCTGGGACGACGTACGGCCCAGGAGGTGGTCCGGGGAGCGGAGCCGGACCGGACGAGTGCGCTGCCGTGACCAGCCGACGGCGTGAGCACCGCGCGTGGGTGGCTGCTCGAGGTGTGCGGGCGCCACCGTGGACGCGCCGTCGTCGCCCCGTGCCCGTACCTCGTCAGTCCGGTGGGCGCCGGCCGAGCTCCCCGCGTGCATGGTGGGGCTGCGGCGCGGGGGAGAGTCGCGGATCTCCGTGAGACGCAGCAGGGCCCCGGTGGAGTGCTCCACCGGGGCCCTGCTGGTGTCGTGCGATCGCGCTAGTCGCGCGGCTCCTGCGGACGGCCACCCTCAGAGGGGCGACCACCCTCGGAGGGGCGCCCGCCCTCGGCGGGACGGCCACCCTCGGAGGGGCGCCCACCCTCGGACGGACGGCCACCCTCGGTGGGCCGGCCGCTGCTGGTCAGCTCGCGCTGCGGCTCGGCCGAGGCGAGACCCCGCTCCTCACCGCGCTGCTCGAGCTCGACCGCCGTGGGCTCCTCGATCGGGGAGAAGAACCCGCGGATGGCGCGACGGGCACCGCCGACCTGGTTCATCTTCTTGGGCACCGGAGCACCGCCGTAGGCCAGCTGGCCGTGGCCATGGGCGTCGACCGGGCCGAGGGGCTGGTGCACCTCGATGAACTCACCGTGCGGCAGCCGGCGGATGACACCGGTCTCGATGCCGTGCTCGAGGACCTCACGGTCGTGCTGCTGCAGACCGAGGCAGATCCGGTAGGTGATCACGTAGGCGATGGGCGGCAGGAGGATCAGGCCGATGCGCCCGACCCACGTCATCGCGTTGAGGCTGATGTCGAACTTGTCGGCGATGACGTCGTTGCCACCCGACAGCAGCAGCACCAGGTAGAAGGTGATGGCCATGACGCCCAGCGAGGTGCGGACGGGGACGTCGCGCGGCCGCTGCAGCAGGTGGTGCGACGCGGTGTCGCCGGTGAGCTTCCGCTCCAGCATGGGATAGGCCAGCATCAGCGTGAAGAGGATCCCGGGTAGCACCAGGGTCGGCCAGAACAGTGCCGGGATGTTGTAGTTCCCCGGCAGGTAGATGTCCCAGGCGGGGAACAGTCGCGTCGACCCGTCGAGGAACATGACGTACCAGTCGGGCTGCGAGGCGGCCGAGACCTGCGCCGGGTTGTACGGGCCCCAGAGCCAGACTGGGTTGATCTGGACCAGCCCGCCCAGGGCGGCGACGACTCCGAAGACCACGAGCAGCAGCCCGGTCGCCTTGCCGGCGAACGTCGGGAAGAGCCGGTTGCCGACCACGTTGTGCTCGGTGCGGCCGGGGCCGGGGAACTGCGTGTGCTTCTGCTTCACCAGGATGAGCAGGTGCAGCGCGATCAGCCCGAGCAGGATCGCCGGGATCAGCAGCACGTGCACGATGTAGAACCGGCCGACGATCAGCTCACCGACGTAGTCGCCGCCGAACACCGCCCAGTGCGCCCACGTCCCGATCACCGGGATGGACAGGATGATCGCGCTGATGATCCGGAGACCGGTGCCCGAGAGCAGGTCGTCGGGCATGGTGTAACCGGTCATGCCCTCGACCAGGGCCAGCACCAGCAGCGCGACACCGATCAGCCAGTTGGTCTCCCGCGGCCGGCGGAAGGCGCCGGTGAAGAAGATCCGCAGCATGTGGACGACGATCGAGGCGACGAAGAGCAACGCCGCCCAGTGGTGCATCTGCCGGATCAGCAGACCGCCGCGGACGTCGAAGGAGAGGTCCAGCGTCGAGGCGTAGGCGATCGACATCTCGACGCCCCGCAGCGGCGCGTACGAGCCGTCGTAGGTGACCTCGGTCATCGCGGCCTGGAAGAAGAACGTCAGGTACGTGCCGGTCAGCAGCAGGATGATGAACGAGTAGAGCGCGATCTCCCCGAGCAGGAACGACCAGTGGTCGGGGAAGACCTTGTTCAGCGTGCGACGCAGCGGACCGGCGACGATGAGCCGGTCGTCGACCTCGAGAGCGGCCTTGCCGAGAGCCGTCTTGGGCGCGCCCGGCGCGGTGGCGGTACGAGCCATCAGATGCGCTCCCGGTTCCAGTAAGTGGGACCCACGGCCTCAATGTAGTCGCTGCGCGCCACGAAGAATCCCTCGTCGTCGACCGTGATCGGCAGCTGCGGGAGCGAGCGGGTCGCGGGGCCGAAGATCGGCTTGGCGCCCTGGGTGACGTCGAACTGGGACTGGTGGCACGGGCAGAGGATCCGGCTGGTCTCCTGCTCGTACAGCGACACCGGGCAGCCGGCGTGGGTGCAGATCTTCGAGTAGGCGACGTAGTCGCCGTAGCCGAAGTCCTCCTGGCCCTGCCGCGGCACCGCCTCGTCCTGCTGCGAGGGGCGCAGCCGGATGAGCATGGTGGCGGCGTCGGTCTGGTGGTTGCCGCCGGGGACGGCGGGGAAGACGGTCTCCAGCGAGCCGGGCTCCTGGTCGCCGGGGCGGACCGGGGTGCCGTCGTCACGGACGAGGCGCACGCCCTCGGCCCACTGGGTGGTACCCAGCGGGTTGCCGCGGTTGGGGTTCTTGATGAGGCCACCCAGGGGGGCGACCAGCATCAGGCCCAGGCCGCCGCCCATGAAGAGCAGGGAGCGGGTGATCAGCTTGCGGCGCTTCAGGCCGCTGTTGTGCAGGCCGCCCACGAGCGTCGCACCCGTGGTGACGCGGTCGAAGTGCGAGCCGTCGTGCTTGTCCTGCACGGCGGTCTCGTGCGGCAGCAGCTTCTTGGTGTAGAGCACGAGGCCCACGCCGAAGAAGGTGAACGCCAGGCCCATGAGCAGCCCGAGCAGCGGGGTGTACAGGGCGCTGAAGGTGCTGCTGCCCAGCTCCCACTGCCAGTCGGGGAGGAACCAGCCGGCGCCGGCGTAGACGACGCAGAAGGCGAAGGCGCACAGGCCGGCGAGGGCGAACATCAGCCCGACCTGGCGCACCGCGCGCTTCTCCATCGGCGACCCCGGCTCGGGGCCCGGCTCGACGTGCAGGACCTCCACGCCGTCATACCGGGCGCCGAGGCGGTCGAGCTCCTCGCGGGGGAGGGCGGCGAGCTGCTCGGGGGTGTAGTCGTCGTCCGGGCCGCCGTACAGCGGGCCCGGCGTGTCCGCTCCGCCGGTGGTGCCGGGGCGGGTGTCGTGCGTGGTCACGCCTTGCTCCCCATCCAGAAGATCCCGAACAACAGCGCGGAGATCGCCACGGTCCAGATGACCAGGCCCTCGCTGACCGGGCCGATGCGGCCGATGCCGGCGCCGCCCGGGTCCGGCATGTCGGTGATCGTCTGCACGTAGTTGATGATCGCCCGCTTCTCCTCGGGGGTGATCTGGTTGTCCCCGAAGACCGGCATGTTCTCCGGCCCGCTCAGCATCGCGGCGTAGATCTCGAGGTCGTTGGAGTCCTCGAGGCTGGGCGCGTACTTGCCCGAGGACAGCGCACCGCCCTGGCCGACGAAGTTGTGGCACTGCGCGCAGTTGAGCCGGAACAGCTCGCCGCCGGCGGCGAGGTCGCCGTCGCGCAGGTCGCCGGAGGGGAGCACCGGGCCGCCGCCGTTGGCCTGCACGTAGGCCATCAGCTGGTCGATCTCCTCGTCGGAGAAGATCGCCGGCTTGTCGGGGGCCTGGGCGCCCTGGCGCACCAGCGGCATGCGGCCGGTGTGCACCTGGAAGTAGACGGAGGCCTCGCCGACGCCGATCAGCGACGGGCCGCGGTTGGGCACGCCCTCGAGGTTCTCGCCGTGACAGCTGATGCAGCTGCGCTCGTAGAGCTCGCGGCCGGCGGCCTCGGCGCTGGACTCGCTGCCCTCGTCGGCGGCCTGCGCCGGCGCGAAGGTGGAGTACAGCGCGCCGGTGAGGACCAGGCCGGCCATGAGCGCGGCGACGTTGCCGATCCGGCGACGCTGCTTGGAACGGCGGCGGGCGCGGGCGGCGGCGGCCGGGGTGCCCTCGGCCGGGCGGCGCGACCAGCGCGACCGCCGCGGCCCCTCGTCGGGCTGGGTGTCGGACTGGGGGTTCGTGGTGGACACCGGTTCCCTAGCGGATCAGGTAGATCGTGGCGAAGAGCCCGACCCACACGACGTCGACGAAGTGCCAGTAGTAGGAGACCACGATGGCCGAGGTCGCCTGCGCGGGCGTGAACCGGCCCATGGTGGACCGGATGAGCACGTAGACGAAGGCCACGAGGCCCCCGATGACGTGGAGGGCGTGGAACCCGGTCGTGATGTAGAAGACCGAGCCGTAGGTGCTGCTCGAGATGCTGGTGCCGTGCTCGATGACCAGCACGCGGTACTCGTTCATCTGGGCGAGCACGAAGATCAGGCCCATGACGAAGGTGATCGTGAACCAGCGGCGCAGGCCGTAGACGTTGCCGCTCTCCGCGGCGAACACGCCGATCTGGCAGGTGACCGACGAGGCCACCAGCACGAGCGTGAAGACCAGCGCGTACGGCAGGTTCAGCTCGGTGGGTTCCGGCGGCCAGCCCTCGGTCGCGCGCGCCCGCGCGGTGAAGTACATGGCGAACAGCCCGGCGAAGAACATCAGCTCGCTCGAGAGCCAGATGATCGTGCCGACGCTGACCATGTTCGGTCGGGTCAGGGAGTGCACCCGCGAGGTGTCGAAGGTGCTGCTCGCCACGGGGGCCGTTGTCACGCCGCCCATCATGGCACCGGCTGTCGACACGCACCGACCGTGGGTGGCACGGCGTGCCCGCGCCGTGACCGCTCCGAGACCGTCCCCCGGACGGGGGTCGCGTCCACCCGGACGGGAGCCGCCTGGGCACTAGGCTGCCGGGCGTGAGCGACGCGCCCGCGACCGTCCTGGTCTACAGCTCCCGGCCCGAGGTCCGGGAGGCCGTCCGCACCGCCGTCGGCCGCCGGCCGGCACCCGACGTCGGCCCGCTGACCTGGGTGGAGTGCGCCATCGGCGAGGACGTCGTCGACACCGTCGACGGCGGCGGGGTGGACCTGTGCATCCTCGACGGCGAGGCGCAGCCGACCGGTGGCCTGGCGCTGTCCCGCCAGATCACCGTGGAGGTCGCCGACCGCCCGGCCCTGTGCGTGCTCATCGCCCGGCAGCCCGACCGCTGGCTGGCGCACTGGTCGCAGGCCGACGCGACGCTCGCGCTGCCGGTCGACCCGCTGACCGCCCCGCAGGTGGTCGCCGACCTGCTGCGCGCGCACGCGGCCCGGGGCCGCCGTCCCGTTCGCCGGTGAGCGCCGGCACGACCGCCGGGCCGACGTGGCCCGGTCTCCTGACGCGCCTGCTGGCCCGTGAGGACCTCAGTGCCGCCGACACGGCCTGGGCCATGCGGGAGGTGATGACCGGGGAGGCGACGCCGGCGCAGGTGGCCGGGTTCGCGGTCGCGCTGCGGGCCAAGGGCGAGGCGCCGCAGGAGGTCGCCGGGCTGGCGGCCACGATGCTCGAGCAGGCGACGCCGGTCGACCTGCCCGTGGCCACCGTCGACATCGTGGGCACCGGCGGCGACGGCGCGCACACGGTGAACATCTCCACGATGGCCGCCGTGGTCACCGCGGCCGCGGGCGTGCCGGTGGCCAAGCACGGCAACCGGGCGGCCTCGTCGTCCTCCGGGGCCGCGGACGTGCTGGAGGCCCTCGGCGTCGTCATCGACCTGCCTGCCGCGGCCGTGGCCCGCTGCGTGCGCGAGGCCGGCATCGGCTTCTTCTTCGCGCCGGTCTTCCACCCCGGCTACCGGCACACCGCGGCGCCGCGGCGGGAGATGGGCATCGGTACCGTCTTCAACTTCCTCGGGCCGCTGACCAACCCGGCGCGGCCGGTGGCCGCCGCCATCGGCTGCGCGGACGCCCGGATGGCGCCGGTGCTGGCCGAGGTGGTCGCCGGCCGCGGCGCCCGCGCCCTGGTCTTCCGCGGCGACGACGGCCTCGACGAGCTCACCACCGCGACGACGTCGCGGGTGTGGGTGGCCCGCGACGGCGCGGTGACCCCGGGGCGGGTCGACCCGGCCGCCCTCGGGATCGCGGCGGCCGGCCCGGGCGCCCTGCGCGGCGGGGACCCGGCGCACAACGCGGCGGTCTTCCGGCGGGTCCTCGACGGCGACCGCGGGCCGGTGCGCGACGCGGTCCTGCTCAACGCCGCGGCCGCGTTGGCCGCCTTCGACGAGCGCGGCGGGGAACTCCCGGACGTGCTCGCCGCCGGGCTGCAGCGGGCCGCCGCCGCGGTCGACGACGGCCGGGCCGCGACGCTGCTCGACCGGTGGGTGGCCGTCAGCCGCGAGGCCGCCGGCCGCTGAGGCCTAGCCCGTGCCCTCGAGCCCCAGGGAGAAGGCCGCCTCGAGGTCGTGCCGGGAGTAGGCGCGGAAGGCGATGTGCGTCTCGGTCTCGAGGACGCCGGGCACCTTGTTGATGCGCCCGGCGATCACCTCGGCGACCTGGTCGAACTCGCGGACCCGGACCAGCGCGATCAGGTCGACCTCACCCGCGGTCGAGTAGACCTCGCTGACGCCCTCGAGGTCGGCGATCGCGGCCGCCACCTCGGGGATCGCGTCGGTGGCGGCGTCGATCATCACGATGGCGGTGATCACGTCGGGGATGCTAGCGGCGGCACCCCTCCGCCGCCGACCGCCGGGGAGCCGCCGGTCACCCGCTCCGGACGGCTCCGGGTGCCCAGCTGGCGGCCGTCGGCGAACGGGTCGCGCAGCGCGCGGCCGGCCTCGACCCGGGCGAGGAAGCCGCTGAGCCCGCCGGTGCCGGGAGCGACGCAGGCCAGCGTGCCGGTGACCTCGACCAGCCGGGTGCCGGGCTTCTCCATCCAGCGCATGACGAGCTCGGTCTCGTCGACCGTCGCGGCCAGCTCGCCGTCGTCGTCCGGGGTGGTCTCGGCGGTGGCGCGCAGGCCGGCCAGGGTGTCGCGCACCGACGTCCCGCGCGGGGCGCACCCGGCGGCGACCAGCCGGCCGCGGCGCACGATCGACAGCGCCCAGCCGCCCTCGCCGTCGGGCCGGGCGATCGCCAGCTCGGGGACGGCGGCCAGCGACTGCAGCCGCTGGCGCCGGCGCACCGCGCGCACCAGGACCGCCACCCGGTCGCGCAGGACCCCGGCGTCCTCGAAGCGGTGCTCGGCCGACAGCCGGTCGACGCGGCCGAGCAGCGGCTGGACCAGTGCGGTCGGGTCGCCGTCGACGGCGGCGCGCAGCACGGCGGCGATCCGCGCGTACTCCTCGACCGACTGGTGGCCCGCGCACGGCGCTCCGCAGCGGCCCATCCCGAACAGGGCGCAGGTGCTCGTGGGCACCCGCGGGGACAGCCGGGTGGTGCACTGGCGCAGCGGGAGCGCCTCGTGGATGGCGGCGGTGGCCATGTCGGCGGCGCGCCGGTCGGCGAACGGGCCGAGGAACACGCCCGCGCCGGGCCGGACCCGCCGGACCGTGGACAGCCGGGGGAAGTGCTCGTCGGTGAGCCTCAGCCACAGCGCGCGCTCGGGGAAGCGCGAGCGGCGGTTGTAGCGGGGCTTGTGCTCCGCGATCAGCCGCAGCTCCCGGACGGCGGCCTCGAGGTCGTGCGCGCAGGACACCGCCTCGATGCGCTGGGCCAACGCCACCATCTCGGTCATGCGGCTGCGCTGCTCGCCGGAGGAGAAGTAGCTGCGGACGCGGGTGCGCAGGTCGTTGGACGTCCCGACGTAGAGCGGCTCGTCGCGCGGGCCGCGGAACACGTAGACGCCGGGGCCGGAGGGGACGCCGTCGGCGAGGTGGCGCTTGGTGCGGCGCACGGGGTCGACCTGGCGGGTCAGTCCGTGCAGCTCCTCCAGCGACGTCACCCCGAGGGGACCGAGTCGTTCGAACAGGCCGTGGAGGACGTCGACGGTCGCGCGGGCGTCGTCGAGGGCGCGGTGACACGGCGAGGTCGTGGCGGAGAAGTAGGGCGCCAGGGTGGCCAGCTTGCAGTTGGGCACCTCGTCGCGGGACAGCAGCCGCCGCGCGAGGACCGCGGTGTCGACCGAGGCGGCCGCGGGCCAGGCGGTGCCGGTCTGCTCGCAGGCCGCCCTCAGGAAGCCGAGGTCGAAGGGGGCGTTGTGCGCCACGAGCACCGCGCCGCGGGCGAACTCCAGGAAGGCCGGCAGCACCGCGCCGATCCGCGGGGCGGTGGCGACCATCGCCGTGGTGATCCCGGTGAGCACGCTGATGTAGGGCGGGACCTCGCAGCCCGGGTCGACCAGCGTCTGGAACTCCCCGAGCACCTCGCCCCCGCGGACCTTGACCGCCCCGATCTCGGTGATCGCGCTGTCCTTGGGCGATCCCCCCGTGGTCTCGAGGTCGACGACGACGAAGGTGGTGCCGGCCAGCGGCGTCCCGAGGTCGTCGATGCTCGCCTGCACGTAGCGGGCGGGGACGGCGGGCTCCCGGACGGGAGGAGCCGGGCGGGAGCGGGGGATCGGCCGGTCACCGTGCGCCGGGGCCTGCTCGTGGCGCGGCAGCGAGGAGCCCGTGCCACTGGCGGGGAAGAGCACGGCGGGACGGTAGGCCGGGGGTCGGACAGTCCCGGGGACGCGCGCCCCGCGACCCGCCCGGGGGACGCCTCGCCGGCGGCGGGGGCGGGCGGCGCCACAGCCGGTTGCAGGGGCGGCTGCGCGGGGACGACGATGCCCCGGCGGACCCGGTGGGTCCGGATCAGCAGGGGGGACCGATGCGCCCGCGCCGCCCGTGGCGCACCCGCCGGAGCCCGGCGTCGGTGCTGGTCACGGTGGCGGCCGCCGTCCTGCTGGCGGTGCCGCCGGCGGGGCCGGCGGGCGCGGAGCCGAGCGACCAGCCCGGCGGCACGAGCGGCGTCCTCGACAGCGAGGCGCTCGACCGCCTGCAGCGGCGCGCCGCCGAGGTCCAGGCCGACCTGCAGCAGCGGGAGACCGAGGTCGCCGCGGCCCGCCGGCAGCTGGCCGACGCGCAGGCCGACGTCGACGCCGCCCGCGCGACGGTCGAGTCGGCCGAGGGTGCACTGGCGCAGGACCAGGAGGTCGTGGCCCGGTACGCCGCGGCGGTCTACCGGGACGGCGGCGCGCTGACCGCGCTCACCGTGCTGCTCAACGGCGGCGACCCGGCCGACGTCGTCGCGGCACTGGGCTACCTCGAGGCCGTCGACGACCACACCGCCGCGGTGGTCGGGGCCGCCGAGGAGCAGCGGCGGGCGGCGCTGGCGCAGCAGGCCACCGCGGACGCCGCCCTCGCCGGGGCGCGGCAGCAGGCCGACGAGCTGGCCGCGGAGGTGGCCGACCTCGAGGCCGCCGCCGACGCGGTGACCGCCGAGCTCGACGCGACCCTCGCCGACGTCGACCGGCAGCTGTCGGACCTGCAGCGGCAGCAGGTCGACGTCAACACCCAGACGGCGGCCAACTGGCGCGCCTACGTCGACCAGCTGGGCGGGGCCGGGGTCGTCCCGCCGCCGGCGGCGGAGATGCTCGACCCGGTCCAGGGCCTGCGCGCCGGGCTGACGCCGATCGCCGCCGCCGCCGGCGGGGCGCAGCGGGGCGCGGCGCAGTTCCCGCGCGCGCCGACGTCCCTGCTCGTGCTGCCCGCCGAGACGATCGCGGCGGTCACCGCGGCGATGGACGCCCTGGGCAGGCCCTACGCGCCGGGGACGGCCGGGCCGGACTCCTGGGACTGCGGGTCGCTGGTGTCCACGGCCTACGGCGCAGCCGGCATCGACCTGCCCGACGACCAGGCCGCCCTGTTCGCGGTCAGCACGCCGGTCGACCCGGCCGACGTCCTGCCTGGTGACCTGGTCTTCCTCGGCACCCCCGAGTCGGGGCTGGGCCACGTCGGCATCGCGCTCGACAGCCGGACGATGCTGGCCGCCGACGGGCGGGCCGGCGCGGTCGTGGTCCGCCGGCTGCCCGTCGAGCAGGTGGTGCACGTCGGGCGGCCCAGCCTGGGACCGCGGCCGGAGGAGCCCGCCCCCGGGCCGACCGCCGGCGCGCCGCGGGTCGAGTGCGGCAACGCCGTCCACCCGCCCGGCTTCGACGGCGCCCGCTCGTGGGGCGGCTACCCCAACGGGCTCATCCCGCCGAGCGCGCTGTGCCCGATCGGGGTGGGCGGCCACTCGCTGCGCTGCGACGCCGCCGCGGCCTACCGGGCGATGGGCGAGGCCTACGCGGCGGCCTTCGGGCAGCCCGTCTGCATCACCGACTCCTACCGGACCTACGCCGGCCAGGTTCGGCTCTACGGCGAGAAACCGGCGCTGGCCGCGGTCCCGGGGACCAGCAACCACGGCTGGGGGCTCGCGGTCGACCTCTGCGGCGGCATCGACGGCTTCGGCACCCCGCAGTACGCCTGGATGGTGGCCAACGCCGGCCGGTTCGGCTGGCTGCACCCCACGTGGGCCGACCCGGGCAACGGCCGCGAGGAACCCTGGCACTGGGAGTACGCGGGCAGCTGAGCCGGGACTGTCGGTGGTCGTCCCTAGCGTGCGGACAGACCGACAGGGAGACCCGTCCCGACCGCGGCCCGGCACCGGGCGGAGCGGCGGGGGCCACCGGAGGGACACGGCCATGCTCATCGACTGCGACTCGTGCACCGCACGCGGCGCCGGCTGCGCCGACTGCGTCGTCACCGCCCTGCTGGGCGCTCCGCCGGGGGAGCGGGACACCACCCCCGTGCTGCTGCCCGTGCCACCGGTCCCGGCGGCCCGGGCGGCGGACGCCGCCGTGCCGCGGCCCGGCGTGGTGGTGGAGCTCGACGACGTCGAGCGCCGGGCCGTGCGGGCGCTGGCCGAGGGTGGCCTGGTGCCCCCGCTGCGGCACCGGCCGTCGGGGGACGGGCGCCGGCGCACGGGCTGACGACCAGCGGGGACACCCGATCCGGGGACACCTCGGAGTGGCGCGGCTCCTGACCGTGTGTGTCCTCACAGTCCCCGCACCCCTCGTTTGTCACAACTGCATCACGTCCGTACTGTGGCCGCGTCCAGCCGGGTGGTCGTCACCCACCACGAGGTGACCTCGGCCGGGCACCGCCGAGTCACCGGACGCCCCTCCCTGGGGTGCGCGAGGTGAGCCGGGGACCCACCGCAGCACTGGGGTGAGTTCTCGTGTGCGCCGGTCCCGACCGGTGTACGGAGATAGGGCACGTCTTCCCAGCCCGAACCCGTCAGCTAACTCGGTAGGCGGTAGCTGAGGAAGAAACGGAGAGCCGCCGCCCGTGGCGACCCCCCGCCCCTCCCTGGGGCATGCCCGCGCACAGTCCACCGCTCCCACCCGGATCGCCGGCCCGCACCGCCCGTCGCGAGCCCGCCGCCTCGGCCGGGTCGTGCTCGTCGGCACCACCGCGGCGCTGACCATGAGCCTCCTGCCCGGCACGGCGGCCGCCGACCCGGAGCAGGCCACCACCTCCGAGCAGGCCGCCCAGCTCGCCGCCGAGGCCGGTCACCGGCTCGAGGTCCTCAGCGAGCAGGTCAACGAGGCCCGCGAGGTCCTGGCCCAGCAGCAGGCCGCCGCCGACCAGGCCGACCGGGCCGCCGCCGACACGCAGTCGCAGCTGCAGGACCTCGACGGCCAGATCCGGCAGGTCGCCCGCAGCGCCTACACCGGCGGGCACAGTGACACCCTCGCCGGGCTCGACCTGCTGATGAGCAGCGACTCCGCCGAGGACTTCGTCAGCTCGCTGGCCACGCTCGACCAGATCGCCGGCCACACCAGCTCCGTGCTCGACCAGGTCTCGCAGGCGGCGGTCGCCGCGCAGCGGGCCCAGGCCGAGGCCGACGCCGCCGAGGCCGAGGCGCAGCGCACCCTCGACGGCCTCAGCGCCCAGGAGGAGCGGCTCGAGGGCGACATCGCCGACTACCAGGCGCAGCTCGCCGCGCTCACCGAGGCCGAGCGGCAGGCGGCCCTGGCCGCGCAGGAGGCCGGCCGGGCCGCCGCTGCTGCTGCCGCCGCTGCTGCTGCCGCCGCCGCGGAGGCCGAGGCGGCCGGCGGCGCGTCCGGTGAGACGGCCGGCGCTCCGTCCGGTGGCGCCGGCGGGCAGTCCGCCGCTCCGAGCGCTCCGGCGCCCGCAGCCACCCGCGCGGCGGCGCCCGCCCCCGCGCCGGCGGCGTCCGCCCCCGCGCCGGCGGCGTCCGCGGGCAGTGGTGGCAGTGGCGCCGGGCAGACCGCGGTGCAGACGGCGCTGGCCCAGGTCGGTGACCCCTACGTCTGGGGCGCCGGCGGTCCCAACGCCTTCGACTGCTCCGGCCTGACCCAGTACGCCTACGCGGCGGCCGGGATCAGCCTCCCGCACTCCAGCAGCATGCAGTCGCGGATGGGCACCGCCGTCTCGCGGGCGGACCTGCAGCCGGGCGACCTGATCTTCTACTACAGCCCGGTCAGCCACGTCTCGATGTACATCGGCAACGGGCAGATGGTGCACGCGTCCACCTCGGGTCAGCCGGTGAAGGTCGTGTCGGTCGACGCGATGGGTGGCATCACCGCCATGCGCCGCATCGCGTAGTCCACCACCTCACCGGGGCCGGTGACCCCTTCCTCGGGTCACCGGCCCCCGGCGTCGTCAGGGGTCGGTCGACGTCCGGACCGGTCCGCCTAGGATCGGCCGGGTGAGCCCACGCCGGGCCGCCCTGCTGGTCGCGGCCGTGCTCGGCGCGGCGCTCGTGGTGGTCATCGCCGTCCGTACGCCGTGGACCCTGCTGCCCACCCCGCCCGGCGGACCCGCTCCGGTCAGCGAGGACGCCGGCCTGCCCGCCGCCGCCGTCGCGCGGGCCGAGGCGCTCGCCGCCGCCATCCGCCCCGCGTCCCTGGCCAACCTGCTGCTCGGGCTGGCGGTCTCGGCGGTGCTGGGGCTCACCCGGCTGGGCAGCCGCCTGGTGGGCGCCCTCGCCCGCCCGACCGGGAGCCGGTGGCCGCTCACCGTGCTCCTGGGCGCCGTGGCGCTGCTCGTCGTCGGCCGGCTGGCGACGCTGCCGATCTCCGCCTACGGCGAGATGGTGCGGCACCGCTACGGGCTGTCCACCCGCTCGTGGCCGCTGTGGCTGCGCGACGTCGCCGTCTCCACCGCCATCGACGCCGCGCTCACCGCGCTCGGCCTGCTGGTGCTCGTCGCCCTCGCCCGGCGCGCGCCCCGCACCTGGTGGGCCTGGGCCGCCGGCGGCGCGGCCGCGCTGGTCGTGGCCGGCTCCTTCCTCTACCCGGTCGTCATCGAGCCGGCGTTCAACTCCTTCACCCCGCTGGCGGCCGGTCCGCTGCGCACCGACCTGCTCGCGCTCGCCGAGGAGAGCGGCACGCCGGTCGAGGACGTCCTGGTGGCCGACGCCTCGCGGCGGACGACGTCGCTCAACGCGTACGTGTCCGGGTTCGGGTCGACCCGCCGGGTGGTCCTCTACGACACGCTGCTGACCAGCGTCCCCGACGACGAGATCGAGTCGATCGTCGCCCACGAGCTCGGGCACGTGGCCACCGACGACGTCCTCACCGGCACGCTGATCGGCGCGCTCGGCGCGGCCGCCGCCGTCGCCCTGCTCGGCTGGCTGCTGACCTGGGCGCCGCTGCTGCGCCGGGCGGGCGCGGAGTCCCCGGGCGACCCGCGCGTGGTCCCGCTCGCGCTGCTGCTGATCGCGGTCGGGACGTTGGTGTCCACGCCGGTGCAGAACCTGGTCTCGCGGCACGTGGAGGCCCGCGCGGACCTGCACGCCCTCGACCTCACCGGGAACGCGGCGGCATTCGAGGAGATGCAGCGCCGGCTGGCCGAGACCAACGTCTCCGACCCGAGCCCGCCGGTGCCGTGGCAGTGGTGGTTCGGCTCGCACCCGACCGCGGCGCAGCGGATCGCGATGGCCGAGGACTGGCTGCGGCTGGACGACCGGTGAGCGCCCGGCGCACCCTCGTCGTCACCAACGACTTCCCCCCGCGGCAGGGCGGCATCCAGACCTTCGTCGCGGCCCTGCTCGAGCGCCGCCCGCCGGAGTCGCTGGTCGTCCTGGCCTCACGCTCGCCGGGCTGGGAGCGGTACGACGCGCAGCTGCCCTACCCGGTGGTCCGGCAGCGGACCGCGATGCTGCTGCCCACCCCGGCCACCTCACGCGCCGCCGCCGCGCTGGCGGTCGAGCACGGCTGCGACACCGCGTTCTTCGGCGCGGCCGCGCCGCTGGGTCTCGTCGCGCCCGCCCTGCGCGCCGCCGGCGTGCGCCGCCTGGTGGGGGCCACCCACGGCCACGAGACCGGCTGGGTCGCGCTGCCCGGCGCCCGGCAGCTCATGCGCCGGATCGCCGGCGGCCTGGACGTCCTCACCTACATCAGCGACTACACCCGCAGCCGCCTGGAACCCGCGCTCGGCGGGCGCACCCGGCTGGCCCAGCTGTCCCCGGGGGTCGACGTCGACCGGTTCACCCCGTCGGCCGACGGGAGCGGTGTGCGCCGGCGGTACGGGCTGGGGGAGGCGCCGGTCGTCGTGTGCGTGTCCCGGCTGGTGCCGCGCAAGGGGCAGGACGTGCTCGTCGCCGGGTGGCCGCGGGTCCTCGCCCGGCACCCGGACGCACGCCTGCTGCTGGTCGGCGGCGGTCCGGACGAGGGCCGGCTGCGCCGCGCGGTGGCCGACCGGGGGCTGGGCGGCTCCGTGGTGCTGACCGGCCCGGTGCCGCCGGCGCGGCTGCCCGAGCACTACGCGGCCGGCGACGTGTTCGCCATGCCCTGCCGCACCCGCCGCGGCGGGCTCGACGTCGAGGGCCTGGGGATGGTCTACCTCGAGGCCGCCGCCGTCGGGCTGCCGGTGGTGGCGGGCACGTCCGGCGGTGCCCCGGAGGCCGTCCGCGACGGCGAGACCGGCACCGTGGTGGCCGACCCCCGCTCACCGGAGGCCGTGGCCGCCGCCGTGACGGCGCTGCTCGACGACCCTGCCCGGGCCCGCGCCATGGGGACCGCCGGGCGGGCGTGGGTGCAGGAGCGCTGGTCCTGGACGACGATCGCCGCCGACCTCGCCGCCCTGCTCGACGACTGAGCCCCCGCCGCGGGTGCGCGGCGGGGGCCCAGGGGTGCTCGTTCAGCGCGAGTAGAGCGCCTCGACCTCGGCGTCGAACTCCTTGACGACCACCGAGCGCTTGAGCTTCAGGCTCGGGGTGAGCATCCCGTTGTCCTCGGTGAAGTCCGTGCCGAGGACGCGGTACTTCTTGATCGCCTCGGCCTGGGAGACGGCCTTGTTGGCCTCGGCGACGGCGGCGTCGATCTCCGCCCTGACGTCCGGGTCGTCGACGAGCTGGGCGACCGGGGTGCCGGCCGGCTTGCCCTTGCTCTCCAGCCAGCCCGGCAGCGCCTCCTCGTCGAGGGTGACCAGCGCGGCGATGAAGGGCCGCTGGTCGCCGACGACGATGCACTGGCTGACCAGCCGGTGTGCCCGCAGCCGGTCCTCGAGCACCGCCGGGGCGACGTTCTTGCCGCCCGCGGTCACCAGGATCTCCTTCTTGCGGCCGGTGATCCGGGTGAAGCCGTCGGCGTCGATCTCGCCGATGTCGCCGGTGTGGAACCAGCCATCGGGGTCGATCGCCTCGGCGGTGGCCTGCTCGTTCTTCCAGTAGCCGCGCATGACCACGCCGCCGCGGACGAGGATCTCGCCGTCGTCGGCGATGCGGAACCCGACGCCGGGCAGCGGGCGGCCGACCGAACCGATCCGCAGTGCGCGGTCGTGGTTGACCGAGGCGGCGGCGGTGGTCTCGGTCAGGCCGTAGCCCTCGAAGACGGTGACGCCGGCCCCGCGGAAGAAGTGCCCCAGCCGGTCGCCGAGAGGGGCGCCGCCGGAGATGGCGCCCAGGCAGCGGCCGCCGAGGGCGGAGCGCAGCTTGCTGTAGACGAGCCGGTCGAACAGCGCGTGCTGGGCGCGCAGCCCGAGCCCGGGGCCGCCGGTGTCCTGCGCGCTCGACCAGGCGATGGCCACCTGGGCGGCCCGGTCGAAGATCTTCCCCTTCACCGGGCTGGCGCCCTCGGCCTTGGCCTTGGCCTGGTTGAAGACCTTCTCGAACACCCGCGGGACGGCCAGGACGAAGGTCGGCTTGAACCCGCCGAGGTCCTCGACCAGGTTCTTCACGTCGGGGGTGTGGCCGAGGACGGTGCGGGTCTTGACCGCGCCGACCTGCATGACCCGGGCGAGCACGTGCGCCAGCGGGATGAACAGCAGCAGGGAGCCCTGCACGTTCATGAACCGGTCGAGCAGGCTCATGCCGTTGCCGACCTCGAACAGGAAGTTGCCGTGGGTCAGCTCGCAGCCCTTGGGCCGGCCGGTGGTGCCCGAGGTGTAGATCAGCGTGGCCAGGCTGTCGGCCCCCAGCGTCGCCCGGCGGGCCTCGAGCTCGCTGTCGGGGACGTCGGCGCCCGCGGCGGTCAGCGTGCCGACGGCGTCGTCCTCGATGACGTAGAGCGGGCCGAGGTCGGGGGCCTGGTCGCGCACCGAGTCGACGGCGGTGGCGTGCTCCGCCTTCTCGACGATCGCGGCGACCGCGCCGGAGTCGGAGAGGATCCAGGCGACCTGGTCGGGGCTGGAGGTCTCGTACACCGGGACGGTGACGGCACCGGCCGACCAGATGGCGTAGTCGATGACGGTCCACTCGTAGCGGGTCTTGGCCTGCAGGGCGACGCGGTCGCCGGGCTGCACGCCCGCGGCGACCAGCCCCTTGGCCACGCCCGCGACCTGCTCCCCGAACTCCCGCCAGGTGACGTCCACCCAGCGGCCCTCCCGCTGGATGCGCAGGCCCACCTCGTCGCCGTGTTCGGCGACGTTCTCGGCCAGCATGTCGGTGAGTGCCTCGGACGGCCCCACCTCGGTCGTCGCCGGGACGCTGTACTCGCGCACGCTCGGTCCTCCTCCTCCGCGCGGCCGGGGCGCCGCTGCCCGCGGTCCCGCGCGGGACACGTCCTGGGAAATCTACCGGCTGGGGCTACTGGGGAGTAGCCGTGGCCGCCACGCCCGCCCTGCAGGGGGAACGGAGACCGCTCTAGCCTCTGGCGCATGGCCGAGCAGTCCACCCAGTCGATCGTCGTCTCCGCGCCCGCGGCCGACGTCATGGCGGTGATCGCCGACTTCGAGGCCTATCCGCAGTGGGTGGGGGCCGCGCGCACCGTCGAGGTGCAGGAGCGCGGGCCCGACGGCCGCGCCCGCCGGGTCCGGTTCGTCATCGACGCCACCGTCCTCACCGACGAGTACGTCCTCGACTACACCTGGGACGACGACCGGCAGGTCTCCTGGACCCTGGTCACCAGCAAGCTGATGAAGCGGCAGGACGGCTCCTACACCCTGCGCGAGACCGGCGGCACGACCGAGGTGACCTACCGGCTGACCGTGGACATCGCGATGCCGATGCTCGGGATGATGAAGCGCCGCGCCGAGAAGGTCATCCTCGACACCGCGCTCAAGGAGCTCAAGAAGCGCGTCGAGGGCTGACCCCCGTGCGCACCCTGCTGTTCACCGGTCCCGGCGGGGCCGGCACGACCACCCTCGCCGCCGCCGCCGCGGTGCGCGCCGCCCGGGCGGGGCGGCGGGTGGTCCTGCTGACCCGCCAGGAGGTGCCGGCCGGGACGGCGGACGACGGCGTCGAGGTGGTGCGCGTCGAGCCGCAGGCCGCGTTCGAGGCGCTGTGGGGCGCGCGGGCGGCGGAGCTGGCGGCCACGCTGCCCGACCTCGGCCTGCCACCGGCGACGTCGGTGGTTCCGCTGCCGGGCGCCGGTGAGCTCGCCGTCCTCTCCGCGCTGGGCGGCGTGGGACCCGGGACCGACCTCGTCGTCGTCGACGGCGGTCCGCTGGGGACCGGTGCCGGGCTGGTGGCACTGCCGGGTGCGCTGCGCTGGTGGCTGGACCAGGCCTTCCCCGCGCGGGTCCGCGTGCTGGCCGCCGTGCGCACCGCCGCGGTGCGGGCCGGCACGGTCCGCCGGGGCGCGGTCGACCTGGCGCTGGCGGCGGTCCCCGAGCTGGAGGCGCTGCTGGACCGGCTGGCCCTCGCCGACCCGGCCGGGACCGCCGTCTGGCTGGTGGGCCGGCCACGGCCCTCCGCCGTGGCCGCGCTGCGGACCGCCACCACCGCGCTGGCCGTGCACGGGCAGCACCCGGTGGGCGTGCTCGTGCGCCGGTCGCCGGGCGGCGGGCCGGAGGACTGGGCGGGCACCCGCGCCGCCGAGCAGGAGGCCGCGCTGGCCGCGCTGGCCGACGTCGCCCCGGTGCGAGAGGTCGCCGAGGCCGCGGTCGAGCCGGCCGGGGCCGACGTGCTCGCCGCGCTGCTGCCCGACCTCCCGGAGCCCGCCGGGCAGTCACCCGAGCTCGCCCCCGAGCGGGTGGAGGGCGGCTGGCGGCTCACGCTGCCGCTGCCCTTCGCCGAGCGGGAGGGCGTGCAGCTCACGCGCTGGGAGGACGACCTCGTGCTGACCGCGGCGGGCGGCCGCCGCTCCGTGCGGCTGGACGCGCTGCTGCGCCGCTGCGTGGTGACCTCGGGCGGGCTGGCCGACGCGGGGACCGCTGCGGCGCGGCTGGAGGTCGGGTTCGCGCCGGATCCGCAGCAGTGGCCGGTGGACCTGCTGGCGGCGGCGGCGCAGGACCCGGCGCGGACGAGGGAGCCGCAGGACCCGCCGCAGGCAAGGGAGCCGCAGGACCCGGGGCAGACGACGGAGCCGCAGGACCCGGCGCGGACGACGGAGCCACACGACACGGGGTCGCCGGACACGGGGCCGCAGGACAGGGGGACGGAGTGACCGAGGGAGCCGACTGGCTCGACCAGGCACGGCGGCTGGTGACCGGTCTGGGACAGGCCTGGGCCGAGTCCGGCGCCGCTGCGGGCGCCGGGCACGCGGGCGCCGGGCACGCGGACACCGGGCACGCGGACACCGGGCACGCGGACACCACGCACGTGCCGGGCGGGGACTGTCAGTGGTGTCCGGTGTGCCGGGCGGCGGCCGTCGCCCGGCGGCCGGAGGTGTCGGAGGCGCTGGCGGACCTGCTGGCCTCCGCGGCGGTCGCGCTGCGGACGGTGGCGACCCCGCCCGAGGCTCCGGCCCGGCCGGAGGAGCCCGCGCCGGCGCCGCCGCAGGCGCAGGTGCAGCACATCGAGCTCGGCTGAGTGACCGCCGACCGGACCGACCCCGCGGGGCTGCCCGCCCTGGGGGTCGACGTCGGCGGCACCAAGGTGGCCGGTGGCGTCGTCGCCCCCGACGGGACGGTGCTCGGCACCGCCCGCCGTTCGACGCCGACCGCGTCGGTGGCCGAGGCCGAGGCCGCGATCGCCGGCGTCGTCGAGGAGCTCGCCGTGTGGCACGGCGGACCGCTCGCGGCCGTCGGGGTGGGCGCGGCGGGCTGGTTCGACCGCACCGGCGACGTCGTGCTGTTCAGCCCCCACCTGGCCTGGCGGCACACCTCGCTGCGGCGGGACCTGGCCGCCCGGCTGCAGCGCCCGCTGTGGGTGGGCAACGACGCCGACGCCGCGGCCTGGGCCGAGTACCGCTTCGGCGCCGCGCGGGGAGCGGAGCTCGCGCTGTGCATCACCCTCGGCACCGGCATCGGCGGCGGGATCGTCGCCGGTGGTCGGCTGCAGCGCGGCGCGCACGGGGTGGCGGGGGAGTGGGGGCACATGCGCGTGGTGCCCGACGGCCGGCTGTGCGCCTGCGGCAACCGCGGCTGCTGGGAGCAGTACGCCAGCGGCAGCGCCCTGGCCACCACCGCACGCGAGGTGGCCACCCGCTCGCCGGCCGCCGCGGCCCGGCTGCTCCACCGCGTCGACGGCGACCCGTCGCGACTGACCGGCGAGGACGTGGCCCGCGCCGCGGCCGACGGCGACCCGGTGGCGCTGAGCCTGGTCAACGACGTCGGCGAGTGGCTCGGGCAGGGCATCGCCGACCTCGCGACGGTCCTCGACCCCGACGTCGTCGTGATCGGCGGCGGGGTCAGCGTGCTCGGCGACATGCTGCTCGACCCCGCGCGCGAGCGGCTCGGGCGGTCACTGCCGGGTCGTGGCTTCCGGCCCGGGCCGCGGATGGTGGCCGCGGCGCTCGGCGCCCAGGCCGGGCTGGTCGGTGCCGCCGACCTCGCCCGCCGAGCGGTCTGCGCCGAGGCGGCCGGCACCTGGAGCACGGCGCCCACCTAGAGCACGGCGCCCGGACCACGGTGCTCAGACCACGGCGCCGTCGTCGCCGTCGTCGTCGCGGTCGCGCATCCGGGACAGCGCCAGCGCGGCACTGCCGACCAGCGCCGCGACCCCGAGCACCAGGCCGGTCTCGCTGGTCAGGCGCAGCACCCCCGGAGCACCGACCAGCACGACGCCGGCCGCGGCCAGCAGCACGGCGTACAGGGTCGACGGCGAGGGCATCGGGACCGGCGGCGCGGGCGGCGGCTCGTAGTGCTCCTCGGCGGGCAGGTCGTCCACCTCGTCGTCCACCTCGTCGACCGCCGGCGGGACCGGCCGGGGGACCGGCGTCTGCGCGGGCTCGGCGTCCGGGACGACGGTGCGCCCGTGCTCGGCCTCGTAGGCGGCGACGATCCGCGACCACTCGGCGTCCTCGTCGAGGTCCCGGCGCAGCGGGCGGTGCTCGGCGGCGGGGCCGCGGGCGGGGGCGTGGTCGGGGGCGTGGTCGTCGGCGTGCCGGTCGACCAGCGAGCGGCCCTCGCCCAGGCGGGTGCGGTCGACGAACAGCCGGTCGGCCGGCGGGCTGGGGAGGAAGACGGTGCGGGTGTAGGGGCCGACGTCGGCGGCGGGCTCCAGGTAGGCGGGGATGCCGGCGTCGCGGAGGACGTCGAGCAGGTGCTCGCCGACGCGCGGGTCGACGTCGCGCAGGGGAGCCCAGAGCGCGGCGTCCAGGCCGTTGTCGCGCCGGCCGCGCCCCCGGCGCGGGCCGGTCACGCGGCTGCTCCGCGGGTGCACGCCCGGTCCCCGATCGGCCGGTCTGCAGCCACGGTGGTCCTCCTCCGAGGTCGGGCGGGGTGCCGTCGGGAGCCGACGCGCGGGGCCGATTGTCGCCGGGGCGCCCGGCTCCCTAGTCTGGCATTTCCACAGGGAGGCGTGTTGTTCTACTGGTTCCTCAAGTTCGTGGCGATCGGTCCGGTCGTGAAGCTGGTGTTCCGTCCCCGGGCGGAGGGCCGTGAGCACGTACCGGCCGGTGGAGCCGCGATCCTGGCGAGCAACCACATCTCGGCCGCGGACTGGATCTTCATGCCCCTGTCGCTGCGGCGCCGGGTCACGTTCCTGGCCAAGCGGGAGTACTTCACCGGCCCGGGCCTGAAGGGCATGCTGCAGCGGGCCTTCTTCACCGCCGCCGGCCAGGTGCCCATCGACCGGTCCAGCGCCACCGCCGCCGAGGACGCCATCCGCACGGGCATCCGGATGCTCGAGCAGGGCCGGATGCTCGGCATCTACCCGGAGGGCACCCGGTCGCCCGACGGCCGGCTCTACCGCGGCAAGGTCGGGGTGGCGCGCATGGCGCTGGAGACCGGCGTCCCGGTGGTCCCGGTGGCGATGACCTACACGCCGCGGCGGATGCCGTTCGGCAGGAAGCTCGTCCGGGTCTGCGTGCGCTTCGGCGAGCCGCTGGACTTCTCCCGCTACGAGGGCCTGGCCGGCGACCGCTTCGTCGAGCGGTCGGTCACCGACGAGATCATGTACGAGATCATGACGCTGTCGGGTCAGGAGTACGTCGACGTCTACGGCGCCACGGTGAAGAAGACGATGGACGCCACCGGCGCCAGCGCCTCCGACGTCGTCGGCCGGCTGCAGCCGCCCGCCGACGAGGCCGGCGACCGGGCTCCCCAGTCGCTGGCCGGCTGACGGCCCTCCGGCAGGGCCGGGTCGGCGTGCGGCGCTTCTTCTACGACACCGAGTTCATCGAGGACGGGACGACGATCGACCTCGTGTCGATCGGCGTCGTCGACGAGACCGGCCGCGAGTTCTACGCGGTGAGCACCGAGTTCGACGAGCGCCGGGCCATCCCCTGGGTGCGCCGCAACGTGCTCGACCAGCTGCCGCCGCCGGCCGACCGGGCCTGGCGCAGCCGGCAGCGGATCCGCGACGACCTGCTGGCCTTCCTCACCGGCCCGGGGGAGGAGGTGGAGCTCTGGGCGTGGTTCGCCGCCTACGACCACGTCGCGCTGGCCCAGCTGTGGGGCCCGATGACCGCGCTGCCGCGGGTGGTGCCGCGGTTCACCCGCGAGCTGCGGCAGCGGTGGGACGACGTCGGCCGGCCGGAGCTCCCGCCCAAGCCGGCCGGCACGCACGACGCGCTCGTCGACGCCCGCTACAACCTCGCCCGCTGGCAGGTGATGGAGGCCGCCCGGTCCTGAGCGGGCCTCACACGGTGAAGGCGGCGAGCAGGCGGGTCAGCTCCTGCGACAGCCCGTCGAGCTCCACCGCGGCGGCGTGCGCCCGCCCGACGTCCTCGGCGCCGGACGGCGTCCGCTGGAAGATCGTCGCGGTCCCGCCGACCAGGACCTTGATCTCGTCGACGACGGCCGTGGGCACCGCCGGGTCGGCGTTCTGCCCGAGCCAGGCCCCGCCCACGGTCACCCGGGGCAGGTCGATGGGCGCGGTCCCGCCGGAGAGCTGGTTCCTCGCCTCCCAGCGCACCGGCCCGCCGGGACCGCCGACGGCGAGCCCGCCGGAGTCGGCGAGCACGTCGAGCGCGACGGCGAGCTGGCTGTCCACGCGCGCGGCGGTGGACTGCCCCTGGGTGGCGACGACGTCGTGCACGCCGGCGGCGGTGCGGGCGACGCTGGTCGCGACCAGCTCGGTGACCGAGTCCTGCGCGGTGTCGGCGAACCGGGCGCTCTGCCAGGCGCTCACCCCGGCCATCGCCCCGCCGGTGACCGCGACGCCGGCGACCGCGAGCGCGACCACCTTCGTCCGGATGCCCCACTGACCGAGCCCGCCCCCGTCGTCCCCCTCCCGGCCGGACGCCCCGGCACTGCGCGCAGGGTCGGCACGAGGCGGCCGTCCCTGTACCGGAACCTCCCGGCGGGGGGCGCCTGCGACGGGTGGGACGAGCCGTGACGGCGGTGTGGTCAGGCGCCGCCGAGGACGGCCTGCGTCTGGGTGACCGAGGCGACCGGGCGGCCGTCGTCGTCGGTCACCTCGGTGAGGACGACGATCGTCGAGCGGCCCACGTGCAGCGGCCGGGCGGTGGCGTGCGCGGTGCCGCCGCGGACGGCGCGCAGCAGCGACGTCGCCGAGGCCAGCGTGGACGTCGACGCGCCGGCGGGCAGGTTGAGGAAGGCGCAGACGGCCCCGACGGAGTCGGCCAGGGTCATCAGGGCGCCGCCGTGCAGGACGCCGCCGGCGGTGCACCGCTCCGGCGCCCACGCCAGCCGCCCGGCCACCTCGCCGGGGTCCGCCCGGTCCAGCTCGATGCCGGTGGCGACGGCGAAGGGCATCAGCGCGAGCAGGGCGGCGGGGTCCATGGGCGGATCCTGCCGTGTCACGCCGGCGGACGTGACCGCGGTCACGTCGATGGGGCAGGATCGGTGCTGACCTGCGGTTCGTCCTCACGGGAGGCGTCGTGCGCATCGGCATCCTGACCGGCGGCGGCGACTGCCCCGGCCTCAACGCGGTCATCCGCGCCGTCGTCCGCAGCGCGATGTCGAACGGGGACGAGGTGGTCGGCTTCCGCGACGGCTGGCGCGGCGTCCTCGACGACGACGCCGTCCCCCTCGACCTCGCCTCCGTCCGCGGCCTGCTGCCCCGCGGCGGGACCGTGCTCGGCACCTCCCGCACCAACCCGTACGCCATCGAGGGCGGCGCCGAGCGGCTGGTGGCCACGCTGGAGCGGCACCGCCTCGACGCCCTGGTGCCGGTGGGCGGCGAGGACACCCTCGGCGTGGCCGCGAAGCTGGCGGGGGAGGGACTGCGGGTGGTCGGCGTCCCCAAGACCATCGACAACGACCTCGACGGCACCGACTACACCTTCGGCTTCGACACCGCCGTCGGCGTGGCGATGGAGGCCATCGACCGGCTGCACACCACCGGCGACAGCCACCACCGCACGCTCGTCGTCGAGGTGATGGGCCGGCACGCCGGCTGGATCGCGCTGCACGCGGGCATGGCCGGCGGGGCCACCGTCGTGCTGGTCCCCGAGCGCCCCTTCGACGTCGAGGCGGTGGTCGGGCACTGCCTGCACCGCTTCGAGTCCGGCTACTCGCCGATCGTCGTCGTGTCCGAGGGCGCGCGGCCCGCCGACGGCGCGCTGGTCACCGCCTCAGGGCAGACCGACGCCTTCGGCCACGTCCGGCTCGGCGGCATCGGCGCGGCACTGGCGGCGCTGCTGGAGGAGCGCACCGGGCGGGAGGCCCGCGCGGTCGTGCTCGGCCACGTCCAGCGCGGCGGCACGCCCTCGGCCTTCGACCGGGTGCTGGCCACCCGCTTCGGCCTGGCCGCGGTCGACGCCGTGCACGAGGGGCAGACCGGTGTCATGGTGGCCCTGCGCGGCACCGACGTCGTCCTGGTGCCGATCGCCGAGGCCACCGCCCACCTCAAGCTGGTGCCCCTGGAGCGGTACGCCGAGGCCGAGGTCTTCTTCGGCTGACCGGCGGGCCCGCCGTACGCTCGGGGCGTGAACCTGCCCGAGTCCGCCCCGCTGGTCCCCGGTCTCGACGGGTGGCGGGAGCTCCCCGCCGCCCAGCAGCCGCAGTGGCCCGACCGCGCCGCCCTCGACGGGGTCCTGACGACGCTGGCGACCGTGCCGCCGATCGTGGCGCCCAGCGAGGTCGACGAGCTGCGCGGGCGGCTGGCCGAGGTGGCGCAGGGGCGGGCGTTCCTGCTGCAGGGCGGGGACTGCGCGGAGACCTTCGACCTCAACACCGACGCCCACCTGCAGAGCACCACGCGCACGCTGCTGCAGATGGCCGTCGTCCTCACCTACGGGGCGAGCGTGCCGGTGGTGAAGGTCGGCCGGGTGGCCGGGCAGTACGCCAAGCCGCGCTCCTCGGAGCTCGACGCCCTGGGCCTGCCGTCCTACCGCGGCGACATGGTCAACTCGCTGGAGCCGGTGCTCGAGAAGCGCATCCCCGACCCCCACCGGCTGGTGCGCGCCTACGCGAACTCCGCCGCGGCGATGAACATGATCCGCGCCTACGCCCGCGGCGGCCTGGCCGACCTGCACGCCGTCCACGACTGGAACCGGGACTTCGTCGCCCACTCGCCGGCCGGCGTCCGCTACGAGGTGATCGCCCGCGAGATCGACCGCGCGCTGGCGTTCATGCGGGCCTGCGGCGTCGACGACACCGCGCTGCGCGGCGTGGAGCTCTACAACAGCCACGAGGCGCTGGTCCTCGACTACGAGGCCGCGCTGCTGCGGGTGCACGAGGGCCGGCCCTACGCCTCCTCGGCGCACTTCGTGTGGATCGGCGAGCGCACCCGCCAGCTCGACGGCGCGCACGTGGAGTTCATGTCCCGCGTCGCCAACCCGATCGGCGTCAAGATCGGCCCGACGACGACGCCGGAGCAGGCCACCGAGCTCGTCGAGCGGCTCGACCCCGACGGCGTCCCCGGCCGCCTGACGCTGATCAGCCGCATGGGAAACGGGAAGATCCGCGACGTCCTGCCGCCGATCGTGGAGAAGGTCACCGCCTCCGGCCACCAGGTCGTGTGGCAGTGCGACCCGATGCACGGCAACACCCACGAGTCCTCCACCGGCTACAAGACCCGGCACTTCGACCGCGTCGTCGACGAGGTCCTCGGCTTCTTCGACGTGCACCGCGCGCTGGGCACCTGGCCCGGCGGCATCCACGTGGAGCTGACCGGTGAGGACGTCACCGAGTGCCTCGGCGGGGCGATGGAGATCAGCGACGAGGACCTCAACAGCCGGTACGAGACGGCCTGCGACCCGCGGCTGAACACCGGGCAGTCCCTCGAGCTGGCCTTCCTCGTGGCGGAGATGCTGCGTGGGTGAGCTGATCGACCTCCGCTCGGACACGGTCACCCGCCCCACCCCGGCCATGCGCCGGGTCATGGCCGAGGCCGAGGTCGGCGACGACGTCTACGGCGAGGACCCGGCGGTCCGGGCGCTCGAGGAGCGGGTCGCGGACCTGTTCGGGCACGAGGCCGCGCTGTTCGTGCCGTCGGGGACGATGGGCAACCAGATCGGCATGCGGCTCGTGTGCGAGCCCGGCCAGGAGGTGCTCTGTGACGCCGACGCGCACGTGGTCACCTACGAGATGGGCGCCGCGGCCGCCGTCTTCGGGCTCTCCACCCGCACGGTGGTCTCCTCCGGCGGCCTGCTCGACGCCGGCGCGCTGATCGAGCAGGTCCGGCCGAAGGACGACTGGCACCTGACCGCCACCGCCGCCGTCGCCGTGGAGAACACGCACAACCGCGGCGGGGGGCGGGTGCAGCCGCTGGCCGAGCTCGAGCGGCTGTTCGCCTGGTCCCGCGACGCCGGCGTCGCGGTGCACCTCGACGGCGCGCGGATCTGGAACGCGGCCGTGGCCTCCGGCGTCGACCTGGCCACGTACGGGCGGCTGGCCGACACCGCGTCGGTCTGCCTGTCCAAGGGGCTGGGCGCGCCGGTCGGGTCGGTGCTGGTGGCCTCCGCCGAGCGGGTCGCCGTCGGCCGGCTGTGGCGCAAGCGCCTCGGCGGCGGGATGCGCCAGGCCGGGGTGCTCGCCGCGGCCGGGCTGCACGCGCTCGACGCCCACCTCCCACGGCTGGCCGAGGACCACGAGCACGCCCGGCTGCTGGCCAAGCGGCTCGGCGTCGACCCGTCGACCGTGGACACCAACATGGTCGTCGTCGACGACGTCCCGGCGCCGCTGGTCGCCGAGGCCGCCAAGGCGCGCGGCGTGCTGGTCTCGCAGGTCAGCCCACGCCGCATCCGCCTGGTCACGCACCTCGACGTCGACCGGGCCGCGGTCGACCGCGCCGGCGACGCCCTCGCCGACCTCCTCGACCGCTGACCCCTCCCTGCGAGACCACCACGCGCCCACGGTGGTGCGGAGGACGCCGGGACCACCGTGGACGCGTGCCGATCACGCAGCCAGGGCGGCGGGCACCCGGGCGAGCAGCTCGTGCGGCCGGTGCAGGTCCCGGGCGGGCACGAAGACGACCCGCCAGCCCGCGGCCAGCAGCCGGTCGAGCCCCTCGCGGTCCCGGGCGAACTGCTCGGGCCCGCCGTGCCAGGTCCCGTCGTACTCCAGGGCCAGGCGGCGGTCTGGCCAGGCGACGTCCACGCGGGCGCCGAAGCGGGAGCCCTGCCGGACGACGTGCTGTGCGACCGGGACGGGCAGTCCGGAGCGGGCGAGCAGCAGCCGGAGCCGCGTCTCCCTGGGGGACTCGGCGACCCGTCGGCCCGGCGGTGACCCGGCGGGCCTGGGCGCTGCCAGGACGACCTCGACGGGGTCGTCGGGACCCGCGAGGCGCCGTGCCGCACGGCGGCGCTGCCGCCGCCGAAGACCGCCTGTGGCGGCGCGACCAGCGCGACGGCGTCGGCCTGGACGAGGTGGGTCACCACACGGTCGGCGGCCACGTGGACGTGGGGCCGCAGCCGCCGCCAGGCCGACGTCCGCAGCCGGCCCCGCGTCGACAAGGCCGCGGCGGAGCGCCTCGCCGCCGCGGGAGGGCCGGCGCAGCAGGTCCGGGGGCGGCTCGGGCACCGCGGCAGACTGACCGGACCGGCACCGTCCTCGCCGGCGTCGTCCTCAGGCGGCGGAGGGGATCGCGTCCGCGGGGCGGCCGTCGCGCAGGGCGCACAGCAGGGCGATGTCGCGGGCGTGGCCCCGGTCGGCGCTCGGCGTCTCGACGACGACCGGCACCCCTGCCATCGACGGGTGCGCCATCAGCTCGGCGAAGGCGCCCACGCCGATCGAGCCCTCGCCGATCGTGGTGTGCCGGTCCCGCTTCGAGCCGCGCTCGTCGAGGGAGTCGTTGGCGTGCACCAGCCCGAGCCGGCCGGGGCCGACGGCGGCCTCCAGCGCGTCGAGGGTGGCCGTCGTGCCGCCCGGCGCGGCCAGGTCGTGCCCGGCCGCCCAGGCGTGGCAGGTGTCCAGGCAGACGCCCACCCCAGGGTGCATGTCCAGCGCCGCGAGGTAGGGGCCGAGGTCCTCGACGGTGGCCGCCAGCGACCGCCCGCCGCCGGCCGTCGGCTCTACCAGCAGCCGCGGGCCGTCCTCGGGCAGGGCGTCGAGCACCGGCAGCAGCCGCTCGCGCAGCTGCCGCAGTGCGGCCTCGTAGCGGTCCTCGTCGACGGCGGACCCCGCGTGCACGACGACGCCGCGCACCCCGAGCGCCACGCCGCGGGCGAGGTCGGCGGCGATCGTCTCGACCGAGCGGTCCACGGTGGCCGGCGTGGGGGAGCCGACGTTCACCAGGAACGGCGTGTGCACGAACGACGGGACGCCACGCTCGGCCAGGCCCGCGACGAACGCGGCGTCCTGCGCCGGGTGGCCGGCCGACCGCTTCCAGCCGCGCGGGTTGCCGACGAAGACCTGCACCGCCTGCGCGCCGACGTCGTCGGTGTAGCGCAGCCCGCCGGTGGCCAGGCCGCCGGCGACCTGGACGTGCGCACCGACCGGGATCGACGGCGCGGCGCTCACCCGAAGCTGAGCAGCAGGCTGACCTCGCTGCCCTGGTCGACGACGGTGCCGGCGCCCGGGCTCTGCCGGTACACGCGGTCGCCGGTGATGAAGGTCGAGGTGGTGACCTCCAGCCCGGCCGCCTCCAGCGTGGCGATGGCGTCGGCGGCGCGCTCCCCGCCCACGTCGGGCACGGTCACCTGGGGCACGCCCTCGGAGACCTGGATGGTCACCTCGCTGCCGTAGGGCGCCGCGGTGCCCGCCGCGGGGCTCACGGCCATGACCGCCCCGGTGGCGACGTCGGCGCTGCGGCCCGCGGTGCGGACGACGCTGAAGCCCTGGGTCTCGAGGTTGGCCTGCGCGGCGTCGGCGGGCTGGCCGACGACGTTGGCGATCGCCACCGGTGCGCGGCCGCGGCTGACGTAGACCGTCACCGGGTCGCCGCGCCTGACCTCCGTGCCGGCCTCGGGCTCGAAGCCGGTGACCGAGCCGACCGGGACGTCGTCGTCGTAGTCCTGCTGCTCGGTGGGGACGACGGGGATGTCGGTCAGCGCGGCCCGCACCGCCTCGAGGGGCTGCCCGACCAGGTCGGTCGGCACGACGAAGCGCTCGGGGCCCTTGGAGACGACGAGCTCGACGTCGCTGTTGCGGATGGCCTCGCCACCCTCGGGGTCGGCGGAGATGACCACGCCCTCGGGCACCGTCTCGCTGAACTGGTCGTCGGCGAAGACGGGGTCCAGGCCCGCCTCCTGCAGCAGGTCGACGGCGGCGGCGCGGTCGCTGCCGACCAGGGAGGGGACCTCGGTCCAGCGGCCCGAGCCCATCCACCACCCGACGGCGCCGATGGTGACCGCCAGCAGCAGCACGACCGCCAGCGCCAGCCGCGCGCGGCGGCGCCGGACGTGCGGCGAGGCGCCGGTGCGGTGCGGGGGGACCGGCCGCCGGCCGCCGACGTCGGCGGTGGACCCGGTGCCGACGGGGGGCAGCAGGCTGGTGCGCCCGGCGCGCGAGGAGCGGCCGCCGAGCACCTCGGTGCCCGGGTCGCTGCCGTCGCCGGGGTCGCTGGGGTGCCGCCGCGAGGGCCGGTTGGTCGGCCGGATGGTGGCCGGCCCGGCCGAGCTGCGGCCGGTGGGCACCGGCACGCGGGCCAGGCCCAGGTCGCTGCGGACGTCCTCGAGGTCGGCCAGGAAGGCGCCGGCGTCCAGCGGGCGGACGGCGGGGTCGCGGCGGGTGGTCCGCTTGACCAGCTCGTCGACCTGCCACGGCACGGTCGGCACCTCGGACGAGGGCAGCGGGACGTCGTGGTGCACGTGCTGGTAGGCCACCGCCAGCGGGGTGTCCCCGCCGTAGGGCGGGTGGCCGGTGAGCATCTCGAACAGCACCAGCCCGGCGGCGTAGACGTCGCTGCGGGCGTCGGCGCGGCCGCGCTCGAGCTGCTCGGGGGAGAGGTAGGCGACCGTGCCGATCAGCACGCCGCCGGTGTGGCTGGTCTGCCCGGTGCCGGTGAGCGCGCGGGCCAGGCCGAAGTCGGCGACCTTGACCGTGCCGTCGTGGCCGATGAGGACGTTCTCGGGCTTGACGTCGCGGTGCACGATCCCGGCCCGGTGCGCGGCCGACAGCCCGGCGAGCACCGGCTCGAGGACCGCGAAGGCCTCGGCGACGGTCAGCCGGCCGCGGGCCTGCAGCAGGTCGCGCAGCGTGCGGCCGCGGACGAGCTCCATGACGAGGAAGACCAGGCCCTGGTCGGCGCCCTGGTCGCTCACCGAGACCACGTGGGGGTGGCTGAGCATCGCCGCGGCCCGCGCCTCGCGGGTGAACCGGTCGACGAACGTCGGGTCGTGCGCCAGGTGCTCGGCCATGACCTTGACCGCGACGGTGCGGTGCAGCCGCAGGTCGGTGGCCGCGTACACGGTGGACATGCCGCCGCGCGCCAGCCGCTCCTCGAGGCGGTAGCGCCCCTCGAGGACCAGGCCGACCACGGGGTCGGTCACGGCGGTGTCCACGGGGACGAGTCTAGGAGCGAGCGGCGCCGAACACGGCGGCACACGCGCAGGCGAACGGGCCGCTCCACCCTCCCGTCACACCGGTCACGACGACACCGGCGTCCTCCCCGCGCCGGGGGCGCCGAGCGGGGAGGACCCGTCCTCCCTACAGCTCCAGGCCGGGGTACAGCGGGTGGGCGGCGACCAGCTCGGCCGCGGCCGCGCGGGTCTTCTCCGCCAGGCCGCCGTCGACGACGTACCTGGCCTTGGACGGCGAGCCGTCCTTCGCCGCGGTCGGGGTGGTGTTCGACAGCACCTCGACGATCAGCTCGGCGGTGCGGTCGAACTCGGCCGCGCCGAACCCGCGGGTGGTCAGCGCCGGGGTGCCCAGCCGGACGCCGGAGGTGTACCAGGCGCCGTTGGGGTCTGCCGGGACCGAGTTCCGGTTGGTGACGATGCCGGCGTCGAGCAGCGCGGACTCCGCCTGCCGCCCGGTCAGGCCGAAGCCGGAGACGTCGAGCAGCACGATGTGGTTGTCGGTGCCGCCGGTGACCAGCCGGGCGCCGCGCCGGGACAGCCCGTCGGCGAGGGACACGGCGTTGTCGACGACGGCCTGCGCGTACGTGGCGAACTGCGGGCGGCGGGCCTCGGCGAAGGCGACCGCCTTGGCGGCCATGACGTGCGGCAGCGGGCCGCCCAGCACCATCGGGCAGCCGCGGTCGACGGCGTCGGCGTACTCGGGCTGACTGAGCACGAACCCGCCACGCGGGCCGCGCAGCGACTTGTGGCTGGTGCTGGTCACCACGTGCGCGTGCAGTACCGGGTCGAAGTCGCCGGTGAACACCTTCCCGGCGACCAGGCCGGCGAAGTGGCTCATGTCCACGATCAGCGTGGCGCCGACCTCCTCGGCGATCTCGCGCATCTTCGCGAAGTCCACCCGGCGCGGATAGGCGGAGTAGCCGGCCATGAGGATCAGCGGGCGGAACTCGCGGGCGCGGGCGGCGACGGCGTCGTAGTCGAGCAGCCCCGTCTCCGGATCGGTGCCGTAGGAGGACTGGGCGAACATCTTGCCGCTGATGTTCGGGCGGAAGCCGTGGGTGAGGTGACCGCCGGCGTCGAGGCTCATGCCGAGCATCCGCTGGTCACCGAGGGCGTGGCGGAGCGTGGCCCAGTCCTCGTCGGTGAGCTCGTTGACGTGCCGGACGCCGGCGCGCTCCAGCGCCGGGGACTCGACCCGCTGGGCCAGGACCGCCCAGAAGGCGACCAGGTTCGCGTCGATGCCCGAGTGCGGCTGGACGTAGGCGTGGGGGGCGCCGAACAGCTCGCGGGCGTGCTCGGCGGCCAGCGCCTCGACGGTGTCGACGTTCTGGCAGCCGGCGTAGAAGCGGTGGCCGACGGTGCCCTCGGCGTACTTGTCGCTGAACCAGTTGCCCATCGTCAGGAGCACCGCGGGGCTGGCGTAGTTCTCGCTGGCGATCAGCTTGAGGGAGGCGCGCTGGTCGGCGAGCTCGGCGTCGATCGCGTCGGCGACCCGGGGCTCGACCTCGGCGATGACCGACAGGGCGCTGCGGTAGGCGGTCGACGCGGCAGCGGCGTCGAAGGAGGGGGTCACGTCGCTCATGGGGGCTCCTGGCGGGGGATCGGCGGCAGCGGTGCCCAGGCGCCCGGCGGGGGAGTGCAGGCCGCTCCCCGGTGGTGACCCACCTCGATGCGCCAGTCACGGCCCGACCCCGATCCTAGCCCGGCGCCGGTCCCGAGCACCGGCGAGCGGCGTCCTAGGCTCGGAGCGTGCAGTCCGACCAGATGCAGACGCTCAGCGCCACCGAGGTCGCCGACACCCTCGGGGTCTCGTCCAACAAGGTCCGGCAGCTGATCCGGGAGGGCAAGCTGATGGCGGTGCCGGGCAGCGGCAACAGCCGCATCCCGGCCGACTTCCTCCAGGACGGCGCGGTGCTGCGGCACCTGCCGGGGCTGATCACCGTCCTCAAGGACGGCGGGTTCACCGACGCCGAGGTCTTCGAGTGGCTGTTCCGGGACGACGAGTCGCTGCCGGGCACGCCGGTGCAGGCGCTGCGCGACGACCGGCACACCGAGGTGACGCGGCGCGCACAGGCCCTCGCCTTCTGACGCCTCCTGACGCGGCATAGGAAGCTCTCCGCACGTCCTCGGGTCCAGGACGTGCGGAGAGCTTCCTATGCCCTGCGCCGGGCCGCGAGCCGCACGGCCTGGGCGGCGGCGAGGCGGCGGGCGAAGATGCCGAGCCGGCGCGGCTTGGACACCGTCACCCGGCGGTCGAGCACCCGGTGGTCGGCGCGCTCGATCTCGGTTAGGATCCCGCCGTAGAGCGCGGTGGCCGCCCGCACGCAGTCGCGTGACTCCGGCGCCAGCATCGGCGTCCCCGGGGCGGCGTCGTCGTAGCGGCGCCGCACGATCGCCACCATCTCCTGCATCAGCGCGCGGAACCGGGCGTCGTACCGCTTGGCCTCGATCTGCTCGCGGGTCACGCCGTGCGCGGCCATCACGTCGGCGGGCAGGTAGACGCGGCCGCGGTCGGCGTCCTCGGCGACGTCGCGCAGGAAGTTGGTCAGCTGGAACGCCTCGCCGAGCGCGATCGCGTGCGGCGCGGCCTCCTCCCGCGCGATGCCGGGCGCGGTGCCGAGCACGGGCAGCACCTGCAGGCCGATCACCGACGCCGAGCCCCACATGTACCGGTCCAGCGCCGCCATGTCGGCGTAGCCGGTGACGGTGAGGTCGCTGGTCATGG
This sequence comes from Geodermatophilus amargosae, assembly GCF_041028265.1. Lineage (GTDB taxonomy): Bacteria > Actinomycetota > Actinomycetes > Mycobacteriales > Geodermatophilaceae > Geodermatophilus > Geodermatophilus amargosae_A. The sequence continues at coordinate 165,123 of NZ_JABGCW010000005.1, forward strand.
CGGCGAGGAAGTCGACCAGGTGCTCGACCGGGATGCGGTAGCGGCGGTAGGTGTGCACCGTGGCCAGCCGCACCGGGTCGTCGGACCAGCCGGCCTCGAGCTCGGCCAGCAGCGCCCGCGACCAGTCGGCGAGGTCGCCCTCGGGGTCGGCGCCGGGGTGGTCGACGAGGTCGTCGGCGGTGCGCGCCGCGGCGTAGAGCGCGTGGACGGCCGGGCGCCGGTCGGCGGTGAGCAGCCGGGTCGCCAGGTGGTAGCTCTTGCCGTGCTCGGCGTTGACCGCGGCGCAGAACCGGTAGGCGGCGTCGAGCCGTTCCTGCCGCTCGGCCATGGACAGCGGCCGCTCGGTCGCGGTCACGCCGTCACCGGGCCGGTGATGCGCTCGGCGGCGAGCCGGCCGCTGATGACCACCATCGGGACGCCGACGCCGGGCTGCACCGACGAGCCGGCCAGCACCACGTTCTCCGGGCCGCGGCGGGGCAGCGTCGGCGTCCGGAACGGGCCGGTCTGGCCGAAGGTGTGGGCGAGGGCGAACGGGGTGCCGGCGGCCATGCCCTGCCGTGCCCAGGTCAGCGGGGTGTCCACGTGCTCCACCTCGATCGCGTCGGTCAGTCCGGTCCAGCCGCGGGCCTCCAGAGTGCCCAGCACCTCCTCGCGGTAGCGCGGGGTCAGCGCGTCCCAGTCGATGCCGGGGTTGCCGCCGCTGTGCGGGTCGAGGTTCGGCGCCGGCGCGACCACGCTGAGCACCTGCCCGCCGTCGGGGGCCAGGGACCGGTCGGTGTGGGAGGGCATGCTCACCAGCAGGCTCGGGTCGCTCATCGGCCGGCCCGTGCGGGTGAGCTCGTCGAAGACCTGCTCCCACGCCGCGCCGAAGCTGATGGTGTGGTGCGCCTGCCCGGGCAGCTCGCTGCGCACGCCCAGGTGCAGGGCCACGCACGACGGGGAGTAGGTGGGCCGGCGGCGCCGGAACCCGGGCACCAGCCCCTCGGGGACGTCCGTGGTGACGACGACGGCGTCGGCCGGCAGCCGCTCACCGCCCTCGAGGCAGACGCCGGTCACGCGGCGGCCACGGACGTCGAGGTGCTCGACGGTGGCGCCGTACCGGAACACCACGCCGGCGTCCTCGGCTGCGGCGGCCATCGCCCGCGGCACCGCGCCGATCCCGCCGACCGGGTGCCAGACGCCGGCGCCGATGTCGAGCTGGGCGATCACGGCGTACGCGGCGATGGCACGGAACGGCGAGACCCCGGCGTAGAGCGCCTGGAAGCTGAACAGCCGCCGCAGCCGGTCGTCGTCGAAGAACCGTGCCACGTGGCCGGACAGCCGGCCGAACCCGCCGCGCCGGGCCAGCGCCCACAGCTCCGGGCCGAGCAGGTCCAGCGGGGTGTCGAGGTTGCGGTCGATGAAGGTCCGCAGCTGCAGCCGGTACAGCTCGGCGAGGTCGGCGAGGTAGCGGCGCAGCGCGGCGGCCTCGGCCGGGCCGGCCAGCGCCTCCACCTCGGCGGCGAAGGCGTCGACGTCGGCGTGCACGTCCAGGTGCGAGCCGTCGGCGAACTGCGCCCGGTAGGTGGTGTCCAGCGGGACCAGCGTGAGCCGCTCCTCCAGCCGCTCGCCGACGGCGGCCAGCGTGTCGGCGACCAGTTCCGGCGCGGTGAACACCGAGGGGCCGGTGTCGAGGACGTAGCCGTCGCGGGTGACGACGCCGGCCCGCCCGCCCGGCCCGTCGCCGCGCTCGACGACGGTGACCTCGCGCCCGGCGCCGCGCAGTCGCAGCGCGGTGGACAGCCCGGCGAGGCCGGCACCGACGACGACCACCCGGTCGGTCCTCCCGGGGACGGTCCGCACGCTCAGGCCGTGCGCGAGGTGGCGGCGACGGCGAGCGCGTCGAGGGCGGCGCGGGCCTCGTCGGCGATCGGGGCGTCGGCGATCGCGCCGCGGGCGGTGGCGGTGCGCTCGGCGATCCGCTCCTCGACCCGGGCGCGGGCGCCGGTGTCCTCGATCAGCGCGCGCAGCGCCGCGAACTGCGCCTCGCCGGCGTCGGGGTCGCCGAGGGCCTCGCGCAGCAGCCGGCGGCCCTCGTCGTCGGCCTCCTCCTCGGCCAGCGCGATGAGCAGCGTCTGCTTGCCCTCGCGCAGGTCGTCGTCGGCGGACTTGCCGGTGACGGCGGGGTCGCCGAAGACGCCGAGGACGTCGTCGCGGAGCTGGAAGGCCTCGCCGAGCGGCAGGCCGATGGCGGTGTACACGTCGGCCGCGCGCGGACCGGCACCGGCGATCGCGGCGCCGAGCTGCAGCGGGCGCTGCACGGTGTAGCCGGCGCTCTTGTAGCGGGCCACGGTGAGGGCGCCCTGGGCGCCGGGCAGGCCGCCGGCGGCGCGCAGCAGGTCGAGGTACTGCCCGGCGGTGACCTCCGTGCGCATGGTGTCCCACACCGAGCGGGCGCGGGCGAGGGCCGGGCCGCTGATCCCGGAGCGGCGCAGCAGCTCGTCGGACCACACCAGCGCCAGGTCGCCGACCAGGATGGCCGCGCCGATCCCGAAGGTGTCGCCGTCGCCGGACAGGCCGCCGTCGCCGTGCCGGGTGGCGAAGCCGACGTGCGTGGCCGGGCGGCCCCGGCGGGTCAGGGCGCCGTCCATGACGTCGTCGTGGACCAGGGCGCTGGCGTGCACGAACTCCAGCGCGGCGACGGCGCGCAGCACAGCGGCGTCGTCCTCCGCCGGGGCGCTGAGTCCCTCGGTGACGCCGCGCCAGCCCCAGTAGGCGAAGGCCGGCCGCAGCCGCTTGCCGCCGTCGGCCAGCGCGCAGACCTCGTCGACGACCGGCGTCAGCGAGGGGTCCATCGCGGCCAGGGTGGTGCGCTGCTCCTCGAGGAAGCCGGTCAGCGCGGCCGACACCGCGCCGCGGACCCGGCCCAGGTCGGCGGCCGCGAGCGACGGCGCCAGGGGCCGGACCACGGGGTTCCGCTGCGCCGCGCCGGTGATCACCCGGCCAGTATCGCCCCATCGAGTGGCGCGCGTCCTGTCCAGGGGGTGGGATCGACTGCTCACGGGCTCCTCCTCGGGGTCTCTCCGCGGTGTCTTCCGCCCGGGGTGCCGGGACGGATGCGGGAGAGCGCCCGGTGCCGCACGTACCCTGGGTCCCCGTGACCCCAAGCGTCCGCGAGTTGCTCGCCTCGTCGCGGCCCACGTGGTCGTTCGAGTTCTTCCCGGCCAAGACGCCGGAGGGCGAGGCCCACCTGTGGACGGCGCTGCGCGAGCTCGAGCGGCTGCGGCCGTCGTTCGTGTCGGTCACCTACGGCGCCGGCGGCTCCACCCGCGAGGGCACCGTCGCCGTCACCGAGCGGATCGCCGCCGAGACCACGATGACCCCGCTGGCGCACCTGACCGCCGTCGACCACTCGATCGCCGAGCTGCGGCACGTGGTGAGCCGGCTGGCCGCCGCGGGCGTGCGCAACCTGCTGGCCCTGCGCGGGGACCCGCCGGGCGCCGATCCGCAGGCCGACTGGGTCAAGCACCCCCAGGGGGTGGAGTACGCCTCCGAGCTGGTGGAGCTCATCCGCTCGATGGGCGACTTCTCCGTGGGCGTGGCGGCGTTCCCCGAGCGGCACCCCCGCTCACCGGACTTCGCCACCGACGTCGAGATGTTCGTGCGCAAGTGCCGCGCCGGCGCCGACTTCGCGGTCACGCAGATGTTCTTCCGCGTCGAGGACTACCTGCGGCTGCGCGACCGGGTGGCCGCCCGCGGCTGCGACGTCCCGCTGATCGCCGGGGTGATGCCGGTGACCAACGCCCGGCAGATCGCCCGCATCGTGCAGCTGTCCGGCCAGGCGTTCCCCGAGGAGCTGGCCGGGCGGTTCGCCGAGCTGGACGGCGACCGGCCCGAGGACAAGGCGGCCGTGCGCGCCTACGGCGTCGAGGTGGCGACGGCGATGTGCCGGCAACTGCTGGACGAGGGCGTCCCCGGCATCCACTTCATCACCATGAACCGGTCGACGGCGACCCGTGAGGTGTTCCTGAACCTCACCGACGCAGGCACCGGCACCTCCGTGCCCTCGACCCTGGCCGCGATCTCCTAGACGGTCACCCGGTGGCCGGGCTCGAGCAGCTCGGCCGTCCGCCGCGCGGCCTTCCGCAGCGCCTCGCGCTCGGCCGCGTAGCCGCCCAGGACACCGACGACCGGGAGCTGCGCCAGCGCCCGCGCGCCGAGGCGCCCCTTCGGGCGGGCGTCGAGCGCGTCGTCGATGCGGCTGAGCAGCCGCGCCGCCCGCCACACGGTGCGCGCCGTCCCGGCGAGTCCCGCCCGCTCCTCGCGCGCGCCGAAGGCGGCCTCGGCGTAGCTGCCGCGGACCCGCTCCAGCAGCGGGCGGACCCGCTCGGCCGGCAGGTCGCGGTCCAGCAGCACCGCCGACAGCAGCGACACCCGCTCGGCCGGGTCGGTGACGCCGTGCTCGCCGGCCACGCCGAGCACCACCAGCGACTGCACCGCCGTCCCGACGGTGTTCTGCAGCGGGAGCAGGTCGGCGAGCCGGCCGGCCAGCCGCGGCAGGCCGCCGGCGACGGCACCCACCTGCGCGGCCCGCTGTGCCCACCAGTCGTCGCGCGCGGCCGCCGGCATCTCCGGCGGGCGGCCCAGCCGCCGCACGAGGGGCGCGGTGAGCCGGTCGAGCCGGCGCAGGACGTCGACGACGACGGCGTCACTGAGAGGAGGGGCCATGCCGGACACCTACCCGCCGGGTGCCGGGTGATCACCTCCCGTCCCGGGCGGTCCGGGCAGCCGTGGAACCGCCGTACACGCGTGCTGGTCATCCGGAGCCGTCCGCGCGCGGCGGTCGTAGCGTGGCGCGCATGTCGGGGCACGGGCGGACCCGCCGCTGGTCGGTCGTGGTCGCGCTGGTCGCCGTCCTGGCCTCGCTGCCCGCGCTCGTCGGCGCCCTGCCGGCCGACGACGCCGACGTGGACGCCGCGGACCTGCGCGCCGCGGTCCTCGCCAGCGACGGCGTCGGGTTCTCCGGGTACGCGGTCTCGGCCGGCGGCCTGGCACTCCCGGTCGGCGACCAGCTCCCCGGCGTCGCCGACCTGCTCAGCGACCGTACGGCGCTGCGCGTCTGGTGGCGCGGCCCCGGCGAGCACCGGGTCGACGTCGTGTCCGCGGCGGGGGAGACCGGCGTGCACGTCGGCGCGGACGGCACCTGGACGTGGGAGTACGAGTCGGCCACCGCCACCCGCACGGCGCCCGCCGCTCTCACCCTGCCCGCCCCGCCGGACCTGGTGCCCGCGAGCCTGGGCCGGCGGCTGCTGTCGGAGGCCGAGGACGGCGAGCTGTCGCGGATCGGCGCCCGCCGGGTGGCCGGCCGGGACGCGCTCGGCCTGCGGCTGGTGCCCGCCGCGCCCGCAGCCTCGGTGGCCCGCGTCGACGTGTGGGCCGACGCCGCCACCGGCCTGCCGCTGGCCGTGGAGGTGGTGGCCGTCGAGGAGGGGGGCGGGGAGGCGTCCGTGCCCGCGCTGGACACCCGGTTCCTCGACCTCGACCTCACCGTCCCGCCGGCGGGGATCGTCGCGTTCACCCCGCCCGCCGAGGCGCGGGTGCGGACCGGCGAGGACCCCGCGGGCCTGCTGCGGGAGGCGGCCGACCGGGAGCTGTCGCCCGTCCGGCTCCCGGTCGAGCTGGCCGGCCTCGGCCGCCGGGACGTGGCCGGGGCGCCGGCCGCGGTCGGCCTCTACGGCAGCGGGGTGACGCTGCTGGCGGTGGCCCCCGTGCCCGGCCGGCTGGCCGCGGGGCTGCGCTCGACGCTGACCGCCGCGCCCGACGCGGTCACCGACGAGCTCGGCACCCGGATCGCCGCCGGCCCGCTCGGGCTCATGCTCGTCGAGCCACCGCGCAGCGGCGCGTACGTCCTGACCGGCACGGTCACCCTCGACGCGCTCGCCGACGCCGCGGCGGCGCTGCCCGGGATGACGTCGTGACCTCGGTGATCGTCACGCGCGGGCTGGTCAAGCAGTACGGCCGGGTGCGCGCCGTCGACGGGATCGACCTCGACGTCCGGGCCGCCGACGTCTACGGCTTCCTCGGGGCCAACGGCTCGGGCAAGACGACGACGGTGCGGATGCTGCTCGGCCTGGTGCTGCCCACCCGCGGGGAGGTGGAGCTGCTGGGCGGGCGGATGCCGCGCGCGGGACGGCGGGTGCTGCCCCGGGTGGGCGCCCTCGTCGAGGGCCCCGCGCACCACCGGCACCTGTCCGGCGAGGCCAACCTGGCGCTGCTCGACGCCGCCGGTCCGGGCGGGTCGCGTCGCACGCGGAAGCGCCGGATCGCCGAGGTGCTCGACCAGGTGGGCCTGGGCGGCGTGGGACGGCGGAAGGTCGGCGCCTACTCCCTCGGCATGCGCCAGCGCCTGGGGCTGGCCGGGGCGCTGCTGCGGCGGCCGGAGCTGCTGGTCCTCGACGAGCCGACCAACGGCCTGGACCCGCAGGGCATCGCCGAGGTCCGGGAGCTGCTGCTGGACCTGCACCGCGGCGGGACGACGGTGTTCCTGTCCAGCCACCTGCTGGCCGAGGTCGAGCAGCTGTGCAGCCGGGTCGGCGTGCTCGACCGCGGGCGGCTGGTGCTGCAGGACGAGATGGCGCACCTGACCGCCCCCACCGGCGCCACCGTCGTCGACACCCCGGCGCCCGAGCGGGTGCGCGCGGTGCTCGACGGGCGGGTGCTGGACACCTCCGGCGAGCGGGTGGTGGTGCGCGGGGCGGACCCGGCGGAGGTCAACGCGCTGCTCGTCGGCGCCGGCGTGCCGGTGACCGGCCTGGCGCTGCAGCGGCCCACGCTCGAGGAGGTGGTGCTCGCCGCCGCGGGCACCAGCGCCGACCGGGTGGAGCGGCCGTGATCGGGGTCGAGCTGCGCAAGACCTTCGGCCGGCCACGCACCTGGGTGACCATCGCGGTCCTCAACGCGCTGCCGGTGCTGGTGGCGGTGCTGCTGCGGCTCACCGACCTGGCGCCGCGTCCGGGGGAGGGGCCGCCGTTCCTGTCCGCCGTCCTCACCAACGGCCAGCTGTACCCGCTCGCCGCGCTGGCCATCGTGCTGCCGCTCTTCCTGCCGATCGCCGTCGCGGTGGTCAGCGGGGACGCCGTCGCCGGGGAGGCCCAGGCCGGGACGCTGCGCTACCTGCTCGCCCGCCCGGCCGGGCGCACCCGGCTGCTGGTGGCCAAGCTCGTGGCGGTGCTCGCCTTCGTCGTCGTGACGGTGGTGGTGGTGGCCGTCGTCGGCTACCTGGTGGGCACCCTGCTGTTCGACGCCCGGCCGGTGGGTGCGGGCACGTCGGTGTCAGGGACCTCGCTGACGGCGGAGCAGCTGGCCGCGCGGACGGGCCTGGCCATCGGCTACGTGGCGGTGTCGATGCTCGGCGTCGCGGCGTTCGGGCTGTTCTTCTCCACGCTCACCGACTCGCCGCTGGCCGCCGCGCTCGGCGCGCTGGCGGTGCTGGTGACCTCCTCGCTGCTGCTCACCCTCGACGCCGCCTCGCCGATCGCGCCGTACCTGCCCACGCGCTACTGGCTGGCGTTCGTCGACCTGTTCCGCGACCCGGTCCTGGAGCGCGACGTGGTCCGCGGGCTGGCGCTGCAGGGCGTCTACGTCGGCGTGCTGCTGACCGCCGCGTGGGCCAACTTCGCCACCAAGGACGTCACGAGCTGAACGACTGCTCGCCGATCACCGACAGCAGCGCCAGCTTCTCGGCGCTCCCGCTGCCCGGCGCCGCGGTGAGCACCAGCAGCACCTGGGCCTGGTTCTCGGTGAACAGCGCCTGGCAGTCGACGTCGATCTCGCCGAGCTCGGGGTGCACCAGCGTCTTGGCGTCGTCGAACCGGCGGGCCACCTCGTGCTGCTCCCACACGGCGGCGAACTCGGCGCTCCCGGCCAGCAGCCGGCGCACGATCTCCGCCGCCCGGGGATCGGTCCCGCCCGCGCTCAGCGCCGCGCGCAGCCCCGCCGCCTGCAGCCGGCTCTGGTGGGCGTGGTCGCGTCCGGGGTACCTGCTGCGGGCGTCGGGATCGGTGAACCAGCGGTAGAAGGCGCTGCGGGCCAGGCCGGTGTGACGGGTCTCGTCGCCGAGCAGGGCGGTGGCCAGGCGGTTCTGCAGCAGCGTGTCGCCGAGGTCGGAGAGCACCAGCGCCGGGGTGTCGGCCAGCCGGTCGAAGACCCGGTGCAGCGCCGGCGCCACGTGCTCGGAGCGGCGCACCCGCAGGGGCGCGGAGTGTCCGGCGAGGCGGAACAGGTGGTCGCGCTCGTCGAGGGTGAGCCGCAGCGCCCGGGCGATCGCCGTCAGCATCTGCTCCGACGGCTGCGGGCCGCGCTGCTGCTCCAGCCGCGTCCAGTAGTCCGCCGACATCCCGACCAGCGCGGCCACCTCCTCGCGGCGCAGCCCGCTGGTCCGCCGGCGCGGTCCGGCGACCAGGCCGAGGTCGGCCGGCCGCAGCGCCTCACGGCGGCGGCGGAGGAAGTCGGCGAGCAGGGGACGGTCCACGCCGGTCATCCTCGCCGCCGCCCGCCGGCCCATCCAGGGACCGCCGGTCCCCGGACAGGTGCTCTCTGCCGCGCGGCCGCCGCCCGCCGGAGGGTGGGGACACGATCCACCACAGGAGGACCCATGGACACCAGCGGGAAGACCGTGCTCGTCGCCGGCGGCACCTCGGGCATCGGCCTGGGCCTGGCGCTGCGGCTGCAGGCGGCCGGGAGCACCGTCGTCGTCGCCGGACGGCGTCAGGAGGAGCTGCACCGGATCGAGCGGGAGCACCCCGGCGTCGGGACGGCGGTGCTCGACGTGACCGACCCGGCGTCGATCACCGCGTGCGCGGCCACCGTGACGGCCGCCCACCCGGAGCTCGACGTCCTGGTCGCCATGGCCGGGATCATGCTGCCCGAGGACCTGCGCGACCCCGCGCACCTGGCCACCGCCGAGGCGACGGTGACCACCAACCTGCTCGGCCCGATGCGGCTGGTCTCGGCGTTCCTGCCGCACCTGCTGTCGCGCCCGTCGGCCGCCGTCGTCACGGTGTCCTCGGGGCTGGCGTTCGTGCCGCTGCCGGCCACCCCGACCTACAGCGCGACGAAGGCGGCGGTCCACTCGTGGACGCAGAGCCTGCGGGTGCAGCTGGCCGACACCCCGGTGCAGGTCCTCGAGCTGGTGCCGCCCGCGGTGCGGACGTCGCTCATGGGCCAGGACCGCGCCGGGGCCGGCATGCCGCTGGAGGACTACCTCGACGGCGTCATGCGGGTCCTGCGCGAGCGGCCCGACGCTGCCGAGGTGCGCGTGCCGGAGGTCGAGTTCCTCCGGTGGGCCGAGGCCCGGGGGACGCACGACGAGGTGCTGGCGCACCTCGCCACCCGGGCCCGCTGACGCCGGACGGCCGCCTCGGACCCGCGCCGGCATCGCCCACGGCTCCTCGGGCAGCACCTCGCCGGTCCCCAGCAGCGACTCGAGGTCGGCGAGGACGGCCGGCCAGCCCAGCGGGACCTCGCGCAGCGCCTGACCGTCGGCGAGGTTCTCGTGGGTCACCGTCAGCCGGACGATCCCGCCGTGCTGCTCGACCAGGAAGGTGACGACCGAGGCGCCGCCCGGCGGTTCGGTCCCCGGTGGCGTCGCCGAACGTCATCACCAGCCGGTGCGGGGGATCGGTCTCCAGCACCCGGCCGCCGGCGTCCACCGTCCCCGAGCCGTCGGTGCGGCGGTGCTCCCGGCGGCTGCCGGGCTGCCAGTCCGACACCTTGCCGTGCCCCCAGATCTCGGAGATCGCCGCCGGGTCGAGGAGTGCAGCCGCTCCCGCCCGCGGCGGACCACGGTGACCGGGCCCGCGCCGACGAGGACGTCGAGGTGCTGGGTGGCCGACTGCCGGGCCGTGCCCAGGCGCGCGCACCGCTCGCCGAGGGTCTGCCCGTCCTGCTCGCGCAGCCGGTCGGGGAGCAGCCGGCGCGTGCGGTCGGCCAGGGCCTCGCATACCGGTCGGCGTCGGGTGCGTCCACCGTCACGTCGTGCAGGTGTCTGCCTGCATGCGTCGACGACGGGAGGAGCCGTCAACCGCCCAGGCGCGGGCAGTCGGCCGCGCCCAGCGGCACGGGGTCGCCCGGGGCGAGCTGCGCCAGCACGATCGCCTGGACCAGCGGTTCGCGCGGCAGGTCGCCGTGGGCCACCCGCGCGGTGGCGCACACCGACTGCACCTCGAGGTTCAGCGCGCCGTCGAGCCGGGCGGAGTCCGGAGGGGTCACCGTCGTGTCCTGCACCGTCCACACCGACACCCACGTCGGGCCCGCCGGCGTCTCGTCGCCGGCGTTGAGACCGGCGAGCAGGTCGCTGTCGGTGGCCAGCTGTCGGCACGCCTCGGGGCACTGGCCGGGAGCGACGCCGGCGGCGAGGTCGGCCAGCGTCGTCCCGTGGTGCGGCGAGCCCAGCGTCACCACCCGCCGGGCGAGGTCCGCCCCGCCGCCGGCGATCCACAGCCGGGCGACGACGCCCCCGGCCGAGTAGCCGACGACGTCGACGCTGCCGGCGCCCGTCCGCTCCAGCGCGGCGCCGGCGGCGGCGTCCAGGGCGTCGGCCGCGGCGGCGAGGTCGCCGGTGCCGTTCGCCGGCAGTGCGACCAGCGTGGCGTCGCGGCCGGCGGCGGTCAGCCGGTCGGCCAGCCCGCGCAGCGAGCCGGTGCCGCCGCCGTAGCCGGGCACGAGCAGCACCGGGCCGGGCTCCTCCTGCGACACCGGCGCGGCCGGGCCGGCAGCGCCGTCGCGGGTCACCAGCACGAGCGTGACCGCGGCGAGGACGGCGACGACGAGGAGGGCCAGCGCGGCGAGGATCAGGCGGCGGCGGGCGGGAGCGAGGCCGGCGAGCACCTCCCCACTGTCCCCGGTCGCGTCCGGGGACGTGCGCGACTGGGGGAGACTGCGCCGGTGCTGAGCCGCGACGAGTACCTCGCCGAGTGGTCGCGGTGGCACGGCGGCACGGACCCGGCGGCCAGCCGCCTGGTGCACGGCTGGCTGTCGCTGGCCTACGCCCTGGCCCGTGCGGTGTCGTGGCTGCCGCCGCTGGCCGCCACCGCGCTGGGCCTGCTGGTGTCGCTGGCCGCCGTCGGCCCGGCGCTGGCCGGCGGTGCCTGGCTCGTCGCGGGCGGGCTGCTGGTCGGGCTGTCGGGGCTGCTGGACTCCCTCGACGGCGCGCTCGCGCTGGCCGGCGGGCGCGCTTCGCGCCGCGGGTACGTGCTCGACTCCGCGGTCGACCGGCTCACCGAGGCCGCCTACGCCCTCACGCTGTGGGTCGCAGGGGCGCCGGGCTGGCTGGCCGCCGTCTTCGGGGCGCTGTGCTGGCTGCCGGACTACCTGCGCGCCCGTGCCGGTCAGGCGGGGGTGGCCGAGACCGGGTCGATCTCGGTGTGGGAGCGGCCCACCCGGGTGGTGATGACCGGGTTCACGGTGGGTGGCGCCGGGATCGTGGCGGCGACCGGGCTGGCGGAGACGGTGGGCGGGGTCGCCGGCCCCGCCGTCGTGGTGACCACCGGGACCGCCGTGGGCGCCGTCCTCGGGCTGGTCGGCACCGCGCAGCTCGGGTTCTCGCTGCGCCGGGCGCTCGGGGACCTCCCGCCCCCCGCTCCGCCCGCCTAGGGTCGGGCACCCCGCCGGGGCGCGGTCCCTCGCCGGCGCCTCTTAGGGTTGCGCTGCTCGCCGTCCTCCCGCAGCTCCCGAGGAGCCCCCGTGCCCGTCGTCGTCACCGGCTCCATCGCGACCGACCACCTGATGACCTTCCCGGGTCGGTTCACCGAGCAGTTCGTCGAGGGGCAGATGGAGAACGTCTCCCTGTCCTTCCTGGTCGACGACCTCATCCAGCACCGCGGCGGCGCCGGCGCCAACATGGCCTTCGGTCTGGGTCTGCTCGGCCTCTCGCCGGTGCTCGTCGGGTCGGTCGGCAGCGACTTCGCCGACTACGACGCCTGGCTGACCCGCAACGGCGTGGACACCGCCGACGTGCGCTGGTCGGAGCTCAAGCACACCGCGCGGTTCGTGTGCACCACCGACGCGGTGAACAACCAGATCGCCAGCTTCTACTCGGGTGCCATGAGCGAGGCGGGGGAGATCGAGCTGGCGCCGGTGTGCGAGCGGGTCGGTGCCCCCGACCTCGTCGTCGTCGGCCCCAACGACCCCAGGGCGATGGTGCGCCACACCCGCGAGTGCCGGGACCGCGGCTACGCCTTCGCCGCCGACCCCAGCCAGCAGCTGGCGTGGGCCGACGGCGAGATGATCCGCGAGCTGGTCGACGGCGCGGACCTGCTGTTCACCAACGAGTACGAGTCGGCGCTGCTCATGCAGAAGACCGGCTGGGACGCCGCGGAGGTCCTCGGGCGGGTGGGCACCTGGGTCACCACGCGCGCGGCCAGCGGCGTGCTCGTCCGCCGGGCCGGGGCCGACCCGATCGAGGTCATCGCCGTCCCCGAGACCAAGCCGGTCGAGCCCACCGGCGGCGGCGACGCGCTGCGGGCCGGCTTCATCGCCGGCCGCACCTGGGGCCTGGGCCTCGAGCGCGCCACCCAGCTGGGCTCCGCGGTGGCCACCGAGGCCGTCGAGGTGGTGGGCACGCAGGAGTACGAGCTGCGCCGCGAGCCCTTCCTCGAGCGGTTCGCCGCGGCCTTCGGCGACGACGCGGCGGCCGAGGTGGCCGAGCACCTGCCCGCCTGACGAGGCATCGGAAGCGATACGCACGTCCTGAGGCCGGGGACGTGGGCAGAGCTTCCTATGCCCGAGGGGTGCCGCGGACCTGCTCGCCGATGGAGGGGTCCTCGGCCCACGTCGCGTAGGGGATCCGCGGGATCACGCGGAGGTCGCCGACGGTGCACCACTCGTTGCCGCCGAGGCGTGCCAGCGGCCGGAGCTCCTCGACCCGCGGGCGGCCGTCACGGACGGCGCGGGAGAAGACGCTCACCCACTCGACCCGGCCGAAGACGACGGTGCTGTCGCCCAGTCGGATCGTGGAGTGCAGCGTGCACTCGATGCTCACCGGCGACTGCGCCACCCGCATCGCCGCCACCTTCTCGCTGGGCTCGAGCCGGACGCCGGCGGCCTCGGCCTCGCTCTGGTCCGGCGGGAAGTCGGTGCCGGTGGCGTTGGCCTGCTCGAACAGCTCCTCGGGGACGAGGTTGACGGTGAAGTCGCCGGTGGCCTCGACGTTGTTCAGCGAGTCCTTGCGGCCCACCGAGGTGAACTGCACGACCGGCGGCTGCACGCAGGCCACCGTGTAGAAGGAGTGCGGCGCCAGGTTGTGGACGCCCTCGGACGAGCGGCTGCACACCCACGCGATCGGCCGCGGGACCACCACGGAGTTCATCACCCGGTAGAAGTCCGAGGGGCGCATGTCACCGGGGTCGAAGGCGGTGCGGGGCGGGCTGCTGTCGGGCGGGCTGTCGTCGGGCGAGGTCACGCCCCATCCTCGCGCGGGTCAGGCCAGCGCGCGCCCGCGCCAGGTGAGCGTGCCCCGCCGGTGCCCGGCCACCGATCCGGCCAGCAGCACGTCGAGGGCCAGCAGCGAGACCGGGTGGGCGACGGCGTCGGGCCACACCCGCCCGCCGGTGGCCGCCGCGCTCACCGCGCGCCCGGCCACGCCGGCCGCCCAGCCGGCCAGCCCGGCCCGCGACCCGCGCAGCGCGGCCAGCGGGGGGACGACGCCGACGGCGGTCAGCACCGCGGCCGCGGCTCCCGACGCCGCCGGCGACCCGCCGACCGACGCCCACAGCGACTTGCCGTAGCCCTCCCGCATCGCCGCCCAGCCGTCGTACATCCGGCACTCGGCCAGCGCCGCACCGGCCGCCGGCACCGCCCGCCCGCCGGACCGCTTCACCGCCCGCGCCAGCGCGACGTCCTCGACCACCTCGTCACGGACCGCCGCGTGGCCGCGGGCGCGCAGGTAGCCGCGCCGGGTCAGCGCCAGGAACTGGCCGTTGGCGGCGGTGAGCGAGGGCCGCGGGGAGCGTTCGGCCAGCCGCAGCGGCAGCATGGTCATCCACAGCCACGGCGACAGCGGCTGCACCAGCCGCTCGGCGAGCGTGCCCGCCACCGGCCGCGGCCAGGGCGAGACGAGGGCCAGGCCGTGCGCGTCGAGCAGGGCGACGGCGCCGGCGAGCGCGCGGGGGGTCACCCGGACGTCGGCGTCGAGGAAGACGAGGTACCCGTCGTCGCGCACGGTCTGCGCGCCCACCCAGCAGGCGTGCGGCTTGCCGAGCCAGCCCGCCGGCGGGGGAGGAGCGGTCACCAGCCGCACGCGGGGATCGCCGACCGCGCGCACGACGGCGGCGGTGCCGTCGGTGGAGCCGTCGTCGACCACGACCACCCGCAGGCCGGGCACGCCGGTGGAGGCCAGCAGCGCGGCCAGGCAGCCGCCGACCTGGGCCTCCTCGTCGCGCACCGGCAGCACCACGGTGACGGGCCGGGTCACCTCCGACGGATCGGCCGGCGGGCGGCGCAGCAGGGCCGCGTTGACCGCCGCGTGCACCGCACCGGCGACCGCGAGGCCGGACAGCACCCGGACGGCCGGGCCGCTCACCGGCGGCGGGCCTGCACCGCGAGCCCGGCCAGCACGACCGCCGACAGCGCCGCGCCCCACGCCGCCGAGCCCGGCAGGTCCAGCCAGACGGCGTGCGCGAGCGCCCCGCCGGCCACCATCCAGGCGATCACCAGCAGCGGAGCGGCGTCGGTGCCCGGGACGTCGGCGCGGGCGGTGCGCGCGACGACGACCTCGAGCAGCGTCATGAGCACCAGCCCGGCCAGCAGCCAGCCGGCGAGGTTGGTCAGCGGCACGGTGTCGATGCCCGGCAGCCCCGGCGCGGGGTGCGCCCACGTCCAGTAGCCGGCCTGCACCAGCTGCGGGTCGAGGACGACGTCCCAGCCCGCGAACACCGCCGCCGCGACGGCGACCCGCGCGGCCCGCCGCCGGGCCGGCGCCACCCGGCGGGTCAGCAGCGCGGCCAGCACCCGACTCGGCCAGGCCATCATCAGCCAGGCCAGCGGCACCAGGAACGGGACGCCCAGCAGCGTGGGGCCCAGCGCGTCGCTGTAGGAGTACTCGCCGTAGGGGTACCCGGTGCCCAGCCCGACCGCCTCGAACGCCACGGCCGTGACCGCCACCGTCCCGAGCACCGCCGCGCCGGTGCGGGCGCCGTGCGCGGCCGCCGCGGAGGCCACCGACACTGCCGAGCCGAGCAGCACGATCGTCCAGGACACCGCGTCCCGGGCGGCGCCGCCGGTCAGCGGATAGGCGACCGCGGCGAGCACGAGCAGCACGGCGAGGGCCAGCGGGAGCCGCGCGGCCGGTGCCGTGGCCCGCCGTACGGCCGCCAGGCCGACGCTCACCGGGCGCGGGCCGCGCGCACCGCCCGGCCGGCGGCCG
The DNA here is from genome assembly GCF_041028265.1 of Geodermatophilus amargosae. Classification (GTDB taxonomy): domain Bacteria; phylum Actinomycetota; class Actinomycetes; order Mycobacteriales; family Geodermatophilaceae; genus Geodermatophilus; species Geodermatophilus amargosae_A. The sequence goes on from NZ_JABGCW010000005.1 coordinate 180,523, forward strand.
CCCGTGCCCGGGCGAGCGGACGGCGGTCGGCCAGGACGGCGCGCGCCGCCGTCCGGCCGGAGTTGCCCGACACCCCGCCGCCGGGGTGGGTGGAGGCGCCGGCGAGGTACAGCCCGGCCAGCCCCGGCACCCGGTAGTCGGCCAGCGCCGGCGTGGGGCGCAGCGAGAACATGCTGGCCAGGCCCATCTCCACGTGCATGACGTTGCCCCGCAGCAGGGACAGCTCGCGTTCCAGCAGCAGCGGCGTCTGGACGTACAGCTCCCGCACCGAGTCGGCGAAGCCGGGGGCGTGGCGGTCGACGGCGGCCACCAGCCGCTGCGCCTCGGCCTCGGCGAGGGCGTCCCAGTCGCCGCCGTCGGCCAGCGCGTAGGGGTACCACTGGCCCCACACCGTGACCACGTGCTGCCCGGGCGGGGCGAGGGTGTCGTCGCTGGCGGAGAAGGACATCGCCAGCGGCACCGGCTCGCGCGGCAGCCGGCCGCCCAGCCAGTCGCCGTGCGCGGCCGCCAGCTGGGCGCGGTCGGTGCACAGCAGCTGCAGGCCCTGGCTGGACACCGCCGGGTCCACGCCGGGATAGGTGGGCAGCGCGTCGGTGAGCGCCCGCAGGACCAGGCCGAAGCCGTTGCCCACCGGCGGCGCCGCGTCGGCCAGTGCCGGCGGGGCGGCCGCGCCGGCGAGGTCGCGGGTGGCCAGCACGTGGCAGGCGGCGACGACGACCGGCGCGTGCAGCCGCCGTCCGGATCCCGTCTCGACGCCGGTCACGCGGCCGTCGTCCACCAGCAGCCGCGCGGCGCCGTCCCCGAGGGTGACGGTCCCGCCGTCGGCCTCCAGCCGGGCCCGCAGTGCCTGCGTGAGGCCGCCGGAGCCGCCCACCGGGTGGCCCGGCGGGGTGTCGTGCAGCAGCGCCACCCAGGCGACCATCGCCGCCGTCCCCGGCTCGGACATCGGCGGCCCGGACTGCGCGCCGAACCAGGCCAGCGCCGCCTTGAGCCGCTCGCTGGTGAACCAGCGGTCCAGCAGCGCGTCGCCCGAGCCGAGGAAGTCGACGGCGAGGTCGCCGCCCGGGGTGCGCGGGGCGTCGCCGCGGGGGGCGCCCAGCGGCCAGAACGCCCGCGCCAGGCCCAGCGGGGTCGGCCGGCGGCCGAAGGAGTCGACGACGGCGCGGCTGCGCGGCCCCCACACGCCGACGAACCGGCGGTAGGCGTCGGCATCGGCGTCCCCGCAGGCGGCGGCGATCGAGGCGCAGGTGGCGTCGAGGTCGACGGAGAACACGAGCGGGCAGCCGTCGGGACCGGGGTCGCCGGGGACGGGGGCGGGCGCGAAGCCCCACGGGTCGCAGTCGAGGTAGCGCAGCCCGGCTGCTGCCAGGTCGAGCTCCTCGACGACGCCGCTGTGCCGGACGATCACGTGCGCGCTCGAGCCGCGGTCGACCCGCACGCCGGGCCAGCGCTCGACGGTGGACACCGCCCCGCCGAGGACCTCGTCGCGCTCGACGACCTCGACCGACAGCCCCGCCCGCGCCAGGTAGCAGGCGGCGACCAGCCCGTTGTGGCCCGCGCCGACGACGACGGCGTCGACGGCGGTGTCGACGGCGCGGGCCGGTGCCGGGGCGTTCAGGACGGGCCCGCGCCCGGCCGCAGCGGCAGGCGGGCGCCGAGGATGGCGAAGGGGCGGGCGTCACCGGGGAAGTGGTGGCCGCGGGCGAGGTCGACGAAGCCGTCGGCGTGGTAGAGCCGGAAGGCCTTGGTGTCGGCGTCGGGCGTGGACAGCAGCGCCACCGGCGCCTGCACGCCCTCGACCAGCGCGTGCAGCAGCTGCCGGCCCAGCCCGCGGCTCTGCGCGTCGGGGTGCACGTGCAGCTCGCAGACCTCGAACGCGCCGGGCAGCCAGCGCTTGGCGGTGCGCCGGTCCAGGGCCGCGCGCACCTGGTCGTGCCACCACTGCCCGGGGGCGACGAGGTAGCCGTAGGCGAAGCCGACCAGCCGCTCGCCGTCGGGCCCGTCCGCCGTGGCCACCGCCTCGAAGCCGCCCACGGCGCGGAAGCCGGGGCGCTCGGTGTGCTGGACGGCGTAGCCGTAGCGGCCGGCCACCACCGACGCGTCGTAGCCCATCGCCTCGCCGTAGATGGTCAGCGCCTCGTGCATGTGCTCGCGCAGCCAGCCGGCGGGCAGTTCGGTCACCCGCGTCGCGGGTGTCGTGCCGGTCACGGGGGTCTCCTCGCTCACGGGCCCACCGCGGCTGGGTGGGTCACGGTGGCCAGGCTGTCAGGTGGGGGGCCGTCGGTCGTCGGGCCGTCGGTCGGAGGGCCGTCGCCGACCTCGGCGGGGGTGCCGCCGGTCAGCTGCAGCAGCTCGTCGTAGGTGGTGGGGAAGACGGCCGACGGGTGGCCGGCCGCGGCCCAGACGCGCTCGTACCGGGCGAGCTCGACGTCGACGAGCGTGCCGATCGGCGCGGGGTGGCCGACCGGGGCGACCCCGCCGATCGGCTGGCCGGTGTGCTCGCGGACGAAGTCGGCCGAGGCGCGCCGCACGCGGGGGACGCCGAGCAGGGTGGCCACCCGGCCGACGTCGACCCGGTGCGCGCCGCTGGTGAGCACGAGCAGGGGCTGCCCGCCGACGTCGAAGACCAGGCTGTTGGCGATCGCCCCGACCGGGACGCCGAGCCCGGCCGCGGCCGCGGCGGCGGTGTGCGCGCCCTCGGCGAGCTCGCGGACCCGTCCGGGGACCCCGGCCGCGGCGAGCAGGCCGGCGATCGCGGCCACCCGGGGGTGGGTGGGTCGGCTCATGCGTCGATCCTGCCACCGCTGTCAGACCCCCGCCGTACCGTCCGGGCATGCGGGCGGGAGGGGCCCTCCCACCTGGGAGGACCGGGGTGGCGCGTCCGGCTTGACGCGACCGGCGGGGTCGGGTCTACTCGAGGTGTTCGAACAGGCGTTCGAACGGGTCGACCACCGTTCCCGGGACCTTCCCCGCCCGGGCCGGTGGCGACCGTCAGCGGCACGGGGTGGGGAGTCGGACATGAGCCGGGTGCTGGGAGACGTCGGCGAGCGGGTCGGCGAGGAGGTGCAGGTCGAGCGCGGTCCGCTCGGGCCGGCGCAGTTCTGGCGCGGGCAGGGCCGCTACGTCGTCGGTGAGCTGCTCGACTCCTGGGTCGAGACCGCGCCGTGGTGGCAGCGCGCCGCCGGCGGTGCCTCGGCCGACCTGGTCGCACCCCGTGAGGTGTTCCGGGTCGAGGCACTGCGGGCCGGGCGCTCGCGGACGAGCTTCGCCGGTGTCTACGACCTGTGCTGGGACGCGGCGGACAACCGCTGGTCGCTCGTCCGGGTGCACGACTGATGGGCGCCGCGTACGCCATGACCCACGACCCGGCCGACCAGCTGCCCCTGCCCCCGCCGCTCCCGGCGGCCGCGGCCCAGCTGCTCGACCAGGCCACCCGGGCGCTGGCCGAGGCCGCCCGCGCCACCGACGCGCGTGACCGCTACGCCACCGCCCACCTCGGCGCGCTGCGCGCCGCCGCGGCGGTGCTGGCCGCGCGCACCCGCCCCGAGAGCGGCCGCCGCCGGCCGCGCAGCGCCTGGGTGCTGCTGGAGCAGGTCGCCCCCGAGTTGGGGGAGTGGGCCACCTTCTTCGCCGCCGGTGCCGCCAAGCGCGCCGCGGCCGAGGCGGGGCTGTCCCGCGCGGTCACCGAGCGCGAGGCCGACGACCTGGTCCGCGACGTCGGGGCCTTCCTCACCGTGGTCCAGAGCGCGCTCGCCAGCACGCCCGAGCCCGCCCCCCGGCCCCGCGTGGTCGGTGGCACGCAGATGCGCGCCCCCGCCTCCCGTCCCGTCCGCGGGCGGTGAGCGGGGACCCCTTCGTCCACCTGCACGTCGCCTCGGGCTACTCCCTGCGGTACGGGGCCAACCACCCGGGCGACCTGGTCACGCGCGCCGCCGAGCACGGCATGACGGCGTTGGCGCTGACCGACCGCGACGGTCTCTACGGCGCGGTCAAGTTCGCGCTGGCGTGCCGGTCGGCGGGGCTGCGGCCGGTGTTCGGGGTCGACCTGGCGGTCGCCCCCGCGGTGGACACGGCCGTGCCGCCGGCGCGGGCGCACGTGCTGGGTGAGGACGAGTTCTCCCTCCGCCGCACCGGTGCCTCGGTGCGGCCGGCGCCGGCGCGGCGCAGTCCGGTGCGCGGCGGCGCCGGTGTCGACCCCCGGCTGCCGCGGGTCACCTTCCTCGCCCGCGACGGCGCCGGTTGGCGCTCGCTGTGCCGGCTGACCAGCGCCACGCACCTGCGCGGCACCCGCGGCGAGCCGGTGGCCTCGCTGGCCCTGGCCGCCGAGCACGCGCCGGGGCTGGTCGCGGTGATGGGGCCGGACTCGCCGGTGGGCCGGGCGCTCGCGGCCGGGCGGGCCGACGTCGCCTCGGCGCGGCTGTCGGCCTGGCGGTCGGTGTTCGGCCCCGGCTCGCTGGTGGTCGAGCTGGTGCACCACCGCGGCCGGGGCGACCGTTCCCGCGCCCAGCGGCTGCTGCGCTTGGCCGACGAGGAGGGCGTGCCGGTGGTGCTCACCAACGCCGTCCGCTACGTCGACGCCCTCGACGCGCCCACCGCCGACGTCCTCGACGCCTCCCGGCGGCTGGTCGCCCTCGACACCCGGCACGTCGACCGGCGCACCGCCGAGGGGTACCTCAAGTCGGGCAAGGAGATGGCCGAGGTCGCCGCCGACCTCGCCGGCCCCGACCGCGACGCGGCGCTGCGGCTGACCGAGCGCACCGCCCGGCTGGCCGAGCAGTGCGCCGTCGACGTCCGCGAGGACCTCGGCGTGGGCACCGTGCGCTATCCCGAGCTCGACGTCGTCACCGCGCCCGCAGAGCGGGGGACGGTCCCCTCGGAGGTGCTGCGCGCCCGCTGCGAGGCGGGGCTCGGCCGGCGGGGGATGGCACCCACCGCGCAGGTCACCCGGCGCCTGGAGGACGAGCTGGCGGTGATCGACTCCCTCGGCTACCCGTCCTACTTCCTCACCGTCGCCGACGTGGTCGACCTCATCAAGGGCCTGCGGGTCCGCGCCGCGGCCCGCGGGTCGGGCGCCGGCAGCCTGGTCACCTACCTGCTGGGCATCTCCGACGTCGACCCGATCCGCTACGGCCTGCTGATGGAGCGGTTCCTCTCCCCGCTGCGCCACCAGCTGCCCGACATCGACATCGACGTCGAGTCCGCCCGGCGGATGGAGGTCTACGACGCGGTCATCGACCGCTTCGGCGCCCACCGGGTCAGCTGCATCTCGATGATGGACACCTACCGGGTCCGGCACGCCATCCGCGACGTCGGCGCCGCGCTCGGGCTGCCGCCGGCCGAGGTGGACGCCGTCGCCAAGGCCTTCCCGCACATCCGGGCCAACCAGGTGCACGCCGCGCTCAAGGACCTGCCGGAGCTGCGGGCCAGCCGGCTGGGGTCCACGCGCGGCGGCGGCACCGGCGACCTCGACCTGCTCTTCGACCTGGTCGCCCGGCTCGACGGCCTGCCCCGGCACATCGCGCTGCACCCGTGCGGGGTGCTGCTGTCCGACGCCACGCTGCTCGACCGCACGCCGGTGGAGAGCAGCTACCTCGGCTACCCGATGAGCCAGTTCGACAAGGACGACGTCGAGGAGCTCGGGCTGCTCAAGCTCGACCTGCTCGGCATCCGGATGCAGTCGGCGATCGCGCACGCCCTCGACGAGGTGGCCCGGGTCGACGGCGAGACGGTCGACATCGACGCCGTCCCGCGCGACGACCCGACCACCTTCGAGCTCATCCGCAGCACCCGGACCCTCGGCATGTTCCAGATCGAGTCGCCGGGGCAGCGGGAGCTGGTCGGCAAGTTCGGGCCGGAGACGTTCGAGGACATCGTCATCGACATCTCGCTGTTCCGGCCCGGGCCGGTGAAGAGCGACATGGTGACGCCGTTCCTGCTGGCCCGGAACGGCTGGCGGGACCCGGTCTACCCGCACCCCGACCTCGCGCCGTTCCTCGAGCAGACCGCCGGCGTCGTCGTCTTCCACGAGCAGGTGCTGCAGATCGTGGCGCAGATGACCGGCTGCGACCTCGCCCAGGCCGACGAGGCGCGCCGCGCGCTCGGGGACAAGGAGCTGCACCCGGAGGTGCGGGCCTGGTTCATGCCGGAGGCGCTGCGGCGCTATCCGGTCGAGGTGGTCGAGCAGGTGTGGCAGGTGCTGGTCGCCTTCGGCTCGTTCGGGTTCTGCAAGGCGCATGCGGCGGCGTTCGCGCTGCCCACCTACCAGTCGGCGTGGCTCAAGACCCACCACCCGGCGGCCTTCCTCGCCGGGGTGCTCACCCACGACCCCGGCATGTACCCGAAGCGGCTGATCCTCGACGACGCCCGCAACTTCGGGATCCGCGTGCTGGGCCTCGACGTCAACGCCTCGGCCGGCACCTACCGGGTGGAACGGCTGGCCCCCACTGACGACGAGGACGACCGCCGGGAGGACTGGCGGCGGCCGGACTGGATGCCGCCGTCGATGGCCGACCCGTCGCGTCACGGCATCCGGCTGTCGCTGACCGACGTCAAGGGCATCGGCGGGGACGAGGTGGAGCGGATCGTCGCCGGGCAGCCCTACCGGTCGCTGACCGACTTCTGGTCGAGGGCCTCGGTGTCCCGCCCGGTGGTCGAGCGGCTGGTGCTCGCCGGCGGGTTCGACTCGCTCTACGGCTTCGGGATCCGCGACCGCGAGGCCGGCCGGCCCACCCGCTCACGCCGGTCGGTGACCCGCCGCGACCTGCTGCTGCAGATCAGCGAGCTGGACCGCTGGAGCCGCAGCGGGAGGAAGGCCGGCGCGGTCGGGCAGCTCAGCCTGGACCTGCCCGGCCTCGACCTCGAGGGCGGGGAGCCGCCGGGGGAGGACGGTGCCTCCGACGGGACCGGGCCGGACTGGGCCGGCGGCAGCGGGCTGCCGGAGTTCACCGACGCCGAGCTGGTCCGCGCCGAGCTCGAGGTGCTCGGGCTCGACGCCAGCCGGCACGTCGTCGACTTCTACCGGCCGTTCCTGTCCGCCATCGGCGCGGTCCCGGCCGGGGAGCTGCTCGGCTGCCGCAGCAGCGCCGAGGTGCTGGTGGCCGGGGTCAAGGTGGCCACCCAGACCCCGCCGATCCGGTCGGGGCGCCGGGTGGTCTTCGTGACCCTCGACGACGGCACCGGCTGCACCGACTCGACCTTCTTCGAGGACGTGCAGGGCCCCTGTGCGGCGACGGTGTTCCACTCCTGGCTGCTGGTGATCCGCGGGGTGCTGCGGCGCACCGGCCCCCGCGGGGTGTCGATCCGGGCCACCGGCGCGTGGGAGCTGCCGGCGCTGCACGAGGCGTGGGAGGCCGGCGGGCCGGCCGCGGTGGCCGAGCACATGGCCGCACCGGGGGAGTACACCGACCGGGCCATCGCCGGGGCGGCGGCCTCGCACGGCGCGCGGCCGGTGGTGGTCAAGCCGGTGCTCGTGCACCCGACCGGCTTCCGGATGTCGCCCTACGCCGACGTCAAGCCCGCCGGCGAGGACGCCGCGACCGCCGTGCGGAAGGCCGCCGCCGCGCCGCGCAAGCTCTGGCACTCCAGTCCCGGCAGCTCCGGCCACTGACGGGGCTGCGCACCGATCAGTCCCGTCCCGCCGGGAGGTCAGGACCCGTGAGCGCCGGCATCCCGCCGGCCCGTCCGGAGAGGACACGACCATGCCCAAGCAGATCCCGTGCCTGTGGTTCGACACCGAGGGCGAGGAGGCCGCGCGGTTCTACACGTCCATCTGGCCGGACTCGGAGATCCTCGGCGCCCTCCGCTACGGCTCGGAGAACCCCGAGCGCGAGGGCCAGGCCATGACCGTGCACTTCCGCCTCGGCGACACCGAGTACGTCGCCCTCAACGGCGGCCCCGCGGACTGGCACTTCAGCGAGGCCGTCTCCTTCCAGGTCATGTGCGCCGACCAGGCCGAGGTCGACCACTACTGGGACCGGCTCACCGACGGCGGCCAGGAGGCCCCGTGCGGCTGGCTGAAGGACCGCTTCGGCGTCTCCTGGCAGGTCGTGCCCGTCCGCCTCATGGAGCTGCAGAACGACCACGACCCCGGTCGCCGGCGGCGCGCCGTCGAGGAGATGTTCACGATGACGAAGATCGTCATCGCCGACCTGGAGCGGGCCGCCGACTCCGTCTCCGCCTGAGGGCACGGCCGGGCGGCGCGAGGGCCGGCCCGCGCCCGCGCCACTAGGGTCGGACGGGTGAGCGCCCCCGCACCGTCCTCCGGCGAGCACCTGCCCGTCCGGACCGCCGCGGTCTGGGCCGCGCTCGACGCGCTGGCCGGGGGCGGCACCCCGCTGCGGGTGCTCGACGTGGGCGGGGGCAGCGGCGTCTTCGCCGTTCCGCTGGCCCGACTCGGCCACCAGGTCACCGTCGTCGACCCCAGCGCCGACGCGCTGGCCACCCTCGGGCGCCGCGCCACGACCGCCGGCGTCGGCGACCGGGTCCGCGGTCTGCAGGGCGACGGCGACCTGCTGCACGAGCTGCCCCTGGCCGAGGGCGGCTCCGACGGCGGCTCCGACGGCGGCTACGACCTCGCGCTGTGCCACGCCGTCCTCGAGGTCGTCGACGACCCCGTCACCACCCTCGGCGAGATCACCCGCGCGCTGCGCCCCGGCGGGCAGGTGAGCGTCGCCACCGCCAACCGGGCCGGCGCCGTCCTCGCCCGTGCGCTGAGCGGGCACCCCAAGGAGGCGCTGGCCCTCCTCGAGGACCGCGACCCCGCACCCAGCCGCGCCCGCCCGGCCCGCCGCCGCTTCACCCCCGAGGACCTGCTCGCCCTCCTGCGCAACGCCGGCCTGGAGCCGGCGGAGTGGCGCGGCGTCGCGGTGGTCGCCGACCTGCTCGACGCGAACTCCGGCGCCGACCCCGAGGCCGTCCGCCGGCTCGAGCTCGCGCTGGCCGGCACCTCGCCCTACCGCGACGTCGCCACCGGCCTGCACGTCCTGGCCACCCGCCCGTGACAGCGGTGCCCCCCGGCGTGCTGCCCCCCGACCTGGTCCGGCCGGCCTACGGGGCGGCCAGCCTCGCCGACGTCCTGCCCGGCGCGGCCGCGGCCCTGGGCGTCGCCGTCGACCGCGGCGGGCTGCCCGCCGACCCGCTCGGCCTGACCGGCGCCCTGGCCGGTGCCCGCCGGGTGGCGGTCCTGCTCGTCGACGGCCTCGGCGCGCACCTGCTGCGCGCGCACGCCGGCCTCGCCCCGGTCCTCGCCGCGCTCGCCGGCCCGGCCGGCGACCTCGCCGCCCCGTGCCCGAGCACCACCCCGGTCAGCCTGGTCACGCTCGGCACCGGCGTCCCGCCGGGCGGGCACGGCGTCCTCGGTTTCGTCACCGCGGTCCCCGGCGAGGACCGGCTGCTCAACCACGTCCAGTGGGCCGACGACCCCGACCCGCGCGACTGGCAGACCCGCCCGACCGTCTTCGAGCAGGCCGCGGCGGCGGGCCTGCCGGTCACCGCCGTCGCCCCGTACGCCTACGCCGGCTCCGGGCTGACCACCGCCGCCTACCGCGGCGCGGGCTACTCGGGCACGGTCGGCGCCGGCGACCTCGCCGCGGGGATCCTGCGGTCGCTCGCCGCCACGCCCACCGGGCTGGTCTACGGCTACACGCCCGAGCTCGACCTCACCGGCCACGTCCGCGGCGTCGACTCCGACAGCTGGCGGATGCAGCTCGCCCTGGTCGACCGGGTGGTCGAGCAGGTCGTCGACGGGCTGCCCGACGACGCCGCCCTGCTGGTCACCGCCGACCACGGGATGCTCGACGTCCCCCGCGCCACCCGGGTCGACGTCGACGACGAGCCCGCGCTGCTCGACGGCGTCGCGCTGCTGGCCGGGGAGCCCCGCGCCCGCTACGTGCACGCCGTCCCGGGCGCCGCCGGCGACGTCCTCGACGCCTGGCGCGGCGTCCTCGGCGACCGGGCGTGGGTGGCCGGGCGCGAGCAGGCCGTCGCCAGCGGGGTCTTCGGCGCCGTCGGCGAGGGCCTGGCCGCCCGCATCGGCGACGTCGTCGCCCTGGCCCGCGGCCCGTGGGCGATCACCGCGTCGGCCACCGAGCCCGGCCCCAGCCGGCTGGCGGCCTACCACGGCTCGCTGACCGAGGCCGAGGTGGCGATCCCGCTGCTGCTGGCCCGCGGCCGCGCGCTCGGCTAGCGGCTCCCGGGCGCCCAGGGTCCCGGCTCAGCGGACCGGCGAGACCGACAGCGTCGTCCAGGTGCGCGGGTGCGCCGGGTGCACCGCCCGGCAGGTCAGCTGCGCGGCCTCGTCCGCCGGCCGGCTCTCCACCCGCACCACCACGTCGCCGTCCGCGCCGCCGAGCACCACCTCGAACCGCTCGACGCCGTCGGCGTCCTCGGTACCGGTCCCGGCCAGCCGCCGCGACCCACGCACCGGCAGGTCGTCGACCCCCAGCAGGCCCAGCCGCTCGCGCGCGGCCTGCTGGGCGGCCTGCGCCGGCAGCGGCACCCCGGCGCGCCCGCGCAGCCAGGGCAGCGCGACCTCGCCGCGCGCGTGGGCCGACACCACGTCGGAGCCGTCGCCGGGCACCTGCCCGTAGGCGAACCCGTGCGGCAGCACCAGCACGTTGGTGGCGAAGCGGCACCCGCCGAGGTGGCTGCACTCCCAGACGTCGGGTGCCGGCATCGCGGCGGCCAGCGGCCGGCCGCGCAGCGCGCAGCAGGCGTCGTGCTGGCCGTGCGTGCACACCAGGTAGGTGGGCCGGTCGGTGCGCTCGCCGACCGAGCCGTCCCACGGCGCGTCGACCAGGTCGGCGTCGTCGGTGCGCACCGACCACCACAGGCCCTCGCGGCCCGGGCGGCCGTCGACGTAGGCCCAGCCGCGGCCGGAGTCGGCCAGTCGGCCGCCCGGCCGACGGACCAGCAGGACCCGCACACCCTCGGCGCGGGCCCGCGACGACAACCGGGCGGCGACCGCCTGGTCGAAGCGGGAGCCGGTGAGCGCGTCGCGGCCCCACGGTCCCGGCTGCTCGACCAGCAGCCAGCGCTGCGCCGGCCCGGCCGAGGCCACGGGGGAGTCCCCCCGGACCAGGGCCGTCACCGAGCAGCGGGTCGCGTCGAGCCGGCCGCTGCGCTCGAGGGCTGCGCCGCTCACCCGGGAGGGAGCGGCCCGGTCACGACCCGGTCCCGAGGGCGTCGGCACGCTCCCCATCGTCCCCGCCGGCGTCCGGGGCGGGAGCGCCCGGTCCGGTCGGTCCGGGCTCGGGCGCGGTGGCCGGGACGCCGTCGGCACCGTCGGCGCCCTGGACGGCCGCGTCGGCGACCAGCGCGACCGACTCGGTCACCAGCCGGCGGGCGAGGGTGAGCTGCTCGCCGGCGTCGAGCCCGGCCAGGTCGGCGACCTTCGTCTCACCGGTGGCCAGGAGCCCGGTCAGCGCCTCGCGCACGGAGGCGGGGAACTCCAGCCGGCGCCGGCCGGCCAGCAGGGCGACCCGCTCGCCGTCCGCGCCGGCGGGGGCCTCGCGCAGGGTGCAGCGCAGCCGCCGGCGCAGCCGCAGGACGGTGTCCGGCGACAGCGCCGCGGCAGCGGTGGCCTGGGCCAGCGGCGCGACCGGCTCGGGCCGCACCTGCGACCAGGTCCGCGAGCGCAGGCGGTCGGCGACCTCGTCGGGGTCGACCCGGCCGAGCCACTCCTGCAGCGCGGCGACGACCGTGCCGACGTCGTCGCGGACCGACGCGGGGTCGGACAGGTCCAGGCCCAGCGGCAGCGACCGGCGCAGCTCGCGGTCCTCGGCGGCCAGCACCCGCACCAGGTCCAGCGCCGACTCGGCGGCGGCCCAGCGGGTGACCGGGTGGACGCCGATGGTCAGGTGCGCGCTGGTCTGACCCAGCGCCACGGCCGAGTGCAGGTAGCCGCGCGGGAGGTAGAGGGCGTCGCCGGGGCGCAGCACGGCGTCGATGACCGGCTCGCGTCCGGCGGCCGCGGCGACGGCGGCGGCGCGGTCGGTCCACGGCTGTGTGCGCAGCGGGTCGTCGAGCACCGGCGCGTGGATCGTCCAGTGCTTCTCGCCGGCCACCTGCAGCACGAAGACGTCGTGGACGTCGTAGTGGGGGGAGAACCCGCGCGAGGACGGCGGCGTGACGTAGGCGTTGACCTGAGTGGGGTGCCCGAGGTCGGCGGCCAGCTGGTCGGCGAACTCGATCAGCGGCGGCCAGAGCCGGTGCAGGCCCTGCAGGACCACGGTGCTGCCGTCGGCGAACAGCCGCAGCACGGCGTCGGAGGAGACCTGGTCGGCCACCTCGGCGCCGGCGCCACCGGAGGTCGTGAAGCGCTTCGGGTCGACGACGGAGCCGTCCTTGGCGATCCGCAGGAACGGCGTGCGCAGGCCGCGGCGCGAGAGCAGCTCGTCGACGGCGGTCAGCGTCAGCAGGTCGGTGAACGACTCCCCGGTGTCCTCCGCGCGGGCGAGCAGCGGGCGGCGGGACCAGTACTCCTCGGCGAAGGCCGCGGGGTCGAGGTGCGTGCACCGGCGCAGGGCCGGGCGGGCCTGCGCCCCACCCGGCCCCGCGACGGTCGGGTCCTGGCTCAGGCCGAACCGTCCGCGCCGCCGTCGGCACCGCCGTCCGCGCCGCCGTCGGCACCGCCGTCCGCGCCGCCGTCCGCGCCGCCGTCCGCGCCGCCGCGCGAGCCGCCACCGGCCGCGCCGCCGTCGGCCGGGCCGTGGCCGGCACCGCCGTCGGCACCGCCGTCGGCACCGCCGTCCGCGCCGCCGTCCGAGCCGCCACCGGCCGCGCCGCCGTCGGCCGGGCCGTGGCCGGCACCGCCGTCGGCGCCGCCGTCCGCGCCGCCGTCCTGGTGACCGGGCGTGCCCTCGCCGGCCCCGCTGTCGGCCGGGCCCTCCACGCTGGTCATGTCGTCGTCGTCGAGCGCCATGGAGCTCCTCCGGGATCCGGGTCGGGACCGGCCGCCGGACGACGGTCGGTCGTGTCCCACCTACCGCGATCACGGGCCGGTCACACATGCGTCGACCAGCGAGTCCACGCCGCGCGCGGACACGCCGGGAGGGTCCGCGGGGACGACGCGCCCCGGGCCGGGCGGTGCCGTTACCCTCCGCGGGTCGGTCCGAACAGGTGTTCGATCAGGGAGGGCGCGTGCGGTCGTCGGGAGGGCGTGCCGAGGGGTGCACGGTGCTGCACGTCGACATGGACGCCTTCTTCGCCAGCGTCGAGGTGCGCCGCCACCCCGAGCTGGCCGGCACCCCGGTCATCGTGGGCGGCGCCGGCAACCGCGGGGTGGTCACCTCGGCCACCTACGAGGCCCGCGCGTACGGCGTGCACGCCGCCATGCCGACGGCGCGGGCGCTGCGACTGTGCCCGACGGCGACCGTGCTGCCGGGGGACCTGGCCCTCTACGCCGAGGTGTCCCGGGCGGTCATGGCGCTGTTCCGGTCGGTGACGCCGATCGTGGAGCCGCTGAGCCTGGACGAGGCGTTCCTCGACGTCGGCGGGGCCGGCCGTCGGCTGGGCGACGCCGCGGAGATCGGCGAGTACCTGCGCGCCCGCGTCTTCGACGAGCAGGGCATCACCTGCTCGGTCGGGGTGGCCGGCACCAAGTTCGTGGCCAAGCTCGCCTCCACCCGCGCCAAGCCCGACGGGCTGCTCGTCGTCCGCCCGGCCGAGGTCATCGACTTCCTGCACCCGCTGCCGGTCGGTGCGCTGTGGGGCGTGGGCGCCAAGACCGAGGAGGTGCTGCTGCGGCTGGGCCTGCGCACCGTCGGCGACCTCGCGCACGTCCCGGCGCGCACCCTGCAGCGGGCGGTCGGGCCGGCCGCCGGCAGCCACCTGCACGAGCTGGCCTGGGGCCGCGACCCGCGCCGGGTGGTGCCCGACGAGCCGGAGAAGTCGACCGGGCACGAGGAGACCTTCGCCACCGACGTCGACGACCCCGCCGTCATCCACCGGGAGCTGCTGCGGCTGTCGGAGCGGACGGCGGGCCGACTGCGCTCGGGCGGCTGGCTGACCCGCACGGTGAGCATCAAGGTGCGCTTCGCCGACTTCACGACCATCACCCGCAGCCGCACGCTCGGCGTCCCCACCGACGTCGGGCAGGAGGTGTACGAGACCGCTCGCGCGCTGTTCGACGCCCTGGGCCTGGAGCGGGCGCGGATCCGGCTGGTCGGCGTCCGCGCCGAGCGGCTCGTGGAGGCCGGCCAGACGCCGCGCCAGCTCGAGCTCGGCGCCCGCGAGCACGGCCGCCGAGACGCCGAACTGGCCGCCGACCGGGCCGCCCGCCGGTTCGGCGCCGGCGCCGTCCGGCCGGCCACCCTGCTGCACCGCGACGGCGACCGCCGGGTGCGCTGACCCGATGGCCCTCCTGACCTGCCCCGACGCCACCCGTGAGGGTGGTCGCGGGGGTGCTGCGGCGGGTCGCCGCGCGCTCGCCTTTCGCACCCCGCCAACGGCTCGTATCCTCGGTGTCACCCCCGGGTAGAGACCGGGGGTATTTGGCTCCGCCCACCTGGAGGTCTCGGTGCCGCTCTCCGAGCACGAGCAGCGACTGCTTGAGCAGATCGAGCGCGCCCTCGTCGACGACGATCCCAAGTTCGCCTCCTCCGTCCGCACGGGTGACCGCAGGCTCAAGGCCCGCCGGAAGCTGCAACTCGGTGCGCTGCTGGTGCTGGTGGGCCTGGCCGTCCTCGTCGGTGGCGCGGTCGCCCCGTCCGTCCCGCTCGGCGTCCTGGGCTTCCTGGTGATGTTCGGCGGCGCCGCCCTGGGCGTCCTGAACTACCGCTCCGCCACCGGCGCGGTCGAGGCCGGTCCGGCCGGCGCGGCCGGTGCCCGCGGCGGCAGCACCGCCGCCCGCGGCCGCGGCGGCAGGCCCCGCAAGCAGCCGCTGAAGAACCGGCTCGAGGAGCGCTTCCGCCGCCGCTACGACCAGTAGCCGCAGGCACCCCGACCTCCTCGACGGCCGCCGTCCCACCCGGGACGGCGGCCGTCGGCGTTCCCGGGGTCGGCAGGAACGGGCCATTCCTGCCACCGGCGTCCGGCCCCGCTGCAGGGTCCCGCCGCGAGCGTGCGAGCGGTGGAGGCAGCGGGGTCCTTCTAGGTGCGGCGGGGGAGCCGGGCGGTGACCGCGGCGCCCAGCGCGTCACCCAGCGAGGCCGGCCACAGCAGCGCCCGCAGCCGGGTCCGGGGCGGCACCGCGGCGGTCAGCCCCCGCCGTGCCTGCGCGAGGGCGACCTCCAGCGCCGGGTCGGCGGCCGTGCCGGGACGGCCGTAACTGGCCGTCTCCTCCGCGCGGGCGAGCCGCTCCACCCCCCCGCCGGCAGCGGCGCCGCCGGCCCGGTGCGCACCGCCGCCGCCCGGACCGGTGAGGGTGCAGGTCAGCTCGGCTGCCTGCTGGCGTGGTGTCTGCGCCGGGTCCCAGGGGAGACCGAGATCGCGGGCGGTCGCGGCCAGCTCGTCCCACAGCGCGGCAGGGGTGCTGGTGGCGACCCGGCGGCGCCGCTGCAGCGCCCGGGCGCCGGCCGGCGCCGCCAGCAGCGCCGCCAGCCCCAGCAGCACGCCGGCGCCGACGAGCACCGGGCGCGCCGACGACGACTGCGCGGCGGCCGAGCCCTGCGGCATGCCGCTGTCGACCCGGTCCACCGGGGGCACCGTCGGCCCGGTGGGCACGGTGGGCACGGCCGGCACGTCCTGCGGGCGCTCGAGCACCTCCTGGTCGGCCGGACGCGGCGCCCACGGCAGGTCGACGGCGCGCTCGCTGTCGATCGGCGTCGGGTCGAAGGGGATCCAGCCGAGGTCGTCGAAGTAGACCTCCACCCAGGCGTGCGCGTCGTCACTGGTGACCATCCGCCCGCCGCCGGGCTGCACCCGGCCGGGCGTGTAGCCCAGCGCCACCCGGGCGGGGATGCCCGCGGCACGGACCATCGCGGCCATCGCCCCGGCGTACTGCTCGCAGTAGCCCTGCTTGAACCGCAGGAAGTCGGCGAGGTCGTCGCCGGTGGTGCCCGGCGTGGTGGCCAGGCTGTAGACGAAGCCGTTCTCCCGGGAGAAGTGGCCCTGGATCGCGCGCACCGCGTCGTACGGGGTGGCCGCGTCCGCGGTGAGGCCGGCGACCAGCTCCGTGACGGTGGGGTCCAGCGGCGGCAGCGCCGTGTCGCGCTCGAGCACCGGGGATCCGGGCGGCAGCGGGCCGGAGGCGCGCAGCTCCTCCTCGGTGGGCTGCGGCTCGACGGCGGTGACCGCCCAGCGGTCGCCGGTCGTCGACACGTCCCGGCCGAAGACGGTCCCGGTGGCGGGGTCGAACCGCCAGGCGCCGGGGTCGGAGATGGACACCGCCAGCGGCGAGGCGAACACCGGGAGGAACCGGTCGTCGTGGCCGACGGCGGTGATCGTGGCCGTGACCTCCCGGCCCTCGCGGCGTCCCGGCAGCGGCGCGAGCTCCTCGGCCTGGGCCACCGACGCCTCGCCGTCGAGGTTGCCGATCGTCCACCCCTCCTCGGCGGAGTAGACGTCGAGGGTCACCACGCGCAGGTACCCGGGCTCGAGGACCGAGGCCTGGACCTCCAGGAGGCTGATCGGCTCGGGGAGCATGAGCTGGCCCTGCAGCGCCGCCGCGGGGTCCAGCGCGGTCCCGGTGGACCCGCCGCCGTCCCCGGACCCGAAGCCCTGCGCCAGCCGGCCCTCGGGCAGCGTCGGGACCACGCTGCCCACGACCAGGGCGACGGCCAGCGCGAGCACCGCGGTGCCGGTGGCGGCGAGCGCGCCCACGCCCCCGCGCCCGGCCCGCGAGGCCAGCCGCCGCGACTGGTCGGACCACAGCAGCAGCGCCAGCCCGGCGGCCGGCGCGGCGACCGCGGCCAGCCCGATGCCGCCGGTCACCGTGCTGACCGGCACGCAGAACAGCACCAGCAGGCCGAGCCCGGCCAGCGCCGGCTGCCGCCCGCCGACGGCGATGAGGTCGACGACGACCGCGACGATCCCCACCAGCAGCACGGTGAGCGCGAGCAGCCCCGTGAGTGGCAGTGCCGGGGTCGACTGCTCGCGGATCTCGGCCGAGCCGTCGGTGAGCACCGCGCCGAGGTCGGCCAGCGAGTCCGGTGTGGGCAGCCAGCCCCAGACGGCCTCGCCGGGGGAGAACAGCAGCGTCATCAGGCCGAGCAGGGCGGCGAGCTGGCCCAGCGGCACGAGCGGCACGCCGACGGCGGCGGCCCGCGCGGGCAGGGCGCGGCCGCCGGAGGCCCAGGCCCACAGCGCCGGGCCGGCCGCCCGCAGCGCCAGCCCGGTGAGTGCGACGACGGCCACCGCCGCCAGCGACGGCGGCACCCAGGCCGGACGGGTGAAGACCGGCCCCAGCGCCCAGGCGCCGAGCGCGGTCGCGACCGCGGCGGCCAGCGTCGTGGCGCCCTCCCGGCGCAGCGTGCCCGGGACGGCCGGGGAGGCCGGGGGGAGCGGCGGGGGCACCGGCGGCGGGACCGGGCCGCCGGCGCGGACGGGCGGCGGGGCGAGGGCGGTCACGCCGGCACCCCGACGCCGCCGGATCGGGACCCGGCTCCGCTCCCCGCGAGGGCCAGGTCCGCCCACACGGCCTCGACGGTGCGGGAGGCGTCGGCGACGACGACCTGCCAGCCCGCGCCGCGCAGCAGCGCGGCCGACTGCTCCAGCTGGGCGGTGAGCGCCGCGCGGGCCGTCGCCGACAGGCCGCGCCGGCTGCGGGGAGCCGGATCGGCCCAGCTGGTCACGTCGAGCAGGACGGCGACGTCGGTGGACGGGCCGGAGCGCAGGGAGACCAGCTCGGTGAGGTCGTCGGGGCCGACGGCGCCGAGCAGCGCCACGACCGGGCCCTCGCCGGCCGCGCGGTGCAGCGACTGGACGGCGTGCCCGAGCCCGTGGCCCCGGCTCGGGCCGAGCGCGGCCAGCCGGTCGAGCAGCTCGGGAGTGCCCAGGCCCGCGGACGCCCGCGCCGCGGCGCCCGGCGCCGGGGTGAGCTCGCCGCCGGTGGTGACCACCCGCAGCACCGCGCCGCGCCCGGCCATGGTGCTGCCGATGCTGGCCGCGGCCTCCACCAGCCACTCGAGGCTGTCCTGCGGCGGCGCGGGGTCACCGGCCGGGCCGGGGGGCGTGCTGCCCGCGGCCGGCCCCGGTCCCGCGGCCCGGGTGAGCAGGTGCGCGCCGGCACGCGTGTCGAGCAGCAGCGCCGCCTGGGCGCGCCAGGGCCGCTCCTCCAGCCGCACCATCAGCTCCCCGGTGCGGGCGGTGGCCCGCCAGTGCACCTTCCGCAGGTCGTCCCCGTGCCGGTACTGCCGGGTGCTGACGTCGTCCTCGCCGTGCACCGCGATGGAGCGGCGGACGCCCGCGCCGCCGCCCCCGTGCCCGCCGGCCGGGCCGCCGGGCCCGAGCGGCCGCACCCGCGGCACGACCACCAGCGGCGCACCGTCGGTGCCGCTGGTGGTGCGCTGCACGAGCCCGAAGGGATCGACCAGGCGCAGCCGCAGCGGGCCGAGCCGGAACCGCCCGCGGCGGGCGCCGGACACCCGGTAGCGCATCGCCGCGGTGCCGCCGGCCGGCAGCCGCTCGACGACGAAGGAGGGGGTGTGGCCGAGCTCGGCCGGCAGCTGTTCCGACAGCAGCCACAGCCGGCCGGCGCGCCGGTCGGCGTTGGTGACCTCGAGCAGCACCTCGGCGTCCTGCCCGCGGGGCACCCGCGCCGGGCTGACCGTGCGCCGCACGCCCACCCGGAACCGCTGCCGGGCCACCGACAGCGCCGACAGCACCGGCAGCGCGAGCACGAACACGGCGATCTGCACCAGCGGACGCTCGCCGAGCAGCGCGCCGAGGCCGAGCAGGGTGACCCCGGCGGCGACCAGGCAGCGGCCGCGCAGGGTGAGCGACGTCAGCGCCGTGCGCAGCGGCCCGCCCACGCCGGTCAGCGCCCGCGGAGGACGGGGACCGTGGACAGCAGGCCCGACACCACCTGCTCGGCGGTGCGGCGGGTGGCTGCGGCGTCGGCGGTGAGCAGCAGCCGGTGGGCCAGCACCGGGCCGGCCATCGCCTGGACGTCGTCGGGGAGCACGTGGTCGCGACCGGCCAGCGCGGCCGAGGCCCGGGCGGTGCGCAGCAGCTGCAGACCCGCGCGCGGCGAGGCGCCCAGCCGCAGGTCGGGGGAGCGGCGGGTGGCCTCGACCAGCGCGACGACGTAGCGGCGGATCGCGTCGGAGACGTGCAGCCCCTGCACCGCCGTGACCAGGGCGCGCACGGTGGCGGCGTCGGCCACCGGCTGCAGGGTGGCGAGGGGGTCGGTGGTGCCGCGGTCGTCGAGCATGGCGATCTCGGACTCGCGGTCGGGATAGCCCATGGACACCCGCGCGGTGAACCGGTCGCGCTGCGCCTCGGGGAGGGGGTAGGTGCCCTCCATCTCCACCGGGTTCTGGGTGGCCATCACCAGGAACGGCCGGGCCAGCTCGTAGCTGACGCCGTCGACGGTGACCTGGCGCTCCTCCATGCACTCCAGCAGTGCCGACTGGGTCTTGGGCGAGGCCCGGTTGATCTCGTCGGCGACGACGACGTTGGCGAACACCGCGCCGGGCTTGAACTCGAAGGCCCGCGTCTCCTGGTCGTAGACGGCCACACCGGTGACGTCGCTCGGCAGCAGGTCGGGTGTGAACTGGATGCGGCGCACGCTGGCGTCGATCGAGCCGGCCAGGGCCTTGGCCAGCGTCGTCTTGCCGGTCCCGGGCACGTCCTCCACGAGCAGGTGCCCCTCGGCGAGCAGCACCACGAGGGCCAGGCGGACGACGTCGGGCTTGCCCTGGACGACGCGCGACACGTTGGCCGCGATCCGTGCGCCCTCGGCGGCGACGTCGACCGGCAGCCCTGCCGTCCCGTCAGCCGCACGCATGGTGTCGGTCACCCGACCCACGGTACGTGCCCGGAGGCGTCCGCACGGCCGATCGCGCTCCCACCGGACCGCCCCGCGCGCACCTCCGCCCGGTCCCCACCCGGCCCCTCCGTGGGACGTCCCCGGGACCCCTCGGGGCGGGCCGGGACCCCACCGCGCCCCACCCCGCTCCCTCCGGCCGTCCCCACGCCTCTGACCTGCACGCGAGCGGGTGGAGGAGAGCGGTCACGACATGGTGTCGAGTGGTGTCTGGTGGGGCGTAGTGGGTTAGGGTGTGGCGCGGTGGGGAGCCAGGGCCCGTCCCGGGTCCGCGGAGGGCACGAGGAGGACCGATGGGGGAGGTGTTCCGGTGTTCGTCGGCAGCTTCGCGTTGCGTCTGGACGAGAAGGGCCGGCTTGCACTCCCCGTGCGGTTCCGCGAGCAGGTGGCCGACGGCATGGTGATCAAGAAGGGGCAGGAGCGCTGCATCTACGGCCTCACCCTGGGCCGGGTCGCCGAGCAGAGCCGCGCCGCCGCCTCGATGGCTCCCGCTGACACCGCCGAGGCCCGCATGCGGGCCCGCATGAGCTTCGGCTCGATGGTCGAGGTCGAACCGGACAAGACCGGCCGCATCACCATCCCCGCCAACCTCCGCCAGTACGCCGGCCTCGACCGCGACGTCGTCGTGGTCGGCGTCGACACCCGTTTCGAGATCTGGGACCAGGCCACGTGGGACGCCTACGTGGAGGAGCAGGAGGCGGCCTACGCCGCCATGGAGAGCGAGGGGATGCCCACGCTGTCCTGATCCTCCGTCCCGCCGGTCGCCCCGACCGCCGCGCGCCCCGCTGCGAGCCGTCTTCCCCGCGGCTCGACCGGATGCGGCCCGAACCGCCTTCCCCGCGGCTCGGTCCCCGCGCGGACCGGCGCCTCCCCGCGCCCCCGGCCGGACCGGCCACCGGCAACCGGCGACCCCCGCCCCCCGCGGCCTCCTGACGCACTTCCCCGGCGCCAGGCGGTCCCGCGGGAGGCGGGGGTCTCCTCTTCTCCGCACCCCCGACCACAGCACCCGGGCACCGCACCTGCCGCGCGGCACGCCCGGCGAGCTCCCGCAGCCCACCCGCCGTCCGCGTCACCATGAGACGCCCGCCCCGCCCGGGGGCCCGACCCGCGAGGAGGACGACGTGAGCACGCCCGCGGTGCACGTGCCGGTCCTCCTCGACCGCGTCACCGCGCTGCTCGGCCCGGCCTGCGCCGCCGAGGGCGCCGTGCTCGTGGACGCCACCCTCGGCCTGGCCGGGCACTCGCTGGCCCTGCTCGACGCCCACCCCGGGCTGCGCCTGGTGGGCCTCGACCGCGACCCGCAGGCCCGTGCCGAGGCCGCCGTCCGCATCGACGCCGCCGGGCACGCCGACCGCGCCACCCTCGTGCCGGCCGTCTTCGACGAGCTCCCCGACGTCCTCGACCGGCTGGGCCTGCCCGAGGTGCAGGCGGTGCTGTTCGACCTCGGCGTCTCCTCGCTGCAGCTCGACCGGCCCGAGCGCGGCTTCAGCTACGCCGGCGACGGGCCGCTGGACATGCGCATGGACCCCGGCGCCCCGCGCAGCGCCGCCGACGTCGTCAACACCTATCCCGCGGCCGAGCTCGCCCGGGTGCTGCGCGTGTACGGGGAGGAGCGATTCGCCTCCCGGATCGCCGCCGCGATCGTCCGCGAGCGGGCCCGCGAGCCGTTCACCCGCACCGAGCGGCTGGCCCACCTCGTGCGCGACGCCATCCCCGCCGCCACCCGCCGCACCGGCGGCCACCCGGCGAAGCGGACCTTCCAGGCCCTGCGGATCGAGGTCAACGACGAGCTCGGTGCGCTGCAGCGGGCGCTGCCCTCGGCACTGGACGCGCTCGCCGTCGGCGGCCGGATCGCCGTCATCACCTTCCACTCGCTCGAGGACCGCATCGTGAAGCAGACCCTCGCCGCCGGTGCCACCGACCGCACGCCGCCGGAGCTGCCGGTCCGGCTGCCCGAGTACGGCCCCGTGCTGCGGCTGCTCACCCGGGGCGGCGAGGGCCCCGGCGACGACGAGCTGGCCGCCAACCCGCGGGCGGCCTCGGCCCGTGTCCGCGCGGCCGAGCGCATCCGGCGGGCCGCATGAGCGCCACCGCCCGCGCCCCGCGCGCCGAGCCCGGGCCGCCGGGGGACCGGGCCGCCCGGGCCGTCCCCTCGCGCGCCGTCCCGTCCCGTCCGCTCCGGGCCGTTCCCGGCCGGACGCGGGGCACCGGCCCGGCCCCGCGCGTCCCGACCCCCCGGACCCCGACCCCCCGCACCCCGGCGCCCGAGCTGCGGCTGCTGCCCGGCGGCGCGTCCCGGTCCCGCCGCGCGGCCGCCCGGCGGCGCGCGCCGTTCGCGCTGCTGCTCGTCGCGCTGCTGGTGCTCACCACCATCGGCCTGCTGGTGCTCAACACCGCGATCGCGGTCAACTCGCTGCGGGCCACCGAGCTGCGCACCGCCAACGCCGAGAAGGCCGAGGAGGTGCAGCAGCTGGAGCAGCAGGTCGTCTCCGGCAGCACGCCGGCGCAGCTGGCCGCGGCCGCGGTCGCCGCGGGCCTGGTGCCCGCCGGTGCCGCCGGTCACCTGGTGATCGGTCCCGACGGCACCGCCGTCCTGCGCGGCGAGCCCGAGCCCGCCCCGGTCCCCGGCGCACCGGCGGAGGGGGACTGAGGTGGCGCCACCCGTCCGCGGCCCGGAGCCCGGCCGCCGCACCGCACCGCGCACGGCTCCCCGGGGGAGCCGGGGAGTGGTGCCGCGTCCCGCGCCGCGCGCCGGCGCGCCCCGCGCCCCGCGTGAGCCGCTGTCGCGCGAGCCGCTGCCCCGCTCCGGCGCCTTCGCCCCGCGCCGCGCCCCCGGCAGCCGGCGGGTCGGCCGGCCGCTGACCTCCGGCCCGGGGCGGCTGTGGTGGGGACTGGTGCTCGTCGTCGTCCCGCTGCTGGTGGTGACCGGCAAGCTGGTGCTGCTGCAGGGCGTCGACGGCGGCGCGTACGCCAACGCCGCCGAGCAGGACCGGCTGCGCACCTACCCGATCGCCGCCCTGCGCGGCGCGATCGTCGACCGCGACGGCAACCCCTTCGCCTACACCGTCGACGCCTCGCGGGTGGTGGCCGACCCGACCGTGGTCGAGGACCCCGAGCGCACCGCGCTGGCCCTCACCGCGCTGCTCGACGTGCCGGTGTCCGACCTCACCGGCCGGCTGACGGCGGACGGGCGCTACGTCGTCCTGGCCCGGCAGGTGTCGCCGGAGACGGTCGAGGCCATCGACGCGCTCGAGCTGGCCGGCGTCTCCTTCGAGGACGACCCGGTGCGGCTGTACCCGACCGGGACCGTCGGCGGGCAGGTGATCGGCTTCGTCGGCCGCGACGGCGAGGGCCTGGCCGGCGTCGAGCTGGGCTTCCAGGACGCGCTCGCCGGCACCGACGGGCAGCGCCGGGTCGAGGTGGGCAGCGGCGGCAACCCCATCCCGTCGGGCATCGACGAGTCCACACCGGCCACCGACGGCAGCACCGTCGAGCTCACGATCGACCAGGACGTCCAGTACATGGCCGAGCAGCGCCTCGCGCAGGCCTGCGCCGACGGCGCGACCACCCGCGCCTCCGCCGTCGTCCTCGACGTGCACACCGGCCAGGTGGTCGCCATGGGGTCCTGCCCCGGCTACGACCCCGCCCGGGCGAGCAGCACCGACCCGGAGCTGCTCGGCAACCCGCTGGTCTCCGACGTCTTCGAGCCCGGCTCGGTGATGAAGGCGGTGACCCTGGCCGCCGCGATCGAGGAGGGCAGGGCCACCCCGGACCGGGTGCTCACGGTCGACGGGCACATCCAGGCCGGCGACGCCGTCGTCACCGACGCCCACGACCACGCCCCCATCGACTGGACGGTGACCGGCATCCTCGCCAAGTCCAGCAACGTCGGGACGATCATGCTGGCCCGCGAGGTCGGCGACGAGACGCTGGAGCGCTACCTGCGCGCCTTCGGCCTCGGCGAGCGGAGCGGCATCGAGCTGCCCGGCGAGAGCGCGGGCATCCTGCAGGACTCCGCCGAGTGGACCGAGAGCCGCGCGGCCAACGTGCCGATCGGCCAGGGCGTGTCGGTGACGACGCTGCAGATGGCCTCGATCTACCAGACCCTCGCCAACGGCGGCGTCCGCGTCCCGCCGCGGGTGGTCGCCTCGGTGACCGCGCCCGACGGGACGACGTCGACCCCGGCCGCGGCCGAGCCGACCCGCGTGGTCAGCGAGGACACCGCCGACGACCTCGCCCACATGCTCGAGGCCGTCGTCGGCCCGGGCGGCACGGCGCCACTGGGCGAGGTCGACGGCTACCGGGTGGCCGGCAAGACCGGGACGGCACAGCGGGCCAACCCCGACTGCGGCTGCTACGAGGGCGGCGGCTACGTGACCACCTTCGTCGGGTTCGCCCCGGCCGACGACCCGCAGTACGTCGTCGCGGTCGACCTCGAGCGGCCCACCAGCTCCGCCGAGGGCGGCCAGGTCGCCGCGCCCGTGTTCGCCGACGTCATGCGCTACGTGCTCACCGAGGGCGGGGTGGTGCCGTCGGGCACGCCGCGGCCGGACTTCGCGCTCACCGGTGCCGACCTCGCCGGGACCGCGGCCGGCGACTGACCCCGGGACGGGCGACTCCGCGGAGGTGCACGCCCCCGGACACCGCCGAGCGCCTGCGGGTGCGCGGGACGGGACCGGACCGCCGGTAGATTGGCCCGACGTGAGCCCGACCGGACCCGCGTCGGTGCCCCGGCCTGCGGGGACCCGCCCGCTCGCCCTCAGCGCGCTGCGCGACCTCGTCGGCGACCCCGTGCAGGGGGACCCCGCGACGGCGGTCACAGGCGTCACGCTGGCCTCGCCCGAGGTGCGGCCCGGCGACCTCTACGCCGCCCTGCCCGGCGCCCGCACGCACGGCGCGCGCTACGCCGCCGACGCGGCCGGCCGCGGCGCCGTCGCCGTCCTCACCGACCCCACCGGCCGGGACGAGGCGGCCGCCACCGGCCTGCCGGTGTGCGTCGTCGAGGAGCCGCGCGCGCTGCTCGGCGACGTCGCCGCCCGCGTCTACGGCGAGCCCGCGCGCCGGCTGCCGGTCGTCGGCATCACCGGCACCAACGGCAAGACGACGACGGCGTACCTGGTCGAGGCCGGGCTGGCCGCCGCCGGGCGCGGCACCGGCCTGATCGGCACCGTGCAGACCCGGGTGCGCGCCCGGGGCACCGAGACCGCCTTCCCCAGCGTCCGCACCACGCCCGAGGCGCCGGTGCTGCACGCGCTGCTGGCCACCATGGCCGAGTCCGGCGTCGACACCGTGGTCATGGAGGTCTCCAGCCACGCGCTGGTGCAGGGCCGGGTCGGCGGGGTGCCCTTCGCCGTGGCCGGGTTCACCAACCTCAGCCAGGACCACCTCGACTTCCACCGCGACCTCGAGGACTACTTCCGGGCCAAGGCGCTGCTGTTCGACGGCCGCGCCGCGCGGGAGGTCGTCGTGGTCGACGACGACCACGGCCGCCGCCTGGCCGGGATGGTGGGGGAGCGGGCGCTGACCGTCTCCGCCGAGGGGGCGGACGCGGACTGGACGGCCACCGACGTCGTCCGGGCCCCCGACGGCGGCTCGGCGTTCACCGTCGCCGGCCCCGGCGGCACCTGGCCGGCGCGGGTGCGGCTGCCCGGGCGGTTCAACGTCACCAACGCGGTGCTCGCCGTCGCGCTGCTCGACGCGGTCGGTGTGCCGGTGCCCGCGGCGCTCGAGGGGATCGGCGGCGCCGTCGTGCCCGGCCGCATGGAGCCGGTCGACGCCGGCCAGTCGTTCACCGCCGTCGTCGACTACGCGCACACCCCCGACGCCGTCGCCTCCGCGCTCGCCGCGCTGCGCGGCGCCACGACCGGCAGGCTGGTCACCGTGCTCGGCTGTGGCGGCGACCGCGACCCCGGCAAGCGCCCGGCGATGGGTGCCGCCGCGGCGCTCGGCAGCGACCACCTCGTCGTCACCGACGACAACCCGCGCTCGGAGGACCCCGCGGCCATCCGCGCCGCCGTCCTCTCCGGGGTGCCGGACGCGTGGCGGGGGTCGGTCGAGGAGATCGGCGACCGGCGGGCGGCCATCGCCCGCGCGGTCGCGCTGGCACGACCCGGCGACACCGTCCTGGTGGCCGGCAAGGGACACGAGTCGGGTCAGGAGGTCGCCGGCACCGTGACGCCGTTCGACGACCGCGCGGTGCTGCGCGAGGTCATCACCGGGACTCCCGCCGGGGCGGCCCGCCGGTGATCGCCCTGACCCTCGCCGAGGTCGCGGAGGCCGTCGGCGCAGCGTTGCCGCACGCCGCCGAGGGGACCGTCACCGGCGTCACCCTCGACTCGCGCACCGTCGGGGCCGGCGACCTGTTCGTCGCGGTCGCCGGCGAGCGCGTCGACGGGCACGACTTCCTCGACGACGTGGCCGCCGCCGGCGCCGTCGCCGCGCTGACCACCCGCCCCGGCGGGCCGCTGCCGGCGCTGGTGGTCGACGACGCCGTCGCCGCGCTGGGCCGGCTGGCCGCCGCGGTGCACGCCCGGCTGGCCGCGGGCGGGCTGTTCACGCTCGGCATCACCGGCTCCTCGGGCAAGACCTCCACCAAGGACCTGCTCGGCCAGGTGCTCGCCGCCGCCGGGCCCACGGTCAGCCCGCCCGGCTCGTTCAACAACGACATCGGCCTGCCGCTGACCGTGCTCTCGGCCGACGAGGACACCCGTTACCTCGTGCTGGAGATGGGCGCGCGCGGCATCGGGCACATCGCCCGGCTGTGCGCCGTCGCCCGGCCCGACGTCGGCGTGGTGCTCAACGTCGGCTCGGCGCACCTCGGCGAGTTCGGCTCGGCCGACGGGATCGCGCTGGCCAAGGGCGAGCTGGTGGAGGCGCTCCCGGAGTCGGGCACCGCCGTGCTCAACGCCGACGACCCACGGGTGGCCGCGATGGCGCCGCGCACCCGGGCCCGGGTGGTCACCACAGGCCGCGCCGACGGCGCCGACGTCCGCGCCACCGGCGTCACCCTCGACGACGCCGCCCGCGCCCGCTTCACGCTCGCCGCCGGCGGCGAGGAGCACCCGGTGGCGCTGCAGGTGGTGGGGGAGCACCAGGTGGCCAACGCGCTGTCGGCCGCGGCCGCCGCCCTGGCCGCCGGCACGACCCCCGCCGCGGTGGCGGAGGCGCTCTCGGCGGCGCAGCCGCGCAGCCGCTGGCGCATGGAGGTCTCCCGCCGCGCCGACGGGGTGACCGTGGTCAACGACGCCTACAACGCCAACCCCGAGTCGATGCGCGCCGCGCTCGCCGCGCTCGCCGGCCTGTCCGCCACCCGCCGGGTCGCCGTCCTCGGCGGGATGGCCGAGCTCGGTCCCGACGCCGACGCCGAGCACGAGCGGCTGGGCCGCGACGCGCTCGCCGCCGGGGTCGACCTGCTCGTCGCCGTCGGACCGGATGGGGTAGGGATGGTGGCGGGTGCCACGGCCGCCGGTGCCCACCACGGGGTGGGCGCCGGGACACGGGTCGTGTCCGTGCCCGACCGGGCGGCCGCCCTCGACCTGCTCTCGGAGGTGCTGGTGCCCGGTGACGTCGTGCTGGTGAAGGCCAGCCGGTCCCACGGGCTGGAGGTCGTGGCCGACGGCCTGCTGGCCCGCGGCGGGGCCGCTGACGGCGACCGGTCCGGGGCAGGCGCGTGAAGTCCGTCCTCATCGCCGCGGCCTTCGGGCTGATCATCTCGATCCTCTGCACGCCGCTGGCCGTCCGGGTCTTCCGCCGGCGCGGCTTCGGGCAGGAGATCCGCGACGACGGCCCCGAGTCGCACCTGTCCAAGAAGGGCACGCCCACCATGGGCGGCACCGTCATCGTCGGTGCGACCGTCGGCGGGTACCTCCTCTCGCACCTGTTCCTCATCGGCCAGCCCAACCGCGGGGTCACCGCCAGCGGCCTGCTGGTGCTCTTCCTCATGGTGGGGCTGGGCACCGTCGGCTTCCTCGACGACTACCTCAAGATCCGGTTCCGGCGCAGCCTCGGGCTGAACAAGACCTCGAAGCTGGTCGGCCAGCTGGTGATCGGTGTCGCCTTCGCCGTCCTCGCGCTGAACTTCCCCGACGAGGCGGGCGTGCGGCCGGCCTCGGAGTTCGTCTCCTTCGTCCGCGACATCGGGCCGCTGTTCCTCGGCTCGGTCGGGTTCGTGATCCTCGCCTACCTGTTCATCGCCGGGTTCTCCAACGCGGTGAACCTGACCGACGGCCTCGACGGGCTGGCGGCCGGCTGCTCGGCGATGGTCTGCGGCGCCTACACGGTCATCTCGTTCTGGCAGTTCACCCACGACTGCTCCAGCGCGGTGGTCGACGGCTGCTACCAGGTCCGCGACCCGCTGGACATCACGCTGGTGGCCGCCGCCGGGCTCGGCGCCTGCCTGGGCTTCCTGTGGTGGAACACCAGCCCGGCACGGATCTTCATGGGCGACACCGGGTCGCTGGCCCTCGGCGGCCTGCTGGCCGGGCTGGCCGTCGTCACCCGCACCGAGCTGCTGCTCATCGTCCTCGGTGGCCTGTTCGTGGCGGTGACCCTGTCGGTGGTCATCCAGGTGGCCTTCTTCCGCGCCACCCGGCGCCGGGTGTTCCGGATGGCGCCGCTGCACCACCACTTCGAGCTGGCCGGATGGGCGGAGAACACCGTCATCGTGCGGTTCTGGCTGGTGACCGGCATGGCCGTGGCGTTCGGCCTCGGCCTGTTCTACGCCGACTGGCTGTCCATCACCGGACTGTGAGCGGGCGGTCGGGGAGCGTGCCGGTCCGCGGGGACCGCGCGCGACACGCGCGGCCGTTGACCGGGCTGCGCGCCCGCAGCGGCGACGATGGCGGGATGGACGGCCGGAGCGAGTCGACCCGCGCCCGCCGCACGCCCCGCCGGACGCCCGCCGCGGGGACGCGGCGGCGGCTGCGCGGTCCCGCCTGGCTCGACGGGCCCATGACCAGCTGCCACCTCGTCATCGGCGCCGCCGGCCTGCTGCTGGCCATCGGGCTGGTCATGGTCTTCTCCGCCTCGGCGATCGAGGCGGCGCTCGCCGACCAGCCGGCCTGGCGCCCGGGCGTGGACCAGCTGCTGTTCGCCGCGCTCGGCCTGGTCGCCCTCGGGGTGGCGGTGCGGCTGCCCGCCGGGCTGGTCCGGCGCTGGTCGCCGATCGCGCTCATCGCCGTCGTCGTCCTGCTCGTGGCCGTGCTCGTCCCGGGCATCGGCGTGGAGTACAACGGCTCCCGGGCCTGGATCAGCCTCGGGTTCACCGACTTCCAGCCCTCCGAGCTGTCCAAGCTCGTCGTCTCCCTGTGGGGCGCGCACGTGCTGGCCGTCCACGGGCGGCACCTGACGGTCAAGACACTGCTGCTGCCGCTCATCCCGGTGTTCGTCCTGCTGTGCGGGCTGCTCATGCTCGAGCCCGACTTCGGGGCGGTGATCAGCCTGCTGCTGGTGGTGGCGGGCCTCCTCTACGCCGGTGGCCTGCCCGGCCGGCTCTGGGCGGTCGGCGGCGCCAGCGTGGTCACCCTCGTCGTCCTCATGGTCGGGACGTCGGAGTACCGGATGGAGCGGGTGACGGCCTTCCTCCACCCCTTCGACGACCCCACCGACACCGGCTTCCAGGCCATCCGCGGCTTCTACGCCCTGGCCACCGGCGGCCTGTGGGGCGTGGGCCTGGGCAACAGCGCCATGAAGTGGAACCTGCTGCCCGAGGCCGAGTCGGACTACATCTTCGCGATCATCGGCGAGGAGCTCGGCTTCCTCGGCTGCGTCGTCGTGATCACCCTCTACGCGGTGCTGGCCTACGCCGGCTTCCGCATCGCCCGCCGCGCCGCCGATCGCTTCGTGTCGCTGGCCAGCGTGGCGATCACCGTCTGGCTGGTCGGCCAGGCGGCCCTCAACATGGGCTACGTGGTGGGACTGCTCCCGGTCACCGGGGTCACCCTCCCGCTGGTCTCCGCCGGTGGCACCTCGCTGGTGCTCACCCTCTTCATCGTGGGGCTCCTCATCCGCTTCGCCCGATCCGAGCCCGAGGCCATCGAGCACCTGCGCCGCGCACCCCGCGGCCGCCTGGCCCGCTGGCTCCTGCCCGTCCCCGCCCACGCCGTCGACCCGGTCCGGCCCCGCAGGGACCGGCCCGGGCGCCCGGCCGCTCCGGGTGCCCGCCGCCCCGTGGAGGCCCACCCCGTCCGGCGGCCGTCGGCCGACGTGCCCCGGCCGGCGCTCCGGCGTCCCGACCGGGACCGCGTGCCCACCCGGCCCGCCGACCGCGACCGCACGCCGGTGCGCCCGGCCGACCGTCCCGGACGGTCCCGGTGAGCCCGCTGTCGGTCGTCCTGGCCGGTGGCGGCACCGGCGGCCACATCGAGCCGATGCTGGCGCTGGCCGACGCGCTGGGCCGCCGCACCACCCCCGGGGACGACGCCCCGCCGCGGATCACCTGCCTGGGCACCGCCCGCGGCATGGAGACCCGGCTGGTGCCCGCCCGCGGCTACGACCTGCGGCTCATCCCGCCCGTGCCGCTGCCGCGCAGGCCCACGCTCGACCTGCTGCGCGT
Source organism: Geodermatophilus amargosae (assembly GCF_041028265.1). Classification (GTDB taxonomy): domain Bacteria; phylum Actinomycetota; class Actinomycetes; order Mycobacteriales; family Geodermatophilaceae; genus Geodermatophilus; species Geodermatophilus amargosae_A. Next base: position 210,999 of record NZ_JABGCW010000005.1, read on the forward strand.
GCCCGGCCGGGTGCGCCGCTCGGTCGCCGACACCCGTGCGCTGCTCGACGAGCTGGCCGCCGACGTCGTCGTCGGCTTCGGCGGGTACGTGGCCCTGCCGGCCTACCTGGCCGCGCGGCGCGCCTCCGTGCCGGTCGTGGTGCACGAGCAGAACGCCCTGCCGGGGCTGGCCAACCGGGTCGGCGCCCGGATCGCCGCCCGCGTGGCGGTGACCGTGCCCGGCACGCCGCTGCACCGCGGCGAGCACGTCGGCATGCCGCTGCGCACCGCGATCAGCGGCCTGGACCGCGCCGCCCGCCGCGCCGAGGCACGGGAGACCCTCGGCCTGGACGCCGACCGGCCCACGCTGCTGGTCGTCGGCGGCTCGCAGGGCGCCGCCTCGCTCAACCGGGCGGCCACCGCCGCGGCCGACGCGCTCACCGCCGCCGGCGTCCAGGTGCTGCACGCCCGCGGCCCCAAGAACACCGACGTCGCGGTGCCGCCCCGCCCGGCCGGTGCGGCGCCCTACGTCGTCGTCGACTACCTGGAGCGGATGGACCTCGCCTACGCCGCCGCCGACCTGGCCCTGTGCCGCTCGGGCGCGGTGACCGTCGCCGAGCTGTCCGCCGTCGGCCTGCCCGCGGCGTTCGTGCCCCTGCCCATCGGCAACGGCGAGCAGCGGCGCAACGCCCTGCCGGTGGTCGAGGCTGGCGGCGGGCTGCTCGTGGAGGACGCCGAGCTCTCGCCGCAGTGGATCGAGGCCACGCTGCTCCCGCTGCTGACCGACCCCGCCGCGCTGTCGGGCTACGCCGCGCACGCCGCCGCGGCCGGCGTGCCCGACGCCGACGAGCGGCTGGCCGACATCGTGCTGGAGGTGGCGGCCGGTGACCGCTGACGCGACGGCGGCCTGGTCGGCGCCCGTGCCCTCGCTGGAGGACCTCGGCGCGGTGCACTTCGTCGGGATCGGCGGTGCCGGCATGAGCGGCATCGCGCGGATCCTGCTCGCCCGCGGGGTTCCGGTGTCGGGCAGCGACCGCCGCGACACCCCCACCCTGCTGGCGCTGCGCGCCCTCGGGGCCCGCGTGGAGGTCGGGCACGACGCCGCCCACCTCGGCGACGCCGACTCGGTGGTCGTCTCCTCGGCGATCCGCGAGGACAACCCCGAGCTCGCGGCCGCCCGGGCCAGCGGGCTGCTGGTGTTGCCGCGTGCGGTGGCGCTCGCCGCGGTCATGGCCGGACGGCGCAGCGTCGCCGTCGCCGGGACACACGGGAAGACCTCGACCACCTCGATGCTCACCGTCGCGGTGCAGGCCTGCGGGGTCGACGCGTCGTTCGCCATCGGCGGCAACCTCAACGAGTCGGGCAGCAACGCGCACGCGGGGGAGGGCGACGTCTTCGTCGCCGAGGCCGACGAGAGCGACCGCTCCTTCCTGCTGCTGGCCCCCCACGGCGGGATCGTCACCAACGTCGAGGCCGACCACCTGGACAACTACGGCGACCTCGCCGCGGTCGAGGCGGCCTTCGACCGGTTCCTCGGCACCGTGCACCCCGACGGGTTCGTCGTGCTGTGCGCCGACGACCCGGGCGCGGCCCGGCTGCGTGGCGTCCCGACCCCGGCCCGGGTGCGCACCTACGGCACCGCCGAGGACGCCGACCTGCGGCTCGTCGACCTCGACGTCGGCCCCGACGCCACGAGCTGGACCGCCGTCCTCGACGGCGCCGTGCTGGGCAGGGTCCGGATCCTGGTGCCCGGCGAGCACATGGCCCGCAACAGCGCCGCCGCGCTGCTGGCCGGCCTCGAGCTCGGCCTGCCCGCCGAGGGTCTGATCGCGGGGCTCGAGCGCTTCGGGGGAGTGCGCCGCCGCTTCGAGCTCAAGGGCGTGGCCGTCGGCGTGCGCGTCTTCGACGACTACGCCCACCACCCGACCGAGGTGACCGCCCAGCTGCACGCCGCCCGCGCGGTGGCCGGCGACGGCCGCGTCGTCGTGGCCTTCCAGCCGCACCTCTACAGCCGCACCCGGGAGTTCGCGACCGCCTTCGGCACGGCCCTCGGCCTGGCCGACGAGGTCGTGGTGATGGACGTCTACGGCGCCCGCGAGGACCCGGTCCCCGGCGTCACCGGCGCGCTGGTGGCCGACGCCGTCCCGCTCCCGCCCGGCCGGGTGGCCTTCGAGCCCTCGTGGTCGGCGGCCGCCCCGGCGCTGGCCGGCCGCGCCCGTGCCGGCGACCTGGTCATCACCATGGGCGCCGGCGACGTGTCCATGCTCGGCCCGGAGGTCCTCGCCGTCCTGGGCGACGGCGTCCCCGGTGGCGCCGTCGCCGGGGACGGGGGCCCGGGGCAGTGAGCCGCACCGGTCTGACGACCGCCGACCGGGAGCGCGGGGCCCCGGCGGAGGTCGCCCGGCCGGCCCGGCGCCGCCCGCGCCGCGACACCCCGGCCGACCGCCGCCGGCGCCGCGTCGTCCGGGCCGCGGTCGCCGTCGCCGTCGTCGCCCTGGCGTGGTGGGCGGTGTGGGCCAGCCCGCTGCTGGCCGTGCACCGGGTGCACGTCGACGGCGCCACGACGCTCACCGCCGAGCAGGTCCGCACCGCGGCCGGCATCGCCGACGGGACCCCGCTGCTGCGGGTCGACGTCGACGCCGCCGCCGCGCGCGTGTCCCGGCTGCCCCAGGTGGCCGACGTCTCGGTGACCCGCGGCTGGCCGCGCAGCGTCGTGGTCACGGTGGTCGAGCGGCGGCCGGTCGCCGTCGTCGAGCAGGCCGGGACGCGCTCGCTGGTCGACGCCTCCGGGATGCTGTTCGACACCGTCACCGGCCCCGCGCCCGACGGCGTCGTCCCGCTCGACGTCGCCTCGCCCGGCCCTGACGACCCGGCCACCCGCTCGGCGCTGGGCGCGCTGGTGTCGCTGCCGGCCGACGTCCGCGGAGAGGTCACCGGCGCCCGGGCCACCACCGGCGAGGACGTCACGCTGACCCTCGCCGACGGCACGGCCGTCGTCTGGGGCGGTGCCGACGACGCCGACGACAAGTCCGCGGCCCTGGTCGCGCTCCTGGCCCAGGTCGCGTCCGGCGGGCTCGACCCCGCGGCGACCATCGACGTCAGCGCGCCGGGCGCCGTCGTCCTCCGCTGAGGACCGCGTCCTCGCGCACCGTGTGCGCGCGAGTGCGGAGGGCGGTCCGGGCGGCGCGGCGCCGACACGCCCAGCTCCGCGACACGCCCGACACGCGGTCCGGATCCGATTCGTCCCCGTCCCGCCCGGGTGGCGACCCTCGAGCCGGGGATGAGGCCTGCGACAGGCGGGTCGTCACCGACCGTGGTGCAGATGTGACCACCGGGTCGTCCGGTGTCCGTGAGGTGTCGTGCTCGCGACACGCCGGGCCGGGGAGGGTGCTTGTAGGGCCTGACGTGCCCCACCTAACTTCGTCCGCGTCGACCCAGTTGACATAACACTAAGTCTCCACTTGAGGATGAGGGTCGAGGTCGGGAGCCCCACATGACACCTCCGCACAACTACCTCGCGGTCATCAAGGTCGTCGGCATCGGCGGCGGCGGTGTGAACGCGGTCAACCGGATGATCGAGGTCGGTCTGAAGGGGGTGGAGTTCATCGCCATCAACACCGACGCGCAGGCGCTGCTGATGAGCGACGCCGACGTCAAGCTCGACGTCGGCCGCGAGCTCACCCGCGGCCTCGGCGCCGGCGCGCAGCCCGACGTCGGCCGCCAGGCCGCCGAGGACCACCGCGAGGAGATCGAGGAGGTGCTCAAGGGCGCCGACATGGTCTTCGTGACCGCCGGCGAGGGCGGCGGCACCGGCACCGGCGGTGCACCCGTCGTCGCCTCGATCGCCCGCAAGCTCGGCGCGCTGACCATCGGTGTGGTCACCCGGCCGTTCTCCTTCGAGGGCAAGCGGCGCGCGGTGCAGGCCGAATCGGGGATCGAGGAGCTGCGCAACGAGTGCGACACGCTCATCGTCATCCCCAACGACCGGCTGCTGCAGCTCGGCGACCGCAACGTCAGCGTCATGGACGCGTTCCGCACCGCCGACCAGGTGCTGCTCTCCGGTGTCCAGGGCATCACCGACCTGATCACGACGCCGGGCCTGATCAACCTGGACTTCGCCGACGTCAAGTCGGTCATGTCCGGTGCCGGGTCGGCGCTGATGGGCATCGGCAGCGCCCGGGGCGACAACCGCGCCCTGCTCGCCGCCGAGCAGGCGATCGCCAGCCCGCTGCTGGAGGCCTCGATGGAGGGCGCCCACGGCGTCCTGCTGTCGATCTCCGGTGGCTCGGACCTGGGCCTGTTCGAGATCAACGAGGCCGCCTCGCTGGTGTCGGACGCCGCGCACGCCGACGCCAACATCATCTTCGGCGCGGTCATCGACGACGCCCTGGGCGACGAGGTCCGCGTGACCGTCATCGCCGCGGGCTTCGACGGCGGCCGGCCCTCCTCCCGCAAGGACGGCGCCGTCGCCTCGGTCCCGGCGGCGGCCCCGGCCGCGCCCAGCCGGTTCAGCAGCCCGCCGCCGCCGGTCGCGCCCGCCCCGCCGCGGGCGACGGGGGAGCGCCTCGTCGGCCACGTGCCTCCGGCGCCCGTGTCGGCGCCGCAGGCCGCCCAGGCCCCGGCTCCGGCTCCGGCTCCGGCGCGGCAGGCTCCGCCCACGGGCGGGGGGATCACCGTCCCGCCGCTGCCGCCGGTGCACAACTCCGCGGCCAGCGCCGCCTCGGCCGGCCGCCGCCCGCTCGGCAACGAGGACTTCGAGGAGGAGCTCGACATCCCGGAGTTCCTCCGCCAGTAGGGGCCGCGCGGTGAGCTCGATCCCGGTCGCCCCGTCGGCGGTGCGACCCCGCAGGGTCGTCACCGACCGGCGGGGCGGCCGCTCGCGTCCGCCCTACGACGCCTTCAACCTCGGCGGCCACGTCGGCGACGACCCCGTCGACGTCGCGGCCAACCGCGAGCGGCTGGCCCGCGAGCTCGGCGTGACCGGCGAGCAGCTCGTGTGGATGGACCAGGTCCACGGCGCCGGTGTCGCCGTCGTCGACGGGCCGGTCGAGGGGCCGCTGCCCGGCACCGACGCGCTGGTGACCCGCACGCCCGGCCTGGTGCTGTGCGTGCTGGTCGCCGACTGCGTCCCCGTGCTCCTCGCCGACCCGGTCGCCGGGGTGGTCGCCGCCGTCCACGCCGGCCGGGAGGGCGTCCGGAAGGGCGTCGTCCCCGCCACGCTCGCCGCCATGGCGCGGCTGGGCAGCCGGCCGGCCGACACCACCGCGCTGCTCGGCCCCGCCGTCTGCGGCGCCGACTACGAGGTGCCGCGGGTGATGCAGGCCGAGTTGGCCCGGGTGGCGCCCGCGTCCGCCGTGCGCACCCGGACGGGGACGCCGGGGCTGGACCTGCGGGCCGGCCTCGCCGAGCTGCTCACCCGCGCCGGCCTGCCCCAGGTGGTCCACGACCCGCGCTGCACCGTCGAGGACCGGCGGCTGTTCAGCCACCGCCGCGACGGCGTCACCGGCCGCCAGGCCGGCGTCACCTGGCTCGGCTGATCGCAGGGCCGGCAGGAGAGCCGTTCCCGTACGTCACCGGGGAGGATCGGTCCATGACCTCCCCGGCCGACCGCCTGCGGGCCGTGCGCGACCGCATCGCCGCCGCCGCCCGCGCCGCCGGGCGCGACCCGGCGGCGGTGACCCTCCTCGCGGTCAGCAAGACCTGGCCGGCCGAGGCGGTCCGCGAGCTCGCCGCGCTCGGCCAGGCGGCGTTCGGCGAGAACCGCGCCCAGGAGCTCACGGCCAAGGCCGCCGAGCTCGCCGACCTGCCGCTCGAGTGGCACTTCATCGGCCAGCTGCAGCGCAACAAGGCCGCCGCCGTCGCCCGCACCGGCGCCGTCGTCCACTCCGTCGACCGGCTGCCGCTGGCCCGCGCCCTGGCGCGGGTGGGGGAGGAGGCCGGGCGGCCGGTCGGCGTCTTCCTCCAGGTCGACCTCGGCGGTGCGGCCGGTGAGCTGGCCGAGCGGGGTGGCGCCGCGCCCGGCGACGTCCCGGCGCTCGCCGACGCCGTGGCGGACCTGCCCGGGCTGACCCTGCGGGGCCTCATGGCGGTCGCGCCGCGCGGCGAGGAGCCCGGCCCCGCCTTCCTCCGGCTGGCCGCCCTCGCCGAGCGCGTGCGGGCCGACCACCCCGGTGCCGCCGAGCTGTCCGCGGGGATGAGCGGCGACCTCGAGGAGGCGGTCGCGGCGGGCGCCACGCTCGTGCGTGTCGGTACCGCGATCTTCGGCTCCCGACCCCTAACCTCGGCCCGAGTCACACCAGTCACAGGGGTCCCAGCCGGATCCCCGGAGGAGGTCGTCTGATGGCCGGTGCCATGCGGAAGATGGGCATCTACCTCGGACTCGTCGAGGACGACGACGCCCGCGCCTACGGGCGTTACGACGTGCGCCAGTCCGACCCCCACGACCGGTACGGCGACGGCAGGTACGACGACGGCCGCTACGACGAGGGCCGGTTCGACGAGGGCCGCTACGACCCGGCCCGCTACGACGACGGCCGGTACGACTCCGGGCGCTACGACGAGCGCCGGTACGACCGGCCGGGTGACCCCTACCCCGGCGACCGGACCGAGGAGGGGCGCCGCCGCGAGGCCGACCGGCACGACGGCGACCGCTACGACGGCGAGCGCTTCGACCCCGAGCGCTACGACGGCGACCGCGTCGACGACGGCCGTCCCGGCGTGCGCGCCGCCGCCCCGGCCGGCTCCGAGCCCGCCGTCCTCCGCCGCGCGGGCGCGACCCGTCTCGGACTGGCACAGCCGGTGTCCGGCATCGCGCCGGCCGCCTCGGGCCCGTCCCGGATCGGCGCGGTCGGCGGGGGCATGAGCGGCGGGATCGGTGGCGGCGGCGTCAGCGGCGGCGTCAGCGGCGGCGCAGGCGCCGCGGCCGGCCTGGCCGCCCGCGAGCCGGTGACCGTGGCACCCGAGCCGGCGCCCGCCCCGGTGGCGCAGCCCTACCGGATCACCACGCTGCACCCGAAGACGTACAACGAGGCGCGCGCCATCGGCGAGGCGTTCCGCGACGGCAGCCCGGTCATCATGAACCTCACCGAGCTCGACCACGCCGACGCGCGACGGCTCGTGGACTTCGCCGCCGGACTCGTCTTCGGGCTGCGCGGTAGCATCGAGCCCGTCACGGCCAAGGTGTTCCTGCTCAGCCCGCGGGACGTCGACGTGACGGCCGAGGACAAGGCCAAGATCCGCGAAGGCGGGTTCTTCGAGGAGTCCTGACGCCGTCGGCCGGGGCGCTGGAGCGCAGGCAGAGTCGGCACCGCTGGGTGCCCCGGGACGAGCGAGGACAGTGGGCATCTTCTGGCAGGTCGTGTCATCGATCCTGCTCGTCTTCCTCATCCTCCTGTTCGCGCGCTTCGTCGTGGACTGGGTGATGGTGCTGGCGCGCAGTTGGCGCCCGTCCGGCCTCGTCGCCGCGGGCCTGGAGGTCGTGTACGCGACCACCGATCCGCCGCTCAAGGCGATCCGGAAGGTGATCCCGCCCCTCAACCTGGGGTCCATCCGTCTGGACCTCGCGTTTATGGTGCTCCTGATCGCCGTCTACATCCTGCGGAGCATCACGTCCGGTCTCGCCCTCACCGCGTGACCGCCGTGCGCGCGCACCGGCGCGCGACCCGACAGATCCCGTACCCGCCGTCCGACCCGAGGTGAGCCCCTTGCCACTCACGCCAGCCGACGTGCACAACGTCGTCTTCAAGAAGCCGCCGATCGGTAAGCGTGGCTACGACGAGGACGAGGTCGACGCGTTCCTCGACGTGGTGGAGGCCGAGCTCGCCCGGCTGATCGAGGAGAACAACGAGCTGCGCGCGGGGTCCAGCACCGGCCGGGTCGCCGCCCAGCCCGTCGCCCCCGAGCCGACCCCCGCGCCGGCTCCGGCGCCCGCCCCGCCGCCGCCGGCCGCCCGCGAGGACGACACCGCGCGCGCCTCCCGGATGCTGGCGCTGGCCTCCGAGACCGCCGACCGCTACGTCAACGAGGCCAAGTCGCAGGCCGACCAGATGGTCTCCAGCGCCAAGACCAGCAGCGACCGGATGATCGCCGAGTCCCGCGCCAAGAGCGAGCAGATGGTCAACGAGGCCCGCACCCGCGCCGACTCGATGCTCAACGACGCGCGCACCCGCGCCGACACGATGGAGCGCGAGGCCCGCGCCAAGGCCGCGGCCCTCGACCAGGACGCCGAGCGCCGGCACGCCGAGGTCATGGGTGGCCTCGAGGAGAAGCGGGCCAGCCTCGAGCGGAAGATCGAGGAGCTGCGCACCTTCGAGCGCGAGTACCGGACCCGTTTCCGGTCCTACCTCGAGTCGCACCTGCGCGACCTCGACGCCCGCGGCTCGGCCGAGCCGTCGTCGGCCAGCCGGCAGACGCAGCACGCCACGGCGTAACCGCCTGCCGACAGGACCCCCGGACTCCGCGTCCGGGGGTCCTGTCGCGTCCGGGGCCGGCCGGGGCCGGGGCGCCGGTGGAGCCGGTGGAGCCGCCGCTACAGTCGCGCAGTGGTCGTCGCCGCCGGTCTCCTCGTGCTCGCCGGCCTCGGGCTGTTCGTCGCCGGCGTCCTGACCGCCGTCACCGTCTGGTACTGGGCCTGCGTCGTCGCCTGCGCGCTGGCCGCGGTGCTGCTGCTGGTCGCCCGGCTGCGCACGCCGGCCGGGACCGGCGTCCCGGCCGGCCGGCCGGAGTCCGTCCCCCCGCCGGCGCGGTCCGTCGGCCGTCCGGCGGCCGGCGCGTCGGCGGGGACCGCGAGCACCGCCGAGACTCCCGCGACGGCGATCCCCGCGGCGGTGCCGGTGGCGCCGGCGGCACCCGACGAGCCGGCGACCGGGGAGGACCCGCAATCCCCGGAGCCCCCGGCGCCGGTCACCGCGGCCCGGCCGACGGCGGCCGCTCGGGACAACAGCGCCCCCGCGGGCCCCGCCGACCCGCCGGAGGAGGACGTCGAGTTCACCGACCTGCTGATGGTCGTGGACCTGACCGACGAGGTGCTCGTCGTCGACGAGCACCCCCGCTACCACCTGGCCGGCTGCCCGTGGCTGGCCGGCCGGCCGACGTTCCCGCTGCCGGTGAAGGAGGCGCGCACCGACGGGTTCACCCCGTGCGGACGCTGCGGCCCCGACCGGTTCCTGGCCGGCGCCGAGCGCGCCCGCCGGGCCGCCCGGCGCCGCTGAGGAGGGCCCCTCCGGAGGCTCAGGCGCGGGCGAGCCAGAACCGTGAGCCGGCGGGCCCCTCGACGCCCGGACCCTCGCCGGCGGCGCCGGCGTGCACGGCGGTCGCCAGCACCTCGCCGGCCAGCTGGTCGCCGGCTCCGGTGAGCGCCTCGGCCATCGGGCCCTCGGCGGTCCACCACAGGGCGATCCGGTCGCTGACCGCCAGACCCGCGTTCTTGCGGGCCTCCTGGACCAGCCGCACCGCCTCGCGGACCAGCCCGGCGCGCTCCAGCTCCGGGGTCAGCGTGAGGTCCAGCGCCACGGTGAGCCCGCCGGCGCTGGCCACCGTCCAGCCCTCGCGCGGCGTCTCGGTGACCACCAGGTCGCCGTCCTCGAGCGGCACGGCCTGCCCGTCGACGTCGACCGACGCCGTCCCCGCCCGGTAGGCGGCCACCAGCGCGGCGGGGTCGGCCGCGGCGACCGCCCTGGCCACCGCCTGGACCTGCTTGCCCAGCCGCCGCCCGACGGCGCGGAAGTCGACCTTCACGCTGACGTCGACCAGGTCGCCGCCCACCGCGGCGAGCTCGGCCAGCTCGGCCACGTTCAGCTCCTCGGCGACCTCGGCCACCAGGTCGCGGCCCATCGACGCCCAGCCCGGCGCGGCGACCAGCGCCCGCGCCAGCGGCTGCCGGGTGCGCACCTTCGCCGAGGTGCGGGCCGCGCGGCCCAGCTCCACCAGCCGGCGCACCAGGTCGACCTGGGCCACCAGCTGCGGGTCGCGGGCGCCGGCGTCGACCGCCGGCCAGGAGGCGAGGTGCACCGAGTCCGGCGCGTCGGCGCCCAGCCCCGGGCGGACCACCCGCGACCACACCTCCTCGGTGACGAACGGCGTGAACGGGGCCATGAGCCGGGTCAGGCCGTCGAGCACCTCGTGCAGCGTGCCCAGCGCCGAGGGGTCGCCGTCCCAGAAGCGCCGGCGCGAGCGGCGGACGTACCAGTTGGACAGGTCGTCGACGAACTGCGCGAGCAGCCGGCCGGCGCCCTGGGTGTCGAAGGCCTCCAGCGCGTCGGTGACGCCCTCGGTGACCGCGGCCAGCTGCGCCAGCGCCCAGCGGTCCAGCAGCGGCCGCTCGGCGCGCGGCGGCACCCGGTCGCCCTCCCGGTCGCCCACGGGGTCCCAGCCGTTGGTCTCGGCGTAGAGGCTGAGGAAGCTGGCGGTGTTCCAGTAGGTCAGCAGGACCTTGCGGACCACCTCGGACAGCGTCTCGTGGCCCACCCGCCGCGCCGACCACGGTGAGCCGCCGGCGAGCATGAACCAGCGGACGGCGTCGGCGCCGTGCCGGTCCATCAGCGGGATCGGCTCGAGGATGTTGCCCAGGTGCTTGCTCATCTTGCGGCCGTCCTCGGCGAGGATGTGGCCGAGGCACAGCACGTCCTCGTAGGAGCTCCGGCCGAACACCAGCGTGCCCACGGCCATGAGCGAGTAGAACCAGCCGCGGGTCTGGTCGATGGCCTCGCAGATGAACTGCGCGGGGTAGGCGGCCTCGAACTGCTCCTGGTTGCGGTGCGGGGCGCCCCACTGGGCGAAGGGCATCGACCCCGAGTCGTACCAGGCGTCGATGACCTGCGGCACCCGCCGGTAGGTGCCCTCCTCGCCGGCACGGGTGAAGGTCACCTCGTCGATGAAGGGCCGGTGCGGGTCGAGGTCGGCGAGGTCCTGCCCCGTCAGCTCGGAGAGCTCGGCCAGCGACCCGACGACGACCATCCGCTGCGGGTCGGCGTCGTTGCGCCAGATCGGCAGCGGCGTGCCCCAGTAGCGGTCCCGCGAGAGCGCCCAGTCGACGTTGTTGTTCAGCCAGTCGCCGTAGCGCCCCCACTGGATGGTCTCCGGGTGCCAGGACGTCTTCTCGTTCTCGGCGAGCAGCTGGTCCTTGATCGCGCTGGTGCGGATGTACCAGGACGGCTGCGCGTAGTACATGAGCGGCGTGTGGCAGCGCCAGCAGTGCGGATAGCTGTGCTCGTAGCGCTGCTCGCGCCACAGCACCCCGCGGTTCTGCAGGTCGACGACGAGCTCGTCGTCGGCGGCCTTGAAGAACCGCCCGCCCACCAGCGGCACCTCGGGCAGGAAGTGGCCGGAGGCGTCGATCGGGTTGACGACGGGCAGGCCGTAGGCGCGGCAGACGGCGAGGTCGTCGGCGCCGAAGGCGGGGGACTGGTGGACCAGGCCGGTGCCGTCGTCGGTGGTGACGTAGTCGGCGAGGACGACGTAGTGGGTGTCCTCCCCCTCGGGGAAGTCGACCAGCTCGAAGGGGCGCCGGTAGTGCGTGCGCTCCCAGTCGCGACCGGTGGTGCGCGCGAGCACCTCGACGTCGTCGAGGTCGCCGCCGAAGACCGTGCCGAGCAGGGGCTCGGCGACGACGAGGGTGTCCTCGCCGCGGCGGGCGACCAGGTAGGTCACCTCCGGGTTGACCGCGACGGCGGTGTTGGACGGCAGCGTCCACGGCGTCGTCGTCCAGACCAGCAGGTCGGCCTTCCCTGCCCACTCGCCGTCGGTGACCGGCAGCCGGACGTACACCGAGGGGTCGGTGATCGACTCGTACCCCTGGGCGACCTCGTGGTCGGACAGGCCGGTGCCGCAGCGCGGGCAGTAGGGGGCCACGCGGTGGTCCTCGACGAGCAGGCCCTTGTCGAAGACCGTCTTGAGCGACCACCAGACGCTCTCGACGTAGGCGGGGTCCATCGTCCAGTAGGCGGTGGACATGTCGACCCAGTAGCCCATGCGGCGGGTGAGGTCGCTGAAGGAGCCGACGTGCCGCATGACCGACTCGCGGCAGCGGGCGTTGAACTCGGCGATGCCGTAGCGCTCGATGTCGGGCTTGCCGGCGAAGCCGAGCTCCTGCTCGACGGCGATCTCGACCGGGAGGCCGTGGCAGTCCCAGCCGGCGCGGCGCGGCACGTGCCAGCCCTGCATCGTCTTGAACCGCGGGAAGACGTCCTTGAAGGCGCGCGCCTCGATGTGGTGGGTGCCCGGGCGGCCGTTGGCGGTGGGCGGACCCTCGTAGAAGACCCACTGCGGCCGGCCCTGCGAGGCCTCCAGGGACCGCGCGAAGACGTCGGCCTCCTCCCAGCGCCGCAGCACGTCCTGCTCGAGCGCGGGCAGGTCGACCTGGGGCGGCAGCGCACGGAACGGAGAACTCACGGTCCCATTGTCCCCGAGCCGTCGAGCGCCTTCGCGTGCAGGCGCACCGGGCCCGCCACGGCGTACGGGAGACTGATCACCATGGGCGTGCGGCGGTGAACACCACGGTCACCGTGGCCCTCGCCGTCGGCGCGCTGGTCGTGCTCGTCGCCGCGATCGCCCTGCGCCTGGCCGACCGGCTCGGCCTGCCCAGCCTGCTGCTGTACCTGGCGCTCGGCGTGGCGCTGGGGGAGAGCGGCCTCGGCATCCAGTTCGAGGACTACCGGCTCACGCACACGCTGGGGTACGCCGCCCTCCTCGTCATCCTCGCCGAGGGCGGTCTCACGACGAGGTGGGGCGACGTCCGCCGGGCGATCGGCCCCGGGGTCGCGCTGTCCACCGTCGGCGTCGCGGTCAGCGTGGGCGCGACCGCGGCCGTCGGCGTCTGGGTGCTGGGCTTCGACTGGGGCTTCGCCCTCCTGCTGGCCGCGGTCATCAGCTCGACCGACGCCGCCGCCGTCTTCGCCACCCTGCGGCGGCTGCCCCTCCCGCGCCGGGTGGCCGCCTCCCTGGAGGCCGAGAGCGGCCTCAACGACGCCCCGGTCATCCTGCTGGTGACCGCACTGGCCGAGTCGCTCACCGGGGCGGTGACGCAGGCGTGGTGGCTGGTCGCCCTGGTGGTGGTCGTCGAGCTCGTCGGGGGCGCCGTCATCGGGGTCGCGATCGGCTTCGGCGGTGTCGCCCTGTTGCGCCGGGTGGCGCTCCCCGTGGCCGGGTTCTACCCGCTCGCGACGCTGGCGCTCTGCGTGCTCGCGTACTCGTCGGCGTCGCTGGCGCACACCTCCGGCTTCGTCGCGGTCTACCTGTGCGGGCTGGTGCTGGGCAACGCCACGCTGCCGCACCGGGCGGCCAGCATCGGGTTCGCCGAGGGCATGGCGTCACTGGCCCAGATCGGCCTGTTCGTCCTGCTCGGTCTCCTCGTGTCCCCGGGCCGGCTGCCCGAGGCCGTCGGGCCCGCGCTCGTCGTGGGCGGCGCGCTGCTGCTGCTCGCCCGGCCCCTGTCGGTGGCCGCCAGCCTGGTGTGGTTCCGCTTCCCGTGGGCCCAGCAGGCGTTCATCTCCTGGGCGGGCCTGCGCGGGGCGGTGCCGATCGTGGCGGCCATCATCCCGCTGACCGCGGAGGTCCCCGGCGCGGCGACGGTCTTCGACACGGTGTTCGTGCTGGTCGTCGTCTTCACGATCGTGCAGGGCTGGTCGCTGCCCTGGGTGGCCCGGCGCCTGCGGATCGCCACCCCGGTGACCCCCCGCGACGTGCAGGTCGAGGCGGCGCCGCTGGAGGAGTTGGACGCCGAGATGATGCAGCTGACGGTGCCCGAGGGCTCCCGGCTGCACGGGGTGTACCTGCCCGAGCTGCGGCTGCCCGAGGACGCCGCGGTGGTGCTCATCGTCCGTGACGGCCGCTCGTTCGTCCCGGACGCCGGCACCCGGCTCATGCGCGGGGACCAGGCACTGCTGGTCTCGGCGCGACGGTCCCGCCGGGAGGCCGAGCGCCGGCTCCGGGCGGTCAGCCGCGCCGGCCGGCTGGCCACCTGGCGCGGCGAGGAGGGCGCCGCCACCGGCCGCGACTGACAGGCCCCCGGGGCTCAGCCGTTGAGCTCGAGGGTCTGCATCGTCTCCGCCCGGACGGCGGCCAGCAGGGCCGGGTCGGAGGAGAGGTCGCGGCCGTAGGAGGGGATGGCCTCCTCGAGCGCGGAGCGCCGGGCCGCGACCCGGTCGGGGAACGCCCGCTCGACGAGCGTGAGCATCGCCGAGACCGCCGTCGAGGCGCCGGGGGAGGCGCCGAGCAGGCCGGCGATCGAGCCGTCGGAGCCGACGATGAGCTCGGTGCCGAACTGCAGCACGCCCTTGCCCGACCGCGGGTCCTGCTTGATGACCTGCACCCGCTGCCCGGCGGTGATCATCTCCCAGTCGGCCTGCTCGGCGAGCGGCACGAACTCGACCAGCGTGCGGTGGCGGGCCTTGCGGTTCTGCAGGAGCTCGGTGACCAGGTACTTGGTCAGCGCCATCTCGGTGCGGGCCACGCCCAGCATCGAGCCGAGGTTGTTGGGCTTGACCGACAGCGGCAGGTCGAACACCGAGCCGGCCTTGAGGAACTTCGGCGAGAACCCGGCGTAGGGGCCGAACAGGAGCGAGTACTCGCCGTCGACCAGGCGCAGGTCCAGGTGCGGCACCGACATGGGCGGCGCGCCGACGGCGGCCTGCCCGTAGACCTTCGCCTGGTGCCGGCTGACCAGCTCCGGCGAGCGGGTGCGCAGGAACAGCCCGCTGACCGGGAAGCCGCCGAATCCGCGGATCTCGGGGATCGCCGCCCGCTGCAGCAGCGGCAGCGCCCCGCCGCCGGCGCCGACGAAGACGAACCGGGTGCGCACCGAGCGCTCCTCACCGGTCCGCTTGTCGGTGACGGTGACCTTCCAGCGCCCGTCGTCCAGCTTCTCCAAGCCGGTGACCCGCTGGCCGGTGTGCACCTGCACGCCGCGCTCGGCGCCCTGCTCGAGCAGCAGCCGGGTCAGGGTGCCGAAGTTGACGTCGGTGCCGGCGACCGAGCGGGTCGCGGCCACGACCTGCGCCGGGTCGCGGCCGTCCATGACCAGCGGCACCCACTGCGCCAGCTCGGCGGGGTCGTCGGTGTACTCCAGCCCGGCGAACAGCGGCTCGGCCGACAGCGCCGCGTGGCGGGCGTGCATGTAGGTGCGCCCGCCCTCGCCGGTGACGAAGCTGACGTGCGGGACGGGGGAGATGAACTCCTTGGGCGAGCCGGTCAGGCCGGTGCGCACCAGGTGCGACCAGAACTGGCGCGAGACCTGGAACTGCTCGTTGATGGTGCGGGCCTTGGTCGTGTCGACTCGGCCGTCCGGCCCGCCGGGGGTGTAGTTGAGCTCGCACAGCGCCGCGTGCCCGGTGCCGGCGTTGTTCCACGCGTCCGAGCTCTCGCCGGCGACCTCGGTCGCGGACTCGAAGACGGTGATGCTCCACTCCGGCGCGAGGACACCCAGCAGCGACGCCAGCGTCGCGCTCATGATGCCCCCGCCGACGAGCACCACATCGGGGTCGGTTGCTGAACCGGGGTCGGTGGACACGACTGCCTTCCTGCCGGGTGGACGTGCGCCAACTCCGACGATCGGCCGACCGGCGGCCGAACACGCCCCCGGCAGGGTGTGACATTCGTCTACCGGTGCGTGACGTGCCCCACCGTCGGGACGGTGCCGCCCGGCCGCGCGGCCGCGCGGCGGCCCGGAGGGCACGGCGGCCGAGGTTATCGTCGGCTCGTCGGCCGCCCGACCCGAGGCCGCCCCGAGACGACCGTGAGCACGAGGAGCCCCCGCTGAGCGAGCAGCCCGAGGACGCCGCAGACGACGGGGCCGGGGCCGCCGCGGCACCGGTCCGCCGGCCGCGGACCCGGCTGCTGGTCCTGCTCGCGGCGCTGGTCTTCCTCGCCGACCTGGGCAGCAAGCTGCTCGTCGTCGCCACCGTCGACCGGGGCGAGAACGTCCGGCTGCTCGGTGGCCTGCTCTACCTCACGCACGCGCGCAACACCGGCGCGGCGTTCTCCTTCGCCGAGGGCTTCACCGTCGTCTTCACGCTGATCGCCGTCGTCGTGGTGGTGGTCATCGTCCGCACGGCGCGGCGGCTGTCCTCCACCGCCTGGGCGGTCGCGCTGGGCCTGGTGCTCGGTGGTGCCGTGGGCAACCTCGTCGACCGGGTGTTCCGCGACCCCGGCTTCCTGCGCGGCGGCGTCGTCGACTTCGTGTCGGTGTTCGCGCCGAACGGCGAGGTCTACCCGATCTTCAACGTGGCCGACTCGGCCATCGTCTGCGGCGGGCTGCTCGGGGCCGTCCTCGCGCTGCGGGGCATCGAGTTCGACGGCAGCCGCGCCCGCGACCGCGGCGACGACACGGTGTCCCGCGGCTGACCGGCCCCACCTGTCACGATGGGGGCGTGAGCGCTCCCGGCCTGCACCGCGCCCTGCCGGTGCCCGACGGCCTCGAGGGCCAGCGGGTCGACCAGGCGCTGACGCGGCTGTTCGGCCTCTCCCGCGCGGTCGCCGCCCAGCTCGCCGACACCGACAGGGTCTGGGTCGACGGGCGGGTGCGCGGCAAGGGCGACCGGCTCAGCGGCGGCAGCTGGCTGGAGGTCGAGCTGCCCCCGCCCCCGGTCGAGGCCCCGCCGCCGGAGCCGGTGCCCGGCCTCACCGTCGTCCACGACGACGACGACGTGGTGGTCGTGGACAAGCCGGTGGGCGTCGCCGCGCACCCGAGCCCCGGCTGGGACGGCCCGACCGTCGTCGGCGGCCTGACCGCGGCCGGCTACCGCATCTCCACCTCCGGTGCCGCGGAGCGGCAGGGCGTGGTGCACCGCCTGGACGCCGCGACGACGGGGCTGATGGTCGTGGCGAAGAGCGAGCGGGCCTACACCGTGCTCAAGGCGGCGTTCAAGGAGCGGACCGTCGACAAGGGCTACTCCGCGCTGGTGCAGGGCCACCCCGACCCCTCGCGCGGCACCATCGACGCCCCGATCGACCGGCACCCGCGGCACGACTGGCGGTTCGCCGTCGTCTCGGGCGGGCGGCCGTCGGTCACCCACTACGAGGTCGTGGAGGCCTTCGCGGCGGCCAGCCTGGTCGACGTCCGCCTCGAGACCGGCCGCACGCACCAGATCCGGGTGCACTTCTCCGCGCTGCGCCACCCCTGCGTCGGCGACGCGACCTACGGCGCCGACCCGACGCTGGCCGCCCGCCTCGGGGTGTCCCGGCAGTGGCTGCACGCGGTCCGGCTCGGCTTCGCCCACCCCGCCGACGGTCGCCGGGTCGAGTTCACCAGCGACTACCCGGACGACCTCGCCGGGGCGCTGGCGATCCTGCGCGCCGAGTCCTGACCGTGCGCCCGCAGCCCTGAGGGCAGCCCGTGACCGGCCTGCCCGCCTCCCTCGCCGACTACGGCCCCGCCGCGCTCTCGGCCGTCGTCGTCGGGGTGTACCTCGTCCTCGGCGAGCCGCTGGCCGGGCACGTGCTGCACCGCCGGTTCGAGGGCCGGCTGCGGTCGGACCCCAACGCGCGCCGCTCCTTCTACCTGCGGCTGCTGGTCCTCGAGTGGGGGCTGGCGCTGCTGGCGCTGGTCATCTGGCTGGCCGCCACCGACGTCGACGCCGCCGCCGTCGGGCTGGCCTGGCCCACCGGGCCGCCGGGGCCGGTGGCCGGCGTCGCCGCGGTGCTGGTCCTGGTCCTCGCGCTGGCGTCGGTCCGCGCGCTGCGCGGCGGCGCGCTCGCCCGGGCGGTCCCGCAGCCGCGGCCGGGCTCGTCCCCGCCTCCCCAGGGGCGGCACGCCGAGCCCCCGGTGCACGCCACGCTGGCGCTGCTGCCGCGCAGCCGCTCGGAGCGGCGGCTGTTCACCGTGGTGGGGGTGACCGCGGGGGTCTGCGAGGAGTGGCTCTACCGCGGCTTCTTCCTGGCCGTGGTGGCCGCGGTCGCCGGCGGCCTGCCCGACGTGGCGCTCGTCCTCGTCGGGGCCGTGGCCTTCGGGCTGGCGCACGCCTACCAGGGCCCGTCGGGGATCGTGCTCACCGGCGTCCTGGGCGGGGTGTTCGCCGCGCTGTACCTGGAGACGGGGTCGCTGCTGCTGCCGGTTCTGCTGCACGCAGCCGTCGACCTGCGGTTCCTGCTGGTCCCGTCCTCGGCGCTGCCGGAGGTGCTGCCCGCCCCGCGCGCACCCGGCGGAGCGCTCGCGTGAGCGCCGTGACGGCCGCCGTGGCCACCGCCGCCGACTGGCCGGAGGTGGTCGCGGTGCGCACCCGGGTCTTCGTCGAGGAGCAGGGCGTGCCGCCGGAGGTCGAGCAGGACGCCGCCGACGCCACGGCCGTCCACGCCGTCAGCAGGGACGCCACCGGCCGGGTCGTGGCCACCGGCCGCCTCCTCGAGCGCGAGGGGCGGGCGGTGATCGGGCGCATGGCCGTCGAGGCCGGCGTCCGCGGCCGCGGTCACGGGGCGGCGGTGCTCGACGAGCTGCACCGGCAGGCCCTGGCCCGGGGGCTGACCCAGGTGGAGCTGCACGCGCAGGTCACCGCCCGCGGCTTCTACGAGCGGGCCGGCTACACCGCCGTCGGCGGCGAGTACGAGGAGGCGGGGATCGTGCACGTCACGATGCGACTACTCCTGGGCCACGGCGCCCTGCGGACGTGACCGGCGCCTCCTCCCGGACGGAAGACACGTCCTGTCAGACCCTCGGCGTAGGACGTCCCCGGTGCGAGGATCGCAGGGACCGGCCCGGACCGCGTCGGTCGCCCGGCCGGAGGACCTCCCCGAGCCCGCACCGCACCACCCGGTCTTCCCCGCCGGTCGCCCGCCGGAGCACCCGACGGCCGGGCCAGCACGACCCGTGAGGAGCACCGCACCGCCGTGAGCAGCCCGTCCGACTCGTTCGTGCACCTGCACGTCCACACCGAGTACTCGATGCTCGACGGGGCGGCGAAGCTCCCCGAGGTCACGAAGGCCGCCGCCGAGCAGGGCATGCCGGCGCTGGCGATGACCGACCACGGCAACGTGTTCGGCGCCTACGACTTCTACAAGCAGGCCACGAACGCCGGCGTGAAGCCGATCATCGGCATGGAGGGCTACTACACGCCCGGCTCCCGCTTCGACCGTGCCCCGTTCGACTTCGGCGACAAGCTGATCGACGAGGAGGGGGACGGCGGGTCCAACCGGGGCAAGGCCGCCTACACCCACATGACCCTGCTGGCCCGCACCACCGAGGGGATGCACAACCTCTTCCGCATCTCCTCGCTGGCCAGCCTCGAGGGGCAGTACCGCAAGCCGCGCTTCGACCGCGACCTGCTCGAGCGGTACGGCAAGGGCCTCGTCGCGACGACGGGCTGCCCGTCCGGCGAGGTCAACATGTGGCTGCGCGCGGGCAAGGTCGACCGCGCCCGGCAGGCCGCGGCCGACTTCCAGGACATCTTCGGCAAGGAGAACTTCTACGCCGAGCTCATGGACCACGGCCTGTCCATCGAGCAGAAGACCCGCCCCGCGCTGCTGGAGATCGCGAAGGACCTCGGGATCCCGCTGCTGGCCACCAACGACCTGCACTACACGCACAAGGAGGACGCCGAGGCCCACGACGCCCTGCTGTGCATCCAGACCGGGGCGCGGCTCAACGAGACCAACCGCTTCAAGTTCAACGGCGACGGCTACTACCTGAAGAGCGCCGCGGAGATGCGGGCGCTGTTCCCCGGCGACCTGGCGCAGGCCTGCGACAACACGCTGCTGGTCGCCGAGCAGTGCGAGGTGACCTTCACCGAGGGCGCCGACCTCATGCCGCGCTTCCCCCTGCCGCCGGGGGAGGACGAGACCTCCTGGTTCGTCAAGGAGGTCGAGCGCGGCCTGCACAAGCGGTGGCCGAACGGCATCCCCGACCACGTGCGCAAGCAGGCCGACTACGAGGTCGGGATCATCACGCAGATGGGCTTCCCGGGGTACTTCCTCGTGGTCGCCGACTTCATCAACTGGGCCAAGGACAACGGCATCCGGGTGGGGCCCGGCCGTGGGTCGGCCGCCGGCTCGCTGGCCGCCTACGCCATGGGCATCACCGACCTCGACCCGCTGGCGCACGGGCTGATCTTCGAGCGGTTCCTCAACCCCGAGCGCGTCTCCATGCCCGACGTCGACATCGACTTCGACGACCGCCGCCGCGGCGAGGTCATCCAGTACGTCTCGCAGAAGTACGGCGAGGAGCGGGTCAGCCAGATCGTCACCTACGGCACCATCAAGGCCAAGGCCGCGATCAAGGACGCCGCCCGGGTGCTCGACCGGCCCTACTCGGTGGGCGACGAGCTGACCAAGCTCATGCCCCCGGACGTGATGGGCAAGGGCATCCCGCTGTCGGGGGTCTTCGACCCGGCGCACCCGCGCTACAAGGAGGCCGCGGAGTTCCGGGCCCGCTACGAGTCCGACCCGGGCGCGGCCGAGGTGGTCGACCAGGCGCGCAAGCTCGAGGGGCTGAAGCGGCAGTGGGGCGTGCACGCCGCCGGCGTCATCATCGGCCGTTACCCGCTGATCGACTCGATCCCGATCATGCGGCGCGAGGCCGACGGCGCGGTCATCACGCAGTTCGACTACCCGACCTGCGAGACGCTCGGCCTGCTGAAGATGGACTTCCTGGGGCTGCGCAACCTCACGGTCATCGACGACGCGCTGCGCAACATCGTCGCGAACGGCAAGGAGCCGATCGACCTCGACGAGATCAGCAAGGACCTCACCGACCCGGCCACCTACGCGCTGCTGGCCCGCGGTGACACCCTCGGCGTCTTCCAGTTCGACGGCGGGCCGATGCGCTCGCTGCTGCGGCTCATGCGGCCGGACAACTTCGAGGACATCTCCGCCGTCGGCGCGCTCTACCGGCCCGGCCCGATGGGTGCGAACTCGCACACGAACTACGCGCTGCGCAAGAACGGCCAGCAGGAGATCACGCCGATCCACCCCGAGCTGGCCGAGCCGCTCGAGGAGATCCTCGGCGGCACCTACGGCCTGATCGTGTACCAGGAGCAGGTCATGGCGATCGCGCAGAAGGTCGCCGGGTACTCACTCGGCAAGGCCGACCTGCTGCGCCGCGCCATGGGCAAGAAGAAGAAGTCGGTCCTCGACGCGGAGTTCGTCGGCTTCGAGGGCGGCATGAAGGAGCGCGGCTACTCCGACGCCGCGATCAAGACGCTGTGGGACATCCTCGTCCCGTTCGCCGACTACGCCTTCAACAAGGCCCACTCGGCCGCCTACGGGCTGGTCTCGTACTGGACGGCGTACCTCAAGGCGAACTACCCGGCCGAGTACATGGCCGGCCTGCTCACCAGCGTCGGCGACGACAAGGACCGCCGCCCGGTCTACCTGGCCGAGTGCCGGCGGATGGGCATCAAGGTGCTGCCGCCCGACGTCAACGAGTCCTCGTGGGACTTCACCGCCGTCGGCACCGACATCCGCTTCGGCCTGGCCTCGGTGCGCAACGTCGGGCACAACGTCGTCGACTCGATCGTGCGGGCGCGCGAGGAGAAGGGTGCGTTCAAGGACTTCGCCGACTTCATGCGCAAGATCGACACCGTCGCCTGCAACAAGAAGGTCATCGAGTCCCTCGCCAAGGCCGGCGCGTTCGACTCGATGGGCCACTCGCGGCAGGGCATCGCGGCCGTGCACGCCCAGGCCGTCGACTCCGCGATGGCGCTCAAGCGCAAGGAGGCCGAGGGGCAGTTCGACCTCTTCGGCAGCTTCGGTGCCGACGCCGGCGACGACGACCCGTTCGGCGGCGCGCTGGACATCGTCGTCCCGACGGCGGACTGGTCGAAGTCCGAGCGGCTGGTCTTCGAGCGCGACATGCTCGGCCTCTACGTCTCCGACCACCCGCTGCACGGCGTCGAGCACGTGCTGGCGTCGAACGCCGACACCCCGATCGCCGAGATCAACGCCGGCGGTGTCGAGGACGGCGCGAACGTCACGATCGCCGGCATCCTCACGGCGGTCTCCCCGCGCACCAACAAGCAGGGCGCGCCGTGGGCCATCGCGACGCTGGAGGACCTCGAGTCCGGCATCGAGGTGCTGTTCTTCCCGAAGACGTGGGCGGAGGTCTCGGAGAAGGTCGTCCGCGACCAGATCGTCGTGGTCAAGGGCCGGATCAGCCGCCGCGACGACCAGCCCTCGCTGTTCGGGTCGGAGGTCACCGTCCCCGAGCTCACCGAGGGGCCGCGCGGCCCGGTGCTGGTGCAGATGGCGGCGGCCCGCTGCACCCCGCCGGTGGTCGAGCGGCTGCGCGAGGTCCTGGGCAGCCACCCGGGCACCACCGAGGTGCACCTGAAGCTGGTGAACAACGGCCGGGAGACCGTGCTGCGGCTCGACCAGGGCCTCCGCGTGCGGCCGAGCACCGCGCTCATGGGGGACATCAAGGCGCTGCTGGGACCCACGAGCGTCGCCCTCCTGTGAGCGACGACCCGGGGAGGCGGGGTTCACTGGGGTCCGTGAGCAGTCCCTCCCCGCTCCCCGACGGGCCGTACGCCCCACCCGGCGCGGTGCTGACGAACACCGCATCCGCCGGCACCGCGTCCGACGGCACCGCGTCCGACGTCACCGCGTCCGACGTCACCGGCGCCGCCGCGGTGCCGGTGACGCCGGTCGCCGGCGCGGTCCTCGCCGAGGTGCGGCGGGACCTGCGCGGGGCCGCGGTGTGGGCGCTCGTCCTCGCCGTCACCGGGATCCCGGCCGGCCTGCTGTGGGTGTGGCTGGCCCCGCGCGCCCGGTTCGAGGTCGTCGAGGGCGGGGCGGTGCCGGTGGGCACCCCGTCCGCCGAGCTGCTGGTCGCCGACGACTCGGTCCTCGTCCTCGTCCTCGCCGGCCTGGGCCTGCTCGCCGGCGGCGTCGCCTGGGCGATGCGCCGCCGGCGCGGGGTGGCCACCGTCGTGGCCACCGCGCTCGGCACGGCGCTGGCCGCCGTCCTGGCCTGGCAGCTGGGGGAGCTGCTCGCACCCGGGCCCACCGCGGCCCAGCTCGGCGACGTGGGCGCCCGCGTGACCACCGGCCTGGACCTCTCCAGCCTCCCGGCGCTGGCGGTGGCGCCGTTCACCGCGCTGCTGGTCTACGTGGTCGCGGCGCTCTTCGCCGACGCCGACGACCTGGGCCGCTGCGACCCGGCCTGACCTAGTTGAGGCTCAGCGGCCCGGCGAACTGCTGCAGCGGCGCCGGGACCGCCCCCACCGTCTCCAGCAGGGTCAGCTCGCGGCGCAGCATCCGCGTCTCGGTCACGAGCCGGCGGCGGGTGGCCGACTCGGCCAGCAGCGCCTGCCGGTCCTCGGTGGTCAGCAGCGCGGCCGAGGCCACCAGGTAGGACAGCGCGCGCGGGTCCCCGGCCACCGCGTCGAGCAGTGCCGCCGCGCCGCTCAACTCCTCCGCCTCGCCCGCCACCGCGGTCTCCTCGCGGCCGGTCTGCAGGCCCGCGACGGCGGTGACGTAGCGGGTGAACAGCCGGCCCACCCCACGCTCGAGCAGGCCGAGCGACCCGCGGGCCGCCTCGGCGACCATGCCCTCGTCCACACCGGCGGCGGGCGCTCCGCCGAGGACCTGCTCCTGGTCGCCGGCCGCCTCCTCGGCGGCCTCCTCCTCGGCCAGCCACTCCACCTCGGCGCGCAGGTAGGGCGGGGCGCTCCCGGCGTCCTCCCCGGGCGCGTCCCCGACCACGACGTCGAGCAGCCGGAACCGGTCCCCGCCCACGGTGACGATCCGGAACCCGCCGTCCGGCTGCGGCCGGACCACCTGCACGCGCGCGGTGCAGCCGACGTCGTAGAGGGCCTCGGCGGGGGCGACCCGCTCGACCTCCCAGCCCTGGCGGATCGCGACCACCCCGAAGAACCGCCGGTCGCCGTCCTCGGGCAGGGCCAGCAGGTCCTGCACCAGCACCCGGTAGCGGGGCTCGAAGACCTGCAGCGGCAGCACGACCCCGGGGAACAGCGGCGACCCGAGCGGGAAGAGCGGGATGAGGTCGCCCACGCAGCCGAGACTAGAGGGGCGGGCGCGGGGCCGGGCGCTGGCGGCAGGCCGCCGCGGCGCCCCGACTACCCTCGGGGGTCGCCGTCCCCCCGTTCGTCGTCCCCGGAGGCCCGCCCGTGCTCGCCCGCATCGACCTGCGCGGTTCCGTGCTGCCGGGGGTCCGCGACCTGGCCGGCCTGCTGCCGCGCGCCGCCACCGACATCGACTCGGTCCTGGCCACCGTCCGCCCGCTGTGCGAGGACGTGCGCGTCCGCGGCGCCCAGGCAGTCCGGGAGATCACCGCCCGCCTCGACGGCGTCGACGCCGAGGACTTCGCCGTCCCGGCCGAGGCCATCCGGGCCGCGCTCGACGGCCTCGACCCCGCCGTGCGCGCCGCGCTCGAGGAGTCGATCGCCCGGGTGCGCCGGGTGCACGCCGACCAGGCGCGCAGCGACGTCACCACCCAGGTCGTCCGCGGCGGCACGGTCACCGAGCGCTGGCTGCCGGTGCGCCGCGTCGGGCTCTACGTGCCCGGCGGCCTCGCCCCGCTGCTGTCCAGCGTGGTCATGAACGTCGTCCCGGCGCAGATCGCCGGCGTGCGGTCGATCGCCGTCGCCTCCCCGCCGCAGCGCGACCACGGCGGCCTGCCCGACCCCGGCGTGCTGGCCGCGTGCGCGCTGCTCGGCGTCGACGAGGTCCACGCCGTCGGCGGGGCGCAGGCGATCGCCGTCTTCGGGTACGGCGCGGGCTCCTGCGAACCGGTCGACCTGGTCACCGGCCCGGGCAACGTCTACGTCACCGCCGCCAAGCGGCTGCTGCGCGGGCTGATCGGCATCGACTCCGAGGCCGGCCCGACCGAGGTCGCCATCCTCGCCGACGACACCGCCGACCCGGTGCACGTCGCCGCCGACCTGATCAGCCAGGCCGAGCACGACCCGCTGGCCGGTGCGGTGCTGGTGACCACCAGCGAGGAGCTCGCCGACGCCGTCCTCGGCCTCGTGCCGGCGCAGGTCGCGGCCACCAAGCACTCCGACCGCATCCTCACCGCGCTCGACGGCAGCCAGTCGGGGGTCGTCCTGGTCGACGACGTCGACGCCGGCCTCGCGGTGGTCGACGCCTACGCCGCCGAGCACCTGGAGGTCCAGACCCGGGACGCCCGCGAGGTGGCGATGCGGGTGCGCAACGCCGGCGCGGTGTTCGTGGGCGCCTGGTCGCCGGTGTCGCTGGGCGACTACATCGCCGGCTCCAACCACGTGCTGCCCACCGGGGGCTGCGCGCGGCACTCCTCCGGCCTGTCGGTGCAGACGTTCCTGCGCGGCATCCACGTGGTCGAGTACGACGAGCAGGCCCTCGCCGAGGTGGCCGGGCACGTGGACGCCCTGGCGCACGCCGAGGACCTGCCCGCGCACGCGGCCGCCGTCCGGCTCCGGCAGCAGCAGTGACACCCCTCGACGAGCTCCCGCTGCGCCCGGAGCTGCGTGGCCGCACGCCCTACGGCGCCCCGCAGCTGCAGGTCGCCCACCGGCTCAACACCAACGAGAACCCGCACCCGCTCCCCGCCGAGCTGCTGGCCACCCTCGGCGAGGCGCTGGGGCACGCGGCGCTGGAGCTCAACCGGTACCCCGACCGCGACGCCGTCGCGCTGCGCACCGACCTCGCGACCTACCTGTCGCGCGGCGGCGAGCCGATCGAGCCGGCGCAGGTGTGGGCGGCCAACGGCTCCAACGAGGTCCTGCAGCAGGTCCTGCAGGCCTTCGGCGGCGCCGGGCGGACGGCGCTGGGTTTCACGCCGTCGTACTCGATGCACCCGATCATCTCGGCCGGCACCGGGACGGCGTGGGTCGACGGGCACCGGCGCGCGGACTTCACCCTCGACCCCGCCGCCGCCGTCGCGCAGGTGCGCGAGGTCCGCCCGGACGTCGTCTTCGTGACCAGCCCGAACAACCCCACCGGCACCGCCGTCGCGCTGGACACGGTCACCGAGCTGTACGACGCCACCGAGGGCGTGCTCGTCGTCGACGAGGCCTACGCCGAGTTCGCGCGCGCCGGGACGCCGTCGGCGCTGACCCTGCTGCCGGGCCGGCCGCGGCTGCTGGTCAGCCGCACGATGAGCAAGGCCTTCGGCATGGCGGGCCTGCGCCTCGGCTACCTGGCCGCCGACCCCGCCGTCGTCGACGCGCTGCAGCTGGTCCGGCTGCCCTACCACCTGTCCTCGCTGACGCAGGCCGCCGCCCGTGCCGCGCTGGCGCACACCGAGGCGCTGCTGGCCACCGTCGACGCGGTCAAGGAGCAGCGCGACCGGATCGTCGCCACGCTGCCCTCGCTCGGGCTGACCAGCGTGCCCAGCGACGCCAACTTCGTCCTGTTCGGCCGGTTCGCCGACGCCTCGGCCGCCTGGACGGCACTGCTCGAGCACGACGTCCTCGTCCGCGACGTCGGCATCCCCGGCTGGCTGCGGGTCACCGCCGGCACGGCCGAGGAGACCGACGCCTTCCTCACCGCGCTGGGTGAGGTCGCCCCCGACCACCGCCTGGGAGACTGAGACCCATGAGTCGTACCGCCCGCGTGGAGCGCGCCACCAGCGAGACCAAGCTGGTCGTCGAGCTCGACCTCGACGGCACCGGGAAGAGCTCGATCAGCACCGGCGTCGGCTTCTACGACCACATGCTCACCGCGCTGTCCAAGCACAGCGGCATCGACCTCACCGTCCGCGCCGACGGCGACCTGCACATCGACGCCCACCACACCGTCGAGGACGTCGCGATCGCGCTGGGCCAGGCCTTCGCCGAGGCGCTGGGGGACAAGAGGGGCATCACCCGCTACGGCGACGCCACGATCCCCATGGACGAGGTGCTCGTGCAGGCCGCCGTCGACCTCTCCGGCCGGCCGTACTTCGTGCACGCCGAGCCCGAGACGATGACGCCGATGATCGGGCCGGACTACCCGACGTCGCTGACCAAGCACGTGCTGGAGTCCTTCGCCTTCAACGCGCGGATCACGCTGCACGTGCGGGTGCTCTACGCCGGCCGCGACGCCCACCACATCGTCGAGGGCCAGTTCAAGGCGCTCGCGCGGGCGCTGCGCACGGCCGTCGCGATCGACCCGCGGGTGGCCGACGTCCCCTCCACCAAGGGCGCGCTGTAACCGCATGGACTTCGGCGTCGGCCTGATGATCCTCGGCGGGTTCCTCCTCGGCGGGGCGTGGAGCATCTGGAGGGCCGACCACGACACCGCGGGCCGCACCGGTCCGCAGGTCCTGTTCGCGGTGATCCTGCTGGTGGCGGCCCTGCTCGCGACGGCGTCGGGCATCCTGCGGCTGGTCTGAGCGGCGCGGGAACAACGGCCGGGCCGCGCGACGCTGCTCGGTACCGTGGCAGCCGTGAAGAAGGTGGTCGTCCTCGACTACGGGTCGGGCAACCTGCGCTCCGCCGAGCGGGCACTGACCCGCGTGGGGGCCGACGTGACGGTCACCGCCGACCGGCAGGCCGCGCTCGACGCCGACGGGCTCGTCGTCCCCGGCGTGGGCGCCTTCGCCCACTGCATGCAGGAGCTGCGCGCCGTCGACGGCCCGCGCACCATCGGCCGCCGCCTGGCCGGCGGCCGCCCGGTGCTGGGCATCTGCGTGGGCATGCAGGTGCTCTTCGAGCGGGGGGTCGAGCACGGCCAGGACGCCGAGGGGTGCGGCGAGTGGCCCGGGACGGTCGAGCAGCTGGAGGCACCGGTGCTCCCGCACATGGGCTGGAACACCGTCGCCGCGCCGCAGGACACGGTGCTCTTCGACGGCCTGGCCGACGAGCGCTTCTACTTCGTGCACTCCTACGGCGTCCGGGAGTTCCCCCTCGGCCAGGACGGCCGGCCCGGCCCCCTGGCCCCGCCGAAGGTGACCTGGGCCGAGCACGGTGACCGGTTCGTGGCCGGCGTCGAGAACGGCGCGCTGTCGGCGACGCAGTTCCACCCGGAGAAGAGCGGCGACGCCGGCGCCCAGCTGCTCACCAACTGGCTCGGGACGCTCTGACTCTCGGGACGCTCTGACTACTGGAGGGGGACGGGCGGCTGCAGCCACCACGGCGCGTCGACGACCTCCACCCGGCGCACCCACTTGACCCACCAGTAGCCGCGGCGGCCCGGCGCGACCAGCCGCACCGGCGCCCCGTGCCCGGCCGACAGCGGCCGGCCCGCGCAGTGGGTGGCCAGCAGCAGCGACCCGGCGTCGGCCAGCGGCAGCCGCCGCCGGTAGCCGGTGACGCTGACGACGTCGACGCTGCCGTCCCCGGGCAGGTCGAGCCCGGCCAGCAGCCGGTCGAGCCGCACGCCGCGCCACTCCTGGACGGCGAACCAGCCGCCGGTGCAGTCGAGGACGGCCCGCACGGTGTCGCCGCGGTCGAGGTCGCGCCGCCGCAGCCGTGACGTGCGGCCGCCCGCGACCAGCTCGAGCCCGCCGTCGTCGCCGTCGGGCACCGTGTCGGTGAACCACTGGGTGACGGGCATGGCGGCCGGGTCGCCGCTGCCGCGCTCGTGCGAGCCGGTGCCGCGCCGTCGCGCGCCGGGCGCCCCGGTGAGCCGCAGGCCGCCCTCCACCGCACCCCAGAGCGCCGCCGCGCCGACGGCCAGCCCGCCGGTCCGCAGCAGGGCGCGGCGGGAGGCGTCGGTGCGCCGGGGACGCTGCCGGCTGCCGACGGCGTGCACTCCCACGAGCACGGCGGTGCCGACGGCGGCGGCCACGTGCACCTGCAGCACGCCGACCCCGGCCACCGTGGTGCCGGCGACGCTGTGCAGCACGCCGGTGACGACGGTCAGCCCCAGCAGGACGACGAGGGCCCACGCGGCCGTGGGGTCGCGGCGACCCCGGGTGCGCCGCCGCGAGCGCCGCACGACGACGGCCTTCCACGGGACGAGCAGCAGCAGCCCGAGACCGGCGGCCCCGTGCACGGCGGCCACCACGCGGGAGGGCAGCGGGGTCCCGACGCCGAAGGCCAGCACCCCCGACACCCCCGCGATCAGCAGGAGCGCGAGCAGGCCGAGGTTGGTCCGCCGCCCGGCACGACGGGGCAGCGCGACGGCGGGCATCCCCGGAGTGTCCCCTCCGCGCACCTAGGGTGACGCGGTCCCGCACCAGGTCGAGGAGGACCGTTGCCCGCGTCGCGCCCGCCCGCCCCCGCACCCGAGAGCCGCGGCGGCCTGCTCGGGTCGCTGGTCGTCCTGCTGCTCCTGGCCGGGCTGACGGCGTGGAGCGTGCTGACGCTGGACCCGCCGGCACCGGCCGCGGCGGACGCGCCCGCGGCGTCGTTCAGCGCGGAGCGGGCGTTCGTGCACGTCGAGGAGATCGCCGCGGAGGTGCACGTCACCGGCAGCCCGGCGCACGACCGCGTCGTCGACGGCCTGGTCGCCACGCTCGGCGGGCTGGGGCTGGACACCCGCGTGCAGAACGCCGTCGGCACCTGGCAGTCCGGGCCGGGCGCGGCGGAGATGGCGCGGGTGCGGAACGTCGTCGCGGTGCTGCCGGGCACCGCCAGCACCGGGCGGCTGTTCCTGACGGCGCACTCGGACTCGGTGGAGACCGGGCCGGGCGCCGGCGACGACGCCGCCGGCGTGGCCACGCTCCTGGAGACCGTGCGGGCGCTGACCGAGGGCGAGCCGCTGCGCAACGACGTCGTCGTGGTGCTGACCGACGCCGAGGAGGCGTGCCTGTGCGGCGCGGAGGCGTTCGCCGAGAGCCACCCGCTGGCCGGCGAGGGCGGCGTGGTGCTCAACCTCGAGGCCCGCGGCACCACCGGGCCGCCGATCACCTTCGAGACGTCGCTGGGCAACGAGGGGCTGGCCGCGCGCTACGCCGCCGCGGCGCCGCACCCGGTGGCCACGAGCTTCGCCGTCGAGGTCTACCGGACGTTGCCCAACGACACCGACTTCAGCGTCCTGCTCGCCGACGGCTTCACCGGCCTGAACACCGCCTTCATCGACGGCAACGCGGCCTACCACACCCCGCAGGACACGCCCTCGCGGCTGGACCGGGGCACCCTGCAGGCGCTCGGTGACAACACGCTGGCGCTCACCCGGGAACTGGGCGACGCCGACCTGACCGACCTCGCCCGCCCCGGCGACGGCGACGCCACGTACTTCCCGCTGCCGACCGGGCTGGTGCGCTACCCCGGGTGGCTGGTGTGGCCGCTGGCGGGTCTGGCGGTGTTCGGCGTCGTCGTGCTGGCGGTCGTGGACCGGCGCCGCGGGACCCCGCTGCCGCGGACGCTGCTCGGGACGCTCGCCGCGCTGGTGCCCCTGGTGCTCGCCCCGCTGGCCGTGGTCGGGCTGTGGCGGCTGCTGGTGCTGGTCCGTCCGGCGTACGCCTCGATGATCGACCCGTGGCGGCCGGGCTGGTTCCGGCTGGCGGCGGTCGCGCTGGTCGTCCTCGTGGTGCTCGCCTGGTACGCGCTGCTGCGCCGCCGGCTGGGCGCGCCCGCGCTGCGCACCGGAGGGCTGGCGCTGCTCGCCGCCCTGGCGGTGGTGCTCGCGGCGCTGGCGCCCGGCGGGTCCTACCTCGCCGCGCTGCCGGCGCTGGCGGGCGTGCTCGGGGGACTGCTGCCGCGGCCGGTGCGGGTGCTCGGGGCGCTGGGCGCGGGGGCGGTGGCGGTCGTCGTCCTTGCGCCGACCGTGGCGCTGTTCTTCCCGGCGCTGGGGCTGGCCGGCGGGGCGGCGCCGGCGGCGGTGGCGACCCTGCTGACCCTCGTCCTGCTGCCGGCGCTCGAGGGACTGTTCCCGTCCGGGCCCGCGCGGGTGCGGGCGCTCGCGGTGCCGGGCGTGGCCGTCGTGCTGGTGGTGCTGCTGACGGCGGTCGGGCTGGCGGTGGACCGCTTCGACCAGCAGCACCCGGTGCCCAGCCAGCTCGTGTACGCGCTCGAGGCCGACACCGGCGAGGCGTGGTGGGCCAGCACCGAGGAGCAGCCGGGGGAGTACACCGCGCGCTACGTCGGCACCCCGCGGACGCTGCCGCACGACTACCCCTACCTGGCCGGGCGGGCGGTGGCGGCCGGTCCCGCGGAGGTCGCCGGCCTGCCCGCGCCGACGGTGGAGGTGGTCGACGACCGGTCCTCCGGCGGGCAGCGGACGGTCACCGTACGGGTCACGCCGCAGCGTGACGTCCGGCTGGTGGTGCTGGACCTGGGTGCTCCCGGGGGCGCGGTCACCGCGGCCCGCGTGGCGGCGCGCGAGGTGCCCGCCGACGCGCTGGGGGAGGACCGGCTGTGGATCCCCTTCCACGCGCCGCCGGCGGGGGGCCTCGAGGCGACGTTCACCGTGGACGGCGGCGGGCCGCTGTCGCTGCGGGTGGTGGACGGCAGCGACGGGCTGACCGGGCTGCCCGGCTTCGAGTCGCGCCCCGCCGGGGTGGACGCGGCCGGCACGCACAGCTCCGACCTCGTGGTGGTGGGGGCGACGACGGACCTCGGCTAGCCCCTCGGCAGATCTGTGGACAGCCGCCTGACCCGGGATCTCGGCTGGTGTGCGACGTCACGATCGACTCGTCTCGTCCACGTGTTCGAGCGTGCGGAGGTCTCGGCCGACGGGGTGGTTGCGACTCCTCGGCTGCTTCGCCGACGACGGCACACCGGTGTCCCGGGACGAGCTGTTCGCGGCCCTGGACGCGCTGCCGTCCACCGACGAGTCCATGGCCGCCGCGTGCCCACCGGGCAGTCCCGCGCGGGCGGCGCTGCCCGACCGGTGGCTCGTGCGGCTGCTCCAGCGGGGGGAGCGCCGCGCCGCCGCCCTGGTCGCCGACCGCGCCGAGCTGGTCGGGCTGCTGCCGCCCAGCGTCCTGCCGGGCAGGAGCCCGCCGTCCCGAGGTCCTGGACGGCGAGTGGCTGCCGTGCGGGCTCGCCCTCGTGCACCCCTACGGGGAACGCCGGGCCGGACGGCTGATCCGGACGTCGCTGGCGCTGACCACCCGCTTCCCGGCGACCTCGACGCGCTGCGCCGCGGTGGGATCGACGAGGCGCAGGCCGATGCCGTCGTCGACCTGTCGGAACCGCTGGACGCGGACCTCGCCGCCCGCGTGGAGGCCGACGTCCTGCCGCGGGCGGGCGGTCCGACACCCGCCCGGCTGCGCGACTCACTCCGCCGGCGGATCGACCGGCTCGACCCCGCGGCGCGCGAGCGGCGCCACCAGCGGGCCCGTGCCGCCGCCGACGTCCGCTGGTGGGCGACGGAGGACGGCACGGGCCGGCTCGTGGAGGCCCTGCCGCTCCCCGAGGCCGCCGCGTGCGGCACCGTCATCGACGCCTGGCGCGCCGGCTGCGCGACGCCGGCGACGAGCGGCCGATCGGGCAGTTGCGCGCCGAGGTCCTCGCGACCTCGTGCTGTGGCCCTGGGTGGCCCTGGGTGGCCCTGGGAGGCCCTGGGAGCGGCGCCCGGCGGTGGGCGTCTCGCTCGTCGTGCACGCCCAGCCGTCCACGCTGGGCGGCGGGGACGAGCCGGCCGAGGTGGACCGGCACGCGGTCACCGCGGCGCAGTGCCGGTCGCTGCTGGCCGAGGCCGACGCGCTGGGCCTCCGGCGCCCCGACGGCGGGACGCTCGAGGTCGCCGTCCACGACGCGGCCGGGGACCTGGTCGCCGGGGGCACCCGGCGGGCGCCTGCGCGGGCCGCCCGCGGCACCGGCCTCCGGCGTCCCCCCGACACCCCGCACCACCGCCCGCGCGCGGGTCAGCGGCGGTCCACGGCGATCCACGACCGCCGGTGCCGTCATCCGCACCGCACCCGCCGGGTGGGCCGCACCGACCTCGACCGCTGCGTCCCCTGCCCACGCGGCGCCACGAGCTGCGACGACCTCTGCTGCCTGTGCCGCCGGCACCACCGGCTCGAGACCCACGCCCGCGGCTTGGCGCTTCCGGATGCTCCCCGGCGGACGGCCCGAGGTGACCACGCCCTCGGGCGTCACCCGCGCCACCGACCCGCCGCGGACGGTCGACGAGCCGCTCGTGCGGACCGGCGCACACCTGCACGAGGTCGCGGGCACCGACCCACCGAGTGCGGCCGACTGCCCCATCTGGTGGACGGTGCCTGCGGCGGACTCAGGCGGAGCCGTGGCGGGCGACCAGCTCCGCGCCCAGGGCCGCCAGCCCGGCGCGGACGGCCGGGGCGTCGAGCACCTCCACCGCACCGCCGAGGCCGGCCAGCTGCTCGGCGGCCGACCGTGCCGTGTGCGCGGCCACCCGCAGCCGCACGCGCCCGTCGTCGTCCGGGCCGTCCTCCACCGCGCAGTGCCGGCCGAACCGGTCGCGCAGCACCGGCACCAGCCGCGCCGGAGCGCGCACCGTCGCCGACACCAGCGACCGCGAGCGCTCCATCGCACCGACCACCTCGTCCCACACCCCGGGCAGGTCGAGGTCGGCCGGCCGCTGGAAGACCTGCCCGGTCGCCGCGGGCGCTCCCATGCGGTCCAGGCGGAACGTGCGCCGCCCGGCGGGCGTCCCCGCGACGAGGTACCAGGTGCCGTCCTTGTCCACGAGCCCCCACGGCTCCACTCGCCGCCGGCCCGGCGGACCCCCGCGGCCCGCGTAGTCGAACTCCACCACCTGCCGGGCGACGACGGCGTCGAGCAGCAGCGCCACCTCCGGCCGCTCGCGCACCCGCTCTCCCCAGCCCGCCGGGTCCACCACGACCGCCTCCGCCGCGGCCACGGCGTCCGCGCGGAAGGTCCCCGGCAGCGCCCGCAGCAGCTTGCGCAGCGCGCCCCGCGCGTCGGGCCCGGCCGAGGACGCGGGACCCAGCAGCAGGAACAGCGCCCGGGCCTCCGGCGCGGACAGCCCGGTCAGGTCGGTCCGCGCGCCACCGACGAGCTGCCACCCGCCGCCGCGACCCGCCTGGGGGTACACGGGCACGCCCGCGGCCGACAGGGCCTCCAGGTCCCGCCGGGCCGTGGCCACCGAGACCTCCAGCTCGCCCGCGGCCTCCGCAGCGGTGACCCGGCCGCGGGTCTGCAGCAGCAGGAGGAGGGCCACCAGCCGGTCGGCGCGCACGGGGCTGAGGATGCCGGAGAAAGTGCTCAGGAGGTGAGCACTTCCAGCGGCAGGGTGGACCTCGAGCGGACCGCAGCGGGCGGACCGCCCGACGGAGGGACCCTCCCGTGCTCCGAGGCCTGGCCACCGTGACCCTGCTCGCCGACGACGTCCCCGCGGCCGCCCGCTGGTACGCCGGCGTGCTCGACGCCGAGCCCTACTTCACCCGCCCCGTCGAGGGGCCGCCCGCCTACGTCGAGTTCCGCGTCGGCGACGACGAGGACGAGCTCGGCATCATGGACGCCCGCTACGCGACCTGGGCCGCCGGGCAGCCGGCCGGCGTCGTCGTCCACTGGCACGTCGACGACCTGCCCGCCGCGGTGCAGCGGCTCGGGACCGCCGGCGCCACCGTCGTCCAGCCGCCCACCGTGCGGGGCGAGGGCTGGGTCACCGCCGTGGTCGCCGACCCGTTCGGCAACCTGCTCGGCGTCATGACCAACCCGCACTGGGCGTCGGCCCACGGCGGCTGACCCCGGGTGCTCAGCTGCGGAGGTGGGACGCCCCGTTCACGTCGACGATCGTCCCGGTGCTGAACCGGGCCTCCGGCGAGGCCAGCCACAGCACCGCCGAGGCCACCTCCTCCGGCCGCGCCACCCGGCCGAACGGCGACTGGGCGCGGACGGCGTCCCCGCCCGGGCCGTCGAGCACCTCGCGCGCCATCTCGGTCTGCACGAAGCCCGGCGCCACGCAGGTCACCGAGATGCCCAGCGGCGCCAGCGCGAGCGCCATCGACTGCGCGAACGCGTTCATCCCGGCCTTCGACGCGCCGTAGGCCGGGTTGTCCGGCTCCCCGCGGAACGCCCCGCGGCTCGACACGTTGACCACCGCGCCACCGCCGGCGGCCCGCAGGTGCGGCACGGCGCGGAAGGTCGCGTGCGCGGCGCCGAGCAGGTTGACCGCGAGCGTCTGCTCCCACACCTGCTGCCAGTGCTCGAACGACGACGTCAGCGGCGGGGAGGCCACGAAGACGCCGGCGTTGTTGACCAGCACGTCGAGCCCGCCGAGGGCGGCGGCGGCGGAGTCGACCATCGCGCCCACGGACGCGGCGTCGGCCATGTCGGCCTGCACCAGCACGTGGCCGGACCCGGGCAGCTCCCCGAGGACGGCCTCGGCCCGCTCCCGGGACGTGCCCCAGTGGACGGCCACCCGGTCGCCCCGCTCGGCGAAGGCGCGGGCGATGGCCCGGCCGATGCCGCGGGACCCACCGGTGACGAGGACGGCGCGGGAGGAGTCGGTCACGGCCCGGGAGTCAACCAGCCGGCTCACCAGCGCCCGCGGTGCACGACCTCGTCCACGCCCCGCCGCCCGCGCCGCAGCGACGGCGAGCGCCGGTCGCCGTCGCCCGGGTAGCCGACGGAGACCACCCCGACCGGCCGGTGGGTCGTGGGGATGCCGAACGCGCCCCGGAAGGCGTCCACCCGCTCGGCCGGGATGCCGAAGAGGCAGGCGCCCAGCCCCTCGTCGACGGCGGTCAGCAGCACCATCAGCGCGGCCATCCCGGCGTCGACGTCCCAGTAGGGCACCGGCCAGCGGGCCTCGTCGCGGTCGGTCCAGCCCTTGTCCGGCTCGGCGTAGCGGTCGAGGTAGGCGTCCTTCGACGACAGCGGGACCACCAGCAGCGGTGCCCGGCGCATCCGGGTCAGCCACGCGTCGCGGCCGGGTGGGTGGGGGAGAGCATCGGAGGCGGTCACCGACCAGAACAGCTCGCGGTCGGCGGCCCACTCCAGGACGAGGAACGCCCAGCCCTGGGTGAACCCGGCCGACGGCGCCCGGATCGCGTGCGCGAGCAGCCGCTCGCGCACCTCCGGGGGCACCGGCCGGTCGGGGTCGTAGTCGCGCACCATGCGGCGCCTGCGGACGACGTCGGCGAACTCCACGGCTGCAGCCTGCCCCGGGTGCCCCGGGTCACAGCGGGCCGGTCCCTAGGCTTGACGGCGTGCCGACCCTGCAGCTGCTCCCCGCCGTCGACGTCGCCGACGGCCAGGCCGTCCGTCTCGTGCAGGGGGAGGCCGGGAGCGAGACCTCCTACGGCGACCCGCTCGACGCCGCGATGCAGTGGCAGCGCGACGGCGCCGAGTGGGTGCACCTGGTCGACCTCGACGCGGCCTTCGGCCGCGGCAGCAACCGCGAGCTGCTGGCCCGCGTCGTCGGCGAGCTCGACGCCGACGTGGAGCTCTCCGGCGGCATCCGCGACGACGAGTCGCTGGCCGCCGCGCTGGCCACCGGCTGCCGCCGGGTCAACCTCGGCACCGCCGCGCTGGAGTCGCCCGAGTGGTGCGCCCGCGCCATCGCCGAGCACGGCGACCGCATCGCCGTCGGCCTCGACGTGCGCGGCACCCGGCTGGCCGCCCGCGGCTGGACCCGCGAGGGCGGGGAGCTCTACGAGACCCTCGCCCGCCTCGACGCCGAGGGCTGCGCCCGCTACGTGGTCACCGACATCACCAAGGACGGCACGCTGCGCGGCCCCAACCTCGACCTGCTGCGCGAGGTCTGCGCCGCGACGCCGAAGCCGGTCGTCGCCTCCGGCGGCGTGAGCTCCCTCGACGACATCCGCGCGCTGGCCGGGCTGACCGCCGTCGGCGTCGAGGGCGCCATCGTCGGCAAGGCCCTCTACGCCGGCGCCTTCACGCTGCCCGAGGCCCTGCAGGTGACCCGCGGGGCGTCGTCGTGACCGTGCGGCGGATCGGCTCCGGCGGGCCGTGGGAGGACGTCGTCGGCTACAGCCGGGTCGTCGCGGTCGGCGACTCGGCGTGGGTGAGCGGTTGCACCGCCACCGTCGACGGCGCCGTCGTGCACCCCGGCGACGCGGCCGCCCAGGCGCGCGTGGCGTTCGGTGTGCTGGTCGACGCGCTCGCCGCCGCCGGGTTCACCCCGGCCGACGTCGTCCGCACCCGCATGTACGTCACCGACACCTCCCGCTGGGAGGAGGTGGGACGCGTGCACGGCGAGGTCTTCGGCGCCGTCCGTCCGGCCACCGCCATGATCGGTGTGGCCTCGCTGCTGCACCCCGACATGCTCGTCGAGGTCGAGGCCGACGCGGTGAGGGCGCCGTGAGCCTCGCCGTCCGCGTGATCCCGTGCCTGGACGTCGACGCCGGCCGGGTGGTCAAGGGCGTCAACTTCGTCGACCTGCGCGACGCCGGCGACCCGGTCGAGATGGCCCGCGTCTACGACGCCGAGGGCGCCGACGAGCTGACCTTCCTCGACATCACCGCCAGCTCCGGCGACCGCGAGACCACCTACGACGTCGTCCGGCGCACCGCCGAGAGCGTGTTCATCCCGCTCACCGTCGGCGGCGGCGTGCGCAGCCCCGACGACGTCGACCGGCTGCTCCGGGCGGGCGCGGACAAGGTCGCGGTCAACACCGCCGCCGTCGCCCGGCCCGAGCTGATCAGCGAGATCGCCGACCGCTTCGGCAACCAGGTGCTCGTGCTCTCCCTCGACGCCCGCCGCGTGCGCGACGGCGCGGTCACCGACTCCGGCTTCGAGATCACCACCCACGGCGGACGCCGCGGCACCGGCCGGGACGCCGTCGAGTGGGTGGTGCAGGCAGCTGAACTCGGGGTCGGGGAGGTGCTGCTCAACTCCATGGACGCCGACGGCACCCGCGCCGGTTTCGACACCGAGCTCATCCGTGCGGTGCGCCGGGAGGTGAGCGTGCCGGTCATCGCCAGCGGCGGCGCCGGCGCGGTCGAGCACTTCCCGCCCGCGGTCGAGGCGGGCGCCGACGCGGTGCTCGCCGCCAGCGTCTTCCACTTCGGCACGCTGCGGATCGGCGAGGTCAAGGCAGCCCTCGCGCAGGCCGGCGCCCCGGTGCGGGCCGAGCGCGACACCCCCCGGCGATGACACCGCGGTCCTCCGGATCGCACCGCGGCCAGGTGCCGTCCCCCCGCTGAGCGGAGCGTGTCCGTTCCGCCTGCGCGGAGCCCTCCGGGGGCCCACTCGGCGCAACACCGTTCAGTCGGCCGGCGCGCCGCCCCGCACGGCCACCCGGGCGACGTCGCGGCCGGTCGCCCACAGCAGGACCTCCAGCGGCTCGCCCTCGACGGTCGTGACGTCCGAGCCCGCGCGGATCCGCTTCCCCGGCCCCGGGACGTCCCTGCGCTGCAGCACCAGGCCGCCGGGGTACCGCGACGCCGCCATGCGGGCGAACAGCTGCGCCGCGCTCCACAGCCGGTCGGCGTCGGGCAGGGGGAGGGGGCGCGGCTCCCAGCCCGGCCGGGCGCGCCGCACGTCCTCGTGGTGGATGGCGAACTCGGGGCCGTCGACCAGCTGCGCCACCGGCCACCCGCCCGGCAGCCACCCCGGTGGGCCCTTCCGGACGCGGGACACCAGCTCCGGGTACGGCGTCGACGTCCGCAGCCGGTCCTCGACCCGGTCCGAGTACGCGTGCAGCCGCGCACCGAGCGGCGTGCGCTCCAGCGCGTAGCCGGGCATCGCGTCGGGCCGGCGGTCGCGGGTCACCAGGTGGGCCGCCAGGTGCGCCGTCGTCCACCCCTCGCAGCACGTCGGCGCGTCCGGTCCGAGGTCGTCGAGCAGGTCCGCGAGGGCCGCGCGCTCGCGGGCGGCGAGCGGGCGGGAAGCATCGGTCACCGCGGCGGGTTACCGACAGGGCCGTGCCCGGAAACCCCCGGGCCCGGCCGCCGTCCCGTCCCCGAGGAGACCCGTGCCCCGCGCCCGAGACGCCGTCGTCCGGCGGGGCCTGCGCCACGTCCTGCTGTCCATCCGCGAGCAGCCGGGCATGTTCACCCTCGCGGTGCTCGCCAGCAGCCTCTACGCCGCCATGACCGTGCTCTCGGCCTTCGTGATCGGCGGCATCACCGACCGGGTCATCCTCCCGGCCTTCGCCGAGGGCGACACGACCGGCGGCGCGCTGGCCCTCACCGTCGCGGTGCTCCTGGGCGTCGCGCTGCTGAAGATCGTCGGCATCCTCGGCCGCCGGCTGTTCGCCGGGGTCATGGCCTACCGGCTGCAGGCCGACTACCGCCGCCGGGTGACCGGGCAGTACCTCCGGCTGCCCCTGGCCTGGCACCAGCGCCACCCGACCGGGCAGCTGCTGTCCAACGCCAACTCCGACGTCGAGGCCGCCTGGTACTTCGTCTCGCCGCTGCCCTTCGCCTGCGGGACGCTCGTGATGATCGCCATCACCGCCGTCGCGCTGGTCCTCACCGACCCGGTGGTCGCGCTGGTCGGCCTCGTCGTCTTCCCGCTGGTCTTCGTCGTCAACGCCGTCTACTCGCAGGTGATGAGCCCGCGCATGCAGCGCGCCCAGCAGCTGCGCGCGGAGGTCAGCGAGATCGCCCACGAGAGCTTCGACGCGGGCCTGGTGGTCAAGACCCTCGGCCGCGAGGACGTGGAGAGCGCCCGGTTCACCGAGCGCGCGCAGGAGCTGCGCGACGGGCTGGTCGCCGTCGGCCGGGTGCGCGGGCTGTTCGACCCGCTCATGGAGGCGCTGCCCAACCTCGGGACGCTCGCCGTGCTGCTCATCGGGGCCGGCCGGGTCGCCTCCGGGGACACCGACGCCGGCGACCTGGTCAGCATCGCCTACCTCTTCACCCTGCTCGCGCTGCCCATCCGCGCCATCGGCTGGGTGCTCGCCGACCTCCCGCGGGCCCTGGCCGGCTTCGACCGGGTCACGCCCGTCCTCGACGCCACCGGCGAGACCCCGCACGGTCCGGAGACCGCGGCCGGCGGCACCGGCGGCGCCCGGCTCGGCCTGCGCGCGGTCGACCACGTCTTCGACGGCGCCTCGCAGCCGGTGCTGTCCGGGGTCACCTTCGACGTCGTGGCCGGCAGCACGGTCGCCGTCGTCGGGCCGACCGGTTCGGGCAAGTCGACGCTGGCCGGGCTGCTCGTACGGCTGGTCGACCCCGCCGCCGGTGAGGTCCTGCTCGACGGCGTCGACGTGCGCCGGCTGCGCGAGGGCGAGGTCAGCGGCCAGGTCGCGTTCGTCCCGCAGGGCACCTTCCTCTTCGACGACACCGTGCGCGGCAACGTCACCCTGGGCGGTGAGTACGGCGACGAGGAGGTCCGCGCGGCACTGCGGGTGGCTGCCGCCGACGACTTCGTCGACCGGCTGCCCGAGGGCCTCGACACCCGCGTCGGCGAGCGCGGCGCCACGCTGTCGGGCGGCCAGCGGCAGCGGCTGGCACTGGCCCGCGCCGTGATCCGCCGTCCCCGGCTGCTGGTCCTCGACGACGCCACCAGCGCCGTCGACCCCTCCGTCGAGGCGCGCATCCTCGACGCGCTGCGCTCGGCCGACCGGCCCTCGACCGTGGTCGTCGTCGCCTACCGGCAGGCCACCATCGCCCTGGCCGACGAGGTGGTCTGGCTGGAGAACGGCCGGGTCACCGCCCGCGGCACCCACGACGAGCTTCTGGCCA
This sequence comes from Geodermatophilus amargosae, assembly GCF_041028265.1. Taxonomy (GTDB): domain Bacteria; phylum Actinomycetota; class Actinomycetes; order Mycobacteriales; family Geodermatophilaceae; genus Geodermatophilus; species Geodermatophilus amargosae_A. The sequence goes on from NZ_JABGCW010000005.1 coordinate 251,314, forward strand.
CCGTGCCCGGCTACGCCGCGCTGGTCCGCGCGTACTCGCAGGCGGAGGTGGCGGCGTGAGCCGGGAGCAGCGGGAGGGCGCGCTCGCGACGCTGCGCCGCGGGCTGCGCACCATGCCGGAGTTCCGCCGCGGGCTGCCGGCCACGTTCGCCCTGGCGCTGGTCGCCACCGCCGGGCGGGTGGTCGTGCCGATCGCCGTCCAGCAGGTCATCGACCGCGGCCTGCTCGCCCCCGGCGGCCCCGACCTCGGCCTGGTCCGCACGCTGGTGCTCGTCTGCGCGGTCGTCGTCCTCCTGACCGGCGTCGCGGTCTACCGGATGAACGTCCGCCTGTTCCGCACCACCGAGACCGCACTGGCCGGGCTGCGCGCCCGGGCGTTCCGGCACGTGCACGACCTGTCGGTCCTGCACCAGCAGGGCGAGCGCCGCGGCTCGCTGGTCTCCCGCGTCACCAGCGACGTCGACCAGCTGTCGACCTTCATGCAGTGGGGCGGCGTCCTCGGCGTGGTCAGCCTCGGCCAGCTGGTCGTGGCCACCGTCGTCATGGCGGTCTACTCCTGGCAGCTGACCCTGCTGGTGCTCGTCTGCTTCATCCCGCTGGCGATCGCCGTCCGCTGGTTCGCCAAGCGGCTGGCCCTCGCCTACGGCGTGGTCCGCGAGCGGGTCGGCGACGTCCTGGCCGCGGTCTCGGAGTCCGTCGTCGGCGCCCCGACGGTGCGCGCCTACGGCATCCGCGAGCGGACGGCGGCCCGTCTGGACGCCGCCATCGGCCGGCACTACCGCGCCCAGGTCGACGCGCAGAAGGTCACTGCCGCGGTGTTCGTCAGCGGCGAGTTCGTGGCCGCGGTCGCCAACGCCGCCGTCGTGGTGGTCGGCGTCTGGCTGGGGCTCGCCGGGCAGGTCACCGCCGGCACGCTGGTGGCCTTCCTCTTCCTCGTCACGCTGTTCGTCGCGCCGGTGCAGACCGCCAGCGAGGTGCTCAACGAGGGCCAGAACGCCATCGCCGGGTTCCGCCGCGTGCTCGACGTCCTCGACACCGAGCCCGACGTCCGCGACCCCGCCGCCACCGGCTCCGCGCTCGAGCTGCCCGCGGGGCCGCTCGGCGTCCGCCTCGAGCACGTCACCTTCCGCTACGCGCCGGGCGCGCGGCCGGCCCTCGACGACGTCGACCTGACGCTGGCGCCGCAGCGCCGCTACGCCGTCGTGGGGGAGACCGGCTCGGGCAAGACGACGTTCGCCAAGCTGGTCACCCGGCTGATGGACCCCACCGGGGGGCGGGTGCTGCTCGGGTCGGCGGAGTCCGGCTGGGTGCCGCTGCCCGAGGTGGCGTTCTCCTCGCTGCGGCGGCGGGTGGGCATGGTGCCGCAGGACGGCTTCCTGTTCGACGCGACCGTCGCCGACAACGTCCGCTACGGCCGCCCCGGGCTCACCGACGCCCAGGTGACCGCGGCCCTGCACGAGCTGGGCCTCGGGGACTGGCTGGCCGGCCTGCCCGACGGCGTCGCCACGGCGGTCGGCCAGCGCGGGGACTCGCTGTCGGCGGGGGAGCGGCAGCTGGTCGCGATCGCCCGCGCGCACGTGGCCGCGCCCGACCTGCTGGTGCTCGACGAGGCCACCAGCGCCGTCGACCCGGCCACCGAGCGGCGGCTGACCCTGGCGCTGGACCGGCTCACCGAGGGGCGCACCACGCTGACCATCGCCCACCGGCTGTCCACCGCCGAGCGGGCCGACGAGGTCCTCGTCGTCGACGAGGGCCGGGTCGTGCAGCGCGGGACGCACGCCGACCTCGTCGACGCCGTCGGCCCCTACGCGCGCCTGCACACCTCCTGGCGCCGCTCCTCGGCCGGCGTCCCCCAGCGCGTCGGCTGACGCGCGGGAGCGGCGGGGTCGGGACGGGCTCCGCCGTCCTAGGCTGCGCCGCATGAGCGCGCCCTCGTCGATCCCCGGGCCGGCCCTCGCCGCCGCCGTCCTCGCGGCACTGGGCGTGCTGCCGCTGGTGGTGGTCGCCTTCCTGGTGGTCGCGCTGGGCGGGCTGGAGGCCGACGCCGGGCGGGACTGGGTCAGCGTGGTCCTGCTGGTCCTCCCGCCCCTGCTGCAGCTGTTCGCCCTCGGCTGGTTCCTGTTCCGGCGCGGCCGGGTGCCGCTGGTGCTCGCCGCGCTCGCCGCGATCGCCGTCGGCGTGCTGGTGCTCACCACGGCCGCGTCGGTGGGCTCGTCGGTGGGCCTGGGCCCGTTCGTCCTGGCGATCTGCCCGGTGCTGGCGGCGGTGCTGGCGATGACCCCGGCGGTCGGCCGCTGGCTGGCCGAGGCCCGGGCGCAGCGACGCGGCCGCGCGGCCTGAGCCACCACAGGTGGCCTCCCCGCAGGGTCCCGCCGCGAGCGTGCGCGTGGCGGGAGGGCAGGGAGGTCCTCTCTCTACGCTGCGCGGCATGCCGTCGTCCCCACCCCGCCGGACGACCACCCGCCGCTCGCCCCGGGCGGCGGCCGCGACGTCGTCGGCGGTCCGGCGGACCGCCCCGCTCCCGCCTCCGCCGGGCCGCCCGCTCACCGCGCCGTTCGCCGCCGTCTTCGGCCTGCTGGTCGCCGCCGAGGACCTCTACCTCGGCTGGCTGCTGTGGGCGGGCCTCCCCGAGGGCTGGGGCCGGTACCTGGCCGTGTCGGCGGCGGGCGCGCTGCTCGCGGTGACGGGCGCGGTGCTGGTCTGGCGGGGCCGGGGCCGCGGCTGGCTGGTCCTCGCCGTCGCCGCGGCGCTCCCGCTGCTCCTGCTGCTCGGCGTGGCCGCGCTCTTCGGCGCGCTCGGCGACGACTCCTCGGTCGGCTGGGCGCTGCTGCTGCTCGTCGGCCCGGTCGGGTGCCTCGCGCTGGCAGTGCGCCGCCCGATCCGGGAGTGGACCCGCCCCGGCCGGGCGACACCGCCGCCCCCGTCGGCCGCGCGTGACCGTGGGAACGGCCGCGCCCGCTAGCGTGCCCGCCGTGAGCGACACAGACGTCGTCGTCGTGGGGTCCGGCCTGGCCGGCCTGGTGGCGACCGCAGAACTGGCCGACGCCGGCAAGCGGGTGGTGCTGCTGGAGCAGGAGCCGGAGGCGTCCTTCGGCGGGCAGGCGTGGTGGTCCTTCGGCGGCCTGTTCCTCGTCGACTCGCCCGAGCAGCGCCGGCTGCGGGTGCACGACTCCCTCGAGCTGGCCCGGCAGGACTGGTTCGGCACCGCCGCCTTCGACCGCCCCGAGGACCACTGGCCGCGGCAGTGGGCCGAGGCCTACCTGCAGTTCGCGGCGGGGGAGAAGCGGGCCTGGCTGCGCGAGCAGGGCATCGGCTTCTTCCCGGTCGTCGGCTGGGCCGAGCGGGGCGGCTACACGGCCAACGGCCACGGCAACTCGGTGCCGCGCTTCCACGTCGTCTGGGGCACCGGGCCCGGCATCGTCGAGCCCTTCGCCCGCCGCGTGCGCGCCGCCGTGGACCGCGGGCTGGTGGAGCTGCGCTTCCGGCACCGGGTGACCTCGCTCGTCGTCACCGGCGGAACGGTGACCGGCGTGCGCGGCGAGGTGCTCGAGCCCAGCGACGCCGCCCGCGGCGAGGCCAGCTCGCGCACCGCCGCCGGCGACTTCGAGCTCGCCGCGCAGGCCGTCGTCGTCACCTCCGGCGGCATCGGCGGCAACCACGACCTCGTCCGGCGGAACTGGCCGGCCCGGCTGGGCCCCGCGCCGCAGCGGCTGCTCTCCGGCGTGCCGGCGCACGTCGACGGGCTGATGCTGCAGGCGACCGAGGACGCCGGCGCGCACCTCATCAACCGCGACCGCATGTGGCACTACACCGAGGGCATCACCCACCACTCCCCGGTGTGGGCGCGGCACGGCATCCGGATCCTCCCCGGCCCCTCCTCGCTGTGGCTCGACGCCACCGGGCAGCGGCTGCCGGTCCCGCTGTTCCCCGGCTTCGACACCCTCGGCACGCTCGCCCACATCGGGCAGACCGGGTACGAGCACACCTGGTTCGTCTCGACGGAGAAGATCGTCGAGAAGGAGTTCGCGCTCTCGGGCTCCGAGCAGAACCCCGACCTCACCGGCAAGGACGTCAGGCTCCTGCTCAACCGGGTGAGGTCCGGCGTCTCCGCGCCCGTCCAGGCCTTCCTCGACCGGGGCGAGGACTTCGTGACGGCGACGACGCTGCCCGAGCTCGTCGCCGGGATGAACCGGGTCACCGGCGGCACCCCGGAGATCGCGCTCGAGGCGGTGGAGCGCGAGGTGGTCGCCCGCGACCGCGAGGTGGCGCACCCCTTCACCAAGGACCTGCAGCTGACCGCGATCCGCGGTGCCCGCAGCTACCTCGGCGACAAGCTCATCCGGGTGGCCCCGCCGCACCGGCTGCTCGACCCGGAGGCCGGCCCGCTCATCGCCGTGCGGCTCAACCTGCTCACCCGCAAGACCCTCGGCGGCCTGGAGACCGACCTGTCCGGCCGGGTGCTGCGCGCCGGCGGCGACCCGTTCCCCGGCCTGTACGCCGCCGGCGAGGCGTCCGGCTTCGGCGGGGGCGGCATGCACGGCTACCGGTCGCTCGAGGGCACCTTCCTCGGCGGCTGCCTGTTCTCCGGGCGGGTCGCCGGCCGGGCGCTGGCGGCGGCGCTGTGACCGCGCCCGGCAGTCCGTGGGCCGACCCGGCCACCACGACCGAGCCGGTCGCCTACGGGGGGCCGCCGCCCACGATCCCCTACGCCCCGCCGCCGGCGGCGTACCCGGGCGCCGCGTACCCGGGCGCCGCGTACCCGGCCACCGCGTCCCAGGGGTGGCCCGTGCCGGCGCCGTACTGGCCGGCCTACGGCCCGCCGGTGCCGGCCCGCCCGCGCCGTCCCGGGCAGGTCGTCGCGTCCGCGGTGCTGGCCTTCGTCCAGGCCGCCCTGGTCGCCCTGACGTCGGCCTACGTGCTGCTGCTGGCCAGCACCCTGGGCGTCGTCTCCACCGGGTTCGGCGGCGACGCCGAGGCCGACGCCCTGGTCACCGAGGGCGTCGTCGTCACCGTCGTGCAGGTGCTGTCGGTGGTGGCGCTGGTGGTCGGCGGCATCCTGGTGCTCAACCGGCGCAGCCGCTCGTCCTGGCTGACGCTGGTCGTCGCGCTGGCCGTCCAGCTGGTCATCGCCCTCTACTGGCTGGTGCGGCTGTCCACGCTCGACGCCCTGACCGAGGACGTCGTCGGCTCCGCCGGCCTGCTCGTGGCCGCGGTGCTGTTCTACGTGGCGGCGCCGGCCGTCGCCCTCGGCCTGCTGCTCGTCGGGGGAGTCCGCCGCTGGGCCGACGGCACCGACGCCGCACCCGCGCGCTGAGCGCCGTCCGGAGGGCCGTGCGGGGCCGCTGACCCGGTCCACCCCGGCGGCGGGGGAGAATCGCCGGCATGTCCGCCGTGCCCGCCGTCGACTCCACCCTCGACCCCGCCGTCGCGGCACTGCTGCGCCGCGACGCCGCCGGGCTGGTCGCCGCCGTCGTCCAACAGCACGACACCGGTGAGGTGCTCATGGTCGCCTGGATGGACGACGAGGCGCTGCACCGCACCCTCACCACCGGCCGGGCCACCTACTGGTCGCGCAGCCGGGGCGAGTACTGGGTCAAGGGGGAGACCTCCGGTCACCGGCAGTGGGTCCGCGACGTGCGCCTGGACTGTGACGGCGACGCCCTGCTGGTGCTCGTCGACCAGGAGGGCCCGGCCTGCCACACCGGCACCCGCTCCTGCTTCTCCCGCGACCTCCCCTCCCGTGACACGGAGGTCCCCCGTGCGACTCGCTGAGACCGGCCCGTCCCGGGAGGAGTTCGCCGCCCTCGGCCGGGCCGGGCGGAGCGGGGCGATGGTGCCGGTCACCCGGCGGCTGCTGGCCGACGGCGAGACCGCGGTCGGCATCTACCGCAAGCTGGCCGGCAACCGGCCCGGCACCGTGCTGCTCGAGTCCGCCGAGCAGGGCAAGCGCTGGTCGCGCTACAGCTTCGTGGGCGTGCGCAGCGCCGGGGTCCTGAGCGAGCGCGAGGGCCGCACCCTGTGGCTGGGCGAGGACCTGCCCGGGCTGACCGGCGACCTGCCCGCCGACCCGCTGGCCGCCGTCCGCACGCTGGCCCGCCGGCTGCGCTCGCCGCGCCGGGCCGACCTGCCGCGGCTGACCGGTGGCCTGGTCGGCTACCTCGGCTACGACGTCGTCCGGCGGCTGGAGCGGCTGCCGAACACCGCCACCGACGACCTCGGCATGCCCGAGCTGTCGCTGATGCTGGTCACCGACCTCGCCGTGCTCGACCACACCGACGGCACGGTGCTGCTCATCGCCAACGCCCTGACGGGCGCGGGCGACCCGGGCGCCGCCTGGGACGACGCCGTCGCCCGCCTCGACGCCATGGTTGCCGACCTGACCAAGGCGGTCCCGCCGGGGGTGGCCGTGTTCACCCCCGCCGAGCCGCCGCCGGTGCGCAGCACGATGGCGCCGGGCGTCTACGAGGCCGGGGTGGAGACGGTGCGCGAGCACATCCGCGCCGGCGACGCCTTCCAGGTCGTGCTCGCCCAGCGGTTCGAGACCGACACCGACGTCGACGCACTCGACCTCTACCGGGTGCTGCGGGCCACCAACCCCTCGCCGTACATGTACCTGCTGCGCTTCGCCGGGCGGGAGACGCCCTTCGACGTCGTCGGCTCCTCGCCGGAGGCGCTGGTGACCGTCACCGGGACCGGCGCGGTGGTGCACCCGCCGGCCGGCACCCGCCCGCGCGGGGCCACCGAGGAGGAGGACCTGCGGCTGGCCGAGGGCCTGCTCGCCGACCCCAAGGAGCGCGCCGAGCACGTCATGCTCGTCGACCTGGCCCGCAACGACCTGGGCCGGGTGTGCGTGCCGGGCACCGTCGAGGTCCCCGACTTCATGCGGGTCGAGCTCTACAGCCACGTCATGCACCTGGTGTCCACCGTCGCCGGCGAGGTGGCGCCCGGCCGCGACGCGCTCGACGTCTTCGACGCGACGTTCCCGGCCGGCACCGTCTCCGGCGCCCCGAAGCCGCGGGCGATGGAGATCATCGAGTCCCTCGAGCCGACCCGGCGGGCCCTCTACGCCGGGACCGTCGGCTACCTCGACGCGAGCGGCGACATGGACATGGCCATCGCCATCCGCACCGCCGTCCTGCACCGGGGCCGGGCCTACGTGCAGGCCGGCGCCGGCGTCGTCGCCGACAGCGACCCCGCCACCGAGGAGGCCGAGACCCGGCACAAGGCGCGGGCGGTGCTGTCGGCCATCGCGACGGCGGAGGGCATGCGGGAGGTCCGGTGAGCGGACAGGGGCGTGAGCACCGCAGCGAGGGACGAGCGGGGAGCGGAGCGCACCGCGGGAGCGGAGCCTGATGCAGAACGCGTCCCGGCGCGAGGTGGGCGCCGCGGTCGCCGGGTGTGCGGTCGCCGGCGGCCTGGCCCTGTCGGCCGGCGGGCAGACCTGGGCGACGGTCACGGTGACCCGCACGCCGCCGCTGCCGCCGGTCACCGAGACGCTGACCGGGTCGGCGGTCGCACCGATGGTCACCGCTGCCGGGCTGCTGCTGCTGGCCGCCGCGGTCGCCGTCCTCGCGGTGCGCGGCGCGGGGCGGATCGCGGTCGGGGTGCTGGTCACCCTCGCCGGGGCCGCGCTGGCGTGGTCGGCCCTGCGCGTCCTCGTCGGCGGGGCGGACACCGCGGCCGCCGGGCCGGGGGAGCAGCGCGCGGCCGACCTCGCCGCGGCCTGGCCGGTGCTGGTCGTGGTCGCCGCGGTCCTCGCGGGAGCGACCGGGCTCCTGGTCGCCGTCCGCGGCCGCCGCTGGCCGGCCATGGGGCGCCGCTACGAACGGGCAGCCGGCGCCGCCCCGGCCCCGGCGCGGACCCGCACCGACGAGGACCGCGCGCTCGACGCCTGGCGCGCCCTCGACCGCGGCGACGACCCCACCGACGACCCCACCGACGACCCGACCGACGACCCCGGCGACGGGACGCCGGGGGAGGCCCCCGACCCGGCGACCGACCGCGGGAGCCGCCGTGGCTAGGGTGGACGCACCGTCCGGCCGGGCACGGCCGACCCCCAGCAGCGAGGAGGCGGAGTGACCGTCCTCGACGACATCGTCGCCGGCGTCCGTGAGGACGTCGCGGCGCGCGAGGCGGCCACCCCGCTCGCCGAGGTGAAGGCCGCCGCCCGCGACGCCCGTCCCGCCCTCGACGCGCTCGCCGCCCTGCGCGAGCCCGGCGTCGGGGTCATCGCGGAGGTCAAGCGTCGCAGCCCGAGCAAGGGCGCGCTCGCCGACATCCCCGACCCCGCCGTCCTCGCCGCGCAGTACGCCGCGGGCGGCGCGCGCGTGATCAGCGTGCTCACCGAGCGGCGCCGCTTCGGCGGCTCGCACGCCGACCTCGCCGCCGTCCGTGCCGCCGTCGGCGTGCCGGTGCTGTGCAAGGACTTCGTGGTCAGCAGCTACCAGGTGCACGAGGCGCGCGCCCACGGTGCCGACGTCGTCCTGCTCATCGTCGCCGCGCTCGAGCAGAACGCCCTGACCGGCCTGCTCGAGCGGGTCGAGTCGCTCGGCATGACCGCCCTGGTCGAGGTGCACACCGAGGCCGAGGCCGACCGGGCGCTGTCGGCCGGCGCGTCGGTGATCGGCGTCAACGCCCGCGACCTCACCACCCTCGACGTCGACCTCGGCACGTTCGAGCGGATCGCCCCCGGGCTGCCGTCGGGCATCGTCAAGATCGCCGAGTCCGGCGTCCGCGGCCCGCGCGAGCTCATCGCCTACGCCGCCGCCGGCGCCGACGCCGTCCTGGTCGGCGAGGGCCTGGTCACCGCCGGCGACCCGCGCCAGGCGGTCGCCGACCTGGTCACCGCCGGGTCGCACCCCGCCGTGCCCCGCACCACGCGCTGACCCCCTCCACCACCAGGAGGCGGAGGCGCGCGACACTGGGCGCATGACGACCAGTGCCGTGCACCCGCCCGAGGATCGACTCGAGCCGGCCCGCCCGACCTGGCCCGATGCCACCGGCCACTTCGGCGTCTTCGGTGGCCGCTTCGTCCCCGAGGCGCTGATCGCCGCGCTGGACGAGTTGACCGAGGCCTACGAGGCCATGCGGGTCGACCCCGCGTTCCTCGCCGAGTTCGCCGCGCTGCAGCGCGACTACACCGGCCGCCCCAGCCCGGTCACCGAGGTGCCGCGCTTCGCCGAGCACTGCGGCGGCGCCCGCGTGCTGCTCAAGCGCGAGGACCTCAACCACACCGGCTCGCACAAGATCAACAACGTGCTGGGCCAGGCACTGCTCACCAAGCGGATCGGCAAGCAGCGCGTCATCGCCGAGACCGGGGCCGGCCAGCACGGCGTCGCGACGGCCACCGCGGCGGCGCTCATGGGCCTGTCCTGCACGGTCTACATGGGCGAGGAGGACACCCGCCGGCAGGCGCTCAACGTCGCCCGCATGCGGCTGCTCGGCGCCGAGGTCATCCCGGTGACCACCGGCTCGCGCACCCTCAAGGACGCCATCAACGAGGCATTCCGCGACTGGGTGACCAACGTCGAGACGACGAACTACGTCTTCGGCACCGTCGCCGGCCCGCACCCCTTCCCGGCGATGGTCCGCGACTTCCAGCGGGTCATCGGCGACGAGGCCCGCGGCCAGGTGCTGGAGCGGGAGGGCCGGCTGCCCGACGCCGTGCTCGCCTGCGTCGGCGGCGGCTCCAACGCGATCGGCATCTTCACCGCCTTCGTCCCCGACGAGGGCGTGCGCCTGGTGGGCCTGGAGGCCGGCGGCGACGGCGTCGGCACCGGCCGGCACGCCGCGACGATCACCGGGGGCGCCCCCGGCGTGCTGCACGGCGCCCGCTCCTACCTGCTGCAGGACGACAACGGCCAGACGATCGAGTCGCACTCGATCAGCGCGGGCCTCGACTACCCGGGCGTCGGCCCCGAGCACTCGTACCTGCACGACATCGGCCGCGCCGAGTACTCCCCGGTCACCGACGCCGAGGCCATGGAGGCCTTCGCGCTGCTGTGCCGGACCGAGGGGATCATCCCGGCGATCGAGTCCGCGCACGCCCTGGCCGGCGCGATGAAGCTCGGCCGCGACGTGGGCCCGGACGCGCTGCTGCTGGTCAACCTCTCCGGCCGCGGCGACAAGGACGTCGAGACGGCGTCGCGCTGGTTCGGCCTCGGCGACCGGGGGAGCGTCGAGCCCGGCGCCGGCATGGACACCGACCAGCACCCGACCGAGGGCGCCGTCACCAACGGCGACGCGGTGCCCGGCCAGGACGCGGGGAGCCGGGCATGAGCCTGCTCGAGGACCGCATCGGCGCCGCCCGCGCCGAGGGCCGCGCCGCCCTGGTCGGCTACCTGCCGGTCGGCTACCCCGACGTCGACGGCTCGATCGCCGCGATGACCGCGATGGTCGAGGGCGGCGCCGACGTCGTCGAGATCGGCGTCCCGTACTCCGACCCGGGCATGGACGGCCCGGTCATCCAGCAGGCGGTGGAGCCGGCCGTCCGCGCCGGCGTCGGCATGCGCGACGTGCTGCGCGCGGTCGAGGCGGTGGCCGCGGCCGGTGCGGTGCCGGCGGTCATGAGCTACTGGAACCCGATCGAGCGCTACGGCGTCGAGCGGTTCGCCGCCGACCTGGCCGCCGCCGGAGGAGCGGGGGCCATCACCCCCGACCTCATCCCCGACGAGGCCGGCGCGTGGCTGGCCGCCGCCGAGGCCGCCGACCTCGACCGCGTCTTCCTCGTCGCGCCGTCGTCCACCGACGTGCGGCTGGCCTCCACCACCGAGGCGTGCCGCGGCTTCGTCTACGCCGCCTCCACCATGGGCGTCACCGGCACCCGCGCCACCGTCGGCGACGCCGCCGAGCGCCTCGTCGTCCGCACCCGCGCGGTCACCGGCAAGCCGGTCTGCGTGGGCCTCGGCGTCTCGAACGGCGACCAGGCCGCCGAGGTGGCCGCCTTCGCCGACGGCGTCATCGTCGGGACGGCCTACGTGCGCCGCGTGCTCGACGGCACCGGACCCGACGGCGTCCGGGCGCTGTCGGAGGAGCTCGCCGCGGGCGTGCGCCGCCGGGTGGCCGTGCCGTGAGCGTCCTCGCCGCGATCCCGAGCCCGGCCCAGGGCGTGTGGCACCTCGGGCCCTTCCCGCTGCGCGCCTACGCGCTGTGCATCATCGCCGGCATCGTCGCGGCCGCCTGGATCACCGAGAAGCGCTGGGTGGCCCGCGGCGGGCGGCCCGGCGAGGTCCTCGACATCGCCCTGTGGGCCGTGCCGTTCGGGATCGTCGGCGGCCGGGTCTACCACGTGATCACCACGCCCCAGCCCTACTTCGGGGAGGGTGGTGACCCGCTGCGGGCCCTCGCCATCTGGGAGGGCGGCCTGGGCATCTGGGGCGCGATCGCCCTGGGCGGGGTCGGCGCCTGGATCGCCTGCCGGCGCCGGGGGATCCCGCTGCCCGCGTTCGGCGACGCCATCGCCCCGGGCCTCCTGGTGGCCCAGGCCATCGGCCGGCTGGGCAACTGGTTCAACCAGGAGCTCTTCGGCAGCCCGACGACGCTGCCGTGGGGCCTGGAGATCGACCCGCGCTTCCGGCCCGACGGCTACGAGGCCTTCGCCACCTTCCACCCCACGTTCCTCTACGAGCTGCTGTGGAACCTGGCCGCGGCCGCCATCGTGGTGTGGGCCGACCGCCGCTTCCGGCTGTCGCACGGCCGCGTCTTCGCCCTCTACGTCGCCCTCTACTGCGCCGGCCGGCTGTGGATCGAGGTGCTGCGCATCGACGACGCCAACCGCTTCTCCGGCATCCGGCTCAACGTGTTCACCTGCATCGTCGTGGGCCTGCTCGCGGTGGCCTACCTGGTGTGGCAGCGGGGCCGCCCGCGCGAGGTCATCGACCGCACCGGCAGCACCGGCGACGACGGCCGGCGTGACGACGACGACACCGCCGACGACGTCCCGGCGACCGCCGACGAGGCGCCGACCAGCACCGACGTGCACACCCCGGGGCGGCGGAGTGACCGGTCTCACGACGCGCCGGGAACGCCCTGACCGGACACGCTGACCGGCCGGTTTTCACGGGTGGGCACGGTGTGACGGCTGTGTACCCTCCTCGTCAGATCCACCGGTGATCCCGGTGGGTCCACGCGTCGGAACCGGGCCAGCGCTGCCCCGCGGGACGACGACCCCGCGGCACCACCCGTGGGGCCGCCGGTCCTCCTCCCGGCCCGGGCCACCGTGTCCCGGCCGGTCGCCGGTCACCGCTGTCCTCCGCTGCTCGTCGTGCCCCGCACCTGCCGAGGCACCGCACCTCTGACCACCGGCCGGGCCCCGCGCCCCGCGCCGTCCTCCCCGGACGGCGCGTGAGCCGACGACGGGAGTGATCATGTCCGGGTCCACCACCCCCGCCCGCCGCGCCGCCACCGGCTCGGCGGTCCCCTTCTCGGCCACTCCGCCGGCCGACGGTCTCTACGACCCGGCCAACGACTCGGACGCCTGTGGTGTCGCCTTCGTGGCCGACGCCCGCGGGCGCCGCTCGCGCTCCATCGTGGCGGCCGGGCTGACCGCGCTGCACAACCTCGACCACCGCGGCGCCGCCGGCTCCGAGCCCAACTCCGGGGACGGCGCCGGGATCCTGACCCAGGTTCCCGACGCGCTGCTGCGCGCCGGCGTCGACTTCGACCTGCCGCCGGCGGGCGAGTACTCCGTCGGCATCGCCTTCCTCCCCGTCGACGCCGACGAGCGGGCCGCCCGCTACGCCGACGTCGAGCGGATCGCCGCCGAGGAGGGGCTCACCGTCCTCGGCTGGCGCGACGTGCCGGTCGACCCCGACGGCGCCGACCTCGGCCCCACCGCCCGCGCCGTCATGCCGCACTTCGGCCAGCTGTTCGTGGCCGAGACGATGGGCGCCCGCGCCGACGCGGCGGCCTTCGGCGGCCCGAGCGAGGTCAACGGCGTCACCCGCCTGGAGCGGCGCTCGTTCGTGCTGCGCAAGCGCGCCGAGCGGGAGGCCCGCGACGCCGGCAGCTCGCTCTACGTGGTCTCGCTGTCCTCGCGCACCATCACCTACAAGGGCATGCTGACCACCGACCAGCTGCCCGCGTTCTTCCCCGACCTGCGCGACGAGCGCTACGAGTCGGCGATCGCGCTGGTGCACAGCCGGTTCTCCACCAACACCTTCCCGAGCTGGCCGCTGGCCCACCCGTTCCGGTTCATCGCCCACAACGGCGAGATCAACACGATCAAGGGCAACCGCAACCGGATGCGCGCCCGCGAGGCCAAGCTCGAGACCGAGCTGTTCGACGGCCCCGCCGGCCCGGCCAGCGAGCTCGGCCTGGAGCGGGTCTTCCCGGTCACCGCCAGCGACTTCAGCGACTCGGCGACCTTCGACGAGGTGCTCGAGCTGCTGCACCTGTCGGGCCGCTCGCTGCCGCACGCGGTGCTGATGATGATCCCGGAGGCGTGGGAGAACCACGACGAGATGGACCCGGCCCGCCGGGCCTTCTACCGGTTCCACGCCTCGATCATGGAGCCCTGGGACGGGCCGGCCTGCGTCGCGTTCACCGACGGCACGCTCATCGGCGCCGTCCTCGACCGCAACGGCCTGCGCCCGGGCCGCTGGTGGCGCACGAAGGACGACCTCGTCGTCCTCGCGAGCGAGGCCGGCGTCCTCGACATCCCGGCCGGCGACGTCGTCGCCAAGGGCCGGCTGCAGCCCGGCCGCATGTTCCTCGTCGACACCGCCTCCGGGCGGATCGTCTCCGACGAGGAGGTCAAGGGCGCGCTGGCCGTCCAGCAGCCCTACGAGGACTGGCTGCACGCCGGCCTGGTGCACCTGCCCTCGCTGCCCACGCGGCGGCGGGCGCGGCCCAGCCACGAGTCGGTCGTGCGCCGGCAGATGCTCTTCGGCTACACCGAGGAGGACCTGCGCGTCCTGCTCACCCCGATGGCCTCCAGCGGCGCCGAGCCGATCGGCTCGATGGGCACCGACACCCCGATCGCGGCGCTGTCGGACCGCTCGCGGCAGCTCTACGACTACTTCCAGCAGCTGTTCGCCCAGGTGACCAACCCGCCGCTGGACGCCATCCGCGAGGAGCTGGTGACCAGCCTCGGGCGCACGTTCGGGCCGGAGCAGAACCTGCTCTCGGCCACGCCGGCGTCCTGCCGGCAGGTGTACCTGCCCTACCCCGTCATCGACAACGACGAGCTGGCCAAGATCCTGCACATCGACGACGACGGTGACCTGCCCGGCTTCGCCGCCGTCCGGATCACCGGCCACTACGACGTGACCGGCGGCGGCGCGGCGCTGGTCCAGGCCGTCGAGGACCTGCGGACCAAGGTCAGCAAGGCCATCGCGGCCGGCGCGCGCGTCATCGTGCTCTCCGACCGCGACTGCGACGAGAAGCGCGCCCCGATCCCGTCGCTGCTGATGACCGCCGCGGTCCACCACCACCTGGTGCGCGAGCGGACCCGCATGGAGGTCGGCCTGGTCGTCGAGTCCGGCGACTGCCGCGAGGTGCACCACGTCGCGCTGCTGCTCGGCTACGGCGCCGCCGCGGTCAACCCCTACCTCGCCTTCGAGTCCATCGAGGACCTCATCCGCGACGGCGTCCTCACCGGCGTCCAGCCCGCGCAGGCGGTGCGCAACGTCGTCAAGGCGCTGGGCAAGGGCGTCCTCAAGGTCATGAGCAAGATGGGCATCAGCACCGTCGGCTCGTACACGATGGCCCAGATCTTCGAGGCCGTCGGCCTGTCGCAGGACGTCGTCGACGAGTACTTCACCGGCACCTCCTGCCCCCTCGGCGGCGTCGGCATGGACGTGCTCGCCGAGGAGGTCGCCATGCGGCACCGGCGCGCCTACCCGGTCAACCCCACCGAGCGGGCCCACCGCCGGCTGGAGACCGGCGGGGAGTACCAGTGGCGCCGCGAGGGCGAGGTGCACCTGTTCAACCCCGAGACGGTCTTCCTCCTCCAGCACTCCACCCGCTCGCGGCAGTACGAGGTCTTCGAGCGCTACACCGCGACCGTGGACGAGATGTCGGAGGAGGCCGCGACGCTGCGCGGGCTGTTCCGGATCCGGACCGGTGAGCGCCCGCCGGTGCCGGTCGAGGAGGTCGAGCCGGTCAGCGAGATCGTCAAGCGCTTCCAGACCGGCGCGATGAGCTACGGCTCCATCTCGCAGGAGGCGCACGAGACCCTCGCCATCGCCATGAACCGGCTCGGCGGTCGGTCCAACACCGGGGAGGGCGGCGAGGACCCCGACCGGTACGTGGCCGACCCCAACGGCGACCTGCGCCGCTCGGCGATCAAGCAGGTGGCCAGCGGCCGTTTCGGCGTGACCAGCGAGTACCTGGTCAACGCCGACGACATCCAGATCAAGATGGCGCAGGGCGCCAAGCCCGGTGAGGGCGGCCAGCTGCCCGGCGGCAAGGTCTACCCGTGGGTGGCCCGCACCCGGCACTCCACGCCCGGCGTCGGCCTGATCAGCCCGCCGCCGCACCACGACATCTACTCGATCGAGGACCTCAAGCAGCTGATCCACGACCTGAAGAACGCCAACGACGCGGCGCGGGTCAACGTCAAGCTGGTCGCCGAGGTCGGCGTCGGGACGGTCGCGGCCGGCGTCAGCAAGGCGCACGCCGACGTGGTGCTCATCTCCGGGCACGACGGCGGCACCGGTGCCGCGCCGCTGACCTCGCTGAAGCACGCCGGGTCCCCGTGGGAGCTCGGGCTGGCCGAGACCCAGCAGACGCTGCTGGCCAACGGCCTGCGCGACCGGATCGTGGTGCAGGTCGACGGCCAGATGAAGACCGGCCGCGACGTGGTCGTCGCGATGCTGCTGGGCGCCGAGGAGTACGGCTTCGCCACCGCTCCGCTGGTCGTCTCTGGCTGCATCATGATGCGGGTCTGCCACCTCGACACCTGCCCGGTCGGCGTGGCCACCCAGAACCCGGAGCTGCGCAAGCGGTTCACCGGCCGCCCGGAGTTCGTCGTCACCTTCTTCGAGTTCCTCGCCGAGCAGGTGCGGCAGTACCTGGCGCAGCTGGGCTTCCGCTCGGTCGAGGAGGCCATCGGCCACGTCGAGCTGCTCGACACCCGGGAGGCGGTCGACCACTGGAAGGCCCGCGGCCTGGACCTGTCGAAGATGCTCGCGCTGCCCGAGCTGCCCGAGGGCACCCCGCGCCGCGCGGTGCGCACCCAGGACCACGGCCTCGACGTCGCCCTGGACCAGACGCTGATCCAGCTGTGCGAGGGCGCGCTGCTCGACGCGCGGCCGGTCAGCCTCGAGCTGCCGGTGCG
Source organism: Geodermatophilus amargosae (assembly GCF_041028265.1). Taxonomy (GTDB): domain Bacteria; phylum Actinomycetota; class Actinomycetes; order Mycobacteriales; family Geodermatophilaceae; genus Geodermatophilus; species Geodermatophilus amargosae_A. Next base: position 267,592 of record NZ_JABGCW010000005.1, read on the forward strand.
CAACGTGAACCGCACCGTCGGCACGATGCTGGGCTCGATGGTCACCCGCCGCTTCGGCGGCGAGGGACTGCCCGACGGCACGATCGACCTGACCTTCACCGGGTCGGCCGGGCAGTCCTTCGGTGCGTTCGTCCCGCGCGGCATCACCATGCGGCTGCTCGGCGACGCCAACGACTACGTCGGCAAGGGCCTCTCCGGCGGGCGGATCGTGGTCCGCCCCGCCCGGGAGGCGACCTTCGCCGCCGAGGACAACGTCATCGCCGGCAACGTCATCGGCTACGGCGCCACCAGCGGGGAGCTCTTCCTGCGCGGGCGGGTCGGCGAGCGCTTCTGCGTCCGCAACTCCGGGGCCCTGGCCGTCGTCGAGGGCGTGGGCGACCACGCGCTGGAGTACATGACCGGCGGCCGCGCGGTCATCCTCGGGCCCACCGGGCGCAACGTCGCGGCCGGCATGTCCGGCGGCGTCGGCTACGTCCTCGACCTGGCCCGGCACCGGGTCAACCCCGAGATGGTCGACGTCGAGTCGCTGGACGGGGAGTCCGCGCAGTGGCTGCGCGAGGTCCTGGTGCGCTACGCCGCCGAGACCGAGTCGCCGGTGGCCACCGCGCTGCTGGCCGACTGGGGCCGCTGGTCCGAGCAGTTCAGCGTGATCATGCCGCGCGACTACCGTCGCGCACTGGAGGCCCGGCGCGCCGCCGAGGCCGCCGGCACCGACGTCGACCGAGCAGTGATGGAGGCCGCACGTGGCTGACTCCACGGGGTTCCTGAAGTACGAGCGGGCCATGCCGCCCCGGCGGCCGGTCGACGTCCGGATCCTGGACTGGAAGGACGTCTACCTCACCCGGCAGAACGGGGAGGACGCCGTCTACCCGGTCGCCGCGCTGCGCCAGCAGGCCGCGCGGTGCATGGACTGCGGTATCCCGTTCTGCCACCACGGGTGCCCGCTGGGCAACCTGATCCCCGAGTGGAACGACCTCGCCCGCCGGGACGACTGGCGCGACGCGATCGAGCGGCTGCACGCCACGAACAACTTCCCGGAGTTCACCGGGAAGCTGTGCCCGGCGCCCTGTGAGGGCGCCTGCGTGCTGAACCTGCAGGACTCACCGGTCACGATCAAGCAGATCGAGTGGGAGATCATCGACCAGGCCTTCGAGCACGGCCACGTGGAGCCGCAGACGCCGGCCGAGCGCACCGGCCGGAAGGTCGCCGTCGTCGGGTCAGGCCCGGCGGGCCTGGCCGCCGCCCAGCAGCTCACCCGGGCCGGGCACGACGTGACCGTCTTCGAGCGGGCCGACAGGGTCGGCGGGCTGCTCCGCTACGGCATCCCCGAGTTCAAGATGGAGAAGTCCGTGCTGGACCGGCGGCTGGACCAGATGCGCGCCGAGGGCACCCGCTTCGTCACCGGCGTCGAGGTCGGCGGCAGCGGCGAGGGCGACGTCTCGGCCGAGCAGCTGCGCGGGGAGCACGACGCCGTCGTCCTCGCCGCGGGGTCGACGATCGGCCGCGACCTGCCCGCCCCCGGGCGCGAGCTCGACGGCATCCACTTCGCGATGGAGTTCCTGCCCTTCGGCAACAAGCAGGCGCTCGGCGAGCTGGACGACCCGCCGATCACCGCGCGCGGCAAGGACGTCGTCATCGTCGGCGGCGGCGACACCGGCGCGGACTGCCTGGGCACCTCGCACCGCCAGGGCGCCCGCTCGGTGACGCAGCTGGAGATCATGCCGGCGCCGCCGGACCAGCGCTCCGAGGGCAACCCCTGGCCGACCTACCCGATGGTCATGCGGGTCTCCTCGGCGCACGAGGAGGGCGGCGAGCGGCTGTACTCGGTCAACACCGAGCGCTTCGTCGGCGACGACGACGGCCGCGTGCGCGCGCTGGTGATCCACGAGGTGGAGCGGGTCGACGGCCGGTTCCAGAAGGTCGAGGGCACCGAGCGCGAGCTGCCCGCCCAGTTGGTGCTGCTGGCGATGGGCTTCACCGGCGTGCAGCGCGAGGGCCTGGTCGAGGCGCTCGGCGTCGACGTCGACGGGCGCGGCAACGTCGCGCGCGACGACGAGTTCATGTCCACCGTGCCCGGCGTGTTCGTGGCCGGGGACGCCGGCCGCGGCCAGTCGCTGATCGTGTGGGCCATCGCCGAGGGCCGTGCCGCCGCCGGCGCCGTCGACACGTACCTGACCGGCAGCTCGATGCTCCCGCGTCCGGTCACCCCGACGGCGGTCGCGCTCCGCTGATCGGGCCTCCCGTCTCCCGCCACTCCGGTCTCCTGAGTGGTGGGAGGCCGGGGAGGTCCTTCTACTAGCGTCTGACCCATGTCCCGCCGCGCGAAGATCGTCTGCACCCTCGGTCCGGCCACCAGCTCCCTCGAGCAGATCACGGCCCTGGTCGAGTCGGGGATGGACGTCGCCCGGCTCAACTTCAGCCACGGGGCGCACGCCGACCACGAGGCGGCCTACGTCAACGTGCGGCAGGCCTCCGACAAGACCGGGCACGCCGTCGCCGTCCTGGCCGACCTGCAGGGCCCCAAGATCCGCCTCGGCACGTTCGCCGACGGCCCGGTCCACTGGGCCACCGGCAGCCGGGTCTGCATCACCGTCGAGGACGTCCCGGGCACCGCCGAGCGGGTCTCGACCACCTACAAGGGCCTGGCCAACGACGCCCGCGTGGGCGACCGGCTGCTGGTCGACGACGGCAAGCTCGCCCTGTCGGTCGTCTCCGTCGACGGCCCGGACGTGTGGTGCCTGGTCGTCGAAGGCGGCGAGGTCTCCAACAACAAGGGCCTGTCGCTGCCCGGCGTCGCCGTCAGCGTCCCGGCGCTGTCGGACAAGGACGAGGAGGACCTGCGCTTCGCCCTGCACCTGTCGGTCGACTTCGTCGCGCTGTCGTTCGTCCGCTCGCCCGCCGACGTCGAGCTGGTGCGCGACATCATGCGGCAGGAGGACGTCGTCGTCCCGGTCATCGCCAAGCTGGAGAAGCCCGAGGCGGTGGCCAACCTCGACGCCATCGTGGAGGCCTTCGACGGGATCATGGTGGCCCGCGGCGACCTGGGCGTCGAGTTGCCCCTGGAGCAGGTGCCGCTGGTGCAGAAGCGCGCCGTGCAGGCCGCCCGCGAGCGCAACAAGCCGGTCATCGTGGCCACCCAGATGCTCGAGTCGATGATCACCAACTCCCGGCCCACCCGCGCCGAGGCCTCCGACGTGGCCAACGCCGTCCTCGACGGCGCCGACGCGGTGATGCTCTCCGGCGAGACCTCCGTCGGCCGCTACCCGATCGCGGCGGTGCGCACGATGGACCGCATCATCGACGCCGTCGAGAGCGACGACGTGCACGTCCCCGACCTCGTGCGCCGCTCCCGCTCCCGCTCGGGCGCCATCGTGCGCGCGGCCAAGGACATCGGCGAGGCGCTCGAGGTCAAGGCGCTGTGCACCTTCACCCAGACCGGCGAGACCGCGCGCCGGCTGGCCTCGCTGCACCCCCGCCAGCCGCTGCTGGCCTTCACCGTCGACGGCCGGGTGCGCAGCCTGCTGGCGCTGTCCTGGGGCGTGGAGACCTTCCTCGTGCCCTCGGTGGAGCACACCGACGACATGGTGGAGCAGGTGGACTTCTCGCTGCTGTCGATCGGCCGGCTCAGGGTCGGCGACCGCGTCGTCGTCGTCGCCGGCAGCCCGCCCAACACGGTCGGCTCGACCAACCTGATCCGGGTGCACGAAGTCGGCACCGACTCGTGAGCGGTGGGGAGACCCAGGCCGCCGCGCTGATGGGCGTCCTGGACCTCGAGGAGCGCTCGGCCGGCGTCTTCGTGGGGCAGACGCCCACGACCAGGCTGCAGCGCATCTTCGGCGGTCAGGTCGCCGGGCAGGCGCTGATGGCCGCGGCGCGGACGGTGCCCGGCGGGCGCGGCGTGCACTCCCTGCACTCGTACTTCCTGCGGCCCGGCGACCCGCACGAGGAGCTGCGCTACACCGTGGAGCGCATCCGCGACGGCCGGTCCTTCTCCACCCGCCGGGTCATCGCCTGCCAGCGGCGCCGCGGTGAGGACGTCGCCGTCTTCGCGCTGACGGCGGACTTCCACGCCGGCGAGCCGGCCATGGTCACCCACGCCAAGCCGATGCCGGAGGTCCCCGGCCCCGACGAGCTGCGCACGCTGGCCGACCACGCCGCCGGGTACGGCGAGCTGGCCGCCCCGGCGCTGGAGATCAGCCGGGCGGTGGAGCAGCGGCCGCTGGCCGACCCCTTCGCCCCGGAGCCGAAGTCCCCGCCGAGGACCCAGTCGCACGCGTGGTTCCGGGTGGCCGGCCGGCTGCCCGACGACGCCGGCGTGCACGCCGCGGCGCTCACCTTCGTCAGCGACCTGACGCTGCTGTCGGCGGGCCTGGCCCGGGTCGGCGGCGGCTGGGGCGGGCGCTACGTGGGCGCCAGCCTCGACCACGCCATCTGGTTCCACGCACCGGTCCGCGCCGACGAGTGGTTCCTCTACGAGACCGACAGCCCGGCCGCCTCCGAGGGCCGCGCGCTGTGCTTCGGCAGCATCTGGACCGCCGACGGCCGGCACGTGGCCACGGTCGCCCAGGAGGGGCTCATCCGGTCACTGGAGGAGTAGCCGCCACCGGCTGGTCGTCGGCCGGGGCCTGCTCCGGAGCCTGCTCCGCGGCCTGCTCCGACTCCGCCCGCTCCGCCGCCTGCTCGCGCGCGTGGCGGCGTGCCGCCTCCTCCTCGGCCGCCCGGCGCTCGGCCTCCTTGCGCTCGGCCTCCGCCCGCGCCCGCTCGGCGGCCTGCTCGGCGAAGTCGGCCGCCAGCCAGTCGTGGCCCTCGCACAGCAGCGCCCATGCCCGCTCGACGTGCGCCCGCGTCGTCGTGGGCGCGCCGATGGCCACCCGCAGCACGACCGCGCCGCGCACGGTGGTGTGGGTCAGGTACACCTCGCCGCCGTCGTCGAGCCGCTCGAGCAGGGTCATGGTGGCCACGTCGGCGTCCACGTCGGCCGGCCAGCGGGGCTTCAGGCAGACGAGCGACAGCGGGTGCGGCGTGGCGACGTCGAAGCGGTCGTCGGCGTCGGCCCAGCCGGCCAGCTCCTGCGCCAGCGCGACCCCGGATCGGACGTGCGCGCGCAGTCCCGCGGCGCCGTACCAGCGCAGGACCGCCCACAGCTTGAGCGCCCGGAAGCGACGGCCCAGCTCGATCTGCCAGTCGCGGTAGTCGACGACGGCGCCGGCGTCGGTGGCGGCGTTGCGCAGGTACTCGGGGAGGATCGCCAGCGCCCCGGTCAGCGCCGCGCGGTCGGCCACCCAGAACAGGGTGGCGTCGAAGCCGGTGAGCAGCCACTTGTGCGCGTCGGTGGTGTAGCTGTCGGCCTCCTCGACGCCGGCCTGCAGCGCCCGCAGCTCCGGGGCGACGGCGCTGACGCCCGCGTAGGCGGCGTCCACGTGCAGCCAGACGCCGTACCTCCGGCAGACCGCCCCGATCTCGGCCAGCGGGTCGATCGCCGTGGTCGACGTGGAGCCGACCGTGGCGCAGACCAGCACGGGGCGGTACCCGCGGGCGGTGTCGCGCTCGAGGCGGGCCGCCAGCGCGGCCGGGCGCATGGCGAGGTCGCCGTCGACCTCCACGATCCGGACGGCGTCGGTGCCCAGGCCGGCGATGCGCACCGCCTTCTCCATCGACGAGTGCGTCTCGGAGGAGACGTAGACCGTGTACTCGTCGGGCAGCACGCCGTGCCGGACGGTGGCCCCGCCGCTCGCGCGGTGCAGGGCCGCCAGCAGCGCGACCAGGTTGGCGCCGGAGCTCGAGTCCTGCACGACACCGCCGCCGGTGCCGGTGGAGCGGAAGGACGCCGGCAGCCCGAGCAGGTCGGCCAGCCAGTCCATGACGTGCTGCTCGAGCTCGGTGGCCGCCGGGCTGGTCACCCAGGACATGCCCTGGACGCCGAGGCCGGCCGAGAGCAGGTCACCGAGCACCGACGGGCCGGAGGTGTTGGCGGGGAAGTAGGCGAGGAAGCCCGGGTGCTGCCAGTGCGTGACGCCCGGCAGCACGACCCGGTCGAGATCGGCGAGGACGGCGGAGAACGGCTCGCCCTGCTCGGGCGCCGACGGCGGCAGCGCGGCGCGGACGTCGCCGGGGGAGACCTGCGAGCGGACGGGGAAGGACTCGATGCGCGACCAGTAGTCGGCGATCCAGTCGACCACCTCGTGACCGTGCTGCCGGAACTGCTCGGGCGTCATGTGGGGCACGGGCTCGCTCACCCCGACACCGTATGCGGTGCCCGACGGCGGGCCGCAGGACGAGGACGCCGGGACGAGAGCCGCCCCGCGAGGCGGTTCGAGGAGTGGGGCCGGAGGCCTCCGCGACGAGGACCGGGACGGGCTCCGCGGCCGTGGGGACGGCACGTGGCCGCGGTGCGGTCCGGAGGACCGCAGTGTCGTCGTGCCCCCGGTGCGACTCGAACGCACACTGCGCGGGTTTTGAATCCGCTCCCTCTGCCGATTGGGGTACGGGGGCAGGTGCTGCGACCGAGGTCGCAGCCCGGTCAGCGTAACCGGGCAGCCGCTCCCGGCCGTCGTCGCTAGGCTCCTCCGCGTGAGCAGCGAGCCGACCCGGGTCCTCATCGCGGAGGACGAGGCACTCATCCGCCTCGACCTCAAGGAGATGCTCGAGGAGGAGGGGTACGTCGTCGTCGCCGAGGCCGGCGACGGGCAGACCGCCGTCGACAGGGCACGCGAGCTGACCCCCGACCTGGTCATCCTCGACATCCAGATGCCGGTCCTCGACGGGCTCGCGGCCGCCGAGCAGATCGCCTCGGACCGGATCGCCCCGGTCATCGTGCTGACCGCCTTCAGCCAGCGCGAGCTGGTCGAGCGTGCCCGCGACGCCGGCGCGATGGCCTACCTGGTCAAGCCGTTCTCCAAGAACGACCTCGTGCCGGCCATCGAGGTGGCCCGCGCCCGCTTCACCGAGATGACCGCGCTCGACGGCGAGGTCCGCACGCTCGAGGAGCGCCTCGAGGCCCGCAAGGTCGTGGAGAAGGCCAAGGGCCGGCTCATGGCGGAGCAGGGGATGACCGAGGCAGAGGCGTTCCGGTGGATCCAGCGCACGGCCATGAACGAGCGCACGTCGATGAGGGCACTCGCCGAGCGCATCCTGACCGCGGACGCGACGACGGCGGAGGGCACACCCTCCTGAGTGAGCCGGGACAGGCCCGTAACAGAGCAGGTCACGACCTCGTCACGGTCTCTCCGCACCCACTTCCACTCCCCGGCACAGCGGTTAGGTTCTGCGGACTGACGGGGCCCCGGCACGCCCGGAGCCCGCCGGACCGACGCTCGACAACTGGGAGTTGCTGGATGCGCACGCGTACCTACGCCCGCAGCATCGCCGTCACGTCCGCCGCCCTCGTCGTCCTCTCCGCCTGCAGCGGTGGCGGGGACGACAGCGGTGGCGGCTCGGGCGGCGAGGCCGCCGAGGGCGGCGGCGAGAAGCAGGTCAACATCTACGGCACCGACGGCAACATGGGGTCCACCCTCGGGGAGGACTTCGAGGAGGAGGGGGCCCTGGCCGGGATGAGCGGCACGCTGCCCCTCACCGAGCTGTCCGGTGACTTCACCGAGCGGCTCCTGCAAGTCGACCCGGAACTGGGCAACACGTTCAACTACGCCGGCGAGACCTACGACGCCATCGTCATCACGGCGCTGGCGGCGCAGCTGGCCGGCACGAACGACGCCAATGTCTTCAAGGCCTACGTCAACGGCACCACCACCGGTGGCGAGAAGTGCGACACCTTCCAGGCCTGCATCGACATCGTCAACGCCGGGGGCAACCCCGACTACGACGGCATCAGCGGCCCGCTGGCCTTCGTCGACGCCGGTGAGCCGGCGGCGGCGAGCTTCGGCATCCAGACGTTCGGCGACGACAACGCGATCGACGACTCGCAGACCGAGTTCGTCCTCGCCGGCGACGAGGCCAACGCCACCACCGACGAGGGCCCCGCTCCCGCGCCCCCCGGCACCACCGGCGAGCAGCTGGTCGTCGGCACCCTGCTGCCGCTGACCGGTGACCTCGCCTTCCTCGGGCCCCCGGAGGTCGCCGGCGCCAAGCTGGCCGTGCAGGAGATCAACGCCGCGGGTGGTGTCCTGGGTCAGGACATCCGCCTCGAGGAGGGTGACTCCGGCGACGCCACGACCGACACCGCCACGCAGACCGTCGACCGCCTCCTGCAGGCCGGCGTCAACGTGATCGTCGGTGCGGCGTCCTCGACCGTCAGCCTCAACGTGATCGACCGGATCACCGCGGCCGGCGTCATGCAGATCAGCCCGGCCAACACGTCGGACCAGTTCACGACGTACAACGACAACGGTCTGTTCTTCCGGACCGCGCCGCCGGACGTCCTGCAGGCCCGCGCCCTGGCCGACCTGCTCGCCGAGGACGGCAACAACACCATCGGGATCCTCGCCCGCAACGACGCCTACGGCAACGGCCTCGCGGAGAACACCCGCCAGAACCTGCTCGCCGGCGGTCTGAGCGAGGACCAGGTCGTGAACGTCATCTACGACCCCAACGCGGCGAACTTCGACGCCGAGGTCCAGCAGATGGTGGAGCTCAACCCCGACGGCATCGTCGTCATCGGGTTCAACGAGTCCTCCCGGATCATCGAGGGGCTCAACGAGAACGGCATCGGCCCGCAGCGCTGATCCACCTCGTCCCGGGCAGCGGCCCGGCACCCCACCCGGGGTGCCGGGCCGCTGTCGTTCCCGGCACCGGGCGCACCGCCCAGGTGCCGCAGCCCTGCGTCCCAGGGTGGCGGGATCGCGCGATCTCGGAGGCCCCCGGGCCGTGGACGTGCGAGATCGCGGGACGTCGACCGGGCGGGCGGTCCGGGACGGACGACGGAGGCCGGCGCCCCCGCGGGGACACCGGCCTCCGTCGTGCCGTGCGGGAGCTCACTGGGCCTTGGCGAGGGTCCCCAGGTAGAGCTCGATGACCTTGGGGTCGGTCATGAGCGACCGGCCGGTGTCGGTGTAGGCGTTGCGGCCCTGGTCGAGGACGTAGCCGCGGTCGCAGATCTGCAGGCACCGCCGCGCGTTCTGCTCGACCATGATGATCGAGACGCCGGTGGCGTTGATCCGCCGGCAGCGGATGAACACCTCGTCCTGGTACGCGGGGGACAGGCCCGCCGACGGCTCGTCGAGCAGCAGCACCGACGGGTCCATCATCAGCGCCCGGCCCATGGCGACCATCTGCCGCTCACCGCCGGAGAGCGACCCGGCCTTGCCCTTGCGCCGCTCGCCGAGCAGCGGGAACAGGTCGATGACGTAGTCGAAGCGCTCCTTGAAGGTCTTCGACCGCAGGTAGACGCCCATCTGCATGTTCTCCTCGATGGTCAGCGAGGGGAACACGTTGTTGTTCTGCGGGACGTAGCCGACGCCGAGGGACACCAGCCGGTGGGCCGGCGCCGAGGTGATGTCCTCGCCGCGCAGGGACACCCGGCCCGAGCGGACCGGGATCAGCCCGAAGAGGGTCTTGAGCAGCGTCGACTTGCCGGCCCCGTTCGGGCCGATGATGCCGACGAGCTCGCCCTCCTGCAGGTAGAAGTCGCAGCCGCGCAGGATGTTCACGCCGGGCACGTAGCCGGCGACGAGGTCGTCGGCGCGCACCAGGGCGCCCTCCGCGAGGCGGAGGTGCTCCTCACGGGTGGCGGCCTTCTCCGCGGGGGAGAGCTCGGTGCTCCCGGCCGCGGCCTCGTCGGCCCGGGTGACGTCCTCGCCGGACTCGTCGACCTCGAACAGCGGATCGCTCAACGCTCGGTCCTCCCGGTCGTGCTGTCGGTCCCCAGCACCTCGCCGCCGCCGTGCTCCTCCTGCGCGATGGCCGCCTCCGCCTGGGCGAGGACCCGGTCCTCCTCCTCGACGGTGAGCGGCGCGTCGTGGTGCGCGCCGAGGTAGGCGTCGACGACGGCCTGGTTCTGGCTGATCGACTCCGGCGGGCCCTCCGCGATCACGCGGCCGGCGGCCATGACGACCACCCAGTCGCTGATGTCCCGGACGACGTCCATGTCGTGCTCGACGAAGATCACCGTCATGCCCTCCTCGCGGAGGTCCTTGACGTGGCCGAGCAGGCTCTGCGTCAGTGCGGGGTTCACCCCGGCCATCGGCTCGTCGAGCATGACGACCTTCGGGTCGCTCATCAGCGCCCGGGCCATCTCGAGCAGCTTGCGCTGGCCGCCCGACAGGGTGCCGGCGAACTCGTCCTTCTTGGCGTCGAGCTTGAACCGCCGCAGCAGGTCCATCGCCTTGGCGGTGTTCGCCTTCTCCTGGGACCGCCAGGTGCCGGGGACCAGGGCGCGCAGGAAGCTCTCCCCGCGCTGGCCCTGGGCGCCGAGCAGCATGTTCTCCAGCACGGTCAGCCGCGACAGCGCCTTGGTCAGCTGGAAGGTGCGGACGACGCCGAGCCGGGCCACCTGGTGCGGCGCGAGCTTGCCCAGCGACCGGCCGTCGAAGGTCCACGTGCCGGTGTTGGGCTGGTCGAAGCCGGTGAGCAGGTTGAACAGCGTCGTCTTGCCGGCGCCGTTGGGGCCGATCAGGCCGGTGATGCCACCGCGCTGGACCTCCAGGTGGTCGACCGACACGGCGGTCAGGCCGCCGAAGGTGCGCGTGACGTGGTCGACCACGACCACCGGGTCGGGCTTGGCGACGCCGACCTCCCACGGGAGGTCGCGCAGCGCCGCCTGGGCCAGCCGCTGGGGAGCGCGGCCGGTGCCGGCGGCGCCCTTCTGCAGCGAGGCCGCGGTCGCGCCGGGCGGGGTGTCCTCAGCGGGCATCGAGCATCACCTCTCGTCGGTCACCGAAGATGCCCTGCGGACGGAAGACCAGCAGCAGCATCAGACCCAGGCCCACGAGCACGAACCGGATCTGTGCGACGTCGGTGGCCGACAGCAGTCCCTCCGGGATGACGCCGTTGTTGATCAGTGCCCGCAGACCGGTGTCGGCGAACTGGATGACGAACAGCAGGATGATCGCGCCCACGACCGGCCCGAGCACCCGCGCGGCGCCGCCGAGGATGAGCACGGCGTAGGCCAGGAAGGTGTTCGCGTTCTGGAACTGGTCGGGGTTCGCGGCACCGGTACCGATGACGTACACCATGCCACCGAGGCCGCCGATCACGCCGCCGAGCACGAGCGACTGCATCTTGTAGAGGTAGACGTTCTTGCCCAGGGCGCGCACGGCGTCCTCGTCCTCGCGGATCGCCTTGAGCACCCGCCCCCACGGGCTGCGCATCAGCAGCCACACGAGCAGGCACAGCAGCGCGACGAGCAGCCAGCCCACCAGCGCCACCCAGAGCTCGCCGCCGCTCCAGCGGGTGCCGAGCACGGAGTAGCGCTGACCGGTGTCCCACGGCGCCAGGGACACGAAGTCGCCGTTGAACGCCGAGAGGCCGCGCGTGCCTCCGGTGACCTCGCTCGCCGAGACCGACCGGAACAGCAGCCGTAGCCCCTCCGCCGAGGCGATGGTCGCGATGGCCAGGTAGTCCGCGCGCAGCCGCAGGGTCGGCAGACCGAGCAGCAGGGCGAGGACGACGGTCGCCACGATGCCGACCAGCACGCCGACCCAGAAGTTCAGGCCCCACTGGGACACCGAGATGGCGATCCCGAAGCCGCCGAGCATGGCGAAGGCGATCTGGCCGAAGTTGAGCAGGCCGGTGTAGCCGAAGTGCACGTTGAGGCCGATGGCCAGCAGCGCGAAGAAGACGGCCTGGAAGCCGAGCGCCGACTTGCCGGCGACGGCGAACGCGTTGAGGAGGTCGCCCATGGCTCAGCCGATCCGTGCGCGGCTGCCCAGGATCCCCTGGGGCCGGATGACGAGGATGACGATGAGGAGCAGCAGCCCGCCGACGTACTTGACGTCGTTGGGGATCACCAGCGTCGACATCTGGACGAAGACGCCGACGATGACGCTGCCCACCAGGGCGCCGTAGGCCGTGCCGAGCCCGCCGAGCGTGACGCCGGCGAACATGAGCAGCAGCAGCTGGAAGCCCATGTCCCAGCGGACCTGGTCGGACAACCCCAGCAGGACGCCGCCGAGGGCCGCGAGGCCGCCGCCCATCATCCAGACGACGAGGATGACCCGGTTGACGTTGATGCCCGACGACGCGGCCAGGTCGCGGTTGTCCGCCACCGCCCGCATCGCCTTGCCGATCTTGGTGCGCTGCAGCATGAGCGCGACGAGCACCAGCACGACGACCGAGATGACGATCGAGACCAGCGACTGGTTGGTCAGGCGGAACAGGCCGTAGTCGACCGCCCGCGAGGTGCCCAGGCCCTGGTAGGGGTTGGAGCCGCCGCCGTAGAGGATCTGGATCAGGTACCGCAGCAGCAGCGACAGGCCGATCGAGACGACGAGCGCGGCCACCAGCCCGGTGCCCCGGCGGCGCAGCGGCCGCCACAGGCCCAGTTCGTTCAGCGCGCCGAAGGCCGCGCCACCGATCATCGCGATGATCGCCGCCGGGAGGAGCGGGACGCCGAGGCCGGTGTTGACCCACCAGGCGAACAGGGCGCCGATGGTGACCAGCTCGCCGTGGGCGAAGTTGGTCAGGCCGGTGGTGCCGAAGATCAGCGACAGGCCGACGGCGGAGATCGCGATGAGCAGGCCGAACCGCAGTCCGTCGACCAGCAGCTGGATGGCCTGGATGTTGCCGCTGCCCGAGCCCTGGGTGCCGTCGTTGAGGCCGAACTGCACCGGCTGGCGCCGTCCGACGTCGACCGTGACCGTCCGGCTGTCCTCGCCGGTGATGACGACGCCCTCGGGGAGCGAGTCGGCGTCGATGCTGACGGTGTACTGGCCGGCGCCGGGGACCTCGACGGCGAACTTCCCGTCCTCGTCGGTCTCCACGCTCTCGACCTCGTCACCGTCGGCGGTGGCGACCGTGACCTCGATGCCCTCGATCGGGCCGCTGCGTCCGGTCTGCAGCGTGCCGACGATCGTCTCCCCCTCGGCACTCGCGACGCCGGGGACGAGCAGGGCCAGGCCGGTGGCGGCGACGAGGACGAGGACGAGCCGCAGCAGCACCCCGCGGAGGGCGGTCCCGGGGCCCGGGCGGATCGCGCTCCGGAGCGGCTCGGGTCGCCCCGCAGTGGCTGACGGGTGCCTCACACAACCTCCCTGGTCGTGGCAGTGGAGGCGTGACGGTAACCCAGGCGTGTTGCGTCCCCGGTCCCTCGTCGCCGCACTGTGATCTAAGAGCGACGCGCCGACGTCCCCGTCGCCGTGATCACTCCCGTCCCAGGACCGGCGCGTCGGCGCGGCGGCCGGGGGTGCGGGGTGCACGCTCGGCGGCACCGTCCAGGGGGGTGTCCCGTGTCAGGTTCCGGCCAGCGGTCCCGCGTCGTCACGCGCACGGCGCGGCCCGACGACCTGCCCGCCGTCCTCGCGCTGGTGCGCCAGCACCGCGCCGAGGCCCACGCGGAGGGCGTCCTCACCGGTCAGGTCCCGGGGACGGCCGCGGCGGCCGGGTTCCGCCGGCTGCTGGCCGACCCGGCGCACCGGGTCGTCCTCGCCGTCCTGCCCGGGGCGAACGCGGCGACGGCGTCCGGTGCGGGGGAGGTCGTCGTCGGGCTGGCCGTCCTGGGGCTGGACCCGCTCTCGACGGTGCTCGGCGTCCCGCAGGTCACCGTGGACAACCTCGTGGTGCACCGCGAGCACCGCCGCCGCGGAGCCGGCGCCGCGCTGCTCGCGGCCTCCGCCGGGTACGCCGCGGAGGTCGGCGCCGAGCACGTCGTCGCGGCGGTCGGCGGGCACGAGGCCGAGCGGCAGCGCTTCTTCGCGCGGATGGGGTTCGCGCCGCTCACCACCCGCCGGATCGTGCCGCGCGAGACGCTGGCCCGGTCGCTGGCCGCCTGGCAGCGCGGCGGGGTCCCGGTTCCCCGCCGGCCGCTCGCGCGGCGCCGCCCGGTGCCGCGGGTGCTGCCCGTGGCCGCGGAGGTCTAGGGGAGGCTCAGGCCGGGAGGATCGCGCAGGTCAGCCGCGCGGTGGCCGTGGTCCGGCCCCGGTCGTCGGTGACCTCGATGAGGAACGTCGACAGCGTGCGGCCGGTGCGCGCCGGCGTGCAGACGGCGGTCACCGTGCCCTTCGTGGCCGCGCGCAGGTAGCTGGCGTTGAGCTCCACGCCCACGGCCTTCCTGCCCGGCCCGGCGTTGAGCATCGCCGCCCAGGAGCCGATCGTCTCGACCAGCGAGCACGTCGCGCCGCCGTGCAGGAGGCCGAAGGGCTGCTGGTTGCCCTCCACCGGCATCGTCGCCACCATCCGGGCCGGGTCGTAGTCGACGATCGTGATGCCGAGCTTGTCGTCGAGCGGGCTGCTCGCGCTCGGGGGCAGCCAGTCCGGGGGAGCGGTGGTCACGCCCGGCACGGTAGTCAGCGCCAGGACGACGTCCCCGCCGGACCCTCGGGCCGTCGTCGGGCGCACCTAAGATCGGCGGCGATGTCCGCTCCGGTCACCACCACAGAGTCCGCCGCCCCCACGAGCCCGGGGACGCGGCCACGGCTGCTGTTGCTCGACGGGCACTCCCTGGCCTACCGGGCCTTCTTCGCGCTGCCGGTGGAGAACTTCTCCACCACCACGAGCCAGCCGACGAACGCCGTCTACGGCTTCACGTCGATGCTGATCAACGTGCTGCGCGACGAGCAGCCCACCCACCTCGCGGTGGCCTTCGACGTCGGCCGGCAGACCTTCCGCAGCGAGATCTACGCCGCGTACAAGGCCAACCGCAGCGAGAGCCCCACCGACTTCCGCGGGCAGGTCAGCCTCATCCAGGAGGTGCTCGCCGCCCTGCACGTCCCGGTGATCACCGCGCCGGGCTTCGAGGCCGACGACGTCATCGCCACGCTCACCGTCCAGGCCGTCGAGCAGGACATGGACGTGCTGATCTGCACCGGCGACCGCGACGCGCTGCAGCTGGTCAACGAGCACGTGACCGTGCTCTACCCGCGCAAGGGCGTGTCCGACCTGACCCGGTTCACGCCGGAGGAGGTCGAGGCCAAGTACGGCCTCACGCCGCGGCAGTACCCCGACTTCGCCGCGCTGCGGGGGGACCCGAGCGACAACCTGCCGAGCATCCCGAGCGTGGGGGAGAAGACCGCCGCCAAGTGGGTCCGCGAGTACGGCTCCCTCGACGAGCTCGTCGACCGCGTGGACACGGTCAAGGGCAAGGTGGGGGAGAAGCTGCGCGAGCACCTGTCCTCGGTGCTGCAGAACCGGCGGCTCACCGAGCTCGACCGGTCCGTGGCGCTGGAGCTGGGCCCCCAGGACCTCGCGGTCCGCGCGTGGGACCGCAACGAGGTGCACACGCTCTTCGACAACCTGCAGTTCCGCGTGCTGCGCGACCGGCTGTTCGCCACGCTGACCAGCGCCGAGCCCGAGGTCGAGGGCGGCTTCGACGTCACCGCCGACGACGTCCCCGCCGGCGGGCTCTCGGCCTGGCTCGACGCGCACGCCCGCACCGGGCGGACCGGCGTGGTCCTCCGCGGGACGTGGGGGCGGGGCACCGGCGAGCTGACCGGGTTGGCGCTGGCCGCCGCCGACGACCACTCCGTCTTCGTCGACCTCGGCCCCGACCTCGACGTCGCCGACGAGCAGGCGCTGGCCGCCTGGCTCGCCGACCCGGGCGCCGGGAAGGTCGCCCACGACGTCAAGGGCCCGCTGCTGGCGGTCTGGGCGCGCGGCTGGGACCTGCAGGGACTGGTCAGCGACACCGCGCTGGCCGCCTACCTGGCGACGCCGGGGCAGCGCTCCTTCGACCTCGGCGACCTCTCGGTGCGCTACCTCAAGCGCGAGCTCAGGGACACCGCCGAGCCCGAGAGCCAGATGACCCTCGACGGGCTGGGGCCGAGCGAGGCCGACCTGGCGGCCGAGGCCGCCCACGCCGACGTCCTCAAGGCCGTCGCGGTCAACGACCTCTCCGACGCCCTCGAGCAGGTGCTCGGCCAGCGCGGCGGCGACCACCTGCTCGGCGAGATCGAGCTGCCGCTGACGCGCGTGCTCGCCGGCATGGAGCGGACCGGCATCGCCGTCGACACCGACCTGCTGCACGAGCTGCAGCGCGAGTTCGCCGAGGGCGTGGCCGCCGCGGCCGCCGAGGCCTACGCCGTGATCGGCAAGGAGATCAACCTCGGATCGCCCAAGCAGCTGCAGGCGGTCCTGTTCGACGAGCTCGGCCTGCCCAAGACCAAGAAGATCAAGAGCGGGTACACCACCGACGCCGAGGCGCTGACCGGCCTGCTGGCCTCGACCGGGCACCCGTTCCTGGAGCACCTGCTGCGCCACCGCGACGTCACCCGGCTGCGCACGGTCATCGACGGGCTGATCCCCATGGTCGACGACGCCGGGCGCATCCACACGACCTTCCAGCAGACGATCGCCGCCACCGGCCGGCTGTCCTCGATCGACCCGAACCTGCAGAACATCCCGATCCGCACCGCCGAGGGCCGCCGCATCCGGCGGGCGTTCGTCGTGGGGCCGGGCTTCGAGTCGCTGATGACGGCCGACTACAGCCAGATCGAGATGCGGATCATGGCGCACCTGTCCGAGGACGCCGGCCTCATCGAGGCGTTCACCTCCGGTGAGGACCTGCACTCCTTCGTCGCCTCGCGGGCCTACGACATCCCCATCGAGCAGGTGGACCCGGAGATGCGGCGCCGGATCAAGGCGATGAGCTACGGCCTGGCCTACGGCCTGTCCGCCTACGGCCTGGCCGCGCAGCTGCGCATCTCCACCGAGGAGGCGCGCGAGCAGATGCACGCCTACTTCGAGCGCTTCGGCGGGATCCGCGAGTACCTCGACGGCGTCGTCGACGACGCCCGCCAGACCGGCTACACCGAGACGACGCTGGGCCGCCGCCGCTACCTGCCCGACCTCACCAGCGACAACGGGCAGCGGCGGCAGATGGCCGAGCGGATGGCGCTCAACGCCCCGATCCAGGGCTCCGCGGCCGACGTCATCAAGGTCGCCATGCTGGGTGTCCAGCGGGCCATCGAGGCCGCGGGGCTGCGCTCACGGATGCTGCTGCAGGTGCACGACGAGCTCGTGCTCGAGGTGGCGCCGGGGGAGCGGGAGGCGCTGGAGACCGTCGTCCGCCGCGAGATGGCCGGCGCCGCCTCGCTGTCGGTGCCGCTCGAGGTCTCGGTCGGCCTCGGCGCCAGCTGGGACGCCGCGGCCCACTGACGGAGGACCCCGACCCTCCACCTGCGGTGGAGGGTCAGGGTCGGTGTGCGACCAGGATCATCGTGCCGGGGACCAGGGCGCCGCGGGCCGGCGACCACTGGCCCCACTCCTGGGTGCGGCCCGGCGTCCACTCCGGCTCGACCAGGTCGTCGAGGACCAGGCCCGCGCCGACGACGGCGCGCACCCAGTCGCCGACCGTGCGGTGGTGCTCGACGTAGACCGTCCGCCCCCCGCCGTCGGTCTCCACGTACGGCCGCCGGTCGAAGTAGGACGAGACCACCCGCAGGTCGTCGGGGTCGGGGGAGTCCGGCAGCGGCCAGCGGAACGGGTGGTTGACCGACGCGGCGACCCGCCCGCCCGGGCGCAGCACCCGCGCCACCTCGGCCAGCGCCCCCTCGACGTCGGCCACGAACGGCAGCCCGCCGAAGGCCGAGCAGACGACGTCGACGGACGCGTCGGCCAGCGGCAGTGCGCCGGCGTCGGCCTGCAGCAGCGGCACGGCGACCCCGGTGGACCGGTTCAGCTCCGCGGCGCGGGCGAGCATCCCGGCCGACAGGTCCAGCGCGACGACGTCGGCCCCGGCCCGCCGCAGCCACCGCGCGCACGGCGCCGATCCGCAGCCGACCTCGAGCACCCGGCGCCCGGCGACGTCGCCGAGCAGGGAGGCGTCGGCCTCGCGCAGACCCTCGGGGCACCACAGGAAGTCGACCTCGCCCAGGTCCCCGCCGTGCTCGGCGAGGTAGGCCGGCGCGGCGGCGTCCCACCAGCCGCGGTTCGCGCGGACCGACTCCGCGGACCCCGCCGGCCGGCGCTCGACACCCCCGGCGGCCGGGTAGCCGTCGGAGCCGAGGGGGAGCTCGGGCGGCGGGACCATGACACGCCCAGCGTGACACGCCGCCGGGGGCCGGCAGAGGTCGCCCACCCAGGTGGACCCGGGTGCGCACGCGTCCGTACCATGGGGATGCGCCAGAGGTCTGTCAGTGCTGTCCCCACCAGGGATCGGCCCGCGCCGGCTCTCCCCGCTCCCGCGGTCACCCGGCCGCGGTACCCCGTCCCTACGCACCCCCCGTCCGGAGCACTCGACCACATGACCTCCACCCAGGTCCGTCCCGACAGCACCCCCCAGGTCGCGGTGAACGACATCGGCACCGCCGAGGACTTCCTCGCCGCGATCGACCAGACGATCAAGTACTTCAACGACGGCGACATCGTCGAAGGCGTCATCGTCAAGGTCGACCGGGACGAGGTGCTGCTGGACATCGGCTACAAGACCGAGGGCGTCATCCCCTCGCGTGAGCTGTCCATCAAGCACGACGTCGACCCCAACGAGGTCGTCAAGGTCGGCGACGAGGTGGAAGCCCTCGTCCTCCAGAAGGAGGACAAGGAAGGCCGCCTGATCCTGTCCAAGAAGCGCGCCCAGTACGAGCGCGCCTGGGGCACGATCGAGGCCAAGAAGGAAGCGGACGAGGTCGTCACCGGCACCGTCATCGAGGTCGTCAAGGGCGGCCTGATCCTCGACATCGGCCTGCGCGGGTTCCTCCCCGCCTCGCTGGTCGAGATGCGCCGCGTCCGCGACCTGCAGCCCTACGTGGGCCGCGAGCTCGAGGCGAAGATCATCGAGCTCGACAAGAACCGCAACAACGTCGTCCTCTCCCGCCGGCAGTGGCTGGAGCAGACGCAGTCCGAGGTCCGCAGCGAGTTCCTCAACAAGCTCGCCCGCGGCCAGGTGCGCACCGGCGTCGTCTCCTCGATCGTCAACTTCGGCGCGTTCGTCGACCTGGGCGGCGTGGACGGCCTCGTGCACGTCTCCGAGCTGTCCTGGAAGCACATCGACCACCCGTCCGAGGTCGTCGAGGTGGGCCAGGAGGTCACCGTCGAGGTCCTCGACGTCGACCTCGACCGCGAGCGGGTCTCCCTGTCGCTGAAGGCGACGCAGGAGGACCCGTGGCGCCAGTTCGCCCGCACCCACCAGATCGGCCAGGTCGTGCCGGGCAAGGTCACCAAGCTGGTGCCCTTCGGTGCGTTCGTCCGGGTCGACGAGGGCATCGAGGGCCTGGTCCACATCTCCGAGCTGGCCGAGCGCCACGTGGAGATCCCGGAGCAGGTCGTGCAGGTCGGCGACGAGATCCTCGTCAAGGTCATCGACATCGACCTCGACCGGCGCCGCATCTCGCTGTCGCTCAAGCAGGCCAACGAGGGCGTCGTCGGCGACGAGGAGCAGTTCGACCCCGCCGCCTACGGCATGTCCGCGTCCTACGACGACCAGGGCAACTACATCTACCCGGAGGGCTTCGACCCCGAGACGGGTGAGTGGCTCGAGGGCTACGACGAGGCCCGCGAGACCTGGGAGCGGCAGTACGCCGAGGCCCAGGCCCGGTTCGAGGCGCACCGCAAGCAGATCGCCGCGGCCCGCGAGGCCGACGCCGAGGCTGCTGCCGGGGGCAACTACACCTCCGGCGGTGCCGAGCCCGGCCCCGAGGCCGCCACGGGTGGCACGCTGGCCAGCGACGAGGCGCTCGCCGCGCTGCGGGCCAAGCTCGCCGGCGGGGAGTGACCCGCTGACCGTCGGCTGACGGTCCGATCGACGACGGAGGCCCAGGACCCGCGAGGTCCTGGGCCTCCGTCGTGCACGCACCTCGCCGGGAGGCGCAGGAGGAGGGGTGCCCGCCCGCCGTCCCCGTCCGGGCGGGCACCCGGTCTGTGGCGGCCCCGGCAGGGGGCCGTTCCTCAGAGGCTGAGGATGATCGCGAACGCCGAGCGCGGGCGGCCACCGGCGGCGGCGAGCGCCTGCCAGGTGTGCCGGCCGGCCGGTGCGGCGTCGAGCAGCCAGCGCAGGAAGGTGGTGCGGCGCGACGGCGTGGCCGGCTGCACCGCGAGACGCTCCCGGACGGCAGGCAGGTCGGCCACCCGGATGCCGCCGGCGCGCTCCGCCCGGTGCCGTCCCGGGGTACGGGGACCGGCGGGGACCGTCGCGACGGCGGTGCGGGACTGCGACATCGGAGTGCCTGCCTCTCTCGGCTGCGTCCCCCTCCATGGGGAACCGACGTGGCGGACGTTAAGAGGAGTGACGGGTGTGACTGGAGCGACGCGCCGCGCCGGGCGGGCAGGTGTTACCCGTCCGTGACCGCTGTCCGCGTGCTCGTTACCGTCCGTACGTGCTGCGGATCGGGTTGACCGGCGGGATCGGGTCGGGGAAGAGCACGGTGGCGGCGCTGCTGGCCGCCCGCGGGGCGCTGGTGGTGGACGCCGACCGGATCGCGCGGGAGGTCGTCGAACCCGGCACGCCGGGGCTGGCCGCCGTGGTGGCCGCGTTCGGCCCCGGCGTGCTCACCGTCGAGGGGGTGCTGGACCGCCCGGCGCTGGCCTCGATCGTGTTCGCCGATCCGGAGGCGCGGGCGCGGCTGGACGGCATCGTCCACCCGCTGGTGCGGGCGCGGGCGCGGGAGCTGATCGGCGCCGCCCCGCCCGACGCCGTCGTCGTGCAGGACGTGCCGCTGCTGGTGGAGACCGGCCAGGCCGGCGTGCACGACCTCGTGCTCGTCGTCGAGGCGGACCTGGAGACGCGGGTGGCGCGGCTGGGGCTGCGCGGCCTGTCCGAGCAGGACGCCCGCGCCCGCATCGCCGCCCAGGCCACCGACGCGCAGCGGCGCGCCGTGGCCGACGTCGTCCTGGACAACAGCGGCGCCCCCGAGGACCTGGCCGGGCAGGTCGAGCGGTTCTGGGACGAGCACGTGGCGCCGGCCGTGGGCGGGCAGCGCTAGCCCGGGGACGGCCGGGGCCCGGGACGACGAGAGCCCCGGACCGCGAGGGTCCGGGGCTCTGCGTGCTGGTGGGCGATACTGGGTTCGAACCAGTGACCTCTACCGTGTCAAGGTAGCGCTCTACCACTGAGCCAATCGCCCGAGTCCGGTCGGCTGACCGGCCCGCTCCACCGCGCTGCTGCGAGGAGGCGAGGTGGAGACGGGATTTGAACCCGTGTAGACGGCTTTGCAGGCCGTTGCCTCGCCTCTCGGCCACTCCACCGCACACACGGGCGCCGGTCTCGCGACCAGCGCCCGAGGTCCCGAGCGGACGACGGGATTCGAACCCGCGACCCTCACCTTGGCAAGGTGATGCTCTACCAACTGAGCCACGTCCGCGTTGCTGTGCTGCTGTGTTTCCGTGTCGCTGTCGTGCAGAGAGGACGATACCCGACCCGGGGAGGGGGTTTCACGGGGGGTCCCCCCGCTGGATCACCGTGCCCCGGGGTCGGCGCCGCCGCCGGAGAGCAGTGCGGCCAGCGCGTCGTCGACGTCGAGCGCCGCGGTCTCCTGCCCCGAGGGCACGAGCTCCTCGGTGCGCTGGAGGAAGGCGGCCACCGTGGCGCGGGACAGCTCGAACAGCGCCTCGCCGGAGGGCGCGCGCAGGTGCAGGTAGAGCACGTCGCCGCTGGTGCGGGCCGGCCAGACCCGCACGTCGCCGTCGCCGGCCGGCCGCTCCAGCCCGTCGGCGAGCAGCTCCCGGCCCAGGAGCCAGGTGATGCCGTCGTCGACCGGGTCCCCGGCGTCGCCGAAGCCGATGCGCACCGCGAAGGGGTCCGACATCGCGTAGGTGAGGACGGCGGGCACCTCGGTCCAGGAGGTGGGGCCGACCAGGTACAGCGTCGTGGGGACGGAGTACCCGGGGGAGGTGCGGTCTGCCATGTCGCCTCGATCCATGTTCCGTAGAACGACCGGAACGGCCGGATGTTGCGCCGACCGGGCTCCGGGCGTGTCGCCCGTGCGGGCTGAGGCCGCGGAGGTCGCCTTCTGGACCGGTCCACGGACCTCGCCGGGTCGGGGCAGGGACCTCGGCTGGGGGACTCCTACCCCGCGTGGTGAACCATGATGCCTGTCTGACACGAACGCGGCGTGTGACGATGGGAGCCGTGACGCGTCCGGCACGACGTCCGGAGGGGGACTCCGGCGACGCGGACCTGATCGTGCGGGTGCGCGCCGGGGACCGGGGTGCCGTCGACGACCTCTACGACCGGTTCCGCCGGCCCGCCTTCGCCCTGGCCCGCCGGATCCTCGCCGACGACACCCTCGCCGAGGACGTCGTGCAGGACGTCTTCCTCACCGTGTGGCGCGATCCGCACGCCTACGACGGCGCCCGCGGCAGCTTCGCCTCGTGGCTGATGGCGATGGTGCACCACAAGGCCGTCGACGCCGTCCGCCGCGAGGAGTCCCACCGCCGCCGCCAGGCCCGCGCCGAGGACGACCTCGCGCTCAGCGCGCCCACGAGCGCCCGCGACGTCGAGGACGACGCCTGGACCCGCCTGGTGGCCGAGCGGGTGCGCACCGCCCTCGGGACGCTGCCCGACGCCCAGCGGGAGGCCCTCACGCTCGCCTACTACGGCGGCTACACCCAGCGGGAGGTCGCCGCCCTGACCCGCGCCCCGCTGGGCACGGTCAAGACCCGCATGCTCGCCGGGATGCGCCGGCTCAAGGAGGAGCTCGGCGCGGTCGGCGGAGCCACCGCCGGCGGCGCCCTCAGCGGTCCCGCCGCGGTCGACGGAGGTGCTCGGTGAACCCGCGCCACGACGACCACGAGCCCTACGACGAGCTCGCCGTCGGCTGGGCGCTGCACGCGCTCGAGCCCGAGGACGAGGCGCTCTTCGGCGCGCACCTGCCGAGCTGCCCCCGCTGCACCCGGACGGTCGCCGAGACCTCCGAGGTGATGGCGGCGCTGGCCGGCGACCTCCCGCAGGCCCAGCCCGGCGAGGGACTGCGCGACCGGCTGCGCGCCGCCGTCGAGCAGACCGAGCAGCTGCCGCCCCCGGCCGGCGTCGAGCTGCCCGCCGGCACGACCGCCGACCTGCCGTCCGGGGCCACCGCGGCCTCCGGCAGACGTCGCCGCACCGACGTCCCGGCGGCCACCGGCTTCCCGGGCTACGCGCCGCCGCAGGCCGGGCCGCCGGTCCCGGAGGAGCGCACCGCGTGGCGCCGGGTGCTGCCCAACGCGCTGGTCGCCGCCGCCGTGGCCGCGATCCTGGCGCTGGGCACCTGGAACGTCGTCCTCGGCTCCGCCCGCGACGAGGCGCAGGAGGTCGCCGCCGAGCAGCAGCGGGTCGTCGAGGCCCTGCTGCAGCCGGGCCGCGCGACGATCGCGCCCGTCCAGCGCGACGGCGACGGCGAGCGCGTGGCCACCGTCGTCGCCCGGGAGGCGCAGCTGGAGGTCGTCACCCACGGACTGCAGGTCAACGACAGCAGCACCAGCGTGTACGTGGTGTGGGGGATGGCCGACGACGCGCCCGTGGCGCTCGGCACCTTCGACGTCGTCTCCCCACAAACGGACCTCCGGACCGTAGGCTCCGCCTCGACCGGGCTGGACGGTTACGTGGGGTACGCGATCAGCATCGAGCCCGGTCGTCAGGCTCCGTCGGAACCGTCGGACGTGGTGGCGAGCGGGCAGGTGACCAGCTGAGCGAACAGGACACGGTGCCCCCGCCCCCGCGGGCGCGACGGGCACGGCCGACCGCGGAGGAGCGGCGGGAGCAGTACGCGCACGACGGCCACCACAGCCTGCGCGAGCGCGTCGCCGACACCGGCTGGCGCCGCCGCCTGGGTGCCCGCCGCTCGCTGGACCACGCCTACCGCGTCTGCGTGGGCATCGTCGGCGCCGTGATCGTCGCCGTCGGCCTGGTCACCATCCCGCTGCCCGGTCCCGGCTGGCTGACCGTCATCGCCGGCCTGTTCGTGCTCGCCACCGAGTTCACCTGGGCCGAGCGGCTGCTGGAGTACACCAAGCGCCACGTGACGGCCTGGACCGAGTGGCTGGGCCGCCAGCCGGTCTGGGTGCGGCTGGGCATCGCCCTGCTGACGGCGGCCTTCGTCTACGGCGTCGTGGTGGTCACGTTGCACGTGATGGGCGTGCCGGACTGGATGCCGGGGTGGGTGCCGCTCTGGCGGTGACCGTCTGGCATCATGGACGGCGCAGCGGGCGATTGGCTCAGTGGTAGAGCGCTTCGTTCACACCGAAGAGGTCACTGGTTCGAACCCAGTATCGCCCACGCGCACGGAGGGCCAGGGGAACCCGGGGACGGGGGAGCCTGGCCCTCCGTCGTGATCGGGACCCCGGCTCAGCGGGTCCGGTAGCGCGCGTAGACGAGCCCGCTGTCGAAGGAACGCTCCTCGACCAGCTCGAGATCGAGGCGCACGCCGTCGGGGAAGAACCGCTTGCCGCCGCCGACCACGCTCGTGGTGATGAACAGGTGGTACTCGTCCACCAGGCCGGCCGCGATCGCCTGGGCGGCGAGGTTCGGCCCGTCGACGGAGAGGTCGGCCTCGGCCTCGTCCTTGAGCCTGCGTACCGCGTCCGGGTCGAAGGTCCGCTCGATGCGGGTCCGCTCGCTCGACACCGACTCCAGCGTCGTGGAGTACACGACCTTCTCGGCGGCCTGCCAGTCGCGCGCGTACTGCACGATGTGCGGCGGCGCGTCGAGCTCGGTGTGCGCGGTCTCCCAGAAGACCATCGTCTCGTACATGCGCCGGCCGTAGAGGTACGTGCCGAGGGAGCGGAAGACGTCGCCGACGAAGGTGTGCACCTCCGGGTCGTCGGCCCCGGTCCCGAGGCCGCCCTCGGCCGCCTCGGCATAGCCGTCGAGCGAGGTGATCATCGAGTAGACGAGCCTGGCCATGCGTCTCCTCCGGGTACGGGCGCGTGGGTCTCCGAGTGGTCCTGGAGGCCGTGACCCGCGCGGGCCCCGGGACTCATCGGCCGGCCCGGGCCCCCGGGGGCCCGGGCCGGCCGCCGTCTCAGGCCGCGGGGCCGTAGGTCAGGTGCGCCACGCCGTTGCTCAGCTGCTCGACGCCGAGCAGGGACAGGTTCGTCTGCGGCCGGCCCTCGGGGAACAGCCGGATGCCCGAGCCGACGGCGACCGGGTAGACGTAGAGGTGCAGCTCGTCGACCAGGCCGTCGTCGACCAGGCCGCGGACGAGGGTGGCGCTGCCGCTGACGTAGAGGTCGTGGTCGGCCTTGAGCGCGCGGATCCGGTCGGCGTCGTAGCCGCCGAGGACGGTCGAGTTCTGCCACACGCCCTCGGCGTCGGCCAGCGTCGAGGAGACGACGTACTTGGTGGTGTCGTTGAAGAACGGCGCGCCCGGGTCCTCCTCCACGGTCCGCGTCGACCAGGCCGGGGCGAACATCTCGAAGGTGGTGCGCCCGAGCAGGATGCCCGTGGCCGGCGCGGTCAGCGCACCGATGGACGTGGCCAGGTCGTCGGGGAAGCCGTAGTCCATCGTCCACATCGGCGCGTCGACGACCCCGTCGACGGTGGTGAACTCGTGCACCCGGATGACGCCCATGTCTGCTCTCCTCGCGAGGTCGGTCGGTTCCGTGGGTCAGACCCTGGCCGATCCCGTCGCTCATCGGTGGCGGACCCGCCGGGTGGCCGGGCGGCGCCGCCGGGGGACGTGGCCGATCCCTCAGGCGCCGCGGCGCGGCCCGGCGCACCATGGAGGGGATGGCACTGGACAGGGCCGCCCGTCTCGAGGCGGCCGTGGAACGGGACGGCCCCACCTGCATCTGGTGCGGCCGCGCCCTCACCGGGCAGGTCCCCGCCACCACCGAGCACGTCGTGCCGCGGGTCAAGGGCGGCCCGTCGTGGCTGGAGAACGAGGTGGCCGCCTGCGGCCGGTGCAACGGCGAGCGGGGGCACACCGCGCCGGTCGAGTGGCTGGAGGAGTGCCTGCGCCGCGGCTGGCCGGCCGACGAGGCGCGCCTGGCCCGGGTCCTGGCCGACCTGGCCGCCGCGATCTCCGTCCGCGGCGGGCAGCGCAAGGCGCGGCCGTACCTGGAGTCACAGCTCCGCCGGCTGCGCAGGCGCGGCGCCCTCGCCGCCTGACCCCGCGCCGCCTCCACTCCCGCGGTCCGCCGGTCGTAGCGTGACGGCGTGAGCACCCTCGTCGGCATCTCGGTCTACCCGGTGCGCGGCTGCGCCGGGACGGTGCTGCCCCGGGCCGACGTCGGCCCGGCCGGGCTGGCCGGCGACCGCGCGTGGGCCGTCGTCGCGGCGGCCTCGGGCGAGGTCGTGCGCGGGAAGCACGCCCCTGCGCTGGCCGGCGTCGCGGTGACCGGCGACCCGGCCGCCGACGCCGCCGCGGTCGCCGCGGCGCTGGGGGAGCCGGTGCGGCTCGAGCCGCTGGCCGGGCGCCCGGACGGGGGCGCGGCCGTGCACCTGGTCTCCCGCCAGGCGCTGGAGCGGGCGGCCTCGGGGATCGTCCCCGCGGGCTGCGGCGCGGAGGACCCGCGGGCCAACCTCCTCCTCGACCTGCCCGCCGACGACGAGCGCTCGTGGGTCGGCCGGCGGCTGCGGCTGGGCTCGGCGGTGCTGCAGGTCACCCGGCTGCCGAAGCACTGCCTGGGCGTGTACGCCGAGGTGGCCGAGGCCGGGACGGTCGCCGTCGGGGACGAGGTCGTCCCGGCGGGGTCGTCGGAGCGGAGTCGGGTGCCCGGACGGGAGGAGGGCGCTCGTTAGGCTGAGCGGTGCGCGTCCGCCCTGCCGGACGCCGTCCCGAGCACCTCGCGACCCCCAGGAGACCCCGTGTCCGCCGCGCCCCGTCCTGCCGCCACCACCCCCGTCCGGGTGCCGGCCGGGACGACGGCCGAGCAGGCGCTCAAGGACGCCGGGATCGCGCTCAAGGGCCCCGACGGCGCGGTCGTCGTCCGGGACGCGGTCACCGGCGAGCTGCGCGACCTGGCCTGGGTGCCCGGCGCCGACGCCGAGGTCGAGCCGGTGCCGGCGGCCAGCCCCGAGGGCCGCGCGGTCATCCGCCACTCGACCGCGCACGTGCTCGCCCAGGCCGTGCAGGACCTGTTCCCGGGCACCCGCCTGGGCATCGGCCCGCCGGTCGAGAACGGCTTCTACTACGACTTCGACCCCGAGAAGCCGTTCACCCCGGAGGACCTGCAGGCGCTGGAGAAGCGCATGCAGCAGATCGTCCGGGCCGGGCAGCGCTTCTCCCGCCGGGAGATCAGCGACGACGACGCCCGCGCCGAGCTGGCGCACGAGCCCTACAAGCTCGAGCTGATCGGCCTCAAGGGCGGCGCCGGCGAGGCGGCCGAGGGCGCCGACGTCGAGGTCGGCGGCGCGCAGCTGACCATGTACGACAACCTCGACGCCCGCACCGGCGACCGGGTGTGGACCGACCTGTGCCGCGGCCCGCACCTGCCGCGCACCAGCGGCATCCCGGCGTTCAGCCTCACCCGGTCGGCGGCCGCCTACTGGCGGGGCAGCGAGAAGAACCCGCAGCTGCAGCGGGTCTACGGCACCGCGTGGGAGAGCCGCGAGGCGCACAAGGCGTACCTGGAGCAGGTGGCCGAGGCCGAGCGCCGCGACCACCGCCGGCTGGGCGCGGAGCTGGACCTGTTCAGCTTCCCCGACGAGATCGGCTCCGGCCTGGCGGTGTTCCACCCGAAGGGCGGCGTCGTCCGGCGGGAGCTGGAGGCCTACAGCCGGCAGCGGCACGAGGAGGGCGGCTACTCCTTCGTCAACACCCCGCACATCACCAAGGGACGCCTGTTCGAGATCTCCGGGCACCTCGACTGGTACGCCGAGGGCATGTACCCGGCGATGCAGCTCGACGAGGAGCGCGACGCCGACGGCACGCTGCGCCGGCAGGGGCAGGACTACTACCTCAAGCCGATGAACTGCCCGATGCACAACCTGGTGTTCGGGTCCCGCGGCCGGTCCTACCGGGAGCTGCCGCTGCGGCTGTTCGAGTTCGGCACCGTCTACCGCTACGAGAAGAGCGGCGTCGTCCACGGCCTCACCCGCGCCCGGGGTTTCACCCAGGACGACGCGCACATCTACTGCACCCCCGAGCAGATGGCCGGGGAGCTGCGCGGCCTGCTCGACTTCGTGCTCGGCCTGCTCGCCGACTACGGCCTGTCCGACTTCCACCTGGAGCTGTCGACCCGCAACCCGGACAAGTCCGTGGGCTCCGACGAGAGCTGGGAGGTGGCCACCGAGGCGCTGCGGCAGGCCGCCCTGGACTCCGGCCTCGAGCTCGTGCCCGACCCGGGCGGCGCGGCGTTCTACGGACCCAAGATCTCCGTGCAGGCCCGCGACGCGATCGGCCGCAGCTGGCAGATGTCGACCATCCAGGTCGACTTCAACCTGCCCGAGCGCTTCGGCCTGGAGTACACCGCCGCCGACGGCTCCCGGCAGCGGCCGGTGATGCTGCACCGCGCGCTGTTCGGCTCGATCGAGCGGTTCTTCGCCGTCCTCACCGAGCACTACGCCGGCGCGTTCCCCGCCTGGCTGGCGCCGGTGCAGGTGGTCGGCATCCCGGTCACCGACGACCAGGTCGGGTACCTCACTGACGTCGCCCTGCAGCTGCGGGCCCGCGGCATCCGCGCCGAGGTCGACGACTCCGACGACCGGATGCAGAAGAAGATCCGCAACGCCAGCAAGCAGAAGGTGCCCTTCGTGCTCATCGCGGGGGCCACCGACGCCGAGGCGGGCGCGGTCTCCTTCCGCTACCGCGACGGCAGCCAGCGCAACGGCGTGCCGGTCGCCGAGGCCG
Organism: Geodermatophilus amargosae; assembly: GCF_041028265.1. GTDB lineage: Bacteria > Actinomycetota > Actinomycetes > Mycobacteriales > Geodermatophilaceae > Geodermatophilus > Geodermatophilus amargosae_A. The sequence continues at coordinate 296,337 of NZ_JABGCW010000005.1, forward strand.
TCGAGGCGGTCGCCGCGTGGGTGGCCGGGCGGCACAACGCCGACCCCACGGCGGACGCGCCCCTGGAACGGCGGTGACCGTCGGCCCGGACGGCTTCACCGTCCCCGTCTCCAGTGACGACGGCGGCCCGGCCACCGTCTTCGAGCACCTGTGGACGCCGTACCGGATGGCCTACATCCGCGGCTCGGGCAAGCCGACCGGTGAGCACGACTGCCCGTTCTGCCTCATCCCGGCGATGCCGGACGAGGACGGGCTGGTGGTGGCGCGCGGGGAGGACGTCTTCGCGGTGCTGAACCTCTACCCCTACAACGCCGGGCACCTCATGGTGGTCCCGTACCGGCACGTGCCCGACTACACCGACCTCACCGACGACGAGGTCGCCGAGCTGGGCGCGTTCACGCAGACGGCGATGCGGGTGGTGCGGCAGGTGACCGGAGCGCACGGCTTCAACATCGGCATGAACCAGGGCTCGGTGGCCGGCGCCGGCATCGCCGACCACCTGCACCAGCACACGGTGCCGCGCTGGGGCGGGGACACCAACTTCATGCCGGTCATCGGGCTGACCCGGGTGCTGCCGCAGGTGCTCGCCGAGACCCGCGCGCTGCTGGCCGCGGCCTGGCCGGCCGCCGTCCGGCCGCGACCGGCGGGGGACTGACCGTGCTGGGGTCGGGCGCCCGGGCGGCCGTCGGCCGGTTCTGGGCGCCGGTGGTGGCCCGGCTGGCCCGGGCCGGGGTCACGCCGGACGCGATCACCGTCACCGGGACGGTCGGCGCCATCGCGGCGTCCGTGGTGCTCATCGCCCACGGCGTCCTGTTCTGGGGCGCGTTCACCGTCACGATCTTCGTACTGCTCGACATGCTCGACGGTGCCCTGGCGCGGGCCCGCGGGGGCGGCTCGGCGTTCGGCGCGGTGCTCGACTCCACCTGCGACCGCGCCGTCGACGCCGCCGTCTTCGGGGCCCTGATCTGGTGGTACACCGGCGCCGGCGGCGACCGGCTGCTGGCGCTGCTGGCCCTCGTCGGCCTGGTCCTCGGCGTGCTGACCAGCTACATCAAGGCCCGCGCCGAGGGCGTGGGGATCCCCTGCGACGTCGGGCTGGTCGAGCGCACCGAGCGGTTGATCCTGGTCCTCACCGGGACCGGCCTCACCGGCCTCGGCCTGCCGTACGCCGTGGACGTGGGCCTGTGGCTGCTCGTGGTGGGCGGCGCGGTCACCGTCGCCCAGCGCGTGGTCGCCGTGCGCCGCGGCGCCCGGGGGACGTCGCTGACGCCGTCGGCCCCCGCCTCGTGAGCGGCCTGCGGGCGCGGGCCGCCGCCCGGCTCACCGACCTGGGCTACGCGGCGGGCTGGCAGGCGGTGCAGCGGCTGCCCGAGCCGGTGGCCCGCGGCGCCTTCGACGCCGCCGGCCGGTACGCCGCCGGCCGCGCGGGCCGCGGCGCCCGCCAGCTGAAGGCGAACCTGCGGGTGGCCACCGGCGGGAAGCTGGCCGAGGACGAGCTCGACGAGCTCACCACCCGGGCGCTGCGCTCCTACGCCCGCTACTGGCAGGAGGCCTTCCGGCTGCCGCGGCTGCCCCGCGAGCGGATCGTGGCCGACACCGTCCACTCCGGCGTCGAGCACTTCGAGCGGGCCCGGGACTCCGGCCGCGGCCTCATCGCCGCCCTGCCGCACAGCGGGAACTGGGACGCCGCGGGCGTGTGGCTCGTCGACTGGCTCGGCGGGCCCTTCGCGACCGTCGCCGAGCGCCTGCAGCCCGAGTCGCTGTTCCGGCGGTTCCTGGAGTACCGGGAGTCCCTCGGCATCCGGGTGCTCCCGCTGACCGGCGGCGAGCGGCCCAGCTCCGCCGTGCTGCGCGAGTGGCTCAGCGGCGGGGGCTTCAGCTGCCTGGTCGTCGACCGCGACCTGGGGCCCGGCGGGGTCCCGGTCGACCTCTTCGGCCGGCCGACGACGATGCCCGCCGGCCCCGCGCTGCTGGCCGCGCAGACCGGTGCCGCCCTGCACCCGGCGATCTGCCGTTTCACCGACCGCGGCTGGGAGTTCGCCATCCGGCCCGAGGTGCCGGTGGGCGGCCCCGGGCGGCTGCGCGACCGGGTCGCCGCGGGCATGCAGGGCGTGGCCGACTCGTTCACCGCCGACCTCGCCGTCCGCCCCGAGGACTGGCACGTGCTGGGCCGGATCTGGGCGGACGTGCCCCCGGACCCGCCGACGGGGGAGCGCCGCTGATGCGCATCGGGCTGGTGTGTCCCTACCAGTGGGACGTCCCCGGGGGCGTCCAGTACCACGTGCGCGACCTCGCCGAGACGCTGCGCGGGCTGGGCCACCACGTCGAGGTGCTCACCCCAGCCGAGCACGAGGAGTCACTCGCCGACCCCTGGATCACCTTCGCCGGGCGGACCGTGCCGATCCCCTACAACGGCTCGATGGCCAGCGTGCAGTTCGGGCCGGTCTCGGCCTCCCGGGTGCGCCGCTGGCTGCGGGAGGGGCACTTCGACGTCGTCCACGTGCACGACCCGGCGCCGCCGTCGATCGGCCTGCTGGTCTGCATGATCGCCACCGGGCCGATCGTGGCCACCTTCCACGCCGCCAGCGTCCGGTCGAAGTGGCTGGCCGCCTGGGGTCCGGTCGTGCGGCCGTGGCTGGAGAAGATCTCCGGCCGGATCGCCGTCTCCGACTTCGCCCGCCGCCTGCAGGTCGAGCACCTCGGCGGCGACGCCGTGATCATCCCCAACGGCGTGCACGTGGACGTGTTCGCCGAGGGACCGACGCTGCCGGGTGCCGCGCGCGGCGTCGACGGGCCGACCGTCGGGTTCCTCGGCCGCTTCGACGAGCCGCGCAAGGGCCTGCCGGTGCTGCTCGAGGCGATGCGTGCCGTCGTCCGCGAGCACCCCGGCGCCCGGCTGCTGGTGGCCGGCCGCGGCGACCCCGACGCGCTGCGCGAGGCGGTGGGGGAGGACCTGCGCGCGCACGTGGCGCTCCTCGGCGAGGTCTCCGAGGCCGACAAGGCCGCCTTCCTGCGCTCGGTGGACGTCTACTGCGCGCCCAACCTGCTCGGCGAGTCCTTCGGCGTGGTCCTCATCGAGGCGATGGCCGCCGGTGCGCCGATCGTGGCCAGCGACCTCGACGCCTTCGCGCGGGTCCTCGCCGACGGCGCGGCCGGGGTGCTCGTCCGCCGCGGCGACAGCGTGGCGCTGGCGCGGGCGCTGTCGGACCTGCTCGCCGACCCCTCCCGGCGCGACGCGCTGTCGGCAGCGGGCCGGGAGGCGGCGGCCGCCTACGACTGGCAGGTGGTCGCCCGCCGGGTGCTCGCCGTCTACGAGACCGTCGTGCTGCCCGGCGCCGGCGCGGTGACCGCCAGCGACGACGAGGCGTGGGCACAGGTGGCCGGGGTGAGCGCCCCCACTGACGGGGTGTTGCCCTCCCTGCTGCGGCGGGTCCGGCGCTAGCGTGACCGGTCGTGACGCCCGACGCCTGGCTGCTGCTCGGCGTCGTCGCGCTGCTGCTGACCGCCTGGACCGCCTGGACGCTCACCCGGCTGCGCCGCCTGGAGGCCCGGGTCGCCCGGGCCCGTGCGGTGCTGGAGGACCGGCTCCGGCAGCGCGCCGCGCTCGCCGAGGACCTGGTGTCGCTGCACGGCGCCGCCCTCGGTGAGGACCGCGCGGGCCGGCTGAAGACCGCCGCGTACGAGGCCCGCGCGACGCCGGCCGGCGACCGGGAGCTGGCGGAGAACGCGCTCGGCCGGGAGTTGCGGGCGCTGCCGGCGGAGGTGCCCGGGGTCCCGCGGGCGCTGCTGGCCGACCTGGCCGAGGCCGAGGCCCGCATGGGGCTGGCCCGGCGCTTCTACAACGACGCCGTGCGCGACACCGCGCTGCTGCGCACGCGGCGGCTGCCCCGGCTGCTGCGGCTGCACGCCGACCGCCCGCTGCCGCGCTTCTTCGACGTCGAGGACGGCCTGGACGCCGTGACCACCGGCGCCGGCGCCTCCGGTTGAGGACATCGGCGCCTCCGGCCGAGGACATCGGCGCCTCCGGCCGAGGACCCCGGCGCCGGTTGCCGCCCGGACGGGCTCCCCGGCCCCGCCGGTAGGATCGACCGGTGCGTCCGGGTGCCGGTGCCGGGCGCCGGGACGAGGGAGGACAGCCGTGAGCGGCCATTCCAAGTGGGCGACGACCAAGCACAAGAAGGCCGGGATCGACGCCAAGCGCGGCAAGCTGTTCGCCAAGCTGATCAAGAACATCGAGGTCGCGGCGCGCACCGGCGGCGGTGACCCGGCGGGCAACCCGACGCTCTACGACGCCATCCAGAAGGCGAAGAAGAGCTCGGTCCCCAACGACAACATCGACCGGGCGGTCAAGCGCGGCGCGGGCCTGGAGGCCGGCGGCGTCGACTACCAGACGATCACCTACGAGGGCTACGCGGCCGGTGGGGTCGCGGTCCTCATCGAGTGCCTGACGGACAACAAGAACCGCTCGGCCATGGAGGTCCGCACCGCCATGACCCGCAACGGCGGGTCGATGGCCGACCCGGGCTCGGTCTCCTACCTCTTCTCCCGGAAGGGCGTCGTGGTCGTGTCCCGGGCCGACGGCGTGGACGAGGACACCGTGCTCATGGCCGTCCTCGACGCCGGCGCCGAGGAGGTCCGCGACCTCGGCGACACCCTCGAGGTGGTCTGCGAGCCGGGCGACCTGGTCGCCGTCCGCACCGCCCTGCAGGACGCCGGCATCGACTACGACTCCGCCGAGGCCGGCTTCGTGCCGAGCGTCTCCGTGGAGCTCGACGCGGACGGCGCCGGCAAGGTGTTCCGTCTCATCGACGCGCTCGAGGACTGCGACGACGTGCAGAACGTCTACGCCAACTACGACGTCCCCGACGAGGTCATGGCCGACGTCGGGTAGGACCGACCCTCCTGACCCGAGCCCCCTCCCTCCCGGCCGCAGCCCGGGCCTGCCGCGTGTTGCGTCGCAGGGCCGTCGTCGGCGACGGTTACGGTGACCGTCGAACAGGCGTTCGGGGAAAGGGGGAGCGGGCATGCGGGTGCTCGGCATCGACCCGGGGCTGACCCGGTGCGGCTGGGGCGTGGTCGACGGCCGGCCCGGCGCGCGCCCGGCCGCCGTGGGCGTCGGCGTGATCCGCAGCTCCGCGGAGCTGGACCTCGAGCTGCGGCTGCTGGAGCTGCACACCCAGGTCACCGCGCTGCTGCGTGAGCACCGGCCCGACGTCGTGGCCATCGAGCGGGTGTTCACCCAGAACAACAAGGGAACCGCCACCGGCACCGCGCAGGCCGCCGGCGTCGCGGCGCTGGCGGCGGCGCAGGCCGACCGCCCGGTCGCCTGGCACACGCCCAGCGAGGTCAAGGCGGCCATCTCCGGCAACGGCCGGGCGGACAAGGAGCAGGTCACCCTCATGGTCACCCGGGTCCTGGGCCTGGCGTCGGCCCCCAAGCCGGCCGACGCCGCCGACGCCCTGGCGCTGGCGGTCTGCCACGTGTGGCGCGGCCCGGCGCAGCAGCGGCTGCGGTCGGCCGCGATCGCCGGCGGCATCGGCGCGCCGGTCGTGCAGCGCACGCTGCCGCGCTGGCAGGGGGTCTCCCGGTGATCGCCTCGGTCAGCGGCCGGGTCGCCGCCGTCTCGCCCGACGGCGCGGTGGTCGAGGTCGGCGGCATCGGGCTGGCGGTGCAGTGCACCCCGGGCACCATCGCCCGGCTCGCCGTCGGGGAGGACGCCCGCCTGGCCACCAGCCTGGTGGTCCGCGAGGACTCCCTCACCCTCTACGGCTTCGCCGACGACGACGAGCGGCAGCTGTTCGAGCTGCTGCAGACCGCCAACGGCGTCGGCCCGCGGCTGGCGCAGGCGGTGCTGGCCATCCACCCGCCGCGGGAGGTCCGGCGCGCGGTCTCGCTGGCCGACGTCAAGGCGCTCATGCAGGTGCCCGGCATCGGCAAGAAGGGCGCCGAGCGGCTGATCCTCGAGCTGCGCGACCGGCTGGGCTCCACGACCACCGACACCCAGCTCGACGGCCCGCCGGCCGCCGGCAGCGCGCCGGTTCCCGCCGTGGCGCCCTGGCGCGACCAGCTGTCCTCCGCGCTGGTCGGGCTCGGCTGGTCCACCCGCGAGGCCGACACCGCGCTCACCGCACTGGCGCCGGTCGCCGACGAGCAGCTCACGAGCACCGGCCGGGTCGACGTCGCGTCGCTGCTGCGCCAGGCGCTGCAGCTGCTGGGCCGGTCATGAGCGCGCCGTTCGACCGGTCGCTGACCGGCGAGCTGGAGTCCGGGGTCAGCCGCGACTTCGGCGTCTCGCCGCAGGCCGGTGACGAGGAGCGGGTCGTCGAGTCGGCGCTGCGGCCACACTCGCTGCACGACTTCATCGGCCAGCCCAAGGTGGCCCGCCAGCTCGCACTGGTGCTCGAGGGCGCCAAGCGCCGGGGCCGGCCGCCGGACCACGTGCTGCTGTCCGGCCCGCCCGGGCTCGGCAAGACCAGCCTCGCGCTCATCATCGGGTCCGAGCTCGGCACCGCGGTGAAGATCACCAGCGGCCCGGCCATCGAGCGCTCCGGCGACCTCGCGGCGATGCTGTCCAACCTCGGCCCCGGCGACGTGCTGTTCATCGACGAGATCCACCGCATCGCCCGCCCGGCCGAGGAACTGCTGTACATGGCGATGGAGGACTTCCGCGTCGACGTCGTCGTCGGCAAGGGACCCGGCGCCACGGCCATCCCGCTGGAGATCAGCCCGTTCACCCTCGTCGGGGCGACCACCCGGGCCGGCCTGCTCACCGGGCCGCTGCGCGACCGGTTCGGCTTCGTCGGGCAGATGGAGTTCTACGAGCCCGCCGAGCTGCAGCAGGTGCTCGCGCGCAGCGCCGCGCTGCTCGGGGTCGAGCTCACCGACGACGGCTCGGCGGAGATCGCCGGCCGCTCCCGGGGGACGCCGCGCATCGCCAACCGGCTGCTGCGCCGGGTCCGCGACTACGCCGAGGTCGAGGGCGACGGCCGGGTCACCCGCGCGGTCGCGCAGGCCGCGCTCGCGCTCTACGACGTCGACGACCTCGGCCTGGACCGGCTGGACCGGGCGGTGCTCGAGGCGCTGGTGCTGCGCTTCTCCGGCGGGCCGGTCGGCGTGTCCACGCTGGCGGTGGCGGTGGGGGAGGAGCCGACCACCGTCGAGGAGGTGTGCGAGCCGTTCCTCGTGCGCGCCGGGCTGCTCGCCCGCACCCCGCGCGGGCGGGTGGCCACCGAGGCGGCCTGGCAGCACCTCGGCCACCCGGTGCCGCGCGGCGGGATCCCCCTCGGTGGTGTCACAGCCGTCCCGCGTGACCCGGGGGCGTCGTCGGAACCGCTCTTCGACGCCTAGACTCATCGCCGCTGGCGCGCAACCCGGCCCTCCCCGGGCCGACCGGTCCCGGCCGCGCGATCCCGTGTCGGCGTGGGCCGGTGCCCGCGCGCCACGGCCGACGTACCCGAGCGGTCCCGACCCGGGCCGCACCGACCGCGTGCACCCCGCGCGGTAGAGAGGCACTCCCGTCGTGGAACTGTTCCCCCTGCTCCTGCTCGCGCTGGCGTTCGTGGCGCTCATCGTGCTCCCGGCGCGGGCGCGCAAGCGCCAGCAGACCCAGACGCAGTCGGCGCTGGCGATCGGCGTTCCGGTCACCATGGCCGGCGGCGTGTACGGCAGCGTGGCCGGCCTGGACGACCCGGCGACCATCCAGGTGCAGATCGCGCCCGGTGTCGTCGTCACCTACGCGCGCCAGGCGGTCATCCAGGTGCGCCCGGCGGCCGGCGAGGTGCCCGGACCGCTCGCGACCGGGGAGACCGTGGTCGACCCCGCCGTGGACGGGCCCTCCGTCCGGGACGACCGTCCCGGTGACGGCCCGTCCGGCAAGACCCTCTGACGGAGGACCCGTGGCCAACCGCGCCCTGCCCGCCCGCCGGTACTTCGGCGCGCTGGTCCTGATCATCGCCGTCATGTACGGCCTGATCTTCTTCACCGGCACCGACCGCACGCCCCAGCTCGGCCTGGACCTGCGCGGCGGGACGACGGTCACGCTCACCGCCCGCACCCCCGACGGGCAGGCGCCGGCGCCCGAGGACCTCGAGCTGGCCCGCCAGATCATCGAGCAGCGGGTCAACGGCATCGGTGTCGCCGAGGCCGAGGTGGTCACCGAGGGCGACGCCAACATCGTCATCTCGGTGCCCGGCGACGACGGTGAGCAGGCCCGCGAGCTCGGCCAGACCGCGCAGCTGCGGTTCCGCCCCGTGGTCACCGGCCCCGAGGCGGCCGCGCCCGCGGAGCCCACCGACGGCGCGACCCCGACGGACCCCGCCGCCCCCACCGACGCCGCCACCGACGCCGCCACCCCGGACGACGACGGCGCGGTGAGCGACCCGGCGCTGGACACCGACCGCCCGGCGGTGACGCAGGAGGAGGCCGCCGCGCAGTACGCGACGCTGACCTGCGAGGCCACGGACACCACCGGCGAGGTGGCCCGTCCCGACGACTTCGTCGCCGCCTGCAGCGAGGACGGCACGTCCAAGTTCCTGCTCGGCCCCACGATCATCGAGGGCACCGACATCGCCGACGCCAGCGCCGGCACGCAGCAGACCACCGGCGAGTGGGTCGTGCTGCTCGACTTCGACTCCGAGGGCCGCACGACGTGGGCGGAGTACACCGCCGCCAACGTCGGCAGCAACGTCGCCTTCACCCTCGACGGCCGGGTGGTCTCCGCGCCCACCATCCAGGGCGCCATCAACGGCCAGACGACGATCACCGGCTCGTTCGACCAGTCCGGGGCCGAGGAGCTGGCCAACCAGCTGCGCTACGGCGCGCTGCCGCTGACCTTCCAGCAGGCGACCGCCCAGTCGATCTCCACCGAGCTCGGTGCCGAGCAGCTGCGGGCCGGCCTCATCGCCGGTGCCATCGGCGTGGCCCTGGTGTTCGTCTACGCGCTGCTCTACTACCGGCTGCTCGGTCTGGTGATGATCGTCAGCCTGCTGCTGTCGGCGGTCGTGGTCTACGCCAGCCTGGTGCTGCTGGGCCGGGAGATCGGCTTCACGCTGAGCCTCGCCGGCATCGCCGGGTTCATCGTGTCCATCGGCATCACGGCGGACTCGTTCGTCGTCTACTTCGAGCGGCTCAAGGACGAGATCCGCGAGGGCCGGACGCTGCGCTCGGCGGTGCCGCGCGCCTGGGTCCGCGCCCGCCGCACGATCCTGTCGGCCGACGCGGTCAGCTTCCTCGCCGCGGCGATCCTGTACTGGCTGGCCATCGGCGACGTGAAGGGCTTCGCGTTCACCCTCGGCCTGTCCACGGTCCTCGACCTCGTCGTCGTCTTCCTCTTCACCCACCCGCTGATGGCCGTGCTCGCCCGGTTCCGCACCTTCGGCACCAGCCGGTTCTCCGGGCTGGGCCGCGTCGACCGGTCCCGCCGGTCGACCGCGCCGTCCGTGCCTCCCGACCGCGAGCTGGTCGGCGCCGGGTCGGGTGCCCGCGCGTCGCAGGACAGGAGCCGGTCATGAGCGACCGCCGCAACGACACCGGGCACGACACCGGGCACGACACCGGGCACGACACCGAGACCCCGGTGCCGGTGGGTACCGAGGCCGACGAGGCGCGCGCGGCCGACGTCGACGCGGTCGACGACGCGGCCGCGGCCGCCGACGACGCCGCGCTCGCCGACGCGGGCCTGCCGGCCGAGGGCGGCTCGCGCGGCCGGCGGCAACGGGCCTCGCTGGCGCACCGGCTCTACAACGGCGAGGCCGGCCTCGACGTCGTCGGCCGGAGCAGGCTGATCTACAAGGTCACCGCGGTGATCGTGCTGATCTGCATCGCCTCGATGGTGTTCCGCGGCTTCAACTTCGGCATCGACTTCGCCGGGGGCAACAGCTTCCGGCTGCCGGGCACCACCGAGCAGCTCGAGCAGGTGCGCGAGGCCGCCACCGACGCCGGGGCCGACGTCGCCTCGGCCCAGGTGGTGGGCGGCGGCGAGATCCTGCTGCGCACCGGCGGGCTGGACAACGACGCCGAGCGGGCCGTCGTCGACGCGGTCGCCCAGGCCGCCGGCGTCGAGACCAACCAGGTCAGCCCCGAGTCGGTGAGCGCCGAGTGGGGTCAGGACATCACCGACCAGGCGCTGATCGCGCTGGTGGTCTTCCTCGTCGCCGTGGTGCTGTTCCTCGCCATCCGGTTCCAGCCGAAGATGGCGGTCGGGGCGATCGTGGCGCTGCTGCACGACCTCGTGGTCACGGCCGGGATCTACTCGCTGATCGGCTTCGAGGTCACGCCGTCCACGGTGATCGGCCTGCTGACCATCCTCGGCTTCTCGCTCTACGACACCGTCGTGGTGTTCGACAAGGTCGACGAGAACACCCGCGGCCTGTCCTCGGGAGCCCGGATGACGTGGGGCGAGGCGGCCAACCTGGCGGTCAACCAGACCCTCATGCGCTCGATCAACACCTCGGTCATCGCGTTGCTGCCGGTGGCCGGGCTGCTGTTCGTCGGTGCCGGCCTGCTCGGCGTCGGCACGCTCAAGGACCTCGCGCTGGTGCTCTTCGTCGGGCTCGCGGCCGGCACCTACTCGTCGATCTTCCTGGCCACGCCGATCGTCGCCGACCTCAAGGAGCGCGAGCCCGAGCAGGTGGCCCTGCGCCGCCGGGTGCTCGCCCGGCGGTCGGCGGCCGCCCGCCAGGGTGCCCGTGCCGCGGCCGGCCCGGTGGCCAGCGCCCGCCGCGCCCGCGGTGCCGCGCGCGGCGGGGTGGCCCTCGCCGAGCGGGACGCCGGGTCGCTGGGTCCCGCGCGGGCCGACGTCGTCGTCGAGTCCCCGTCCTCGGTCGGGCCCGACGCGGGCCGCCCGCACGGCGCCACGGCCGCTCCGCGCCCCGGCGTCCGCCCCCAGCGGCCGGGCGGGGGGAAGCGGCGCCGGTGAGCACGGCCGAGGCGCTGCCGCCCCTCGACGAGGTCATCGCCGGCCTGGCCGTCGACGTCCCGGACTTCCCGGAGCCCGGCGTCGTGTTCCGCGACCTGACGCCGGTGTTCGCCGACGGTCCGGCCTTCCGCCGGATGGTCGAGGGCCTGGCCGCGCCGTCGTTCGTCGACCCGCGGGCGGCGGCGGTGGCGCACACCGACGACGGCCCGTCCGGCGACCCCGGCTTCGACGTCGTCGTCGGCGTGGAGGCCCGCGGCTTCCTGCTGGCCGCCGCCGTCGCGCTGCACTCCGGTGTGGGCGTCGTCCCGGTGCGCAAGGCCGGCAAGCTGCCCCGCGCGCGGATCGCGGCCGACTACGCGCTGGAGTACGGCACCGCCACCATCGAGATGCACACCGACTCGCTGCACCCCGGTCAGCGGGTGCTCCTGGTCGACGACGTCCTCGCCACCGGCGGGACGCTGGCGGCGGCGGTGGCCCTGATCGAGGAGCTCGGCGCGGTGGTGACGGCGGTGTCGGTGGTGATCGAGCTGGCCGCCCTCGGCGGGCGCCAGCGGATCGCCCCGCACGCCGTGCACACCCTCTGGACCACCTGAGGGGGAGCTCTCCCGCCCGGCGGGGGCTCGCGCCGACCCGGCGCGGCTAGCATGGTCAGGGTCGTTCCTCCGCCGTCCACGCAGGAGTCGCCGTGGCCCCCGACGCGCCCGCCACCCGCGTGGCTGCTGCGCGGCCCGAGGGCGCCGCGCCGGAAGTCACCGCCCCGGGGAGCACCGCCCCGGACGGCACCGCCACGCCGCAGGACCAGCGCATCCCGCTGCCGTCCCGACCGCTGGTCCGCCGTCCCGACGACGTCGGCAGCGAGCCGCCGGAGGAGGGCGCTCCGCGCCCGCGCCGCGTCCGCGACCGGCTGGCCCGGCGCATCGTCGCCGGCCAGCGCAGCGAGGTCCGGCCGGTCCTCGAGCCGCTGGCCGCGCTGCACCGGCAGAGCCACCCCAAGGCCGACCTCGCGCTCCTGCAGCGGGCCTACGACGTCGCGGAGGCCGCGCACGCCGCCCAGAAGCGCAAGAGCGGCGACCCCTACATCACCCACCCGCTCGCCGTCGCCACGGTGCTGGCCGGGCTCGGGATGGACACGACCACGCTGGTCGCCGCGCTGCTGCACGACACCGTGGAGGACACCGGCAAGACGCTGGAGGCGATCAGCTCCGACTTCGGCCCCGAGGTCGCCCACCTCGTCGACGGCGTCACGAAGATCGACCGGGTCAAGCTGGGCGACGCCGCCCAGGCCGAGACCATCCGCAAGATGATCGTCGCGATGGCCCGTGACCCGCGGGTGCTGGTCATCAAGCTCGCCGACCGGTTGCACAACATGCGCACGCTGCGCTTCCTCCCGCCGGAGAAGCAGGAGAAGAAGGCGCGCGAGACGCTGGAGATCCTGGCCCCGCTGGCCCACCGCCTGGGCATGAACACGATCAAGTGGGAGCTGGAGGACCTCGCCTTCGCCACGCTCTACCCGAAGCGCTACGACGAGATCGTGCGCCTGGTGGCCGAGCGGGCGCCGTCGCGGGACACCTACCTCGCCGAGGTGACCACGTCGGTCACCGAGCAGCTCAAGGCCGCCAAGATCGAGGCCGTCGTCACCGGCCGGCCCAAGCACTACTACTCGATCTACCAGAAGATGATCGTCCGCGGCCGGGACTTCACCGACATCTGGGACCTCGTCGGCATCCGCATCCTGGTCGACACCGTGCGCGACTGCTACGCCGCGCTGGGCATCATGCACGCGCACTGGCAGCCGGTGCCCGGCCGCTTCAAGGACTTCGTCGCGATGCCGAAGTTCAACATGTACCAGTCGCTGCACACGACGGTGATCGGGCCGCAGGGCAAGCCGGTCGAGCTGCAGATCCGCACGCACGACATGCACCGCACCGCCGAGTACGGCATCGCCGCGCACTGGAAGTACAAGGAGAAGGCGCGGCAGGGCGGCAAGCCCGGCCCCGGCGAGTTCGGCGCCACCAAGGTCGGCTCGCCCGACGACATGCTGTGGCTGCGCCAGCTGCTGGACTGGCAGCGCGAGGCCCAGGAGCCCGGCGAGTTCCTCGAGACCCTGCGCTACGACCTCGGTCCGCAGGAGGTCTTCGTCTTCACGCCCAAGGGCGACGTGGTGAGCCTGCCCGGCGGGGCGACGCCGGTGGACTTCGCCTACGCGGTGCACACCGAGGTCGGCCACCGCTGCATCGGCGCCCGGGTCAACGGCACGCTGGTCAGCCTGGACAGCACGCTGTCCAACGGCGACGTCGTCGAGATCTTCACCTCCCGCTCGCCCACGGCCGGCCCCTCCAAGGACTGGCTGACCTTCGTCGGCTCCTCCCGCGCGCGGACCAAGATCCGCCAGTGGTTCACCAAGGAGCGCCGCGACGACGCGGTCGAGGCCGGCAAGGAGGCCCTCACCCGGGCGATGCGCAAGTCCGGCCTGCCGCTGCAGCGGCTGCTGGGCGGCGAGGCGCTGGTCACGCTGGCCCGGGACCTCCGCCACGCCGACGTCACCGCGCTCTACGCGGCGGTGGGGGAGAACCAGATCTCGGCGACGTCGGTGGTCGAGAAGCTGATCACCGCGCTGGGCGGCGCCGAGGGCGCGGTCGAGGACATCGCCGAGACCGCCATCCCCACCCGCCGCCCGTCGCACCGGCGCGCGGCCAGCGGTGACCCCGGCATCGTCGTGCACGGGATGAGCGACGTCTGGGCCAAGCTCGCCAAGTGCTGCACCCCGGTGCCCGGCGACGACGTGCTGGGCTTCGTCACCCGCGGCGGCGGGGTGAGCGTGCACCGCACCGACTGCACCAACGCCGCCGACCTGCGGCGCAAGAGCGAGCGCCTGGTGGAGGTCGAATGGGCCAGCCAGCCCGGCTCGGTGTTCCTCGTGTCCATCCAGGTCGAGGCGCTCGACCGGCACCGGCTGCTCTCCGACGTCACCAAGGCGCTGGCCGACGAGCGGGTCAACATCCTCTCGGCGTCGGTGCAGACCAGCCGCGACCGGGTGGCGGTCAGCCGGTTCACCTTCGAGCTGGCCGACCCGGCGCACCTGGGCGCGGTGCTGCAGACGGTGCGCAACGTCGAGGGCGTCTTCGACGTCGAGCGCGTCACCGCCTGAGGGCCACCACGGCGTAGAGGGGGTCGCCGCGGCCGGGGCGGGTGCGCAGCGATCCCTCCGGCTCGGTGAAGAGCCCGGTCCGCCGGACGAGCTCGGCGACCAGCGCGCCGTGCTGCTCGTCGGTGGTGGCCAGCCAGCCGTGCACGGCCTTGGTCGGGAAGCAGCGGTCGGAGTAGGTGATCGCCAGCGGCCCGCCCGGCCGCAGCACCCGCCCGGCCTCGGCGAGGACCTCGATCGGCCGGGTCAGGTAGTCGATCGACACGCAGCACACCGCGGCGTCGACGGAACCGTCGGGCAGCGGCAGCGTGGGGTCGGTGTTGAGGTCCCGCACGATCCGCTCGGTGGCCGCGGCGTTGGCGTCCAGCTCCGCGGCGTTCATGCCGAGCACCACCAGCTCGGCCGGCGGCGTGCGGAAGTGCGACACCCACGAGGACATGAGGTCGAGCACCCGGCGGGGGACCGGTGCGGACCCGTCGATGCCGAGCTCGGCGTAGAGGTCGCCGACCGCGGCGACCGCGGCGTCGTCGATGTGGGTGACCAGCCGGGGCGGGCCGTAGAACAGCGCGTCGGGCCCCTCGTCGTCGCGGGCGAAGAACCCCGGTGGGAAACCGGCGTAGGGGTCGGTCACGGCAGCGGGGTCATCGCGGTCACGGTGACCGGGACGGCCGGGGCGCCGCCGCCGGGGGAGGGATCCAGCGAGCCGTCGTTGCCGTTGGCCGCCACGACGTCGAGCACCGCCAGGCCGGCCTCGTCGACGGTCCCGACGACGGTGTAGTCCGGCGGCAGGTCGCTGTCGCCCCACACGAGGAAGAACTGGCTGCCGTCGAGGCCCTGGCCGCTGTTGGCCATCGCGATCGTGCCCCGGGGATAGGTCTCGCTGCCGTCGACCTCGGTGGGGAAGGCGTAGGTGGGCCCGCCGGCGCCGGTGCCGGTGGGGTCGCCGCACTGCAGCACCCGCAGCCCGGCGCTGTCGACCTCGCGGTGGCAGGGGGAGCCGTCGAAGTAGCCCAGGCCGGCCAGGTGGACCATGCTCGCCGCCGCGCACGGGGCGCCGGCCCGGTCGAGGGTGAGCACCAGCTCGCCCAGGCTCGTGGTCATCCGCAGCGCCGCGGTGCCGTCGGCGGGCGCCTCGGCGTCGGGCGGGGCGACCTCCACGGCGTAGGGGTTGCCCGAGCGGGCGGCGACCCACTCGCAGCCCACGGTCGCGCTGCCGCCGTCGTCGCTCCCCGGGGTGTCGCGGGTCCCGCCGGGGACCGGCGACGCCGAGCCGTCCACCGAGCCGGTGCAGGCGGTGAGCGCCAGCAGGGCACCGGCAGCCAGCCCGAGGAGGCCGCCGGCGCCCGCCCGCGCCGGCCTCATGCGACGACGGTCATCGAGGTGATGGTCACCGGGAGGTTGGGCGCGCCGCCGCCGGGGCTGGGCTCGAAGGAGCCGTCGTTGCCGGCCGCCGCGATGGTGTCGAGCACGGCCAGGCCGGCCTCGTCGACGGTGCCGACGGCGGTGTAGTCCGGCGGCAGCTGCGTGTCGACGAAGCACAGGAAGAACTGGCTGCCGGTGGAGCCGGGCTGGCCGCTGTTGGCCATGGCGATCGTCCCGCGCGGGTAGGTCGTCTCCGGCGTGACCTCCTCGGCGAACTTGTAGGTGGGGCCGCCGGAGCCCGAGCCGGTCGGGTCGCCGCACTGGAGCACGCCGAAGGTCGGCTGGTTGACCTCGCGGTGGCAGGGGCTGCCGTCGAAGAACTGCACGGAGGCCAGGTAGGCGAAGCTGGCCGCCGCGCACGGCGCCTGCGTGCGGTCGAGGGTGAGCGGGATGTCGCCCTGGTCGGTCGACATGAGCAGCCCCAGGGTGCCGCTGGCCGGCGTCGAGGCCGCGTCGGGCGGGGTGCCGACGTCGGTCAGGCTCGGGTTGCCGGAGGTGTCGGGCGCGTAGGTGCAGGTGACCGTGCCGTCGGCGTTGGGGACCGCCGGTGCCGCGGTGGCCCCGGTGCCGTCGGTGGCGGGGGCCGAGCTGCTGCTGGCCGCGGCCCGGGCGCTGTCGTCGTCCCCGCCGAGCCCGGCCACGAGGGCCACCGCCCCGGCCACGAGGACGACGGCGACGACGGTCACGACGACGAGCAGGTTGCGGCGGCGCTTGCGGGCCGTCTCGGCGCGCTTCTCGAGCTGTCGCTGCAGGCGGCGCTGGGCGGCGAGACGCTGCTGCTTGTTGGTCGGCACGGGGTCGGGCACTCCTCGGACGGGCGACGTGTTCCGCGGGGCCGGGCCGCGGCCTCCGGCCGCGCTCCGCGGTCAGCCCGCTGGTCGATGCGCGAGTCTAGGTGGCGCGCCTGTGAGCGCCCGGTTGCCGGACCGGAGGGCCCCTGATCACCCGCGTAACCTGCACGGGTGCTCATCCGCTCGTTCCCGGCCGGCGCCTTCGGCACCAACTGCTACGCCGTCGCACCCGGGCGGGGCCAGGAGTGCGTCGTCGTCGACCCGGGCATGGACGCGGTGGAGCCGCTGGCCCGGATGCTCGCCGAGGACGGCCTCAAGCCCGTCGCGGTCGTGCTCACCCACGGCCACCTCGACCACACCTTCTCCGTGCTGCCCGTCTGCGAGGGCTACGACATCCCGGCCTACCTGCACCCCGATGACGCCGGGATGCTGTCGGACCCCGCGCGCTGGCACGGCCCGGCACTCGCGCCGCTCCTCACCGGCCTGCGCCTGCCCGACCCCTCCGAGGTCCGCCGCCTCGACGACGGCGCGGTGCTGTCGCTGGCCGGCGTGGAGCTGACCGTCCGCCACGCCCCCGGGCACACGCAGGGGTCGGTCGTGTTCTCCCTCGACCTCGGGGAGGCGCCCGGCCTGCTCGCCGGCGACGTGCTCTTCGCCGGGTCGGTCGGCCGGGTGGACCTGCCCGGCGGTTCGTGGGAGGCGATGCTCACGTCGCTGCGCGACGTCGTCCTGCCGCTCGACGACGCCACCGTCGTGCTGCCCGGCCACGGCCCGGCGACGACCATCGGCCGCGAGCGGGCCACCAACCCCTACCTCGCCGAGGCCGGCGCGGCCGAACCGCGGGGACGCGGGCTGTGAGCGGGCTGTCCGCCCCCAAGGGGACCTTCGACGTCCTGCCCCCGGACTCGGCGCGGTTCCTCGCCGTCCGCGAGACGCTGACCGCGCCGCTGCGGCGGGCCGGCTACGGCTACGTCGAGACGCCGGTGTTCGAGGAGACCGCGGTGTTCTCCCGCGGCGTCGGGGAGTCCACCGACGTGGTGACGAAGGAGATGTACACCTTCGACGACCGTGGCGGCCGCTCGCTCACGCTGCGCCCCGAGCTCACCGCCGGGCTGATGCGCGCGTTCATCGAGCACCGGCTGCACACCGGCCCCCTGCCGGTGAAGCTGTGGACGGTGGGCTCGGCGTTCCGCTACGAGCGACCGCAGGCCGGCCGCTACCGGCACTTCACCCAGGTCGACATGGAGGCGCTCGGCGTCGACGACCCCGCGCTGGACGCCGAGGTCGTGGCGCTGGGCGTGCAGGGCTTCCACGACCTCGGGCTGACCGACTTCGAGCTGCTGCTGACCTCGCTCGGGGACGCCACCTGCCGGCCGCGGTACCGCGAGCTGCTGGTCGCGTACCTGGACGAGCTGGACCTCGACGACGAGACCCGGCGCAGGGCGGAGATCAACCCGCTGCGGGTGCTCGACGACAAGCGGCCCGAGGTGCAGGCCCAGCTCGACGACGCCCCGCTCATGGTCGACCACCTGTCGGACTCCACCCGGGCGCACTACGACGCCGTCCGCCAGCACCTGACCGACCTCGGCGTGACCTGGACCGAGGCGCCTCGGCTGGTGCGCGGGCTGGACTACTACACGAAGACGACGTTCGAGTTCGTGCACTCCGGCCTCGGCGCGCAGTCGGCGATCGGGGGCGGTGGCCGCTACGACGGGCTGTCGGCGGCGCTGGGCGGACCCGACGTGTCGGGCATCGGCTACGCCGTCGGCGTCGACCGGACGCTGCTGGCGGTGCAGGCCGAGGGGCTCGACGTCACCGCGACCGCCGGGGTGCAGGCGTTCGTCGTCCCGCTGGGGGCCGAGGCCAAGCGGCTGGCCGTCCGGCTGGTGGGGCAGCTGCGCTCGGCCGGGGTGTCCGCGGACACCGTGTACGGCGACCGCGGGCTCAAGGGCGCCATGAAGGCCGCGGACCGGTCGGGGGCGTCGCACGCCCTCGTCGTCGGCGAGCGGGACCTGGCCGACGGCGTCGGCCAGCTGAAGGACCTGCGCACGGGGGAGCAACGCGCCGTCCCCGTGGGTGACCTGTTCGAGGCGCTGAAGGCTGCGGTGAGCATCTGATGGAGACCCGACCCCTCGGACGGACCGGCGCGGACGTGAGCGTCGTCGGCCTGGGCACCTGGCAGCTGGGCGGTGACTGGGGCGACGTCGACGAGGCGACCGCCGGCGACGTCCTGGACGCCGCCCTCGACGCCGGCGTGACGCTGCTCGACACCGCCGACGTCTACGGCGACGGGCGCAGCGAGGAGCGCATCCGCAAGGCGCTGTCCGCCCGCCCGGACCGGCCGTTCGTGGCCACCAAGGCCGGCCGCCGCGCCGACCCGTTCGAGGCCGCGCAGTACACGCCGGAGAACCTCCGGGCGTGGGTCGACCGGTCGCGGCGCAACCTCGGCGTCGAGACCCTCGACCTGGTGCAGCTGCACTGCCCGCCGACCGCCGTCTACTCCGACGAGCGGGTGTACGACGCGCTGGACTCCCTCGTCGCCGACGGGGCGATCGCGGCCTACGGCGTCTCGGTGGAGACCGTCGCCGAGGGCCTGACCGCGCTGGAGCACCCGGGCGTGCAGACGGTCCAGGTGATCCTCAACGTCTTCCGGCGCAAGCCGCTGGAGGAGCTGCTGCCGGCCGCGGCCGCGCGCGGCGTCGGGATCCTGGCGCGGGTGCCCCTGGCCAGCGGCCTGCTGTCCGGGCGGTACACCGAGTCGACGACGTTCGGCGCCGACGACCACCGGAACTTCAACCGCAACGGCGAGGCCTTCGACGTCGGCGAGACCTTCGCCGGCGTGCCCTACGACGTCGGCGTGGCGGCGGCCCGGGAGTTCACCGCGATCTGCGGCGACCGGACCCCGGCCCAGGTCGCGCTGCGCTGGGTCGTCCAGCAGCCCGGCGTCACCTGCGTCATCCCCGGCGCGCGCTCGGTGGAGCAGGCACGCTCCAACGCCGCCGCGGCCGACCTCCCGCCGCTGACCGACACCGAGCTCGCCGACCTCGAGCGGCTCTACGACGAGCGCATCCGGCCGCACGTGCACCACCGCTGGTGACGACCCCCTCCCCCCGAAAGGCCCTCTAGTGCTCCGCACCCACGACGCCGGGACGCTGCGCGCCTCCGACGCCGGTTCGACCGTCACCCTCGCCGGCTGGGTGGCCCGCCGGCGCGACCACGGCGGCGTCGTCTTCGTCGACCTCCGTGACGCCTCGGGCTACGTCCAGGTGGTCGTCCGCGAGGAGGAGGCGCACGCCCTCCGCAACGAGTTCTGCGTGCTGGTCACCGGTGAGGTGCGCCGGCGCCCGGCCGGCAACGAGAACCCGGACCTGCCCACCGGTGAGGTCGAGGTGGCCGCCACCGAGCTGCGGGTGCTGTCGTCGTCGGCGCCGCTGCCGTTCCCGATCGAGACCGACCAGGCCGCCTCCGACGACGTCCGCTACAAGTACCGCTACCTCGACCTGCGGCGGCAGGGCCCGGCCCGGATCCTGCGGCTGCGCAGCGAGGTCAACCGGATCGCCCGCGGCGTCATGGCCCGGAACGGCTTCACCGAGGTGGAGACGCCCGACCTCACCCGCTCCACCCCCGAGGGCGCGCGCGACTTCGTGGTGCCGGTGCGGCTGCAGCCGGGCAAGTGGTACGCGCTGCCGCAGTCCCCGCAGCTGTTCAAGCAGTTGCTGATGATCGGCGGGCTGGAGCGCTACTACCAGATCGCCCGCTGCTTCCGGGACGAGGACTTCCGCGCCGACCGGCAGCCGGAGTTCACCCAGCTGGACTTCGAGATGAGCTTCGTCGGGCGCGACGACGTCCTGGCCGTGGTCGAGGACGTCGTCCGTGCGCTGTGGGCGGAGCTCGCCGCCCACGAGGTGGGGGAGATCCCGCGGATGACCTACCGCGAGGCCATGGACCGGTTCGGCTCGGACAAGCCCGACCTGCGCTTCGGCATCGAGCTCACCGAGCTGACCTCCTTCTTCGCCGACACCCCGTTCCGGGTGTTCCAGGCGCCGTACGTGGGCGCGGTGGTCATGCCCGGCGGCGGGTCGCAGCCGCGGCGGGCGTTCGACGCCTGGCAGGACTGGGCCCGCTCCCGCGGCTACCGCGGCCTGGCCTACGTGACGGTCGCCGAGGACGGCACGCTCGGCGGCCCGGTGGCCAAGAACGTCTCCGACGCCGAGCGCGCCGGGCTGGTCGAGGCCGTCGGCGCCGCGCCGGGGGACTGCGTGTTCTTCGCCGCCGGCGCGCGCCGCTCCTCGCAGGAGCTGCTCGGCGCCGCCCGCAACGAGATCGCCAAGCGGCTGGGGCTCATCGAGCCGGGCAGCTGGTCGTTCCTGTTCGTCGTCGACTTCCCGATGTTCGAGGAGACCGAGGACGGCGACTGGACCTTCATGCACCACCCGTTCACCTCGCCCACCCCGGAGTGGCGCGAGGGTTTCGCCGAGGACAAGGCCAACGCGCTGTCCGACGCCTACGACCTGGTCGTCAACGGCAACGAGCTGGCCAGCGGCTCGGTCCGGATCGCCGACCCGGACCTGCAGGAGCGGGTGTTCGAGACACTCGGGATGTCGCGCGAGGAGGCCCGCGAGCGGTTCGGGTTCTTCCTCGAGGCCTTCGCGTACGGCCCGCCGCCGCACGCCGGCGCCGCGCTGGGCTGGGACCGGCTGACCGCGCTGCTGGCCGGCGTCGACTCCATCCGCGAGGTCATCGCCTTCCCGAAGACCGGTGCCGGCTACGACCCGCTGACCGGCGCCCCGACGCCGATCAGCGACGCCCAGCGCACGGAGGCCGGCATCGACGCCGTCGCCGAGGAGCCGGCGCTGCCCGGCCCGCCCGGTGCCCCGGGGCCGACCGACCCGACGGCCTGACTCAGTCGGCCACCTCGCGTGGCCAGACGACGGCGAAGCGCTCGAAGACCACCTCGAGGTCGTCGTCCCACCGGCCACCGCGGGCGGCGAGGGTGCGGGTGAAGTAGCGCAGGTGGCCGGCGAGCCAGCTCGCCCGGGTGCGGTCGCCCTCGCCCTCGTCCCGGGCGAAGGCGTCGTCGACGCTGTCGAGGCGGCCCACCCGCAGCTCGGTGCTGCGCAGGACCGCGCGGGGCCGGCCCTCGCCGTCGCAGGCGATCCAGTGCCCGCCGATGCGGGGGAGCGGCTCGCCCTCGTGGGCGAAGTCGGCGACCAGGCCGGCGGTGGCCCGCTTGGTGCCGGCGAGCACGAGGGCGAGCAGCTCCTCGGCGAGCGGGCGGCTGTCGCCGAAGCGCTCGACGGGTGGCTCGTCCCCGGGCGGGCCGCCCGGCGGGAGGGTGGCGGCGTACTCGCGCCACATCGCGGCGGCCTCGTCGCGGCGCAGGGGTGCCGGTGCGTCGTCGGTGCTCATGGGCCCATCCTCGCCGGGTCTGGCGGCGGACCCGCCCGGGGCGGGAGACTGCGCGCGCACGGAGGAGGTCTGCCATGCGCGTGCTGGTCGCGGCCATGCCCTTCGCCGGCCACGCCGCCCCCATGGCCGCGCTGGCCCGCGAGCTGACCGGCCGCGGCCACGAGGTGGTCGCCTACACCGGCCGCCGGTACGCCGACCGGTTCACCGCCGTCGGTGCGTCCTGGCACCCGTGGGAGCAGGCCCCCGACTTCGACGACGCCGACCTGCGCGCCACCTTCCCGCAGGTCGGGGACGGCCGCGGGATCAGGGCGGTGGCCGCCAACCTGGAGCACGTCTTCCTGCGCACCGGCGCCGGGCAGGCCCGGGACATCGAGGCCGCCGGGCCGGTGGACCTGCTGGTCAGCGACCAGCTGGCGATCGGCAGCAGCCTGGTCGCCGACCGGCGGGGGACCCCGTGGGCGTCGGTGTCGCTGGTGCCGCTGTCGATGCCGTCGCGGGACCTGCCGCCGTTCGGGACGGGGCTGCTGCCGGGGCGGACGCGGGTGGGCCGGGCGCGCGACGCCGCGCTGCGGGCCGTGGTGGCGCGGACGCTCGTGCGCCGGCTCGACGCCGCCCTGACCGCGGCCCGGGCCGAGGTCGGCCTGCCGCCGGCGCGGTCCTCGGCGCTGGAGGCGTTCGCCTCGCCGCAGCTGGTCCTCGCGCACGGCGTCCCCGAGCTGGAGCACCCGCGCCGCGACCTGCCGCCGCAGGTGCACTTCGTGGGCCAGCTCGCGCCGCCGCCGGCCGGCCGGGAGCCGCCGCCCTGGTGGCCGGAGCTGCTGGCCGCCGGCCGGCCGCTGGTGCACGTCACCCAGGGCACCTATGACGTCGACCTGGGCGACCTGCTGCTCCCGGCGCTGCGCGGGCTGGCCGACGCCGACGTCGTCGTGGCGGCGGCGACCGGGTCCGGTCCCCTGCCGGCCGACGCCGTGCCCGCGAACGCCCGGCAGGCGCAGTTCCTGCCCTACGACGTGCTGCTGCCGCGGGCCGGGGTGGTGGTGACCAACGGCGGGTGGGGCGGGGTGCTGGCCGCGCTGGGGGCCGGGGTGCCGCTGGTGGTGGCCGGCGGCACGCTCGACAAGCCCGAGATCGCCCGGCGGGTGGCCCGGTCCGGTGCCGGCGTCGACCTGCGGACCGGGCGGCCCTCGCCGCGCCGGGTGGCCGAGGCCGTCGCCGAGGTGCTCGCCGACCCCGGCTACCGGGACCGGGCGGGCGCGGTGGCCGCGTCGCTGGCCCGGCACGGCGGCACCCCGGCCGCCGTCGACCTCATGGAACGGCTGGTCGGGGACGGAGGGCCGGTGCCGCGCGCGGAGGCCGACCCGTGGGGTGTCGGGGGAGCGGTGACCCGGAGCCGGTCCTAGGGTGCGGCGCATGCCGCTGCGCGCCCGCACCCTGCTCGGTCCCGGCCCCTCCAACCCCTATCCGGAGGCCATGGTCGCCCTCGGGCAGCCGCTGCTCGGACACCTGGACCCGGTGTTCCTCGGCATCCTCGACGAGACCTCCGAGCGGCTGCGGACGGTGTTCGGCACCGCCAACCGGCGCACGCTGCCGCTGTCGGCCACCGGGTCGGCGGGCATGGAGGCGGCGTTCGTGAACACCGTGGGCCCGGGCGACGTCGTCGTCGTGGCGGTCAACGGGCTGTTCGGCGAGCGGATGGTCGACGTCGCGTCGCGCTGCGGCGCCGAGGTCGTGCGGGTGGACCACGAGTGGGGCACGCCCGTGGACGCCGAGCGGGTACTCGCCGCGCACCCCTCGCCGAAGCTGATCGCCGCCGTGCACGCGGAGACCTCGACCGGCGTGCTGTCCGACCTCGGGCCCCTGGCGGCCGGGAAGGGCGACGCGCTGCTGCTGGCCGACTGCGTCACCTCGCTGGGCGGCATCCCGGTGCGGCTGGACGACTGGGGCGTCGACCTCGCCTACTCCGGCTCGCAGAAGTGCCTGGGCGTGGCGCCGGGCCTGGCGCCGTTCACCATCTCCGACCGCGCCTGGGAGCGGCGGATCGAGAAGCCGCGCAGCTGGTACCTCGACCTCGGCATGCTCGGCGGCTACGCGGGCGAGGCGGCCGGGTCGGGTGGCCGCACCTACCACCACACCGCGCCCACCGGCATGGTCGTGTCACTGCACGCCGGGCTCGGCCGGATCCTCGAGGAGGGCCTCGACGCGGTGCACGCCCGGCACGCCGAGGCCGGCCGGCTGCTGCACGAGGGCCTGCACGCGATGGGCCTGGAGCCGTTCGCCGCCGAGGGGCACCGGCTGCCGGAGCTGACCACCGTGCGGGTACCCGAGGGCGTGGACTCCGCCGCCGTGCGCAAGGAGCTGCTCGAGCGCTACGACCTGGAGATCGGCGGCGGCGTCGGCGCCTACGCGGCCACGGTCTGGCGGATCGGGCTGATGGGTCCCAACGCCGCGCCCGACAAGGTGGCGCTGGTGCTGGCCGCGCTCCGCGAGGTGCTGGGCCGCTGAGCGCCCCGGTCGTCGTCGATCATCGGATGCCTGCACGGGCGGGCGGCGTGTCAGCGCGTGTCCCGTGCACGCATCCGGTGATCAACACGACAGGGTCCCGGGACGCCATCCGCGGCTGACCAGTGCGCCGCGCGACCGCTCGACCACCACGGCGGGTCCGGACAGGTGCCGGGCGGCGAAACGCAGCACCAGCCATCCATCCGCCGCCATCAGCGAGTAGCGGTCGACGTCCCGCCCGAACTGACCGGCGTCGGCGTGCTGGCGTCCCTCGTACTCGACGGCCACCCGGTACCGGTGCCAGCCGAGATCGGCGTGTGCGACCACGCGCCCACGGCGGTCGCACACCGGCACCTGCGGCTCGGGGAGCGGCAGGTCGCTGGCCGCGAGCCAGTAGCGCAACAGGCTCTCCGGCCGCGACATCGCGCGGCCGTCGAGCAGGGCGGCACACTCCCGCGCCCGCACGACACCGCGCACGCGGCAGGCGCGGTGCAGTCGAGCCTCGAGCGCCTCCGGCTTCAGCACCCCGGTGCGGAGGAGGGCGTCACCGACCGCGACGAGTTCGGCGGGTGGCAGGACGGCCGCCAGATCGAGGAGGGTCTGCGCGCCGGAGGTGACCCGCAGGCCGCCCGAGACGACGACGTCCTCGCTCCTCAGCTGCCGCACGGCCACCGACAGTCCGCGCCGTTGCGGCAGCACGGGGCGTGGGTGCAGCACGACCTGTACCTCAGCTGGAGGGTCAGGGTGCGCGCCGAGCAGCACGGCGGCGCTCTGGAGTCCGAAGGCCGCGTCGGCAGGGAGCAGTCGGGTCCACGCTGCGCACCGGGCGCGAAAGGAGGCAGCGTCGGCGTGCGAGAGGTACAGGCCGCGGGTCAGCTCCTCGCCGCCTGCCGCGATCTGCCGGCGGGTGGCGCCGCGGGCCCGCGCGTCCCGCCACGTCCACGTCGACCCGAGGTCCAGGGGTTCCATGCCGCCACGCTCGGGCGCACCTGGTCGACGGAGGGCGCGCAACGGTCATCTGTGGACGGCGCCGGCGGTTGTGCGCAGCGGCCGGGGCGTCACCGTGATCATCGGACGTGTGCACGTCCCGGCGGCGTGTCCCGCGCGGTGTCGTGCACGCATCCGATGATCAACCC
Source organism: Geodermatophilus amargosae (assembly GCF_041028265.1). Lineage (GTDB taxonomy): Bacteria > Actinomycetota > Actinomycetes > Mycobacteriales > Geodermatophilaceae > Geodermatophilus > Geodermatophilus amargosae_A. Next base: position 321,654 of record NZ_JABGCW010000005.1, read on the forward strand.
ACCTCAGGCGTCGAGGCGGGCCAGCTGCTCCGGCGTCAGCTGCAGGTCGGCCGCGGCCGCGGAGTCCCGGACGGACGCCGGCCGCGACGCCCCCGGGATGGGCACGACGACGTCGGACTGCGCGAGGTGCCAGGCCAGCGTCACCTGGTACACCGACACGCCCAGCTCGCCGGCCACCTCCGCGAACGCCGGCGCCGTCGCCGACAGGGAACCGGCCGCCGTCACCCCGCCGAACGGGCTCCACGGGAGGAACGCCAGCCCGTGCGCCGCGCAGTGCGCCACCTCGTCGGCCGAGAACCGCCAGCCGGGCGAGAACTGGTTCTGCACGCTCACCAGCGCCGGGCCCACGATCGAGCGGGCGACGTCGATCTGCGCGACGTCGGCGTTGGAGATGCCCACCATCTGCACCAGGCCGTCGTCGGCGAGCTGCCGGAGCGCGCCCATCGAGTCCTCCCACGGCGTGTCCGGGTCGGGCCGGTGGAACTGGTAGAGCCCGATCGCGTCGACGCCGAGCCGCCGCAGGGACGCCTCGCAGGCCTGCCGCAGGTACGCCGGGGACCCGTCGAGCAGCCAGTCGCTGCCCTTCCGGGTGTGCCCGCCCTTCGTGGCCACGAGCACGTCGGACGCGCCGGCGGAGGCCAGCGCCTCGGCCACCAGCGACTCGTTGTGCCCGAACTCCGCCTCGTCGCGGGCGTAGGCGTCGGCGGTGTCGACCAGCGTCACGCCGGCGTCGAGCGCGGCGTGCACGACGGCGACCGCGTCCTCGCGGGAGGGGCGGTCGGTCTTGGTCGACAGGGGCATCGCCCCGAGGCCGATGGCGCTGACGGGACGGTCACCGATGCGTCGCTGCTGCACGGGACCGTCGTGCCCCGCGGGTAGCGTCCTCACGCGTGACGTCCCTGTTCGACGAGCCGGTCGAGCCCGGCGGCGACGCCGTCGACCCGGGCGCGCCCCTGGCGGTGCGGATGCGCCCGCGCTCGCTGGACGAGGTCGTCGGCCAGGCGCACCTGCTCGGCCCGCGCTCGCCGCTGCGCCGCCTGGTCGAGGCCGACGAGCCGATGTCGCTGGTCCTGTACGGCCCGCCGGGCACCGGCAAGACGACGCTGGCGCACGTCATCTCCCTGGCCACCCGGCGGCAGTTCGTGCAGCTCTCCGCGCTCGACGCCGGCGTGAAGGAGGTCCGTGCGGTCATCTCCGGCGCCAGGCGCGAGCTCACCTACGCCGGCCGGCGCACCGTGCTGTTCATCGACGAGGTCCACCGGTTCTCCAAGACCCAGCAGGACTCGCTGCTGTCGGCCGTCGAGGACCGCATCGTCAGCCTGATCGCCGCCACCACCGAGAACCCGTTCTTCTCCGTCGTCAGCCCGCTGCTGTCCCGCAGCCTCGTCCTCGCCCTCCAGCCGCTGGGCGACGACGACGTCCGCGCCGTGCTGCACCGCGCGCTGGACGACGAGCGCGGGCTGTCCGGCGCGGTGACGCTGAGCGCCGAGGCCGAGGAGCACCTGGTCCGGGTGGCCGGCGGCGACGCCCGCAAGGCGCTGACCGCGCTGGAGTCCGGCGCCGGCGCGGCCGTCGCCGCGGGCGCCGCCGAGATCGACCTGGCCACCCTCGAGACCGCCGTCGCCCAGGCCGCCGTGCGCTACGACCGCCAGGGCGACATGCACTACGACGTCGCCAGCGCGCTGATCAAGTCGATCCGCGGCAGCGACGTCGACGCCGCGCTGCACTACCTCGCCCGCATGGTCGTGGCGGGGGAGGACCCGCGCTTCATCGCGCGGCGGCTGGTGATCTCCGCCAGCGAGGACATCGGCATGGCCGACCCCACGGCGCTGCAGACCGCCGTGGCCGCGGCCGAGGCGGTCGCCCTCATCGGCATGCCCGAGGGCCACTTCCCGCTCGCGCACGCCGTCGTCCACCTGGCCACCGCACCGAAGTCCAACGCCGTCACCGTGGCGATCGGGGAGTCGGTGGCCGACGTGCGGGCCGGCCTCGGCGGACCCGTCCCGGCGGGCCTGCGCGACGCGCACTACGGCGGGGCCAGGAAGCTGGGGCACGGCAAGACCTACGTGTACCCGCACGACGCGCCCGAGGGGATCGTCCCGCAGCAGTACCCGCCCGACGCGCTGGTCGGCCGCGACTACTACCGCCCCACCTCGCGTGGCGCCGAGGCGGGCATCGGCGCCCGGCTCGGCAAGCTCCGGGCGATCCTCCGCCGCACCCGCTGACCGCCGAGGGCCGCGACTACTGTTGCCACGCCGGGCGTGCGACCACGCCGGCCGCCGACGAACGAGCCGACGAGGTAGAGGAGATCCCGCGTGTCCGCAGGAGAGTGGGCCGGACTGATCGCCGCCCTGGCGCTGGTGCTGCTGGTGGTGCTGCTCGCCGTCCCGCTGCTCAAGCTGGGGCGCACGCTCGACGAGACGACGCTGACCATCCGGCAGGTGCGCGAGCAGAGCGCGCCGATCCTCGGTCAGGCCCAGACGACGATCGCCCAGGTCAACAGCAACCTCGAGCGGGTCGACGACATCACCGGCAACGCGGCCAACGTGTCGAGCAACGTCGCCGCCCTGACCAGCGTCGTCGCCGCCACCGTGGGCAGCCCGCTGATCAAGGTCGCCGCCTTCAGCTACGGCGTCCGCAGCGCGACCAAGAAGCGCCGGGAGGGCCAGGCCCTCGCCGAGGCCGCCGCCCGGGACAAGGCCGACCGGCGCACGCGCCGCGCCGCGCGGCGGGCCGCCTGATGCGCCGGCTGTTCTGGCTGGCGATGGGCATCACCATCGGCGCCCTCGTCGTCCGCAAGCTCTCCCGGGCCGCGGAGAAGCTGACCCCGCAGGGCATCGCCGGGGCGCTGGTGGACGGCCTGCGCGACCTCGCCGACGCGATCGGCGACTTCGGCGCCGACGTGCGGGCCGCCGCCGCGATGCGCGAGGAGGAGCTGCGCTCGGGCACCGGCCTCGACGCACCGCTGCCCGAGCGCGACGAGACCCAGCTCCCGCTGCCCGGCCGTCAGCTCCCCGCACGACGCGGCGCGCACGCCGCCGACCGCTGAGCAGCACCCACTCCGCGGGGGACGCCCCCGCCCCGAGGACGAAGTAGGCCATGCAGACCGCCGAGATCCGCCGCCGCTTCCTGCAGCACTTCGAGCAGCGCGGCCACACCGTCGTCCCCAGCGCCTCGCTGGTGTCGCCGGACCCCTCCCTGCTGTTCACCGTCGCCGGCATGGTGCCCTTCATCCCGTACCTGACCGGCCGCGAGCCCGCGCCGTTCCCGCGGGCCACCAGCGTCCAGAAGTGCGTGCGCACCCTCGACATCGAGGAGGTGGGCAAGACCACCCGCCACGGCACGTTCTTCCAGATGAACGGCAACTTCTCCTTCGGCGACTACTTCAAGGAGGGGGCCATCCAGCACGCCTGGGAGCTGGTGACCGGCCCCGTGGACGGCGGCGGGCTGGGCTTCGACCCCGACCGCATCTGGGTGACCGTCTACCTCGACGACGACGAGGCCGCCGAGGCCTGGCACCGCATCGCCGGGCTGCCGCACGAGCGGATCCAGCGGCTGGGTAAGAAGGACAACTACTGGCACACCGGCGCCGACGGCCCGGGCGGCCCCTGCTCGGAGATCTACTTCGACCGGGGGCCGGAGTTCGGCCCCGACGGCGGTCCGCTGGTCGACACCGCCGGCGACCGGTTCCTCGAGATCTGGAACCTCGTCTTCATGCAGTACGAGCTCACCGACGTCCGGAGCAAGGAGGACTTCCGGGTCGTCGGCGAGCTGCCGAAGAAGAACATCGACACCGGCATGGGCCTGGAGCGGGTGGCCTTCCTGCTGCAGGGCGTCGACAACATGTACGAGATCGACGAGGTCGCGCCGGTGCTGCGCCGGGCCGCCGACCTCGCCGGGGTCACCTACGGCAAGGACCACGAGGCCGACGTGCGGCTGCGCGTGGTCGCCGACCACGTCCGCAGCGGCCTGATGCTCATCGGCGACGGCGTCACGCCCGGCAACGAGGGCCGCGGGTACATCCTGCGCCGGCTGCTGCGCCGCGCCGTCCGCTCGATGCGGCTGCTCGGCGTCGACGCCGCCTCGCTGCCCGAGCTGCTGCCGGTGTCGCGCGACGCGATGAGCTCCAGCTACCCCGAGCTGGCCACCGACTTCGACCGCATCTCCGCCGTCGCCTACGCCGAGGAGGAGGCGTTCCGGCGCACCCTCACCTCCGGCACCGCACTGTTCGACACCGCCGTCCGGGAGGCCAAGACGGCCGGCACGCCGGCGCTCAGCGGCGAGCAGGCGTTCTCGCTGCACGACACCTACGGCTTCCCGATCGACGTCACCCTCGAGATGGCCGCCGAGCAGGGCGTGACCGTCGACGAGGCCGGCTTCCGCGCGCTCATGCAGCAGCAGCGCGACCGCGCCCGTGCCGACGCCCGTGCCAAGCGCACCGGCTCGGTCGACGTCCTGGCCTACCGCCGGCTGCTGGCCGACCACGGCCCCACCGACTGGCAGGCCTACCGGACGCTGCGCACCGACTCCCGCGTGCTCGGCCTGGTCGCCGACCTGGCCGGCGAGGACGGCGTGGCCACCCCGGCCGGACCCGGCGAGGTCACCCGGGTGGTCCTGGACCGCACGCCGTTCTACGCCGAGTCCGGCGGCCAGGTGGCCGACGCCGGCACGCTGTCCTGGGACGGCGGCCGCGCCGAGGTGCTCGACGTCCAGCGCCCGGTCAAGGGCCTGGTCGTGCACCAGGTGCGGGTGCTCGAGGGCGAGCTGGCCGAGGGCGCGGAGCTGACCGCCGAGGTCGACCGCGAGTGGCGCCTGTCGGCCTGCCAGGCGCACTCCGGCACGCACGTGGTGCACGCCGCGCTGCGCCACGTCCTCGGACCGCAGGCGCTGCAGTCGGGCTCCTACAACCGCCCGGGCTACCTGCGGCTGGACTTCGCCTGGCAGGGCGCGCTGACGTCTGCGCAGCGGCACGACATCGAGGACGTCGCCAACGCCGCCGTCCGCGCCGACCACCGGGTGAGCGCCACGTACATGACGCTGCCCGAGGCCCAGGCCATCGGCGCGCTCGCGCTGTTCGGCGAGACCTACGGCGAGCAGGTGCGCGTCGTCGAGATCGGCGGTCCCTGGTCGCGTGAGCTCTGCGGTGGCACGCACGTCGCGGGCTCGGCGCAGATCGGCACGCTGGCGCTGACCGGGGAGTCCTCGGTCGGGGCGGGCGCGCGCCGCGTCGAGGCCGTCGTCGGGATCGAGGGCTTCCGCTACCTCGCCCGCGAGCGGGACCTGGTGCGCCAGCTCGGCGACCTGCTCAAGTCGCCTCCCGACGGCCTGGTCGACCGGGTCGGCGGCATCCTGTCCCGGCTGCGCGAGACCGAGCGGGAGATCGCCGAGCTCCGCGCGCAGCAGACCCAGGCCGCCGCCGGGTCGCTCGCCGCCGGAGCCAAGGACGTCGGCGGGCTCGCGGTCGTCACCGCCTCGCCGGCGGGCCTGTCCGGCGGTGACCTGCGCACCCTCGCCCTCGACGTCCGCGGCCGGCTCGGTGAGCGCCCGGCCGTCGTCTTGCTGGCGTCGGAGAGCGGCGGCAAGGTGGCCCTCGTCGCCGCCCTCAACCCCGCCGCCCAGGAACGCGGGCTCTCCGCCAGCGACGTCCTGCGCGCCGCGGCGGCCCCGGTCGGTGGCCGGGGCGGTGGCAAGCCCGACGTCGCGCAGGGCGGCGGCACGGACCCGGGCGGCATCCCCGCCGCCCTGCAGGCCGGCGAAGAGGCGGTCTCGACCGCCGCAGGGAGGTGAGCGGAGTGCCCGAGCAGCGCCCCGACGAGACCGGTCCGATGGAGGAGCGGCGGGTGCAGGGCCGTCCGGCGGTGCCGCCGTCGCGGCCCCGGCAGAGCCCGCCGCCGCCCGCGACGCGGCAGCCGGTGCACCACCGCACCGAGCAGATCGACCTGCGCGCCGGCTTCCCGCCGGTGCGCCACGAGACCACCGAGATCGACATGTCGCAGGGCCTGCCCCTGCCGCCGCGGCGGCCGCGCCAGGGCCGGCGGCTCGGTCTCGACGTCGGCACCGTGCGGATCGGCGTCGCGCTGTCGGACCCGACCGGCATGCTGGCCAGCCCGCTGGAGACCGTCGAGCGGCGCCGCGACGGCGGGGACCTCGACCGGATCGTCGCCCTCGTCGAGGAACACGAGGTGACGGAGGTGATCGTGGGGGAGCCGAGGCACCTGTCGGGTGCGTCGGGTGCCTCGGCGCGGGAAGCGCGTGCCTACTCTCGGTCACTCGCCGGGCGCATCGGCAGCGTGCCCGTGCACCTCGTCGACGAGAGGCTCTCCACCGTGACCGCAGCCAGTTCCCTGCGGGCGAACGGGCTCGACAGCCGCGCCCAGCGCCCCGTGATCGACCAGGCCGCGGCCGTGGTCATCCTCCAGACGTATCTGGACGCCCAGCGGGGGCGCTCGTGAACGGTCCGGTCCCGCCGTTCGGGCGGGGCCCGACCGGTCTGCCCGCCGTCCCGGCCGGGAGCCCTCCGGCTCCCTGGACGGCCGGACCGCCGACGACGCGGCTGCCGCCCTCCGGCCCGGTGCCGGGGCACCTCGCCGGCCGCACCCGCGCGGAACTGCTCGGCCGGGAGGTCCGGTCGGTGTCCGCCGGCCGGCACGCCGCTCCCGACGGCCCCCCGCAGGACGGTGCTGCCCAGGACGGTGCCCCACAGGACGACCGCACCGGCCCCCTGCCCGGTGGAGGCCAGCCCGTGCCGCCGCCGGCCGGGCTGCCGCCGCGGCCGTCCGGCCCCTGGTCGAAGCTCGCCCGCCGCAGCGCGGCCCCCGGCGATGCCGACGACGCACCGACCGTGGCCGCGCAGGCCCTCGGCCCGCACGCCGGCGACCACGGTGCCGTCGACGCCCACAGCGGGCACCACGACGACCACCCCCACGAGCACCACCACGACGACCACCACCACGACGACGAGGACGCCACCGGCGGCCTCGAGGTCCTCGGGGCCGGCGGCTCCGACGTCGGCCGTCGCCGCGGCCGCCGGGCCCGGCGCCAGGCCGCCGCCGAGCCCGCCACCGTCGAGGCGCCCGGCCTCTTCGCCGACGAGCACCACGACCACCACGACGACGACCACCACGACGACGACCACCACGACGACGACCACCACGACCACCACGACCACCACGACGACCACGGGCCGCGCCGCACGCGCGGCGGACGACGTCGCCGCAGCCCGCTGGCCAACGTGCTGGCGCTGCTCGTCCTCGCCGGCGTGATCGCCGGCATCGTCTTCGGCGGCCGGGCGCTCATCGGCCTGGTCAACCCCGAGGCCCAGGACTACGCCGGCGCGGGCAGCGGCACCGTGGAGGTGCGCGTCGGCGAGGGCGACACCCTCAGCGACATCGCCGGCACCCTCGTCGACTCCGGCGTCATCGCCTCCTCCGAGCCGTTCGTCGACGCCGCCGAGTCCGAGCCCGCCGCCACCGGCATCCAGCCCGGCGTCTACGTCCTGCGGGCGCAGATGAGCGGCCAGGCCGCCCTCGACCTGCTGCTCGACCCCGCCACCCGCCAGGTCTCGCGGGTCACCGTCCCCGAGGGCTTCACCCTCGAGGCCACGCTGCAGCGGATCGCCGAGACCACCCGGCTGCCGATCGAGGACCTGCAGGCCGCGGCCGCCGACCCCGCCGCGCTGGGCCTGCCGGCCTACGCCGAGGGCCAGCTAGAGGGCTACCTGTTCCCGGCCACCTACGACGTCGAGCCCGGGGACACCGCCGCCGACGTGCTCGGTGCCATGGTCTCCCGGTTCACCGACACGGCGTCGGGCATGCAGCTCGAGCAGCGCGCCGCCGCCGCCGGCCGCTCGGTGCACGACGTCGTCGTCGTCGCCTCGATGGTCCAGGCCGAGACCGGGGTCGACGACGAGCGGGCGGACGTCGCGCAGGTGATCTACAACCGGCTGACGGAGGGCATCCCGCTCGGCATCGACGCCGCGCTGGCCTACGGGCTGGACAAGAACGGGAACGACCTCACCGTCAGCGACCTGCAGTCGGACCACCCGTACAACCTGCGCACCCGCGCCGGCCTCCCGCCGACCGCGATCAGCGCGCCGGGCGAGGCGAGCCTCGAGGCGGCGCTGGCGCCGACCACGGGGGACCTCCTCTACTACGTCCTGGAGTCCCGCGACGGCACGCACTTCTTCACCGCCAGCTACGACGAGTTCGTGGCGGCCAAGCAGCGCTGCGCCGCCGCCGGCCTCGGGTGCGGTGGCTGACCGGCCCGTGCCCGACCCGATCCCGCCCGGCCGGGCGGCCGTCCTGGGCCGCCCGGTCGGGCACTCGCTCTCCCCGCTGCTGCACCGCGCGGCTTACGCCGCGCTCGGCCTGACCGGCTGGACGTACGACGCCCTCGACGTCGGGCCCGGGGACCTGCCCGACCTGGTGGCGGGCCTCGGCCCGGAGTGGCGGGGGTTCTCCGTCACCATGCCGTGCAAGCAGGCCGCGGTCGCCGTCGCCGACGACGTGGACCCGCTGCCCCGCCTGCTCGGCGCCGCGAACACCCTCGTGCACACCGACCACGGCTGGCGGGCGGAGAACACCGACGTGCACGGCGTCGGCATGGCGCTGCAGACCGGCGGCGTCGAGCACGTCGCGCACGCGGCGATCGTCGGCGCGGGCGGCACGGCGGCGGCCGCGGCGGTCGCGCTGGCCGAGCTCGGTGCCGAGTCGGTCGACGTCCTGGTGCGGGAGCCCGCGCGCGCCGCCGACGTCGCCCGGGTGCTGGGCGTGCTCGGCGTCCGGGCCGCGGTCCGCCCGCTGGCGCCCGGCCCGGTCGAGGCGCCGGTCGTCGTCAGCACCGTCCCGATCGGCGCCCATCCCGACCTCGCCGGCCTGGAGTGGCGCGCGGGGCAGACCCTGCTCGACGTCCTGTACGCGCCGTGGCCGACGCCGCTGGCCGGCCGGGCCGCCGCCGCGGGCGCCACCGTCATCAGCGGCATCGAGGTGCTGTTCTGGCAGGCGACGGCGCAGGTGGAACTGATGACCGGGCTGCCCGCGCCCCTGGGCCCGATGCGCGCCGCCCTGGACGACCGCTGACCTGGTGGACGACGTCCTCCCGCGCGGGCTGCTGCTCGCCGCCGCCGTCCTGACCGGTGCCGCCGCCGGACCGCTGCTGGCGCGCACCGCCGTCCGGCTGGCCGGCTCCGACGCCGCGCGACCCACCGCCGCCCGCGCGGTCGCGAGCGCCGTCGTCCTCGCCGCGCTGCTCTGCGGCGCGGTGCTGCTCACCGGCGCCCGCCCGGCGACGGCCGCCTACGCCTGGGCGGCCGGCGCGGCGGTCGTCCTCGCGCAGGTCGACCTCGCCGTGCACCGGCTGCCCGACCGGGTGACCTACCCGGCCGCCGCCGTCGCCGCGGCCGCGCTGCTCGCCGACGCCGCCCTGCTCGGCACCTGGCCGGCGCTGCTGCGGGCGCTGATCGCCGCGGCCGTCGCGGGCGGGATCGCGGTGCTCGCCGCGCTGGCCGGGCCGTCGGGTCTGGGCCTCGGGGACGTCAAGCTGCTCGCGCTGCTCGGCCTGCTGCTGGGCTGGGCCGGCTGGGGCGTGCTCCTGGCCGGGGTGTTCCTCGGCCTGCTCGCCGGCGCGGCCGCCGCGCTGCTGCTGGTGGCCACCCGGAGGGCCGGCTGGCGCACCCCGGTGCCCTTCGGGCCGCCGCTGCTGGTGGGGGCCGTCCTCGCCCTCCTGGTGGAGGGACCGCTCTCCTGAGGGGCCTTCTACACTCCGGGGCATGTTGCGCTGGCTGACCGCCGGTGAGTCGCACGGCCAGCAGCTCACCGCCATCCTCGAGGGCCTGCCCGCCGGCGTGCAGGTGCAGACCTCCGACCTCGACGTCGACCTCGCCCGCCGCCGTCTGGGCCACGGCCGCGGCGCCCGCATGTCCTTCGAGCAGGACGCCGTCACGCTGACCGGCGGCGTCCGGCACGGGCTGACCCAGGGCGGCCCGATCGCCGTGCAGGTGGGCAACACCGAGTGGCCGAAGTGGACGACGGTCATGTCCGCCGACCCGGTCGACCCCGAGGTGCTCGCCGGCCAGGCCCGCAACGCGCCGCTGACCCGCCCGCGGCCGGGCCATGCCGACCTCGCCGGCATGCAGAAGTACGGCTTCGACGACGCCCGGCCGGTGCTCGAGCGGGCCAGCGCCCGCGAGACCGCCGCGCGGGTGGCGCTCGGCGCCGTCGCCAAGGCGTTCCTGCGCCAGGCGCTCGGCGTCGAGGTGGTCAGCCACGTCGTCGCGATCGGCCCGGTCACCGTGCCCGACGGCGTGCTGCCCGGCCCGCAGGACAACCCCCGCATCGACGAGGACCCGGTGCGCTGCGCCGACCCGGCCACCAGCGAGGCGATGGTGGCCGAGGTCGACGACGCCCGGAAGAACGGCGACACCCTCGGCGGCGTCGTCGAGGTCGTCGTCCACGGGCTGCCGCCGGGCCTGGGCAGCCACGTGCACTGGGACCGCCGGCTGGACTCCCGCCTGGCCGGCGCGCTCATGGGCGTGCAGTCGGTCAAGGCCGTGGAGGTCGGCGACGGCCTGGAGACGGCCCGCCGCCGGGGCTCGGTCGCCCACGACGAGATCGTCAGCTCCGAGGGCCGGCTGCGCCGGGTCACCGACCGCGCCGGCGGCATCGAGGGCGGCATGACCAACGGCGAGGCGCTGCGCGTGCGCGCGGCGATGAAGCCGATCTCCACCGTGCCGCGGGCGCTGGCCACCGTCGACGTCGCCACCGGGGACGCCGCGGTCGCGATCAACCAGCGCAGCGACGCCTGCGCCGTCCCGCGCGGTGCCGTGGTGATGGAGGCGATGGTCGCGCTGGTCCTGGCCGACGCCGCCCTGGAGAAGTTCGGCGGCGACTCGGTGACCGAGACCCGCCGCAACGCCCGGGCCTACCTCGACGCCCTCCCGTACCGGTGATCCGGCCCGTCCTCGTGCTGGTGGGTCCGCCGGCGTCGGGCAAGACCACGGTCGGCAGGGCCGTCGCCGGGCGGCTCGGGGTGCCCTTCCGCGACACCGACGCCGACGTCGAGGCCGTGGCCGGCACCACCGTCGCCGACCTGTTCATCACCGCCGGGGAGCCGCACTTCCGCGACCTGGAGGAGCAGGCGGTCGCCCGCGCCCTCGGCGGGCACGACGGTGTCCTCGCCCTCGGCGGCGGCGCGGTGCTCAGCGCGGCGAGCCGGGCCCTGCTGGTGGAGTACGGCCGCGCCGGCGGGACGGTCGTCCACCTCGACGTCGACCTGCCCTCGGCCGCCCGGCGCGCCGGGCTCTCCCGCGACCGCCCGCTGCTGGCGGTCAACCCGCGGGCGATGCTGCGCTCCCTCCTCGAGCAGCGCGCGCCGCTGTACGCCGAGGTGGCCACCGCCGTCGTCCCCACCGGCGGCCGTGCGCCGCAGGACGTCGTCGCCGCCGTGCTCGCCGCCCTGCCCGCGGGAGCCGGCCGGTGAGGCGCGTGACCGTCGGGGGCGAGGTGCCCTACGACGTCGTCATCGGCCCGGGGGCGCAGGTCGAGCTCGGCCTGGTGCTGGCCGGCACGCCCAAGGCCGCCGTCGTGCACGCCCCACCGCTGGCCGCGCTCGCCGGGGCCGCCGTCGAGACGCTGCAGACCGCCGGGGTCGCCGCCGAGGCCGTCGTCGTGCCCGACGGCGAGGCCGCCAAGACCGCCGAGGTCGCCGCGCAGGCGTGGGAACAGTTCGGCCGGCTCGGCCTCACGCGCTCGGACGCCGTGGTCGGCGTCGGCGGGGGAGCGGTCACCGACCTCGCCGGGTTCCTCGCCGCCACCTGGACCCGCGGCGTGCGGGTGGTGCACCTGCCCACCAGCGTGCTGGGCATGGTCGACGCCGCGGTGGGCGGCAAGACCGGCATCAACACCGGCGCCGGCAAGAACCTGGTGGGCGCGTTCCACCCGCCGGCCGGGGTGCTCGCCGACACCGACGTCCTCGCCGGGCTGCCCGAGGCGGAGTTCCGCGCCGGCATGGCCGAGGTCGTCAAGTGCGGCTTCATCGCCGACGGCGTCATCCTCGACCTGCTCGCCGCCGACCCGACCGGTCGCCGCGACACCGAGGAGCTCATCGAGCGCGCGGTGCGGGTCAAGGCCGACGCCGTGGGCCAGGACCTGTTCGACACCGGCGTCCGCGAGTACCTCAACTACGGGCACACGCTGGGCCACGCCGTCGAGCGGGTGGAGGACTTCGGCTGGCGGCACGGCGAGGCGGTCGCCGTCGGGCTGGTCTTCGCCGCCGAGCTCGGCGTGCAGGCGGGGCGGCTCCCGCGGGCCGAGGCCGACCGGCACCGCGAGCTGCTCACGGCGATGGGGCTGCCCACCCGCTACGACGGCGACTGGGCGGCGCTGCAGTCGGTGATGCGCGTGGACAAGAAGGCCCGCGGGGCGACGCTGCGGTTCGTCGTCCTCGACGGGCTGGGCAACCCCGGCATCCTGACCGACCCCGACCCGGCGTGGCTGGACGCGGCGTGGGCCGCAGTATCGGAGGAACAGTGACCGTCCAGGTCCTCAACGGTCCCAACCTCGGCCGGCTCGGCACCCGGGAGCCGGAGGTCTACGGCACCACCACCCACGCCCAGCTCGTCCAGCTGCTCGAGGACGCCGCCCGCGAGCTGGCCATGGAGGTCCGCGTCCGGCAGACCGACGACGAGGCCGAGATGCTGCGCTGGATACACGAGGCCACCGACGCCGGGGACCCCGTGGTGCTCAACCCGGCCGCCTGGTCGCACACCTCGATCGCGCTGCACGACGCGCTCGCCGCGCTGGGCGCGCCGCTGGTCGAGGTGCACATCAGCAACATCCACAAGCGCGAGCCGTTCCGGCACCACTCCCACGTGTCGGCCGTGGCGGACGGCGTCATCGCCGGCCTGGGCATCGAGGGCTACGTACTGGCCCTGCAGTGGCTGTCCCTGCGGGGTGTGCGGTGAGCAGGGCGGCCGAGCGTCGGGAGCGGCTGCGGGCCACGGCGGCCGAGCGGGGCATGGACGCCGTCCTGGTGACCGACCTGCTCAACGTCCGGTACCTGACCGGGTTCACCGGCTCCAACGGCGCGCTGCTGCTGCGCACCGACGGGTCGGACCTCTTCGGCACCGACGGCCGCTACACCACCCAGGCCGGCACCCAGGTCCCCGACCTCGAGCTGCTGGTCGACCGCGCCACCGTGCCGGCGCTGGCCGGTGAGGCGGTGCGCGCCGGCGCCGGTCGCCTGGGCTACGAGAGCCACTCGGTGACCGTCGACGGGCTCGCCCAGCTCGAGCGGGTGCTCGCCGACGCCGCGGCCGGTGGCACGGTGCCCGACCTGGTGTCGGTGCGCCGCGCGGTCGAGGAGCTGCGCGCGGTCAAGGACGACGACGAGGTCGACGCGCTGCGCCGGGCCTGCGCGGTCGCCGACCAGGCACTGGCCGAGCTCGCCGCGGAGGGCGCGCTGCGCCCCGGGCGCACCGAGCTCGAGGTGGGCCGGGAGCTCGACGCCCGCATGCTGGCGCTGGGTGCCGAGGCGCCGTCGTTCGAGACAATCGTGGCCACCGGCGCCAACTCCGCGATCCCGCACCACCGCCCCGACCGCACCGTGCTGGCCGGCGGCGACTTCCTCAAGCTCGACTTCGGCGCCACCGTCGACGGCTACCACTCCGACATGACCCGCACGCTGGTGCTCGGCCACGCCGCCGACTGGCAGCGGGAGGTCTACGCGCTGGTGGCCGAGGCGCAGGCTGCCGGGCGCGCGGCGCTGGCGGTGGGCGCCGACGTCGTCGCCGTCGACGCGGCCTCCCGCGACGTCATCGCCGCGGCCGGGCACGCCGACCACTTCACCCACGGCCTCGGGCACGGGGTGGGCCTGCAGATCCACGAGGCGCCGGGCATCGGCCCGCTGGGCGCGGGTAGGCTCACCGCAGGCATGGCCGTCACCGTGGAGCCGGGGGTCTACCTCCCCGGCCACGGCGGTGTCCGCATCGAGGACACGCTCGTCGTCACGGCGGACGCGCCGGAGTTGTTGACCCTCACGAGCAAGGAACTGCTGGTCCTCTAGATGGCTACCACCAACGACCTCAAGAACGGCCTGGTCCTCAACCTCGACGGCCAGCTGTGGGCCGTCACCGAGTTCCAGCACGTCAAGCCCGGCAAGGGCGGCGCGTTCGTCCGGACGACGCTGAAGAACGTGCTCTCGGGCAAGGTCGTCGACCGCACCTTCAACGCCGGCACGAAGGTCGACACGGCCACGGTCGACAAGCGGAACATGACCTACCTGTACCGCGAGGGCGACGACTTCGTCTTCATGGACGGCGACACCTTCGAGCAGATCTACGTCCCCGCCGCCACCGTCGGCACCGGCGCGGACTACCTGCTGGACAACACCGAGGCCGTCGTCGCGGTGCACGAGGGCACCCCGCTCTACGTCGAGCTCCCGGTGACCATGGAGCTCGTGGTGCAGCACACCGACCCGGGCCTGCAGGGCGACCGCTCGACCGGCGGCACCAAGCCCGCGACCCTGGAGACCGGGGCGCAGATCAACGTGCCGCTGTTCGTCAACACCGGCGACAGGCTCAAGGTCGACACCCGCGACGGCCGGTACCTCGGCCGCGCCAACTGACCGGGCGGGCCGGGTAGGACTGACATGGCTGCCCGCACCAAGGCGCGCAAGCGCGCCGTCGACGTCCTCTACGAGGCCGACCTGCGGAGCGCCGACCCGGTGGAGCTGCTGCGCGAGCGGATCGCCGACGTCTCCCCGCCCGTCCCCGACCACGCCGTCCGGCTGGTCGAGGGCGTGGCGGCGAACAGCGCCCGCATCGACGACCTGATCGACCGGCACGCCCGCGGCTGGTCGATCGACCGGCTGCCCGACGTCGACCGCGCGATCCTGCGGATGGCGGTGTACGAGCTGCTCTGGGCCGACGACGTGCCCGACGCCGTCGTGATCGACGAGGCCGTGGAGCTCGCCCGGTCGCTGTCGACCGACGACTCGCCGGCCTACGTCAACGGCGTTCTCGGCGCCATCCTCGACGCCGAGGTGCCCACCTCGTCCTGAGTGCCGGGTCCTGAGTGCCGGGTCCTGAGTGCCGGGTCCCAGCCCTCAGGCCCGCCGGCCGGCCTCCGCGGCGGCCAGCATCGCCGCGGCCCGGGCGCCGGCGTTGAGCCGCCGTGCGCGCCGCACCGCGGCCCGGCGGTCCGCGGCCAGCAGGGTGTCCCGGTCGGGCATCGGGACGGGCGGGACGGTGCTCACGGCTGCTCCTCGGGATGCGCGGTCTCGGCGCCGCCGACGCTAGGTCCGCCCACCGACGGTTCCCGGTGCCCTCCCCGTGACGTCCCCGTGGGTCCGGGGGCGGACCGTGGGGAGCGCTCCCTCAGCGGGGAGCGCGGCGGCGGTCCCAGCTCTCGTCCTCGTCCTCGGCCATGAGGGCGGCGGCGTCCATGCCGGGGTTGAGCACGCCCCACTCGATGAGCCGGGTGGTCAGCTCGTCGGGGCTCATGTCGTAGATGATCGCCAGCGACTTGAGGTCCTCCGCACGGATGGAGAGGACCTTGCCGTTGTAGTCGTGGCGCTGCGCCTGGATGGTCGAGGCATAGCGGGCCAGTGGGCCGGCCTCGTCGGCGGGCAGCGAGCCCAGCGACTCGAGGTTGAGCACGATCTTCGTCGTCGAGGTGACGGCCGACGACGGGCGCGGGTCGGGCAGCAGCTCGGAGACCGGCACGCCGTAGAACACGGCCAGCTCGGAGAGTCGCTGCACGGTCACCGCGCGGTCGCCACGCTCGTAGGAGCCGACGACGACGGCCTTCCAGCGGCCGTGCGACTTGTCCTCCACGCCCTGGAGGGAGAGGCCCTGCTGGTTGCGGATCGCCCGCAGCCGGGCACCGAGGGCCCGAGAGTAGTCGGTGCTCATGCGTCAGTCGCTCACTGTCCGTCGTCGTGTCCGGGGCTCCGTCGTCACGCAGCGTACTCAGTGATCTCGCCGAGCGACAGCGCATCCCTCTTCCGGATCATCCTGGGACACCGGCGCCCACCTGCGGGACCACGACGCGCGACGACGATCACACGCACGGGTGCAGTACGGTCGGCGCCGGTCCACCCCACTCCTTTAACGACCCGTCCCGTGAGGCGGGGAAGGAGGCCCGATGGCCGGCTCGCCCGCGCCCGTGCCCGAGAACCCGTCCACCGTCCTGCTGGGCGCCGCCGACGTCGCCCGCGTGGTCGACCGGATCGCCCACCAGGTGATCGAGAAGTGCGCCGGGGGTGGTGGGGCCGGCGACGACGGAGCCGGGCTCCGCGACGTCGTCCTCGTCGGGATCCCCACCCGCGGCGCCCCGCTCGCCCGCCGGCTGGCCGGCCGCATCGCCGCCTTCGCCGGCACCGCGGTCGACGTCGGCACCGTCGACATCACCCTCTACCGCGACGACCTGCGCCTGCGCGGGGTCCGCGCGCTGGAGGACACCGTCCTCCCGCCCGAGGGCATCGACGGCCGGCTGGTCGTCCTCGTCGACGACGTCCTGTTCTCCGGCCGCTCGGTCCGGGCGGCGCTCGACGCGCTGCGGGACCTCGGCCGGCCCCGGGCGGTGCAGCTCGCGGTGCTGGTCGACCGCGGACACCGGGAGCTGCCGATCCGCGCCGACTACGTGGGCAAGAACGTGCCCACCTCCCGGGCCCAGCAGGTCCGGGTGCACCTCGCCGAGACCGACGGCGTCGACGAGGTCCTGGTCGTGGCCGGAGCCGGCCAGGGGAGCAACGCGTGAAGCGGCACCTGCTGGAGGCGGCCGACCTCGACCGCGCCGACGCCACCCTGGTCCTCGACACCGCCGCGCAGATCGACTCGGCGCTGGCCGGCCGCGAGGTCAAGAAGCTCCCCACCCTGCGCGGGCGCACCGTGGTCAACCTCTTCTACGAGGACTCCACCCGCACCCGCATCTCCTTCGAGCTGGCGGCCAAGCGGCTCAGTGCCGACGTCATCAACTTCTCCGCCAAGGGCAGCAGCGTCTCCAAGGGCGAGAGCCTCAAGGACACCGCCCTCACGCTGGAGGCGATGGGCAGCGACGCGATCGTCGTCCGCCACCCGTCGTCGGGGGCGCCGCACCGGCTGGCCGGCTGGGTGCGCGGCAGCGTCGTGAACGCCGGTGACGGCACCCACGAGCACCCCACCCAGGCGCTGCTGGACGCCTACACGATCCGGCGCCGCCTGGGCCGCCTCGACGGGGTGCGGGTGGCCGTCGTCGGCGACGTCCTGCACAGCCGGGTGGCCCGCTCCAACGTCTGGCTGCTGTCGACGCTGGGCGCGGAGGTCACCCTCGTCGCCCCGCCCACGCTGCTGCCGGTGGGCGTGGGCTCCTGGCCGGTGCAGGTCTCCTACGACCTCGACGCCGTCCTGCCGAAGGCCGACGCGGTGATGATGCTGCGCGTCCAGGCCGAGCGGATGAACGCCTCGTTCTTCCCGAGCGCGCGGGAGTACAGCCGCCGCTACGGCCTCGACGCCCGCCGCATGGGCGTGCTCTCCGACGACGCGATCGTCATGCACCCCGGCCCCATGAACCGCGGCATGGAGATCGCCGCCGACGTCGCCGACTCGGTCCGCTCGACCATCGTCGAGCAGGTCGCCAACGGCGTCAGCGTGCGGATGGCGGTCCTCTACCTGCTCCTGGGAGGGGCTCCCTCGTGACCACGCTGATCAAGGGGGCGCGCGTGCTCGGCGGCGATCCCACGGACCTGCTGCTCAGGGACGGCCGCATCGCCGCGGTGGGGGAGCGCCTGTCCGTCCCGGGCGCCACCGTCGTCGACGCCGACGGGCTGGTCGCCCTGCCCGGCCTGGTCGACCTGCACACCCACCTGCGCGAGCCCGGCCGCGAGGACGCCGAGACCGTCGAGACCGGCAGCCGCGCCGCGGCCCTCGGCGGGTTCACCGCGGTGCACGCCATGGCGAACACCGACCCGGTCGCCGACACCGCCGGCGTCGTCGAGCAGGTGTGGCGGCTGGGCCGGCAGGCCGGGCTGGTCGACGTCGTCCCGGTGGGGGCGGTGACCGTCGGGCTGCGCGGCGAGCGGCTGGCCGAGCTCGGCGCGATGGCCGACTCCGCCGCCCGCGTGCGGGTCTTCTCCGACGACGGGCACTGCGTCGCCGACCCCGCCCTCATGCGCCGCGCGCTGGAGTACGTGAAGGCCTTCGACGGCGTCGTCGCCCAGCACGCCGAGGAGCCGCGGCTGACCGCCGGCGCGCAGATGAACGAGGGCGACCTCTCCGCGCGGCTGGGGCTCACCGGCTGGCCGGCCGCCGCCGAGGAGGCGGTCATCGCCCGCGACGTGCTGCTCGCCGAGCACGTGGGCGCGCGGCTGCACGTCTGCCACGTGTCCACCGCCGGGTCGGTCGAGATCCTGCGGTGGGCCAAGTCGCGTGGCGTGCAGGTGACCGCCGAGGTCACCCCCCACCACCTGCTGCTCACCGAGTCGGCTGCGGCGTCCTACGACCCGGTGTTCAAGGTCAACCCGCCGCTGCGCACCGACGCCGACGTGCAGGCGCTGCGCGCCGGGTTGGCCGACGGCACGATCGACGCCGTCGCCACCGACCACGCCCCGCACGCGGTGGAGGACAAGGAGAGCGAGTGGGCGCAGGCCCGGCCCGGGATGCTCGGGCTGGAGCAGGCGCTGTCGGTCGTGCTGGAGACGCTGGTGGAGCCCGGCCTGCTCGACTGGGCCGGCGTGGCCGACCGGATGTCGGTCCGCCCGGCGGCGATCGGCCGCCTCGACGGGCACGGGCGTCCGCTGGCGCCCGGCGAGCCGGCGAACCTGCTGCTGCTCGACCCCGCCGCCCGGGCCGTCGTCGACCCGGCCGCGCTGGCCAGCCGCAGCCGCAACAGCCCCTATGCCGGCCGGGAGCTGCCCGGCCGGGTGGTCGCCACGTTCCTCCGGGGGACGGCGACCGTTCTGGACGGAGAGGCACAGAAGTGACCGAGGCGATCCTCGTCCTGGAGGACGGGCGGACGTTCCGCGGCGAGGCCTACGGCAGGGTCGGCACGACGGTCGGCGAGGCGGTGTTCGCCACCGGGATGACCGGCTACCAGGAGACGCTGACCGATCCCAGCTACGCCGGCCAGATCGTCACCATGACCGCGCCGCACGTGGGCAACACCGGCGTCAACGGCGAGGACGACGAGAGCGGCCGCATGTGGGTGGCCGGCTTCGTCGTCCGCGACCCCGCCCGCCGCCCGGCCAACTGGCGGGCCACCGGCGGTCTCGACGACGAGCTCGCCGCGCAGGGCGTCGTCGGGATCAGCGGCATCGACACCCGCGCGCTGACCCGCCACCTGCGCGAGCGCGGCGCGATGCGCGCCGGCATCAGCAGCGTCGACACCGACGCGGGCGCCCTGCTCGCCCGGGTGCGCGCCGCCGAGGGGATGGCGGGCGCCGACCTCGCGCCGCAGGTGAGCACCCGCGAGCCCTACGTCGTCCCGGCGGTGGGGGAGACGCGGTTCACCATCGCCGCGCTCGACCTCGGCATCAAGACCGCCACCCCGCGCCACCTCGCCGAGCTCGGCGTGGAGACGCACGTGCTGCCCTCGACGGCGACCGCGGCCGACCTGCTGGCCGCCGGTCCCGACGGGGTCTTCCTCTCCAACGGCCCCGGCGACCCGGCCGCGGCCGACTACGCCGTCGCCGCGGTGGGCGGCGTGCTCGACGCCGGCCGGCCGCTGTTCGGCATCTGCTTCGGCAACCAGATCCTCGGCCGCGCGCTGGGCCTGGGCACCTACAAGCTGCGCTTCGGTCACCGCGGGCTCAACCAGCCGGTGCTCGACCGGGTCAGCGGCACCGTCCGGGTCACCAGCCACAACCACGGGTTCGCCGTCGACGCGCCGCTGGACCGGCCCACCGACACCCCCCACGGCCGGGTCGAGGTGAGCCACGTCGGCCTCAACGACGACGTCGTCGAGGGGCTCCGGCTGCTCGACGCCCCGGCGTTCAGCGTGCAGTTCCACCCGGAGTCCGCCGCCGGTCCGCACGACGCCGCGCCGCTGTTCCAGCGCTTCGTCGACCTCATGGAGTCCGTCCGCGCGGGCGGGGAGGGTCAGTCCTGATGCCCAAGCGCACCGACATCGAGCACGTCCTGGTCATCGGCTCGGGGCCGATCCTCATCGGCCAGGCCGCCGAGTTCGACTACTCCGGCACCCAGGCCTGCCGCGTGCTGCGCGCCGAGGGGCTGCGGGTCAGCCTGGTCAACAGCAACCCGGCGACGATCATGACCGACCCCGACGTCGCCGACGCCACCTACATCGAGCCGCTGACGCCGGAGTTCGTGGAGCGGGTGATCGCGAAGGAGCGCCCCGACGCGCTGCTGGCCACCCTCGGCGGGCAGACCGCGCTCAACATCGCCATCGGCCTGTACGAGAACGGCACGCTGGAGCGGTACGGGGTCCGGCTCATCGGCGCCGACGTCGACGCGATCAACCGCGGCGAGGACCGGCAGATGTTCAAGGACATCGTCCGGTCGATCGGCGCCGACGCCCCGCGCTCGCGGGTCTGCGGCAGCGTCGAGGAGGCGCTGCAGACGGCGGAGGAGGTCGGCTACCCGGTCGTCATCCGGCCGAGCTTCACCATGGGCGGCCTGGGCTCCGGCTTCGCCACCGACGAGGCGATGCTGCGGCGGATGGCCTCCCACGGCCTGGCCGACTCCCCGGTGCACACCGTGCTGGTCGAGGAGTCGGTGCTCGGGTGGAAGGAGTACGAGCTCGAGCTCATGCGCGACCGCAGCGACAACGTGGTCGTCATCTGCTCGATCGAGAACGTCGACGCGATGGGCGTGCACACCGGAGACTCGGTCACCGTCGCCCCGGCGATGACGCTCACCGACCGGGAGTACCAGCGGATGCGCGACGTCGGCATCGCGGTGCTGCGCGCGGTCGGCGTCGACACCGGCGGCTGCAACATCCAGTTCGCCGTCAACCCGGCCGACGGGCGGCTCGTCGTCATCGAGATGAACCCGCGGGTGTCCCGCTCGTCGGCGCTGGCGTCGAAGGCCACCGGCTTCCCGATCGCCAAGATCGCCGCGAAGCTGGCCATCGGCTACACCCTCGACGAGATCACCAACGACATCACCGGCGTCACCCCGGCGAGCTTCGAGCCCGCGCTGGACTACGTCGTGGTGAAGATCCCGCGGTTCGCGTTCGAGAAGTTCCCCGGCGCCGACCCGCGGCTGACCACGACGATGAAGAGCGTCGGCGAGGTCATGGCGATGGGCCGCAACTTCCCCGAGGCGCTGGGCAAGGCGATGCGGTCCACGGAGACGAAGGTCGCCGGGTTCTGGACCGGCCCCGACGACGGGTCGAGCGCCGAGGAACTGCTGGAGGCGCTGCGGACGCCGGTCGACGGCCGGCTCTACGTGGCCGAGGCGGCGCTGCGGGCCGGCGCGACCGTCGAGCAGGTGGCCGAGGCCAGTGGCTTCGACCCGTGGTTCGTCGACCAGATCGCGCTGGTCGGAGAGGTCGGCGCCGAGGTCCGCGACGCGCCGGCGCTCACCGCCGCGGTGCTGCGGAGGGCCAAGCGGCACGGCCTGTCCGACCGGCAGGTCGCGGCGCTGCGCCCGGAGCTGTCGGGGGAGGACGGCGTCCGGCTGCTGCGCCACCGGCTGGGCGTGCGGCCGGTGTTCAAGACCGTGGACACCTGCGCCGCGGAGTTCGCCGCCCGCACGCCGTACCACTACTCGTCCTACGACGAGGAGAGCGAGGTCGAGCCGCGGGAGAAGCCGGCCGTGCTGATCCTCGGCTCGGGCCCCAACCGGATCGGGCAGGGCATCGAGTTCGACTACTCGTGCGTGCACGCGGTGATGGCGCTGCAGGACGCCGGCTACGAGGCCGTGATGGTCAACTGCAACCCCGAGACCGTCTCCACCGACTACGACACCGCCGACCGGCTGTACTTCGAGCCGCTGACCTTCGAGGACGTCCTCGAGGTGGTGGAGGCCGAGCGCACCGCCGGCCCGGTGGCCGGGGTCGTCTGCACCCTCGGCGGGCAGACCCCGCTGGGCCTGGCCCAGCGGCTCAAGGACGCCGGCGTGCCGGTGCTGGGCACCTCGCCGGAGGCCATCGACGACGCCGAGGACCGCGGGGCGTTCTCCCGGGTGCTCGCCGACGCCGGCCTGCTCTCCCCCAAGCACGGCACCGCCACGACGTTCGCCGAGGCACGCGCCATCGCCGCGGAGATCGGCTACCCGGTGCTGGTGCGGCCGTCCTACGTGCTGGGCGGGCGCGGCATGGAGATCGTCTACGACGACGCCACGCTCGAGGCCTACATCGCCAAGGCCACCGACGTGAGCCCCGCGCACCCGGTGCTGGTCGACCGGTTCCTGGAGGACGCCGTCGAGATCGACGTCGACGCGCTCTACGACGGCACCGACCTCTACCTCGGCGGCGTCATGGAGCACATCGAGGAGGCCGGCATCCACTCCGGCGACTCCGCGTGCGCCCTGCCGCCGATCACGCTGGGGTCGGCGGACCTGCTGGGGATCCGGGCCGCCACCGAGAAGCTCGCCGCGCGGATCGGCGTGCGCGGCCTGATCAACGTCCAGTACGCCCTCAAGGACGACGTCCTCCACGTGCTCGAGGCCAACCCGCGGGCCAGCCGCACCGTGCCGTTCGTGTCCAAGGCGACGGCGGTCCAGCTCGCCAAGGCCGCGGCCCGGATCGCGGTGGGGGAGACCGTCGCCGACCTGCGCGCCGCCGGGGTGCTGCCGGCCACCGGCGACGGCACCGACCTGCCCGAGGACGCGCCGATCGCGGTCAAGGAGGCGGTGCTGCCCTTCCACCGGTTCCGCACCGTCGACGGGCACGGGGTGGACACGGTGCTCTCGCCGGAGATGAAGTCCACCGGCGAGGTCATGGGCCTCGACGACGGCTTCGGCACGGCGTTCGCCAAGTCGCAGGCCGCCGCCTACGGCTCGCTGCCCACCGAGGGCACGGTGTTCGTCTCGCTGGCCAACCGGGACAAGCGGGCCGCGGTCTTCCCGGTCAAGCGGCTGGCCGACCTCGGCTTCCGCGTCCTGGCCACCGCCGGCACCGCGCAGGTGCTGCGCCGCAACGGCGTCGACTGCGAGGTGGTCGGCAAGTACAGCGAGGGCCCGGGCAACTGCGTGGAGCGGATCCTCGCCGGCGACGTCGACATCGTCGTCAACACGCCGTTCGGGTCGCCGGGCAACAGCAGCCCGCGGCTGGACGGCTACGAGATCCGGACCGCGGCGGTCAGCGCCGGCATCCCGTGCATCACCACGGTGCAGGGCATGGCCGCGGCGGTGCAGGGCATCGAGGCGCTGCGCCGCGGCGGCCTCGGCGTGCGCAGCCTGCAGGAGGTCCACGCGGCCCTGCTCGCCCCGCGCCCGTGAACGGCCGATGTCGCGACAAGGGCTCCTCCGGGGTGGTGGGGCGGGTGCGGGACGACCTGGCCGCCCTGGGGCTGCTCGACGGGCTGCCGGCGGCGTTCCTCGCCGGGGTCACCCGGTTCGCGGCGCCGCCGGCCGCCGAGCTCGACGCGCTCGGGACGGCGGCGCGGGACCTGGCCGCGCGGCTGGCGGCCGGCGAGGCGGGTGACGACGACCTGCCGCTGCTCACCCGGGTCGCCTTCTTCGCCGGGCACGGCGGCCTGCTCGCCGCGCACGGGGTGCGGACGCCGTCCTACGACGTGCTCGGCTCCTACCGCGACAACCTGAGCACCCCGGTCGGCCCGCGGCTGGCGGAGCGGCCGCGGGCCGGTGACCGGCGCTGGCGGGTGCTCGGCCGCGACGTCGGCTTCCCGCTGGGCGTGCCCGCCTGCGTGCTCAACGGCAGCACGGAGTGGGTGCGCTTCCACGCCCGCAACGGGTTCGGCGTGCTCACGTACAAGACCGTCCGCAGCCGCGCCCACGAGCCGAACGTGCAGCCGAACTGGACCTTCGCGCCGCGGCCGGCCGCCGACGTCGTGGTGTCCGACCCGTGGGACTGGGTGGCGCCCGGCTCCCCGGACGTCAGCACGGTGAACTCCTTCGGCGTCCCCTCGCCGGCGCCGGAGGAGTGGATGCCCGACCTCGAGCGGTCGCTGGCCACCGTCGACGCCGACCAGCTGCTGCTGGCCAGCGTGATGGGGGAGGGCGAGGGCCCCGGCCTGGTCGAGGACTTCGCGCGGGTCGCGTGCATGGCCCAGGAGGCCGGCGCCCCCGTCGTCGAGCTGAACCTGTCCTGCCCGAACACCCTGAGCGGCTCTCCGGACGGGGTGAAGCCGCCGCTGTGCCTCGACGCCGACGCCACGCTCGCCGTCGTGGAGGGGGTGCGCCGCGCGCTCGACGACCGCACCGGGCTGGTGGCCAAGCTGTCCTGGCTCGACGAGCCGGGCCTGGCCGCGCTGGTGCCCCGGCTCGCGCCGCTGGTCGACGGCGTCGCGGGCATCAACACGCTGCAGCGCCGCGTGGTGCGCAGCGACGGCGAGCCGACCTTCCCCGGCCGGGCGCTGGCCGGGCTGTCCGGTGCGGCGGCCCGCGGCGCGGCCCTCGACCTCACCCGCCGGCTGGTGGTGCTGCGGGAGGCCGGCGGGCACCGCTTCGACGTGCTGGCCATGGGCGGGGTCACCGACGTCGCCTCGTTCGCGGCGCTGTTCGAGGCCGGGGCCGACGCCGTGCAGTCCGCCTCCGGCGCCTTCGCCGACCCGTTCCTCGCCCGCGACTGCATCGCCGCCCTCGGCGACACCCTGCCGCGGTCGGTGCCGCGGTGACGGCACCGTCCGGGACGGCGCGGTCCGGGACCCTGCCCTTCGGGCAGCGGCTCGCCGACGCCGTCGCCGCCCGCGGCCCGCTGTGCGTGGGCATCGACCCGCACGCGCCGCTGCTGGAGCGCTGGGGGCTGGCCGACGACGTCGACGGGCTGCGCCGGTTCGCCGACACGGTCGTCGACGCGCTGGCCGGCGAGGTCGCCGTCCTCAAGCCGCAGTCGGCGTTCTTCGAGCGGCACGGCTCGCGCGGCCTGGCCGTGCTGGAGGACGCCGTCGCCCGGGCCCGCGCGGCCGGCGCGCTGGTGCTGCTCGACGCCAAGCGCGGCGACATCGGCTCGACGATGGACGCCTACGCCGACGTGCTGCGCCCGGAGCACCCGATGGCCGTCGACGCGCTCACGGTGAGCCCGTACCTGGGCCCGGGCTCGCTGCAGCCGGCCGTCGACACCGCCCGCCTGGCCGGCGGCGGGCTGTTCGTGCTCGCCCGCACCTCCAACCCCGACGCCGCCACGCTGCAGTCCGCGGCCGTGGGGGGGCGCTCGGTGGCGCAGGTCGTCGTCGACACCGTGCGCGGGTGGAACACGCCGGGCTGGGTGGTCGGCGACCCGCTGCCCGACCTCGGCGCGGTGCAGGACCTGTCCAGCCGCTGGGGGGCCACCACGGGCAGCTTCGGCGTCGTCGTGGGAGCCACGCTGACCGACCTCGACGTCGACCTCGACGGGCTCGGCGGTCCGGTGCTGGCGCCGGGGTTGGGCGCGCAGGGCGGGACGCCGGCGGACCTGCGGCGGCTGTTCGGCCCCGGCCGCGCCGTCGTCCCGACCGTGTCCCGCGACGTGCTGGCCGCCGGCCCGGACCCGGCCGCGCTGCGCACCGCCGCCGCCCGCTGGGTGCAGGAGCTCACCCGGTGAGGCGCGCGCTGCCGTGGGCGCTCGCGGCGCTGGGCGCGGGCCTCGCCGTCGCCGGGGTCGCCGTCTTCTGGTGGACCAACACGCATCCGGGGGGAGCCGGCGCCCCCCGGGCCCACGCGCCGCTGGTGCCCGACTCGGCCTACACGAGCACGCTGACCCTGACGTTCGACGGCGGGGCGGTGCTGTGGGAGCGCGGCCACCTCGTCGGCGCAGGCCTGGTCGCGGCCGGGATCCTGGTGCTCACCGCCGTCGGCGGATGGGCGCTGGGCCGCCGGTCGGGTCGCCGCCGCGCCGGCTGAGCGGGCCGGCGGGCAGCTCGCACCGGCGTGTCGCGCCGAGGTCGGTACCGGAGACGAGCTCGGAACGAATGCGTTTCGTATACTTCCTGACCTGCAGTCCTCACGGACGGTCACCCGAGGGCTCCACAGCGCGTCACCGGCGGACGAGTGGAGATCGGATTGGTCGCGCGCAGGGGGCGTGACCTGCGCATTCGGGGTTACTAGGTTGACCGCCGGGCTCAGACCGCGGGCCCCGGCCGACGACACCGCACGCACCCGCCGGGTGGCAGATCCCGGCAACGACACGATGGGACGCACCATGCCCCTCCCCGACCTCTCCCCGGAACAACGCGCCGCCGCTCTCGAGAAGGCCGCCGCCGCCCGAAAGGCGCGCGCCGAGCTCCGTGAGCGGCTCAAGAGCAAGGGCGCCACGGTCGGCGACGTCCTCAAGCAGGGCGAGACCGACGAGGTCATCGGCAAGATGCGTGTCTCCGCGGTCCTGGAGTCCCTGCCCGGCGTGGGCAAGGCGCGGGCTGCGAAGATCATGGAGCGGCTCGAGATCTCCCCGACCCGCCGGGTGCGCGGCCTGGGCGCCAACCAGCGCCGGGCGCTGGAGGCCGAGTTCGGCGGCGATCAGGTGGTCGCCGACCAGGTGCCCGCCGACTCGACGGCCTGAGGTCCCCGCCGCACCACCCGTCCGACACGAGCACCACGAGGACCTCCGCGTTGCCCACAGCTCAGCCGGCTCTCTCCCAGGCGCGCCTGACGGTGCTCTCCGGTCCCTCCGGGGTCGGCAAGGGCACCGTCGTCGCCGAGGTCCGCCGCCGGCACCCCGACGTGTGGGTGTCGGTGTCGGTGACCACCCGCCGGCAGCGTCCGGGCGAGGTCGACGGGGTGCACTACCACTTCCTCACCGACGACGAGTTCGACCGGCTGGTCGCCGACGACGGCCTGCTCGAGTGGGCCGAGTACGCGGGCAACCGCTACGGCACGCCGGCCGCCCCGGTCCGCGAGCGCCTCGCGGCCGGGGCGCCGGCGCTGCTGGAGATCGAGCTCCAGGGCGCCCGCCAGGTGCGCGCGCGGGCCCCGGAGGCGCAGCTGGTCTTCCTCGCCCCGCCCTCCTGGGCCGAGCTGGTCAGCCGGCTGGCCGGCCGCGGCTCCGAGCCGCCGGCCGTCCAGGAGCGCCGGCTGGCCATCGCGCAGGCCGAGCTGGACGCCGCCGGGGAGTTCGACGTCGTGGTGGTCAACGACGACGTCGCGCGGGCTGCGGACGAGTTGGTATCCTTGCTAGCTGCGCCGTCGTCCGAGAGGTCCGTCGGCGCCTCCGAGTGACCGGCCGCGAGGCCCGTCGCTCCCACCAGACCAGCCGAGGAGTCCACGCGCCCGTGTCCGGAGTCGCACCCTCTCCCGAGGGCATCACCAACCCGCCGATCGACGAGCTGCTCGAGCGCACCAGCAGCAAGTACGGGCTGGTGATCTTCGCCGCCAAGCGCGCGCGGCAGATCAACGCCTACTACAGCCAGCTCTCCGAGGGCCTGCTGGAGTACGTCGGCCCGCTGGTCGACACCGCTCCGCAGGAGAAGCCCCTCTCCATCGCGCTGCGCGAGATCAACGAGGGTCTGCTGACCCACACCGCCGGCGAGAACTGAGCCGGTCCCACCCGTACTGAGGACGAGGCACCCGGCAGTCGCCGGGTGCCTCGTCGCACGTGGAGGATCCTGCGCATGAGCCGGATCGTGCTGGGCGTGGGCGGCGGCGTGGCCGCGTACAAGTCGGCGCTGCTGCTGCGCGCGCTGACCGAGGCCGGACACGAGGTCCGCGTGGTGCCCACCGAGTCGGCGCTGCACTTCGTCGGCGCGGCCACCTTCGAGGCGCTGAGCGGCAAGCCGGTGACCACCGACGTGTGGTCGCACGTCCCCGAGGTCGCCCACGTGCGGATCGGGCAGACCGCCGACCTCGTCGTCGTCGCCCCGGCCACCGCCGACCTGCTCGCCCGCGCCGCCGCCGGCCGGGCCGACGACCTGCTCACCGCCACGCTGCTCACCGCGCACTGCCCGGTCGTGTTCGTGCCGGCCATGCACACCGAGATGTGGCTGCACCCGGCCACCCGGGAGAACGTGGCCACCCTCCGCCGCCGCGGCTCGATCGTGCTGCCCCCGGCCGTCGGGCGGCTGACCGGTCCCGACTCCGGCCCCGGCCGGCTGCCCGAGCCCGCCGACGTCGCCGCGCTGGCCCGGGTCGTCCTCGCCGCCGGCGCCGACGTGCTGCGCGCCGACCTCGCGGGCCGCCGGGTGGTGGTCAGCGCCGGCGGCACCCGCGAGCCGCTGGACCCGGTCCGCTACCTGGGCAACCGCTCCTCGGGCAGGCAGGGGTGGTCGCTGGCCCGCGTCGCCGCCGCCCGCGGCGCCGACGTGACCCTCGTCGCGGCCAACGTCGACCTGCCCGCGCCCTTCGGCGTGCGCGTGGTCCCCGTGGGGACGGCGGAGGAGCTGCGCACCGCGATGCTCGCCGAGGCGGGGTCGGGCGGGGGAGCGACGGCCGACGTCGTCGTCATGGCCGCCGCCGTCGCCGACTTCCGGCCGGCCACGGTCGCCGCCACCAAGCTCAAGAAGGACAGCGCGAGCGAGCCCGACGCCGTTCCGCTGGTGCGCAACCCCGACGTGCTCGCCGAGCTGGTCACCAAGCGCCCGCCCGGCCAGGTCGTGGTCGGTTTCGCCGCCGAGACCGGGGACGCCGACGCCGACGTGCTCGCCCACGCCCGCGCCAAGCTCGCCCGCAAGGGCTGCGACCTGCTCGTCGTCAACGACGTCTCCGGCGGCGGGGTGTTCGGGCGGCCCGACAACTCCGCCGTCGTCCTCGCCGCCGACGGCACCGCCACCGAGGTGCCGCACGGCACCAAGGACGCCGTCGCCGCGGCCGTCTGGCAGGTCGTGCTCCCCCGCCTGGGGTGACCGTCGGCCGCCGCGGGGGAGGGACGCCGGTACCGTGCTCACGCGGCGCAGGCCGGCCGCGCCACGAGCTCGTCACCGAAGCAGGGAGAACCGAGTGCCACGCCGCCTCTTCACGTCCGAGTCGGTGACCGAGGGCCACCCCGACAAGATCGCCGACCAGATCAGCGACGCGATCCTCGACGAGATGCTGCGCCAGGACCCCCGCAGCCGGGTCGCCGTCGAGACGCTGATCACCACCGGCCAGGTGCACATCGCCGGCGAGGTCACCACCGCCGGCTACGTCGACATCGCCGACATCGTCCGCAAGACCGTGCTGCGGATCGGCTACGACTCCTCCCGCAAGGGCTTCGACGGCGCCTCCTGCGGGGTCAGCGTCTCGATCGGCGCCCAGTCGCCCGACATCGCCCAGGGCGTGGACACCGCCTACGAGGCGCGCACCACCGGCGCCGCCGACGACGACGAGATCGAGCGCCAGGGCGCCGGCGACCAGGGCCTGATGTTCGGCTACGCGACCGACGAGACCCCCGAGCTCATGCCGCTGCCGATCGCGCTGGCCCACCGGCTCTCGCGCCGGCTCTCGACGGTCCGCAAGGACGGCTCGGTGCCCTACCTGCGGCCCGACGGCAAGACCCAGGTCACCGTCGTCTACGAGGACGACCGGCCGGTCGGCGTGGACACCGTCGTCGTCTCCTCCCAGCACGCCGAGGACATCTCGATCGAGCAGCTGCTGACCCCGGACGTGCAGGAGCTCGTCGTCGAGCCCGAGCTGCAGGCCCTCGGGCTGCCCACCGACGGCTACCGGCTGCTGGTCAACCCGACCGGCAAGTTCGTCATCGGCGGGCCGATGGGCGACGCCGGGCTGACCGGCCGCAAGATCATCGTCGACACCTACGGCGGCATGGCCCGCCACGGCGGCGGCGCGTTCTCGGGCAAGGACCCGTCGAAGGTCGACCGGTCGGGTGCCTACGCGATGCGCTGGGTGGCGAAGAACGTCGTCGCGGCCGGCCTGGCCCGCCGCTGCGAGGTGCAGGTGGCCTACGCCATCGGCGCCGCGCACCCGGTCGGCCTGTTCGTCGACACGCACGGCACCGGCACCGTCGCCGACGACGTCCTGGAGAAGGCGGTCACCACGGTGTTCGACCTGCGCCCGGGCGCCATCGTGCGCGACCTGGACCTGCTGCGGCCGATCTACGGCCCGACCGCCGCCTACGGGCACTTCGGCCGCACCGACGTCGAGTTGCCGTGGGAGCGCACCGACCGCGTCGAGGCGCTGCGCTCGGCCGTCGGGGCCTGAGGACGTCCCCGCCGGCGCTGTCGGACCCGGCGACGAGACTGCCGGGGACCGGCCGCGCCGAACGGAGATCCCGCTGACGTCCGCTCCCGCTCTCCCTCCCGGCGACCCGGGCCATCCCCGCGTGGCCCGGGTCGTCGTCGACGTGCCCCTGGCGCACCTGGACCGCACCTTCGACTACGCGGTCCCCGACGAGCTGGCCGGTGGGGTCCGGGCCGGCTGCCGGGTGCGGGTCCGCTTCGCCGGGCAGCTCGTCGACGGGTTCGTCCTCGAGCTCGCCGACACCAGCGAGAGCGGCCGCACGCTCGCGCCGCTGGCCAAGCTCGTCTCCGGCGAGCCGGTGCTCACCCCGGAGGTCGCCGCGCTCGCCCGCTCGGTCGCCCAGCGCTGGGGCGGCACGCTGACCGACGTCCTGCGGCTGGCCGTCCCGCCGCGCCGCGCCGCCGCCGAGAAGCGCCCCGCCGCCGATCCGCCCCCGCCGCCGGAACCGCCCGACCCGGCCGGCTTCGCCCGCTACCCGACCGGCCCGGCCCTGCTGGGCGCCGTCGCCGAGGGCCGTCCGGCCCGCGCGGTGTGGACGGCGCTGCCGGGGGAGGACTGGCCCGCGCGGCTGGCAGAGCTGTGCCAGGCGGCGCTGTCGGGCGGCCGCGGCGCGCTCGTCGTCGTCCCCGACGGCCGCGACCTCGACCGACTGGAGGCCGCGGCCACCGCCCGGCTGCCACGGGGCTCCTTCGTCGTCCTGCGCGCCGACGCCGCCCCCGACGCCCGCTACCGCCGCTTCCTCGACGCCGCCCGCGGCAGCGCGAGGGTGGTCCTCGGCACGCGCGCCGCGGCCTTCGCGCCGGTCGCCGACCTCGGCCTGGTGGCCGTCTGGGACGACGGGGACGACCTGCACGCCGAGCCCCGCGCGCCCTACGCGCACGCCCGCGACGTGCTCGTGCACCGCGCGCACCTGACCTCCTGCGCCGCCGTCGTCGCGGCCACCGCGCGGACGGCCGAGGCGGAGCTGCTGGTGCAGAGCGGCTGGGCGCACGAGCTGACCGCCGACCGGGCCACCCTGCGCGCGGCCGCCCCGCGCGTGCAGGCCCTCGGCGAGGACCACGAGCTCGCCCGCGACCCCGCCGCCCGCACCGCCCGGCTGCCCAGCCTCGCCCACCGCGTGGCCCGCGCCGCGCTGGCGGAGGGGGCGCCGGTGCTGGTGCAGGTGCCGCGCGCCGGCTACGCGCCCGGGCTGTCCTGCGACCGCTGCCGGGGACCGGCCCGCTGCGCCGTGTGCTCGGGGCCGCTCGGCATCGCGCCGGCCCCCGGGCCGGGCGGATCGCGGGTGCCGGCCTGCCGCTGGTGCGCCCGCCCGGCGGCCACCTTCGACTGCCCGCACTGCCACGGCACCAAGCTGCGCGCCTCCGTCGTCGGCGCCTCGCGGACCGCGGAGGAGCTGGGCCGGGCGTTCCCCGGCGCGGCGGTGCGGGTGTCGGGCCGCGGCTCAGGCGTGCTGCCGTCCGTGCCGGGCGGGCCGTCGCTGGTGGTGGCCACCCCGGGCGCCGAGCCGGTGGCCGAGGGCGGGTACGGCGCGGCGCTGCTGCTCGACTCCTGGGCGCTGCTGGGGCGCGCCGACCTGCGCGCCGGGGAGGAGACGCTGCGCCGCTGGATGAACGCCGCCACGCTGGTGCGGCCGCACGGCTCGGTCGTCGTCGCCGCCGACGCCGCGCACCCGGTGGTGCAGGCGCTGGTCCGCTGGGACCCGGGCTGGCTGGCCGAGCGGGAGCTCGTCGACCGCCGCGAGCTCGGCTTCCCGCCGGCCACCCGGATGGCCGCGCTGTCGGGGTCGCCGTCGGCGCTGGCGGAGTTCCTCGCGGCCGCCCGCCTCCCCGCCGCCGCCGACCTGCTCGGCCCGGTCCCCGAGCCGCCCCGCCCGGGTCAGGAGGGGGAGCGCGAGCGCTTCCTCGTGCGGGTGCCGCGCGGCGAGGGCCTGGCGCTGGCCACCGCGCTGGCGGAGGTGCAGGGCGTGCGCAGCGCGAGGAAGGTGCCCGAGCACGTCCGGGTCCAGCTCGACCCGCTCGAGCTGGTCTAGCCGCAGGAGCCGGGCGGCGGAGATGGCCATTCCTGCCGCTCACCTACGATCGACCGGTGAGCGTCACCCCCATCCGGCTGCTGGGCGACCCCGTCCTGCACCGGCCCGCGGCCCCCGTCGTCGACTTCGACGCCGAGCTGCGCGGCCTGGTCACCGACCTGACCGAGACGATGCACGCCGCCGGCGGTGCCGGGCTGGCCGCGCCGCAGATCGGCGTCGGGCTGCGGGTGTTCACCTGGTACGTCGACGGCGAGCTGGGCCACCTGGTCAACCCGTCGGTGGACCTGGTCGGCGAGGAGACCGAGGAGGCGCCGGAGGGCTGCCTGTCCATCCCGGGTTACCGCTTCGACTGCCGGCGCCACCTGCACGTCGTGGCCACCGGCTGGAACGTGCACGGGGACCCGGTGCGGGTGGAGGGCTCGGACCTGCTGGCCCGCGCGGTCCAGCACGAGGTCGACCACCTCGACGGCGTGGTGTTCGTCGACCGCCTGGACCCCGAGGCGCGCGCCGCCGCGCTGGCCGAGCTCGCCGAGGCCGAGTGGCGGGGCATGCAGGCCTGGGTGCCGCGCGTGGAGGTGAGCCCCCACTGAGGCTCCTGTTCGCCGGGACGCCCGGGCCCGCCGTCCCCTCGCTGGAGGCGCTGCTGGCCTCCGGCCACGAGGTGGCCGCCGTCCTCACCCGCCCCGACGCCCGCTCCGGCCGCGGCCGGAAGGTCAGCCGCTCCCCGGTGGCCGAGCGCGCCGACGCCGCCGGCCTGCCCGTGCTGCAGCCCCGTTCGCCGCGCGAGCCGGAGTTCCTGGCCCAGCTCGCCGACCTCGCCGTCGACTGCGCGCCCGTGGTCGCCTACGGCGCGCTGGTCCCGCCGGCCGCGCTCGACCTCCCCGCGCACGGCTGGGTCAACCTGCACTTCTCGCTGCTGCCGGCCTGGCGCGGCGCCGCTCCGGTGCAGCACGCCCTCATGGCCGGCGACGAGGTCACCGGCGCGTGCACCTTCCGGCTGGAGCAGGGCCTGGACACCGGGCCGGTCTTCGGCGTGGTCACCGAGCCGATCGGCCCGCGCGACACCGCCGGGGACCTGCTGGGCCGCCTCGCGGTCAGCGGCGCGCGGCTGCTGGTCGCCACCCTCGACGGCATCGCCGCCGGCACGCTCGTGCCCCGGGCGCAGCCGGCCGACGGCGTGAGCCTCGCGCCGCGCATCGAGACCGCCGACGCGCAGGTCGACTGGGCGCTGCCGGCGCACGTCGTCGACCGGCGGGTGCGGGGCGTGACCCCGGCCCCGGGCGCGTGGACCACCTGGCGCGGGGACCGGCTGCGGCTGGGCCCGGTCGAGCCGCTGCCGAGCCCGCCCGCGCTGGAGCCCGGTGAGGTCGCGGCGGGTCCGGACGGCGTCGTCGTCGGCACCGGCCGGGGTGCGGTCCGGCTGGGCGAGGTGCAGCCGGCCGGCAAGCGGGTGCTGCCGGCCGCCGACTGGGCCCGCGGCGCCCGCCCGGCGCCCGGCGAGCGGCTGGGCGCATGACGCGGCCGCCCCGGCGCCCGGCCGGCCGCCCGGAGCGGCGGCCCTCCCGACCGACCCGGCGCGCGCCCCTCGACGGCGCCCGGCTGACCGCCTACGACGTCCTCGACGGCGTCTCGGCGCGCGGGGCCTACGCCAACCTGCTGCTGCCCCAGCTCCTGCGCGAGCGCTCCCTCGAGCCCCGCGACGCCGCCTTCGCCACCCAGCTGGCCTACGGGGCGCTGCGCGCGCAGGGCACCCTCGACGCGGTGCTGGCCCGGCTGGTCGACCGCCCGCTGGCCGACCTCGACCGGCGCGTCCTCGACCTGCTGCGGCTGGGCGCCTACCAGGTGCTGGACCTGAGGGTGCCCGCGCACGCCGCCGTCACCACCACCGTCGACCTGACCCGCGCCATCGTCGGCACCGGCGCCTCCGGCCTGGTGAACGCCGTCCTGCGCAAGGTGGCCACGGGCGGCGACCGGGCCGCCTGGCTCGGACAGCTCGCCGCCGAGGGCGACCGGCGGCTGGCGCTGGCCACCGACCACCCCGAGTGGATCGTGTCGGCCTGGCGGGAGGCGCTGGGGGGCGACGACGAGCTGGAAGCGGCGCTGCTGGCCGACGACGCCGCGCCCGAGGTGCACCTGGTCGCCCGGCACGTGGACCGCGCGGCGCTGGCCGAGGAGTCCGGCGGGACGCCGGGGCCGTGGTCGCCCCACGCGGTGCGGCTCGGCGGGGGGGACCCCGGCCGGCTGCCGTCGGTGCGCGCCGGCGCGGCCGCGGTGCAGGACGAGGGCAGCCAGCTCGCGGCGCTGCTGCTGGCCCGCGCACCCCTCGAGGGCCCGGACGTCCGCTGGCTCGACGTCTGCGCCGGTCCCGGCGGCAAGGCGGGGCTGCTGGCCGCCGTCCGCCCGGCCGGGGTGCACCTGACCGCCGCCGACCGCGCGCCGCACCGCGCCGAGCTCGTCCGCGGCACGCTGGCCGGGGAGGACGACGTCGAGGTGCTGGTCGCCGACGGCCGCGAGCCGCCGTGGCCGCCGGGCTCCTTCGACCGGGTGCTGCTCGACGCGCCCTGCACCGGGCTGGGCGCGCTGCGCCGCCGGCCGGAGGTGCGCTGGCGCCGCACGCCCGAGGACGTCGGCCCGCTGGTGGAGCTGCAGACGGCGCTGCTGGACGGGGCGCTGGCCTCGGTGCGTCCCGGCGGCGTCGTGGCCTACGTGACCTGCTCTCCGCACGCCGCCGAGACCGTCGACGTCGCCGACGCCGCGGCCGCGCGCGACGACGTCGAGGTGCTGCCGGTGGCGCCGCTGTTCGCCGGGGTGCCCGGGGTCGAGCGCGGGCCGTACGGGCAGCTGTGGCCGCACCGGCACGGCACCGACGCGATGTTCATGGCCCTGCTCCGCCGCACCCGCTGAGCTCGCGCCCGTCGTCGGCCTGCGCCCGTCGTCGACCCGTGGTCGTCCCGGCGGGCGCGAGACGACCGCAGGCCGACGTGCGGCGTCAGCCGGTCGTCAGCACTCCCACGGCGACGGCGAGGGTGTAGAGCGCGACGAGTCCCAGCAGGCGGCGGCCGCCCAGCCACGGCTCCCACCAGGACGGCGGCGGGACCTCCCGCAGCGGCCCGGGCGGCTCGGCCACCCAGCGCGCGGCGGCCAGCGTCTGCCGCTGGTGCCACGAGCGCAGCACCGCGTAGCCGCCGACCACAGCGACGGCGGCCGGCACCGCGCCCGGCCGGTCCCAGTCGGCCTGCAGCAGCAGCACCAGCGGGAGCACCGGCACGAAGCGGCCGACCCAGTGCAGCCGGACCACCCGCCGGGCCGCGAGGTCGAGCCGCTCCCGCAGCCGCGGGCCGGGGTCGGTGTGCGTGTGCAGCGCGACGTGCAGCCGCGCGGTGTCGGCCGCGCGGCGCTCCAGCGCCGGCACCAGCGGCGCCAGCAGCGGAACGGCGGCGGTGAGCACGGCGACGGCGACGAGGACGGTCCACGCCAGGTCCCCGTGCAGGCCGGCGTACTCGCCGGTGAGCACCATCCGCGGCACGCCCAGCCCGAGCACCAGCGCCGGCAGCAGGAACGCCGACCGGCGGGCCCGCTGCTCGGCGTCGACGTCCGGCCGGACGGGGAGGGGGTGACCGACCGTCACCGGATCACCCGACGGCCACGTCGGGCGCCGGTGGCCGGGGGACGTCGCGGTACGCACGGTGACGGACGGTAGGCGGGAACAGGCGGACGGCGGGTCGGGGGCACCCGCCCAGGTGACGCCCGTCCGGCCGCCGGTCACCCGGCTCCGTGACGGACACCGTTCCCCGGGCCGGCGTTCCCGCCCAGCCTCCCCGCCCGTGCCGTGGCTCCCCGACGACTTCGCCCACCCGACCCGTGCCGACCTGCCCACCGGACAGCACCTGCGCCCGATCCGCGCGTCCGACACCGCCATCGACCACCCCGCCGTCATGGGCTCGCGCGAGCGGCTGTGGGGCGTCTACGGGGAGGCGTGGGGCTGGCCGCCGGCCACCATGACCGAGGAGCAGGACCGCGAGGACCTCGCCCGCCACGAGCGGGAGATCGAGGCGCACGAGAGCTTCGACCACGCGCTGCTCGACGAGGACGAGACCGAGCTGCTCGGCTGCGTGTACGTCGACCCGCCGGAGAAGGCCGGGGACGCCGACGCGGAGGTGTCCTGGTGGGTGGTGGACCGGCTGGTGGGCACCGACGTCGAGGCCGCGCTGGACGCCTTCGTGCCCCGCTGGCTGGCCGAGGACTGGCCGCTGCGCGCACCCCGCCACGTCGGCCGCGACCTCTCCTGGGCCGAGTGGAACGCCCTGCCCGAGCGGGATCGAGCCCTCCGTTCGGGCGAGATCTGCGCACTCGGGGCATCCAGCACCCCGACGGGCCCGAGTGCGCAGATCTCGCGGGGCACCGGCAGCTGTGTCACGGGTCGCCCACCCGGCCGGACCGGGGGTGATCACCCCGCACCTAGACTCGGACGCCGTGCACTCGGACGACGGGGCCCGGACCCCGATGATCGCCCCCAGCCTGCTCTCGGCGGACTTCGCCCGGCTGGCCGACGAGGTGGCCCGCGTCGCCGACGCCGACTGGCTGCACGTCGACGTCATGGACGCGCACTTCGTGCCCAACCTGACCCTGGGCCGGCCGGTGGTCGAGGCGATCCAGGCCGTCAGCCCGATCCCGCTGGACTGCCACCTGATGATCGAGGCGCCCGAGCGCTGGGCGCCCGGCTACGCCGAGGTCGGCGCCCGCAACGTCACCGTGCACGCCGAGGCCTGCACCGGCGACCCCCGCGACGTCGCCCGCGACATCCGCGCCGCCGGCGCCCTGGCCGGCCTGGCACTCAAGCCCGGCACGCCGCTGGAGCGCTACGAGGACGTCCTGCGCGACTTCGACACCCTGCTGGTCATGACCGTCGAGCCCGGCTTCGGGGGCCAGGCGTTCATGGCCGAGGTCCTGCCCAAGGTCCGCCGGGCCCGCGAGCTGGTCGCCGCCGGCCACCTGCGGCTGCTGGTCGAGGTCGACGGCGGCATCAACGCCGACACCATCGAGCAGGCCGCCGCGGCCGGCGCCGACGTCTTCGTGGCGGGCTCGGCGGTCTACGGCGCCGACGACCCCGCCCGCGCCATCGCCGCGCTGCGGGCCCAGGCGGCCGGAGCCGCGTGACCGTCACCCCGGTGGAGCTGGCCGCCATGGCCCGGGCCCGTGAGCTCGGTGCGGGCGTCCTCGGCACCACCAGCCCGAACCCCGCCGTCGGCGCGGTCGTCCTCGACGCCGGCGGCACGGTGGCGGGGGAGGGGGCCACCTCCCCGCCCGGCGGGCCGCACGCCGAGGTGCACGCGCTGCGCCGGGCCGGAGAGCGCGCCCGCGGCGGCACCGCCGTGGTCACCCTCGAGCCGTGCGCGCACACCGGCCGCACCGGCCCCTGCGCCGACGCGCTGCTGGCCGCGGGGGTCGCGCGGGTCGTCGTCGCGGTGCCCGAGCCCACCCGGCTCGCCGTCGGCGGTGCCGAGCGGTTGCGCGCATCGGGGGTCGACGTCGAGGTGGGCGTGGAGCAGGAGGCCGCCGAGGAGGGCGCGCTGGGCGCGTGGCTCACCGGCGTCCGCGAGCACCGGCCGTTCGTCGTCTGGAAGGTCGGCGCCACCCTCGACGGGCGGGTCGCGGCCGCCGACGGCACCAGCCGCTGGATCACCGGCCCGGTCGCCCGCGCGGCCGTGCACGCGCTGCGCGCCACCTGCGACGCCGTCGTCGTCGGCTCGGGCACCGCCCTGGCCGACGACCCACGGCTCACCGTCCGCGACGCCGACGGCCGCGACGCCGCCCGCCAGCCGCTGCGGGTGGTGCACGACCGGCGCGGCCGGCTGCCGGCCACCGCCCGCGTCCTCGACGGCGCGGCGCCCACCCACGTCAGCCGCGCCGAGGGCCCCGCCGAACTGCTCGCCGAGCTGTTCGAGCGTGACGTGCGCCGGGTGCTGCTCGAGGGCGGCCCGACGCTGGCCGCGGCGTTCCTGCGCGCCGGGCTGGTCGACGAGGCCGTCGTCCACCTCGCACCCGCACTCCTCGGCGCCGGTCCCTCCCTGGTGGGGGACCTGGGAATCAGCACGATCGGCGCGGCGCTGTCCCTGGAGCTACGGGAGGTCACCCCGCTGGGCGGGGACGTGCAGATCCGCCTGCGGCCCACCCGTCACACTGGGGACCGAGCGCACGCCGACGAGAGGGGCTGACGTGTTCACCGGCATCGTCGAGGAGGTCGGCTCCCTGGCCGCACGCGAGGACTCGGCCGATGCCGCCGTGCTGCGCATCCGCGCCCGCCGCGTGCTGGAGGACGTCTCCCTCGGTGACTCGATCTCGGTCAACGGCGTCTGCCTCACCGTCACCGGCGTCGAGCCCGGCGGCGACGGCGCCTCCGTGTGGTCCACCGACGTGATGGCCGAGACGCTGCGCCGCAGCAGCCTGGGCGCCCTCGCCGACGGTGACCCGGTCAACCTCGAGCGCGCGGTCGCCGCCGGCGGTCGTCTCGGGGGGCACGTCGTGCAGGGCCACGTCGACGGCGTCGGCACGGTCGCGAGCCGCACGCCGAGCGAGCACTGGGACGTCGTCCGGGTGGCCCTGCCGCCGCAGCTCGCGCGCTACGTCGTCGAGAAGGGCTCGATCACCGTCGACGGCGTCTCGCTCACGGTGAGCGCGCTGAGCGCTGCCGACGACCCCGAGCCCTGGTTCGAGGTCAGTCTCATCCCCGCCACCCTCCGCGAGACCACGCTGGGCCGCCGCGCCCCGGGGGACCCGGTCAACCTGGAGGTCGACGTGATCGCCAAGTACGTGGAACGCCTGCTGGGAGCACGCGCATGAGCGGCACCGTCCGCCTGGACTCCGTCGAGACCGCCATCGCCGCGGTCAAGAGCGGCCGGCCCGTCGTCGTCATCGACGACGAGGACCGCGAGAACGAGGGCGACCTGATCTTCGCCTCCGAGCTCGCGACGCCGGAGCTCGTGGCCTTCATGGTCCGCTACACCTCCGGCTACATCTGCGTCTCGGTCACCGAGGCCGACGCCGACCGGCTGGACCTGCCGCCGATGTTCCGGGTCAACCAGGACCGCCACGGCACCGCCTACACCGTCACCGTGGACGCCCGCGAGGGCATCTCGACGGGCATCTCGGCCGTCGACCGCGCGCACACGATCCGGCTGCTCGCCGGCGCCGACACGACCTCGGCCGACCTCTCCCGGCCCGGCCACATCGTGCCGCTGCGCGCCAAGGACGGCGGCGTGCTGCGCCGGCCCGGGCACACCGAGGCCGCCGTCGACCTCGCCGTCCTCGCCGGCCTGCGCCCCTCGGGCACGCTGTGCGAGCTGGTCAGCGAGAAGGACCCGACCGGCATGGCCCGCGCCGAGGAGCTGCGCGTCTTCGCCGACGAGCACGACCTCTGCCTGATCTCCATCGCCGACCTCATCGCCTACCGCAAGCGCTTCGACAAGCTGGTCGAGCGGGTCGCCGAGGCCACCGTGCCGCTGGCACCGGGCACCTTCACCGCGGTCGGCTATGCGAGCTCCTACGACGACCGCGAGCACGTGGCCTTCGTCTACGGCGAGATCGGCGACGGCGAGGACGTGCTGGTCCGCGTGCACTCCGAGTGCCTCACCGGCGACGTCTTCGGCTCGCTGCGCTGCGACTGCGGCCCGCAGCTGCAGGCCGCGCTGGCCGCCGTCGCCCACGAGGGCCGCGGCATCGTGCTCTACGTCCGCGGGCACGAGGGCCGGGGCATCGGCCTGCTGCACAAGCTGCAGGCCTACCAGCTCCAGGACGCCGGCGTGGACACCGTGGACGCCAACCTCGACCTCGGCCTGCCCGCCGACGCCCGCGACTACGGCACCGGCGCGCAGATCCTCGTCGACCTCGGCGTGCACACCATGCGGCTGCTGACCAACAACCCGGCCAAGCGCGCGGGCCTGGAGGGCTACGGGCTCAAGGTCACCGGCCGGGTGCCCCTGCCCAGCACCGTCACCGCCGAGAACCTCGCCTACCTGCGCACCAAGCGCGACCGGATGGGCCACCTGCTCGACATCATCGAGCCCGAGACCGAGTCCGGCCCGGCCGACGTCCCCGCCGGGGAGCCGGCCACCGTCCCCGGGACCGACGTCCCCCTGCGGCAGCAGGAGCAGCAGCTGTGAGCGGTCAGGGGCGCCCGGAGGCGGGTGCGGTCGACGCCGCCGGCCTGACGCTGGGCATCGTGGCCACCACCTGGCACGCCGAGATCACCGACGCGCTGCTCAGCCGCGCGGTCGAGGCCGCCCGCGCCAGCGGCATCCCGTCGCCGACGGTCGTGCGCGCGCCGGGCGCGGTGGAGCTGCCGGTGGTCGCGCAGGCGCTGGCCGAGCGGCACGACGCCGTCGTCGCCCTCGGTGTGGTCATCCGCGGCGGGACGCCGCACTTCGAGTACGTCTGCGACGCCGTCACCGCGGGCCTCACCCGGGTGGCGCTCGACGCCGGCAAGCCGGTGGGCAACGGCGTGCTGACCTGCGACACCGAGGAGCAGGCGCGTGCCCGGGCCGGCCTGCCCGGCTCGACGGAGGACAAGGGCTGGGAGGCCGCGGTCGCCGCGCTGGCCACCGCCCTCACCCTCCGCGGGCTGCGTCCTGCGCCGCGGGCCACCGGCTTCCAGGCCACCCCCGTCGTCGGGCAGGGCCTGGCGTGAAGACCTTCGACGCGCTGTTCGCCGAGCTCTCGGCCAAGGTCGCCGTGGGCGACCCCGGCTCGGGCACCGTGACCGCCGTCCGCGACGGCGTGCACGCCGCGGGCAAGAAGGTGGTCGAGGAGGCCGCCGAGTCGTGGATGGCCGCCGAGCACGAGGGGCCCGAGCGGACCGCCGAGGAGATCAGCCAGCTCCTCTACCGGGTGCAGGTCCTCATGCTCGCCCGCGGGCTGAGCCTCGACGACGTCTACACCCACCTCTGACGACGGCCCCCACGGCACGCTCCGCACACCGCGGGCCCCTGCGCGGGGGCCGTCCCACCCGCTCGACGAAGGAGACAGACAGTGCTGCGCATCGCCGTGCCCAACAAGGGCGTCCTCAGCGAGCCCGCGGCCGATATGCTCAGCGAGAGCGGCTACCGGCAGCGGCGCAGCACCAAGGACCTCGCGGTGTACGACCCCGAGAGCGACACCGAGTTCTTCTACCTGCGCCCGCGCGACATCGCCGTCTACGTCGCCGCCGGCACCCTCGACGTCGGCATCACCGGCCGCGACATGCTGCTGGAGACCGCACCGGCCGACGGCGAGGGCCCGGCCGCGGCCGAGGTCATGCCGCTGGGCTTCGGCCGCTCGTCCTTCCGCTTCGCCAGCCCCGTGGAGTCCGTCATCGACTCCGTCGACCAGCTGGCCGGCAAGCGGATCGCCACCGCCTACCCGGTGCTGCTGCAGCGGTACCTGGAGGAGTCCGGCATCAAGGCCGCCGTGGTCAAGCTCGACGGCGCGGTGGAGACCGCCTGCCGCCTCGGGGTGGCCGACGCGGTGTGCGACGTCGTCGAGACCGGGACGACGCTGCGCGCGGCGGGCCTGCGGATCATCGGGGAGCCGGTGCTCACCAGCGAGGCGGTGCTGGTCCGCCGGGAGGGCGCCGAGGAGATCCCCGCCGTCGCCCAGCTGCGGCGCCGGCTGCGCGGGGTCCTCGTGGCCCGGCAGTACGTGATGCTCGACTACGACTGCCCCAACGAGCTGCTCCCGCGGGCCACCGCGCTGACCCCCGGCCTGGAGGGGCCGACGGTCAGCCCGCTGCAGACCGAGGGCTGGTCGGCGGTGCGCGCGATGGTGCGGCAGAACGACACCAACCGGGTCATGGACGAGCTCTGGGAGCTCGGCGCCCGCGCGATCCTCGTCACGAGCATCCACGCCTGCCGCATCTGAGGACCCGGGCGCGGTCCTCAGGCCGGCTTCGTGGCGACGCCGTCGAGCCGGAGGGTGCCGGACCCGTCGCGGTGCGAGCCGGTGCCGCCCACGTGCCCCGCGCTGATCGTCGCGCCGTTCCTCGGCACGTGGACGAGGGCCATGGCGTGCCGCCGGCCGACCCCGTGGTCGTCGGCCATCCAGGACACGACGACCCCGGCCTTCGTGCCCGGGGCGTCGAGGCCGCGCTCGTGCGCCTGCGCGAGGAGCTCGCGCGGGGTGTGCCCGGTCCTCCCCTCGAGCGCGTCGAGGTGGGCCGGAAGGACATCGCGGACTCCTGGAGTCGAGGGGGGTCGCAGGGGAGACGCCCGCCGGCGCGGGAACTCGTCGACCACACGACAGCGGCCCCCTCCCCGGGTGGGGAGGGGGCCGCCGGCGTGTGCCGGTGCGGTCAGCGCCGGGTGGTGCGGTCCACCAGGTCGATCGCGGTGCACAGGCCCAGCGCCATGGCCCGGCCGCTGGTGGAGCCGGTGGCCAGCAGGCACTCGATGGCCGGGCCGAGCGGGCGCTCCCCGACCAGGCCCTGCAGCACGGCGGCGTACTCACCGCTGACCCGGCCGGCCGCGGCGTGCCGCAGCAGCGCCCGGGACAGCTCGGTGGTGCGGCCGGCGGCCAGCGAGTAGACGCCCGCGGCGAACCGCTCGGCGGCCGGGTGCCGCAGCAGCACCAGCCCGGCCATCGTGCCGGCCATGACGTCGTCGCCGGCGGGGGTGAGGCCGGGGCCGAGGCCGATCAGCCGGGCGGCGGTGCGCAGCGCGGCGTCGAGGTCGGCCCGGCGGACGGCGCCGCGCAGCGCGGCCAGCGGGCCACCCGGGCCGGCCGGCAGGCCGGGGAGGGTGAACGCGCTGTGCGGGACGCCCTCGCCGTAGAGCGTGGTGCGCAGCTGGCGCACGCCCTCGGGCAGCAGCGCCGGGTGCGGGCTGGGCAGCCGGGGCTGCGGGTCCCACCAGGCCGCGGCCCGCACGACCAGGTCGCCGACGACGATCCGGCCGCCACCGACCTGCGCGGGCGCGCCGCTGGGCAGCGCGACCAGGGGGCGGCCGTTGCTCGGCCGGAAGAGCACGCAGCCCAGCGGCAGGCGGGCGGCGTCGCTGGTGAGGACGCCGACGACGTCGCTGCCGCGCTCGGTGGAGACCTGCAGGTACACGGCGGCCGGCCCGCTCATGAGCACCCGGGCCGGGCGCACCGGGCCACGCAGCAGGTCGGCGATGCCGGTGCTGGCGGAGGACGGCACGGCGGACGGGGTGCGGACCGGCGACGCGGTCCGCACCGTCTCCTGCGCCGACGCGCGGGGCAGGGGGATCGTGGGGACGCCGGCACGGGCGGCCCGTCCGGGGCCGGCGGTCGTGGGACCGGTGGTCGTGTGGTCGATGGTGCGCATCTGAGCTGCCCTTCCCCGTCGGACGGCGGGAGCGACCCTCCACTCGGCTCCAGCCGAGCCGGATCGTCCTCCGGAGGGGGCGGCACACCGTCTCCGGTGAGCGCCTACCATCCAGCGGACGGGCCGACTGGCTCGAAGCTAGGCGGCGAGTCGCACGTCCTCGTATGGCGAATGTGGCCAAGAATGGGTGTGCCCGTCCAGGCACACCTGCCAGGTTGCTGCAACTCGACATGGACACTGGCCGACGAGGAGAGTGTGTCGTGACCCACAGTGAGGCATCGATGACCTCGGGGTCCTACCCGACCGCACCCTTCCAGCTGCCCCGGGGGTGGCAGGACCCTCCCCGGACCGCGCCGGCCCGAGACGACCGCACCGAGTGGCGTGACCGGGTGGGCCTGCGGGTCGACGAGGCCCTGCGGCTGTCCCGCCTGGCCGGGGCCGAGGTCGTCGCCGGCCGCGCGGGCGCGGACCGCACCGTACGGCACATGGTGGTCGACGACCCGTCGGCACCGCTCGCCGCCGCGGGACCCGACGTCCTCGTCGTCCTCGGGGCCCGCCTGCCCCCCGCCGACCCCGCCG
This sequence comes from Geodermatophilus amargosae, assembly GCF_041028265.1. Lineage (GTDB taxonomy): Bacteria > Actinomycetota > Actinomycetes > Mycobacteriales > Geodermatophilaceae > Geodermatophilus > Geodermatophilus amargosae_A. Next base: position 365,772 of record NZ_JABGCW010000005.1, read on the forward strand.
CGTGCCGGGCCCTGGTGGAGCGGCTGGTGCAGGTCGGCGCCGCCGCACTGGCCTTCCGCCGCACCGAGGGCCCGCCGCCGGTGCCCGCGGAGCTGCTGGCCGAGGCCGAGCGGCACGCCTTCCCGGTGGTGGCGCTGCCGGCCGGCGTCCGCATGGACGAGGCGGTCTCGGAGGTCCTCGGCGCCGTCGTGCGCAAGCAGAGCGAGGCGCTGGCCCTCTCGGCCCGCATGCACGACCAGTTCATCGACGTCGCGCTCAGCGGGGGCGGCCTGCCCGAGGTGACCGAGCAGCTGGCCACCTACCTCGAGGGCGCCGCCGTCCTCGGGCTGGGCTCCGACCGCGAGATCACCACCAGTGCCGGCCCTGCCGACGACGTCGCCGAGATCAGCGACTGGCTGTGGCTGCTCGACGCCGAGGCCGAGGACGAGCTGGCGATGATGGCGCCGTCGAACCGGCTCTCGGGCGTGCGCGCCGACCAGACCGTGGTCACCCCGGCCGACGTCCTCGCCGACGCCGACCTCTCGCCGGCCGACGGCATCCTGCTCGTGCCCGGCCACCACGAGCTGCCCGGCGGGGTGGGGGAGTACGCGGTCGCGCCGATCATGGCCGGCGACCAGCGGCACGGCTGGCTGGTCGCGGTGCACCGGACGGGGCAGATGGTGGTCGGTGCCGGCGGTGTCCTCGAGCGGGCCGCCGTCATCTCGGCGCTGTCGGTCATCCGCCAGCAGGCGGTGCACTCCGTCGAGCTGCGCTTCCAGGGCGACCTCGTGCGGCGGCTGGTCGGTGGCTCGCTGCGGCACACCGAGCGCGCGCTGGCGCAGACCCGCTCGTTCGGCTGGCGGCTCGACGGCCCCGTCGTCGTCCTGGTGACCGCCACCGAGACCGCTGCCGACCCGCAGGCCGACCCGACCCGCGCCCTCGACGTCCTCGACCGGCTGGCCGACGGCTGGCGGGCGGCCCTGGAGACCGAGGTGACCGGCGCGGCCGTCGCGGGGCTGTCCACCGAGATCGTCACCGTGCTGCCGCTGGACGGGCGGACGCCGGAGGAGGTCACCTCCCTGGTCACCGCGGTCACCTCCCGGGTCAACGCGCGGGTGCGCCGGGTCGGCCGCGTGCTCGGGACCGGCATCGGCCGCCCCGCCGAGTCGATCTCGGCGCTGGGGGAGGCGCACCAGCAGGCGCAGCGGGCGCTCGGCGTCGGCCAGGAGATCCACGGGACCGCGGCGGTCACCCACTTCGACCAGCTCGGGGTCTTCCGGCTGCTGTCGCTCATCCCCGACAGCACCGAGCTGCGCTCCTACGTCGACGAGGTGCTCGGCACGCTGGCCGACGCCGCCGACCCCGACTCCGCCGACCTGCGCGAGACCCTGCGGGTGCTGCTGGAGACCAACCTCAACGTCGCGGAGTCCGCCCGCCGGCTGCACTTCCACTACAACACGATGCGGTACCGCATCGGCAAGCTCGAGCGGCTGCTCGGGCCCTTCACCACCGACCCCACGCTGCGGCTGAACCTGCTGCTGGCCCTGCACGCGGCCCGCATGCGGGGGCTGGACCAGCCGCACCGCCCGCCCGTCGACTCGGGGCTGCTCCCGCCGGACGACGGCTACGACGCGCTCGTCTGAGGGCGGGTGAGCTCCTCGCTGGCCTCCCACAGCTCGCGGGCGCGGGCGGGATCGCGGCTGGCGGGGGAGGACGGCGCCTCGGCGCCGCGCTCGAGGTAGCGCCCGCTGGTGCCGGGCGGGCCGGTGACGGCGGCGGCGAGCACGGCCGCCGCGCGCTCCGGCGTCGACGCGAACGGGAGCCGGGCCAGCAGCGGCGCCAGGCCGCTGTAGACCGCGCGCGCCGGGGCCGGGTAGCTCCGGTGCAGCTCGGTGCCGGGCACCAGGCCGGGGTCGAGCACGGCGACGTCGACCTCCGGGTGCCGGCGGGCCAGCTCGGCGCCGAAGAGGACGTTGGCCAGCTTGGACGTGGCGTAGGCGCGCTGCCCGGACTCCCGCCGGGGGCGGGCCAGCTCACGCGGGTCGGCCCAGCGCGGCGCGGGGAAGGGGCCGGACTTCCGCCAGGTGCCCCAGTGGGTGCCGCTGCTGACCACGACGACGCGGGCGCCCGGGGCCAGGTGCGGCAGGAGCTCGACGGTGAGCACGAAGTGCGCGAGGTGGTTGACCGCGAAGGTCAGCTCGTACCCGTCGGCGCTCGCCCGGTCGGCGACGGGCAACTGCACGCCGGCGTTGAGCACCAGCGCGTCCAGGGGGGCCCGGGTGGCGGCGACGGAGGCGGCGGCCGCCCGGACGGAGTCCAGCGAGGCCAGGTCCACCTCGACGACGGCCGCGGCCGCCCCGAGCTCCGCGGCCACCTGCGCGCCGCGGCCGGGGTCGCGGGCGCCCGCCAGCACCCGCCAGTCCCCGGTGGCGGCCAGCAGCCCGACGGCGGCCCGCCCGAGTCCCGACGTCGCCCCGGTGACCAGTGCCGTGCGCCTGCCGTCCATCGCGTCTCCCGCGTCCTCGCCGGGTACTTCCGGGACGTCGTCCCGATGTGGGACTCTGTGTCAGAACTGGACGTCGTGTCAACAGGAGGACCGGTGGAGGAGACAGCCGCACAGCGGCGTCGCCGTCGGCTGCGCGCCGAGGTGACCCGCCGCGCCGTCGCCCTGTTCGCCGAGCATGGCTACGCGGGCACGAGCACCGAACAGGTCGCCGCGGCGGCCGACGTCTCGCGCAGCACGCTGTTCCGGCTGTTCGCCGACAAGGAGGACCTGCTCTTCGGCCTCGAGGACGACCTGCTCGCCTCGGCCCGGGCCGCCGTGGCCGGGGCGCCGGCCGGCCTGCCGCCGTGGGCGGCGCTGCGCTCGGCCGCCGTCGCCATCGCCGGGCAGGTCGCCCCGCTGCGCGACGTGCTGCTCACCCGGGAGCGCGTGGTGGCCGGCGTGCCGGCGCTGCGGTCGCGGGCGGCGGCCAAGCTGCGCCGCTGGGAGGCGGCGTTCGCCGAGGGGCTGGTCGCCGGGCGCGGCGTCCCCGAGCAGGACGGGCTGCTGCTCGCCAAGCTCGTCGTCGCCTGCTTCGAGGTGGCCCAGGCCGACTGGCTGGCCGGCGGGCCCGGCGACCTGCCGGACCTGCTGACGGCGGCGCTCGACCGCCTGCCCGGCCTGCTCGAGGCCTGACCGGCGGACCGCGGGCGTCCCGGGGAGGATCGCCGCGTGACCGCACCGGTGGACGAGCTCGTCGCCCGCATGCAGGAGCTGCTCGACGACGTGACCGCCGCCGGCGACCCGGCCCGCCACTTCCTGGGCACCTACCTGCGCACGACGCGGGCCGTGAACGCCGCCATCGACGCCGGCCGGTTCGAGGACCCGGACTGGGTGACCGCGTGGGACGTCGACTTCGCCGGCCTCTACCTCGACGCCCTCGACGCCCACCGCCGCGACCCCGCCACCCCGCCGGCGCCCTGGCGCGCCGCCTTCCGCACCGACCCGGCGGCCCGGCCGGAGGCGCACGTGCTGCTCGGGATGAACGCGCACATCAACTACGACCTGCCGCAGTCACTGGTACGGGTCATCGGCCCGGCCGACTTCGCCGACCCGCCGCTGCTGGACTCCCGCCGCCGCGACCACGAGGCGATCGACGAGGTGCTCGCCGCGCGCGTGCCCGCCGAGGACCGGGAGCTGCAGGCGGCCGGGAGCCCGCGCACGCCGCTGGACCGGCTCACGGGAGGGCTCAACCGGGCGGCGACCCGGGTGCTGCTGCGCGAGTCGCGGCGGCGGGTGTGGGCCAACACGACGCTCCTGCACCGGGCCCGGCTGCGCGGGCCGGAGGAGCTCGCCCGCCGGACGGCGCAGCTCGAGGCGGCGGCCGCCGCGCGGGTGGCCGACCTGCAGCGCGGCGGGCCGGTGCTGCTGCGACTGGCCGTCCGCGGCTTCGGCGTCAGCCTGCCGCCGGACTGAGTCCCGTGCTGCCGGATGCCGCGGGTGGGCGCAGGCTGTCCGGGGTGCCGCACGCAGGCGGCCCGGGAGGAGGACCGCATGACCGACGCCGGCCGACCACTGTCCGGGAAGGTCGCCCTGGTCACCGGGGCGTCGTCGGGGATCGGCGAGGCCACCGCCGTCGCGCTCGCCCAGGCCGGGGCCGCCGTCGCGATCGGCGCCCGCCGCGCCGACCGGCTGTCCGCGCTGGCCGCGAAGCTGGAGGGTGAGGGGACCCGCGTGCTGCCCCTCGACCTGGACGTGACCGACGAGGCGTCCTGCCGCGACGCCGTCGCCCGCACGCGTGCCGAGCTCGGCGGCCTCGACGTCCTGGTCAACAACGCCGGGGTGATGCTGCTCGGCACGATCGTCGGCGCCGACGTCGAGGACTGGCGCCGGATGCTGTCGACCAACGTGCTCGGCCTCATGTACATGACCCACGCCGCGATCGACGGCATGGTCGAGCAGGGCTCGGGCGACGTCGTCAACGTCTCCAGCGTCGCCGGACGCACCGCGCGCAAGGGTGCCGGCGTCTACAACGCGAGCAAGTGGGCGGTGAACGCCTTCAGCGAGTCGCTGCGCCAGGAGGTGACGGCCAGGGGCGTGCGGATCTCGCTGGTCGAGCCGGGCGCGGTGGCCACCGAGCTGACCGACCACATCACCCAGCCCGACGCGAAGGCCGCCTCCCAGCGGATGTACACCGAGATGACGCCGCTGCAGGCCGACGACGTCGCCCGGGCGGTCCTCTACGTCGTCAGCCAGCCCGCGCACGTGGCGGTCAACGAGGTGCTGGTCCGCCCCACCGCCCAGGAGCGCTGAGGCACAGGAAGCTCTCCGCACGTCCTGGTCGCGAGGACGTGCGGAGAGCTTCCTGTGCCCCGCTAGTCGGAGAAGACCTCGATGGAGGCGCCCATCTCGACCAGGCGCTCGTAGAGGTGCTCGTAGCCGCGGGCGATGATGTCGACGTTGCGCAGCACCGACGTGCCGCGCGAGGCGAGCATCGCCAGCAGGATGCAGACGGCCGGGCGCAGCGCCGGCGGGCACACGACCTCCGCGCTGCGCCAGCGGGTCGGGCCGGTGACGAGCACCCGGTGCGGGTCCATGAGCCGGACGTCGGCGCCCAGGCGGGTCAGGTCCGACAGGTGGATCGCGCGGTTGTCGTAGACCCAGTCGTGGATGAGCGTCGAGCCGGTGGCCGAGGCGGCGATCACCGCGAAGAACGGCAGGTTGTCGATGTTGAGCCCCGGGAACGGCATCGGGTGGATCTTGTCGATCGGGGCCTTGAGCTGCGACGGGGAGATGGTGACGTCGGCCAGCCGGGTGTGGCCGTTGTCGGCGAGGTACTCCGGCGAGAGCTCGTAGCGCAGCCCCATCTCGGCCAGCACCGCCAGCTCGATCTCCAGGAACTCCACCGGCGCGCGGCGCACGGTCAGCTCGGAGTCGGTGACGATGCCCGCGGTCAGCAGGCTCATCGCCTCGACCGGGTCCTCGCTGATCGTGTAGTCGACGTCGGCGTCGAGCACCGCGCGGCCGGTCACCGTGAGCGTCGTCGTCCCGAGGCCCTCGACGCCGACGCCGAGCAGCTGCAGGTACAGGCACAGGTCCTGGACCATGTAGTTGGAGCTGGCGTTGCGGATGACGGTGGTGCCCTCGGCGCGGGCGGCGGCCAGCAGCGCGTTCTCGGTCACCGTGTCGCCGCGCTCGGTCAGCACGATGGTCCGCCGCGCGGTGGCCGCGGGGGCGACGGAGGCGTGGTACTCGCCGGCGTGCGCCTCGATGTCCAGGCCGAACGGGCGCAGCGCGATCATGTGCGGCTCCACCGTGCGGGTGCCGAGGTCGCAGCCGCCGGCGTAGGGCAGCCGGAACGCCTGCGCCCGGTGCAGCAGCGGGCCCAGGAACATGATGATGCTGCGGGTGCGCCGGGCGGCGTCGGCGTCGATGCCGGCCAGGTCGAGCTCGTCGGGCACCTGCAGGGTCAGGTCGCGGCCGCCGGCGTCCCAGGTGGCCGCGACGCCGATCGAGCGCAGCACGTCGAGGATGCGGTCCACCTCGACGATGCGGGCCACGTTGCGCAGCGTCGTCCGGCCGCGGTTGAGCAGCGAGGCGCACAGCAGGGCGACGGCGGCGTTCTTCGACGACTTCACCGTCACGCTGCCGCGCAGCGGCGTGCCCCCGGTGACCCGCAGGTGGGTGGGGCCGGCCGGGCCGACGCTGATCAGCTCGCTCTCCAGCGCTTCGGACAGCCGCCCGAGCAGTTCGAGGGTGAGGTTCTGCCCGCCCTGCTCGATCCGGGCGATCGCGCTCTGGCTGGTGCCCAGCCGCTCGGCGAGCTGCTGCTGGGTCAGCCCGCGGTGCCGCCGGGCGTCGCGCACCAGCAGCCCGATGCGCCGGGTGGCACTGGCCGCGGGGAGCGAGCCGGTCGCGGGGAGGGAGGTGGTCTCGGCCGGGAGGTCGGTCGCCGTCACGAGAGGAGACGGTATCTCGCAGATGAGATACGGATGCCGCGGCACGCCGGTGGAACGGGAAGGACCGGTCCGGCCAGACTGCACCCATGGACGTCGTGGTCACCGGAGGAAGCGGTCCGCTCGGCCGGGTCCTGGTCCCGTCGCTGCAGGCGGCCGGGCACCAGGTGCGGCAGATGTCACGTCGGGGAGCGGGGCCGGGCGGCGTGCGCGGTGACCTGGCCACCGGCCTCGACCTGGCGACGGCGGTCCGCGGTGCCGAGGTGGTCGTGCACGCGGCCAGCGACCCGCGTGGGAACCCGTGGGAGGTCGACGTCGCCGGCACCCGGCGGCTGGTGCAGGCGCTGGACCGCGACCGGCTGCAGCACCTGGTCTACGTCTCGATCGTCGGTGTGGACCGCGTGCCCTGGAACTACTACCGGGCCAAGTACGCCGCCGAGCAGGTGCTGCTGGCCTCCGGGCTGCCGGTGAGCCTGGTGCGGATCACCCAGTTCCACCACTTCGTCGACGAGATGATGGCGACCGCCCGCCGCGGGCCGGTGCTGATCGTGCCGATGGGCTGGAGCGCCGCACCGGTGGACGTCACGGAGGCGGCGGGGTTCCTCACCGAGGTCGCCGCGGGGCCGGCCACCTCCGGCGTCGTCGAGTTCGGCGGCCCCGAGGACCTCGCCGCGGCCGACATCGCCCGCGCCTGGGCCGCCGCCCGCGAGCCGGGCACGCGCGTGGTGGCCACCCCGCTGCCGGGCAGGCTGTCCGCGGCGTTCCGCGAGGGCGGCGTGCTGCCCGGACCGCGGGCCGCCCGCGGCCGGCGCACCTACGCCGAGCACCTGAGGGCCTGACCGACCGCAGCGGCCCTGCCGTTCTGCGCAAGGCGAGCGCCAGGTCCGGAAAGCGCCGGTCCCGGGCCCCGGGGGCGACCTAGGGTCCGGTCCGTGCCCGCCCGTCCGACCTCCGCGCCGGTCCTCGCCGCCGTCGTCGTCACCGTCGTCGCCTGGGCTTCGGCCTTCATCGCCATCCGGGCGGTCGGCGCCGACCTCTCACCCGGCGCGCTGGCGCTCGGCCGGCTGCTGGTCGGGACGGCGGTGCTCGTGCTGCTGTCGCTGGGTCGCGGCTGGGTGGCACCGACACGCGGCGAGTGGGGCCTGCTGGCCGTCTGCGGGATCGGCTGGTTCGCCGTCTACAACGTGGCGCTCAACGCCGCCGAGCAGCACCTGGACGCCGGGACGACGGCGATGCTGGTGAACATCGGCCCGATCCTCATCGCCGTCCTGGCCGGGGTGTGGCTGGGCGAGGGCTTCCCCCGCCGGCTGGTGGCCGGGCTGGCCGTCGCGTTCGCCGGGGTGCTGCTCATCGGGCTGGCCGGGCGGGGGAGCGGCGGTGACCTGCTCGGGGTGCTGCTGTGCCTGGTCGCCGCCGTGACCTACGCGGTCGGCGTGGTGGCGCAGAAGCCGGTCCTGCGCCGGCTGCCGCCCCTGCAGGTGACCGCGACCGCCTGCGCGATCGGCGCCGGGTGCTGCCTGCCGTGGGCCGGGGCGCTGGCGTCGGACCTGGCTACGGCGCCCGCGTCGTCGGTGCTCGGGATGGTCTACCTCGGCGTCGTGCCGACGGCGCTGGCGTTCAGCACCTGGGCCTACGCGCTGGCGCGCACCGAGGCCGGCCGGCTCGGCGTCACCACCTACCTGGTGCCGCCGCTGGTGGTGCTGCTGTCGTGGCTGCTGCTCGACGAGGTGCCGGCGCCGCTCGCCGTGGTGGGCGGGGTGGTCTGCCTGGCCGGGGTGGCGGTCTCGCGGCGGCGGAGCCCGTCTTCTCCTCGGCCCTCTGCAGGGCCCCGCCGCGAGCCTGCGAGTGGTGGGGGGCAGGGGGTGCTTCGTCCGAGGTAGGCGCGGGGGTCCACGGCCGGCGGCTCGCCCGGCACGATCCGCCGGCCGGTGACCGACGTCGGGATCAGCCGCGGCCACCGCCCGTGCCCGCCGGGCGCCCAGGGCGTCACCCCGGTCGCCTCGGTCCGCGCCACGAGGGCGGCGCGGTGCTCGGGCCCGATCTCCTGGCCGGCCAGCAGCCGGTGGCACTCGTCGACGGGGATCTCCTGCATCGTGGGCGCGGTCTCGTCGGCGGTCACGATCCCCTGGTGGCCGTGCCCGGGAACGGCCGCGACCGGTTCAGCGCTCGCGGCGGCGCGGCCCGGCCCACGGGTCGTCGGGGTCCAGGTCGTCGTCGTGCAGGTCGTCGTCGTGGAGGTGGTCGTCGTGGAGGTGGTCGGCCGTGGTCGCCGGTGCCGGCGCCGTGCGGCGGGCGGCGGCCTGCAGCGCGTCGTCCCGCTCGGCGGCGCGCCGGGCCCGCGCGAGCCGTTCCCGCTCGCGCTCCTGGACCTTGAGCTGGCGCCGCGTCGGGCGGCTGGTGTCCGGCTCGGCGCGGGTGCGGCCGAGCCACCACAGCGACGGGCCGGCCAGCGCCATCGCGACCGGCAGCACGTAGGCCGCCGCGCGCTCGGTGCCGCCCTCGCCGAGGAACCCCACCACCCCGGCGCCGTAGAAGACCGTCATCGCGGTGCCGAACAGGCCCAGCAGGGCCAGCGTGGTGCCCAGCGCCTCCGACCAGGGCCGCACGGCATAGGCCAGCGCCATCACGCCGAGCCCGCTGCCGACCAGGTAGAGGGCGGCGCCGGCGGTGTGCAGGGCCGGCGAGGTCAGCCGCGGGAAGACGCCGACCAGCAGCACCCCGAGCGCGGCGACGCCCAGCAGCGCCACCGCGGGCCGCGCCGCGCGCCCGCGCAGGGCCGGTAGCAGCGCCACCGCCCCTGCGCCGATCAGGCCGGCCTGCACCACGAACGACGCGTTCATCAGCGAGGAGGCCGGCTGGACGGCGTCACCGAGCGCGCTGATGACGTCGGCCGACCGCGAGTACGGCAGTACCGACCGCACCTGGGCGATCGTCTCGACGACGAAGAACTGCAGGGTCAGCAGCCAGGCGACCGCTCCCCAGGGGATCCACTTGCTCGGCACGCCACCCATGGTCCCAGCCGGTCAGGCGAGGGAGCCGAGGACGGCGGCGTACTGGGCGGGGGTGAGGTAGGAGGGGTTGCTGCCGGCGGGCATGCGCAGCACCTCGGCGTCGCGGGCGACCGGGTCGGCCAGCAGGTCACCGCGCGGCACGGGGGCGGCGAGCAGTGTGAGCCGCACGGGGACGGCCGGGCCACCGGGGTCCTCGCCGACCTCCCCGGCCAGCTCCCCGACGGCGTGCACACCGGGCCGGTCGGCGCCGCTGAGCCACAGCAGGCACGGCGCGCCGGGGCGCATCAGCCCCAGCCGGTAGGAGGGGCGCAGGCACCGGGAGAACGTAGCGGCCTGACCGGCCCGCCACCCGGGCACCACGACCTCCGGTGGCCGCGCGGTCTTGACCACCCAGCAGGCGACGTCGGCGGGCTGGAGGCGGGGCACGAGGTCATCCCAGCAGCCCGGCACGATGGGCGCGTGCCGCCCTCGTCCGATCCCGACGAGGGGCCGCTGCCCCGCGGGCACCGGGCGGGGGAGCCGGCCCTGCGCCGCGCGTCGGTCGCGGTCCTCCTCGCCGGCCTCGCGGTGTTCGCCGTCCTCTACGCGCCCCAGACGCTGCTGCCGGAGCTGACCCGCGCCTTCGGCGTCTCGCCGGCGGCCGCGACGCTGTCGGTCTCCGCGGCGACGGCGGGGCTGGCCCTCGGCCTGCTGGTGCTCGGCCCGCTGTCGGACCGGATCGGCCGCACCTCGGTGCTGCGGGCCGCGCTTGCCGTCTCGAGCGGCCTGGCGGTGCTGACGGCGGCGGCACCGGCGTGGGAGGTGCTGCTCGGGCTGCGCGGCCTGCAGGGGTTCGCGCTGGCCGGGCTGCCGGCCGTCGGCGTGGCCTACCTGCGGGAGGAGCTCGACACGTCGGTGAGCTCGCGGGCGATCGGGCTGTTCGTCGGCGGGACGGCGATCGGTGGGCTCAGCGGCCGTCTGGTGGCCGGCGTGCTGGCCGACCTCGGCGGCTGGCGGACCGCGCTGGGCGGCATCGCCGGGCTGGCGGTCGCCTGCACGGTCGCGGTGTGGGTGCTCCTGCCGGCGCCGCGCCGCTTCGTGCCGGTACCGCGGCAGACGCCGGTGCTGCGGCAGCTCGCGCGCGGCCTCGGGGACCCGGTGCTGCTCGGGCTGTACGGGCTGGCGGCGCTGCTCATGGGCGGGTTCGTGGCGGTCTACAACGCGGGCACCTTCCGGCTGGAGGCGCAGCCCTACGGCCTGTCGCCCGCGCTGGCCGGGCTGGTCTTCCTGACCTACCTGCTCGGGTCGGCGGCCGCGCCGCTCGCCGGGAGCCTCGCCGAGCGGGCCGGACGGCGCGTGGTCGTCCCCGTAGGACTGGCGCTCACAGCGGCCGGGCTGGCGCTGACGCTGGCCGCGCCGCTGGCGCTGTTCGTCGCGGGCCTGGCGGTGCTGACCGTCGGGTTCTTCGCCGCGCACGGTGTGGCCAGCGGCTGGGTCGCCGCGCGCGCCGCCACGGGGGACCGACCGGTCGGGCAGGCCGCCTCGCTGTACTCGTTCTGGTACTACGTCGGGTCCTCGGTGGGCGGCACGCTGGCCGGCCGGGCCTGGGCGGCCGCCGGGTGGCCGGGCGCGGTGGCGGTGGCGGGCACCGGCATCGGCGGCGCGCTCCTCCTGGCCCTGCTGCTGGGCCGCAGCGCGGGTCCCGGCCGCGGCTGAGGGCGGGCGCCGGTCGGCACCCGCCCCCGGGCGGTCAGTCGGTGGCGGCGTGGGGCTCCGCGCCGGCCGGGTCGGCGTCGTCGGAGCCGACGGCCTGCCGCTCCTGCTCGGTGCGGTGCTGCAAGGCCTCGTCGCTGGGCCGGGGGTCGGCCTTGCCGTGCGCCTGGCGGTCGCGCGGCGCCGACTCCTCGGTGTCCATGACGTCGTCGAGGGTCGGGCGGTCGGGTGGGGTGGTCATCGCGGTACCTCCGCTGCGTCGTCGATCGTTCTCGACGGGAGGCCATAGCCGCCGGGCGGTCGCGGAAACACCTCAGCGCTGTTCGAGGGACCCCGCCGGGAACCAGGCCTCGACGAGGACCGCGCCGTGCGGACCGGGGACCGCGTAGGCCACCCGGCCCTGCCACCCGCCGGAGTGCTGACGCCACTCCACCAGCAGCCCGGGGACGGTGCCGTCCGCGCCCGGCGGGGCGTGCACCCAGCAGTGGCGGCCCGCGGCGGTCGTGCGCGGAGCGGGACGCGGCGGATCCGGCGCGGGAGGCGGCGCGACGCCGGAGTCGGCGGCGCGCTCCCCGAGCGAGGGTCGCGACCTGCCCCCGTGCATCCCGCCTGCCACCCGGGCAGTCTGGCACGCCTCTCGAACACCCGTTCGATCAACCGGCGGTCGGGTGCCCGCGGCGGGTCGGCGGCGTGTCGACAGATCGACACGCCGTCCGTCCTGTGATGTGGGTAACAGTCCGAGCGTACGGTGACCTCGTCGTCACTTCGTGTTGTTGGAGTGTGCACCGAGCGTCCTTAGCCTCGCTCACGTCCCCGCACCTGCCTGAAGGGTCACCCGTGCTCTCGTCAACCGGTTCCCGGCGCCTGCTCGCGCGCCGCGCCGTCCTCGGTGCGGCCGCCGTGTCGGCCGCCGTCGTGGGTCTCCCGGCGACCGCGTCCGCTGCTCCGCCCACCACGCCCTTCATCTCCGAGATCCACTACGACGACGCAGGCACCGACTCCGGTGAGTTCGTCGAGGTCACCTTCCCCGCCGGCACGACCTCGGCCGGCTGGCGGATCGCGCTGTACAACGGCGGCACCAGCGGCGCCAACAGGGGAGCCGCCGCCCAGTACGACCTGGGCGCGCTACCGGCCGTCACGGGTCCGGCTGCGGCGGTGGTCGACTACCCCGTGGACGGGTTCCAGAACGGGCCGTACGACGGACTCGCCCTCGTCGACCCGACCGGCAGCGTCGTCGAGTTCCTCTCCTACGAGGGTGTCATCACAGCGGCGCCCGGCACCGCAGCCGCCGGGATGACCAGCACCGACATCGGGATCTCGGAGGCCGGCACGGAGACGCCCGGCAGGTCGCTGTCGCGGACCTCCACCTCGGCCACCGACACCAGTGGGTCCTGGGCGCTCGGCGACAACAGCAAGGGTGTCGTCAACGGCGGTGGCACCACGACGCCCCCGCTGCCGACCACCGACGCCTGCGACACCACCCCGACGCACGAGATCGGCGCCGTCCAGGGCAGTGGCACCGCCACCCCGCTCGCGGGCGAGACGGTCACCGTGCGCGGTGTCGTCGTCGGCGACGTACCGGGCCTGTCCGGCTTCCACCTGCAGGATCCCGACGGTGACGGCGATGCCTCCACCTCCGACGGCGTGTTCGTGTTCAGCCCGGTCGCGGTCGAGCTCGGTGACACCGTCGCTGTCACCGGCCAGGCGCAGGAGTTCGGCGGCCAGACGCAGATCAGCTCGCCCGCCGCGGCTGCCGTCTGCGCCGAGGGCACCGCCGCGGACCTGCCGGCCGCCGCGCCGCTGGACCTCCCGGCGGGCGACGCCGAGCGCGAGCGGCTCGAGGGCATGCACGTGCAGCCGGTCGACACGCTCACGGTCAGCGAGGTCTTCGACCTGACCAGCTTCGGCGAGCTGACCCTCTCCGCGGGCGGCGTCCTCGTGCAGCCGACGGAGCTCGCGCGCCCCGGCGCCGAGGCGCAGGCCATCGCCGCCGCGAACGCGCAGCGCAGCATCGTCCTCGACGACGGCCTCAGCGCGCGGGTCACCACCACGACCCGCCCGTACCTCTCGCCGGGCACGCCGGTCCGGGTCGGCGACGGGCTGACCTTCACCGAGCCGCTGGTCCTCGGCTACGGCTTCACCGCCTGGCGCCTGCAGCCGGCCGACGGGACCGCCCAGGGTGTCCTCGCGCAGCAGGACACCCGCCCGCAGACGCCCGGCGAGGTCGGTGGCGACGTGCAGATCGGCGCCTTCAACGTGCTGAACTACTTCCTCACCCTCAGCGGCCCGAACGCCCGCGGGGCCACGAGTGCGCGGGAGTTCGAGCAGCAGGCGGGCAAGATCGTCCCGGCCGTCAACGCCCTCGACGCCGACGTCGTCACGCTCATGGAGATCGAGGACACCGACTCCACCGGCCACAGCCCGGGCAACGCCGACGCCGCGCTGGCCGACCTCGTGGGCCGGCTGAACGCCGCCGCCGGCTACCAGAAGTGGGCCCACGTCCCGCTGCCCGAGGAGCTCTACGAGGTCGACCGGGACGTGATCCGCAGCGCGATCATCTACCAGGTCGGGGTCGTGCAGCCGGTCGGCGACCCGGTGGGCCTGGTCGACGAGGAGGTCTGGGACAACGCCCGCGAGCCGCAGGCCCAGACGTTCAGCACGGACGGCGACCTGTTCACCGTCGTGGCGAACCACTTCAAGTCCAAGGGCTCGGGCGAGAACGCGACCGGCGACAACGCCGACGCCGGCGACGGGCAGGGTGCCTGGAACGGCGACCGCATCCGGCAGGCCGAGTCGCTCGCCGCCTTCGTCGGGGAGCTGCGGGAACGCGATCCCGACGTCGTCTCCCTGGGTGACTACAACGCCTACACCCGGGAGGACCCGATCGTGGCCCTCGAGGAGGCCGGCCTGGCCGACCTGGGCTCGCGGTGGGACGCGGAGCGGTACAGCTACGTCTTCGACGCGCTGTCCGGCTCGCTCGACCACGCCCTGGCCACCGCGTCGCTGACCGCGAAGGTGACCGGTGCGGTGCACTGGAACATCAACTCGGTCGAGTCGTTCGCCTACCAGTACTCGGGTGACGAGGCGCTCTACGCGGCGACCCCGTACCGCTCCAGCGACCACGACCCGCTGCTGGTCGGGATCGACCTCGACGAGCGCTGCAACGGGCTGGCGCCGACCCTCCGCGGCACCGCGGGCGACGACGTGCTGCGCGGGACCAACGGCGTCGACGTGATCATGGGCCTGAGTGGCGACGACACGATCACCGGGGGCAACGGCGACGACGTCATCTGCGGTGGCGCCGGCAACGACCGGCTGACGGGTGAGAACGGCGACGACCGGCTGCTCGGCGGCTTCGGCGACGACACCCTCACCGGTGGCAACGGCGAGGACACGCTGGTCGGCGGCCCGGGCACCGACGTCCTGGACCAGGGGCGCGGCGCCGGCAGCAGCGAGCAGGGCGGTCGCGAGTCCTGATCGGCAGTTGGATACTCGTCCGGCGCGGCACCCCGAGCGGGTGCCGCGCCGGACGCGTGTCGGGGCCGGATCAGTCGGCGCGGGCCTCCCCGCCGGCCTGCTCGCCGATCGCGTCCTCCTCGGGGTCGGTCGTCGCCGCGACGCCCTCGGCGAGGGTCCGCGCGACCTGCTGCAGCAGCGGGTGCGACGGCAGGTCCTCGACGAGCACCGGCAGGGGCAGCGACCAGTTGGGCCGGTCGGTGGTGCCGGGCATGTTCGGACGGCGCCGCTCGGCGACGGCGTCGTCCAGGGTGGCCGAGAGCAGCAGCGAGGGCGCGCGCGCCAGCAGCTCGTGCGCCCGCTTCACCGCCTTGTCCACCTTCGCCTTCTTCTTCAGCCCGGGCAGGCGCTCGAGCAGCGACGACCGGCCGCGCTCGAGCTCCTCGTCGGTGCCGGTCCCGCGCTCGCGCTGCTCCTCGAGGTCGGCGCCGCTCCACAGCCCGGCCACCGTGGGCAGGTCGTGCGTGGTGATCGCGGCCATCGCCTCCTCGGGCCACTCCGCGGGGTCGTCGTCCTCGAACCACAGCAGGCGGTAGGACAGGACGCCGTGCTCGGCCATGGCCTCGCGGACGCCGTCCTCCACCGTGCCGAGGTCCTCCCCGACGACGACGGCCTGCGCCCGGTGGCTCTCCAGCGCGACGATGTCGAGCAGGTCCTCGGCCGGATAGCGGACGTAGGCGCCGTCGGCGGCGCTGCCGCCCGAGGGGACCCACCACAGCCGGAACAGGCCCATCACGTGGTCGATGCGCAGGCCGCCGGCGCCGGCCATGGTGGCGCGGATCGACTCGACGAACGGCTCGTAGTCCGCCTCCTGCAGCCGCCACGGCACCAGCGGCGGGGAGCCCCAGTCCTGCCCCTGCGAGTTGAACTCGTCCGGCGGCGCGCCCACGGTCGCGCCCTGTGCGAGCACGCCCTGCCAGGTCCACGCGTCGGCACCGCCGCCGGCCACGCCGATCGGCAGGTCCTGGATGACGGTCATGCCCTCGGTGGCGCGGTCCAGCTGCAGCGACAGGCACCACTGCAGCCAGGCGTGGAAGGCGACCTCGTGCTCGCGGTCGGCGACGAAGGCGCCGACGGCGGCGCCGCGCGGGTCGCGCGACTCCTCGGGCCAGGTGTGCCAGTCGGGGCCGTGGACGTCGGCCAGGGCGCACCAGGTGGCCCAGTCCTGCAGCTTCTGCCCCTGGTGCCACCACCAGTCGGGGAAGGCGGGGTCGTCGCGGCCGGTGGCGTCGAAGACCCGGCGCAGCACCTCGCGCTTGCGCGCCCAGATCGCGTCGCGGTCGATGAGCTCGCCGTCGGACAGCGCGCGGCCGGCGTCGCCGTCGAGGTCGACCCGGTCGGCGCCGGGCACCTCCTCGACCCGCAGGTACACCGGGTTGCGGAAGCGGCGGGTGGCCGGGAGGTAGGGGCTGGCCTCCTGCTGCGGCGTCGGCGCGACGGCGTGCAGCGGGTTGATGAGGACGAAGCCGGCGCCCTGGGCGGCGGCCATCTCGCGGACGGCGCGCAGGTCGGCGAGGTCGCCGATGCCCCAGCTGCCGCGGCTGCGGGTGGCGTAGAGCTGCACCGCCCAGCCCCAGGCGCGGTCCTCGGGCAGCCAGCAGCGGCCGGGGGAGACGACGAGCCGGCGCCGCGGCCCGTCGGGTTCCTGCAGCCAGTGGTAGCCGAGGGGGAAGTCGGCCGGCAGCTCGCCGTCGACGTGCCGGGTGGACCCGTCCTCGAGGGTCACCTCGGCCTCGTCGACCTCCAGGGCGTCGCCGGGCCGGGCGACGATGGGCGCCCGGTGCTCGAGGTCCTCGGGCGGCTCGCCGATCACCTCCCGCAGGCGCTCGATGGTGGCCTGCGCGACCTCGTGTTCCTCGTCGAGGGCGTCGAGCCAGGTGGCGTCGACGCCCCAGCGGTCGGTGCTGCTGGTGCGTGTCACCCCCCGATCCTCGGGTGCGCCCGGGGTGATCGCAGCGCAGGGCGGGAGTGGTGCCGGTCTCCCTCCGTCGACCCTCCAGCCGCTGGAGGGTGCAGGGTCGCGGGATGGACGACGGGGACGTGCGGCTGACCATCGGCGCCGTGGCCGCGCGGCTGGGCGTGCCGGTGCGCACCGTCCGGTTCTGGACCGACGAGGGACTGGTCGACCCGCCGGTCCGCTCGACGGGCGGCTACCGGCTCTACGGCCCCCGCGCCGTCGCCCGCCTGGACCTGGTCCGCACGCTGCGCGGACTGGGACTCGGGCTGCCCGCCCGTCCGGCAACTGTTGACCGCCCGCCGCGCCGTCACGGATGGCCCGCGGGCACCTGTCACGTAGCCGGCCTGCCGAGGAAGCGGCGTACCTCGTCCTCCGGGCGGAGGTCGGGGACCGCAGACCCCAACGCGTCACGGAGGTGGGACATGCCGGCGGTCGCGACCTGGCGACCCGCGGCGGCCTCGCGGTCGTACCCGGCCGGGTCCACCCGCCGCAGGTCCTGCTGCGCGTCCGTCAGTCGTCGGACCTGCCACGGCGGTGGCACGACACCGCTGATCTCCTGGTATCCCCGCAGTGCTCCACTGGCACGGCCACCGAGGCGGCAATCCTCCACAGCGTGGGAGGCCAGGACGAGTCCCTGCAGGGCGATCCCTTCCCCAAGCCGGTCGGACAGCGGAGCCGAGAGCTGCAGGGCCGCCAGGAACAGGCGGCTCGCGGCAGCAGGAGCGGCATTCCGCAGAGCCAGGTCACCGAGTGCCCGGAGGGCGGTCGCGACGGCCTTGTCGTCGCGCACGGCCCAACGCTCCTCGAGGAGTGCGGCCAGCATCCCGGGGACGTCGGGATCGCCCAGGGCGATCAGACACTGGGCGAGGTCGAGCCGGGCCATCGCGCGGCCCCACGCATGGCCCATCTCGTCGAACTGCGCAACGCTCTCGCACTGGCGGTCCCGCGCGTCTACGAACCGGCCTAGCCGGTAGTCGAGGATGCCGAGGTTGTTCAGGTTCATGCCACGCCACAGCCGCCACTGAGTGTGCCGGGTCCGCTCGTTGATCTCCAGGGCCTCCTCGAACGAGGCACGGGCGGCCTCGTGGTCCCCGCGTTCCCGCAGGACCAGGCCGAGGTTGTTCTTCGAGCCCGCCGTGAGGGCTTCTTCGCCGAGCGACGTCCGGATGGCGAGGGCCTCCGTGTGGAGCTTCTCAGCACCGGAGAGGTCGGCCATGTTGTAGGCGAAGTTGCCGGCGTCGTTGAGCACCTTCGCCCTGAGGATGCGGTACTCGACCTCGTCGGCGTCCTGGGTGGGTGGGATGGCGAGGATGCGGTCGGCGAGGTCCCGGCCCCGGGCGAAGAGGCTGCGCTCGTACCAGTAGGGCCACAGCGCTGCCATCATCCGCAGACCGAGGTGGCTGTGGCCTCTCCGGATAGTCCACTCCAGTGCGGCGCGGATGTTCTCGGACTCCGCGTCCAGCGTGTCCACCCAGCTGTCCGAGGGAGATCCCTGGACCTCTCGTCCCACGTAGTCGACGAAGTACTCGGCCATGCGGCCGAAGGCGTCGTCGTCTCCCTCCTGACCTCGCCGCGCGAAGTCAGCGATCGCCTGGTGCATCGTCATCCGGCGACCCTGGACGTCCACCAGCTCGAGCAGGCCGTTCGAGCGGAGGACGTCGACGTGCCGTCGTCCACCCGCGACGTGTCTGGCCGCCTCCCGCGAGAAGGTGTTGGCCTTGGGGGGGAAGGCCGTGAGCGCCCGTAGCGCATCGAGCTCGTCGGGCTCCAGCCCCTCGGTCGTCAGACCGATCACGGCCTGCAGGGTCCGGTGCCGGCTGCCGACCAACGGGAGGTCCTGCTGGGGGAGGTCGAGGGGCAGCTGCAGTCTCTCCTCCGCCGACAGCACGTCGTGGAGGAACTCCCGCCCAGCGTCGCTACCGAGCTCGGCCACCTCCTGGCGGAGCTTGACGCCGACCAGCACGAGCGTCAGGGGGAGGCCGTCGACCACGGTGAGGACGGCCTCGAGATCCTCACCGAACATCTGGTGTGCCCCACGGCAGTGGTGCTCGACGAGCTCCAGCGATGCACGCCGATCGAGCTGATCGACCACCGTCGCCTGGTCGGCGAAGAGAGCGGCCACCTTCGGGATCCGGGTGGTCAGCAGGTGGACGCAGTTCGTCCCGATGTCCTTGAAGAGGAGCGCATCCTCGCGGGACCACACGTCGTCGAACACCAGGAGGGCCCTCCGCTCGCCGAGGGCCTCGCTCACCAGCTGGGCCATGCGGGGGCCGTCCTCCGCGCTCTGCGCCTCGGCCCGTTCATCCGCCCTGACCCCGAGCTGTTGGGCCCACGAGGTCATGCGGTGGACCCAGTGGCTGAGGCCTGTCGTGCTCTGCCGTCCGACGGGGAGCCAGAGACGCCCGTCCGAGAAGCGTCCGAGGACCGTGTCGTCCCGGGCGGCGTTGACGGCCAGGGCGGTCTTGCCAGCCCCCGGCAGGCCGGACAGCAGCGCCGTGTCCTCGCCGGCCACCAGGCGACGCCGGACGTCCGTGAGCAGTCCCGTCCTACCGACCAGCGTGCGTGCCGCAGGGACCGACACGTCCAGGAACACGCCACTGGCCGATCGCGGAGAGGTGGTGTGTCCGTGGGGCGACGACCTCGTCCACGCACGAGGTCCCGAGTCGGCCGACAGCCAGGCGACGAGGTCCGGGTCGCTGGCGAAGGTGCGCGCCGGCAGAGCCCGGAGCTCCAGGCGGGTCCGGTCGCCGGCGTCGACATCCGACTCGATCACGCCGACGAGTTCGTCATCGACGAACACCGCCGCACCCGACATGCCGGCCCACGAGCTCTCCGGCGGATACAGGTGGTGACCGGGCGGCGCGGTCGTCCCGATGCCGTGCAGGACCGCGATCGCCCAGCGCTGGGTCTTGAACTGTGACAAGGGAGGGATCTCCCCGAACACCTGCCGGCTCTCCCGGACACGGCGTCCGGGCACCTGGTCGACGACGGGGAAGCCTACGGCCGTGCACCTGGTCGCCTCGAAGCCGGTGATGTCGGTCCATGAGGTCGACAGCTCGGGGCGCACGGGCCAGTCGGCGCCCAGTACGGCGATCAGTGCCACGTCGAGTTCGCGATGTGTCCAGACGACCGAAGCGTCCCGGAAGGACGTCTGGTCCCGGTCGAGGGGCCTGATCCGGCACCGTGGGTTGTCGGCGGTCAGCGCCGCCAGTCGCTCGGCGGTGAGGTGTTCGTCGGGTGCCGGTTCCAGCGAGGTGGGGACGGCCGCCTGCACCACGTGCTTGGCCGTGAGCACCAGCCTCGGTGTTACGAGGTACCCGGAGCCCACGCTTCCCTCAGCCGTCTGTGCGGCTTCCCTGCCGGGCACGTAGATCTCGGTGACCCGGGACGGCTCGAGCGACACGGTGCGCTCCGTCAGCCCGGGTCACTCGGGCTCGCCGGACGTGCGGCCGCTGATCTGTGCGGGCACGGCGACCCCACCGGCCTTCACCTCGACCGGTTGCATCGTCAGGGAGATCCGGTGCGTGGCCTCGTTGGACAAGCCGCCCTTCGCGCCGAAGGAGATGACGCCGAAGCGGACACCGCCATCCGCCGAGGCATCCCGGGTGACGGCCAGCTGGAACTCGATCTCGACGTCTCCGAGACGGAACTGCAGAGGGTGTCCCTGCCCCTCGACCAACGCGGCCGCCAACTCGGAGCGGAGCGCGGCGATGGTCTCGGCGAGTCCTGCTGCGATCTCCTCGGACACGGCTACACCCCCATGGTCGGTCGAACTCGAGGAGGACACACCGGAAGGCGTCACCGCGGCGTCAATCCCGACGACGCGAGCACCTGTGGCCGACGGTCGTCGGGTCGGACCGCATGCGACGTGGGCCGCGGCGGTTGCGGCGCCTGCCGGTCCACCGGGCGCGGGCCGCGACGCTGCGGTAGGCACGACCGGTGACCGTGATCGGCTTCCACAACTCCCACGAGCAGATCCACCCGGCGGACCTCCTGACCGCCGTCGCGCACGCCGAGGACGTCGGCTTCACCGCGGCGATGTGCTCCGACCACCTCGAGCCGTGGAACCCGCGGCAGGGCCAGTCGGGGTTCGCGTGGTCGTGGCTGGGCGCCGCGCTGGCCACCACCTCGCTGCCCTTCGGCGTGGTCAACGCGCCCGGCCAGCGCTACCACCCGGTGATCGTGGCGCAGGCGATCGCCACCCTCGGCGCGATGTTCCCCGGCCGGTTCTGGGCGGCGCTGGGCTCCGGCGAGGCGATGAACGAGCACGTCACCGGGCACGTGTGGCCGAACAAGGACATCCGCGACGCCCGCCTGCGGGAGTGCATCGACGTGATCCGTGCGCTGCTGGCCGGCGAGGAGGTCAGCCACGACGGGCTGGTCGTCGTCGACCGGGCGCGGATCTGGACGCTGCCCGAGCAGCAGCCGGCGCTCATCGGCCCCGCCGTCACCGCCCGCACCGCCGCCCGGCACGCCGAGTGGGCCGACGGCCTGGTCACCATCAACCAGCCGCACGACGTGCTGCGCGAGGTGATCGGCGCGTACCGCGACGCGGGCGGCCAGGGGACGCTGACCATCCAGGTGCACGTCTCCTGGGACCCCGACGAGGACCGCGCGCTGGCGATGGCGCACGACCAGTGGCGCAGCAACGTCTTCCCGCCGCCGCTGTGCTGGGACCTCGACACGACGACGTCCTTCGACCAGGCCAGCGCGCACGTGCGCCCCGAGGACGTGACCTCCGCCGTCCGGGTGTCCTCCGACCTCGGGCAGCACGCGCAGTGGATCGCCGAGTACGTCGACCTCGGGTTCGACCAGGTCTACCTGCACCACGTGGGCAAGGAGCAGCGGCCGTTCCTCGACGCCTTCGGGGAGTCCGTGCTGCCGCAGCTCGGGGTCACCCGGCCCGCGCCCGCGGTGGCGACGCGGCCGCTGCGCCCGGAGCAGGAGCCGCAGCCCGCCCTCCTGAAGTAGGCGCCGCCCGTGTTGATCATCGGCTGTGTGTCGCACCCGCCGGCGTGTCGGCGCGTGTCGCGTTCATGCAGCCGATGATCGAGACGGCGGGCGGCGCGTGGCCGCACCGCAGGGGCCACTCGTCCGCGTGGTCCCCGTGGCGCCGCGTAGCCCGCGGTCGCCGTGTCCGAGCAGGGTGGCGGCGTGGTGCACTCACCCCTCGTGTCCACACTGGCCGGACTCCTCGTGGGACTGGGCCTCTACCTCGTGATGCCGGCGGTGGTGCCCGAGCCGGTGTCGCCGCGCTGGCGACTCGGGGCCGCGGTGGTCGTGGCGGTCCTGATCGGCTCGCTGTTCTCCTTCGTGCGGGGTGGCCTGGGCCAGAGGTGAGGGCCGGAACCGGCTCGAGGCAGAGGTCGCCCCAGCGGGCGCCGTCCACCGAGCCCGCGTCGTCCTGTTGCCCCGCGACGGCGCGGTCGACAGTCTCGCCTCCGTGAAGATCACCGACACGGCCGACGTCTGGTGGAAGACGGCGGTCGTCTACTGCCTCGACGTCGAGACCTACCTGGACTGGAACGGCGACGGCTGCGGTGACTTCGCCGGCCTCGCGCAGCGCATCGACCACCTGGCCGACCTCGGCGTCACCTGCCTGTGGCTGATGCCCTTCTACCCGACCGCCGAGCGGGACGACGGCTACGACATCACCGACTTCTACGGCGTCGATCCGCGGCTGGGGACCCACGGCGACCTGGTCGAGGTGATCCGCACCGCCAACGACCGCGGCATCCGGGTGATCGCCGACCTCGTCGTCAACCACACCTCGGTGGAGCACCCGTGGTTCCAGCGGGCGCGGCAGAGCCGGGACGACCCCTTCCACGACTTCTACGTGTGGCGCGACGACGAGCCGCCGGACACCTCCGACCAGGTCGTCTTCCCCGACCAGGAGAACTCGGTCTGGACGTACAACGAGCCGACGGGGGAGTGGTACCTGCACCGCTTCTACAAGGAGCAGCCCGACCTCGACGTCACCAACCCCCGGGTCCGCGACGAGGTCGCCAAGATCATGGGGTTCTGGCTGCAGCTGGGCCTGTCGGGCTTCCGCGTCGACGCCGTCCCCTTCTTCCTCGAGACACAGGGCGCGGACCCTGACCTCCCCGACCCCCACGAGTACCTGCGGGACCTGCGGTCCTTCCTCGGCCGCCGCACCGGCAGCGGCGTCCTGCTCGGCGAGGTGAACCTCCCGCACGACCAGCAGCGGGACTTCTTCGGCGGCGACGACGGCGACGAGCTGACCATGCTCTTCGACTTCATCGGCATGCAGGCGATGTACCTGTCCCTGGCCCGCGCCGACGCCGCCCCGTTGGTGGAGGCGCTCACCGAGCGGCCGTTCGTCGACCCGGACAGCCAGTGGGCGACCTTCGTCCGCAACCACGACGAGCTCACCCTCGACAAGCTCTCCGAGGACGAGCGCAAGGAGGTCTTCGCCGCCTTCGGGCCGGAGGAGCGGATGCAGGTCTACGGCCGCGGCCTGCGCCGGCGGCTGCCGCCGATGCTCGACGGCGACCCGCGGCGGGTGCGCATGGTCTACAGCCTGCTGTTCTCGCTGCCCGGCACGCCGGTGCTCTTCTACGGCGAGGAGATCGGGATGGGCGAGGACCTCTCCGCCGAGGGCCGGCTCGCCGTGCGCACCCCGATGCAGTGGACGTCGGGCGTCAACGGCGGGTTCTCTCCCGCCGACCCCGACCGGCTGCCCGGCCCGGTGGTCTCCGGCGGCTTCGCCCCCGAGTTCGTCAACGTGGCCGACCAGCGCCGCGACGAGGACTCGATGCTGTCGTTCACGAAGCTGCTCATCCGCCGTTACCGGGAGTCGCCGGAGCTGGGGTGGGGGTCGTTCCGGGTGCTGGAGCAGCCGCACGCCGCGGTCCTGGCGCACGTGTGCGAGTGGGACGACGGCACGCTGCTCGCCGTCCACAACCTCGGGCCCGAGCCACGCACGGTGCCACTGCGCCTCGACGGCTGCGACGCCTCCCACCGGCTGGAGGACCTGCTGGTCACCCAGTCCACGGGAATCGGGGAGGACGGCGCGGTCGAGCTCACCCTCGACGGCTACGGGTACCGCTGGCTGCGGGTCGTGTCGGAGGACAGCCGCCGGCTGCTCTGAGCCCCCGGACCGGAGCGCGGGGGCACGCGCGGTCACGCCCGGTCGACGAACCGTGGCCGCGCGCCGCGACCTCCGGGCGCGGTCCCGGCGAGGTCGCGCCGCGCCCGCCTGACCTGCCCGGACCCGTCAGGGGTGCGCCCTAGCGTCGCGGGTGATGACCGAGCCCGCCGTCCCCGTCCCCGCGCCCGCCGCCCCGCCGACCGCCCCGCCGACGGCACCGCCTCCCGCCCCGGCACCCACCGCGGGCGTCCCCGCCGGGTCCGCGCCGCCGACCGCCCCCGGAACGGTCCCGGGGCCGCCCGGCGCGACCGCCGTCGGCGCCAGCACGGTGCCCCCCGGCACCGGGAGCGCCGTGTCCCCCGGTACCGCCGCCCCTGCCCCCGGCGGCCCTCCCGGCGGACCGTCCGCGGCGGTCGTCGACGACGGCCCGCACCCGACGGGGCCGGTCACCGGCCGACCCGCGGCACCGCCGGTGGCGCGGCGGCGCCGGACCGACCCGCTGACCCGCATGGGCCCGTGGGCGCCGGTCGCCGGTGCCGTCGTCGGCCTGCTCGCCGGGCTGCTCGCCGTGCTGCTGCTCCGGGGCCGGGCCGACGCCTTCGGCGAGGGCCTGGCGCTGGTGTTCCTCGTCGTCGGCCTCACCATGCTCGGCGCGGCCGGGGCGCTGCTGGCCGACGAGGTGCGGCTGGTGCGCCGCGGCGCGCGCGAGGCCGCCGTCCGCCCGGCCTGGGTGGAGGTGACCGCGGGCCTGATCAACGGGCTGACGCCGGCCCGGCTGCTGCTCGGGTCGAGCGCCTTCGTGCTCTTCCTCGCCGCCTACGTCGCGCGCTGACGGCGGCGCCTCAGCGGTTGCTGGGGTCGCGCAGCTCGGCGGGGTCGAGCCGGCCCTCGACGATGTCCTCGGCGACGTCGTCGACCACCCGGCCGCTGGCGAAGGCGTGCGCGCGCAGGACGGTGAGGGTGTCGACGACGTCGAGGCCGAGGGCCACCGTGGCCTGGCCCGTCGCCTGCCACACCCGGCTGCGGCGGCGGGCGGCGGGGGAGTCCCACCACCGGGCCCCGCCCTCGTCGGCGGACACCCCGCCCGAGGTGCGCACCAGCTCCTCGGTCAGGCAGAGCACGACCGCCTCGACGTCGTCGCGGGGGACCTGGGTCAGCGTGATCAGGTCCCGCGCGTAGAGGTCGACGATGACGGTGGGGCCCAGCGGCGGGGCCAGGGGTACCGAGAACACCGCCCGGAACGGCGTCTCGCCGAGCAGGGCGGTGTGCAGGTCCGGCCAGTTGCGGTTGATGTCGTCGAGGTCGAAGACGATCGCGCTGCCGGTGTCATGGGCGCGCAGGCAGGGGCCGTCGCCGGTGGTGAACTGCAGCTGCTCGGCGTGCGAGGTGACGCGGTCGCTCGCGCCGATCGGCGTCCGCAGTCCCGCGCCCTCGTGGATGCTCAGCGCCACGCCGTCCACGCCGACCGCCTCCGCGGCCGCGCGGGCCAGCCGCGAGGGCACCATCTCCAGACCGCCCTCGTCCGGTTCGGCCGGCTCGCTCAGCGCCTGCAGGAACCGCCCCGCCGCATCCGTCTCCGCCACCGTCTGCCTCCCTGTCGTCCCGATCGCCCGCACAGCCTGCCCGGAACCGGGCCCTGGACACCACCCGGGTGCCGCGGTGGCCTCACCGGTAGGCGTCGACGGCCAGGACGGCGGCCAGTGCCAGCCCGGCCAGCGCGATCAGCCGGCGCAGCGCGCCCTGCGGTGCCCGGCGCACCACCCGCGGGCCGAGCCGCCCCCCGACGAGGCAGCCCAGCGCCAGCGGCAGGGCCGCGCTCCAGGCCACCGGCGACAGCAGCACGAACCCGAGCGCGGCCACCGCGTTGGCCGACCCGAGGACGACGTTTTTGACCGCGTTGCTGCGCGGCAGCCCCTCGCCGGTGCCCAGCAGGACGAGGGCGAGTAGCAGCACGCCGGCCGCGGCGCCGAAGTACCCGCCGTAGACGGCGACCGCGGCGGTGGCGGCGACCAGCCACCACGGGTCGCGCTCGCCGTGCGCCCGCCGGCCCTCGGCGGCCAGCTCCGCGGGCGGGCGCTGCAGCAGGATGGCGACGGCCGCGGCGGCGATGAGCACCGGCACCAGCCGCTCGAACGCCTCGGCCGGGGTGACCAGCAGCAGCGCCGCGCCCGCTGCTCCGCCGAGCACCCCGGCGACGGCCAGCGGCACCAGCCGCCGGCCCTGACCGGCCAGCTCGGGTCGAGACGCGCTCACCGACCCGACGCTGGTGAGCACCAGTGCGACGGTGTTGGTGACGTTCGCGGTCACCGGCGGCAGCCCGGTCGCCAGCAGTGCCGGGTAGCTCACCAGCGAGGCCAGCCCGGCGATGCTGCCCGTCAGGCCGGCGCCGACCCCGGCGAGCACCAGCAGCAGCCACTCGACGGCGCTCACCGGGTCACCAGCACGCCGATGGCCACACAGCCCAGCACGACGATCGCCGTCCGCAGGACCGCCGCAGGCAGCCGGCGGCCGTAACGGGCACCCACCATCCCGCCCACCACCGAGCCGCCGGCGACCAGCCCGGCGGCGGTCCAGTCGACCCGGTCGGTGGCCACGACGACGTAGGCCACCGCCGCGACGGCGTTCACCGCGGCGCTGAGCACGTTCTTGAGCGCGTTGAGCCGCTGCAGCGGCTCGGCCAGCAGCAGCCCGAACACCCCCACCTGCAGCACGCCCTGGCTGGCGGCGAAGTAGCCGCCGTAGCTGCCGGTCGCGTAGGCGCCGGCGACCAGGCCGGCCAGCCGCCAGCCGCGCGGGGTGGTGCCCGGCTCGCCGTGCCGGGCGGCCAGCCGCCGGGTGAGCAGCGGCTGGAGGGCGACGAGCACGACCGCGAGCCCCACCAGCACGGGCACCACGGCCTCGAACGCCGCAGCGGGGAGGGTCAGCAGCAGGACCGCGCCGGTCAGGGCGCCCAGCGCCGAGGCCGGCAGCAGCCGCAGCACCAGGCCGCGCTGTCCGGCCAGTTCGCGGCGGTAGCCGACCGCGCCGCTGACGTTGCCCGGCACCAGGCCCAGCGTGTTGGACACGCTCGCGGTCACCGGCGGCAGCCCGGTGGCCAGCAGCACCGGGAAGGTCACCAGCGTCCCCGACCCGACGACGGCGTTGATCGCGCCCGCTGCGCACCCGGCCACGGCGACGGCGAGCGCCTCCCAGCCGGTCATCCGGACATCACCGGCGAGCGTGGCACACGCCGGGGAGGCCGCCCGTGACCACCCCGGGTGCACCGGGCACTCGTTCGACGGGAGACCCCGCGGCGGCCGGGGTGATCACGGACTCCCGGTCGACGTCGCCGGTCACGGCAGTGCGGCGACGCGGGCCGGCAGGTCCGCGTCCAGCGGTCGGTCGGCGTACACCAGGCGCTCGGCGGCCAGTCCCTGCCCCCGCGCGGCCGGCGTGAACCGGTAGTGGAGGTCCCACCAGTCGGTGCCGTCCCGGCGCGCGCAGCCGCCGGTGCCCACGACCTGGCCGGCCCGCAGGCCGCCGAGGTCCGCGCGCAGCCGCGCCGTCCAGTACCCGAGCCCGTCGCGCGCCCAGTGCCGCTGCGAGTGCGCGATCCCCGCGGTGGTCTGCTCCGCCGAGGTGCGTCGGCCCGAGGGCAGGTGTTCCCACGTGCCGGGGTCGGACAGCAGTGCGGCGTGCGCGTCCAGGTCGCCGGGGACGACGGCGTCCAGTCGCAGCCGCGGGGTGGTCAGGTGCCGGAGGTCCACGCGTCGTCCCTGCGGCCGGCGTCGACGACGCGCAGGACCAGCTCCCCGGCCTCGTCGGAGGCGGCGAGGTCGACCTCGGCGTCGATGCCCCAGTCGTGGTCGCCGGCGGGGTCGTCGACGATCTGCCGCACCCGCCACACGCCCGGCGTCCCCCGGTCCCACACGAGCAGGGCGGGGCCGCGGGCGTCGGCACCGGTGCGCACCTCGCCGTGGTCGGCGAAGTAGCCGCGGACCACCTCGCCCCACCGCTCGGCGTCCCAGCCGGAGCCGGCGTCGAGCTCGCCGAGGTCGTACCAGCGCCGCCGCGCCCAGAGCTGCACGCGGGCGAAGAGTGCGTTGCGGACCATCGCGGTGAACGCCCGCTCGTTGCCGGTCAGCGGCCGCGCCCGGGCCGGGACGGCGACCGGCACGTCCAGCGGCGAGTCCGGGCTGGTCAGCTGCTCCCACTCGTCGAGCAGGCTGGAGTCCACCTGCCGCACCAGCTCGCCGAGCCACTCGACGACGTCGGTGACCTCCTCGGTGCGCGCGGCCGCCGGCACCCCCGACCGCAGCGCCTTGACCGCGTCGGACAGGTAGCGCAGCACGGCGCCCTCCGCGCGGGTCAGGCCGTAGTCGCCGACCAGCTCCTTGAACGTCATCGCGCGCTCCCACGTCTCCCGGACGACGGACTTCGGAGAGGGGTGCGCGTCGGCGGCCCACGGGTTGCTGCGCACGTAGACCTCGAAGGCGTGCTCCAGCAGCTCCTCGAGCGGCTTCGGGTAGGTGACGTCGTCGAGCAGCTCGATCCGCTCGTCGTACTCGATGCCCTCGGCCTTCATCTGCGCCACGGCCTCGCCGCGGGCCTTGTTCAGCTGCGCGGCCAGGATCTGCCGGGGGTCGTCGAGGGTCGCCTCCACGACGCTGACGACGTCGAGGGCGAAGGTGTCCGACGCCGGGTCGAGCAGCTCGATCGCGGCCAGCGCGAAGGTCGACAGCGGCTGGTTGAGGGCGAAGTCCGGCGGCAGGTCGACCGTCAGCCGGTACCGGCGCCCGTCGGGCCCGGGCTCGGCCAGCCGCTCCAGCACCCCGGCCTGCAGCAGCGAGCGGGCGATGCCGACCGCCTCGCGGATGAGCCGCAGCTGCCGCCTGCGCGGCTCGTGGTTGTCGGTGAGCAGGTGCCGCAGCGCCGCGACCGGGTCGCCGGGCCGGTCGACGACGTCGAGCAGCATCGCCGTCGTCACCCGCATGGAGCTGGAGAGCTGTTCGGGCTCGGCGGCGACCAGGCGGTCCATCGTCGCCTGAGACCAGGGCACCATCCCCTCGGGCACCTTCCGGCGCACGAGCTTGCGGCGCTTCTTCGGGTCGTCGGCGACCTTGGCGAACTGCCGCAGGTTCTCGACCTCGTGCTCGGGCGCCTGGACGACGACGGTGCCCGCGGTGTCGTAGCCCGCGCGCCCCGCGCGCCCGGCGATCTGGTGGAACTCGCGGGCGTTGAGCAGCCGGGTGCGGGTGCCGTCGTACTTCGACAGCGCGGAGAACACGACGGTGCGGATCGGCACGTTGATGCCGACGCCGAGGGTGTCGGTGCCGCAGATGACCTTGAGCAGGCCGGCCTGGGCGAGCTGCTCCACCAGCCGTCGGTACTTGGGCAGCATCCCGGCGTGGTGGACGCCGATGCCGTGGCGCACCAGCCGCGACAGCGTCGTCCCGAACGCCGAGGTGAACCGGAACCCGCCGATGGCCTCGGCGATCGCGGCCTTCTCCTCCTTGCTGCACACGTTCACGCTCGTCAGCGCCTGCGCCCGCTCGAGCGCCTGGGCCTGGGTGAAGTGCACGACGTAGACCGGCGCCTGCCGGGTGTCGAGCAGCTCCTGGATGGTCTCGTGCGCCGGCGTCGTCGCGTAGTAGTGGTGCAGCGGGACCGGGCGCTCGGCACCGGCCACCAGCGCCGTCGGCCGGCCGGTGCGGCGGGTGAGGTCCTCGCGCAGCCGGTCGGTGTTGCCCAGGGTGGCGCTCATCAGCAGGAACTGGGCGCGGGGGAGCTCCAGCAGCGGCACCTGCCACGCCCAGCCGCGGTCGGGGTCGCCGTAGAAGTGGAACTCGTCCATGACCACGAGACCGATGTCGGCGTCGGCGCCCTCGCGCAGCGCCACGTTGGCGAGGATCTCGGCGGTGCAGGCGATGACCGGCGCGCCGGCGTTGACGCTCGCGTCCCCGGTGAGCATGCCCACGTTGGCCGCGCCGAAGACCCCGCACAGGGCGAAGAACTTCTCGCTGACGAGGGCCTTGATCGGCGCCGTGTAGTAGCTGCGCCGCCCGGCGGCCAGCGCGGCGTACTGCGCGCCGGTGGCCACCAGCGACTTGCCCGAGCCGGTCGGCGTCGCGAGGACCACGTTGGCCCCGCTGACCAGCTCGATCAGCCCCTCCTCCTGGTGCGGGTACAGCGGCGTGCCGCCGTCGGCCGCCCAGGCGGCGAAGGAGGTGAACAGGTCGTCGGGGTCGCTGCCGCGTGCCCGCAGGGCGACGAGGTCGCCGGGGTCGTCGAGCAGGGGGCGGGGCGCGGTCCCTGTCGTCGGAGAGGTCGTCATCGTGGGCACCAGCGTGCCCGACGGCGCCGCGCTTCCCGCGGACCGCCCTCGGTCACGAGACGACAACGACTGCTGCGTCCCCGCGCACCTGCTGCCGATCAGGTGAGAAGGTGAACAACGAGTGAACGAGAGGTGGATGGAAGCATGCGCGTAGAGGAACGACCGTTGGTCCGCTGGGTTCCCGTCGTCGGCCGGGACGGCCGCCGGCACCTGGAGATGCGCTGGGAGCTGCCCTCGGCCGCGCCGGTGCAGGTGGCCCGCGCGGCCTGACGCCGCCCGGCCCGCGGGTTCGGACCGGGGAGCGCGGGTAGGCGGGACCGCGACGCGACGTGGGGGGAGACGACCCCCGCCGTCGTGCGCCGTCCGCCCAGCGCACCGAGGAGAGCCCCGTGTCGTCACCCCGCCCCGAGTCCCAGCCCGAGCAGCAGCAGACCCCGCCCGGGACGCTGGGCGAGATGGACCCCAAGCCCGACCACGGTGAGGAGAGCTACCAGGGGTCGGGCAAGCTGACCGGCAAGGCCGCCGTCGTCACCGGCGGCGACAGCGGCATCGGCCGCGCGGTCGCCATCGCCTTCGCCCGCGAGGGTGCCGACGTCCTCATCTCGTACCTGAACGAGCACGAGGACGCCGAGGACACCGCGACGTACGTGCGCGAGGCCGGCCGCAGGTGCGTGCTGGTGGCCGGTGACCTCTCCGACCGCGCGCACGCCAAGACGATCATCCCGAAGGCCGTCGAGGAGTTCGGCAGGGTCGACGTCCTGGTGAACAACGCCGCCTTCCAGATGTCGCACGACACGCTGGAGGAGGTCTCGGACGAGGAGTGGGACCACACGGTCGCCACCAACCTCACGGCGATGTTCGTCCTCTGCAAGGACGCCGTCCCGCACATGCCCTCGGGCGGGTCGATCATCAACTCGTCGTCGGTGAACTCCGACATGCCGAGCCCCAGCCTGGCGCCCTACGCGATGACCAAGGCCGGCATCGCGAACTTCACCGCCAGCCTCGCGCAGATGTACGCGGACAAGGGCATCCGGGCCAACAGCGTGGCGCCCGGGCCGGTG
Organism: Geodermatophilus amargosae; assembly: GCF_041028265.1. Lineage (GTDB taxonomy): Bacteria > Actinomycetota > Actinomycetes > Mycobacteriales > Geodermatophilaceae > Geodermatophilus > Geodermatophilus amargosae_A. The sequence continues at coordinate 396,850 of NZ_JABGCW010000005.1, forward strand.
TGGACGCCGCTGATCCCCGCGACCATGCCCGAGGAGAAGGTGGCCAGCTTCGGCGAGCAGGTGCCGATGGGCCGTGCGGCGCAGCCGGCCGAGCTCGCGCCGGTGTACGTGCTGCTCGCCAGCGACGAGGCGTCCTACGTCTCGGGCGCCCGGGTGGCCGTGACCGGCGGCAACCCCATCCTCTGAGCCGGCGCCCACGGACGATCAGCTGAGCTCAGCGCCACGCGTCCTGGCTCACCGCCGGCGGTGAGCCAGGACGCAGCACGACCAGGTCACCTGATCGTGCGCGCGAGCGCGGCGATGCCGGCCGGGCCGACCCGGCAGCAGCCGCCGACCAGCCGGGCGCCGGCGCTCACCCAGGCCGCGGCGTCGCCGGCGGGGACCTCCCCGGTGCCGGTCCAGCGCCGCGCCGCGGCGTCCCAGTCCTCGCCGCTGTTCGGATAGGCCACCAGCGGCACCCCGGCGGCGGCCGCGGCCCGCAGTGCCGGGAGCACCCCGGCCGGGTCGGTGCAGTTGACGCCGACGGCGACCACCTCGGCCACGCCGCGGGCCATCGCGAGCACCTCGGCGGCCGGCTCCCCGCGGCGGGTGCGGGCCACGCCGTCGGCGCCGACCACCGTGGTGAGGGACAGCCACACCGGCACGCCGAGCGACGTCGCCTCGGCCAGCAGCGCCTCGACCTCGGCGGCGGCCGGCAGGGTCTCGCAGGCCAGCACGTCGGCTCCCGCCTCGGCCAGCGCCGCCATCCGCGGCCGGTGGAAGGCGCGCAGGGCGCCGACGCCGACCTCGGCCACGTAGGCGCCGGTGTACTCCGAGCCGTCGGCCAGCGCGGCGCCGTAGGGGCCGACCGACCCGGCGACCCACGATCCCGGCGCGCCCTCGCGGGCCAGGCGCACCGAGCGGGCGACCAGCCCCAGCGCCTCGTCCCGGTCCACGCCCACGGAGGCGAAGCCCTCGACGCTCGCCTGGTAGCTGACCGTCGTCGCCACCCGTGCGCCCGCGGCAGCGAAGGCGGCGTGCGCCGCGACGACGGCGCCCGGGTCGTCGCGCAGCAGCCGCGCCGACCACAGTGCCGAGGCGACGTCGTGCCCGCGGGCCTCCAGTTCGGTGGACAGGCCGCCGTCGAGCACGACGGGGCCGGCGGCGAGTGCGGCGGGCAGAGGTGTCACCGCCCCATCGTCCCGGTCAGCGCGGAGCGCGGTCGGCCCGCAGGATCGGGGGATGGTCTTCATCTGGAGCAGCAACTGGCGTCCGCGCCGGCGCCGGCGGTACGGCCCGTCCCGCGGCTACGGGTACGGGCCCCGCTTCGGCCCCGGGTACGGCCGCGCGTACGGCCCGCCGCCCGGCTACGGCTACCGCCGGAACGACTCGTGCCTGCGCGACCTGCTGTTCCTCAACACCGGCTGCTGCCTGGCCAACGCCGTCGGCTGCAGCGTCGACGGGATGTTCCTGGTGCCCACGACGGTGCGGCACGTGCACCGCGCAGGCACGGGGCCGCGGGGTTCCCGCGCCGCCGAGCGACTGGTGGCGGCCGTACGGGTCTACCAGCGCGAGATCAGCCCGGCGCGGCCGCCGTGCTGCTCGTTCAGCCCCACCTGCTCGGCCTACGCCGTCGAGGCGCTCGAGCGCCACGGTGCCCGGCGCGGCACGTGGCTGACCCTGCGCCGGCTGGTGCGGTGCCGGCCGGGCGCCGCCGGCGGAGCCGACCCGGTCCCTGCCGCCGCCTGAGCGGCGCGGGTCAGCCCGGCTGGTAGGGCGGGGCCACCCCCCAGCCCCACCGCGGCACCGGGGCGTGCTCGGCGACGGCGGCCCCCGTCTGGGAGTTGGCCAGGGCCAGGCGGGTGCCCCACTCGACGTAGCCGACGAAGGCCGCACGGAACTCGGGGTCGTCGGGCAGGCCGGCGTCGTCGGCGGCACGGCTCATCAGCGTGGCGAAGCGGAAGCGCTGCTCGGGCACCAGGTCCAGCCGGCGGTGGTGGGCCAGCATCCGCTCGTAGCCGCCGAGCTCCTCGGTGTAGCGCGCCGGCCCGCCGAACACCTCGCACCACCACAGGGTCACGTGGGCGCGGTGCGACTCGGTCACGCCGCCGGGGAACAGGGGACCGAGCAGGTCGTCGCGCTCGACCCGGTCGTAGAAGGCGTCGATCAGGCGCCGGAAGGCGACGTCGCCCCCGGCCCACTCGTAGAGCGTGGGAGGCATGCCGCCAGCGCACCACGGCCCCGGGTGGCGGGGAAGGGATCAGCGCGCGGCCCGGTAGTGGCCGAGCACCACGCCGGTGGTCGTCGGCACCGCCTCGACCAGCTCCCAGCGCAGGTGCGCGCCGTCCGGGAAGAGCCTCCGGCCGCTGCCCAGGACCACCGGGGCGACGGCGAGCCACGCGTCGTCCACCAGCCCCGCCGGGAACAGGGTGGCCAGCAGGTCCGGGCTGCCGAGCACCGTGAGGTCGACGTCGACGGCGGCCTTGAGGTCGGCGACCGTGGTGGCGGCGTCGCCGGCCAGTACGGTGGTGTTGGCCCAGGTGGGGGACCAGCCCGGGTTGCGCGTCGCGACGTACTTCTGCCGGGCGTCGAGCAGCGGGCCGAACGGGTTGTCCGTGGTGCCCGCCCATGCGGCCTGCATCGACTCGTAGGTGCGCCGGCCGAAGAGCATGGCGCCCTCGCCGGCCATCCCGCGGCCCATCACCTCGCCGAGGACGGCGTCGGGATAGGGCGCGAACCAGCCGCCGTGGGCGAACCCGCCACGGGTGTCCTCGTCCGGACTGCCGGGTGCCTGCACGACGCCGTCCAGGCTCACGTTCTCGACGATGCTGATGCCGCCCATCGCTCCTCCTCCGGTCGACTGCTACTGAATTAGTAGTAGCCGCTAGCGACGGCGTAGCGCAAGGGCTACCGTCGTCGACGTGTCCGACCGGCGCAGCTACGACGACCCGTGCGGGGTGGCCCGCGCCCTCGACGTCGTGGGGGAGCGGTGGGCGCTGCTCGTCGTCCGCGAGCTCCTGCTCGGGCCCAAGCGCTACACCGACCTGGCCCGCGGCCTGCCCGGCAGCAGCCCCACCGTGCTCAGCCAGCGCCTGCGCGACCTGGAGGCCGCCGGGATCGTCGAGCGCTCGGTGGCCGGCCCGCCGGTGGGCGGCCGGGTGTACGCGCTGACCCCGCACGGCCGGGAGCTCGAGGACGTGCTGGTGGCGCTCGGCCGCTGGGGCTCGCGCACGGTGCAGACCGCGGCCGGCGAGCTGACGCCCGATGCGTTCGTCCTCGCCCTGCGCACCGTGGCCGACCCCGCGCGCCTCGCCGGCTGGTCGGCGCGGGTGGAGCTGGGGATCGAGGACCCCGGCGCGCCGGACCGGGTCACCCTCACCGTCGCGGGCGGACGGCTGTCGGCGATCCGGGGTGCCGCCGACCGGCCCGACGCCGTGCTGTCCGGCCGGTCCTCCGCGCTGCGCCCCGTGGCGTTCGGCCGCCGGTCCCTCGACGACGCCCTGACCGCCGGGGACCTGCGCGTCGACGGCGACGCCGCCGTCGTGCGGCGGCTGCTGGGCGCGCTCGTCCCGCCGGTGCCGGCCCGGGCCCGGGCCCGGACGCAGGACGGCCCCCCGGCGACCGCCGGGGGGCCGTCCTGGGAGCGGGTCAGTTCACCCGCACCTGCATGAAGGTGTCCTGCGCGCTGGTGCTGACCACGGTGATCCGGGTGCCCGTGCGCGGCACGTCCACGCCGGTCCAGCCGTTGGCGTCCGCCTGCTCACCGGGTGCCACGTACCAGTCCCGCGTGTCGTCGAAGGTCGGCACCGCGGGCAGCCCGCCGTAGGTGCCGGCCACGCCGGTGTCGGGGTCGTGCAGGGTGATCCGGTCGGTCACCTGGCGCCCGAAGGTCGAGTCGTGGGACTGGACCCGCGGCCGCCAGCTCTCGCCGTCGGTGCGGTCGGTGCCCTCGTCGTCCGTGGGCTCGTACAGCAGCCCGGGGTGGGCGTCGACCGGCAGGATCAGGCCGGCACCGGGGTGGGTGCCGACGTTGTTGTCGGTGTACTGCTCGTTCCAGTAGCTGATGAGCAGGCCGTCCTGGTAGGGGAGCCGCTCGGCCCAGTCCGGACGCGCCGGGTCGCCGAAGTTGTACGGGCCGGTGCGCAGGCCGGCGTCGTAGCCGGTGTAGGTCCGGTTCTCGGCGATGTAGGCGTTGAAGTGCGACTCCGTCGCCGTGCCCGTGGTGACGGTGAACCCGTCGAGCGTCCAGGTCGTCACCGGGGCGCCGCCGATCGAGACGGCGTCCACCTGCAGGCCGGGCTCGCTGGCGGCGCCGTCGGTCCAGTAGCGGAAACCCACCTGGGCGCCGTCCGGGACCGAGCTGACGTCGGCGCTGAGGTCGACCCACTCGCCGTCGGTGGTCCCGGTGATCCCGTTGCCGGCGTTCTGGCCGTTGGGGTCGGTCGACGTCGAACGGTTCGTCGGCAGCGGCGTGAACGTGGTGCCCTGCAGGTAGCCGACGTAGGCGTAGTCCCAGTCCTCCTCGATCTGGTAGTCCACCTTCGCCGTCAGCGTCGTCGCGCCGGCCGGCTTGGCGGTCAGCATCGTGTTGTCGAGGTCGTCGCCCGAGCCCGAGTACCAGTAGTCCGCGCCCTCGAACGGCGCCCCGATGGTCGTGGTGACCTCGCGGTCGGGCAGCAGGACGACGAGCGCCTGCGCCTGCCGGGTGGTCGCCGTCGACGGGCCGAGCCGGGTGTCGGCCCGGGCGCCGGGCTGCACCGTCTCGTAGTTGAGCCAGCCCAGCTGCAGCTTCTCCCACGCGCCCATGTGGATCGGCCGGGTGCCGATGCCGTCGGCCGGGTCGCCGCTGCTGCCGTAGGACCCCGAGCTCATCAGCGACCAGAAGGCGGTGCTGTTCTCGGCGCCGCCGCTGTTGCCGGAGGTGTCGTACAGGTCGGGCAGGCCGAGGTCGTGGCCGAACTCGTGGGCGAAGACGCCGACGCCGCCGTTCTCCGGCTCCACGGTGTAGTCGCCGATCCAGTAGCGCGACTCGCCGACCTGCGTGCCGCCGAGCGGGTTCACCGCGCCGTCGACCGTCGGGCCGCCGGCGCCGATGCGGGTCTGCTGGTTGTACCAGCGGTGGCTCCAGATGGCGTCCTCGCCGAGGGCCCCGCCGCCGACCTCCTCGCCCATGCCGGAGTGCACGGCCTGGAAGTGGTCGATGTAGCCGTCGGCCTCGTCGAAGTCCCCGTCGCCGTCGTGGTCGTAGCGGTCCCAGACGTCGAACTGCGAGAGGTACTCGTCGATCTGGGCGGCCGTCCGCCCGGCCGCCAGCTGGCCGGTGTACCAGGTGTCGACGCTGTCGTTGACGAAGGCCCACGGGCGCTGGCCGTCGTCGCCCGCGCCGTAGGACCCGCCGTCGCCCGGCACCTGCACCCAGTCCTCGACCTCACCGGTGACGGTGTAACGGCCCGAGGACAGCTCCTCGTAGAAGTCGGCGACCGAGTCGACCCCGTCCTCGGTGCCGTAGAGCAGTCGGTCGAAGTAGGGCTGGGAGAAGTCCTCGGTCCAGATGGTGGAGTTGTCCACGGTCCGGTCGGGCCGCTCGATCGTGTTGTGCGGCAGGTCGCTGAACTCGCCGAGGACGGTCCAGATCGCGTCGCTGTCCTCCTGGGCCAGCTCGACGTACTGACCCCGCGCGACCTCGACGACCCGGTTGGGGCCCTGCGGCGTGGACTCGCCCTGGAGGACCTGCTCGAGGGCCTGCTCGCGAAGCTCGCGCTGCTTGTCGCCGAGCGGGTTGGGCAGGTCGTGCGCCCGGGCCGGACCCGCGGCGGCGTCCTCCGGTGGCGGTGCTGCGTGCGCGGTGGTCGCGGGCATGGCCACGACCAGCGCGGCACCCACGACCAGGGGAAGAGCTCTCTTCTTCAAGGATCGTCTCCCGAGTGTCGGACGAGGGCCGCCGATCCCGGTGGGGATCCACCGGGATCACGGTGCGGCAGCCCGGGCTGACGTTAGGTAGGCGAAGTAACGACGTCCACTCTTCGTGAGCGATCGGTGACAAACGATACGGACTGGTCCGCGTTGGCGCAGGTCACGGCCGACAGGGCGGACGGCCGGGTCGTCGCGGCGGCCGCGCGACGGGCGTGTCGACACGCCGGGGGAGGCGGCGGCCCCCTGACCGCGGCCCCGCACGGGTCGGCGAGACTGGGTCGGTGCCCGCCAGCGACGACGCTTCCGGTGACCTCCCGGTCACCGGCTCGCTCGTCGTCCCCGCCACGGCGCTGTCGTGGCGGTTCTCCCGGTCCTCGGGCCCCGGCGGGCAGGGCGTCAACACCGCCGACTCCCGCGTCGAGCTGTCACTCGCCCCGCTGGAGCTGCGCGGGCTCACCGACGTGCATCGGCAGCGGCTGGCCGAGCGGCTGGGGACGCGGCTGGTCGACGGCGTCCTGACCGTCACGGCCAGCGAGCACCGCCAGCAGCTGCGCAACCGGGCGGCGGCCCGCGAGCGGATGGCCGCGGTCCTGCGCGCGGCGCTCGCCGCACCGCCCGCGGCCCGCCGGCGCACGAAGCCGACCCGCGGCTCGCAGGAGCGGCGGATCGCGGAGAAGAAGCGGCGCGGCGAGATCAAGCGCCGCCGCGGCAGCTGGGACTGACGCCGCGGGCTAGAGCTCGGGCATCGGCACGCCGGGCGGCCGGACGGCGACCCACAGCGGCAGCTGCCCGTCGGCCGAGCGCGTCGCCTGCGTCACCTCGAAGCCCAGGCCGCGGGCGAAGCGCACGATCGCCCAGGCCGGCGCCACCAGCGCGGCGGGCACGCCCTCGGCGTCGCAACGGGCGAGCGCCGGGCCGAGCACCGCCCCGCCCAGCCCGCGACGGCGGGAGCGCGGCCGGGTGCCCAGCGCGCGCAGCCGCCAGTGCGGCCCGTCGGGGAGCGCGGCGGCCAGTTCGGCCTCGGTCCGGGCGACGGCGTCGGCGCGGTCGGCGTGCAGCCGCGGCACCTCCCGGTCGAGCGCGGCCCGGACGTCGGCGGGGACCGGTGTCGCCGCACCGGAGGGGGCGTCCCACGAGGCCACCGCGTCGACGTCCTCGCTGACCCAGGTGGTCCCGGTGGTGACGCCGCGGTGCCCGTCGAGCTCGGCGAGGCGGGTCAGCCGCTGCGTGCGCCCGTCGACCGGCAGCGCCCAGCGGACCCAGCGCGACTCGGCCAGCGCCACGGTGAGGGTCGCGGCGATCCGCGGCACGTCACGCGGCTCGGCCGCCCGGATGAGCGGGACACCGACGTGGACGGTCCGCCCGGGTTCGCTCATGCCCGCCATGACACCACGGGCGCGGGGAACGGGCCCGGACACGGCAGCGGGGCCGGTCCCTGGTGTGGGACCGGCCCCGCCGTGACCGTGCGACTCAGACGTCGAAGCCGGCGCGGTCGACCTTGCGGTGGTACCGGGTGCCGAGCTTGCCGCCCAGGACGGCACCGAGCAGCGTGACCAGCAGCGCGGCGATGCCGGCGATGATCCCGGCGGTGGTCAGGGTGTCCCCGCTGATCGGGATGCTGGGCAGGTTCAGCTGCGAGAGCACGTTGTACTCCGAGCCGAGCACCGCGCCGAGGACGGCCAGGACGATGATGATCAGCAGGCCGATCACCCACACGGCGATGCCCTGCTTGACCCCGTCGAAGCGGGCCATGCGCCCGGCGACGTAGCCGCCGGCGAGATAGGCCAGGAACAGCACGACCAGCAGCGTGATGCCGCCGACGAGGCCGATGGTGTCGGCCTGTTCGGTCGCCTGGTCGGCGGCCTGGGCGGCGCTGGAGACCTGGGTCAGGCCGAAGGCGACGCCGGCAGCGGACAGCAGGGCCAGCAGGATGACGGCCAGGCCGTTGGCGGACAGCCAGCCGAAGAAGGCCGCTCCCCACTTGATCCCGCCGAAGCGCTCGTGCTGCGCGTCGACGGCGTCACGGGCCGTGCCGCGGGTGGCCGACGCGCCGACCGATCCGGAGGTGGCGTCGCCGCCGCCGAGAGAGGAGCTCATGGTGCCTTCCTGAGGAAACGAGGGGTGCCGGGCGGACCGGCCGGCGAGGGCCGGCCGGTCCGCGGCGGGATCAGCGACGACGGGTCGTCGGGTCGACGTCGCCGTCGACCTCGATCTGCTCCTTGCGCACCTGCTCGGAGACCTGCTGCTGCTCGGTGACCGTCTGGGTGTCCAGG
>NZ_JABGCW010000058.1:0-563 GCF_041028265.1 Geodermatophilus amargosae
AATACTGGCTTCCTCTGTCAGAGTGATGGATGAGTCCTTTTGCAGTTTCTTCATCAATGCTTTTATATGCCATTTTAAGCGCTTCTAATGGATATACAGTTTCTAATGTTGGACCAACAGCCCATCCAACGATTTTATGGGAATACAGGTCTGTTATAAGCGAGAGATAGCACACACCTTCATTGGTTTCAACATAGGTGATGTCACTTGCCCAAATCTGGTTCGGATGGGTAGGGACGACTCCCTTAATCAGGTTTGGGTATTTGCGATAATTATGGTCGGAATCTGTTGTCTTATAGCGCCTACGGCGCTTTATACGCACCATGAGCCCATGCTTACGCAGCATCTCAATAAATGCGTCACGACCAGGGAAGCAGCCTGTATCCTCAAACATCTGTTTCAATATGGCATGCAACTTTACAGCTCCTAAGCCAGGATTCGACTTACGATACTCACGTGCCTTTTCAATGATGATAGACTCAATGGCCTCTTCAGCAAAGCCGTCAGAGACATTGCGCTTATTATATGCTTGCCGGGTGAAACCAAACAGCCCGCATAGAGTG
>NZ_JABGCW010000059.1:0-559 GCF_041028265.1 Geodermatophilus amargosae
AGAAGTGTCCTTGTCGGACAATTCTTGCTTTTCTCGCTTTGCTCAAAAAGATTTTAAGATTACCTTTGTGACATGGAAGTAAGACGGAACGAAAAGATTACATTCCGCTGTACCCGGTATGAAAAGCTGGCACTTGCGGAGCAGGCAGCCCGATGTAGCATGAGCACATCGGAGTATTGCCGGAGTTTGTCCCTTGGAGGTCGCCCAAGGGAAAGGTACACCGAGGAGGAACGGCAGCTTCTCCGGGACATAGCCCAGTTGAAAGGAACGCTCCAACGGCTGAACAACTACTTCGGTGGTCGCCAGTACCGGGAGGTATTTGAAGAGAATCAGGCACTAATCACCGAACTTAAAAAAATACTTTCACGATGATAGGGAAAGGAAAGAGCATATCGCATGGTACGGCTGCACTGGAGTATGACCTTGCCAAAGAGATAGACGGACAGACAGCAGCCATCGAGATAGCCCGGCATGAACTTTACGGGTGTACGGGTGCGGAAATGGTACAGGAAATGAAACCATACCACGCTGATTTTCCGAACGTAAAAAACAATTGCCT
>NZ_JABGCW010000060.1:0-262 GCF_041028265.1 Geodermatophilus amargosae
GTCATTGACAAACTTTACGTCAATGGCGGGCTTCTTTTCAAAAAAGCAGTATGCCGCGATAGCCGACAAGGAGTTGGCTATAAAGTTACTGAATGAACGATGTCTTGAGTGTTCAATCTGTGCGATGTTCTTCAGTTCGTCATTGACCGTTTCAATCAAGGCTCTTTTTCTTAGCAAAATCTTGTCGGCAATACTCATCAGTGAGTTCCTCATATTATTTTTAACTTTAGTAACAAGTTGTATGCCATTAAGGAAAAGGTTT
>NZ_JABGCW010000061.1:0-203 GCF_041028265.1 Geodermatophilus amargosae
ATATCCCTTGTCTGCACATAGTTTTCCTTTGATGTTTTCCAGAAACCTACCCTGTTTCAACGGTTCCCGGTCATCCACGTTTCCAGGCGTGAACATGAAATTGAGGATTTCACCCTTGTCATTGATTATCAGATGCAGCTTGAATCCGAAGAACCATCCCATAGAACATCTTCCACGCTCGGCAAGCCCTTCAAATGTCTTAT
>NZ_JABGCW010000006.1:0-131767 GCF_041028265.1 Geodermatophilus amargosae
GGCGGCTCCGGCGCGCGCATCATGACCACGCTCGTGCACCACATGCGCGACAACGGCATCCGCTACGGCCTGCAGACGATGTGCGAGGGCGGCGGCCAGGCCAACGCCACCATCCTCGAGCTCCTCTGAGTCCGGGGCCCGGGGCCGTGCGACGCGGCGGTCCCGGGCCCGGTTACGGTCGCCGGTCGTGAGCGCCGCCTCCGGGGACCCCACGCTGCTCGACGTCCTGACGCTCGAGGAGGTCGACCGCGACCTCTACCGCAGCACGCTGGTCTTCCCCGATCCGCTGCCGCTCTACGGCGGCCAGGTCGCCGCGCAGGCGCTGCTCGCGGCCGGCCGCACCGTCGAGCCCGACCGGCTGCCGCACTCGCTGCACGGCTACTTCCTGCGCAGCGGCGACGCCGCCCGGCCCACCGTGTTCCGGGTCGACCGGGACCGCGACGGCGGCTCGTTCTCCGCCCGCCGGGTGGTGGCGGTGCAGGGCGGGGAGGTCGTGCTGTCGATGTCGGCGTCGTTCCAGGCGCCGACCGCCGGGCCCGACGTCCAGGTGGCGGCGGCACCGGCCGCGGAGGACCCGGCCGGGTGCGAGCCCTTCTCGCTGCCGCGGCTGTTCACCATGGAGAGCCGCCGGCCCAGCCAGCCCCGTCCGCAGGCCACCTGGCCGACCCGCTTCTGGTCCCGGTCGACCGTGGCGCTGCCCGACGACCCGCTGGTGCACGCCTGCGCGCTCACCTACCTCTCCGACATCGGCACCGGCCTGTCGGCGCTGCCGGAGGACGAGGCCGCGCCCGGCCCGACCCTGGACCACGCGGTGTGGTTCCACCGGCCGGCGCGCCTCGACGCCTGGGTGCTCATGGACCTCGTCCCGCACACCGTCTCCGGTGGGCGGGGCTGGTACACCGGCTCGATCACCACCCGCGACGGCGTGCTGGCCGCGAGCCTGGCCCAGGAGACGCTGTTCCGGCCGGGCCGCAACCCGTTCCGCCCGGGCCGCTGAGCCGGCCGGGGCGGGGCGTCCCGGAGCCCGGCGGGAGCACCGCCGTCCTGATCGGCGAGGATGGGTCGTCTGCGAGGGGGAAGGACGGACACGTGGCGAAGCACCGGGCACCCGAGGGCAGCTCCACCGACTTCGACGCGGCGACGGTCGCACTGGCCGACGTCTCGGGCGACTACACGATCGACGTGGCGCACACCCGGATCGGCATCCGGGCACGGCACGCGATGGTGACGACGGTCCGCGGCGCGTTCACCGACTTCGCCGGCGAGGCCCACCTCGACACGCTGCACCCCGAGGCGAGCAGCGTCTCGATCCGGATCCGGACGGCGAGCGTCGACACCGGGCAGGCCGACCGGGACGCGCACCTGCGCTCCCCGGACTTCCTCGACGTCGAGCGCTGGCCGGAGATGGTGTTCACCTCCACCGGGGTCGAGCAGGTCGACGAGGAGACCTACGAGGTCAGCGGCGACCTCACCATCCGCGACGTCACCCGGCCGGTGACCGTCGAGTTCAGCCTGACCGGCTCGGCGAAGGACCCCTTCGGCAACACCCGGGTGGGCTTCGAGGGCGCGCTGTCGATCAAGCGCAGCGACTGGGGCCTGGTCTGGAACACCCCGCTGGACACCGGCGGCGTGCTGGTCAGCGACCGCATCCAGGTGGAGTTCGACGTCTCGGTGATCCGCAGCGCCTGACGCCGCTCAGTCCCGCGGGCGCGGGCGGTCCTCCCCTGCATGGCGCGCGTGCTGCTGGACATGGCGATCTCGCTCGACGGCCTGGTGAGCGGTCCCGGCGGGGCCGACGTCGGGCTCTACGACTGGTTCTTCGACCCTCCCGAGGCCAGCCGGCCGGTCGTGGAGGCGATGGTGGCCGAGACCGGCGCGATCGTCGTCGGGCGCAACGCCTACGGGTCGGCCGACGACGCCCAGGGCTGGGACGAGACGCCCTACGACGTGCCGCACGTGGTGGTGACGCACCGGCCCCCCGCACCGCTGCCGGCCGGGCCGGTGCGCTTCGAGTTCGTCACCGGCGTGCCCGATGCGGTGGCACGGGCGGCGGAGCTGGCGGGGGAGCGGTGGGTGGCCGTCGGCGGCGGTGCCGACGTCGCCCGGCAGTGCCTCGCCGCCGGCCTGGTCGACGAGGTGCAGCTGCACGTCGTCCCGGTCGTGGTCGGCGACGGCCTGCCGCTGTTCGTCCGCTCCGGCCGCCCGCTGCGGCTCACGCCGGTCCGGGTGGTCCCCGCGCCGCGCGTGACCCACTGCCGCTACCGCGTCGAGCGCTGAGGTCGCCTCGTCGACACGTCGACGGATCGGTAGGTCGACGGATCGGCACGTCGAGCTGTCGTCCCGTCGAGGTGTCGACTCGCCGACCCGGCGGGGTGCTCAGCCGGGACGGACGACGTCGTAGCGCACGACGGCGAACTCGCCGTTCTGCGCCACCTCGCGGGTCACCAGCTCCACGTGCGCCGGCAGCAGCGGCGACCCGGCGCCCAGGGTCACCGGCGCGATCGACACGACCACCTCGTCGAGCAGCCCGGCGCCGGCGAACTGCGCGGCCACCGGGCCGCCGCCGACCACCCACACGTCGAGGCCCCCGGCGGCCGCGACCAGGTCCGCGTGCAGGGCGAGCAGGTCGTCGGTGGAGTCGGCGGCGGTGAACCGGATGTCGGCGCCGGCGTAGGCCTCCATCGTGCGGTGGGTCAGCACCCACGCCGGCTGGTCGTAGGTCCAGGCGTCCGGGCCGCCGTTGTCGCGGATCCACTGGTAGGTCGAGGCGCCCATGACCAGCGACCCGACGGTCTTCTCGAACGCCTTGTAGCCCATGACCCCCTCGTGGTCGGCCTCCCGCGTGAGCAGCCAGTCGAGGGAGTGCTGCGGACCGGCGATGAAGCCGTCGAGCGTGGTGGCGGTGTAGTAGACGGTGCGGGTCATCGTTCCCTCCGTTGGAGCCACTCGATGGGGTCGCCGGTGTCGACCTCGACGCCGGCCTCGCGCAGCCAGTGCCGGGCCAGGAGCCGGCGGTGCGCGGAGAAGGTGAGGACGTGCGCGACGACGCTGCCGAGGACGAAGCTCTCCGGCGGCTCGCACAGCGCGTCCACCAGCCGGTCGCCCCACGCGCCGCGGCGGGCGATCTCGCGGACCGCGGCCAGCCAGCGCGGCGCGACGGCGTCGTGCCGGTCGAGCAGGGCGGCGGCGTCGTCGGCGCCGCGGACGGGGGCGTCGCCGCCCTCGAGGGAGGCCATCCAGACCTCCAGCGTCCAGACGAGGGTGTCCAGCACGGCGGCCAGCGTCTCCTCGGCGCCGTCCCAGGGCAGCATCGACAGGCCCGGCGCCCGCACCCGCCGGTACTCGTCGGCGGGCAGGGCCTTGGCCAGCTCCAGCAGGGCGCGGGTGTCCTCGACGCCGTGGTGCACCAGCAGCGCGGTGACCTCGTCGCCGCCGCGGCGGGCCGGCTCGTCGGCCACCCACAGCGACGAGGGCGGGTGGAAGTGGATGCCGTTGGGCGCGGGCAGCCAGTGGGCGTCCCGCCCGGCGCCGCCGGCGGCCACCGAGCCGGGGTTGCGGCCGTAGGCGCGCGCGAACGCCCGGCTGAAGCCCTCGACCGACTCGTAGCCGGCGGCGAAGGCGGCGTCGGTGACGCTCGCGCCCTGGCGCAGCTGCCAGGCCGCGCGCTCCAGCACCACCCGGCGGCGCAGCGCGACCGGTGACTCCCCGGCGCCGCCGGACACCTGCCGGCTGAAGTGGAACGGCGAGGCGTAGGCGTCCCCGGCCATGTCGGAGAGCGTCCGGTTGTCCTCGTCGAGGACGGCGTCGAGGAGTTCGCGGAGGCGGTCGCGGCCGGGTGGCGTCACACGAGGAGTCTGGCGACCCGGCCGCCTCCCGCGCCCGACCGTTCTTGCGCCGTCAGCCGGCGGCCCACGCCGCCTCCACCGAGGCGCGGCAGCGGCCGGGCTCGTCCCCGGCGGCGGCCAGCAGGGCCACGGTGGTGCTGGTCGTCAGCGGCGCGAGGACCTCGGCGGGCAGCACGCCCTGCACGACCAGCGAGACCAGCCCGTGCCCGGCGGCCCAGACCTGGGTGGCCAGCGTGCGCGGGTCGGCGTCGGGGGCGAGGCGCCCCTCGTCGCGCGCCCGCGCCGCCGCGGCCACCAGCCGGTCGAACGACGCGTCGGCGGCGGCCTCGTCGGCGAGGTCGGCCCCGGCGTCGAACATCGCCCGGTACAGCTCGGGGTGCTCCAGGGCGGTGCGGGCGTAGGCCACGCCCAGTGCGGCGAGGTCGTGCACGGCGTCGTCGGTGCGGGGGACGGCGGCCAGCCGGGCGGTCAGCCGGGTGAAGCCCTCCTGCCGCACGGCGCTCCACAGCCCGGGCATCCCGCCGAAGTGCGTGTAGACGGCCATGGTCGAGGCGCCGGTGCCCTCCACCAGCGCGCGCAGGGTCACCGGCTCGCGCGCGGCGAGCATCCGGGCCGCCCGCTCGACGAGCTGCAGGCGGACGGCGGGATCGGGTCGGCGGGGCACTGGACCATCATGCCATAGCAACGCTATGGTTCAGCCCCACCATCCCACCAGGAGGAACCGTAACCGTCGAGCTGATCGACCCGCCCGGCCTGCCCGTCCCGGGCGTCTACCGCCAGATGGCCGTCGCCCGCGGCAGCCGCACCGTCTACCTCGCCGGCCAGGTGGCCCGCACCGCCGACGGCGCACCCGTCGGTGCCGGCGACCTCGCCGCCCAGGTCGAGCAGGCCTACCTCAACGTCGCCACCGCGCTCGACGCCGTCGGCGGCAGCTTCGACGACGTCGCGAAGGTGACCCTCTACCTCGTCGACTGGGACCCCTCGAAGCTCGCCGCGCTCGGCGAGGGCGTGGCCCGCGCGGCGGCCCGGCTGGAGTGCGACCTGACCCGGCCGGTGACCCTGCTCCCGGTGGCCGCGCTGGCCGAGCCGGACCTGCTCGTCGAGGTGGACGCGACCGCGGTCCTGGAGTGACCGTCCTGGAGTGACCGTCCTGGAGTGACCGTCCTGGAGTGACCGTCACCGGCACGGGCGCGTGTCGGTGGTGCGCGACCGGGTAGTGCAAGCACCGCGCGGCCGGCCGGACGGCCGCCGCGCCCCCCGGCCGGGCGGATCCCCCGCGCCGGGCGCCCGCTGCACTCCCGGAAGGCCTCCCCGTGCCGCCACGCGCATCGACCGACGCCGCTCCGGGCTCCCTGCAGGAGCAGTCCGCCGCCGAGGAGTACCGCCCGGACCCGAAGCGGTGGAGCGCGCTGTCGGTCACCCTCGTCGTCGGCTTCATGAGCCTGCTCGACGTCAGCATCGTGTCGGTGGCGCTGCCCTCGCTGCAGCGCGACCTGGGCGCCACCCCGGCGACCGTGCAGTGGGTCGTGTCGGGCTACGCGCTCACCTTCGGCCTGATGCTGGTGCCCGCCGGGCGGCTCGGGGACGCCATCGGCCGGCGGCGCATGTTCCTCATCGGGCTGGCCCTGTTCGTGGTCTCCAGCGCCGCGTGCGGGGCGGCGCCGTCGGTGGCCTGGCTGGTCGCCGCGCGGCTGGTGCAGGGGCTGGCCGCCGGCTGCCTGGCGCCGCAGAACTCCGCGTTCATCCAGCAGCTGTTCCGCGGGGGCGAGCGCGGGCGGGCCTTCGGCCTGTTCGGTGCCACGGTCGGGATCTCCACCGCCGTCGGCCCGGTCGCCGGCGGCGCCATCCTCGGGCTCGCGTCGGGTCCCGACGGCTGGCGCTGGCTGTTCCTCGTCAACGTGCCGATCGGCGTCGTCGCCTTCGTGCTCGCGCTGCGGTTCCTGCCCCGCGGCGGGTCGGGCGGGCGCGGGCGGATCGACGTCGTCGGCGTGCTGCTGCTCGGCGCCGGTGCGCTGGCGGTGCTGTTCCCGCTGGTGCAGGCGGAGTCCGGCGGGCTGGCGCAGCTGTGGTGGCTGTTCGGTGTCGGGGCGGTGCTGCTCGGGGCGTTCGTCGCCTGGGAACGGCGGGTGGTGGCGCACGAGGGGCAGCCGGTGTTCGACCCGCGGCTGGTCACGCAGACCCGCGGCTACGGCATCGGCGCGGCGCTGGGCACCGTCTACTTCGTCGGGTTCAGCGGCATCTGGCTGGTGTTCGCGCTGTTCTTCCAGGTCGGCCTGGGCTACACGCCGCTGCAGTCGGGCCTGGCCGTGACGCCGTTCGCCCTCGGGTCGGCGTCGGCCGCGGTCGTCGCCGGGCGGCTGGTCGAGCGCTACGGGCGCAAGCTCACGGTGCTCGGGCTGGCCGGCGTCATCGTCGGGCTGGCCGCCGCGGCGGTGGTCCTGCTGCTGGTGCCGCCGTCGGCCGCCGGATGGGCCATCGCGCCGGCGCTGCTCGTGGGCGGCATCGGCGGCGGCTTCGTCATCTCGCCCAACATCACGATGACCCTGCGCGACGTGCCGGTGTCGATGGCCGGCTCGGCCGGCGGCGGCCTGCAGACGGCGCAGCGCTTCGGCGCGGCGATCGGCACCGCGGCGCTGCCGGGGCTGTTCTACCTCGTCCTCTCGGCGACCGGCGACGACTACCCGGTCGCGGCGGCCGCGGGGCTCGCCGTGTCGGTGCTCGGCGCGGTGGCCGCGCTCGTGCTCGGCGTGGTCGACCTGCGCCGCAACCGCGCCGAGGACGCCGAGGCGGCGGCCGCCGAGCGCGACCGGGTGCGGGAGGAGCGGCACGGCCCCGACCACGTGCACAGCCACGGCCACGCCTGGCACCACTGACCGGGCCACGGGACGACGACGAGGAGGACGGCATGGCGGGACCGACGGTGGCGGTGCTCGGCACCGGGACGATGGGCGCGGGGATGGTCACCTCGCTGCGGCGGGCCGGCCTCCCGGTGCGCGCGTGGAACCGCGACCCCGCCAAGGCGCAGGCGCTCACGGACACCGGCGCCGGGGCGTTCGCGTCCCCCGCCGAGGCGGCCGACGGCGCCGACGTCGTCCTGAGCATGCTGCTCGACGCCGACGCGGTGGTCGACGTCGTCCGGCAGGCCGCCCCCGCCGCCGGGACGACGTGGCTGCAGTGCTCCACGGTCGGCGTCGAGGGCGCCGACCGCACCGTCGCGACGGCCCGCGAGCTGGACCTGGTGCTCGTCGACTGCCCCGTCCTCGGCACGAGGGAGCCGGCGGCGGAGGGCGCGCTGACGCTGCTGGCCAGCGGACCCGACGAGGCCCGCGAGCGGCTCGCCCCGGTGTTCGACGCCCTCGGGTCGACGACGCTGTGGCTCGGCGCGGCGGGCGCCGGGAGCCGGCTGAAGCTCGCCTGCAACTCGTGGCTGTTCATGCTCACCGCCGGGACCGCGCAGGCGATCGCGCTCGCCCGGGCGCTGGGCCTGGACCCGCAGTCCTTCCTCGACGCGATCGAGGGCGGCCCGGTGGACTCCGCCTACGCCCACCTCAAGGCCGGCCTGATGATGGCCGGCGACTACCCGCCGAGCTTCGGGCTGGCCGGCGCGGCCAAGGACGCCCGCCTGATCCGCGCCGCGCTGCAGGCCGGCGGGGTCTCCGACCGGCTCACCGCGGCCGTGCTCGAGACCATGGACGCCGCCGCCGACCGGGTGGGCGATCCCGCTGCGGTCGACATGGCGGCGGTCATCCAGGGCCTCGAGGTCCAGGGACCCGAGCCGGACTGAGCCCGGCTACCGCTCCGGGCTCTCGGCCAGCCGGCGCAGCCCGTCGCCGGCGTCCCGGTTGCCGGGACCGGCGCTGGTGGCGTCGGCCGGGAGCTCGCCACCGCCGCCGTGGTCGTCGAGCATGCGCGCCTCGTCGAACGGCGAGCGTCCCGACAGCGCCGCCTCGAGCTGGTCGCGGTCCAGCTGCCGGGTCCACGTGGCCACGAGCACGGTGGCGACCGCGTTGCCGGCGAAGTTGGTCAGGGCCCGGGCCTCGGACATGAACCGGTCGATGCCCACGATCAGGCCGACGCCGTCGAGCAGCTCGGGCCGGTGCGCCGACAGGCCCCCGGCGAGGGTGGCCAGGCCCGCGCCGGTGACCCCGGCGGCGCCCTTCGAGGCGATGATCATGAACGCGAGCAGGCCGATCTGCTCGCCGAGGGACAGCGGGTCGCCGAGGGCCTCGGCGATGAACAGCGAGGCCATCGTCAGGTAGATGGCGGTGCCGTCGAGGTTGAAGGAGTACCCGGTCGGCACCACGATGCCGGCCACCGACTGGCTGACGCCGGCGTGCTCCATCTTGGCGATCAGCCGCGGCAGCGCCGTCTCCGACGACGACGTCGACAGGATGAGCAGGAACTCCCGGCCGAGGTACCTGAGCAGCCGGAGGACGTTGAGTTTGGCCACCAGCCGCAGGATCAGCCCGAGGATGCCGAAGACGAAGACCACGCAGGTGGCGTAGAAGCCGAACATGATCACCGCGAGGCTCTTCAGGGCGTCGACGCCGGTCTCGCCGACCACCGCCGCGATCGCGCCGAAGGCGCCGATCGGGGCCACCCACATGACCATCGCCAGGATCCGGAAGACCAGCTTCTGGAAGTGCCCGATGCCGCGCAGGATCGGTTCCCCGGCCGCGCCCATCGCCTGGATGGCGAAGCCGGCCAGCAGCGCCACCAGCAGCGCCTGCAGCACCGAGCCGTCGGTGAGCGCGGAGACCAGCGTCGTCGGGATCAGGCCCAGCAGGAAGTCGACCGTGCCGCCGCTCTCCTCGGCGGTCTCGGCCAGCTCCGACCCGCGGCCGCGCAGCTCTTCGGACAGCTCCAGGCCGTCGCCGGGGTGCAGGAGGTTGCCCACCACCAGGCCGATGGCCAGGGCGACGGTGGACATCAGCAGGAAGTAGCCCAGCGTCAGGCCGCCGATCCGGCCCACCGCCGCGGCCTTCCGGACCGCGCCGATGCCCAGCACGATCGTGCAGAAGATGACCGGGGCGATGAGCATCCGGATCAGCCCGACGAAGGCGTCGCCCAGCCACTTCAGCGACGTCGCGAAGCCGGGGAACACCAGGCCCACGAGGATGCCGAGCGCCACCGCGGCGATCACCGCGATGTAGAGCCAGTGGGTGCGGTCGCGGCGCCGGCGCGGCGTGGGCTGGTCGCCGTCGGCCGGGGCGGTGCCCCCGCCTGTGGACGGGGAGGGCATGGGGCTGCTCCTGGCGGGGAGGGGGACGGCGGTCGCACCACGGTGTGCCGTCGGGGGGTGACCCGCAACACGGGGCCCGGTCACCGTCCGTCGCGGGCAGGCCCGGAGGCGGAGAGTCGGGTGAGCCGGCCGCTCCACCCGGGAGGTCCTGCCGCTCGAGGACGCGGGCAGCAGGAGGCTCGTGGCGCGACCCGGCGCCTACGGCGTCCTGCCGGTCACGGCGCGTACCGCGCTCTGCCGCTCACGGCGCGTACCGCGCTCTGCCGCTCACGGCGCGTACCGCGCGGCGAACTCGCCCGGGGTCATCCCGGTGACGCGGGCGAAGTCGCGGGTCAGGTGCGGCTGGTCGGCGTACCCGAGGTCGGCGGCGACCTGCGCGGCCGTCGTCGTCCGGTCGCGCAGCCGTTCCGCGGCCTCCTGCAGCCGGCGCCGCTGCACCAGCCACTTGGGGGACAGCCCCAGCCGGCGGGACGCCAGCCGCTGCAGCGCGCGCTCGGACAGCCCCGTCCGGGCACACAGCTGGTCGACCCGCGTCAGGTCCGGCCGCGACTCGACCAGCGCCACCAGCCGGTCGACCAGCAGACCCTCCTCGTCGACCGGGAGGAACCGCCGCAGGGCGTCGGCGTAGGCGGCCCGCGCGGCCGCGTGCGCGTCGGGGGAGTGCGGGTCGCCGGCCATCGCGGCGCGCACGCGGGCGGCGAGCCGGGTGCCGTCGTCGCCCAGGACCTCGGCGACGTCGACGGACCGGTCGGTGTGGGCCGACACCGGCCCGCCCGCGACGAGCGCGCCGGCCGCCGGGGTGAGCATGACGCCGGCCGCCCAGCCCTCGCCGGTGAGCGTCGTCGTCGACAGGCCGGACACCACGCCGTAGAAGCGGGCGTAGTCCGGGGTGACGACGACGAGGCAGACCGGGTACTGCAGCACCCGCTGCGCGGCCTCCTGTCCCGGCGGCACCGACCACACCGGGATCCACGTCCGCTGCACCAGCGCGGCCATCGGACCTGCCGTCTCGTAGCGGTACATGACGTGCGAGGCGTCGCGGGGGTCCCGCAGGTGCGCCCGCTCGATGGTGTCGCGGCGGTGCACGGGGGTGCTGTCGGGTTCCATCAAGACGCCAGGTTGCCGTACCGGCGACGCTGCCGTCATGACCGCCACGGGCACCCCGATCGCCACCGACTACGCCGCCGTCCTGGAGCCGCTGCTCGCCGTCGCCGACGCCGTCCCCGCCGACGGCTGGGACGCCGCCACCCCCTGCGAGGACTGGTCGGCCCGCGACGTCGTCACGCACCTGGTCGACACCCAGCGCGAGTTCCTCACCGGCCGCGGGACCGACCTGGGGCCGGCGCCCGACGTCGCCGCCGACCCGGCCGCCGCGCTGCGCGCGCACGCCGGGCGCGTGCTCGCCGCCGTGTCCGACCCGGCCGTCGCCGACGAGCCCTACGACGGCTTCTCCGGCCCGACGACGGTGGGGGAGACGCTCGCGCAGTTCTACGTCTGGGACATGGTCGTGCACCGCTGGGACCTCGCCCGCGGCACCGGCCAGGACGCCGGGCTCACCGACGCGGAGATCGAGCGCGTCGAGTCCGGTGCCGGCACCTGGGGCGACGCCCTCTACGCGGACGGCATCTGCCGCCCCGCCGTCGAGGTGCCCGGCGACGCCGGCCGCGAGGCGCGGGTGCTGGCCCTGCTGGGCCGCCGGGCCTGAGCCGGCTCGGTGGCGCCGGGACCGGCACGGGCGGGAGGATCTCCGGGATGGACGCGGAGCACCGGCTCGTGACCTACGGCAGCCTCGCGCCCGGCCGTCCCAACCACTCCCACGTCGCGGAGCTGCGGGGCCGGTGGTTCCGGGGGACGGTGCGCGGGCGGCTCGTCGAGGAGGGCTGGGGCGCCGCCCTCGGCTTCCCCGCGATGGTCCTCGACCCCGACGGCCCGGTGGTCGACGTCCAGGTCCTGGAGTCGGCCGATCTCCCCGCGCACTGGTCCCGGCTGGACGAGTTCGAGGGCCCGGGGTACGAGCGGGTCCTGGTCCCCGTCGCCACGGACGACGGCGAGGTCGAGGCGCACCTCTACGTGCACCTCCCACCCGACCGGGGCTGAGCCGGCGACGCCCGGGGTAGGCCCGGGACATGCATCCCGGGAACACCGACACCGCCGACGGGCCCCGCGAGGGCCGGCTGCAGCTGCGCGACGGCCGCACGATGGCCTACGCCGAGTGGGGCGACCCCGACGGCCGGCCGGTGCTGGGCTGCCACGGCTCCCCGAGCTCCCGGTTCGAGCGGCACGTCGACGACGCCGCCGCCTACCGCCGCTGGGGCGTCCGGCTGGTGGTGCCCGACCGGCCGGGCTTCGGCCGCTCGGACCCGCAGCCGGGCCGGCGGGTGACCGACTGGCCCGGTGACGTCGCCCAGTTGCTGGACTCCCTCGGCATCGACCGCTTCGCCGCCCTGTCGCTGTCCGGCGGGGCTGCCTACGCGCTGGCCTGCGCGCACGCGATGCCCGACCGGGTGACCGCGGTCGGGATCCTCGGCGGTGCCCCGCCGCCGGACGTGCCGTGGCCGTGGCCGGGCTGGCTGCCGACGTCGGTCCGCGCGGCCGCGCACCGGCCCTCCCCGGTGACGGCGGCGCTGCTGCGGCCGGTGTTCGCGCCGCTGACCGTCCGCCCCCAGCTGCTGCCGCGCTACCTGCAGCTGCGGCTCAACCCCGCCGACCGCCGCGTGCTCGGCCGCCCCGCCGTCCGCCGCGTCATGGCGCGCTCCTTCACCGAGGGGATGCGCCAGGGCGTCGCGGCGCTCGCCGAGGACCGGGCGCTGCTGTTCCGGCCGTGGGGCTTCCCGGTGGGCGAGGTGCGCCAGCACGTCGACGTCTGGCACGGCACGCAGGACTGGCAGGTGCCGGTGGCGCTGGGCCGGGTGCTCGCGGGGATGCTGCCCGACTGCACGGCGCACTGGTTCGCCGGCGAGGGCCACTTCCTCGTCTTCGACCACGCCCGTGACGTCTACGGTGCACTCGTGGCCTGAGTGGGTAGCGCGGCGACATGCCTCCTGTCCAGCGCGGTAGCAGCACGGTGCCGCCCACCTACGTCGACGCCAACCGCCTGTGGGTCGACTCCCGCCTGCGCCACGAGATCGGCCTGCGGGTCGAGGGCGCGATCCTGCACCGCCTGGGGGCCCGCGGGCAGCGCGCCGTCGAGATCGGCACGGGCCGCCGCGGCCTGGGCGCCCGGGTCGCCGTCGAGCGGCTGGGCGCCACCGACGTGACGGCGTTCGACCTCTACCCGGCCACCGTCGGCCGGGCCCGGATGGCCTGCGCCGACCTCGACGGCAAGGCCACCTTCCGGGTCGGGGACGCCACCGCCCTCCCGGTCGACGACGCGAGCGTGGACCTCGTCGTCGACTTCCACGCGCTGCACCACATCGCCGACTGGCGCGCCGCCGTGGCCGAGGCCGCCCGGGTGCTGCGTCCCGGCGGGCAGCTGGCACTGACGGAGATGACCGCCCGCTTCGTCGACGCCCCGTGGCTGCGCGCGGTCTCCCGCCACCCGGCCGACCGCTTCTCCACCGACGAGCTGCTCGCCGAGCTGCGCGCGCACGGCCTGGAGGTGCCGGCCGGGCGGCTGCGGCGGGCGGCGGGTGACCGGTGGATCCAGGCCGTCGCCACCCGCACGTGAGCGGTGACCGGGGACCGGCCGGGATCCTCCGCGGGAGCCTGGCGCTGCTGCGCCGGCACGCCGGGCGGGTCTACGCCGTCGCGCTGGCGGTCACGCTCGTCAACACCGTGCCCGACGTGCTGCGCCAGCTGCTGGTCCACCGCGACCCGAGCCTCGCGCACGCCCTCCTGGTCGACGCGGTCGGCTTCGCCACCGGCCTGGTCGCCCAGCTGTGGCTCACCGGCGCGTTCACCGACCTGCCCGGCACCGGCCGGGTGCGGCCGGGCGGCGCGCTGGGCCGGGGGACGGCGACCGCGCTGCGGGCGGTGCGCACCTCGCCGGCCGCGGTGCTCGCCGGGGTGGTGCTCGGCGGTGCGGTGTCGGCGCTGCTGACCGTGCCGGCGTCGGTGGCGGCGCTGGGGCTCGGGCAGGTGATCGGGCCGCTGGACGCGCCCTCGGCCGCGGCGTTCACCGTGGCCACGGTCAGCGACGTCGTGGCCAGCTGGGTCACCCTGCCGTTCCTCGCGGTGGTCCTCGTGCTCACTGCCGGTTCGACCAGGCAGTTCGCGGGCAAGGGCAGCTCGTGAGCAGCAGCGTCGGAGGCCGGGACTGGGACGTCACCCGCAAGACCGTCGGGTCGCTGTCGATCTGGATCGGGACGGCGGCCCTGTTCGCCCCCCGGTGGATCGCCGGGGCGCTCGGCGTGCGGCCCGACGCGGCGCGGGGTGACGTCGCCCTGCCGCTGCTCGTGCGGTTGGGCGCTGCCCGGAACATCGCGATGGGCGCGGCACTGCTGGTCACCCCGGCGCCGCAGGCCAGGCGCACCACCGAGGTGACGCTGCTGCTCACCGGCCTGGACGCGGCGGCGGTGTGGACCTCGCGCGCGGAAGGCGACGTGGCGGCCAGGAGTGCGGCGCTCTCGGGCCTCGTGCTGGCGCTGGCCTCCTACGGCGCCGCCCGCTGGCACCGCCGCTAACGCCAGGCGAAGACCGGCTGCTCGAGGTGGGCGACGCGGGTGGGCAGCCCTCGGCACGCGACCTGGCAGAACTGGTGGACCACGGCCGCGGTCGGGGCGTGCACCCAGCCGCCCAGCAGCGGCAGCCGGATGACCGGCGCCTCGGACTCGGGGATGGTCACCAGCACCGGGTCGACGTCGAGGTCGGCGAGCGGCACCCGGTACACCGCGGCCACCTCGGCCTCGGCGGGGCGCAGCTCGCCGGTCTCGCCGGCCCACACGACCACCGGGGTCATCACGTAGCCCGAGCGGGTCACGTAGTCGTCGAGCAGCCCGACGACGTCGTCCGGGCTTCGTTCGAGACCGACCTCCTCGCCGAGCTCGCGCAGCGCGGCCTGCACGGGGGTCTCGCCGGGGTCGAGCCGGCCGCCGGGCAGCGCCCACTGCCCGGCGTGCGCCCGCAGCCGCGCCGCGCGCCGGGTCACCAGCAGGGCCGGCCCGCCCGGTTCCTCGGTCACGCAGACGGCGACGGCGGCCTGGCGCAGCTCGGGACGGTCGGCCGCGCGCCGCGGGAGGTCCCGCAGGCGCGCGGCGGCCGTTCCCCGGTCGAGCGTCAGAACCAGCCGCGCCGGCCACCGAGCCGGCGGACGGCCGCGTCGAGCTGCGCGGCCACCGCCGAGACGTCGGTGTCGCGGTGCGAGAGGTGCAGGCGGCCGCCGACGTCGCGGCCCTCGGTCAGCAGGCCGCCGCGGCGGTCGACCTCCAGGACGACCTCGACACCGTGCGGGGACGCCAGGAACGTCACCTCGAGCTCGTTGACCCGACCGCGCAGCGACGACGGCGGGGCGAACTCGACCTCCTGGTAGAAGGGCAGGTCGCTGCCGGCCAGCCGGCCCTTCTCGACGTCGGCGCCGCGGAAGGTGAAGCCGAGGCCGCCCAGCGCCTGGATCACCGTGCGCTGCACCGGCAGCGGCTCGACGGTGACAGCGTCGAGGTCACCCGGGTCCGTGCCGCCGGGGATGTCGACCCGGGTGCGCAGGCCGATCCTCACCCCGCGCAGCGACCAGCCGTCGAGCGAGGTGAACGGGCACTGCCACGGCACCGGGAAGCTGAACGGGATCGCCGCACGCGCGCCTGCCTCGATCCGGCCGGCGCCGGCGATCGGCGCGGTGCCGAAGGTGACGTTCTCCTTCCACTCGTGGTCGCCGCTCTCCACCTCGACGGTGGCCTGCAGGGACACCCGGAGCTCGTTGATCTCCTGGGCGACCTGGCCGCCGGTGAGGTGCACCGTGCCGGTGACGGTGCCGCCGGGGGTGGTGGTCGGGGTGTCGAGGACGGCGTCGACGGTGGCGTTGCCGGCGCCGAGTCTCGCCATCAGGTCGCGGAAGGCCATGGGGGGACAACTCCGTTCGGTTCGGGGACGGCGGGCACTCTGACACCACGACCGGGGGCTGACGAGGGGTTCCCGCGCGCCCCGCCTCCTGGACGCGCACCAGGCTACTGCCGGGTAGTTGGACGTCCTACTACATCGGGCCTACCGTTCGGGCATGGCGTCCGCGGAGCTGCACGTGCCCGTCCACCCCGTCCGGTTCGTCACGGCGGCGAGCCTGTTCGACGGGCACGACGCCGCGATCAACGTGATGCGGCGGCTGCTGCAGAGCCAGGGGGCGGAGGTCGTCCACCTCGGCCACGACCGCGGTGTCGACGAGGTCGTGCGGGCCGCCGTCGAGGAGGACGTGCAGGGCGTCGCCGTCTCCAGCTACCAGGGCGGGCACGTCGAGTACTTCAGCTACCTCAGGGAGCGGCTGGCCGCGGCCGGGGCGGGGCACGTCCGGGTGTTCGGCGGCGGCGGGGGCGTGATCGTGCCCGAGGAGATCGCGCTGCTCGCCGAGCGCGGCGTGCGGGTGTTCAGTCCCGAGGACGGCGCCCGGCTCGGCCTGCCGGGGATGATCAACGAGCTGATCCGCACCTGCGACGTCGACCTCGCCACCGAGGGCCCCGACGTCGACGCGCTGCTCACCGGCGACCCGCGGGCGCTGGCGCGGGCGGTCACCGTGCTGGAGGCCGGTGCCGACGAGGCGCTGGCGGCACGGGTCCGGGAGGCCGCGGCCGGGCGCACCGTGCCGGTCCTCGGCATCACCGGCACCGGCGGCTCGGGCAAGTCCTCGCTCACCGACGAGCTGCTGCGCCGGCTGCGCCGCGACCAGGAGGACAAGCTGCGGGTCGCCGTCGTCGCGATCGACCCCAGCCGCCGCCGGGGCGGCGGCGCGCTGCTCGGCGACCGGATCCGGATGAACGCGCTGGAGTCCGGCGAGGGCTCGCACACCTTCTTCCGCTCGATGGCCACCCGCACCGCCGGCGCGCAGGTGCCCGCGCACCTCGACGACGTCCTCGCCGCGGTCAAGGCCGCCGGCTTCGACCTGGTGATCGTGGAGACGCCGGGCATCGGGCAGGGCGACGCGGCGATCGTGCCCTTCAGCGACGTCTCGCTCTACGTCATGACGCCGGAGTTCGGCGCCGCCTCGCAGCTCGAGAAGATCGACATGCTCGACCTCGCCGACGTGGTGGCGATCAACAAGTTCGAGCGGCGCGGCGCCGAGGACGCCCGGCGCGACGTCGCCCGGCAGATGGTGCGCAACCGCGAGGCGTTCGGTCAGCCGTGGGAGCAGATGCCGGTGTTCGGCACCAGCGCCGCCCGCTTCGACGACGACGGCGTCACCGCCCTCTACCAGCACCTGCTCGGCCTGCTGGTCGAGCGCGGCCTGCCCGCCGGCGCCGGGGTGCTGCCGCGGGTGGACGTGCGCGCCTCGACCGGGCTGACCAGCGTGGTGCCGGCGTCGCGGGCGCGGTACCTGGCCGAGGTGGCCGAGGCGGTGCGGGGACACCACCGGGTCACCGAGGAGCAGGCCGCCGTCGTCCGCCGCCGCCAGCACCTGACCACCGCCGCCGAGGTGCTGGAGGGTCCGGCCGCGGAGCCGGCCCGCGAGGCGGCCGCCGCCGCCGACCGCGAGGTGCTGCCCGAGGTGCGCGCGCTGCTCGAGGAGTGGCCGGCGCGGGTGGAGCAGTACTCCGGCGACGAGTTCGTGTACACGGTGCGCGGCAGCGAGATCCGCACGCCGCTCAAGCGGCAGACCCTGAGCGGGACGGAGGTGTCGCGGGTGGCGCTGCCGCGCACCAGCGACGCCGGTGACCTGCTGCGCTTCCTGCGCCGGGAGAACCTGCCGGGCTCCTTCCCCTACACGGCCGGCGTCTTCCCGTTCAAGCGGGCCGGGGAGGCCCCCGCGCGGATGTTCGCCGGCGAGGGCGACGCGTTCCGCACCAACCGGCGGTTCCGGGTGCTGTCGGCCGGCAACGAGGCCACCCGGCTGTCGACGGCGTTCGACTCGGTGACCCTCTACGGCCGCGACCCGCAGCCGCGGCCCGACGTCTACGGCAAGGTCGGCACGTCGGGCGTCTCGATCGCCACGCTCGACGACATGCGGGTGCTCTACGACGGGTTCGACCTGTGCTCGCCCACGACGTCGGTGTCGATGACCATCAACGGCCCCGCCCCGGCGGTGCTGGCGATGTTCCTCAACACCGCGATCGAGCAGCGGCTGGACGCCTTCCGCGCCGACGAGGGCCGCGAGCCCGACGCCGCGGAGGCCGAGGAGGTCCGCGCCTGGGTGCTGGCCAACGTCCGCGGCACGGTGCAGGCCGACATCCTCAAGGAGGACCAGGGCCAGAACACCTGCATCTTCTCGACCGAGTTCGCGCTGCGCTGCATGGCCGACATCCAGCAGTGGTTCATCGACCACCGGGTGCGCAACTTCTACTCGGTGTCGATCTCGGGCTACCACATCGCCGAGGCCGGGGCGAACCCCATCAGCCAGCTCGCCTTCACGCTGGCCAACGGCTTCACCTACGTCGAGGCCTACCTGGCGCGCGGGATGTCGATCGACGACTTCGCGCCCAACCTGTCGTTCTTCTTCTCCAACGGCATGGACGCCGAGTACACGGTGATCGGCCGGGTGGCGCGGCGCATCTGGGCGGTGGCGATGCGCGACCGCTACGGCGCCGGCGCCCGCTCGCAGCAGCTGAAGTACCACGTGCAGACGTCGGGCCGGTCGCTGCACGCGCAGGAGATGGACTTCAACGACATCCGCACCACGCTGCAGGCGCTGTGCGCGATCTACGACAACGCCAACTCGCTGCACACCAACGCCTACGACGAGGCGGTGACCACGCCGTCGGAGCACTCGGTGCGCCGCGCGCTGGCCATCCAGATGATCATCGACCGGGAGTGGGGCCTGGCCGGCAACGAGAACCCGCTGCAGGGCTCGGCGGTCGTCGAGGAGCTCACCGACCTGGTCGAGGAGGCGGTGCTGTCCGAGTTCGACCGGATCGCCGAGCGCGGCGGCGTGCTGGGCGCGATGGAGACCGGCTACCAGCGCGGGCGCATCCAGGACGAGTCGATGCTCTACGAGCACCGCAAGCACGACGGCAGCCTGCCGATCGTCGGCGTCAACACCTTCCTCGACCCGCACCGGGACGAGGCCCCGCCGAGGAAGGTGGAGCTCGCCCGGGCCACCGAGGCGGAGAAGCAGTCCCAGCTCGACCGGCTGGCCGACTTCCAGGCCCGCCACGCCGACGAGGCGCCCGCTGCGCTCGCGGCGCTGCAGGAGGCGGCGACGTCGGGCGGCAACGTGTTCGCCGCGCTGATGGACGCCGTCCGGGTGTGCTCGCTCGGCCAGATCAGCGAGGCGTTCTTCGAGGTGGGCGGCCAGTACCGCCGCAACGTCTGACGGAGGCGGCAGGAATGGCCATCTCTGCCGCCCCGGTCGACGACCTGGGGGAGCCGGTCCCGCTGGCGGGGCCGGCCCGGCGGGTGGTGTCGCTGGTGCCCTCCCTCACCGAGGCGCTCGCGGTCACCGTGCCCGACCGGCTGGTGGGCGCGACCGACTGGTGCACGCACCCGGCCGACCTCGACGTTCCCCGGGTACGGGGGACGAAGAACCCCGACCGCGCGGCGATCGAGGCGCTGACGCCGGACCTCGTCGTCTGCAACCGCGAGGAGAACCGGCGCGTCGACGTCGACCGGCTGCGCGCCGCGGGGATCGCGGTGTGGGTGACGGTGGTCGAGTCGGTGGACGAGGCGCTGGCCTCGATGCGCCGGCTCCTCTCCGAGGCGCTGGACGTGCCGGAGCCGGCCTGGCTGACCTCGGCGGCCGCCGAGTGGGCGCAGCCGGTGCCGGCACCGCCGCTGCGGTGCGCCGTACCGGTGTGGCGGGACCCGTGGATGGTCGTCGGCCCGCGCACCTTCACCGGCGACGTGCTCGCGCGGCTCGGGCTGGTGAACGTCTTCGGCGCGGGGGAGGACCGCTATCCGCACGTCTCCGTCGACGACGTCGTCGCCGCGGCGCCGGACGTCGTCCTGCTGCCCGACGAGCCGTACCTCTTCACCGCCGACGACGGGCCCGAGGCGTTCCCCGGCATCCGGACGGTGCTCGTGTCCGGCCGGGCGCTGACCTGGTACGGCCCGTCGCTGGCCACCGCCCGCGCCGACCTGCTGGCGGCGGCGGGCGCGTGATCCGGGCTCCCCGGCGTCGGGACGGACTCTGCCGGTGACATCGACCTGGGAGTCCGCTATGAAGTCCCTGGGAGTCCGCTGAAGGCGCGGACGGTCCTCCCCTCCCTCCCACACCGCCCCGGAGACCTCGAGCACCCCGGTCCCGGTCACCGGGACGGCGTGGCTCCTACGAGCGCTGCTGCACCGCGTCGCTCGACCGGCCGAGCCGGACGGGCAGCGTCCTCCCCGGGGCCCGTGAGACCTCGGACGCCGAGGGGACAAGGAGCAGTCGTGAAGACCCGCAGTGCCGTACTCCACACGCAGCCCGGCCGGTACGAGGCCACGGAGGTCGACCTCGACGACCCCCGCGAGGGCGAGCTGCTCGTCAAGATGGCCGCCGTCGGGCTGTGCCACACCGACGACCACGACGTCCCGCCCGGGTCCGCCCCGCCGCTCCGGCTGCCCCTCGCCGGTGGCCACGAGGGCGCCGGTGTCGTCGTCGGCGTCGGCCCCCACACCCCCGGGTGGGCCGAGGGTGACCACGTGGTGCTCAGCTTCGTCGCGGTGTGCGGGAAGTGCCGGATGTGCTCGACCGGCCGGCAGAACCTCTGCGACCTCGGTGCGCGGCTGTTCAGCGGCGCCCGGATCGAGGACCCGACCAGCTTCCGGATGTCCTACCAGGGCAGGCCGGTGGGTCAGGCCTACGGCCTCGCCGCGCTGAGCGAGCACACCGTCGTCGACGCCCGGTCGGCGGTCAAGATCGACCCCGCGCTGCCACTGGACAGGGCCGCGCTCGTCG
Source organism: Geodermatophilus amargosae (assembly GCF_041028265.1). Classification (GTDB taxonomy): domain Bacteria; phylum Actinomycetota; class Actinomycetes; order Mycobacteriales; family Geodermatophilaceae; genus Geodermatophilus; species Geodermatophilus amargosae_A. The sequence continues at coordinate 20,036 of NZ_JABGCW010000006.1, forward strand.
CCTGCGGCGTCCCCACCGGATGGGGATCGGTCACCAACATGTCCGACGCCCGGAACGGCGACGTGGTCATCGTCATGGGTGTCGGCGGGGTCGGGATCAACAGCGTGCAGGCCGCCCGTGCCATCGGCGCCCGCGCGGTCATCGCCGTCGACCCGGTCGAGTTCAAGCGCAAGTCCGCCCTCGACCTGGGCGCGACGCACACGGCCGAGACCATGGGCGAGGCCACCGAACTCGCCCGGTCCATGACGAACGGCCAGGGCGCCGACGCCGCCATCGTGGCGGTCGACGTCGTCACCGGCGAGCACGTCGCGGAGGCGGTGGCCTCGATCCGCAAGGCGGGCACGGTCGTGCTCACCGGCACCGGGAGCATGCGGCACTCGGGCGGCATCCCGATCAACAACACCATGTTCACGGTCTTCCAGAAGCGGCTGCAGGGGGCGCTGTTCGGCGGCTGCAACCCCCGGTACGACATCCCCAGCCTGCTGGCCCAGTACCAGGCCGGCACCCTCAAGCTCGACGAGCTCGTGACGCGGACCTACTCGCTCGACCAGGTCGCCGAGGGCTTCGACGACATGAAGGCCGGCAGGAACATCCGCGGGCTGGTCCTCTTCGACTGAGCGGCTCGCCGGGGGACCCTGCCGCCCGGGGGTCGACCGCCGGGCGGCAGGACCTCAGGGGACGACCCGGCGCATCAGGACGCGGGGGAAGCCCCCCGCGACGGCGCCGGTGTCCGCGGCCTTGGTGAAACCCGCCTCCTCGAACAGGCTCCGCGTGCCGACGAAGGCCATGGTGAGGTCGACCTTGCGGCCCTGGTTGTCCACCGGGTAGCCCTCGACGGCCGGGGCGCCCTTCGCCGCGGCGTAGTCCACGGCGCCGCGGACGAGCGCGTGCGCGATCCCCTGGCCGCGGTGGCCGGGCCGCACCCGGACGCACCACAGGGACCACACGGGCAGGTCGTCGACGTGCGGGATCTTCCGCGAGCGCTCGAAGGGCAGCTCCGCCCGCGGCGCGACCGCGGCCCACCCGACGACCTCGCCGCCGTCGTACGCGAGCACCCCCGGGGCGACCGGGCGGCCGGTCAGCTCGCGGACGAACTCCCCGCGGGCCGGCCCGACGAGCTCGCGGTTCGTCCGCGAGTCGAGCCGGTGGCTGAGGCACCAGCAGACGTTCGAGTCCGGGTTCCTCGGGCCGAGGATCGTCGCGACGTCGTCGAACCGTTCCCTCGTCGCCGGTGCGACCTCGATGGCCATCCGGCCACGCTAGATCCGACGGCGGCGCCCGGCCATGCCCGCGCTCCCCGGGCCTCGCGGCCACCGGCTCGAGCGTGTGCGCTGACGGCGCATCCCACGGACCGCGATGCGCCCTCCGCGCACACCGTCGACGCGCGGGCCCACCCTCCGCTCACCGCGCCGGCTGCACGCCCGCCAGGAAGCGCGCGACGACGGCCGTCCACCGCTCGCGCGCCTCGTCGTTCGCCTCGAGGGTCGGCACGCCGACCTGGGTGGCCACCAGCGACGCCGTCCCGTTCTCCTTCGGCTCGCTGGTGACGACGACCGACGAGCCGTCCACGGCCCTCGTCCGCCAGGTGAGGCGCCGGTCGGTGCCGCTGACCTTGACGTCCCCGCCGGCGAGGACCTCCTGCACGGCCGCGTCTCCGTCGGCGAAGGCCCGCCAGCGCTCCATGAGCTCTGCCATGCCGAGGGTCGTCGCCCGGCTGACGCTGCACTGGAAGGTGCCGTCGGAGCGCTGGCCGGGGATCCGCCGGCCGATGTGCTGCTCGTAGGCCACCGTCACCGACTGCGCCCACCAGCCGCGCCGCCCGAAGGACTCACCGAGCTCCTCGTAGACCTGCAGCGCGATCTGCCCGTGGTCGAGGTCCTCCGCGCCGATGCCGTCCAGGAAGTGGAGCCACTCGTCCCACGTCCGCTTGGTCGCCCGCTCGACCGGCCCGATGCGGGGGTTCGTCGCCACGTCGAGGATCTTGCTGGGGACCGACGCGGCACGTCGAGGGTGCCGGCCGCCCGCTCGGCGGAGGGATGCCGCGCCGACTGGGCTCACGCGGACCAGAAGGCGTCGTACTCCTCGGCGTCCGTGTGGCCCTCCCACACCTCGACCAGCCGCCCGTCGCGCACGTGGCCGATCAGCGCGAGCCGGGCGTCCAGCGAGCGCCCGGCCCGCTCGCCGTGCTCGACGTGCAGGCCGACGACGTGCTCGTCCCCGGCCACGACGTCGTGCAGCTCCGAGCGGAACGTGCCATCGGTCAGGGACGCGAGTCGGCCGAAGAGGGCCAGCACCGCGTCGATGCCCTCGTAGTCCCCCGAGAGGGCGTTGCGTCCCGGCACGTGCCAGACGACGTCGGGATCGACCAGCCGGCGGATGCTCTCCACGTCGCCCGCGGCCGAGGCCGCGTAGAGGTCCCGCATCATGCTCTCGTTCCGGTGCGGCACGACGTCCTCCTACCGGTGGCCGGCTTCGGTCGAGCGCTCCGATGGTTCTCCTCCGGACCAGGCCGGACAAGCCCCGCCGGCGCCCGGGGCGGGGGCGGGCCCCGGACCGGTGCCGCCCGTCGAGGAACGCCGTGCGGCCTCCTCGCCGGACCCTCAGTCCGTGTCCTCCGCGTCGGCCGGGGCGCCGCCGAAGCCGATCTCGTTGCCGTCGGGGTCGCGGTAGGTGACCTTGCGGACGCCGTTCCCGTACGTCTCCCGCGACGCGGGCTCGACGCCGCGGGCGCGCATGGTCGTGACCCGGGCGTCGAGGTCGTCGACGAAGAGGGTGACCCTCGCGTGCCCGGCGTGCCCCGGCTCGAGCTCGGTGTAGACGTACCGGTGCTCGGCGACCTCCCACACGGCCTCGACGTCGTTGGGGAGGAAGGCGGGCCCCGAGCCGAACAGGCGCCCGTACCAGTCCAGCGCGCGCTCGCGGTCGCTGACGGGGATCCCCGCGAAGAGGTCGACGGTCATGGCAGGACGCTAGCGAGCCCAGCCGACACGCGAGGCCCCGCCGGACGTCGACCTGCGGCTGTCCGGCAGCAGGGGACGACCGCAGGTCGACGAGCGGCGCGGTCAGGCGGGCTCGGACACGGACCCGACCCTGCCGGGCACCCGTCCGCCGCGCACCCCGGAGGCAGGATGGCGGCATGCCGCGGCTGCTCGTCGTCCACCACACGCCCTCGCCGAACCTGCAGGCGGTGCTGGAGGCGGTCCGCGAGGGCGTCGCGATGGTCGAGGAGGTCGACCTCGAGGTCCGCCCGGCGCTGTCGGCCGGCCCCGCCGACCTGCTCGCCGCCGACGGCGTCCTGCTCGGCACCCCGGCCAACATCGGCTACATGAGCGGGGCGCTCAAGCACTTCTTCGACACCGTCTACTACCCCTGCCTCGACGCCACCGTGGGCCTGCCGTTCGGCGTCTACGTGCACGGCGGCGACGACACCGCCGGCGCGCTGAAGGCCATCGGCACCGTCACCGGCGCGCTGCGGTGGAAGCAGGTGGCCGCCCCGCTGAGCCTCACCGGGGCGCCCACGGCGGAGGACCTGGAGGCGGCGCGGGAGCTCGCCGCGACGGTCGCGGTGAGCCTGTAGTCGCGGACGGTCATAGCCTGCCGGGGTGAGCACCCGACTCGTCGTCATCGGAGGCGACGCCGCCGGCGGCAGCGCGGCGTCGCAGGCCAAGAAGCGGCGGCCCGACCTCGACGTCGTCATGTTCGAGCGCGGCCGCGCGACCTCCTACTCCGCCTGCGGCATCCCCTACTGGATCTCCGGCACCGTGGACAGCGAGAACGACCTGGTCGCCCGCACGCCCGAGCAGCACCGCGCGGCCGGCCTCGACGTCCGCATGCGCACCGAGGTCGTCGGCATCGACACCGACAAGGGCGTCGTCCACTGGCACGACCTCGACGCCGGCACCGAGGGCACCGAGCCCTACGACCAGCTCGTGTACGCCACCGGCAGCGTCCCCATGCGCCCGCCCGTGGAGGGCATCGACGCCCAGGGCGTCTACGGCGTCCAGGTCCTCGACGACGGCGTCGCGCTGCGCACCGAGCTCGACGGCGGGCGCGTGCGGAGGGTCGTCGTCATCGGTGGCGGCTACATCGGCCTGGAGATCGCCGAGGCCTGCCGCGTCCGCGGGCTCGACGTCACCGTCGTGGACAAGTCGCCGCAGCCGGTGGGCACCTTCGACCCCGACGTCGGCCGGTACATCGCCGCAGCCGTCCGCGCCGAGGGCATCGAGCTGGTCCTCTCCGACGGCGTCGCGGGCATCGACGTCGGCCCCGACGGGCGGGCCCGCGCGGTGGTCACCGAGAGCGGCCGCGAGCTGCCCGCCGACCTCGTCGTCCTCGGCCTGGGCGTGCGGCCGAACGTGCGGCTGGCGCAGGAGGCCGGCATCCCGCTCGGCACCTCCGGCGGGATCGCCGTCGACCAGCGGATGCGCACGCAGGTGCCCGGCGTCTGGTCGGCCGGCGACTGCGTCGAGTCGGTGCACCGGCTGTCCAAGCAGCGGGTGGTGGTCGCGCTCGGCACGCACGCGAACAAGCAGGGCCGGGTGGCCGGGATCAACATCGGCGGCGGCTACGCCACCTTCCCCGGCGTCATCGGGACGGCGATCACCAAGATCTGCTCGACCGAGGCCGCCCGCACGGGGCTGTCGGAGGCCGAGGCCGACGCGGCCGGGTACTCCTTCGTCGCCGCCGCGGTCGACTCCACCACCAAGGCCGGCTACTTCCCGGGCGCCAGCCCCATCCGCGTCAAGATGATCGCCGAGCGGCGCAGCGGCCGGCTGCTCGGTGCCCAGGTGGTCGGGCAGGAGGGCGCGGCCAAGCGGATCGACGCGCTGGCCATCTGCATCTGGAACGAGATGACCGTGGACGAGGTCCTCTCCCTCGACCTGTCCTACGCCCCGCCGTTCGCGCCGGTGTGGGACCCGGTGCTCATCGCCGCTCGCAAGGCGTTCGAGGCGGTGGAGGCCGACCCCCGGTGACGCCGGCCGGAACGGGCGCGGTCCCCTTGACCGCCCCACACCGACAGCGCATCGTCCGGGCCCCGGGTGGGCTCCGGGCCCACCCCTGTCCGGGGGAGGGCGACCGTGCCGCACTTGGTCCTGGAGTTCGAGTACCACGCCGACCTCGAGCCGCATCCGGTCGGGCCGGGTCCCTTCGGGAACCGCGCGGAGGCGACGATCACCGGCGGCGAAGTCCGGGGTGACCGGCTCGAGGGCCGGTTCGTCGGCGCGGGCGCCGACTGGCTGCTGGTGGGCCCGGACGGCTTCGGTCGCATCGACGTCCGGGCTCTCATCCAGACGGTGGACGGAGCGTACGTCTACGTCCAGTACCCGGGCCTGATGGAGCTGACCCCGGCCGTCCTCGCCGTCATGGGCGGCGGCGGGTCCCCGTCGGAGTTCGGGGCCCAGTACTTCGTCACCACTCCGCGCCTGGAGACCGGTGACGAGCGCTACGCCTGGGTGAACCAGACCGTGTTCGTCGCCGAGGGACGCATCGTGCCGGGGCCGGCCGTGGAGTACCGGGTCTACCGCGTGGCCTCGGGTGACCCGGCCTCCTGACCGGGGAGCGCGGCCCCCATCTGTTGGACGACGCGCCGCAGCACCGGCTCGGGCGTGGCCAGGTTGAGCCGCACCGCGCCCCGGCCGGCGGCGCCGCACCGGGCGCCGTCCACCACCGCCACCCCGGCCTCGCGCAGCAGGTGGTCGCCGGGGTCCGGCACGTCGAACCCCTCCAGCCAGGCGAGGTAGGTGCCCTCCGGCGGCCGGTACCGGATGCCGGGCAGGTGCTCGCGGACGAGGTCGGCGAGCAGCCGGCGGTGGTGGTCCAGGACGCCGAGCGCCTCGTCGAGCCACCCGAGCCCCTCGGTGTAGGCGGCGACGTTCGCGACGGCGCCCAGCGTGGAGGCGCCGTGCTCGGCCTCGTGCCCGACCTCGGCCCACAGCTGCGCGTCGGCGTCGTTGCTGAGCACGAGCTGCGCGCACTTGAGGCCGGGCAGGTCCCACGCCTTGGACGCGCTGGTGGCGGTGAGCGTGTGGCCGGCGGTGGTCTCGCCGAGGGAGGCGTAGGGGACGTGCCGGTGACCCGGGAAGACCAGCGGGGCGTGGATCTCGTCGGAGAACACCCGCCCGCCGTGCCGGTCGACCACCTCGGCTATCGCCAGCATCTCCGCGGGCTCGAGCACCCGGCCGACCGGGTTGTGCGGGTTGCACAGCACCAGCAGCTGCCCGCCGGCGCGGAAGGCGGCGTCGAGCGCGTCGAGGTCGTAGACGTGGCGGTCGCCGTCGCGGGCCATCGGCACCTCGAGCACCTGCCGGCCCAGGGCCGGCGGCACCTCGAGGAACGGCATGTAGGCCGGGGTCGGGAGGACCACCGGCGACCCCGGCCCGGACAGGTGGGTGATCGCCGCGGACAGGCCGGCGAGGACGTCGGCCAGCGGCCGGATCCGCTCCGCCGGCACCTCCCACCCGTGCCGGCCGCGCAGGAAGCCGGCCGTGGCCCCCGCCAGGTCGTCGGCGAGCCAGTCGGGCAGGTAGCCGAACAGCCCGCGGTCCACGGCGGCGTGCAGGGCCCGGGTCACCGCGGGTGCGGTGCCGAGGTCCATCTCGGCCACCCAGGCACCGAGCGCGCCGGGGTACCGCGTCCACTTGAGCGAGCCCTGCGCGCGGAGGGCGGCGACCGCGGCGTCGGCGTCGGTCACCGGGGGGACCAGCCGAGCAGCGGGCCGAGGCGCTCGGCGGTGTCGGTGAGGATCTGCGTGTAGTCGGCCTCGGCGAAGCTGAACGGCAGCGCGAACACCACCTCGGTCACCTCGCGGAAGCCGGCGTGCGCGTACAGCGCCTCGGCGATCTGCTCGGAGGACCCGAGCAGGTCGGGCGCGAACAGCAGCCCCGCCGGTCCCTGCGGGCTGCGGGTGCGCGGGGTGCGCGCCTCGACGTAGGCGGCGTAGCGCTCCCGCTGGTCCGGCGTCGCGCTGTCGGTGGGGATGACGACCAGGCCCTGCGACGCCCGCCCGGCCGGGTGGGCCTCGCGGAAGGCCCGCACCTGCGCGGCCTGGATCTGCGCGAAGTCTGTCGAGCCGTTCTCGGCCTTCACCACGCTGCTGGTCAGGAAGTGCGTGCCCGCGTCACCGGCCCACTCCGCCGAGCGGGTGCTGCCGCCGCCGTACCAGACCCGGTCGCGCAGGCCGGGGGAGTGCGGTTGCACCCGGTCCGACCACTCCTCGACGACGCCCTCGCGCCCGGCGAACGACGTCGCGGGCTCGCCGGCGACCAGGCGCAGCAGCCGCTCCACCCGCGCGTAGGAGAAGTCCTCGGCGTCGGCGGTGTCGGGGTAGAGCGCGCCCTTGACGTCGTCCCAGTGCATCGGCGGGCCCACGCTGACACCGGGGTTGAGCCGTCCGCCGGAGAGGACGTCGACGGTGGCGAGGTCCTCGGCCAGCCGCAGCGGGTTCTCCCAGCCCAGTGGCGTCACCGCGGTGCCCAGCTCGATCCGCGAGGTGCGCTGGGTCAGTGCCGCGAGGACGGCGACGGGGGAGGAGATGCCGTACTGCAGGTGCCGGTGGCGCAGCCACGCGCTGTCGAAGCCCAGCCGCTCGCCGAGCTCCACGGTCCGCAGGGTGGTCTCGTGGTCGGTCGCGGGGTCGGCGGGGTCGAACAGGCCGATGGTCAGGAAGCCGAGCCGCTCGAGCGGGACACCGGGGGCGGGCATGCGCCGATCCTGCCCGCCCCGGCCGGTCGCCACCCGGCGGGCCCGTCGGCGCGGGACACCCGCGGCCGGCACCGCTCACCGGGCGCAGGCGGGCGGCGGGGTCCACCCTGTGTCCACCGGCCCACCGGCGGGCCGTCTCCCCGCACCGGCGTCGTTGCGGGACCGCCGGCGGGGGTGGCCGTTCCCTGCGGAGGCATCGTGTCCGTCCCCTCGTCGCGCCGGTCCGCCGCGGTGGTCGTGCTGCTCGCCGTCCTGCTGGCCCTCGCCGGGCCGGCCTCGGCGACGCCCCGGCACGCCTCCCCACCGGGATCCGGTGCCGCCGACGCCGGCCTGCTCGTCATCGGCCACCGCGGCGCCTCGGGCCACCGGCCCGAGCACACGCTGGCCGCCTACGAGCTCGCCGCCCGCATGGGCGCGGACCACGTCGAGTGCGACGTCGTCAGCACCTCCGACGGCGTCCTCGTCTGCCGGCACGAGAACGACGTCTCCGGCACCACCGACGTCGCCGACCGCCCCGAGTTCGCCGACCGGCGCACCACGAAGGTGATCGACGGCGTGGAGCTGACCGGCTGGTTCACCGAGGACTTCACCCTCGAGGAGCTGCGGACGCTGCGCGCGGTCGAGCGGCTGCCCGACGTCCGCGAGGAGAACACCCTCTACGACGGGCTCTACGCGGTGCCCACGCTCGAGGAGTACCTGGACCTGCGTGCCGACCTGAGCCGGGAGCTGCGCCGCGAGGTCGGCGCCTACATCGAGACCAAGCACCCGACCTACTTCGACTCGATCGGGCTCTCGCTCGAGGAGCCGCTGCTCGCGGCGCTGGCCGCGGCGGGCCTGGACCGGCGGGACTCGCCGGTGTTCCTCCAGTCCTTCGAGACGGCGAACCTGCGCGAGCTGGACGCGGCCGGCGTCCGGGTGCCGCTGGTGCAGCTGCTGTCGGCCAGCGGCGCCCCGGCCGACCTGGTCGCCGCCGGCGACCCGCGGACCTACGCCGACCTGTCCACCGCCGCGGGCCTGGCGGAGATCGCCACGTACGCCGACGGCGTCGGCCCGGAGAAGAACCAGGTGATCCCGCGGGACGCCGACGGGGCCCTCGGGGAGCCCACGTCGTTCGTGGACGACGCGCACGCCGTCGACCTGCTCGTGCACCCGTACACGTTCCGCAACGAGAACACCTTCCTGCCCGCCGACCTGCGCGAGGGGGCGGCGCCCGACGACCACGGCCGGGCCCTGGAGGAGCAGCTGCTGTTCTGGGCGACCGGCATCGACGGGATGTTCACCGACGACCCCGACACCGGCGTGGTGTCCCGGCAGCTGTTCGAGGACGGCGTGGTGCTCCCCGACGCCGCCTGAGCGCTCACCGCTGCCGCGGCAGCCGGCCCATCAGGTGGAACTCCGGGTTGGGCGGGATCGCCGCGAAGTGGGCCAGCCGGTTGGACAGCGCGAAGAACGCGGTGATCGCGCCGACGTCCCACACGTCGTCCTCGGTGAGGCCGTGCGCGCGCAGGCGGTCGAGGTCGCCGGCGGTCACCGCGGCGGGGTCGGTGGCCAGCCGGACGGCGACGTCGAGGACGGTGTGCATCCGGTCGTCGAGCGGGGCCTTGCGCCAGTCGACGGCGACCAGGTCGGCCAGGTACGGGTCGCGGGTGCGGATGCGCGCGATGGCCCCGTGCGCGACGACGCAGTAGGCGCAGTCGTTGGCCGCGCTGGTGGCGACCACGATCAGCTCCCGCTCGCCCGTCGACAGGCCCGGGGTGTCCTTGTCCATCAGCGCGTCGTGCATGGCGAGGAAGGCGCGCTCCTCGGCCGGCCGCCACGACAGCGCGGCGAACACGTTCGGCAGGAAGCCCGACTTCTCCTCGACCTCGGCGTGGCGCTCGGCGAGGTCGGGCGGGAGGTCGGCGGCGTCCGCGACGGGGAAGCGGCTGATGGGCCCGGGCGTGGGTTCGGCGGTCACCCCTGCAGCGTGCACCGCGCCGGGCGTGTACGCCCAGGCCGCGGCCCGCGTCCCGGAACGCCGCGTCGGCGCACGCCCTCCGGGGAGGGTCGGGTCAGTCCGCGAGGACGACGCGGTCGCGGCCCTCGCGCTTGGCCCGGTAGAGCCGGGCGTCGGCCCGGCCCAGCAGCTGCGCCGCCGTCCGGTCCGGGACGTCGGCGGTGCTCGCCGCGCCGATGCTGACGGTCACCGGCAGGTCCCCGGTGAGCGGGGCCCACGCGTGGCCGGCGACGGCGCCGCGCACGCCCTCGAGGTGGCGGGCCGCGGTCTCGGCGTCGACGCCGGTGAGGACGACCAGGAACTCCTCGCCGCCCATCCGCGCGACCAGCGAGCCGGTGCCCGGCGCCGCCTGCTCCTGCAGCAGCCCGGCGACGGCGCGCAGCACCTCGTCGCCGACGGCGTGCGAGCAGGTGTCGTTGACCCGCTTGAAGTGGTCGAGGTCGAGCAGCGCCACCCACACCTGCGCGCCGTCGGCCAGCATCCGCGGCAGCTCGTCGTCGACGTGCCGCCGGTTGTGCAGGCCGGTGAGCGGGTCGCGCAGGGACAGTTCGCGCCAGCGGCGGCTCTGCCGGCGCGCCTCGGTCGTCTCGTAGATGGCCTGCATCGCGCGGGCGCGGGACTCCCGCTGCGCCGACTGCTGCTCCACGAGCTCGGCGCAGTAGCGCTTGTGCTCCTCGAACGCGGCGCGGTGGTCGCCGGCGGCGGCGTGCAGTTCGGCCTGCTCGGCGCGGGCCCGCACCCGGATGGAGGTCAGCCCGTGCTCCACGCAGCGGCGGACGCACTCGTCGAGGGTCGCCTGTGCGGCGTCGACCGCGCCCCGGCGACGCTGCACCTCGGCGAGGGTGAGCAGGAAGTCCGCGCCGGCGTCGCCGTCGTGGGAGCTGCCGAGCACCTCCGGCGCCAGGCCGGGGGTCAGCGCCGCCTCGGCCTCGTCGAGCCGGTCCAGGCCCATGAGGGCGCGGGCGACGGTGTCGAGCCGGCCCACGTCGAGGGGGATCCCCTGCGCGGAGGCCAGGTCCTGCAGCCGGGTGCTGAAGTGCAGGGCGTCGGCGAACCGGCCGGCGAGGGTGTCGGTGTAGGCGCGGTTGTTGAGGATCCGCAGCTGCCGGTCGACGTCGCCGAGGTCCTCGGCCAGCCGCAGGACGGTGGCGTACCGCTCGGGCGCGGCCGGGTCGCGGGACAGGCCGAGGACGTCGGCCAGCCGGACCAGGTGGTCGACCCGCAGGGCCGGGAGGGTGTCGTCGTCGAGCAGGTCGACGCTCTGGACGGCGTGCTCCAGCGCGCCGGCGAGGTCGCCGAGCTCCTGGAACACCGCGGTGAGGACGAAGGAGCTGCGGGCGATCAGGTGCCGGGAGCGGGCCTCGGTGGCCCAGCGGTGCACGTCCTGGGCGATCCGGCCCGCCTCGGCCACCGCGCCGCGCCGGCGCATCAGGTCGGCGGCGGCGAGCAGCGCCCGCTGCTCGAGGTCGGGGCGGCCCAGCTCGCGGGCGGCGGCCGCGGCGTCCTCGGCGCGCGCGGCGGCCGGCTCGGAGTCGAAGCGTGAGAGCGTCTCCAGCTCGTCGAGCGACGTGAGCAGGACCGCGAGCGGGTCCGGCGGTCGCCCGGCGGCCCCCGGTGCGACGCCGTTGCCCGGGCGGACGGCGAGACTGGTCACGAGCCCCCATCGGCAGGCGCAGGACCCGGCGACAGGCCGGGCGCGGGAGACCCACCCGGTCGGGTGAGTCCGTTCAGGGTGAGGGAGACGCCGTCGGCGAGCCGGTAGGGCGCGCTGAGGACGAGGCCACCGGCCACCCGCCGCAGCCGGGACACCTCGGCCCGGGCGGTGACGACGTGCGCGTCGTCGCCGAACAGGCCCCGGCTCAGCGCCGCGGCGCCCAGGCCAGCCGGACCGGCGCGGGCGACGAGGACGAGCACCTCGGCCTGACGCCGCGTCAGCGCCGCCTGCCAGGACGCCGCACCGCCGTCCACCCGCAGCACCGGGGTGCCGGTGAGGTCCAGCTCGGCGCGCACCGGCTCGCGCCGCCCGCGCGGGCGGACCAGCCAGCCCTCCGCGAACCGCTCGGGCGTGCACAGCCCCAGCCCGGCCACCGTCATGACGCGGCCGGCGTGGGGCACGCCCACGCGGGGGCCGGCCGCGACGCCCGAGCGGTGCGCCACCCAGCCGTCGTCGTCGACCAGCAACAGCGGCCCGCGGACGGTGGCCAGGAGCGGGTCGGCGGTGCGCCGCAGCCGTTCCAGCCGCTCCTCGTGCCGCCGCCACAGCCGTGACTCGGCCAGCCGCACCGACGTGTCGACGAGCGCCCCGATGGCCGGGTGCAGGGTCAGCGCCGGGCCGCTGACGTCGACGACGCCGAGCAGCTCCCCGGTGACCGGCGAGTGGATCGGGGCGGCGCTGCAGTACCAGGGGTGCTGGGCGGCCTCGAAGTGCTCGGCGGAGAACAGCTGCACCGGCGCCGCCTCGGCCAGCGCCGTCCCGATGGCGTTGGTGCCCACGGCCGCCTCGGTCCAGGTCGCCCCCTCGGCGAAGCCGAGCGTGTCGGCGCGCAGCCGGGTGCCGGCCGACCCCTCGCGCCACAGCACGACGCCGTCGGCATCGGTGACCACGACGAGGAAGTGCGAGGCGTCGGCGACGCTGCCGAGCACCTGGCGCAGCTCGTCGACGACCAGCGACAGGGCCGACCGCCGGCGCCGGGCCTCGACCGCCTCCAGCGGCAGCGGGTCGCGCGCCCGCGGCCGGTCGGGGTCCATCCCGAGGCGCAGCACCCGCGACCAGGACCGCTCGACCACCCGCCGCGGCGGAACCGGCGGTGGGGTCCCGGCGATCACCGCGTCGTGCACCCGCGACAGCACGCGGGCGTGCCGGGAGAGGTCCGTCCCGGGCGCCACCGCCGACCAGCCGGCCACGCGCACCTCCCGCCGTGCAATCCGCTGCAACGCTGCCGGACGGCCCCGGCGCGCGCTGTGCTGCACATCACACCAGACGAGCACCCCGTCAGGGAGGAACCCGCATGACCTCGACCCTCGACGCGTCGCCCACGACGGCGGCGGCCCGCGCGCAGGAGTGGTTCGCCGCCTTCGAGGACGCGCTGAGGGCGCGGGACGTCGACCGCGCCGCCGGCCTGTTCGCCCGCACCAGCTTCTGGCGTGACCTCGTCGCGTTCAGCTGGAACGTCACCACCGTCGAGGACCGCGACGGCGTCACCGACCTGCTGCGCGCCACCCTCGACCGGACCGACCCGTCGGGCTTCGCCGTCAGCGAGCCGCCCGACGAGGCCGACGGCGTCACCACCGCCTGGTTCACGTTCGCGACGGCGGTCGGCCGCGGCCGCGGGATGGCACGGCTGGTCGAGGAGGACGGCGGGCCGCGGGCCTGGACGCTGCTGACCACGCTGTACGAGCTGACCGGGCGCGAGGAGCCGCGCGGGCCGGCCCGGCCGAAGGGTGCCGAGCACGGCGTGGACCGGGAACGGCTGACCTGGTCGGAGCGCCGCGAGCGCGAGCGGGCCGAGCTCGGCCGGAGGGAGCAGCCGTTCGTCCTCGTCGTCGGCGGGGGCCAGGGCGGCATCGCGCTGGGCGCCCGGCTGCGCCAGCTGCAGGTGCCCGCGCTCGTGGTCGACCGGCGGGCGCGCCCCGGCGACCAGTGGCGCAGCCGGTACGAGTCGCTGTGCCTGCACGACCCGGTCTGGTACGACCACCTGCCCTACCTGCCGTTCCCGGACAACTGGCCGGTGTTCGCGCCCAAGGACAAGATCGCCGACTGGCTCGAGTCCTACGTGACGGTCATGGAGGTCCCGTACTGGGGCGGCACCGAGGTGCGGCGCGCCGAGTACGACCCGGCGGCGGCGGAGTGGACCGTCGACCTCGTCCGCTCCGGCCCCGACGGCGAGCGCGAGGAGCTCACCCTGCGGCCGCGGCACCTGGTGCTCGCCACCGGGATGAGCGGCAAGCCGAACGTGCCGGTGCTGCCCGGCCAGGACGTCTTCCGCGGCGAGCAGCACCACTCCTCGGCCCACCCCGGCCCGGACGGGTACGCCGGCAAGCGGGTGGTCGTCGTCGGCAGCAACAACTCCGCCTTCGACATCTGCGGCGCGCTGTGGGAGCACGGCGCCGACGTGACGATGGTGCAGCGCTCCTCCACCCACATCGTGAAGAGCGACAGTCTGATGGAGATCGGCCTCGGCGCCCTCTACAGCGAGGAGGCGGTGGCCGGCGGCATGACCACGGAGAAGGCCGACCTGGTCTTCGCCTCCATCCCGTACCGCGTGATGCACGAGTTCCAGATCCCGCTCTACGAGCAGATGCGCGAGCGCGACGCCGACTTCTACGACCGGCTGGAGAAGGCGGGGTTCCGGCTGGACTGGGGCGACGACGGCTCCGGGCTGTTCATGAAGTACCTGCGCCGCGGCTCGGGCTACTACATCGACGTCGGCGCCGCCGACCTCGTCGCCGACGGCGACGTGCGCCTGGTGCACGGGCAGGTCGACCGCCTGACCGAGGACGCCGTCGTGCTCGGGGACGGCACCGAGCTCCCGGCCGACCTCGTCGTCTACGCCACCGGGTACGGCTCGATGAACGGCTGGGCCGCGGACCTGATCAGCCAGGAGGTCGCCGACCGGGTGGGGAAGGTGTGGGGGCTGGGCTCGGACACCACCAAGGACCCCGGTCCGTGGGAGGGCGAGCAGCGCAACATGTGGAAGCCCACGCAGCAGGAGGCGCTGTGGTTCCACGGCGGCAACCTGCACCAGTCGCGGCACTACTCGCTCTACCTGGCGCTGCAGCTGGCCGCCCGCCACGCCGGTCGGGAGACGCCGGTGTACGGCCTGGCCGAGGTGCACCACCGGCGGTGAGCCCCCCGGCGCCGGGGTGCCCCCCGCCCCCGGCGCCGGGGCCGCGGGGCCGGTCAGACGGGACGGCGGCGGAGCACGCCCTCCTGGACGACGCTGAGCACCAGCCGGCCGTCGCGGTCGAACACGCGGCCGGAGCAGATCGCGCGGCCGCCGCCCGACCAGGCGCTCTCCTGCTCGAAGCAGAGCCAGGTGTCGGCGCGGGCCGGCCCGTGGAACCAGACGGCGTGGTCGAGGCTGGCGGTGGCCAGGCCGGGCGCGCCGATCACCGTGCCGTGCGGCGCGACGGCGACCGCCAGCAGCAGCATGTCGCTGGCGTAGGCGAGCGCGCAGGCGTGCAGCCGCGGGTCGTCGGGCAGCGTCTCCCGGGAGCGGAACCAGAACCGCTGCCGCGGCGGTGCGGCCTCGCCCCGGCCGGCGGCCACCCGCGGCAGCGCCCCGTCGAAGCGGAAGTCGAACGGGTGCCGGCGGTCCAGCCACGACAGCCACTCGAGGACCGGGGCCGGGGCGCCGGTCAGCGACTCCTCCGGCGCCGGCAGCGTCTCCGGCGGCGGAGCGTCGAGCACCGGCACCTGGTGCGCGGGTCCGGTCTCGAGCCGGGCGAAGGACGCCGTGAGCACCAGGGTGGTCCGCCCGTGCTGGACGGCGGTCACCTCCCGGATGGCGTAGCTGCCGCCGTCGCGCACCCGCGTGACCGGCAGGTCGGTCGGCGCGGCCGGGTCGCCGGCGCGCACGAAGTAGGCGTGCAGCGAGTGCACCGCGCGGTCGTCGGGGACGGTCGACGTGGCCGCGAGCAGCGACTGGGCCACCACCGCCCCGCCGAACGCGCGGTCGGCCGGGACCCCGCGCGGACGGCCGCGGTACAGGTCGGGCCCGGCCTCCTCGACGTCGAGCAGGGCGACCAGCCCGCCGGGCACCGGCTCCGTCCCCGCCACCGCGCCTCCTCGACCGCCTGCCGACCGCGTGCAGTGAACCACCCGCCCCCGGCCTCCCCGGCGGTCGCGTCGTCCGGTCGCGTCGTCCGGTCGCGTCGTCCGGTCAGCCCCCGGCCAGCAGGGCGCGCACGGCCTCGACGTCGTCGGCCTGGTCCGCGGTCTTGTCCGGCCGGTACCGCAGCACGCGGGCGAAGCGCAGCGCCACCCCGCCGGGGTAGCGGGTGCTGCGCTGCGCGCCGTCGAGGGCGATCTCGACGACGAGCCCGGGCTCCAGCTCCAGGCCCCACGGGTGCTCGGCGCGGGCGTGCGCGGGGAAGGTGCGGGTCTGCCAGTCCAGCAGCTCGTCGGTCATGCCCTTGAACGTCTTGCCGACCATCACCGGCTCGCCGCCGTCGGGGTCGCGGGCGCCGAGGTGGATGTTGGACAGCGTGCCGGTGCGCCGGCCGTACCCCCACTCCGCGCCCAGGACGACGAGGTCGAGGGTGTGCACCGGCTTGACCTTCTGCCAGGCACTGCCGCGGCGGCCGGCGGCGTAGGGGGCGTCGAGGGCCTTGACCACCACGCCCTCGTGGCCCGCGGTCAGCGCCTCGTCGAGCACGGCGGCGGCCTGCTCCGGCGTCGGCCGGCGGACGCCGGGCATCCGCAGCGGCGCGTGCTCGTCGCCGGCGAGCAGCCCGGCCAGCGCGTCGAGGCGGACGGCGAGCGGCTCGTCGAGCAGGTCGCGGCCGTCGAGGTGCAGCACGTCGAAGAGGAAGGGGCTCAGCAGGACGGCCGCCTCGCCGGAGGTGCCGGCGCCGTCGCTGCCGAAGCGGCTCATCGTGTCCTGGAAGGCGCGCGGGCGGCCGTCGTCGTCCAGCGCCAGGGTCTCCCCGTCGAGGACGGCGGTGCGGCAGGGCAGCGCGCGGACCCGCTCGACCAGCTCGGGCACCCCGCCGGTCACCTCGCGCAGCGTGCGGGTCCACACCCGGACGTCCTCGCCGTCGCGGTGGACCTGGATGCGGGCGCCGTCGAGCTTGTGCTCCACGGTGACCTCGGTGCCGAGGTCGGCCAGCGCGGCGTCCAGCGAGGAGCCGGGGCTGGCCAGCATCGGCCGCACCGGCCGGCCCACCCGCAGCCGCACCGTCGACAGCGCGTCCTGCCCGCCGCCGATCGCGAGTGCGGCGGTCTCGTCCAGCCGGCCGGCGAGCATCATGGCCCGCCGCACCGCCGGCGCCGGGACGCCGGCCGCGGCCGCCACCGCGTCGAGGACCACGCCCTCCAGGGCGCCCTGCCGCAGCTCGCCGCCGACCAGCCGGACGAGGAAGCGCTGCTCCTCGGCGGTGGCGGCCGCCATCAGCCCCGCCAGCAGGGCCTCCCGGCGGGCGGCCGAGCCGCTGCCGGCGGTGCCCGCCAGCCCGGTGAGCGCCCGGTCGACCGCGGCCACGGTCAGGGACGGCGCGGCGGCGGCCGCCGCTGGGGCCTTCGCCAGGGTGCGCCAGCCGACCCCGACCCGGCCCTGCGGCAGCTCGCCGGCCAGCCACGCGGCCACCGGCCCCACCTCGCGGGGCTCCTCCCCGGCCGCGGCGGCGCGCAGGGCGGCGGCGATGGCCTGGGCCTTGGCGGTGCGCGAGCGGGTGGCCGCCACGGCGGCGGAGGCGGCGACGACGTCGGCGAGCAGCACGCGGCCATGCTCGCAGCGCCCGCCGCGTTCGAGAGGTGCGCGTCCCCCGGTCCGGTTACCGTCTCTCCCGCGTCGGAAGGGGGTGGTGGCCGGTGAACCTGGAGAAGGTCGTCTTCGGCTTCTTCGTGCTGCTCGCCGCCACGCTGAACTTCGGCTTCTTCCTCGGCGACATCTCCGACCCCCAGCTGCACAACGTCTACGAGCTGTTCGCCGCACTGGTGGTCAGCCTGATCGCCACGGTGCTGAAGTTCGGCGACCGCACCCAGATCGGCGCCGTCCACCTCGCCACCAGCCTGGTGGCCGACCTCCAGCTGGTGGCGGCCACGATGACCTGGGCCTGGGCGGTGCACATCTCCGCCGACGGGCTGACCGAGAACGCGACGGCGAGCATGGTGTCGCTGTCGGGCGGCGCGCTGCTGGCCAACGTGGTCTCGGTGGTGCTGCTCGTCGTCGAGACCGTGTCCTTCCAGCGCCACTGACCGCCGTCGACCGCCGCCGACCGCCATGGAAGCCGCGCCGCAGCCACCGGTGACCACCCGCGGCCGCCGCGTGCGCCGGCGGGCGCCGGTCGTGCCGCGCGCGGAGGGGTCGGCGACGGTGTTCGTCGTCCTCCGCCGGATGCGCGCGCCGCTGATCACGCTGATCGTCATCTTCTTCGTCAGCGTGCTGGGCCTGTCGCTGATCCCGGGCCTCGACGCCGACGGGCAGCCGGTGCGGCTGAGCCTCTTCGACGCGTTCTACGTCATGAGCTACACGGCCACGACGATCGGTTTCGGCGAGATCCCGTACGCGTTCAGCTACGGGCAGCGGATGTGGGTGACCGGGACGATCTACCTGACCGTCGTCGGCTGGGCCTACGCGATCGGCTCGCTCCTGGCACTGCTGCAGGACCGCGCGTTCCGGCAGGCGCTGGCGCTGCGCCACGTGTCCCGCAAGGTCACCCGGCTGCGCGAGCCGTTCCTGCTGATCTCCGGGTACGGCCAGGCCGGCGAGACCCTCGGGGCCTCCCTCGACGCCCTCGGCCGCCGGTTCACCGTCGTCGACATCTCGGAGAACCGCATCGACGCCCTCGAGATCGCCAGCCACCGGGCCGACGTCCCCGGGGTGGTCGGCGACGCCCGCGACCCGCACGTGCTGGGTGTCGCCGGGCTCGGGCACCCGTACTGCGAGGGCGTGCTGGCCGTGACCGGCGACGACGAGGCGAACCTCGCGGTCACCATGGCCGCCGCGCTGCTGCGTCCCGAGCTCCCGGTGGTGTCGCGCACGACGTCGGCGACGGTGGCCCAGCGGATGTGCGGCTTCGGCTCGCCGACGGTCATCAACCCCTTCGACCGGTTCGGCGACCACCTGCGGCTGGCGCTGCGGACACCGGCGTCCTACCAGCTCATGACGTGGCTGGAGAGCGGCCCGGGCGCCGAGGTCCCGCCGCGGGGCAGTGCGCCCGCGCCGGGCCGGTGGGTGGTGTGCGGTTACGGCCGGTTCGGCCGGCACTTCGCGGCCGACCTGCGCGCCGAGGGCCTCGAGGTCACCACCGTCGACCCCTCGCCGGAGGAGGAGCCGACCGTCGTCGGGGACGCCGCCGACCCGGACGTCATCCGGCGGGCCGACCTGGCGTCCGCGGTCGGCCTGGTCGCGGGCACCGACAACGACACCACCAACCTCTCGCTGGTGGCCGAGGCGCGGCGGATCAACCCCGGCCTGTTCGTCGCCGCCCGCCAGAACCAGCCCGCCGACGCCGCCCTGTTCGCCGCGATGGAGGTCGACGCGCTGCTCGTGCCCACCGAGGTGGTCGCCCACGACGCCTACGCGCGGCTGAGCACGCCGCTGCTCTGGCGCTTCCTGCGCGAGCTGCCGCGGAAGGACGACGAGTGGTCGGCCGGCGTGGTCGAGCGGCTGCTGGACGCGTGCGGCAGCCACCTCGAGGCGCTGTGGAAGGTGCGGCTGACCGCGGAGGACGCGCCGGCGCTGTACCCGCGGCTGGCCGCCGGGCGGTTCCGGCTCAGCGACCTGCTGCGCGATCCCGCCGACCGGGACCAGACCCTGCTGGCCGTCCCGCTGCTGGCGCTGCGCGACGGGGAGGCGCTGCTCGCCCCCGAGGGGGACCTGGTGCTCCAGCCGGACGACGAGCTGCTCTTCGCCGGCCGGGCCGCCGTGCACCGGGAGGTCGAGGCGACGATGTTCATCGAGGGCGTCGCCGACTACCTCGTCACCGGCCAGCGGGTGCCGCAGAGCTGGATCTGGCGGAAGCTGACCCGGTCGGCACCGGTGCCGGAGGCGACCCCCGCCTCCTGACCGCCGCCGACGGGGGGAGATCCGTGGCCGAACAGGGGCTGGGCCGGCGGCTGTTCGACGGCCTCACCGGCCGGGGGGACGCCGTCCGGCCCCCGCAGCTGCGCACCGACGACCACCGCTCGGCCTCGCGCCTGGAGCTCTTCTTCGACCTGGCGTTCGTCCTCGTCGTGGCCGAGCTGGCGATCGCCCTGCGCGAGGACGTGACCCTGCACGGGTTCCTCGTCTTCGCCGGGCTCTTCGCGACCGTGTGGTGGTCGTGGGTCAGCTCGACGCTCTACGCCAACCGGTTCGACCACGACGACGTCGTCTACCGGCTGTACAAGCTCGCCAGCATGGCGGCCGTCGTCGGGCTGGCGGCCTCGGCGTCGGAGGCGACGGGGGAGCGCTACGTCGTCTTCGTGCTCTGCCAGGTCGCGCTGCGCGTCACGCTGCTCCTGCAGTACCGCCGGGCGCACAAGCACGTGGCCGAGGCGCGGCCGATCACCCGGCTGTACCTGCTCGGCGCCGGCGCCGGTGCGACGCTGTGGGCGCTGTCGCTGGCGGTGCCGCGGCCGGCGGCCTACGCGCTGTGGGCCGGCGCGGTCCTGATCGAGGCGCTCGTGCCGCTGCTGGCGACCCGGTCGCGGAGCGACGTCCCGCTGCACGTCGAGCACCTGCCCGAGCGGTTCGCGCTCTTCGTCATCCTCGTGCTCGGCGAGCCGGTGGCCGCCGTCGCGCACGGGCTCTACGACGCGAAGTGGACCGGGTCGGCGCTGCCGGTGGCGGCGCTGGGCTTCGTGCTCGCCGCGGCCCTGTGGTGGAGCTACTTCGACCTCGCCGGCGCGCGGGCCAAGAAGCTGCTCGGCGAGGCGGGGGAGTCCAACGGCGCCCCCTCCCACGACGTCTACGTCTTCGGCCACCTCCCGCTGACGCTGGCGCTGGCCACCGTGGGCGCCGGCCTGGAGCTCGCCGTGGTGGAGGCCGCGGCCGGGGAGGTGCCGGTGGGGACCCGGCTCCTGGTGGCCGGCGGGGTCGCGGTCTACCTCACCTCGGCGAGCATCACCGCGTCGGCCATGACGGCGAACGGCCGGCGCGGGCTGTGGTGGCCGCTGCTGGCGGCGGCGGTGGCGGCGCTCGACGTGCTGCTGGAGCTGCCGGCCGTGGTCGTCATCGGTGCCCTCGCCGCGCTGGTCGCCGTCGTGGTGGTCACCGGTGCGGTGCAGCGGTCGACCGGCGACCTGGAGACCGAGGAGGTCTGAGCGGGGAGGTCCGACCCGGCGGTCCCCAGGGACCTCCGACCCTCCCGCCGGTCGTCTCCGCGGCGTGCACTGGACCCGGCGGGTCGTCGAGGACCGGCCGGGAGGTGCGCTGCGGTGGAGGCGGTCCCGGGAGGCGGCGGCATCGTCGTCGGGGTCGACGGGTCGGCGTGCGCGCGCACCGCGCTGGCCTGGGCCGGACGGCTGGCCGGCCGCGCGGGGATGCCGCTGCGAGCGGTCCGCGCCTGGAGCCTGACCACCGCGCCGCGGCCGGCCAGCTGGGAGCCGGCGTACGTGCCGCCGCTGGCCGAGTACGAGGCGGCGGTGCGGCAGGCGATCGACGACGAGGTCGCCGCCGCCGGGCTGCCCGCGGACGTCCCGGTGACCTGCTCCGCGGTGCACCGCGCCCCCGTCGACGCCCTGCTCGCCGCGGCCGAGGGCGCCGACCTGCTCGTCGTCGGCGTGCGCGGGCGCGGCGGAGCCCGAGGGCGGCTCCTGGGATCGGTGGCCGCGTCGGTGCTGCGGGCGGCGGACTGCCCGGTCACCGTCGTGCGCCCGAGCGGGACGACGCCCGGTCCGGGACCGGGCGGGACGAGGGAGGAGCGCCATGAGTCCGTCCACACCGACGCCCGGTGACGACCGGCAGCGCTGGGAGATGTCGCCGGAGGAGAAGCTGATCGCCCAGTGGGAGGCGCAGCACGACGTCGCCGCCCGCGGCTCGCGCTGCGACCCGCTCGGCCTGCAGCACCAGCTCAGCCGGGAACGCCTCGCCGACCGCACGCGGCCGCCGGCCCCCCGCGCCGCGGGCGCCACCGCGTCGCGGATGGCCGACGAGCCGGCTCCGGACGGCGAGCAGCACCCCGAGCCCCCGACGGCCCGGCGCCATCCGTGGCGGCGGTTCCACCGGCACGCCTCCGAGCACTGACTGACCCCGGCGGTCCCGGCCGCGGGACCGGGGGGCCGGGTGCACCGGTCCGGGCCGTGGGGGGAACGTGGGGGTCCTGTGGGTGGGACGTCCGCGGCGGCGCCGACAGGCTCGTCACCATGACGAACACCACCGACCGCAGCACTGCCACCGGCACCCGCACCGACGTCCGCGACATGGTCGTCGTCCACCGCGCGTTCCGCCGCGAGCTGGGGCTGCTGCCCGGGCTGGTCCGGGCCGTCGCGCCCGGCGACACCGGCCGCGCCGCCGTCCTGGTCCGGCACGCCCGGATGCTGCTGCAGGGCCTGCACCTGCACCACACCGCCGAGGACGACCTCCTCTGGCCCGTGCTCCTCGAGCGCTGCCCGCCCGACGCCGCGCTCGTGCACCGCATGGAGACCCAGCACGAGCAGGTCGAGCACCTCACCGGGCTGCTGGGCCCGGCGCTGGACCGGTGGGAGGTGGAGGCGCGGCCGGCCGTGGGCGAGGAGGTCGCCGCCACCCTCGAGGCGCTGCGCGCGGTGCTCGTCGAGCACCTGGCCGAGGAGGAGCGGGAGATCCTGCCGCTGGCCGAGCGGTACGTCACGCAGGAGGAGTGGGACCGGCTCGGCCAGCACGGCAAGGGCCAGATGTCGATGCGGGACCTGCCGCTCCTGTTCGGCTCGCTGCTGGAGGAGTGCAGCCCCGAGGAGCGCACGATGATGCTGCACGTCGTGCCGTTCCCCGTCCGGCTGCTGCTGCGGACCGTCTTCGCCCGGCAGTACCGCCGCTACGTCAGCGAGGTCCGCGGGACCGCCTGACCTCTGCGGCGAGGGTCGGGACGTCGTCCGGCCGCACCAGCCGGCCGGCGTCCCAGGCCCGGGCGAACGCCTCCTCGCCGAGTTCCGCCCGCACCGCCGGCAGCACCTGCCGGGCGAGGGCGACGTCGGGCGGGAAGGACACCGCCACCGCCGCGGCCTCCGCGGTCGCCGAGCCCGCCGCGAACAGCCGTGCCGCGAGCTCCGGCAGCCCGCGGTGCGCGGCGACGACGGCCAGCCCGGGCAGCGTGTAGGCCAGCGTCCAGGAGGTGCGGACCTCCGCGGCCAGGTCGGCGGCCTCGGCGAGCTGCGCGAGGGCGCCGGCCTCGTCCCCGGCGACCAGCGCGAGGGAGGCCTGCACGTTGAGCACCGTGGCCAGGCTGAACGGGCTGCCCAGCTCCCGGGCCAGCCGCTCGGCGTCGGCCAGGACCGCCGTCCCGCCGGCGAGGTCGCCCGACTGCAGCAGCAGCTGGCCGCGGGCGGTGACGGCGTGCGTCCGCGCCCAGGCCTGCCCGGTCCGCTCCGCCAGCCGCAGCGCCTCGGCCAGGTCCCGGCCGGCCGCGTCCAGGTCGCCGAGGAAGACCGCCGCCGAGCCGGTGAGCACCCGCGCGAGCGCCTCCAGGTCCCCGGCCCCGGCCCGTACGGCGGCCGACGCCGCACCGGCCGCCGCCTCCGCGGTCCCGGGGACGTCGCCGGCCGCATAGCGCAGGGCGGCGAGCGCCAGCAGTGCCCGGGCGTCGTCGGCCGGAGCCAGGCCGGTCCGGTCGATCCGCGCTCCCCACCCCAGCCCCTCGGCGACGTTGCCGCGCACCGCCCAGTACAGCCAGGTCGCGCCCATGACCCGGGCGGCGTCGGCCGCGCGGCCGGCGTCCACGAGCCGTCCGAGGGCCGCGCTGAGGTTGCCGTGGTCCCGCTCCAGGCGGTCCAGCCAGGCGCCCTGCACGGCGCCGGCCAGCCCGGTCTCCGCGCCGGCGGCGAGGTCGAGGGCGGCGGCCGTCGCCCGGTCGGCGGCCAGTGCCGTCTCGCCGGCCTCCTCCAGCCGCGCGGCGGCGTACTGACGCACCGGCTCCAGCAGGCGGTACCGCGCCTCGGGGCCCTCCTCGGCGACGACCAGGGACTGCTCGGCCAGGCCGCCGAGCGTGCCCAGCACGTCACCGCCGCCGGCGACCGCCTGCGCGGCGTCGAGGGTGAAGCCGCCCGCGAACACCGCCAGCCGGCGCAGGAGCTCCTGCTCGGCGCCGGTCAGCAGGTCGTGGCTCCAGTCGAGGGCGGCCCGCATCGTGCGCTGCCGCTCGGGCAGGTCCCGGGACCGGCCCGAGCCCAGCGCCTCGTCCAGCCGGCCGAGCAGGGCGGCCGGCGGCAGGTAGCGGGCGTGCGCCGCGGCCAGCTCCAGGGCCAGTGGCAGGCCGTCGAGCCGCCGGCAGATGGCCGCGACGTCGGCGGCGGTGGCGTCGGTGAGGGCGCCGGGGCGCCCGGCGGCCGCGGCGCGGTCGAGGAACACCTGCGCGGCGGGGGAGGCGGCCACGGCGCCGGCGTCGCTGCCGGCCGGCAGCGGGAGGGGGCCCAGCGGCCGCTCGCGCTCGGCCCGCACCCGCAGCGGCGCCCGGCTGGTGGCCAGCACGGCCAGGCCGGGGCAGCGCGCGAGCAGGTCGGCGACCTCCGGCGCGGCGTCGAGCACGTGCTCGACGTTGTCCAGGACGACGAGGTGGCGGCGGTCGCCGAGGCGGGCGGCCACCGCGTCGGCGACCGGGCCGGACAGCTGCCGGCCGCCGAGGGCGCGGGCCAGCGTGGGCAGCACCAGCCGCGCCTCGCGCAGCGGCGCCAGCTCGGCCACCGTGACGCCGTCGGGGAAGTCCGCCGAGACCGTGCGCGCCACCGCCAGGGCCAGCGTCGTCTTGCCGACCCCGCCGGGGCCGGTGAGGGTGACCAGCCGGGCCGCTCCGGAGCGCAGCAGGCCGGCCACCTCGGCGACGTCGTCGTCCCGGCCGAACACCGGCGCGGCCGGCGCGGGCAGGACCGGGACCCGGTCCCCGCCGGCTGCCGGGCGCGCGGCCGCGGCGAGCGCGGCGCGGGCACCCTCGTCCAGGCCGAGGGCGTCGCCGAGGGCACGCAGCGTGTGCGGGTGCGGCCGGCGCCGCTCGCCGCGCTCCAGCGCACCGACCGCCTTCGCGGTGAGCCCCGAGCGGGCGGCCAGTTCCTCCTGGCTGAGCGCGGCCCGCAGCCGCGCGCTGCGCAGCAGCCCGGCCAGCGGGCCGGGGCCGGACGTCGGGGCGCTCACCGGCCGGGAGGGTAGCGGCGGAGGACGCACCGCGCCGCCCAGCGACCGCATAAGCGTTGACGGATATAAGTGATAGCTGACAAGCTGCCGCCCGTGCACGCGTTCGACGTCCTGGGCGACCCGGTCCGGCGGCGGGTCCTCGAGCTCCTCGCCGACGGCGAGCGGTCGGCCGGTGAGGTCACCGCCGTCGTCCGGGCGGAGTTCGGCATCTCCCAGCCGGCCGTCTCGCAGCACCTGCGGGTGCTCCGGGAGAACGGCTTCGCCCGGGTCCGTGCCGAGGGCGCGCGGCGGCTGTACGCCGTGGAGCCCGCGCCGCTGCAGGACGTCGACCGGTGGCTCGAGCGGTTCCGCGGCACGTGGGACCAGCACCTCGACGCACTGGCCACCGAGCTCGCCCGCGGGCAGCGGGAGCGCCGCCTGCGCGAGGAACGCCCGCCGGGCACCGGCCCGGTGGACCCACCCGAGGAGGAGCGACCGTGAGGGACCTGCTGACCGAGATCGCCGAGACCGCACGCGAGGTCGCCCGCCGCGGCGGGGGCGAGGACGAACTGGTCGCCGTCACCGTGCGGCGCGAGTACCCGGCCGCCGTCGACGACGTGTGGACGGCCGTCACCGACCCCGCCCGCCTGGCCCGCTGGTTCGCGCCGGTCACCGGCGACCTGCGCGCGGGCGGCACCTTCGCCGTCGAGGGCAACGCCGACGGCGAGATCCGCGCGTGCTCCCCGCCCTCGACGCTGGTCCTCACCTGGGGCGCGCCGGTCAGCGTCGTCACCGTCCGGCTCACCGCGGCCGGCGGGGCCACGCTCCTGGAGCTCGAGCACACCGTCCCCGTCGCCTTCGCCGGCAGCGGCGCCGGTGCGCTGTTCGTCGGCCCCGGGTGGGACGTCGCCCTGCTGGGCCTGGGGCTGCACCTGCGCGGGGAGGACGTCGGCGACCCGGTCGCCTGGGAGGGCGGCGAGGAGGTGCGCCGCGCCGGCGCGGCCTCGATCGACGCCTGGGTGGCCACCGTGACGGCCTCGGGCACCGCGACCCCCGAGGAGGTCGCCGGCGGGGAGGTGGCGGCCCGCGCCCAGTTCACCCCGGAGCCCACCGCGGGCTGACACCGCGGGCGGGGACCGCCGCGCGGTCCCCGGCGTCGGCTCGCCGGGGACCGCGCCGTCGGCCAGAGTGATCGCGCGATCCACTCCCCGACGGAAGGCCAACCGTGCGCCCCCAGGACGACGGCGACCCGCAGCTCGCGGAGTTCGGCTACACCCAGAAGCTCGACCGGAGCATCGGGCGCTTCGCCAGCTTCGCGGCCGGGATCAGCTACATCTCGATCCTCACCGGCACGTTCCAGCTCTTCTACTTCGGCTTCGGCGCCGGCGGCCCGGCCTACGTGTGGTCCTGGCCGATGGTGTTCGCCGGGCAGCTCATGGTCGCGCTGTGCTTCGCCGAGCTGGCCGCCCGCTACCCGGTGGCCGGGTCGCTCTACAACTGGACCAAGCGGCTGGGCAGCGCGACGACGTCGTGGCTGGCCGGCTGGGTGATGCTCACCGCCTCGATCGTGACGCTGGCGGCCACCGTGCTGGCCTACCAGATCACGCTGCCCCAGCTGTGGTCGGGCTTCCAGGTCGTCGGCGACGGCACCGGCACCTACGACGTCCCCGTCAACGCCGTCGTCCTGGGCGGCGTGCTGATCCTGTTCACCACCCTGGTGAACGCCTTCGGCGTGCGGCTGATGTCCCGGATCAACAGCACCGGGGTGTTCATCGAGCTCGTCGCCGCGGTCCTGATCGTCGTGATCCTCGGGATCAGCGCCACCCGCGGACCGCAGGAGGTCCTCACCGACACCGCCGGCACGGGCGAGGGGCAGGGCCTGGGCTACCTCGGCGCCTTCCTCGTCGCCGCGCTCGCCTCCGGCTACGTCATGTACGGCTTCGACACCGCCAGCTCGCTCGGGGAGGAGACGAAGGACCCCCGCCGTACCGCGCCCCGCGCGATCATCCGGGCGATCACCGCGTCGTTCGTCCTCGGCGGGCTGATCCTGCTCTTCGGCCTGATGGCCGCGCCCGACCTCACCGACCCGCAGCTGGCGTCGAGCTCCGGCGGCCTGCAGTACGTCCTGCTGCAGGTGGCCGGCACGGGCCTGGGCAAGGCGTTCCTGCTCTGCATCGTCGTCGCGATCACCGTGTGCTGCCTGGCCGTGCACACCGCCACCATCCGGATGGCGTTCGCGATGGCCCGCGACAACGGGCTGCCCTTCAGCGCCCGGCTGGCCCGCGTGGACCCCAAGCGGCGCACGCCGGTCGTGCCGGCCGTGGTCATCGGGGTGCTGGCCCTCGGGGTCCTGGTCCTCAACATCCGCCAGCCGCAGATCTTCACCGCCCTGACCAGCATCGCCGTGGTGATGATCTACCTGGCCTACCTGCTGGTCACCGTGCCGATGCTCATCGCCCGGCTGCGCGGCCGCTGGCCGCTGCCCGCCGAGCAGGGGCGGTTCTCCCTGGGCCGCTGGGGCCTGCCGGTCAACGCCCTCGCGGTGCTCTGGGGTGCCGGCATGGCCCTGAACCTCGCCTGGCCGCGGCGGGAGGTCTACAACGCGACCGGGGAGCAGCACTGGTACCTGCAGTGGGCGGCGTTCGTGCTCATCGGCGGGATCGTCGCCGTCGGGCTGGCCTGGTACCTGCTGCGCCAGCGGTCGCGGACCGGCGTGCTGCCCGAGCACGCCCTGGCCGTCGACCCGGGATCGACGCCGCCGCCGACCCCTGCCTGAGGCGGCTGTTCGGGCAGCCCTCTCCGGTCCGACACCCGGTCCCCGGCTGCGGTCCACCTCGCGTGCGGAGGGTGGGCGGTGTCCCGCAGGACCGAACGACGGAGGACCTCAGATGACCGCCCCCACGACGTCCCGGCGAGCCGACGAGCAGCCCACCCCGGACAGCGCGACGGCGCCGGCCGCCGACCGTGCCACCGGCCCCCACAGCGACACCGACACCGACGCCGACACCCACACCGGCCCGACCGGGGACCCCGACACCGAGCTGCGCGACCTGGTGCGCACCCAGGACGACGTCACGTCGCAGGCGCGGCGCATCGTCGCCGGGCGCGTGGTGGCACAGGCGGGCGACTCCCCGGCCGCCGAGGGCGAGCGCACCGACCGGCTGGTGGCCGCGACCCGCGCCGACCTGCTCGCCGAGCTGCGCGGACAGGAGCAGGAGGAGGCCCGGCGGCAGCTCGCCGAGGCGGGACGCAACGGCGAGGACGCCGCGGCCGCCGTCGTCCGCGGGGCGACCGCGATCGTGCGGTCGGTGGTGCCGGCCGCGCTGGTGCGGCCCGAGGACCTCATCGAAGCCGCCTACGGGCTGGCCGACCAGGCCCTGCGGGTGACGCGCCGGCTCGCCCTCAGCGTGACGGCGGGCCTGCGCGACCTGGGCAACGTCGCCTGACCCGGTCGCCCTCCCCGGCGCGGTGGGCGGGGCCTAGGCCGGCCGCCCACCGCGCCCGGCCCGTCGCGCGGCCCCGCGTGCGACGGTGCGCAGCAGCCGGGCGCGCTGCGCCCCGGGCAGCGCGGTGAACACCCGCGCCATGGCCGCGGCGACGGCGGACGGCGGCGAGCCGACGTCGAGGTAGCCGGCCCACGCCCGCTCGGGCAGCGTGAAGAAGGCGGCGAAGAAGGCGTCGGTGCCCGCCGTGTCGAGCGGGAGCAGCACCTCGAGGCCGAGGCCGAGCAGCCCCGCCGTCGTCCGGGGGCGGGCCGCGCGCAGCACCGCGCGGGGGTCCCCGCCGGCCGCCAGCGCCGCCGCCACCCGCGGCCCCAGCCGCAGCGACGACGCGACGCTGTAGCCGGTGGCCGGGTGCACCAGCCCGGCCGCCGCCCCGAGGGCGGTGCCCGGCCCGGTCGCGCGCCGCGGCGCGTCCAGTGGGATGGCCACCCGCTCGGGCTCCCCGGCCAGGCGCAGGCCGTACGCGTCGAGCAGGGCGGTCAGCCGCGCCCGCAGGTCGGCCAGGGGCACCGGCGGGCGGGCGGCCAGGGAGGTCGCCTCCAGGAGCACGGTGCCGTCGTCGAGCGGCAGGCCGTAGAGGAAGGCCGGGACCGCGGCGGGATCGGCCAGCGCCGTCCAGTCCATGAGCAGCGCACCGCCGGGCGGCACCAGGTCGGGCACCGGGCCCGCCACCACCTCGCCCCAGGCCCGCTGCTGCGCCGTCCCCGGCCCGCCGCCGCGGGCGTCGAGCACCGCCCGCGCGGCCAGCCGGCCGCCACCGGCGAGGACGGCGACCTCCCGGCCGCCGTCGCCGAGGAGCCCGGTCACCCGGCCGGTCCGCACCTCGCCGCCGTGCGCGCGGAACCGGTCGAGCAGCGCGGCGTGCACGACGTCGTTGCGCAGCCGGGCGTAGCCGCGCTCCAGGCGCCGCTCGCCCCCGGCGGCCGTGCGGACGACGGTCGGGGCGTACCGCGCCGCGGCGGCGTCCGCGTCGAGCCCGAGCGGGCCTGCGGCGGCGTCGAGCTGGTCGGCCCACAGGCAGTAGGTCGGCGCCCAGGGACGCACCGACGGCGCCACCAGTGCCGTCCGCAGGCCCGCCGCGGCGCAGGCGGCCGCCGCCGACAGCCCCGCCGGTCCCGCACCCGCGACGACGACGTCGTACGGGGTCACCCGGGCTCACCGTCGACGTACACCCAGCGGCCGTCCAGCCGGCGGAACCGGCTGCCCTCGGACTGCACGTGCTCCTGCCCAGCGGCGCGGGAGTGCGCGCGGAAGGCCACCGTCCCCTCGGTGTCGAACAGCCCGCCGCCGGTGGTGGCACCCACCTCCAGGCCGGTCCAGCGCACCGCCGGGTCGAGGCCCACCGACCGCGGCCGGGTGGCCGGGTCCCAGGTCTCCCGCAGGTAGCCGGCGTCGCCGACGGCGAAGGCGCTGTACCGCGAGCGCATGAGCTGCTCGGCGGTGGCGGCGGCCGCCGTCCCGTCGTGCAGCCGCCCGCAGCACTCGGCGTAGGTCAGGCCGGTGCCGCAGGGGCAGCGTCTCGGGGGCACGTCCCGAGTGTGCCGCTCAGCTCTCCTCGAGCCAGACGGCGGTGTCCGGGGGCAGCGCCACCGAGCGGGCCGAGGTGTGCACGCCCGGGCCGGACTCCAGCAGCACGCGGCCGCGCGAGCGGACCAGCGCGGTGCCGGTGCCCATGTTGACCACGCAGCGCACCGTCCGTCCGCCGCCGGTGCAGCGCACGGTGAGGACGTCGCCGCGGGTGCTCACCGTGGCCTCGCCGCTGCCCAGCGCCGGGTTCTCGGCGCGGATCCCCAGCGCCGTCCGGTAGAGGTGCAGCACCGAGCCGGAGTCGCGGGTCTGGCGGGACACCGCGTGCCGCTTCCACTCCGCGGGCACCGGCAGCCAGGGCCGCGCCGAGCGGGCGGGGGAGAAGCCGACGCCGGCCGTGGCGTTCCACGGCATCGGCACGCGGCAGCCGTCTCGGCCGGCGCGCCGGCCGCCGCTGCGGTGGAAGATCGGGTCCTGCTTGGCCTCGTCGGGGACGTGCGCCTGGGGCAGGCCGAGCTCGTCGCCGGCGTAGACGTAGGCCGAGCCGGGCAGCGCCAGCAGCAGCATCGCCGCCGCGCGGGCGCGGGCCAGGCCGGTCTCGCCGCCGCCGAAGCGGGTGACCATGCGGTCCTTGTCGTGGTTGCCGAGCACCCACGACACCGGCGCGCCGACCCGGCCGAAGGCCTCCAGCGCGCTGCCGATCGCCTCGGCGAAGGCCGGGGTGTCCCACGTCGACTTGAGCAGCCGGAAGGACAGTGACTGGTGCAGCTCGTCGGGCCGCGAGTAGAGGGCGACCTCGTCGAGGTCGGCCAGGCAGACCTCCCCGACCAGCATGGTGCCGGGGTACTCGTCGCAGACCGCGCGCCAGCGCCGCCACACGTCGTGGACCTCGGGCTGGTTCCAGGTCATGGCCTGCTCGGGGCCGTGGCCGAACAGGGTGGGGGAGTACTCGCCCGGGTTGTCGCGCAGGCCGGCGTCCTTGTGCAGGCCGTACGCGACGTCGACGCGGAACCCGCTCACGCCGCGGTCGAGCCAGAAGCGCAGGGTCCGCTCGAAGTCCTCGGCCACGACCGGGTCGCGCCAGTTGAGGTCGGGCTGCTCGGGGGCGAACAGGTGCAGGTACCAGCGGCCGTCGGGGGTGCGCGACCAGGCCGGCCCGCCGAACAGCGAGCGCCAGTTGTTCGGCGGCTGCTCCGACGGCGGGGCGAAGTGGTAACGCGCGGCCTCGGGGGCGTCGGGGTCGGCCAGCGCCGCCTGGAACCACGGGTGCCGGTCGGAGGTGTGGTTGGGGACGACGTCGAGCACGACGCGCAGCCCCAGCTTCCGGGCGTCGGCCACCAGCGCCTCGACGTCGGACACGTCGCCGTACTCGGGGTCGACCGCCCGGTAGTCGATGACGTCGTAGCCACCGTCCGCGCCGCCCGAGGGGTAGTGCGGGTTGATCCACAGCGCGTCGACGCCGAGCCAGGACAGGTACGGCAGGCGGGCGCGCAGGCCCGTGAGGTCGCCGATGCCGTCACCGTTGCCGTCGGCGAACGAGCGCAGGTAGACCTGGTAGACGACGGCCGAGCGCCACCACGGCTGATCGGGGGACTGCTCCTGGGCGGGCGTCTCCCGGGACCACGGCTGCGCACCGGCGGCGGTGCCGGCCACGACGAGCTGAGCGGACATGCGCCCAGGATCGGCACTCTCCGTGGTCCGGTGGCAGACCATGCACGCCAAAGAGTGCCGTCATGATCGTCACGTTCCGCCGAACGCGCAGGTGCGGCCTCCGCACGGTGTCCTCACGCACACCCCGGATGGGTGACGCCTCCGCCGGCGTTGCACCAGCCGTCACACGAGTCACGAGCCGCCGTCGGACGGCGGCGAGGAGCACCTGCACCATGACCAGCCCACCGGCCTCGGCCGCCCGCACCGCCTGTCACCGCCACCCCCGGCACGTCTGGATCGCCAGCTGCCCCGACTGCACCGCCTGGTACCTCGCCGGCCTGCGGGCCGCACCGAGGGACCGGGACCGCGCCGCGTAGTCCGCGGCCCCGACGGCGCCCCTCCGGTCCCGGCCGGAGGGGCGCCGTCGTCCCCGGGACTGTTCACTGGTCGTTGAGCGTTTGACGACGCAGCCGATCGACGACGGGGGCGACCGCCCCGGGAGGAGGACCGCCGTGCACCTCGGCGTGGACAGCTTCGTGGCGGCGGTGACCGATCCGCGGACCGGCCGCCGGGTCGGCCCCGAGGAGCGGATGGCCCACCTGCTCGAGGAGATCGAGCTCGCCGACGGAGTCGGCCTGTACTCCTTCGGCATCGGCGAGCACCACCGGCCCGAGTACTACGACTCCGCGCCCCCGGTGATCCTGGCGGCGGCCGCCGCGCGCACCGAGCGGATCCGGCTCGGCAGCGCCGTCGCGGTGCTGTCGGCGGCCGACCCGGTCCGGGTGTTCCAGCAGTTCGCCACGCTCGACCTCATCAGCCGCGGGCGCATCGACCTCGTCGTCGGCCGCGGCTCCTTCACCGAGGCCTTCCCGCTGTTCGGCCTGTCGCTGGCCGACTACGACGAGCTGTTCGACGAGAAGCTCGACCTGCTGCTGCGCATCCGCGGGTCCGAGCACGTAACCTGGTCGGGCCGGCACCGCCCGGCGCTCACCGGCCAGGGCGTGTACCCGCGGCCGCTGCAGGACCCGCTGCCCATCTGGGTGGGCGTGGGCGGCACCCCGACCTCGTTCGTCCGGGCCGGGCTCCTGGGCCTGCCGCTCATGGTCGCGATCATCGGCGGCGAGCCCCGGCAGTTCGCCCCGCTGGTCGACCTCTACCGGCAGGCCGGCGCGCAGGCCGGGCACGCGCCCGAGCGCCTGCAGGTGGGGCTGCACGTGTTCGGCTACGTCGCCGAGAGCACGCAGGCGGCGGCGGACACCATCTACCCGGGCTGGCACGAGATGTTCACGGCGGTCTCCCGGGAACGCGGCTTCCGGGCGCCCACCCGCGCCCAGTTCGACGCCACCAGCGGCCCCGACGGCGCGTTCTTCATGGGCGACCCCGCCACCGTGGCCGACAAGCTGCAGCGGATCTCCGCCCAGCTCGGCGGCGTGGACCGGGTGTCGATCCAGATGACCAACCCGCGCCTGGCCCACGAGGACCTGCTGCGCGGCATCGAGCTGCTGGGCACCGAGGTCGCCCCCCGGGTCGCCGCCGGCTGAGGACCAGGGTCGGGTCCGGGTGCGGTTCCGGGCCTTCCCCGATGTGCCGGGGCGGCCCGCGGCGGGAGGCTCGTGCCATGACCACACCGACCTCCCTCCCGCCTCCCACCGGCGTCCCCGCGCGGCTGCGGCGCAGCTCCACCGACCGCATGCTCGGCGGCGTCTGCGGCGGCCTGGCCACCTACACCGGCATCGACGCCGTGCTGTGGCGGGCCGCCGTCGTCGCCCTCTCCCTCGCCGGCGGCGCCGGCCTGGTCCTGTACGCCGTCCTGTGGGTGCTCACCCCGGCCGACCCGCCCGCGCCGGGTGAGCAGCCGCGCCCGCTCGACCGGTTCGTCGACCGCCTCGCCGGACGGGCCGACGGCGCCGCCTGACCCGTCCGGTCAGCCCCCGGGCGGGAACAGCCGCGCCAGCCCGACCCGGGACCGCAGCCCGCGCTTGCGGTAGACGCTGCTCAGGTGGTGCTCGACGGTCTTCGGGCTGAGGAAGAGCCCCGCCGCGATCTCCGCGTTGGAGTGCCCCTGCGCCGCCAGGACCGCGATCCGCGTCTCCTGCGCGGTCAGGGGCTCCTCCGGCAGCGGGCGGCGCGGCCGCGCGGTCCGCCCGGTGGCCCGCAGCTCGTCCTCGGCCCGCTGCGCCCACGCGGTCAGGTCCATCGCGGCGAACGCGTCGGCCGCCGCGGCGAGCTCCTCCCGCGCCCGCGTCCGCCGTCCCGAGCGGCGCAGCCGGGCGCCGTACAGCAGCCGGGTGTGCGGCGTCTCGAAGGCGTCCGGCGCCAGGGCGTGCGCGGCCAGCGACCGCTCGAACAGCCCGGCCGCCGCGTCGTCGCCGGGACACGTCAGCGCCCGGCACCGGGCCACCAGCGCCGCCGTCGCGGGCAGCGGGGACGCCGACACCCGCTCGTACCCGGCGGCCAGCCGCGCGGCCTCGGCGACCCGGCCCAGCCCCGTCCACGCCTCCACCAGCAGCGGCGCGACGCCGAGCGGCTCGCCGAGCGCGCCGACCCCGCCGTCGGCGGCGAGCCGCGCCTCCAGCAGGCGGGCCGTGGTGGCGAGGTCGCCCCGGCACAGGGCGCAGAAGGCCTCGGTGAGCGCGAGGTGCGCGGCGACGCCGGCCGTGCCGGCGCGCCGGACCAGCGCCCGGGCGCGGTCGAGGTGCCCGGCCGCCTCGGCGTGCTGCCCGCGGGCGGCGTGCTCCCAGGCCAGCAGCTCGAGCGCGGGCGCGGCGTCGGCCACGTAGCCGAGCTGCCCGGCCAGCTCGACGGCCTCGCCGGCGTCGGCGAAGGCACCGGCGTGGTCCCCGAACAGCTGCGCCCGGCCGTGGGCGGTCATCGCGAGGACGGCGACCAGCACCCCCAGGGCGCCGACCGCCCGCGCCTCGCGCAGCCGGCGCTCCACCACGGGCACGGCGCCGGGCACGTCGGCGCTCCAGCCCAGGCCGAGCACCACCAGGGGCAGCAGCCGGGGCTCGGCGCGCAGCTCCGGCTCGGCCTCCATGGTGTCCAGCGCCCGCTGCAGGCAGGCCCGGCCGCGCTCGGGATCGCCGGCGTGCACGGCGGCCATGCCGGCCACCCAGGCGGCGAGGGCACGCTGCAGGGCGTCGCCGTCGTCGGTGACCCCGGCGATCCGCCGCGCCGTGTCCTGCATCCCCGTCACGTCACCCAGCCGGTGCTCGACGACGGCCAGGTCGGTGAGCACCCAGGCGGCGGTCCGCCCCTCGGCGAGCCCGGCGGCCGAGCGCAGCAGGTCGCGGGCGGCCGGCACCGAGCCGCAGTCCTGCTCCACCCGGCCCAGCACCTGCAGCACCTCGGCACGGACGGCGTCGGTCGCCGCGCCCCGCAGGACCCCGCCCGCCAGCGCGCGGGCGCGGGCGGTGTCCCCGCCGACGGCGGCGTCCCGGACGGCGCCGGCCAGCAGGCCCCCGGCCCGCCGGGCGTCGCCGGTCAGTGCGGCCGCGCGCTCGAGGGCCGCCGAGGAGGCGGCGTACCCGCGACGGTCGCGCGCGCGACCGGCCACGGCCGCCAGCTCCCCGGCCAGCGCCTCGTCGGGGCCGGTCGTCGCCAGGGCGCGGTGCCACACGCGGGCGAGGTCGTCCCCGGTCCGGGCGGTGTCGGCCAGCAGGCGGTGCGCCCGCCGGCGGTCGGCGGGCGTCGCGCGGGCCCACACCAGGCTGCGGAGCACCGGGTGCCGGAAGGCGACGGCGTCGCCGTCGCGGACGACGACGCCTCGCTGCTCGGCGGCGTCGAGGGCGGCGGCGGGGTCGGTGCCCGTCCGGGCGAGGGCGGCGGCCACGGTGACGCCACTGCCGTCGAGGGCGGCGGCCAGCAGCAGCAGCGCCTCGCGGGCGCCGGCCGGGAGCTCCGCCAGGTCCGGCTCGAGGGCGCCGGTCAGGACCGGTCCGGCCGGCAGCTCGGCGGGCAGCGGCTCGGCGCCCGCGCGCTGCGCCGGGGTCAGCGCGGCGGCGCTCTCGAGCAGCGCGAGCGGGACCCCGCCGAGGCGGTCGGCGAGCCGGTGCGCCACCGGCGGGGCCACGGTGCGGGTGAGCAGGGCGCGGGCGGCCTCGGGGGTCAGGGCGGGCACGCGGAGGAGGCCGGCACCGGCGACCGGGCCGGGGCCGTGCCGCCGCGCGGCGAGCACCGCCACCCGGTCGCCGTGCATCCGTCGGGCGGCGAACAGCAGCGCGCCCGCCGACTCCGGATCGACCCACTGCAGGTCGTCGACCAGCACCAGCAGCGGAGCCGTCGTGGCGGCCGCGGCGAGCAGGGAGAGGGTGCCGGCGGCGACGAGGTGCCGTTCGCCGGGGACGTCGGCCGGGCCCCAGCCCAGGGCCGCCGCCAGCGCGGCCGCCTGACCGGGCGGGACCTCGGCCAGGAGGGGCCGCAGCGGGGTCAGCAGCTCCAGCAGGGCGGCCTGCGGCAGGGCGGCCTCGGACTCGATGCCGCGGGCGCGCAGCACGAGGAACCCCGTGGCCCGCCCGGCCACCGCCCGCAGCAGCGCCGTCTTGCCGACGCCCGCCTCGCCCTCCAGCACGAGCAGTGCGGGGCGGCCGGCGCGGGCGCCGTCGAGGAGGCGGTCGATCCCCGCGAGCTCCGCCGCGCGGCCCACCAGGTCGGGGGTTTCCCCCGACGCGACGGGATCCCCGCCGGACCGACGCTCGTCCGGCAGGGACCCCTCGGGAGGACGCGATGACGCAGACCCAGACCCAGACCCAGACACCGCCCCGGACGCTATCGCCGATCGGTGTCCAGCTCAGGTGGCTCGCGTGCCTCTTCGGAGCTCCGCTCGACCCCCGGCTGCTGCCGTGGAGGAGCCCGCGATGAGCACCCCGGTCGTCGACCACGTCGCCCTGACGGTGACCGACCTCGACGTGAGCGAGCGCTTCTACCGCGAGCTGCTCGACCTCGTGCGGCTGGCCGACTTCGGCGAGGTCCGCGTGCTCGTGCACCGGGCCAGCGGGTTCACCCTCTCGCTGGCCCGGCACGGCGACGCAGGCGGGTGCTTCGACGAGACCCGCACGGGCCTGGACCACCTCGGCTTCGCCGCCGCCTCGCGCGCGGAGCTCGAGGCGCGGGAGGCGCAGCTGCGCGGCATGGGGGCGCGGTACACGCCGATCCGCGACATGCCCTTCGGCTGGCACCTCAACCTGCGGGACCCCGACGGGATCGCGCTGGAGTTCTTCGCGGCCGGGCCGCTGCTGGCCGCCGGGCTGGCGGAGCTGCGGGACGGCGACCTCGACCAGGCCGGGATCGACGCCCGCGCCCGGGAGTACCTGGCGGCCGCCGGCGCCTCCTGACGCGGGCGACTCAGCGCCCCGGCCCGGGCAGGATGCCCCGGCGCTGCGCCTCGAGCACCGCGGTCAGCCGGTCGTGGACGCCGAGCTTGCGGTACAGCCGCGCGGCGTGCGTGGTGACCGTGCGGGCCGAGCAGCCCAGCCGGTGGGCGGCCGCACCGGCGGTCAGCCCGTCGGCCAGGCACAGCAGCACCGCCGTCTCCCGGCCGGTGAGACCGGCCTCCCGGGCCCGTGCCCAGGCCGGTCCCGCCGGTTCCTGCCACCGCGCGAGCAGGCGGACGTGCCGGTCCAGTGCCCGCAGCACCGGCTGCACGGCCGACAGCAGCTCCAGGTCGGCGTCGGTGAAGTCGCGGCCGGGCCGGCCGAAGGCGAACCCGCAGACCTCGTCCGCGCCGCCCCGCAGCGGGAGGCTGACCACCTGGTCCCAGCCGCACACCTCCGCCAGCACGCCACGGGCCGGTGAGCGGCGCCAGCGCTGCCGGCCGCCCGAGGCCTGCTGCGCCGTCGCCGGGGCGAGGTCCCCGGCCGCGGCGGCCGCCAGCAGCGGGTGCGCCGCACGCAGGTGCCGGTTGGCCTCGACCAGGGCGCGCAGTTGCCCGGCGTCGAGCCCGGTGGTGGTGAGCTCGGTCGCGCCGGTCCGCCAGGCGGTGCACTGCAGTGCCCCGGCGGGCGCCTCCAGCCGCGGGCAGAGGACGGCGAACACCGGTTCGGCGGGCAGGCGGGGGCCCACCATCCCGTCGAGCAGGCCGACCACCAGGTCGGTGAGCTCCCGGACCGCGGTCTCCATGGCCGGCCTCCGACGAATCCCCCCGCGGGATCCGGGTGTGCCGGTCCCGCGTCCGCCGTGCGTGCAGGAGGAGCGTGGGCGCCGGTGCGGCGCGCGTCAACGGGCCGCCGCGCGGTCAAGGGGGTCCGGTGCGGGCCGCCCTACGCACTTGTGCGTACAGACGGGCCGGTTCCCCCGTCCCTAGCGTCGCCGCTGGACCCGCGACCACCGCGGTGCCTGCGAAGACCTGGGGGAACCGTGCCTCTCCTCGTGCTGCACATGCGCTGGAACGACCTCGACGAGGAGCGGTACGCCGTGCTCCGCGACTCCCTGCCGGAGGACGACGGCCGGCCGCAGGGCTGCCTGTCCCGCCGGCACGTCCGTCGGCCGCGGGCGGTGATGGTCTACGAGGTCTGGGACGACGGCCCGGCCGCCGAGGAGGAGCTCGCGCGCGTCCGTGCCGTGCTCGGGGCCGGCGCCGAGGAACCGCAGCGCGCCGTCTTCTCGGTGCCCGACCTGTACGCCGCCGGCTTCCCCGCTCGGAAGCCCGCGGCCGCCGCCGTGCCGATCCCCGCACCGCGGTCGCCGGCCGAGACCCCGGTGTCCCTCACCCCCGTCGGCTGACGCCGGAGGACGCCGTCAGCTCCGGAGGTGCTCGGCGAACCAGGCGTCGGTCCGTGCCCAGGCGTCGGCCGCGGCGTCGGGGTCCGGGCGGATCCGGAGCACGCCCCGCAGCACCGGGCGCAGCGCCCGCGGTCCCACCGGGGCGTCGTGCAGGAACCCGTGCCCGGCACCGGGGTACTCGCGCACGTCGTGCCGGACGCCGAGCCGGGTGAGCACCGCCGTCAGCTCGGCGGCGGCGCCGCGCAGGCCCGGGTCCGCCCCGCCGTACCCGGCCACGACCGGGCAGGCGCCGAGCAGCGCCGTGTGCGGGTCCTCCGGCAGCCGCGCGTAGAACACCGCGGCCGCGTCGAACCCCCGGGCGGCCACGGACAGCGCCAGCCCGCCGCCGACGCTGGAGCCCAGGACGCCGAGGCGGCCGGTGCAGCCGGGCATCGCGGCCAGGTGGGTGCGGGCGGCCTCGAGGTCGGCGAAGGGGCGTCCCTCCCCGGCGGCCACGGCCTTGAACGTGCGGACGAGGGCGCGCCGGGCGCCGCCGTCGGTGAACAGGTCCGGCATCAGCGCGAGCCGGCCGGAGGCGGCGGTCCGCTGCACCTGCCGGCGCATGACGCCGTCCACGCCGAAGGCCTCGTGCAGCAGCACGACGCCCGGCCACGGCCCGGGCCCCTCCGGGACGCCGAGCACCCCGCGCAGCCGCGGTGACCCGTCCGGCGCCGGCGGGATCTCGACGTCGTGGAGGGCGATGCGCTGCAGATCGGTCACGGACGGCCTCCCCGGGCTCCGGTCGGTGCCGCCGATGCTGGCAGAGGACACGCGCACGGGGGTTGGCGCGCGCCGCCGGGTGTGGGGGGATGCCGGGATGAGGCGGGCGATCGTGGTCGGTGGCGGGGTCGCGGGACCGGTGACGGCGATGGCGCTGCAGCGCGCCGGGATCGAGGCGACGGTCCACGAGGACCACCCGGCCCCGGCCGGGGACGTCGGCGCGTGGCTCGGCGTCCAGGTCAACGGACTCGACGCCCTGGCGGCGGTCGGGGCCGAGGACGTGGTCCGTGCCGCGGGCTTCCCCACGCACGTGATCGAGTTCCGCAGCTCCACCGGGAGGGTCCTGGGCGTCCTCCCCACCGGCGACCCGTCGGGCGGCCGGCCGGCCGGGATCTCCCTGCGGCGGTCGGAGCTGTACGGGGCCCTGCACGCCGAGGCGCTCCGCCGCGGCGTCGAGGTGCGCTACGGCTCCCGCCTGACCGGCGTGCACGACACCGGCGACGGCGTCACCGCGGAGTTCGCCGACGGCCGCACCCAGACCGCCGACCTCCTCGTCGGCGCCGACGGCGTCCGCTCGACGGTGCGCACCCTGGTCGACCCCGGCTGCCCGCCGCCCCGCTTCGTCCCCGTGCTGAACACCGCGGGGTACTCCGAGCACGTCCCGGCCGGCGCCGAGGTGGGCCGGCTGACCATGGTCCTCGGCCGGCGGAGCTTCGCGGGGTACCTCGCCGCGCCGACCGGCGGGACCTGGTGGTTCGCCAACCCGCCGGTCGACCGGGAGCCCCCGGACGGGGAGGTGGCCGGCACGTCGGACCTGCGGTGGCGGGCCCGGCTCTACGACCTGCACCGGGGGGACCGGTCCCCGGTCGTCGACCTCGTGGAGGCCACGCCGGGGCCGCTGCGCGGATGGACGACGTACGACGTCCCCACCGTCCGGCGCTGGTCCCGTGGGCGGACGGTCCTGGTCGGGGACGCCGCGCACGCGACCTCGCCGGCCGCCGGCCAGGGGTCGTCCCTGGCGATGGAGGACGCCGTCGTCCTGGCCCGGTGCCTGCGCGACATACCGGTCGACGACGCCCTCCGGGTGTTCGAGGACCTGCGCCGGGGTCGGGCGGAGCGCGTGGTCGCCCAGGCGTTCCGGACCAGCAGCGCGCCGCCGCCGCCGGCGGTGGGCCGCGTGGTGCGCGACGTGGTCATGCCGCTGGTGCTCCGCCGCCGCGACCCGCGGGCCTGGGTGCGCGACCACGCCGTCGACTGGGACGCGCCCGTGGCGGCCGCGGCGGGCTGAGCGCCGTTCCCTCCCCGGCCGGGCCGCCGGTCAGTGCCGCGGCAGCGCCAGTGCCGCGGCCAGCCCGGCGGCCACCACCGCGGTGCTGACCGCGAAGGCCACCTGGTACGAGGCGACGTCGGTGAGCCAGCCGGCCACCAGCGGACCGGCCACCGCCCCGAGGTCGGCCGACATCTGGAACACGGCCACGACCCGCCCGCCCCGGGCCGGGCTCACGTCGCCCACCAGGGCCGCCGGCACGCTCGCCAGCAGCGAGGCGGCCAGCCCGTAGGTGGCCATGGACAGCAGGAAGGCCCCGGTCGCCGGCGGCAGGACGAGCACCGCCAGGGCCGCCGTGCCGACGGTGGAGCCCAGCACCAGGCTCGGGCGGCGTCCCCACGTGTCGGCCAGCCGGCCCGAGCGCAGCAGGCCCAGCGCCTGCGCGGCCGAGCCGGCCAGCAGTCCCGCGCCGGCCCAGGCGGCACTGCGGCCGAGCTCCTCGGTCACGTACAGCGGGACCAGGGAGTTGCGGACGCCGAAGAGCACCCAGCCGATGCCGAGGTTGGCCACCAGCGCCGCGACGTAGGCGCGGGAGCGCAGTGCCGCCCGCAGCGGGAGCGGCCCCCCGGAGAGGTCCGGTGCGGCTCCGGCGGCCGCGCCGCCCCGGGTCCCCGGCGTCGTCCGCAGCAGCACCAGCGCGACGGCCCCGGCCACCAGCAGGGTCCCGGCGTAGAGGAAGAAGGGCAGCCGCGGGGACAGCGTGGTGAGCAGGCCGCCGGCGGCGGGGCCGGCGATGCCGCCGAGGATGAAGCCGCCCTGGTAGGTGGCCGCCGCCCGGCCGCGGTGCGACGGCGGCGACACCCGGAGCAGCAGGGCCAGCGCGGCCACGGTGAACATCGCGCTGCCGGTCCCGCCGGCGGCACGCAGCGCGAGGAAGACGGGGAACGACGTCGCCAGCCCCGCCAGCCCGGTCGTGACGGCGACGACGGCGAGCCCGACGGCGAGGACGACGCGCTCCCCGAGGCGCTCGACCAGCGCGCCGCCCCCGAACGCGGAGACGAAGCGGAAGAACGCGAAGGCGCTCACCGACAGGCCGACGGCCGTCGTCCCGATGCCGAAGGAGCGGGCGAACAGCGGGATCGCCGGGGCGACGATGCCGAAGCCGAGCGCGACCACGAAGGCCACCACGGCGAGGACGCCCACCTCGCGGGGGAGCTCCGCTGACCCCCGTCGCCGCACGGCGCCGATGCTCGCAGGCGGTCCCGACGAGCCGGTGGACAGCCCCGCCGCCGGCGGGTCACCATCCTCGCGATCCGTCCCGCACAGGAGGACCGCATGCGCGTCACCCGCCTCACCGCCGACCTCCCGGTGGCCGACCTCGAGGCCACGAAGGACTCCTGCACCGGCTTCCTCGGCACCGTCCTCGACGTCGTCCACCACCACGACTGAGCCGCCGGTGCCGGGCAAGCCGCTGCCCGACGTCGTCGCACCCGGCCTCGACGTCCTGTTCTGCGGCATCAACCCCTCGCTGCTGTCGGCGGCGCGGGGCCACCACTTCGCCCGGCCGGGCAACCGCTTCTGGCCCGCGCTGCACCTGGCCGGGCTCACCCCGCGCCGGCTCGCGCCGGAGGAGGACCGCGAGCTGCTGGTCCACGGGCTCGGGGTGACCAACCTCGTCGACCGGCCCACCCGGACGGCCGCCGAGCTCACCCCCGACGAGCTGCGCGACGGCGCGGCGGCCCTGGGCCGGCTGGTGGCGGAGAACCGGCCACGCGTGGTCGCGGTCCTGGGCCTCACCGCGTGGCGGCTGGCCGTGGGCTCCGCCCGGGCGGGCTGGGGCCGCCAGCCCACCCGGATCGGCGGGGCCGACACCTGGGTGCTGCCCAACCCGAGCGGGCTGAACGCGCACTTCCCACTGCCCGACCTGGCCCGGCTCTACGCGGGACTGCGCGAGCCCGGCTCCTAGCGCGCCGGCTCGGCGGTGCCGACCTCCTCGGCCAGCCGGCCCACCATCGCCACCGCCTCGCCCCGGTCGAGTCCGGCACCCTCGGCCAGCGCCGTGTCGTACTCGACCTCCTCGAGCGCCTCGCGGGTGGCGGTGACGTAGCGCTGCCCGTCCAGCGGGTCCATCCGCAGCGGGTCGTAGCCGACCAGCCGCGCGTTGGCCTGCACCGCGCCGAGCAGCACCGCCGCGGTGCGCGGCCGCCCCGCGGCGGTGGTGGCGCCGACGGCGGCCAGCAGGCCGGCGAGGGTGCCGGTGGCGTCGCCCTCACGGTGGGTCAGCTCCACCATCGCCCAGAGGTCGGCCAGCGCCTCGGGTGCCCGGCCGACGTCGGTGAGCGCCTTCGCCCGGATCCACAGCACCGAGGAGTGCGCCCACGAGTGCCCGAGCCGCAGGGCGAGCTGTTCGGCGCGGGCGAGGTGCTCCAGGGCGCCGTCGGTGTCGCCGGCGGCCCGCGAGAACTGGCCGAGCGTCATGGCGATCTCGACCTGCACCCACTCGATGCCGGAGGCCTGTGCCAGCTCCAGGCCGCGGGCGATGTCCCGGCCGACCTCGCCGTCGGGGTCGGGCTGGCCGAGCAGCGCCCGCACGAAGCCGCGCAGGACCAGCGCGAGGGGCAGCACCGGGTCGCCGTCCGCGGCGGACTCGGCGATCTCGCTGGTGCGCGCCCACAGCGAGGGCACGTCACCGGACAGGTAGGACAGCAGCGCGTCGGCGAGCAGGGCGCCGCTGCGGACCCCGGCGGGCGCGTCCGGGGTGGCGTCGAGCGCGGCGGCCAGCCAGCGGCGGCCCTCCTGCACGTGGCCGCGGCGGTACCAGTACCAGCCCAGCGCGCCGCCGATCCGCAGCGCGCACTCGCCCTGCCCGGTGGCCAGCGCGTGCGCGAGCGCGGCCCGCAGCGCCGGCTGCTCGGCGTCGAGCCGGCGGGCGCTCCCGGTCCACAGCGGGCTGCGCAGCGTCGGCTCCAGGCGCTCGGTGAGGTCGACGGCGAACGAGGTCAGCCGGTCGCGCAGCCGCCGGGACGCTGGGTCGCCGAGCCCCTGCTCGGCGTACTGCCGCAGCGTCTCGAGCATCCGGTAGCGCCGCGCGCCGTGGTCCAGCTCCACCAGCGACTTGGCCACCAGCACCCGCAGCAGCTCCAGCGCGCTGCCGTCGACCTCCGGGCCAGCCACCGCCTCGACGAGGTCGGGACCGAAGGTGCCCGGCAGCACCGCAACCGCCCGGAACACCGCCAGCTCGGCGGGGGAGAGCAGGTCGACGCTCCACTGCACGGTGGCCGCGAGCGTGCGCTGGTGCGGCACCGCGGTGCGCCAGCCGCCCGACAGGAGGGCGAACCGGTCGTCGACCCGCCCGGCCACCTCGGCCAGCGGCAGGGTGGTGAGGCACGCGGCGGCGAGCTCCACGGCCAGCGGCAGCCCGTCGAGCGCCGCGACCAGCTCGCGCACGTGCCGCAGGTCCTCCTCCGAGGGGTCGGCCAGGTGCGGCGCGGCCAGCCGGGCACGGTCGAGGAACAGCTGCTCGGCGTCGCTGCCGGGGCTGCCGGCCGGCATCGGGCCGCAGGGCAGCACCGCCTCGCCGGGCAGGCCGAGGGGCTCGCGGGAGGTGGCCAGCACCTGCAGCTCCGGGCAGCGGGGCAGCAGCGCGGCGCAGGCCGCCGCGGCGGCGTCGACGACGTGCTCGCAGTTGTCC
Organism: Geodermatophilus amargosae; assembly: GCF_041028265.1. Taxonomy (GTDB): domain Bacteria; phylum Actinomycetota; class Actinomycetes; order Mycobacteriales; family Geodermatophilaceae; genus Geodermatophilus; species Geodermatophilus amargosae_A. The sequence continues at coordinate 63,795 of NZ_JABGCW010000006.1, forward strand.
AGCACCAGCAGCAGCGGCCGGTCCTGCAGGGCGGTGGCGACGGCGCCGAGCGCGTCGCCGCCGGCCAGCGTGACGCCGAGGACGGTCGCCACCTGTGCGGCGACCAGCTCGGGGTCCTCGACGCCGGCCAGCTCGACCAGGGCCGCGGGCGGCGCCTCCGCCGGACGGCGCCGCGCTGCCTCCAGCGCCAGCCGCGTCTTGCCGCTCCCTCCGGGGCCGACCAGGGTGACCAGGCGTTGCCCCGACAGGGCGGTGCCCAGCCGGGCGAGCTCGGCGGTGCGCCCGACGAAGGCGGTCAGCGGCACCGGCAGCGGCCCGAGGGCGCGCACCGGGGGCGGTGCCGCTGCGGCCGGCGGGGGCTCCGGTGCCGGCGCGGCGGGGACGGCGGCCGGGCCGGCCAGCGCCGGGTCCTGCCGGAGGATCTGCTCGTGCAGGGACTGCAGCGGGCGGCCGGGGTCCACGCCCAGCCCGTCGGCGAGCAGCCGGCGGCCCTCGTCGTAGACCTCGAGCGCCTCGGCCTGCCGCCCGCAGCGGTACAGCGCCAACATCAGCGAGGCCCGCAGGCCCTCCCGCAGCGGCTCGGCGCGCAGCAGCTCGCGGACGTCGTCGACGATCTCGGCGTGTCGGCCCAGGCGCAGGTCCAGCTCGGCGGCCAGCTCCCGGGCGGCCAGCCGCAGCTGCTCGAGCCGCTCGGACTCCTCGGCGGCGAACGTGGCCGCGACGTCGGCGTAGGCCGGGCCCCGCCACAGCGCCAGCCCCTCGGCGACCGCGGCCCGCGCGTCCTCCGCCTCGCCCCGGGCGGCGAGGTCGCGGGCGGCGCGCAGCAGCTGGACGAAGCGGACGGCGTCGACGTCCCCGGGTGCCACGTCCAGGCGGTAGCCCGGCTCCCGGGTGACCAGCAGCGTCCAGCGGCCGCCCGTGACGTCGGGCTCGAGCTCGCGGCGCAGCCGGGACACGATCGACTGCAGCGTGGCCGAGACCGCGGTGGGCGGCCGGCCGCTCCACACGCGGTCGACGAGCAGGTCGACGGGGACGGTGCGCCCGGCGTCGACCAGCAGCGCGGCGAGGACCGCGCGGTGACGGGGGGACTGCGGAGCGAGGAGCCGGCCGTCGCGCCAGACCTCCACGGGTCCGAGCACGCGGTACGAGGTGCTGGTCATCGCGGCGCAGACTAGGTACCGGGACCTCCTCGTGGGGGTGCACGCGACGCCCCGTGACCTGCCGGTGACCTCGCGCGCCCCGCGCGTGACCTGCTGCCCAAGCGCTCGCCAAGGGGACGCCAAGGACGCACCGACACCCTCCGGGTGCACCGACCACCGCCCCTGGAGACGCCCCGTGACCACCCTGCCCGTCCCCCCGCCGCCGCTGCCGGACCTCCTCGGGGACCCGCGCCCGGCGGTCCTGCCGCCCGACCTGACCGCTGCGCTGTCCGCCCGGCTCTCGCCGTCGGCCACGCTGTCCGCGAGGTCGGGAGTGCAGGTGGCGGAGGTCTCCGACGTCGTCGCCGCCCTGCGGCTGGCCGGCCGGCACGGCGTGCCCGTGACCGTCGGCGGGCCCGGCCGGGTCGACGACGGCGCGGCCCGGCGGCTCGTGGTCGACCCCGGCGGGCTGGCGGGGGTGTCCGTGTCGCCGGCGGGCTGGGCGCGGGTCGGTGCGGGGGTGCGGTGGCGGACGCTGGCCGAGGCGGCCGCGCCGCACGGGCTCACGCCGATCACCGGCGGCTCCGCCGCCGAACGGGTCGCCGACACCGTCACCGGCGGCGGCGTCGGCCCGCTGGCCCGGACCTACGGACTGGCCGCCGACCGGGTGCGGGCGGTGGAGCTGGTCACCGGCGACGGCGTCCTGCGCCGGGTGACACCGACCGACGAGGCCGACCTCTACTGGGGCGTGCGCGGCGGTGGTGCCGCACTCGGCGTGGTCACCGCCGTGGAGCTCGACCTGCTGGCCGCCGGGCCGCGCTACGGCGGGGCACTGCACTGGGCCGAGGTCGACGCCGCACGGGTGGCCGGGGCCTGGCGCACCTGGTCGGCGGGCCTGCCGCCGCAGGCGGGCACCTCGCTGCTGCTCACCCGGCCGCAGGAGGGCGACGGCGCGGTGACCGTCCGCTTCGCGTGGTCCGGCGAGGCCGACGACGGCGACGCCCTGCTCGACGGGCTGCGCGCCGCGGCGCCGCCGTCCCGGACCGACCTCGCGCCCCGCGGGCCGGCCGGCCTGGCCGCGCCCGGGCTCTCCGCGGGGGTGGAGTCCTCCCTGCTGCTGGACCGGCTCTCCGCGGTCGATGCCCTCCTGCGCGCCACGGCCGGCAGCCGGCCGCGGACGGTGGAGGTGCGGCTGCTCGGCGGGGCCCTGGGCTGGGTGCCGCAGCGGCCGAGCGCGGTCTGCCACCGGGACGCGCGGCTGGCCGTGCGCGTGGCCGGCGGCGCCGGCGTCGAGGACCGGGCGGCCACGCGCGCCTGCGCCGAGGAGCTGGCCGCCGCGCTCGGCGCCGACGTGGGCGGCCGCGCCCCGGCGCACGGCTGGGGGACGACGCCGGACGTGCTGGCGCGGACGCCGACGGCCGCGGTCCGGGACCGGCTCGCCGCGCTGGCGGCGGCCACCGATCCGCACCGGATCCTCGAGGGCGCCGCTCCCGGCGGGCGCTAGCCGCCGAGCGCCGCGCGCACCACCGGCGAGGGCCGCAGGGCCACCGCGCGGCCGGCCAGCTCGGCGGCCCGGAGGTGGTCGACGAGCAGCTCCCGGCCCGACGCCGACAGCGCGGTGACCGAGCCGGCGTCGACGCGGTCGACCCGCACCGGCTCCCGCCCGTAGCGGCGCCAGAAGGCCTCGACGGCGGCGGCGTCGACCGCGCCGGCCAGCACCAGCGCCCGCCCGCCGGCGGTGTTCAGCAGGCGGACGACGCCGCGGCGGGGCGCGGCCGATCGCGTCGCGGTCACGCGCCCAGTGTGCGCGGGGAGCACGGCGCCGGCTCCCGGGGACCGTCGGGGGCGTCGGGGGCGTCGGGGGCGTCGGGGAGACTGCCCGGCGTGGACCGGGTCCTGCTGCGCCGCCGCGGGGACGCCGTCGCGGTGCACGAGGCCGACGGCACGGTCACCGAGGTGCCGGCCGACGCGCTGCCCGCCCTGGTGCGCGGGCGCGCCGGCGTCCGCTGGGTCTGGGACGACACCACCCGCTGGTACCCGGCGCTGCTCGCCGCCGGCGTGCGCGTGGAGCGCTGCAGCGACCTGCGGCTGTGCGCCGCGGTCCTGCGCCGCTCGCCGTACGCGGGTCCCGACCCCGCGGAGGACCCCGGCTGGACCGCGCTGGAGCCGGTGACGGCGGGCGACCCGGCGCTGTTCGACCTCGCCGACCCCGCCGACGCGCTGGACCCGGTGGCCGAGGACCGCCGCCAGCAGGCCGTCCTCGCCGCCTCCCCGCAGCGCGCCCGGCTCGGCCTGCTGCTGGCCGCGGAGTCCTCGGGGGCGCTGGCCGCCGCGGAGATGACGCACACGGGGCTGCCCTGGCGGGCCGACGTCCACGACCGGCTGCTCACCGGGCTGGTGGGCCCCCGCCCGGCAGCGGGCCTGCGGCCGCCGGTGCTCGAGGAACTGGCCGGCGAGGTGCGCGCCGCGCTCGGGACCCCCGACCTCAACCCCGACTCGCCGGCCGTGCTGCTGCGCGCGCTGCAGACGGCCGGGCTGCCGGTCGAGGACACCCGCTCGTGGACACTCGAGCGGATCGAGCACCCCGTCGTCGCGCCGCTGCTGGAGTACAAGCGGCTGGCCCGGCTGCTGGCCGCCAACGGCTGGAGCTGGCTGGACACCTGGGCCCGCGGCGGGCGGTTCCGGCCGGTGTACCTGCCCGGAGGCGTGGTCACCGGGCGCTGGGCGTCCTCGGGCGGCGGAGCGCTGTCGGTGCCGGTGCAGGTGCGCCCGGCCGCGGTGGCCGACGACGGCTGGTGCCTGGTCGTGGCCGACGTCGCCCAGCTCGAACCGCGGGTGCTCGCGGGCATGAGCGGCGACACCGCGCTGGCCGACGCCGCCCGCTCGGCGGACCTCTACGCCGGCATGGTCGACGCCGGGGTCGTGGCCACCCGTGCCGAGGCCAAGGTGGGGGTGCTCGGCGCGCTCTACGGCGGCACCCGCGGCGAGAGCGGGCGCATGGTGCCGCGGCTGGCCCGCCGCTACCCGCGCGCGATCGGGCTGGTCGAGGAGGCGGCGCGGACCGGCGAGCGCGGTGCGGTGGTGTCCACCCTGCTCGGCCGCGGCTCCCCGGCTCCCGGCGCGGCGTGGGCCGAGCGGGACGCCGACCTCGGGGAGGCGCCCGAACCCGGCGGCCGCGACTCCGACCGCGCGCGGCGCGCCTGGGGCCGGTTCACCCGCAACTTCGTCGTCCAGGGCACCGGCGCGGAGTGGGCGCTGTGCTGGCTGGCCGACCTGCGCAACCGGCTCTGGCGCCTGGCGGAGGAACGGTCGGGGGAGGGGCGGCTGGAGGAGCGGCCGCACCTGGCGTTCTTCCTGCACGACGAGGTGGTCGTGCACACCCCGGCCGCGCTGGCCGACGACGTCGTCGCGGAGGTCCGGGCCGCCGCGGTCAGCGCCGGGCGGCTGCTGTTCGGGACCTTCCCGGTCGACTTCCCGCTCGACGTCGCCGTCGTCCGCTCCTGGGCAGACGCCGGCTGAGCCCGGCCGGTTGGCGCCGGGCCGCAGCCGGCAGGAGGTCCGGGACGTCGTCGCCGGCGTCCTCTCGCCCCTGACGGTCGCCGCCTGCGGCTCCTCGGAGGACGGCGGCAGCACCGAGCAGGTCGAGGAGGACGAGCCGGACGAGGACGAGCCCGACGAGGGCTGAGCCTCAGTCGGCGCTGGTCTCGAGCAGGCGGCGCAGCGCCTCCTCGAAGTACTCCTCGTAGAGCTCCTGCACGAGGTCGCAGCGGTCCTCGGCGACGGCGGCGTTGACCTGCCAGACGTAGCGCTCGTGCAGCGCGGTCAGCGTGGTGTCCACGGGGTCCTCCCTCCTGATCGGCTCCTCCCAGTGTCCGGCCACGGAGGGCGTCCGTGGGGCAGGGCGGGCTGCTCGCTCGGTCACACCGCCCGCCGTCCGTGCCAGGGTGGGTCCCCGGCTCCTGCCGGGCACCGAGGAGGACCCGTGGACCGCGACGCGTACGGCACCGACGGCACCGACCCCGAGGAGGCCACCGGCCTGCTCGAGCCGGAGGACACCCTCGAGGACCCGCGGCGGGCGCGCGACCTCGACACCGGCTGGTCACCGCCGGAGCGGCCCTGGGGCGTGGACGACTGGGGGACCACCGAGCGCGAGGAGGCCACCGGCGAGAGCCTCGACGGGCGGCTCCGCCGCGAGCTGCCCGACCGGCCGGAGGACGACGGCGACGGGCTCGGTGACCTGGCCGGCGGTGACGGGGAGCTGCTCGACGACGAGGTCGGCGACGCGCGGGCGGGCCGGCTGGCCGACGTCGGCGAGGACGGCGGGGTCGACGAGGAGGACCAGCTGCTCGCCGAGGACCTCGGCATCGACGGCGGCGCCGCCTCCGCCGAGGAGGCGGCGGTGCACCTGGTGCGCCGCCGGGACGAGTAGCCCGAGGGCGTGCGCACCCGCGCGCGACGGGACCGCACAGCGGCCGGGGAGTCGGTCATGCTCCGGGGGTGACCGTCAGCTACTTCGCCCTGTACCGCACCCCCGAGGACCCGGCCGCCTTCGAACAGCACTACTTCGGCAGCCACGTGCCCCTGGTGGAGAAGACACCCGGCCTGCTGGAGAACCGCGTGCACCGGGTGACCCGCCAGTTCGTCGGCGAGCCCGCGTGGTTCCTGCTCGCCGAGCTGGTCTTCGAGTCCCCCGAGGCCATGAAGCAGGCGTTCCGCACCGAGGAGTGGGCCGCCTCCGGCGCGGACCTGCAGTCCTGGGGCGGCATGGAGCTCGTGACGATGTTCGCCGCCGAGCCGCACCCGTCCGCCGGGCAGTGATCCGATGAGAGCGGCGCCCGCGGGCGCCGCTCGGCGTCACCCGCGTGCGACGCGGGCGGCGACGGCCTCCTCGCTCAGCACGGCCTGGACCGTCGTGCCCCGGCCGAGCTCGCGTCCCGCGGCGTCCACGGCGCGGCAGGCGCAGGTCAGCCGGTTGCCCCGGACCTCCGTGCAGGTCGCGGTCACCCGGATGCGGTCCCCGGGCCACGCCGGTGCCCGGTGCTCGACCGACACCGCCGTCCCGATGCCCGCCTCACCCGGCTCGAGGTGGGCCAGCAGCAGCTTGCGGCCGGCCTCCTCGAAGTGCTTGGCCATCGAGTAGGTGGCGTAGACCGGGTGCACCCGGCCGAGCTCGTCGAAGTCGACCGTCATCGCATCGGTGACCACGACGTCGAGCACGGCGGCCGCGCCGGCCGCGATCGGCCGCACCGGGTTCAGGCGTCGAAGTCGACGGTGACCGCGTCGGACAGCGGCAGCGTCTGGCAGGTCAGCACGTAGCCGGCCGCGACCTCCTCCTCCTCCAGCGCGTAGTTGCGGCGCATCTCGACCTCGCCGTCGGTGACCCGCGCCCGGCAGGTGCCGCAGACGCCGCCCTTGCACGCGAAGGGCAGGTCCGAGCGCACCCGCTGGGCGGAGTCGAGGACGGGGACGCCGCGGGGGAGCGCCAGCGTCGTCGTGCGGCCGTCCAGCACCACGGTGACCTGGCTGCTCGGCCCGTCGACGGTCTCCTCGTCGCCGCGCACCGGCTCCGGCGGGACGTCGTCGACGTAGAACAGCTCCTGGTGCACCCGCTGGGCCGGCACGCCGAGCTCGTCGAGCAGCGCGCGGGCGTCGGTGACCATCCCGTGCGGCCCGCACAGCCACCAGTGGTCGACGTGCCCGGCGTCGGTGAACGCCCCGACCAGCGCGCGCAGCCGGTCGCCGTCGAGCCGGCCGCTGGTCAGCTCGGCGTCGCGCGGCTCGCGGGAGAGCACGTGCACCAGCTGCAGCCGGGGGCCGTAGCGGTCCTTCAGGTCGGCGAGCTCGTCGGCGAACATCACCGTGTTGGTGCGCCGGTTGCCGTAGAAGACGGTGACGGTCGACTCGCCGTCGCGCAGCACGCTCGCCGCCAGCGACAGCGCCGGGGTGATGCCGGAGCCGGCGACGACGAAGACGTGGTCGGCGGGCTGCGACAGGTCGGCGGTGAAGGTGCCCGACGGCGGCAGCACCTCGATCTCGTCGCCGGGGCGCACCTCCTGCACGAGGTACCGGGAGAAGAAGCCGCCCGGGACCTCGCGGACGCCGACCCGCGGCGGGGCGCCGACCGGCGCGCAGATGGAGTAGGAGCGCCGCTCGTCGCGGTCGCCGTCGACGCGGCGCAGGGTGAGCGCCTGCCCGGGCCGGAACGCGTAGTCCTCGGCCAGCTCCGGCGGGACGTCGAAGGTGACCGCGACCGCGTCGTCGGTGAGCCGCTCGACGTCCGCGACCCGGAGCGGGTGGAACTGCGGCCGCCGGCGCGGGGGCGCACCCGTCATCAGATCTCCTTCACGTGCTCGAACGGTTCCCGGCAGCCGCGGCAGCGGCGCAGCGCCTTGCACGCCGTCGCGCCGAACTCGCTGAGCTCCTCGGTGTCGGGGGAGCCGCACAGCGGGCAGGCCGCCGTCCGGCGGGGAGGCCCGAGCTGCAGCGGGACCGGGCCGGTGGTGCGGACCGGTGCCTTCCCGGGCGGGGCGATGCCGGCCACGGCGAGCTTGCGCCGGCCCTCCTCGCTGATCCAGTCGGTCGACCACGCGGGGGAGAGCACGGTGCGCACCTCGACGTCGTCGAAGCCGGCGGTGTGCAGGGCGTGCAGCAGGTCGGCGCGCATGACGCCCATCGCCGGGCAGCCGCTGTAGGTGGGGGTGATGTCGACGACGACGGTGCCCTCGTGCACACGGACGTCGCGCAGCACGCCGAGGTCGGCGAGCGTGAGCGCCGGCAGCTCCGGGTCGGTCACCGTCTCGGCGACGGCCCGCGGGTCCCGGGCGGCAGAGATGGCCATTCCTGCCGTCACCAGGTCGCCGCCGGGTGCTGGCGGGCCAGGCCCTGCAGCGTCTCGAGCAGCCCGGTCAGCTCGGGGCCGTGCTCGCCGGCCCGGCCGCGCGGCGCGACGTCGGCGGGCCACGCCGGCACCCGCAGCGTCGCCCGCTCCAGCACGGTGGTGAGCACCTCGTGCACCTCGGCGCGGACGTCGGCCGGGTCGACGGCGACCCCGGCGGCGGCCAGCCGCGCCTCGACGTCGGTGGCGGTGAACAGGTCGGCCAGGTGGGGCCAGACCGCGTCGACGCCGGCCTGCGCGCGGCGGTGCGACTCGGGCGTCCCGTCACCGAGGCGCAGGACCCAGCGGGCGGCGTGGTCGCGGTGGTAGGCCAGCTCGTGCACGCCCTTGGCGGCGATGGCGGCGAGCACCGGGTCCCCGGAGTCGCGCAGCCGGGCGAGCACCGCCAGCCGCACGGTCGAGGCCACGAGCAGCCGGACCATCGTCTGCCCGAAGTCGCCGTTCCCCGCCGCCACCAGGCCGGTGCAGCGGAACTCGTCGGCGTCGCGGAAGTAGGCCAGGGCGTCCTCGTCGGGGATGCTCCCGGTGGCCAGTGACCGGGACCGGCCGAGGACGCCGACGGAGCCCGCGCGGGCCAGCAGCAGCCGCGCCTGCCCGAGCAGGTCCAGGCCGGTGTTGCCGATCGCGACCTCCTCCTCGAGCTCGGGCGCGGCGGTGATCCACTGCGTCAGCCGCTGCGCGAGCACCAGGGCGTCGTCGCCGAGCATCAGGCAGTAGGCGCCCAGGTCGGCCGGGTCGACGCCGTCGGGCACGGTGGTGTCGACGCCGGCCAGCGGGTCGTCGAACCCCGTGCCGAACGCCCAGTGCCCGGCGTCGTCGTGCGCGTTGGTCAACGCGTCGTAGACGGTCTCCTCGTGCATGACCTGCCTCTCGGGGGAGCCATCGGTGCTACGGAGGCCTCACATGTGGGGGACGTTCTCCGGGATCTCGTAGAACGTCGGGTGGCGGTAGACCTTGTCGCCGCTGGGGGCGAACATCGGGTCCTTCTCGTCGGGGCTGGAGGCGGTGATGTCGGCGGCCCGCACCACCCAGATGCTCACGCCCTCGTTGCGCCGGGTGAAGAGGTCGCGGGCGGCGTGCACCGCCATCTCGTCGTCGGGCGCGTGCAGGGAGCCGACGTGCACGTGGTTGAGCCCGCGCTTGCCGCGCACGAACACCTCGTAGAGCGGCCAGTCGCGCCGGCTCACCGACGGCGAGGTCGCCGTCGGCACCTCGGGCCCGGTGGGGACGGCGCCGTGCCCGCCCTCGGCGGTCAGGTCACTGGTCACGGTGCTTCTCCGCGTAGGCGGTGGCCGCCTCGGTGACCCACGCGTTGTCGTCGCGGGCGGCACGCCGGCGGGCGATCCGCTCGGCGTTGCACGGGCCCTCGCCGCTGATGACCCGCTGCAGCTCCGACCAGTCGATGGCGCCGAACCGCCAGTGGCCGGTGGCCTCGTCGAGGGTCAGGTCGGGGTCGGGCAGCGTGACGCCGAGGACCCGCGCCTGCGGCACGGTCATGTCCACGAAGCGCTGCCGCAGCTCGTCGTTGCCGTGCCGCTTGATGCCCCACGCCATCGACTGCGCGGAGTTGGGGCTGTCCTCGTCGGGCGGGCCGAACATCATCAGCGAGGGCCACCACCACCGGTCGACGGCGTCCTGCACCATCGCCCGCTGCGCGTCGGTGCCGCGCACCATCGTCATCAGCAGCTCGTAGCCCTGCCGCTGGTGGAAGGACTCCTCCTTACAGACGCGGATCATCGCCCGGGCGTAGGGCCCGTAAGAGGAGCGGCACAGCGGCACCTGGTTGCAGATCGCCGCGCCGTCGACCAGCCAGCCGATGACGCCGACGTCGGCGTAGGTGAGCGTCGGGTAGTTGAAGATCGAGCTGTACTTCTGCCGGCGCTCGATGAGCTTGTCGGTGAGGTCGGCGCGGTCGGCGCCGAGCGTCTCGGCCGCCGAGTAGAGGTACATGCCGTGCCCGGCCTCGTCCTGCACCTTGGCCAGCAGGACCGCCTTGCGCCGCAGGCTGGGCGCCGCGAGCAGCCAGTCGCCCTCGGGCTGCATCCCGATGATCTCCGAGTGGGCGTGCTGGGCGATCTGGCGCACCAGCGTCCTCCGGTACCCCTCGGGCATCCAGTCGCGCGGCTCGATGCGGTGGTCGGCGGCGATCGTGGCCTCGAACTGCCGCTGCAGCGCGGCGGTGTCCACGGCGGGGTCGGGGTCGCCGGCCGCGGGTCGATCCAGGGTGGGCGCGGACATCGCGTCTCCTCAGGCTGTTTACTGACCGTCCGGTCAGGAATAGTGTTCCCCACACCGCCGGTGCGCACAAGCGCCGGCCGGCGGAAGCGGCGGCCGAGCGACGAGGACGGCACAGATGACGACGACCGACCAGCGGCGGCTCGGCGAGGCCCCCGACCCGGCGACGCTCGACCCGGCGGAGCGCCTCTCGGTCGACGAGCTGCGCGACCTGCAGCTCGAGCGGCTGCGGGAGTCGCTGCGGCACGCCTACGAGCACGTCCCGCACCACCGCCGGGCCTTCGACGCCGCCGGCGTGCACCCCGACGACTGCCGGGAGCTCGCCGACCTCGCCCGGTTCCCGACGACGAGCAAGGCCGACCTGCGCGACAACTACCCGTTCGGCATGTTCGCCGTCCCGAAGGAGCAGGTGCGCCGCGTGCACGCCTCCTCGGGCACCACGGGCCGGCCCACCGTCGTCGGCTACACCGCGCGCGACATCGGCACCTGGGCCACGGTCATGGCCCGGTCCATCCGCGCCGCCGGCGGGCGGCCGGGGGACACCCTGCACAACGCCTACGGCTACGGCCTGTTCACCGGCGGCCTCGGCGCGCACTACGGCGCGGAGGAGCTCGGCTGCACCGTCGTCCCCGTCTCCGGCGGCATGACGCCGCGGCAGGTGCAGCTGATCACCGACTTCGCGCCCCGCGTGATCATGGTGACGCCGAGCTACATGCTCACCGTGCTCGACGAGTTCGAGAAGCAGGGCCTCGACCCGCGCGAGTCCAGCCTGGAGATCGGCGTCTTCGGCGCCGAGCCGTGGACCGAGCAGATGCGCCGCGAGATGGAGGAGCGGGGCGGCATCCACGCCGTCGACATCTACGGGCTGTCGGAGGTGATGGGCCCCGGCGTCGCCCAGGAGTGCGTGGAGACCAAGGACGGCCTGCACGTCTGGGAGGACCATTTCTACCCCGAGGTGATCGACCCCGTCACCGGCGAGGTGCTGCCCGACGGCGAGGAGGGCGAGCTGGTGTTCACCTCGCTCACCAAGGAGGCGATGCCGGTCGTCCGGTACCGCACCCGCGACCTCACCCGGCTGCTGCCCGGCACGGCCCGTCCCGGCATGCGACGGATGCAGAAGGTCACGGGCCGCACCGACGACATGATCATCCTGCGCGGGGTCAACCTGTTCCCCACGCAGATCGAGGAGGTCGTGCTGCGCACCCCGGGGCTGTCCCCGCACTTCGCGTTCGAGCTGGTCACCCGCGGGCGGATGGACCACCTCGTGGTGCGGGTCGAGGCGCGGCCGGACTGCCCCGCCGAGCGGCGTCCCGGCGCGGCCGCCGAGGTGGTGCAGGGCGTCAAGGACATGGTCGGCTCCAGCGTCGAGGTGCTCGTCGTCGACCCGGAGACGCTGCCGCGGTCGATGGGCAAGCTGCAGCGCATGACCGACTCGCGCGAGCGCGCGTGACGCAGACACGGGTCCGCCGCGGCCGCCCCGGGCACTCGCTGGACACGCTGCTCGACGTCGCCGTCGCGGTGTTCAACGAGCGCGGCTACGACGCGACCAGCATGGAGGAGCTCGCCGCCCGGCTCGGCGTCACGAAGTCGGCGATCTACCACCACGTGCCCAGCAAGGTGGAGCTGCTGCGGCTGGCCCTGGACCGCGCGCTGGACGCCCTGTTCGCCGTCACCGAGGAGCCGGGGGCCGTCACCGGCCGCGCGATCGACCGCCTCGAGCACGTCGTGCGCGGCTCGGTGCGGGTGCTCGCCGCGGAGCTGCCGTTCGTCACGCTGCTGCTGCGGGTGCGCGGCAACTCCGACGTGGAGGAGGCGGCGCTGGCCCGGCGGCGGGACTTCGACCGCATCGTCACCGACCTGGTGCGGTCGGCCGAGGAGGAGGGCGACGTCCGGCCCGACGTCGACCCCGCCGTCACCAGCCGGCTGCTGTTCGGCACGGTGAACTCGCTGACCGAGTGGTTCCGGCCCGGCGGTGCCCTGTCCGCCGACGCGCTGGCCGACGCGCTGGTCGCCACCACGTTCGAGGGCCTGCGCGCCCGCCCGTGAGAGGCAGGCGCGCCGGCGGGTCAGCCCCGGTCGGGGCGCGGGCGGTAGGGCCGGCCGGGGTTGAAGACCTCGAGCGTGTAGGCGTCGAAGCGGCGCAGCCACGAGCGGGCGCGGGTGGGGAGCGCGACCGGTCGGGTGGAGGTCGTGGCGGGGGGAGTCGTGGCGGGGGGAGTCATGGCGTCTCCAGGTGGATCGGGATGTGGGGACGTCGTCGTCTCGGCCGCGTCCCACGCTCCCCGCGGCCCGTTGCCGGACGGCCACGCCCCCGTGAACGGGAGGGAAACGACCCCGTGTGCTCCACCACTGCCGCGGGTCGCGGGACCGGGCCCGAAGTCCGGTGACACGGCCGGTCGACGGTGCTTCGATGGGCGCGCACGGGGGCGGATCGACGTCGGAGGTCTCCGGTGGACCCTGTCTCCACGGCCGTGCGCCCGTCGACGGGCCGGTCCCGCGAGCTCCTCCCGGCCATGCGCGTGCTGCTGCTGGCGTTCAGCCTCCTCACCGCCCTCGCCGTCGGGGCGCTGCTGCTGCAGCCCGGCCGCACGAGCCAGGTGTTCGCCTGGACCATCCAGCCGCCGCTGACCGCGGCCTTCCTCGGCGCCGGCTACGCCGCCGGGTGCACGCTGGTGGTCCTCTCGCTGCGGGACCCGGTGTGGGCGAACAGCCGCGTGCCGGTGCTGACCATCCTGGTGTTCACGCTGCTCACCCTCGTGGCCACGCTCGTGCACGTCGACCGCTTCCACTTCCAGGAGGAGTTCGCCGCGGCGCCGCTGCTGGCCCGCGCCGCCGCCTGGTTCTGGACCGGCGTCTACGTCGTCATCCCGCTGACGATGGTCGTCCTCCTGGCCCTGCAGGAGCGGGCGCCCGGGACAGACCCGCCGCGGCGCCGGCCGGTGCCGCTCCTCCTCCGGCTGGCGCTGGCCGCGGAGTCGGTCGTGCTGCTCGGCGTCGGCGCGGCGGTGTCGGTCACCCCCTCGACGGCGGAGACGCTGTGGCCCTGGACGCTGACGCCGCTCACCGCGCGCGTGGTGGGCGCCTGGCTGGTCGCCTTCGGCGTCGCGACGGCGCTGGCCGCGCTGGCCGGCGACCTCGAGAGGCTGCGCACCGCGGCGGTCGCCTACACCGTCTTCGGCGTCCTGGTGCTCGCCGTCGTCGTCTGGCACCGCGGCACGGTGGCCTGGGACCGCCCCGTGGCGTGGGCGTTCGTCACGGTCGCGGTCGCGGTGGTCCTCACCGGCGCCGCCGGGATCCGGCGGCTGCCGGCGACCGCCGCCGGGAGGCACCGCTCCTGAGCCCGGCCGGGGGGATGCGGACGATCGGGTCCCGGTGCATGCTCGAGGTCTCTGCCGCAGGGAGCGGACGATGGGCGGACGACAGGCGAGGCGCGGGCGGGTGACCGCCCCGTGAGCGTGCTACGCCGGGCCCCGACCGCCCGGCGCGCACTGTCCGACGCGGCCCGGCTCGCGGTCGCCGGGGTGCAGGTCGCGGCCACACCGGCCCTGGTCGCCGCCGGCCTGCTCGGCGCCTCGTCCCGGGCCGCGGTACGGACGGCGGAGGGGCTGACCTCCCGGGTCGCCGGCCGGCCGGTCGGCCTCGCGCAGGGCGCCGTCTCCGGGATCCGCGCCGCGGGCACCCTGCTGACCGGGGCGGACCCGCTGCCCACCGGCCGGCTCCGGGAGCTCGCGCGGGTCGCCACCGGCATGTTCGAGCCGGAGGGGGACCGGCACACGCCGCGGGTGTGGGCCGACTCCGGGCTGGTGCAGGTGGAGCTGCCCGCGTGCGCCCCCGGCGCGCCCTCCGACGCGAGCCGGTCGCTGCGCCGGCGACTCGAGGGCCTCGAGGGCGTCCGGTGGGCCACGGTCAACGACGTCCTCGGCCGGGTGCTGGTCGCCGTCGACCAGCGGCGGGTGGGCGTGGACGACGTCGTCACCACCGTCCGCGCGCTGCAGGACGCCGACGACCGCCGGGACGTCCTGCCCGAGCCGGCCGACCACCCGGCCGACCTCGAGCCCCTGCTGGCCGCGGCGACGGCGCTGGCGGTGGACGCGCTGGGCGTCGCGGCGGCCCTCGGTGCCCGGGCACTGCCGGTGCCCGCCCTGTCGCGGCACGCCACGCTCGCCGTCGTCCTGCTCGACACCCAGGACCGGATCACCGAGCTGCTCACCCGCCGGGTCGGCCGGTTCGGCGCCCGCCTGGCCCTCGAGGGGCTCTCGGCGGTCCTGCACTCCGCGACGAAGAGCCCGACGGTCCCCGCGCTCAACGCGGTCGCCTCCCTGCAGCAGGTGCTCGAGGTGCGGGCACGCCGCCAGGTGTGGCGGCGGCGCGAGGAGGAGCTGTGCCGGCCCGAGCCGGACGGGATCGAGCCCGAGGACACCCGTCCGGCCGCCGCTGCGGGGGAGCGGCCCGTTCCGCTCCCGCCCGGCAGGGTGGACCGCTACCAGGCCCGGCTGGGCCCGACGACGGCGGCGGCCGTGCTGGCCGTCCTCGCCCTCACCGGCCGCCCGGGCCGCGCCGCCGACATGGTCAAGGCGCTCTCGCCCCGGGCGGCGCTGCAGGGCCGGGAGTCCTTCGCCGCCACGCTGGACCTGCTGCTGTGCCGGACGGGCGTCCTGCCCCTCGACGGCGCGGCCTACCGACGTCTCGACCGCGTCGACTGCGTGGTCGTCGACGGCGGCGCGCTGTGCACCGGTCCGCCGGTGGTGCTCGAGGCCGAGGCCGAGGCGGACGGGTGGGACGTCGCCGCCGTCTGGACCACCGCCTCCCGGCTGCTCGCGACCGGGGGCAGCGCGGACGGGGTCCGGCTCGGCGACCCGCGGGAGGCCCCGGATGCGCCGGGAGCGTCCCTGCGGACGCTGTACGCCGGGCGCCGCCGCGTGGGCACCGTCCTGGTCGCCCCGGAGCTCGACCCGTACGCCGAGGCGCTCCTCACCACCGCCGCCGGCACCGGCGCGCGGCTGGTCCTCACCGCGCATGCCGGGACCCGCGAGATCGCCGGGATGGCCCAGGAGGTCGCGCCCGCGGACGAGTCGCCGGCCGACGTCGTCCGCCGGCAGCAGGCCGACGGGCGCGGGGTGCTGCTCGTGGCGCCCGCCGATCCCGCCGCGCTGCTGGCCGCCGACGTCGCCGTGGCGCCGGTGCGCCCGGGCCGGGCGCCCGCCTGGGCCGCCGACCTGGTGACCGGGCCGGGTCTGGCCGACGCCTGCCGGGTGGTCCGGGCCGTGTCCGACGCCCGCGCGGTCGCCCGCCGGTCGGTGCAGGGCGCGCTGACCGCCAACGTCCTGGGCAGCCTGCTCGCCGCCGTCGGCTCGGCCCGCGCCGGCCAGCGCCGGGCGACCACACCGGGCAAGACGGCGACGGTCGTGACGATCGTCGACGGCACCTGGACGGCGGTCCGCGCCGCGCGCCGGCCGCTGCCCGCCCCGTCGGCCCACACGCCGTGGCACGCGCTCGACCCCGACGACGTCCTGCGCCGGCTGGCCGAGCTGCCCCGGGCCGACGACTCCCCGCCCGGGCGCCTGGAGCGGGCGTGGCGGCGGGGGACCGGCGTGGCCGCGGTCCGGGTGCCGGTCCGGTTCGCGCGCACCGTCGCCGCCGAGCTCGCCGACCCGCTCACGCCCGTCCTCGGCGCCGGGGCCGGCGCCACCGCGGTGCTCGGCGAGACCGCGGACGCGTTCCTGGTCGGCGGGGTCACCGTGGGCAACGCGCTGCTCGGCGCGGCCCAGCGGATGCGCGCGGAGACCGCGCTGGAGTCGCTGCTGCTCGAGCAGGACGCCTGCGTCCGCCGGGAGACCGACGGCGGCTCCGAGGAGGTCCCGGCCGGCGCGCTGCGCGTGGGCGACGTGGTCCTCGTCGGGTCCGGCGACGTGGTGACCGCCGACGCGCGGCTGCTGGCGGCCGAGGACCTCGAGGTCGACGAGTCGAGCCTGACCGGCGAGTCGCTCGCGGTGGCCAAGTCCCCGGCCGCGACGCCGGGCGCCGAGGTCGCCGACCGGCGCTGCATGCTCTTCGACGGGACGACCGTGGTCGCCGGCACCGGGCGCGCCGTCGTCGTGGCCGTCGGGTCGGCCACGCAGGCCGGGCGGGCGACCCGTGCTGCCGGGCGCGGGGCACCGCCGGCCGGCGTCCAGGCCCGGCTGGCCGAGCTGACCCGCTCGGTGCTGCCGCTGACGCTGGCCGGCGGCGGTGCGGTGACCGCGCTCGGGGTCGTGTGGCGGCGGCCGCTGCGGGAGGCGGTCAGCGCGGGCGTCGCCGTCGCGGTGGCGGCCGTGCCCGAGGGGCTGCCCCTGGTGGCCACCGTCGCCCAGCAGGCCGCGGCGCGGCGGCTGTCGCGGCGCGGCGCGGTGGTGCGCAGCGCCCGCGTCCTCGAGGCGCTCGGCCGGGTGGACACCGTCTGCTTCGACAAGACCGGCACGCTCACGGAGAACCGGCTGCAGGTGGTGCGGCTGCTGCCGCTCGGGGACGGCGGCGACGACGAGGACGGCCTGCTCCGCCTCGCGGCGGCAGGGGTGGGCGCCGGCGACACCGACGCGCACGAGACCGACCGCGCGGTCGCGGCCGCCGCCGGCGACCGCGGCGTGGCCTGCGCGGGGGAGCCCGAGGCCTCCGTCCCGTTCGCCACCGGGCGCGGCTTCTCGGCGGCCCTCCGCGGGGGCCGGCTGGTGGTCAAGGGCGCGCCGGAGGTCGTGCTGCGTCAGTGCACCGACGCGGGCGACGCCGCCGCCCGCGTGCGGGACCTGGCCTGCGAGGGGCTGCGGGTGCTGGCCGTGGCCGACCGCGAGGTGGAGGGGCGGCCGGAGGACCTCGAGGCGGCGGCGACGGGGCTGACCCTGCGCGGCCTGGTGGGGCTGGCCGACACGGTGCGCACGTCCTCGGCGGCGGCGGTCGAGCAGCTCGGCGCGGCGGGCGTCCGGGTGCTGGTGGCCACCGGTGACCACCCCGAGACCGCCGCCGCCATCGCCGCGCAGGCCGGTGTCCCCGACGCCGACCGGGTGGTGACCGGCGCCCGCCTGGCGCGGGCCTCGGACGCCGAGCGGACCCGTCTGGTGCAGGAGGCGGCGGTGTTCGCCCGGCTGACCCCCGAGCACAAGGTGCTGCTGGTGTCGGCGCTGCGCCGGGCCGGCGCCACGCTGGCCATGACCGGCGACGGCGTCAACGACGCTGCCGCGATCCGGCTCGCCGACGTCGGGGTCGGCGTGGCCGGGGCGGAGTCGCCCGCCGCCCGCAGCGCGGCCGACCTGGTGATCACCGACCTCGACCTGACCCGGCTGGTCGACGCCGTGGCCGAGGGGCGCGCGCTGTGGTCCCGCGTCCGGGACGCCGTCGCCATCCTGGTCGGGGGCAACGCCGGCGAGGTCGCCTTCACCGTGCTGGGCACCGCGTTCGGCGGACGCGCACCGCTGGGCACCCGGCAGCTGCTGCTGGTCAACCTGCTCACCGACATGTTCCCGGCGCTGGCCGTCGCCGTGGCCCGGCCAGGGGCGGCGGCCCCGGCCTCGGACGGGGGGCCGCTGACCGGGCACCCGCTCGAGGCCGCGCTGCTCGCCGGGCCGTACCGCGGGTTCCGGGAGGCGGTGCACCGGCTGGTCGCCGTCCGCGGCGTCGCCACCACCGTCGGCGCGACGGGCGCGTGGGCCACCGGGCGGGTGTCCGGGCCGCGCCGCCGGGCCAGCACGATGGGGCTGGCGGCCCTCATCACCACGCAGCTCGGGCAGACCGCCTGGGCCGGGCGCCGCAGCCCGCTGGTGCTGGTCACCGCGGCCGGGTCACTGGCCGCGCTGGCCGCCGTCGTGCAGACCCCCGGGCTCAGCCGGTTCTTCGGCTGCACCCCGCTGGACCCGCTGGCGTGGCTGGTCGTCCTGGGCTGGGCCGCGGCCGGCACCGCCGGCGCGGAGGTCGTCCCGGTGCTGTACCGCCGGTGGGCGGGTCAGGACGCGACGCGCTCCGGTGCGCGCGACCGGGACGACCGGGTGATGGCCCAGCCGACGAGGGCGGCCACCGGGAACATCAGCACGCCGTAGACCGCCGCGGGGACGGCGAGCTCCACGCTCCCGAGGACGCTGATCGCGACCGCGATGGCCAGCGTGCTGTTGTGCACGCCGATCTCGAAGGCGCACGCGACCGCCTGCCGGTGGCCGATGCCGAGCGCGCGCGGCACGGCGAAGCCGAGCAGCAGGCTGAGCGCGCAGAAGGCGAGGGCGACCAGCCCGACCTCGCGCAGGTACCCGGCCACGTTCTCCCGCTCCGCGACGACCGTCCCGGCGATCACCAGCGCCAGCACGACGGCCGAGAGCACCCGCACCGGCCGGTCCATGCGGTCGGCGAAGGCCGGTGCCGCGCGCCGCACGAGCATGCCCAGGGCCACCGGCACCAGCACGATCGCGAAGACCTGCACCGTCTTGCCGAACTGCAGGCCGATCGACCCGGCGCCCGGCGGGTCGAAGACGGTCACCGCGAGGTTGGTGACCAGCGGCAGCGTGACCACCGCGAGCAGCGAGTTGACCGCCGTCAGGGAGACGTTGAGCGCGACGTCGCCCCGGAAGAGGTGGCTGAACAGGTTCGCCGTCGTCCCGCCCGGGGAGGCGGCCAGCAGCACCATGCCGACCGCGAGCACGGGCTCCAGGCCGACGGCGGTCACGAGGCCGAAGCACAGCGCCGGCAGCACCAGCAGCTGCAGCCCGAGGGCGACGACGGCGGCGCGCGGCCGGCGCGTGACCCGGACGAAGTCGTCGACGGTGAGCGACAACCCCAGCCCGAACATGATCACCGCCAGGGCGGCGGGCAGGGCGACGGTGCTGAGGGCCGAGTCCACGGGTGACCTCCGGAACGGCCGCGGCGCCGGTGCCGCGGGGGTGCCGGGATCCTGGCGGACCGGAGGCCGCCGGGACGAGAGCCGACACGCGAGCGGGGGACCGGCCACGACGGTCCGGTGGTTGACGGGGCGCCGGACCGGGCACCGGGTACCGGTCTGCCATCCGGCGCGGGACGGCGTCGACAGCTCCCGCAGGGGGCCGGAGGGGAGCGGGTCGGTGACCCGCGGCGTCGAACGGGACGGAGCGCGCGGTGACCACGGTCGAGCAGGAGCGGCAGACCCTCGGGGACCGCTACGAGCTGCAACAGCTCATCGCCACCGGGGGCATGGGCCAGGTGTGGCAGGGGCGGGACCTGCTGCTCGAGCGGTCGGTGGCGGTCAAGGTGCTGCGCAGCGAGTACGCCGACGACCCCACGTTCCTCGCCCGGTTCCGCAACGAGGCCCGCCACGCCGCGGCGCTGAGCCACCCGAACATCGCCACGGTCCTCGACTACGGCGAGGGCTCCGACGGCGGCACCGGCGAGCACCTCGCCTACCTGGTCATGGAGCTGGTGGAGGGCGCGCCGCTGTCCACCCGGATCCGCGACGACGGCCCGCTGGACCTGCAGGAGGCGCTGTCGGTGCTGCGCCAGGCCGCCGCCGGACTGGCCGAGGCGCACCGTGCCGGTGTCGTGCACCGCGACGTCAAGCCCTCGAACATCCTCGTGCGGCCCGACGGGCGGGTGAAGCTCACCGACTTCGGCATCGCCTGGTCGGCCGAGTGCGTGCCGCTGACCCAGACCGGCCAGGTCATCGGCACCGCGCAGTACATGTCCCCGGAGCAGGCCGCCGGCGAGCGGGTGAGCCCCGCCAGCGACGTCTACGCCCTCGGCCTGGTCGGCTACGAGTCGCTGACCGGCCACGCCGCCTTCTCCGGCACCAACCCGGTGACCGTCGCGCTCAAGCAGGTGCGCGAGCAGCCCGAGCCGCTGCCCGACGACCTGCCGCCCGACGTCCGCGAGCTCATCGGCTCCGCGCTCACCAAGGACCCCGGCGCCCGGCTGCCCGACGGCGAGGCGTTCCTGCACGCCGTCGAGGGCACCCTCGACCACCAGTCCGGCCCGGTGCCGCCCACGGCCCCGGTCGCGGTCGCGGCGGCGGCCCTGCCGGCCGCGGCGGCGCCCGGGGGCCCGGCCCGGGCGGTTCCGGGGAGCGTGGCCCCCGGGACCGTGGCCGACGGAGCCCCCCGCCGGGCGGCGCGCCGGGCGCCGGCGCACTCCCCGCGGCAGGGGGACCGCCGGCGGCTGCTGGTCCTGCTGCCGCTGCTGGCGCTGCTGCTCGTCGCGGGCGGCATCGCGTTCGTGAGCACCCGGTCCGGGGACGCGCCCGCCGCCGAGGCCGCCGGGACCGCCCCCGCCGGGATCGTCCTGACCGCCGCGGACCACGTGGGGCGCCCCGTGACCGAGGTGCTCGACGACCTGACGGCGCTCGGGCTGACGACCGGCCAGCGCAGCCAGGCGAGCGCGGACGCCGACCCGGGCACCGTGGTGCGGCTGTCCCCGGTGGACGTGGAGCTCGCCCCCGGTGACCGGGTCGAGGTGGTCGTGGCGGTCCCGCCGGACACCGCGGTGCCCGCTCCCGAGCCGTCGGCGCCCGGCGCGCCGGGCACCGGGGCGGAGGGCGAGGCGGCACCCGCGCCGGACCCCGCGACGACGGAGGCCACCGCCCCGGACACGTCAGCCCCGGACACCTCAGCCCCGGACACCTCAGCCCCGGACACCTCAGCCCCGGACACCTCAGCCCCGGACCCCGTCGCCCCGGACACCGCCGACGCCGGCGGGACGGCACCCGCGGACGGAGGCACCCCGACGCCCGACGGCACGGCCGGCACGGTCCCGGGGTCCGCGCCCGGCGGCAGCACGGCGCCCGGCAGCGCGGCGCCCGGCAGCAGCGGCTCGAGCAGCACCGCGCCCGAGGACACCGCGACGGGCGCGCCGACGCCGACCGGGACGCAGGGCGACGCCACGGGGGGCACCACCGGGGAGACCGGCGGGGTCCCGGAGGACGTCCCCGAGGGCGCCGCCGGGGCCACTCCGGAGGGCACCGGCACCGCGCCGCCGGCCACGGGCACCGGCGGGGAGACCACCCCGCCCGCCACCGGCACGGCGGACCCCGCGACGCCGTCGTCGGACACCGGCACCACCCCCGACCGGGAGGACAGCGCCCCCACCTCCGTCCCGGCCGGGGACCCCGCCCCGGCGGGCGCCTCGGGCTGAGCCCGCCGGCCGGACTAGGTTCTGACGCCATGCCGACGAGGTCGCGGGACGTGCCGACGGGGACCGTGCAGGAGCTGGGCCTGCCCGCGCGCGCGGTGGGTGCGCTGGCCCGCGCCGGCGTCACCACCGTCGAGGAACTGGCCGCGCTCACCCGTCGCGAGCTGTCCGCCGTCCCGGGGCTCGGCCCGGCCATGGTGACCGCGATCCGCGCCGTCGTCCCCGAGCCGGTGGCCCGGGGACTGTGGCCGCTGCCCGACGACGACGACGGCGGCCCGGCCTCGCCGGCGATCCCGTCGTTCGAGTCGCTGCGCGGACCACGGCGCCGCTCGGCCCTCGACCTCCTCGTCCCGGAGCAGCCGCCCGCGGCGGAGGAGGCGGACGACGCCGAGCCCCTGGACATCGAGCCCCTCGACGCCCTCGCGGAGCAGCCCCCCGGGCTCCGGCGGGCCCCGCGGCCGGCCGAGTGGTCCGACCTCGCCGCCCTCGGCGTCCGCGGCGTCCGGGCGGCCGCCTCGCTGCACTGGCGGGTGACCGTGTGGTGGGTGCAGGCGCCGGCGCGCCTCGTCGAGCGGCTCCGCGCCCGCTCCTGAGCCCGCCTCTCCCCGAGCCCCGCGTGCGCCGGAGGGGACGTGGTCCCCGCCACGGTTCTCCCGCCACCGATTGTCACGGCCGGGTAACGGCGGTTACCGTGTCCGAGGCCGTCCGGCCCTGTCCCCGTCCGGGGACCCGGACGGTCGCCGCCGAGTCGCCCCTCCGGGCGAGCCGGGGACCCACCGCAGTACTGGGGTGAATCCCGCACCGGACCCGTGTGTCCGGGCGCGTAGGGCTGCTTCCCGCCCGAACCCGTCAGCTAACTCGGTAGGCGGCTGACGGGAGAGACGGATCCATGCACCCCCGCACCACCACGTCCGGCCGCGCCGCTGCGCCCGTGAACCGTTCCCACCGCCGCCGCGGACCGCTCGCCGCCGGACGCCGTCCGGGGATCTACCTGGGTGTGGCCGCCGCCGGCGCCGTCCTGGTCAACGTCCTGGTCGGCCCGCAGCCGATCGCCACGGCCGGGGCCGGGACGGCGAGCGAGTCGGTCGCCGTCGCCGAGGCGCTGGGGCTGTCGGCGCAGGCCGCCCCGGCCGAGGCGCCGGCCGACCTGCAGCCGCTCGAGGACCTGGCCGCCACCCGGAGCACCCGCGAGGCCGCCGAGACCGCGGCGCAGCAGTCGCAGGCCGCCGCCGACCAGGCCACGGCCGACCGGCAGCGCGCCGAGGCCGAGGCAGCCGCCCGCGCCGCCGAGGAGGCCGCCGCCGCGCAGGCCGCCGCCGAGGCCGCCGCCGCCGAGGCCGCGGCTGCCGAGGCCGCCGCGCGGGAGGCCGAGGAGCACGCCGCCGAGGAGCAGGCCGCCGAGGAGGCCGCGCCCGCCGCGCAGGCCGGCTCCGGCGGCGGGGGGCAGTCCCCGGGTGCGGCGACCGTCGCGTCGTCCACCGCCGCCTCGGTCGTCGCGCGCATCACCAACACGGCCGGCAGCGTCGAGCCGCAGGTGCAGGCCGCCGCGAACGTCGTCGTCAGCAACGTGCCGGGAGCCGACGAGATCACCCTCGGCGGCACCCGCGCCAGCGCCGCCGACCCCGGCGGGCACCCCTCGGGCCTGGCCCTGGACTACATGGTCATGAGCGACGCCGCCCTCGGCGACGCGATCGTGGCCTACCACCGGGCGCACTGGGACGAGCTCGGCGTCGACTACCTCATCTGGGAGCAGCGGATGCTGTCCTCGCCGAACGGCTCCTGGTCGACGATGGAGGACCGCGGCGGCACGACCGCCAACCACTACGACCACGTGCACGTCAACTACTCGTAGGCGCCCTCAGCGCTCGCGGGGGAAGGGCGGCGCGTCGTCGGCGACCACCGCACCGCGCTCCCCGATCGGCTGCTCGGGACCCACGGTGGAGTCGCGGACGGTCTGCCGCTCGGCCTCGGCGTTCACCGCCGCGCCGACGATGACGAGGAAGACCGTCGTCCAGAGCCACACCATGCTGATCGCGACGCCGGCCAGCGACCCGTACGTGGCCGCGTAGTCGCCCAGGCTCCGGACGTAGGAGAAGAAGCCGATGGTCGCTGCCAGCCACAGCAGCGTCGCCACCGAGGAGCCGGGCGTGAGCCAGCGCCAGCGGGCCTGCCGGCGGTCGGGGCCGAAGCGGTAGAGGACGGCGAGCACCGCCGACATCACGACCGCGGCGGCGACCCAGGACAGCGCGGGGACGGCGGCGCGCACCGGGCCCGGCGCGCCGTCGAGGGCCGACGAGGCGAGGCCGCCGACCGCGATGGCGCCGGCGAGCAGGACCGCGCCGCAGAGCACGAGGAACAGGGCCTGGCCGCTGCGGCGCAGGAAGCCGCGCGTCTCGGTCTCGCGGTAGGCGAGGGTCAGGCCGTCGACCAGGTAGGTCATGGCGGTCGTCGCCGTCCACAGCGCCGCGGCCAGGCCGCCCAGCCCCCGCCAGGTGAGCACGTTCGTCGAGGCGGAGGCGATCGTCGTCAGCTGCTCCTCCACCAGGGACCGCAGGTCGGGGGGCAGCATCCGCACCAGCCCGGACAGCTCCTCGAGCGCCTCCTCCGGGGTGTTCACCACGCCGTAGACCGACACCGCGGTGACCAGCACCGGAGCGACGGACAGGATGGCGAAGAACGCCACGGCCGAGGCCTGGACCATCAGCCGCTCGCCGAGCACGTGCGCGCCGACGCGGCGCAGGACGCGGCGCCAGTCCCGGGCCGACAGGTGGTGCGGGGAGCGCGCGGCGCTGGCCGGGTCCTCCTGCCGGGCGCGCGCCATGTGCACCATCCTCCCGCCGGTCCCGCGGCCTCCGCGACGCAGGACCCGGTCGTTCCGCCTCCTCGCCGCTGGGGGAGGCTCGGTCCTCGTGCTGCTCCCGGACGGCCTGACGCCGTCGGTCCTCGCGTTCGTGCTGGTCGCCGCCCTGGTGGCCGGCTGGGTCGACGCCGTCGTCGGCGGCGGCGGGCTGATCCAGCTGCCCGCCCTGCTGCTCGTTCCGGGGCTCGCGCCGGTGCAGGCGCTGGCCACCAACAAGCTGGCGTCGGTCTTCGGGACCACGACCAGCGCGGTCACCTACCAGCGGCGCGTGCACCCGGACCTGCGCACGGCCCTACCCATGGCCGCCGTCGCCCTGGCCGCGTCGTTCGGCGGGGCGTCGGTCGCCGCGCTCCTGCCGGCCGCCGTCTTCAAGCCGGTCATCGTCGTCGCACTCGTCGGCATCGCGCTGTCCACCGCGTTCCGGCCCTCGCTGGGGGAGGTGACGGCGCTGCGGCACACCGGCCGCCGGCACTCGGGCACGGCCCTGGTCATCGGCGGCGTGATCGGCTTCTACGACGGCGTCCTCGGCCCGGGCACCGGGTCGTTCCTCGTCTTCGCCCTGGTGTCGCTGCTGGGCTACGACTTCCTGCACGCCAGCGCCAAGGCCAAGATCGTCAACGTCGCCACCAACCTGGGCGCGCTGGCGTTCTTCGTGCCGCACGGGGCGGTGGTCTGGGGCCTGGGCCTGCTGCTGGCCGCGGCCAACACGCTGGGCGGGTACCTCGGCTCCCGGACGGCGACCCGCCGCGGCACCGGCTTCGTCCGCGCGGTCTTCCTCGTCGTCGTCTCGGCGCTGGTCGTGCGGCTCGGCTGGGACGTGTGGACCGAGACGCTGCGCCCCCTGGCCGGCTGACCGGGCCGGCCGGGCCCGCGGGGTCCCAGGACCCTGGTCGCGGCCGCGGGGAGGCGCCAGCCTGGGGCGGGGGGATCGACGGGCGGCAGCCAGTGGGGACGGTCGACGCGCAGGTGGCGGACGCCGGCGAGGAGGTCCGCCGCGGCACGAGGTGGCTGCTGGCCGCCTTCCTGGTGCTCACCCTGCTCGCGGTCAACCAGCTGTTCGTCCTCGCCGACGTCGCCGACCGGTTCTGGGCCTGGACGATCTCGACCGAGGCGACCGCCGCGTTCCTCGGCGCCGCCTACAGCGCGGGCGCCGTCCTGTCGGCGCTCTCCCTCCGGCAGCACCGCTGGAGCGCGATCCGCGTACCGGTGCTCACGGTCGCCGTCTTCACCGTCCTGACCTGCGTCGCGACGCTGATCCACACGCACCGCCTCCACCTGCTCACCGGCGGGCCGGTGGCGCGGGTGGTGGCCTGGACGTGGCTGGGCGTCTACCTCGTCGTCCCGGCCCTGTGCCTGCTCGTCGTCCTCGGCCAGGAGATCCGCCGCGGCGCGCCCCCGGCGGTGCTGCGGCCGATCCCGCGCTGGCTGACCGCGCTCCTGGCGGTCGAGGGGACGCTGATGGCCGCGGCGGGGGTCGCCCTGTTCGCCGGCGGGCTCGCCGTGCACCACCACGTCGAGGCCGTCGCGACCTTCTGGCCCTGGGAGGTCACCCCGCTGAGCGCCCAGGTGATCGGCGCGTGGCTGCTCGCCCTCGGGTTCGCCGCGGCGCTGGTCCTGCGGAGCCGCGACCTCGGCCGGCAGTTCGTGGCGAGCGTCGCGTACACCGTGTTCGGGCTGCTCGAGCTCGTGGTGGTGGTCTGGTACCGGCCCCTGGTGGACGCCGCCGACCCCTGGCTGTGGGCCTACGTCGGCGTCCTCGTCGCCGTCGTCGGCACCGGCGCGTTCGGCGTCCGGGCGGCCTGGCCCGGCCGCACCGGTCCCCGCGACGGTCGCCCGCCGCGGGGACCGGCGCCGCTCAGGTCCCCCGGAGCTCGCGCCGGAGGATCTTCCCGGTGACCGTCTTCGGCAGCTCGTCGAGCAGTTCGATGCTGCGCGGGTACTTGTAGGCGGCCATCCGCTCCTTGCAGTGCGCGATCAGCTCGTCCGGGGTCGCGCTCGCCCCCGGCTTGAGGCTGACGAACGCCTTGACCGTCTCCCCGCGCTTCTCGTCGGGGACGCCGACGACGGCCGACTCGCGGACGGCGGGGTGCTCGGCCAGGACGTCCTCGACCTCGCGCGGCCACACCTTGTAGCCCGAGGCGTTGATCATGTCCTTCTTGCGGTCGACGATGAACACCCAGCCCTGCGGGTCCATGAACCCGACGTCGCCGCTCTTCAGCGCCCCGCCGGGCAGGCCGGCCGCCGTCTCCTCGGGCTTGCCCCAGTAGCCGGCCACCACCTGCGGGCCGTCGGCCACGATCTCGCCGACCTCGCCCAGCGGCAGGTCCTGCCCGTCGTCGTCCTGGATCCGGACGATCGTGTTGGGCGCGGGCACCCCCACCGACAGCGCGCCCGACGTCGGGTCCACCGGCGAGGGCGACCCGAACGGCGTCACCGTCATCGGCGACGTCGTCTCGGTGAGGCCGTAGGCGTTGTGCACCTGCTTGCCGGTGGCCTCCATGAAGCCGCGCTCGGCGGCCGGGGAGATCGCCGCACCGCCGGAGTAGATCGACGTGAACGAGTCGAAGTGCTCCTTGCCGAACCCCGGCGCGTTGAGCAGCGCGCTGAACGCGGTGATCGCGCCGATGGTGAACGCCGGCCGGTGCTCGAGGAAGGCGTCGAGCACCACCTGCGGCTCGAACCGGTAGGCCAGCACCAGCGGCGCGGGCACCAGCATGCTCACCGCCACGTGGCCGATCAGGCCGGTGATGTGGAAGAGCGGGGCGACGCCGAAGACGGCGCCGTCGCGCCCGGCGTGCACCCAGTCCCGGTAGACCTGCGCGGTGAAGACGACGTTGCGGTGGGTGTTCATCGCGCCCTTGGGCACGCCCGTCGTCCCCGACGTGTAGGTCAGGAACGCGACGTCGTCGGGGCCGAACGTCACCGGGGGCGGCGTCTGGCCGCGGTGCTGCTCGACGAACTCCAGCAGGTCGGTGGTGCCCTCGTGCCGCTGCCGCTGCACGCCGGCGAACAGCCGCTCGTCGTCGCGGGTCTGCAGGTCCAGCCCGCTGGTGGTGAGCACCAGCCGCACGTCGGTGTCGGGGACGACGTCGCGGGCCACCTCGTCGTAGAGCGTGTCGAGGGAGAGCAGCACCGTCGCCCCGGAGTCCTTGAGCAGGTAGGACAGCTCCCGCGTCCGGCTCATCGGGTTGATCGACACCATGACGCCGCCGGCCTTCCAGGTGGCGACCATGGCCATGACGAACTGCGGCACGTTCTGCAGGTAGACCGCCAGGCGGTCTCCCGGCCGGAAGCCCGAGGCCAGCAGGCCGGCGGCCAGCGCGTCGGTCATCTCGTCGAGCTCGCGGCGGACGACGACGCCGTCGAAGTAGCGCAGCGCGTCGCCGTCGGGGTCGCGCTGCACACCTGCCCGGAACATCGACAGGGCGTCGTCGAACTCGATCTCGTAGTCGGCCGGCTGGTCGCCGTAGAGCGCCAGCCAGGGTCGGTCGTCGTAGACGCTCACGGCCGGCTACTTGATGACGACGGGGTTGACCGGCGTGCCGGCGGCCTTGGCCACCTTCAGCGGCGCGGCGACGTAGAGGAACGCGTAGCGGCCGTCCTCGGCACAGTCGGCGGCCAGGGCCTCCAGGTCGGCGATCTCGGTGAGCGTCACGCCCAGGTTGCGCATGAGGGCGCTGTGCAGCACCAGCGCCACGCCGGTGTTCGGGTCGGTGGTGACCTCGTTGGCGATGGTGTCGGTGACCAGGTTGGGGATCTCCATCTCCTGGAACCACCGCACGAGCTCGGGGCTGTAGACCAGGCCCGGCTCGTTGAAGCCCTCGTAGAAGGCCTCGCCCTGCTCGTGGAACAGCTGCAGGAAGTTGGTCCGGACCACCAGGATGTCGCGCTTCTGGATCTCCACGCCCTGGGCCGCCGCGCACTCCAGCAGGTCCTCGTGGGTGAAGGTCTCGCCCTTGTCCAGGGTGGCCTTGCCGCGGAAGCGGGCCATGTCCAGCAGCACGGCACGCCCGACCACCCCGCGCTGGGCGATCGGCTCGACGCTGGCCTTGTCCAGGCCGCCCACGGTGGTCCGCGCGTCGTAGCCGTTCCAGATCTTGCCGCCGTACCAGAGGTGGCCGAGTGCGTCGTACTGGGTCGAGCCCTGCAGGTAGGCGTCGATCTTGTCGTCGGCGTAGTGCAGGCCGCCGGGGTACTGCGCGCCCTTGCCGCCCTCGTCCCAGTCGCTCTCGTCGAGGACCTGGGTGCGGACCGCCGGCGTCCGGCCGGGCCACACCGGGTCGCCCTTGGGGTCGCCGATCAGCCGCTGCAGGGTGAAGACCCTGCCGGAGCTCACCAGCCCGACGGCGGCGAGGACCTGCTCCGGGCCGAGGTAGTTGAGGGCGCCGACCTCGTCGTCGTCACCCCACTTGCCCCAGTTGGTGGGCGCGTCGGCGAGCAGCTCGTCGAGGGAGGGGACGGCGGTGGTCTCGGGCTCAGCGGTCATGGCGGGCCTCCAGGGGAAGGTTGGCAGGTGCACCCGACCCTGCCTCGCTGTGGTCGCCGCCACAAGGAGGGTGCAACGATCCTCGCAACCCGATCGCCGCGACCCGCCCCCGCCGACCAGAGGAGACCCGCCATGACGAGCCCGGAGTCCGTGTTCACCTACGGCGCACCCCAGCTGAAGTTCGGCAGCGGCGCGTCCGACGAGATCGGCTTCGACCTCAGCCGCTACGGCGTCCGCCGGGTGCTGGTGGTCACTGACCCCGGCGTGGCCGCCACCGGCCTGCCGCAGCGGGTGGCCGACCAGATGGCCCGCTTCGACATCGAGGCGCGGGTCTACGACGGCGTGCACGTCGAGCCCACCGACGTCAGCCTGACGCAGGCCATCGAGGACGCGCGCTCCTCGGGGCCGTGGGACGCGTTCGTCGCCGTGGGCGGCGGGTCGAGCATCGACACCGCCAAGGCGATCAACCTGCTGACCACCAACCCCGGCGAGCTCCTGGACTACGTCAACGTGCCGGTGGGGAAGGGGCAGGCGCCCTCCGAGCCGCTCCGGCCGCTGGTCGCCGTCCCGACGACGACGGGCACCGGGTCGGAGAGCACCACGATCTGCGTGATGGACGTGATCTCCCAGCGGGTGAAGACCGGGATCAGCCACGCGCGGCTGCGGCCCACCCTCGCCGTCATCGACCCCGACCTGACGCTCACCCAGCCGCCCGGCGTCACCGCCGCCTCGGGGATGGACATCCTCTGCCACGCGCTGGAGAGCTACACGGCGCGCTGGTACACCACCTACGACCGGAAGCAGCCGGAGCAGCGGGTGCCCTACTGCGGCTCCAACCCCATCTCGGACATGTGGTCGGAGAAGGCGCTGTCGCTGCTGGCCGGGTCCTTCCGGCGGGCGGTCCGGCACGGCGACGACGCGCAGGCCCGCGCGGACATGGCGATGGCGGCCACCTTCGCCGGGATGGGCTTCGGCAACGCCGGCGTGCACGTGCCGCACGCCAACGCCTACCCGATCGCCGGTCAGGTGAAGGACTTCCACCCCAAGGACTACCCGGCCGACGAGCCGATGGTCCCGCACGGGATGTCGGTGGCGCTGACCGCGCCTGAGGCCTTCCGGTTCACCTTCGAAGCCGCGCCCGAGCGGCACGTGCGGGCCGCGAAGCTGCTCGCCCCCAACGCCGGCGAGCCCGACGACGCGGCGGAGTTCCTGCCCACCGTGCTCACCGACCTGATGCGTGACATCGACATCCCCAACGGGATCGCCGCGGTCGGGTTCGACGAGGGGGACGTCCCCGACCTGGTCGAGGGCACGATGAAGCAGCAGCGGCTGCTGGCCACCTCCCCGCGGGAGGTGACCGAGGACGACGTCGCCGGGATCTTCACCCGCTCCATGTCCCTGTGGTGAGTGCGCCTCCACCCACGATCCCCACGGCGTGGTGCCCGACCCCACCCCGCAGCTCGAGGTCGGGCACCGCGCGGTGAGGTCGGTCGGGTCCGGCGCCCCGTGGAGCACGCCGGGGGTCAGCCGATCGGGACGATCGACTTCGTGACCTGCGCCGAGGCGACGAGGACGCCGTCCACCGTCGCCTCCGAGCGCAGGAACGCCACGGCCCGGCCGCGGCGCAGCACCGAGCCGGTGAGGTCGACCCGCGCGCCGGCGGGCACCGGCCGCAACAGCGAGGCGGTGAGGTCGTGGGTGACCGCGTGCTCCCCGTCGCCGAGGGAGGGCAGGAGCGCGAGGAACGCCGCGACGTCGAGGAAGGTGTAGACGACGCCGCCGTGCAGCAGCGCGGCCTGGTTCTGCGCGGCCTCGTCGACGGGGAACCAGATGCCGGCCGGCGGGTGCGCGGGATCGCGCAGCCGCATGCCGAGGTGCCGGTGCAGCGGGATGTCGAGGACGGCCTGCACCCGGGCGGCCGTGACGTCGGGCGAGGTCACCGGGCGGCCGGCAGGTCGAGGACGCGGCGGGTGAGCAGCGCGGCGGCGCCGGCGTCGTAGGAGGGGAGGGTGCGGTCGGCGAAGTGGTGCTGGTCGCCGGGGTAGAGGAAGACCTCCGCGTGCTCGGTCCGCGCGGCGAGCGCGCGGGCCGCGGCGAGGTCGCCCTCGTCCACGAACAGCGGGTCGGCGTCCATGCCGTGCACCTGCACCGGCACGCCGGCCGGCCAGGGGCCGAACTCCTCGGCCGGGATGCAGGAGTGGAGGAGCACCGCGCCGCGGGCGCCGGGACGGGTCTGGGCCAGCCGCTGCGCCGGCAGCACGCCGAGCGACGTGCCGGCGTAGACGAGCGCCTCCGGCAGGTCCGCCACGGCGCGGGTGCCGCGGTCCAGGACCTCGCCGGAGCCGATCTCGCGCGCGTGCCCCACACCGGCCTCGACGCAGTCGAAGGTGGCGCCCTCGAACAGGTCGGGGGTGTGCACCGTGTGCCCGGCCGCGCGCAGGTCGTCGGCGAAGGCGGTGACGCCGGGGGTCAACCCGAGCGCGTGGTGGAAGAGCACGACCTCGGCCATCGGCGGTCCTCCTCGCGGGCGGTGCGGGCGCGACGGGCGGGGATGCGGCGTCGCGACCGTAGCCGCCGGGGGCGCTCCGGGCCGCTCAGGCGCTGAGCGGCATGCGGCGGGCCAGGCGCACCCGGCGACGCTCGCGCTCGGACAGGCCGCCCCAGATGCCGAAGCGCTCGTCGTTGGCGAGGGCGTACTCGAGGCACTCGGTGCGGACCTCGCAGCCGGAGCAGACGCGCTTGGCCTCGCGGGTCGAGCCGCCCTTCTCCGGGAAGAAGGCCTCGGGGTCGGTCTCGGCGCACAGGGCGTCCAGCCGCCAGGTGGCGTCACCGCCGGTGAGGACGCTCCACGGCGAGCCGGCGACGGCGTCGGGCTCGGCGACGGCCGGCGGCCGGGCGTTGGACTCGGTGATCAGGCTGAGGTGGGAGGACAGCACGGAAGCTCCTCGGGAGGTGGGCGGTGGCGCCCCGTCCGTGACGGACGGGTACGCCCTGACTGCTGTACGTGACGTTACGGAGTACGCATCCCGGAGCGCACCGGCAGGAAGTGGCCGAAACGATGCCGTCCCGTTGGCGTTTCGTGCCCACTGCTCCGGCGCGCCCTGCCGCCGCCGCGACGGCCGGTCGCCGGGAGCCGGGCCGCCGGCCGGCGGGGGGACCCCGGGGACGCCGAGCGGCATCTCGATCACGGCCCGGCGCGGGGTGTTGTGCGGAGCACTCCTCACCGCTGAGATGCACCCACTCCTCCAGCCGGTCGACGACGGGATGTACCGCCCATGCGATCTGCCCGATCCACCGCGAGTGCCCTGGCCGCATCGGCCCTGCTCGTCCTCACCGCCTGCGGCGGCGGAGGCGGTGGCGGCGGTGGTGGCGGCGGTGGTGGCGGCGGCGGCGGGGACGGTGCGGCGCCGCGGATCGCCGCCGTCTTCTCCGGGACCACCACCGACGCCGACTACACCTTCCTGGGGCTGCAGGCCCTGCAGGCCGCCGAGGAGGACCACGGCGCGGACACCACGTACTCCGAGAGCGTCCAGGTGCCCGACGCCGAGCGGGTGCTGCGCGAGTACGTCGCCGACGGCTACACCGTCATCTGGACCCACGGCAGCCAGTTCTACGACGCGACGGTCGCCGTCGCGGAGGAGGCTCCGGAGGTCGTCTTCATCGCCGAGCAGGACACCGAGCCCTCCGACGTGCCCGACAACGTCTGGGTCCTCGACCGCAACTTCCACCTGGCCTTCTACCCGCTGGGCGTCCTCGCCGCGGGAGCCAGCCAGAGCGGGCGGATCGCCTACCTCGGCGGCGTCACGCTGCCGTTCTCCTACTCGGAGGTGCACGCGGTGGAGCAGGCCCTCGAGGACACCGGGTCCACCGCGACCCTGACCCCGGTGTGGACGGGGGACTTCAACGACCCGACGCGGGCCCAGCAGTTCACCAGCCAGCTGCTCGCCGACGGCAACGACGTCATCCTGACCTCGCTCAACCTCGGCGCGGTCGGGGCCTTCGAGGGCGTCGCCGACGCCCCCGCGGGCGTGCTCATGACGGCGAAGTACACCGACAAGTCCAACCTCGCGCCCGACCGGTACCTGACGTCGGTCCTGTACGACTTCACCCCGATGCTCGACGAGATCCTCGGCTCGGTGGAGGACGGCGAGACCGGCGGCTACCTCGGCATGGACTACGAGCGGGGCATCTCGCTCCAGCCGCCCGCCAACGTCGACCAGGCCGTGGTGGACCAGGTCGACCAGGCCGTCGAGCAGCTGCGGTCCGGCGAGATCGAGGTCGAGCGCGACGTGACCCCGGTCGAGTGAGCGGCGCCACCGCGGTCGGACCGGCCGGGGGTGCGGCCCCCGGCCGGGACCGTCCGCTGACGATGAGCGGGATCAGCAAGTCCTTCGGGCCCGTCCGCGCCCTCACCGACGCCGACCTGCAGCTGGCCACCGGCGAGGTGCACGGGCTGGTCGGCGGCAACGGCGCCGGCAAGACGACGCTGATGAACGTCCTCTACGGCCTGTACCGGGCCGATTCCGGCGAGATCCGCGTCGACGGCCGGGAGGCGCACATCCGGTCGCCGCGCGACGCCATCGCGCTCGGCATCGGGATGGTGCACCAGCACCTGTTGCAGGTGTCGAGCTACACCGTCCTGGAGAACGTGGTGCTGGGGACCAGCGCCGGCTCCGGCGGGCTGCGCGGCGCGGCACGCCGGATCACCGAGCTCTCCGACCGCTTCGGCCTCGCGGTCGACCCGCGGGCGCGCACCGACCGGCTCTCGGTGGGCGCGCGGCAGCGGGTGGAGATCCTCAAGGTGCTCTACCGCGGGGCCAGGGTCCTGGTCCTGGACGAGCCGACGACCAACCTCACGCCGCAGGAGGTCGACGGGCTCTTCGCCTCGCTGCGCGGCATCGTCGCCGAGGGCACCAGCGTCGTCTTCATCTCGCACAAGGCGCGCGAGGTGCTGGCCATCTGCGACCGGATCTCGGTCATGCGCGACGGACGGCGGATCGCGACGGTGCCGAGGTCGGCGACCGACGCCACCGGGCTGGCCTCGCTCATGGTCGGCGAGCTGGTCGGGGAGCAGACCTCCGAGGTCGCGGCCGCCCTGGGCGTCGGCGCGGTCGGGGAGGTGCCGGCCGCCCTGCCCGCCGGGCAGCGGCGCCCCGACGCCGGGCGGGTCCGGCTGTCCGTCTCCGGCGTCACGGCCGACAACGACCACGGCGTCCCGGCGCTGCGCGGCCTGGGCCTGGAGGTCCGTGCCGGCGAGGTGGTCGGCGTCGCCGGGGTGGCCGGCAACGGGCAGGTCGAGCTGGCGGAGGTGCTGGCCGGGGTGCGTCCCGTCCGCGCGGGGAGCGTGGCCGTGGACGGCACGGACCTGGCAGGGGCGCCCACCCGCCGCTGGCTGTCCACGGGGGTCGCCTACGTGCCCGAGGACCGGCACCGGGACGGGATCCTCGGAGCGGGCACGGTGGCCGACAACCTGCTCCTGGGCGCCCAGCGCCGGGCCGACAACCGCCGCGCCGGGCTGATCGACTGGCGACGCGTCCGGGAGCACGCCAGGGACACCATCGAGCGGTACTCCATCAAGACGCCCGGTCCCGACGCCCTGGCCGGGAACCTCTCCGGGGGCAACATCCAGCGCCTGGTGCTCGCCCGGGCCTTCGACCGGGAGCCCGCGGTCCTCGTGCTGCAGAACCCGACCCGCGGTCTGGACCTGCGCTCGACCCGCTTCGTCTACGACCGGGTCCACGAGGCCCGCGACCGGGGCTGCGCGGTCGTGCTCGTCTCCGAGGACCTCGACGAGCTGAGCCTGCTCGCCGACCGGATGGTGGTCCTCTACTCCGGCGAGGTCGTCGGTGAGCGCGCCCGCGGGGACTACGACGTCTACGAGCTCGGCCGCCTCATGGCCGGGGTCCGGGAGGACGCATGAGCGCGCCCGTGCTGACCGACACCGACGCACCGGCCCCGGCGACGGAGCGGCCCGCGGTCCGCCTGCTGCGCGGTCTCCTGCCCTACGTGCTGGCGCTCGTCCTCGCCTTCGCGGTCTCGGGCGTCGTCATCGCGGCGCTCGGCTACGACGTCGTCGAGGCGTACCGGACGATCGTCACCACGTCGTTCCGGACCGGCTTCGGCTTCACCGAGACGCTGACGAAGTGGGTCCCGCTGACGCTGCTGGCGCTCGGGTTCACGATCCCGCTCGCGGTGGGGCGGTTCAACATCGGCGGGGAGGGTCAGCTCCTCGTGGGTGCGACGGCCGCGGCCGGTGTCGGGATCGTGTACGCCGACCTGCCCACCGCCGTCCTGCTGCCCCTGGTGGTCCTCGCCGGCGTGCTCTCCGGTGCGGTGTGGGCCGGGATCGCGGCCTTCCTGATGGGGCGGTTCCGGGTCAACGAGATCCTCAGCACCGTCCTGCTCAACTTCGTGTCCTTCCAGGTGCTCGACTACGCCGCCACGGAGGTGTGGTCGGACCCCGCGGCCGGGGTGGCCGCCACGCAACGGGTGGGCGAGGGGGCCGAGCTGCCCGTGCTGGGCGGACCGCCGGGGGTGCACGCCGGCATCCTGCTCGCGCTCCTCGTCGCGGCGGTGACGACCGTGGTCACGCGACGCACGGCCGCGGGCTTCGAGCTGCGCGCCGCGGGCGCCAACCCGCGTGCCGCGGCGATCAACGGCATCCGGGTGGAGAAGGTCGCCGTCGTGGCGCTGGTCGTCGGCGGTGCGCTCGGCGGGCTGGCCGGCGCACTCGAGGTGGGCGGCGTGCACGGCCGCGCGATCGAGGGCATGCAGTCGAACTTCCTGCTGCTCGGCATCATCATCGGGCTCATCGCCCGGGGCAGCGCGCTGTGGGTGCCCGTGGTCGCCTTCGGCATCGCGATCCTCGAGGTGGGCGCCAGCTCCATGCAGCGCACCGTCGGCGTCCCCGCCGAGATGGTGCTGATCATCGAGGCCCTGATCCTGATCTTCCTGCTGCTCTCCGACGTGATCGCGGGGCGGCTGGCGCGGAGGGTGACATGACCGAGTTCGCGGCCCTGGCCCAGCTCACCGTGGTGGCCATGGTCCCCTACCTGCTCGCCTCCCTCGGCACGATGCTCGGCGGCCTGACCGGCGTCTTCAGCGTGTCGCAGGAGGGCGTCATGCTCCTCGGGGCCGCCATCGGCTTCCTCGTCAGCTACGGCACGGGCAGCACCACGATCGGCATCCTGCTGGCCGCCGGCACCGGGGCGGTCTTCGGCGCCGCCCTCGGGTGGGCGACGACCGTGCTCCGGCTCGACCAGTTCGTGGTCGGGCTGGCGCTGTTCTTCGCCGCCACCGGGCTGGCCGGGCTGCTGTACCGGATCGTCATCGGCCAGGGGGCGACGACGCCTCGGGTCGACACCCTCCCGCGGCTGGAGATCCCGCTGCTGAGCGACGTCCCGGTCCTCGGCACCGCGCTGTTCTCGCACAACGTGCTCGTCTACCTGGCGGCCCTGCTCGCGGTGGCCGCGTGGTTCTTCCTGTACCGCACCCGGGCGGGCCTGGACCTGCGCTCGGTGGGGGAGAACCCGAAGGCGGCCGACAGCCTGGGCATCCCCGTGGTGCGCAACCGGCTGTGGACCGCCACGGTCGGAGGAGCGCTCATGGCCGTGGCGGGGGCGTACCTGCCGCTGGTCTACACCGGGACCTACACCGACAGCATCGTCGGCGGCCGCGGCTGGCTGGCGATCGCCCTGACCTTCTTCGGCGGGTGGCGCCCGCAGTTCATCGTCCTCGGCGCCCTGTTCTTCGCGGCCATGGACGTCGTCGCGCTGCGCGCCGAGGTGGCCGGCATCGACATCCCCAGCCAGGTGCTGCTCGTGGTGCCGTACGTGGCGACGCTGCTGGTCATGGTGTTCGCCTTCCGGTGGGCCAAGGTGCCGGAGTTCCTCGGCCGCAACTACGACCGGGAGTCCCGGACCGCCTAGTCCCGCGGAGTCGCGGGAGATCGTCCGCGCGACCTGTCGATCCGGTGCGGTGCTGCGTGTCGTAGGGGTGGAGGGTCCGGACGGCGGACCCCCGGAAGCCGGGAGGGCACCATGACGAAGTACCTGGTCCTGATCTACGAGGACGAGACGCAGTACGCCACCGCGACCGACGAGGTCAACGGCGAGATCATGGCCGAGCACGAACGCTTCTCCGCGGGCGTGGAGCAGCACGGTGCCACGCTGCTGGGCGGTGAGGCGCTCGAGCCGACGACGACCGCGACCTCGGTGCGCGGCGGCGAGGTCACCGACGGCCCGTTCGTGGAGACCAAGGAGGCCCTCGGCGGGTACTACGTCATCGACGCGCCCGACCTCGACACCGCGCTCGCCGTCGCCCGGACGGTGCCGGCACGCTTCGGTGGCGTCGAGGTCCGCCCGGTGATGACCTTCGACTGACCGGTGACCGCCACGACCGCCGACGTCGCCGCCGCGGTCGCCGACGCGCACCGTCGCGAGTGGGCCTTCGTGCTCGCCGCGACGCTGCGCGTCACCCGCGACCTCGACGTCGCCGAGGAGTGCGTGCAGGAGGTCTTCGCCGCGGCGCTGACCGACTGGGCCACCGCGGGCGTCCCCGCGCGCCCCGGCGCCTGGCTGACCACGGCCGCCCGGCGGCGGGCGCTCAACGTGCTGCGCCACCGCGGCGTCGAGCGCCGGTACCTGCCGCTGCTCGTCGAGGAGGACGTGGCGCCGTCGATGGTGGACGACGCGCACGGCTACCCCGACGACAGGCTGCGGCTGGTGGCGACCTGCTGCCACCCGGCACTGGACCGCCCCGCCCAGGTGGCGCTCACGCTGCGCCTGGTGTGCGGCCTGACCACCGGCGAGGTGGCCCGCGCCTTCCTCGTCCCCCCGGCGACGATGGCCGCGCGGATCACCCGTGCCAAGAAGAAGATCGCCGTCGCCCGGATCCCGTACCGGGTGCCGCCGGCCGCGGAGCTGCCGGAGCGGGTCGACGCCGTCCTGGCGGTCGTGCACCTGCTGTTCACCACCGGGCACACCGCGCCGGCGGGGGAGGAGCTGGTGCGCCGCGACCTGGTGGAGCGTTCCGTGGAGCTCGCCCGGATGCTGCGCGGGCTGCTGCCGCGCGACCCCGCGGTGGCCGGGCTGCTGGCGCTGCTGCTGCTCACCGACGCCCGCCGGGAGACCCGCACCGGCGACGACGGCCGGCTGCTGCTGCTCGAGGAGCAGGACCGCACGCGGTGGGACCGGGCGGCCATCGCCGAGGGCGTGGAGCTGGTCCGCGAGGCGCTGCGGGCCCGGCCGCCGTCGCGGTACGCGCTGCAGGCCGCGATCGCCGCGGTGCACGCGGAGTCGCCGTCGTGGGACGACACCGACTGGGCCGAGGTCGTCGCGCTCTACGGCGTCCTCACCCAGGTGTGGCCCTCCCCGGTGGTGGCGCTCAACCGCGCGGTCGCCGTCGGCTTCGCCTCGGGAGCGGCGGCGGGCCTGGCGGCTCTCGACGAGCTCGCCGCCGAGCCGCAGCTGGCCGGCTACGGCTACCTGCCGGCGGCCCGCGCCGACCTGCTGCGGCGGCTGGGCCGGGTCGGCGAGGCGCGCGAGGCCTACGGCGAGGCGCTGTCGCTCACGGAGAACGCCGCCGAGCGGGCCTTCCTCGACGCCCGGCTGCGTGCCCTGGGCTGAGGCTCAGCCGAAGGCGGCGACGGTCCGGTCGAGGTGGTCGTTGCGGAAGGCACCGCGCGGGTCGAACCGGCGCACCAGCGCCCGGAAGTCCGCCATCCGCGGATAGAGCCCGGCGAGTTCGGCGGCCCCGGTGGTGGACAGCTTGCCCCAGTGCGGCCGGGCGCCGAAGGGGCGCAGCGCCGCCTCGATCTCCGGCAGCACCGCGGTCACGGCGTCCTGGTCGGGGAGCCAGGTGAAGTGCAGGGCCATGACGTCGCCGCCGTGCGCGGGGCTCAGCCACAGGTCGTCGGCGGCGACGGTGCGGATCTCGCTGACCTGCAGCAGCGGCCCCACCCGGTCGGCGAGACCGCGCAGCGCCTCGCAGGCCGCGCGCCCGTGCCGGCGGGGCACGAACCACTCGCTCTGCAGCTCCTCGCCCTTGCTCGGGGTGAACTCGGCGCGGAAGTGCGGCAGCCGCTCGTGCCACTCCCCGGGGACGCCGAGCTGCTCGGTGAGGTTCTCCACCGGGGTGTCGGGGAGCATGTGCGTCGGCTCGGTGGCCGCGCGGGCGCCGAAGAAGTCCTCCGGCACCGCGGGGTCCTCCGGCCGCGACTTGACCCACACCGAGGTGACCGTGCGCCAGTCGGTGAAGACGCTGACGCTGTAGGCGGCGTCGGCCACGGCGTCGAGGTCGGCGAACAGCCGGTCCCACGTCATGCCGACGTAGACGGTGTTGCGGACGTCGAAGGTCGGCTGGAACCGCAGGGCCACCCGGGTGACGACGCCGAGCGCCCCGAGGTGCACGACCGCGCCGGGCAGGTCGGCGTCGCCGGGCCCGAGGACGACGACCTCGCCGTCGGAGCGCACCAGTTCCAGCCCGGCCACCGAGGTGCTCAGCGAGCCGTTGCGGTTGCCCGAGCCGTGCGTGCCGGTGGCGGTGGCGCCGGCGACGGTGATGTGCGGCAGCGACGCGAGGTTGTGCAGCGCCCGGCGGGTGGCCGCGAGCTCCCGGACCAGCTCGCCGTAGCGCAGGCCGGCCGGCACCCAGAGGACGCCGGTGCCGTCGTCGGCGGCCTCGGCGAGCTCGATGCCGGTGTCGAGGTCGTCGAGGAGCACGTGGTCGGCCGTGGTGTCGGCGATGTCGTTGAAGCAGTGCCGTGAGCCGAGGGCCTTGACCCGCTCGCTGCGCGCGACGACGTCCTGCACCTCGGCCACGGTCCTCGGCCGGTGCACCCGCGCGGCGCGGTAGGTGAGGTTGCCCGCCCAGTTCCGCAGGGGGGTCTCCACGGGCGTCACGCTACCCGCGGGTGGTCGCCGTCCCGGGCGGCCACCACCCGCGGCGCGCTCAGCCGTCGAGCACGACCCGCAGCCGGCCGTACGTGCGGAAGTCGAGCCCGGCGCCCTCGAAGCGTTCGACGTAGACCTCGCCCGACGCCGAGGCGAGCTCGCCGGTGCCGCCGGTGACCGCCCAGGTCGCCGGCTCGTGCAGGACCGGGGAGGTGACGCCGGTCCGGGCCACGCCCTGGACGGTGAGCGAGCCCCTCGCCCCCCACGTCGTGGTGGTGCAGTGCAGGGTGGCGCTGTCGGCGGCGAGGTCCACCAGGTGGAAGACGCACTCGCCGGTGTCGGTGGCCGCGCCGAAGGGCCCGGTGCTGCTGTTGGTGTAGACCAGCTCGTCACCGAGCGAGGGCAGCCCGTTCCCGTCGTGGTCGAGGAAGGCCTCCTCGAGCCGGTCGGTGGCGAACGGCCCCTCGACGACGGCGGCGCCGTGGGCGCGGGCGTCCTCGCCGGCCGTGGCGACGGCGGGCAGGAGCGCGATCCCGGCCACGAGCGTGGCCGCGCCCGACAGCGTGAGGACGGTGGACCTCTCCGGGGTCCGCATGGCGACCACCTCGGCGGTGTGCAGGGACGGGGTCCGCGCCGGCCAGGAGCCGTCGTGCGCCCGGGAGCCGGCGCACGGCGACCGTAGGACCGCGGGGGGCCGGCCGGAACGGACGGAGGTCCCGGCTCCGGCGCTCAGCGGCCGAGGTGGGCGCGCAGGGCGGCGACGACCATCCGGTGGTCCTCCAGCTGGGGGAGCCCCGACACGACGACGACGCCGACCGGACCGACGTCGCGCACCAGCACGGGCACGGCACCGCCGTGCGCGGCGTACCGCCGCGGGTCGAGGCCCGAGGACTCCTCGAACGTGGTGCCGCGCTCGATCCACGTCTGCCGCACGTACAGCGAGCCGTGCCGGAAGCGCTGCACCACGCGGGCCTTGCGCGCGATCCACGAGGCGTTGTCGGGGGTGGCGCCGGTCAGCGCGGCGGAGAACAGCCGGTGCCCGTTGCGGCGGATCTCCACGGCCACCGGGGCGTCGGCCCTGCGGGCGGTGGCCACGAGCGCCGAGCCGAGGTCCCACGCGTCGTCGTTGGTGAAGGAGGCGAACCGCAGCTCGTCCTCCTCGGCGGCGAGCTCGGCGGCGGTCGGGAAGCCGCTGCTCACGACCCCTGACCTCCGACGACGACGTCCCACGGCCGCACCGTCCAGGACGTGACCAGGCCGTCGCGCACGTACGGATCGGACTCCGCGAAGCGCTCCACCACCCCGCGCGCGGCGGTCCAGACCAGCAGCGCGCGGTCGAAGGGGTCGGGCAGCGCGCCGGCGAACAGCAGCTCACCCCGTTCGTGCGCCGCCGCGGCGAGCGCCAGGTGCTCCTCCCGCAGCGCCGCCCGCCGCTCCAGGTAGTCGTCGGCCAGCGAGTACTCGAGCAGCAGGTACATGGCGCCACTGTCACACGTGCGCGGCGCCGCGCGGGACCGGTCAGCCGCCGGCGGGGTCCGCGCGGCGGCGCACGAGCGAGGCGAGGTTCCAGCGCAGCGCCCCCACCAGGTCGCGGGCGTGCTCGGCGACGGTCAGGTCCCGCGGGGTGCTGGCGGCGGCCGCGTCGACGTCGTAGTCGTGCTCCCTGAGCACCTCGGAGAAGTCGCGCTGCAGCGGCGCGGCGCACCCGTACCCGTACCCGGCGTAGATGCGCGGGAACAGCGGCCGGAACAGCCGGATCCGCTCGTGCAGGCCGCTGGAGTGCGACATCGGGTTCTTGTGCCGCGCCCGGACGTACTCGGGGAGCAGGTCGGCGAACGCGTGCCGCACGATCCACTTCTCGTAGCCGTCGCGGTGCTTGAGCTCCTGCGGGATCCGCATCGCCAGGTCGAGCATCTCGACGTCGAGGAAGGGCACCCGCGCCTCGACCCCGTTGCCCATCGAGGTGCGGTCGACCCGCTGCAGCTCCGTGCGGCTCAGGTGGCCGATCTTGTGCAGGAACAGCCGGCGCGTGTCCTGCCCGGGCACCCGGTGGTACATCGCGTAGCCGCCGAACAGCTCGTCGGACCCGTCGCCGGTGAGCACCACCTTCACGCCGGCTGCGTGGACGGCGGCGAACAGCCGCTGGGAGACCACCGCGTTGATGATGTCGCCGTACTCGGTGAGCTCGGAGACGCGGATGGCCTCCCGCACGTCGCGCAGCCCCAGCTCGCGGGGCCGGACGGGGACGACGACGTGCTCCACGCCCAGGTCGGCGGTCAGCCGCCGCGCGTAGGCGAGGTCCTCGCTGCCCTCGGCCCCGACGGTGAAGGCCACGCAGTCGGGGTGCAGTCGCTGCACGAGCAGGAGGGTCAGCGAGCTGTCGAGCCCGCCGGAGAGCACCACGCCGACGCGCAGGTCGGTGTCCACCCGGATGCGCACCGCGTCGGTGAGCGTCGTCCGCAGGGCCTCCGCCGCCTCCTCGACGCCGGCGAGCTCCGGCCGGCCCTCGCCCAGCCGGTAGAGGTCGAGGTAGGGGTGCAGGACCGGTGGGCTCCCGGGACCGGCCCAGCCGCAGTGGCCCGGGGGCACCTCGGAGACGGCCACGCCGAGCGGGACGAGGGCCTTCACCTCCGAGGCGACGTGCAGCCGGCCGTCGGCGAGCGCCCAGTACAGCGGCTTGACCCCCACCGGGTCGCGGGCCAGGAACACCCGGCGGCTGTCCCGCTCGACCAGGGCGAAGGCGAACTCGCCGCGCATCGCGAGCAGCGCCTCCTCGCCCCAGGCGAGGACGGTCTCGAGGACCACCTCGGTGTCGCTCTCCGACCGCGTGGCCCGTCCCTCGGCGTGCAGCCGGGCGCGCAGCTCGCCGTGGTTGAAGACCTCCCCGTTGAAGCAGAGCGCCCACGCCCCGTCCGCCGACGTCCACGGCTGGACGGCGTGCTCGCGGTCGACGATGCGCAGCCGGGCGGTGCCGAGCAGCGCGTCGTCGCCGCGGAGGACCTCGTCGACCTCCCCGCGGGGCGAGATCGCGTCGAGCATGCCGTCGAACAGCGCCTGCTGCGTGCCGGCGCCCGGCCCGAGCACGAGGGCGATCCCGCACATCAGGCGTCCCCCCGCGTCCCGGGGGCGGGCGGTGCCGCGGCCGCGTACCGGCCGGCGTGTGCCGGCGCCAGACAGACGTGCCAGGCCTGGCCCTCGTCGATCACGTTGAGCACCCCGTCGTCGCGGTAGGCGGTCAGCACGTCCTCCAGTGCCGGGGCCACGCCGTGCCGGCGCAGCCAGGCCATCTCGATGTCGGCGGCGTGCCCGGTGCAGTGCGCGCTCGGCAGCAGCGCCGAGTACCCCAGCTGCTGCAGCCGCGTCTGGACGGCGGTGCTCCGCACGATGCAGTTCACCCACATCGTCCCCCGCCAGGGCCGGGCGGCCGCCGCGAACTCCCGGGCGACCTCGTTGAGCAGCGCGACCATCGCCGGGCGGGCGAGCGGGTAGCTCAGCCCCGACGACCGCGGCTCGCGGTCGGGCGCCCACCGGCGGACGGCGTAGTTGCGGGCGCGGCCGGGCAGGGCGGTGCTGCCGATCCGGTAGCGGAAGTCGAGCCGCCGCTGCCGCCGCAGCGGGGCCAGCGCCGTCAGCTGGGGGGACCGCCGGACGGCGTCGTCGTCGGCGAACGGGGGCACCGACCCCCACCAGGCGACGTCGATCTGCTGGAGCAGCGCGATCCGGAGCAGGGTCGCCGGGGTCGTGGCGTTCGACCGGGGGTTGGGCCGGAAGCCCGACAGCTGGCGGGTGATCCGCTCGAGCGCGACGTCGGCGCCACCCGGGACGCGGTCGAGGACCCCGCGCAGCTCCGGGGTCCCGGCCGCCCGGGCGAGGAC
Source organism: Geodermatophilus amargosae (assembly GCF_041028265.1). GTDB lineage: Bacteria > Actinomycetota > Actinomycetes > Mycobacteriales > Geodermatophilaceae > Geodermatophilus > Geodermatophilus amargosae_A. The sequence goes on from NZ_JABGCW010000006.1 coordinate 107,283, forward strand.
GGGCCCGGCGGCCCGGCCGGGGTCGGCCGTGCCGTCGCGGAGGTGCCGCACCGCCTCGTCGACCGCCCGGCGGTAGCCGGCCAGGTCCGGAGGCGGAGGGCCGGCCGTCGCCGTCCCCTGCCCGCCGCGCTCCTGCTCGACGCCGTCGTCCGACCGATCCGGGCCAGTCCGCGGCTGCTCCACCCGGAGGACTCTACGAACGGAGCGCGGCCGCGGCCAGGCTCTCGTCCGGCGCCCGTGGAGCGGGAGGGCATCCTGGCGCCGTGCGCTCCGGACTCCGGGCGGCGCTGGTCGTCGTCGTGCTGTTGGCTCTGCTGGTGGGTCTGCTCTGGGCGCTGCAGCGGCGGCTGGTCTACCTGCCCGACGACGGTCCCGTGCCCGCGGCCGCCGACGCCGTCCCCGGGGGCCGTGACGTCCGGCTGGCCACCGCCGACGGCCTGATCCTCGGTGCCTGGTTCGTGCCCGGCCCGACCGGCGACGCGCCCGCCGTCCTGGTCGCCAACGGCAACGGCGGGCACCGGGGGCTGCGCGCACCGCTGGCCCGGGCGTTGTCCTCCGCCGGGCTGGCGGTGCTGCTGTTCGACTACCGCGGGTACGGCGGCAACCCCGGCAGCCCCAGCGAGGAGGGGCTGGCCCTCGACGTCCGGGCCGCGCGCAGCTGGCTCCTCGAGGAGGCCCGGGTCCCCGCGGACCGGCTCCTCTACTACGGCGAGAGCCTCGGCTGCGCGGTCGTCACCGAGCTGGCCGTGGAGCACCCGCCCGCGGGCCTGGTGCTGCGGTCGCCGTTCGTCGACCTGGCCGCCGTCGGCAGCGAGCACTACCCCTTCCTGCCGGTCCGCCTGCTGCTGCGCGACCGGTACCCGGTGGCCGAGCAGGTGGCCCGGGTCCGGGTGCCGACGACGGTCGTGTCCGGCGGCGCCGACACCATCGTGCCGCCGGCGCAGAGCCGGCGGGTGGCCGACTCCGCCGCGGGGCTGCACCGCCGGGTCGAGGTGCCGGGGGCCGACCACAACGACGCCGTCCTGCTCGACGGCCCGGCCCTCGTGGACGCCGTCGTCGAGCTCGCCGCCCTGACCGGCGGCCGCTGACCTCCCGCGCCCCCGGGCGTCAGCACGTGCGGCCGGGCAGGACGGTCCCCCGCAGCACGTCCCCCTCCCAGCGCAGCGGCTGCACGTCGAGACCGGCCGCAGGCCGGGGAGCCCACGGGTCGCCGGACAGGACTGCGTCCCAGAGCTGCACGTGCGCCCGCCAGCGCCGGGCCGCGGCGCGCCGGATCCGGCCCGCCGGGGTCCCGGTGGGGCGGAGGTGGACGGCGGCCGCGAGGAGTGCGGCGCCCAGGGCGGCGACGGCGAGGTCCATGACGCCACGATCGGCCGCGACGCGGGACGGCGACAGCGTCATCCCGGTCCCCGTGCGCAACGGAGCTGCCAGGGACCCTCGCGGGCCGCCGCTCAGGGGATCCCGGGTGTCCCTCGGAACGTCACGGGCAGCGCGTCGACGCCGAACACGAACGCCAGCCGCCGGAACGCGAGCCGGTCGGGCGGGACGGCCAGGGCGAGGTCCGGGAAACGCCGCAGCAGCGCGGGCAGCACGATCCGCAGCTCCAGCCGGGCGAGCTCGGCGCCCACGCAGCGGTGGATGCCGTGGCCGAAGGCGAGGTGCCCGCCGCGCGTCGACCGGGCCGGGTCCAGCCGGTCGGCGTGCGCGCCGGCCCAGGCGGGGTCGCGGTCGGCGCCGCTCAGCGAGACGAGCACGACGTCGCCGGCGCGCAGCCGGGTGCCGAACAGCTCCCGGTCCTCCCGGGCGAAGCGGGGGAAGGCGACCTGCACGACCGACAGCAGGCGCAGCAGCTCGTCGACCACCCGCTCGACGTCGCGGCGCGAGCCGTCGCGCACCAGGGCGGCGGCGTCGGGGTCGCCCAGCAGCACCAGGGTCCCCAGCGCGATCATCGACGCCGTCGTCTCGAAGCCGCCGGTGACGATGCCGTCGGCGAGCCCGGCCAGCTCGGCGTCGGAGACGGCGTCCCCCTCGGACCGGATCACCCGTCCGATCAGCCCGTCGCCGGGCGCCCGGCGCTGGGCGGCCACCGCGTCGAACAGCAGCCGGCGCTGCGCGGAGACCGCGCCGAAGGTGCCGGCCGTGCCGCCCGTGGCGTCGAACCGCCGGGCGCCCAGCCGGCTGACCACCTGCTCGTCGGGACGGTCGAGCCCGAGGAGGGCGCAGATCGTCGTCATCGGGACGGGCATCGCGACGTGCCGCACGAGGTCGGCCGGGGACCCCGCCGCGGCCAGGTCGTCCAGCGCCCGGGCCACCGTCTCCTCGACGGCCGGCTCCAGTCGCTGCATGCGGGCCCGCGTGAAGTCCGGTGCCACCAGCCCGCGCAGCCGGGTGTGCTGCGGCGGGTCGGTCGGGCCGAGCCCGCCGACGTCGTCGGCCGTGGCCGGGCCGGTACCGCTGAACAGGTGCCGGACGTCGGTGCTGAAGCCCGCGGAGTCGGCGAGCACCGCGCGGGCCTCGGCGGCGCCGGTGACCAGGTACACCGAGAGGTCGAAGGGCAGGTCGAGGCGGTGCACGGGCCCGCTGACCCGCAGCTCGGCGAGCCGGGGGACCGGGTCGACGCCGACCCGCTGCAGCGGCACGCGCGCGGCCGGCGGGAGGAACGTCAGGCGCGAGGGGTCCAGGCCGCGACGGCGGATCCGGCGCAGCGCGAGGCGGCCCAGCCAGGTCCGGCCGCGGCGGCTCGCGGACGGCGGGGTGCGGACGGCGGGAGGAGCGGACACGACGCCTCGTCTCGGGCCACGACGGAGGGATCCGGGCGGGACGTGACCTCGGTCCCGGCCGGCTCCGCCAGCCTCTCGACGGCGTTGCGCGGCGACCATCAGGTGACGCCCCCGAACCCGCCGGCCGGCGTGGGGGAGCACCCGGACCGGCCTCCCCCACCGGGCGCCGTCCGGGCAGCTGTGGCTTGCTGGGGCCATGCAACGAGCCGTGCACCGGGCCATGGAGCAGCGCATCCTCGGCCGCAGCGGCTGCGCCGTGTCGGCGCTGGCGCTGGGCACGATGACCTTCGGGGCGGAGACCGACGAGGCCGGGGCGCACGAGCAGCTCGACGTCTTCGTGGCGGCGGGCGGCACGCTGGTCGACACCGCCGACGTCTACTCCGCCGGCGCCGCCGAGGAGATCGTGGGGCGCTGGCTGGCCGCGCGGCCGGCCGACGTCCGCGACCGCGTCGTCCTGGCCACCAAGGGCCGGTTCCCGATGGGCGAGGAGCCCAACGCGGTGGGCACCTCCCGCCGCCACCTGCGCCGGGCCCTCGACGACTCGCTGCGCCGGCTCGGCGTGGACCACGTCGACCTCTACCAGCTGCACGCCTGGGACCCGCTCACGCCGCTGGAGGAGACGCTGCGCTTCCTCGACGACGCGGTCTCGGCCGGCAAGGTCGGCTACCCGGGGCTGTCGAACTTCACCGCCTGGCAGGTGCAGCGCGCCGTCGACCTCGCGGAGTCCCGGCACCTCGCCGTCCCGGTGACGCTGCAGCCCTCGTACAGCCTGCTCGGCCGCGACGTCGAGGCCGAGATCGTGCCCGCCTGCCTCGCCAACGGCCTGGGGCTGCTGCCGTGGGGACCGCTCGGCGGCGGCTGGCTGTCGGGCAAGTACACCCGTGAGCAGCGCCCGTCCGGCGCCACCCGGCTCGGCGAGGACCCCGGCCGCGGCATGGAGGCCTACGACCGGGTGGCGGTCCGGGAGCGCACGTGGGACGTGCTCGCCGCGGTGCAGGACGTCGCCGAGGCGCGGGGTGTCCCGATGCCGCAGGTGGCGCTCGCCTGGCTGCTCGCCCGGCCGGCGGTCAGCTCGGTGATCCTCGGTGCGCGCACCACGGAGCAGCTGCGCGCCGACCTGGGCGCCGCCGCGCTCGTGCTCGACGAGGAGGAGACCGCACGGCTGGACGCGGTCAGCGACCCGGGCTGGGCCGACTACCCCTACGGCGACATCGGCGTCGAGCAGCGCACCCGCACGCTGGACTGACCCACCGGGGCCGCCGGTCCCGCGGCGGGGACCCCGAGGTCCACGGCGGTGCTGTGCGGCGGCGGGCGGTCCGGCCGGGATCTCAGCGGCGCGCCGTCGCGCGGAGCTCGAGGGCCAGCCAGCCGGCCAGCGCCAGCGGCACCGCCGCGAACGCCGACAGCGCCGCGACGGTGCCGACCTGGGAGCCCAGCCAGGCGAGCAGCAGCGGGGTGCCGAACCCGGCGTAGGCGAAGGCGTAGAACGCGCTGTTCATCGCCCCGCGGGTGTGCGGCGGGGCGAGCCGGGCGGTGAGGGTGAGCCCGGCGGTGAGGCAGAGCCCCGCCCCGCCGCCCATCAGCGCCGACGACGGGAGCAGCAGCAGCTCGGACCCCGCGACGACCGCGACCACGCCGATGGCGATCCCGGTCGCGCCGAGCAGCATGCCCAGCGGCGCGGCGCCCCGCTCGAACCGGCGGCCCACCCGCGCGGCCACCGCGCTGGCGCCCAGGGCGAGCCCGCCGACGAGCCCGGCATAGGCCACGCCCACGCCGTCGGGCACGACGAGCAGGGGCAGCACGGTCGCCGCGACGGCGGGGAACGCGAACACCCCGACGGCGGTGGGCGCGAGGACCGCCCGGAACGGCCGCCGTGCCTCCGGCGGCAGGCCGAGGGTCATGAGCCGGCCCGGCCGCCGCTCGTGCACCGTCTCCGGCACCAGCAACAGCGCGCCGAGCCCCAGCACCAGGACCGCGACGTGCACGAGGTAGGGCAGCGTCGTCGGCGCGGGTCCGTACTGGGCGAGCAGCCCGCTCATCGCCGGGGCGATGGCGAAGCCCAGCGACGACGACACCGCCCCGCGGGTGGCCGCCGACTGCTGCCCGTCGGGTCCGGCGAGCTCCTGCAGCCACGCGTTGGCCACCGAGAACACCACCCCGGAGACGACGCCCTGCAGCAGCCGCCCGGTGTAGAGCAGCGGGAGCGAGCCGGCGGCCGGGATGAACAGCAGCGAGGACAGCCCGGCCAGCAGCGCGAACGGCAGCACCAGCGCCCGGCGGCCGAAGCGGTCCGACGCCGCGCCGGCCACGGTCAGCGCCGCCACCAGCCCGATGGCGTAGCACCCGAAGACGGCGGTCAGGTCGGCGTCGGACAGCCCGAGGGTGCGCCGGTAGACCAGCAGCAGCGGCGTCGGGATGTTGGTGCCGAGAGCGACGGTGAACAGCCCGAAGGTGAGGGCGTCGAGACGTCGCCGCCTGTCCCGCTCCGTCGCGGCGTCCAGCACCCGGCGGACGCTACCGGTCCACTGCCACGATGGACGTCCGCACGGAAGGAGCGCCGACGTGTCCCTGCACCGGCACTACCCGCCCGACCTCTACCGCGGCACCACCGGTGAGGCCACGGCCTGGCTGCGCCCGTCCGGGCGGCCGCCGGACACCACCTCGGCCGGCGGGGTGACCTGCGAGTTCCTCGCCACCGGCGAGCAGACCGCGGGCCGCTTCGGCCTGTACCGCTGGACCTTCGGCCGCGAGGCGTCCGGGCCCGGTCCGCACTTCCACCGCTCGATCTCCGAGCAGTTCTACGTCCTGTCCGGGGAGGTCGAGGTGCACGACGGGCGCACCTGGACCACCGCGGGGGAGGGCGACTTCCTCTACGTCCCCGAGGGCGGGGTGCACGGCTTCCGCGGCGGCGACGGCGCCTCGATGCTGCTGATGTTCGCGCCCGGCGGGCCGCGCGAGGAGTACTTCGAGACCCTCGCCCGCGGGACGCAGATGACCCCGGAGGAGCGCGCGGAGTTCATGCTCCGCCACGACACGTACTGGGTCTGACGGGCCGGGCGCGCGAGCGCGGCCGGCCCGTCAGCCGGTCACTTCCGGAGGAGCGCGCCGAACCGCGCGCAGCTCTCGTCGGTCGCGGTCCGCGCGGCGGGGGAGAAGGCGCCCATGTCGAAGAAGCCGTGGATCATGCCGTCGTAGCGCCGCACGTCGGCGTGCACCCCGGCGGCCTCGAGCGCCCTGCCGTAGGCCTCGCCCTCGTCGCGCAGCGGGTCGTACTCCGCGGTGACCACCACGGCCGGCGGCAGGCCGGCGAGGTCGGCGCCGTGCAGCGGGGAGAGCCGGGCGTCCTTCGCGTCGTCCCAGGCCCCGGCGTAGTGGCCGTAGAACCAGTCCATCGTGTCCTTCTCGAGGAAGTAGCCCGTGGCGTTCTCCACGCGCGACGGGTACTCGCCCTCGGCGTCCACGGCCGGGTAGACCAGGAACTGGCCGGCCAGCGGCGTGCCGTCGTCGCGCAGCACCTGGGCGACGACGGCGGCCAGGTTGCCGCCTGCACTGTCGCCGGCCAGCCCCAGCCGCTGGTCCCCGCCGAACTCGTCGAGGTGCCGGGCCACCCAGCGCGCCGAGGCCACCGCGTCGTCGGCGGCCGCGGGGAACGGGTGCTCGGGTGCCAGCCGGTAGTCGACGGCGACGACGACGGCTCCCGCGCCGCGGCAGACCGACCGGGCCATGTTGTCGTGGGTGTCGAGGTCGCCGATCACCCAGCCGCCGCCGTGGAAGAACACGACCGTGGGGAACGGGCCGTCGCCCTCGGGGCGGTACACCCGCGCCCTCAGGTCGCCGTCGGCGCCGGGGACGGTGCGGTCCTCGGTGCCCGCCACGGGCACCACCTGCTCGGGGCCGCGGGCGCCGTGCGTGAGCTGCAGGTACAGGGCGCGGCCCGCCTCGGGCGACCCCTCGTACATCGGCGGGGCGCCGGACTCGGCGAGCATGGACAGCAGGGCGGCGATGTGCGGGTCGACCGGCACGGGATCTCCTGACGGCGGTGTCGGGCAGGATCGGGACGGGGCTGGACCCCGGCTCCGGACGCTACCGCCGCCCTCCTCACAGGTCGCGGCGGGAGAAGGCCATCGCGGCCAGCCCCAGCACGGCGGCCACCCACAGCGCGGCCCAGCCCAGGTAGGTGGCGGTGAGCGGCGCCTCGGAGAAGAAGGGCGAGCCGCCCAGCTCCGGGGCGAACTGGGTGAGCAGGCTCGGGTCCTGGAAGGCGTGCATCGCCCCGCGCCACAGCCCGTCGGTGGGCAGCAGCATCCGCGACACCGCGCCCACCCGCGCGACGCCGTCGTTGCCCAGCGCGTCGCCGATGCCGCCGACGACGCCGGCGATCCAGGTGGCCCCGAACAGGCCGACCGCCACGACGCCGGAGGCCATCGGCGAGATGACCGTGGACAGCAGCAGGCCGAGGGTCAGCAGCACCGCCGTCTGGGCGGCGAGCAGCGCGAGACCCGTGACCGGCTGCGGCGGCCAGTAGCCCACCGTCACCTGGACGACGACGAACTGCGCCAGCCCGGCCAGCGCGACGAAGGCGCCGCCGAAGGCCACGAGCCCCAGCCACTTGCCCACGAGCACCGTCGAGCGGCGCACCGGGCGGGCCAGCATCGCCAGCGCCGTCCCGGACTCGACCTCGCCGGAGAGGGTCGGCCCGGCGAGGAAGGCGGTGCCGAGCGCGGCGATGAGGCTGAAGCCGAACATCACCAGGTTGAGCACGGTCGAGGCCGCCAGCCGCGCCTCGCCGCTGGTGAGCCCGCCGAACTCCGCGTCCAGGCGGGAGAAGCCCCAGGCCGACAGGGCCAGCAGGAGCACGGTCAGCACGGCGAGGGAGCGCAGCACCTTGCGGCGCGCGGCCTCGCGCAGGGTGAGACCGGCGAGCGTGAGCACGGTCCGGACGGCGCTCACGACGGCGTCCCGGAGCCCTCGCGGAGCACGGCGAGCAGTCGCTCCTCGAGGCTGATCCGGCCGGGCTCGACCGCGTGCACGCCCACCCCGAGGGCGACCAGGTCGGCCACGAGGGCGGGGACGGCGGACTCCTCGTCCTCCGCCAGCGTGACGGTGAACCAGTCGCCGCTGCGGGTCAGCCGGCCGGTGGCGGCCAGCCGCGCCTCGGCCCGGGCGTCGACGCCGTCGAGCCGCAGCCGCAGCTCCCGCGAGCCGAGCAGCTCGGCGAGCGTGCCGGCGGCGGCGACCCGGCCGCGGTCGAGGATGACCACCCGGTCGCAGACCCGCTCCACCTCGCCGATCAGGTGCGAGTTGAGCAGCACCGCGACGCCGCGCTCCTTGAGGGAGAGGACCAGGTCGCGGACGTCGACGCGGCCGAGCGGGTCCAGCGCGCTGGTCGGCTCGTCGAGGACGACCAGCTCCGGGCGGGCCACCAGCGCGACGGCCAGGCCCAGCCGCTGCTGCATGCCCTTGGAGAAGCCGCCCACCCGGTCGCCGGCGCGCTCGCCCAGGCCGACCAGGCCCAGCACCTCGCGCTGCTCGCTCTCCGGCACCGCGGCACCGGAGAGCCGCACGTGCAGCGCGAGCACCTCGGCCGCGCTGAGCCACGGCTGGTAGCGGAAGAGCTCGGGCAGGTAGCCGACGCGGGCCCGGGCCTGCGGGTCGCGCCCCGGCCGGCCGAGGAGCAGCACCTCGCCGGCGTCGGGCCGGACGAGGCCCAGCAGCATCTTGATGACGCTGGTCTTGCCGGCGCCGTTGGGCCCGAGCAGGCCGAGCACCTCGCCGCGGCCGACGGTGAAGGAGACGCCGTCGACCGCGGTCCGCCGTCCGTACCGCTTGCGCAGGCCCTCGCACCAGACCGCCGGCGACGGCGGCAGGTCGGCCAGCAGCCGCTGCGCCGCCGTCGTGGCAGACCCGGCGGCCGGGGCCGTCACTCCTGCAGACCCCGGGCGACGGCGAGCACCTCGTCCGCGTCCAGGGACCCGGCCACCGCGGTGACCACGCCGTCGGTCACCCAGACCACGCCGGCCACCGAGCCGTCGCGGGAGGTGAGCACCGTGGCCGGCGCCCCGTCGACGTCGGCGACCGAGCTGGTGACCAGGCCGGCCGGCACCGGGAGCGGCAGCGTCGTGCCGTCACCGGAGAAGGCGCGCAGCTGGGCGGCGAGGTCCTCGGGCAGGCCGGGCAGTGACAGCAGGTAGTCCCGGGCGGTCTCGAACGGCACGCCCGAGGACTCGGCGGTGGGCGCGACGGCGCGGGCCACGACCAGGCCGGGTGCGCCGCTGCCGCTGGTCCACACCGCGGCGACGCCGGGGCCGGCGGAGAGCCGGAAGCGGCCGCCGTCGAGGCCGGCCGGCGGGGCCGGCAGCACCTCGCCCGCCGCAGCGGCGGCCTGCGCCGCGCGCTCGGCGGAGAAGGTGAACTCCACGGTCGCCCGGTCACCGACCTGGTAGGCGGGGTCGCCGCCCAGGCCGCCGGGGAGGTCGGCGACCTGCGGGACGGTCAGCCCGGTGGCCTGCTCCGCGGCGGCGGCGTCGGGCACCTCGCGGACGTCGGGCTCCTCGACCACCGCGGCCGTGCCGTAGGCGGAGAGGTCGGGCAGGGCGACGAGGTCGGCCTGGGTGATGCTGACCGGCGCGATCTGCTCGGTGCGGAAGACCTGCAGCCAGTCCGCGGCCGCGGCCGCACCGCCGCCGGCGAGCAGGGCGGCGACCCCGACGACGGCGACGACGGGGCTGCGCAGCCGGTTGCGCCACCGGCGGGCGGGAGCGGGGGCGCTCGCGCGCCGGCGTTCGTCGACGGCGACCGTGTGCGACAGCCGGCGCCACGCGGCGTCGACGTCGGGCACCGCGCCGGTGTCGAGCGCGGTGGACACGGCGGCGGCGTCGCGCTGGACGGCGGTCAGGCCGGACAGGCACGCCGGGCATCCGGTCACGTGCTCGCGGTCGGCGTCGGCGACGCCGGCCGGCTCGTCCACGAGCCGGCGCAACGTGCCCTCAGTGGGATGACGCATGACGGGACAACTCCTCGCGCAGGGCGGACTCGGCGCGTCGCACGGTGGTGCCGACGCTGCCGGGGGACAGATCGAGGGCGGCCGCGACCTCGGCGTAGCTCAGGCCGCTGTGCCGCAGGACGAGCGCGACCGCCTGGCGCCGGGGGAGCCGGGCCAGGGCCGCGCGCACGCGGCGGCGCTCGTCGAGGGTGACGACGTCGTCGGCGACGTCGGGCACGGAGGACGGGGGACCGGCGGCCGTCTCCTCGCGGGTGGCGCGGCGGCGGCCGGAGCGGAGGTGGTTGAGCGCGGTGTGCGCTGCGGCGACCGACAGCCAGGCCGGCGCCTCACCGGCCGGGACCGCGGTGTGGGCGAAGGAGAGGAAGACCTCCTGGGCGACGTCCTCGGCGCCGTCGCGGGAGCCGAGCACGCGGGTGGCGACGGCGACCACGCGGGGATAGGCGGCGCGGAAGACCTGCTCGAGGTCGGCGCGGACGGCTCCTCGTCCCGACACGGCTCCGCCGTCCTCCCGCCTGGTGCGCTCCGCCGCCCGGCCGCGGGACAGCACGACGGCCGGCGCACTGATCCGGTGCCCCACGAGGTCCACGTCTGTAGAGCACCGCCGCCGCCCTGGATGTGACACGCCCCCGGATGTGACACGCCCCCGGATGTGACACGCCCCCGGATGTGACACGCCCCGGATGTGACACGCCCCGGATGTGACACGGCCCGGCGGGGAGGTGTCAGGTGAGCCCGGGCAGGTTGACGACGATCGCCTCCTGGCTGCTGCGGGCGATGACGACGACGGCCTCCTCGTCGGTGGGGTTCTCCTCGCGGTGCGGGGTGAACGGCGGCACGAAGACGTAGTCGCCGGGCTCGGTGGCCAGCCGCACCTCCTCGCCGTCGCGGGCGAAGACGAACACCGGCCGGCCGCGCAGCACGTGGATGGCGGTCTCGGAGTCGCCGTGGTGGTGGTCGCCCGACGACGTCCGCGGCGCGACGTGCGTCTGCCCCATCCAGAGCCGCTGCGAGCCGGCGGTCCGCGCGGAGACCGCCTCGCGCCGCGTCATGCCGCTGGTCTGGCCGGTGTCCCCGCTGAGGTCGGCGGCCCGGACGTGCCGGAGCGGCCGGTGCCAGGCTCCGTCGTCGTGCTGGTCGGTCACGGGTGCAGTCCACCGCCGGGCGGCGGAGCGGTCAAGCAGCTCCCGGGGACGGCAGGGCCCGGGAGGAGGCAGGTCCCGGAGACGGCGGAGGCCCCGCGGTCAGTGACCACGGGGCCTCCGTCAGGAGAGTGCTGCGCTCAGATGGCGCGGACGTTCTCGGCCTGCGGGCCCTTCTGGCCCTGCGTGACGTCGAACTCGACGCGCTGCGCCTCGTCCAGCGAGCGGTAGCCGCTACCGGTGATCGCGGAGAAGTGGCAGAAGACGTCGGGGCCGCCGCCGTCCTGCTCGATGAAGCCGAAGCCCTTCTCGGCGTTGAACCACTTCACGGTGCCCTGGGTCATGTCGTTCTCATTCCGTACTGGGGTGTTCGAGGCCGACGAGTGCCGGCCCCGGATCGCCGCACCGACCGGCAGGACCGAGAGGAACGTCAGGCAGAGACGACTGCGGACGTTCGGAAACGAAGCAGAGGCACGACAGCGACCGTGCTCCAGTGTACCGGTCGATCGGGCCGGCCGGGGACGACCCCGGTCACCGGTGCCCCGGAGGGGTCACCAGCGCAACGGGTCGGTGACCCGGGAGTGCGCCGTGCGGCATGCGCGGCAGTTCCCCCAGGCGACCAGGGCCAGCGGCGTCGTGGGGCCGCCGCACTCGGGGCAGTCGACGGTCTCGGCCGAGCGCGTGCGGGCCTCGGCGACCTGGCGGGATCGTTCCTCGTGGATCACCTGGTCGCCCCGGCAGGGGCAACCGAGATGAGCCTCGGCGCAGCGTCCACGGTGTGTGGGGATGGGTCCTCCTCGTGCCACCCCGACGCTACCCCGCCCGTCCCCGCCCGTGACCGCATCGCGGCGGTACCTCACCCGTGCGGGGACGGCGGTGACGTCGCGCCACCCCCGCAGGCCGCACCGGAGGACGCTGACCCGATGGACATCACCACGGTCAACGACCGCCACCTCTACCGCGCGCGGGTCGTGGTGCAGGACCCGGCGGACCCGTCGCGGCAGCTCGAGCTGCCCGAGCGGATCGTCCGGTTCGGGCCGGCCGGCTGGCTGACGGTGACGACGGCGCCGACCGGGGACGCCGGGATCGAGGTCTACCCGACGTCCCACGTCCTGGCCGTCACCGACCTCCGCGAGGCCGGTCCGCCCGTGGACGGGCGCTGAGACGGTTCAGGCGGGCACCTGCGGGCGGTCCGGCGGGGACGGCAGCGCCGGTGCCGCCCGGCCCAGCGTGACCGGCATCGAGGAGTGGCCGCGCAGGATGATCGTCCCGCGGCGCCGCGCGGGCCCGGCCGGGGCGAGGTCGGGGAAGCGCTCGAACAGCGCCTGCAGCGCGACCTCGCCCTCCATGCGGGCGAGCGCGGCGCCCAGGCAGAAGTGGATGCCGCTGGAGAAGGCGAGGTGGTCCCGGGCCTCGGCCCGCGTGACGTCGAACTCGTGCGGGCGGTCGAAGACGCGCGGGTCGCGGTTGGCCGCGGCCAGCACGAGGATCACCAGGTCGCCCTCCTCCACCGGCACGCCGGCGACCGTGGTGTCGCGGCGCGCCCGCCGACCCGTCCGCTGCACCGGCGACTCCACGCGCAGCACCTCGTCCACGGCGTTGGGCCACAGCGAGGGGTCCGCGGCGAGCAGCCGGCGCTGGTCGGGGGAGGCGAAGAGCCGCTCGGCGCCGTTGCCGATGAGGTTGACCGTCGTCTCGAACCCGGCGCCGAAGACGAGCAGGGCGGTGGCCAGCAGTTCCTGCTCGGTGAGCCCGCTGCCGTCGTCGTCGAGCATGCCCGCCAGCGCGGACAGCAGGTCGTCGCCGGGGTCGCGGCGCAGCCGCTGCACGTGCCCGCGGAACCAGGTGTCGAGCTCGCCGAGGCTGCGCTCGACGGCGCGGAAGGTGCGCCAGTCCAGGCCCATGTCCAGGCTGGGCGAGGCCGCGTCGCCCCACGCCAGGAACTGCTCGCGCATCGCGACCGGGACGCCGAGCACCTCGGAGATGACGGTGACCGGCAGCAGGCTGGCGTACCGGGCCACGAGGTCGGTCCGCCCGTCGCCGGCGGCGGCCTCCCGTTCGAGGTCGTCGAGCAGGCCGTCGGCGATCTCGCGGGTGCGCTCGCGCAGCCCGGCGACGGCGCGGGCGCTGAAGGCGCGGCTGACCAGCTTCCGGTAGCGGGTGTGCTCGGGCGGGTCGACGGCCAGCATCGACGGCGGGTCGATCGGCCCGACGCTGCGCCGCGGCCCGGCCAGCCGCAGCACGGTCTGCAGCACCGGCGGCAGGCCGTCGGTGCGCGACCCCGCGATCTGTCCGAAGTCGGCGCTGCGCAGGACCTCGGTGCACACGTCGTGGTGGACGCTGACCTTGGAGAACGCCCCGCCCACGAACGGGGCCGGGGTGCGCAGTCGCTCGTAGTGCGCGAACGGGTCCTCGCGCACGGCGGCGTCGCGCAGGACCTGCGCGTCGGGGTTGCCGCCGCGGGCCCGCGCCCGGATCGCCAGCCGCATCACCCCGTGCGTCGCGGCCCACCGGGCCGCACTGCGCATGACTCCGTCCCCGTCGCGCACGTCCGCGTCTCCCCGTTCCTCCGGGCGCCTCCCGGTCCCGGCCACCTTCTCACCCGCTGTGGCCCGGGTCACCGACGGTCAGACGCCGCCCTCGAGGACCGCCCAGCCGTGCGGGGGGAGCTCGACGCCGCCGCGGCCGCCGGTGGCCGAGCCGGCCAGCACGGCGCCGGCGCCGGCGGCCGGCACGCGGGCGGCCGTGTCGGCCAGGTTGAGCGCCACGAGCAGCCGCTGCCCCTCGCCGGCCACCGAGTAGACCAGCTGCTCGTTGGCCACGTGCACCTGCTCGGGGGCGGCGGTGTGCAGCCAGCGGTGCCGCCGGCGCAGCCCGATCAGCTCCTGGTGCAGCGCGAACGTCGGCGCGCCGAGGGAGGACAGCCCGGTCGGGTCCGGGGGGAAGGGCGGCCGGACCGCGTCGTCGCCCCCGGCGCGGTGCTCCTTGACGCCGGTGAACGCGTGCTCGTCGCCGGACCACACGGCCGGCGTCCCGCCGACGGTGAGGAGCACCACCAGGGCGTGCGGCAGGTGCCGCGGGTCGCCGACCGCGCTGGCGATCCGGGTGACGTCGTGGTTGCCCACGAAGGTCCACGGCACGAAGGACCGCAGGAACTCCCCGTGCCGCTGCAGCGACCAGGCCAGCTCGAAGAGGTTCCGCTCGGCGATGCCGTGCCAGACGGCCTGCCACAGCTCGTACTGGGTGACGGCGTCCAGGCCGCCCTCGGCCACGGTCCGGGGGTAGTCGCCGTGGATGACCTCGCCGACGACGTACGCGTCGGGGTGGGCCGCCCGCACGGCGGGGAGAACCCGCGCCCAGAACGACGGCGGGACGGCGTAGGCGGCGTCCAGGCGCCAGCCGTCGGCGCCGCGGTGGAGCCAGTGCGTCATCACCCGGGTGACCAGGTCGGCGACGGCGCTGGAGGAGTGGTCGAGCTCGACGAGCAGGTCGTGGCCCTCGAAGACGTCGGCGCCCGGCGCGGTGCCCGCCGTCCACCCCTCCGGCCAGGACAGCCGGAACCAGTCCGCCGTCGGGGCGTCCGGGCCCTGCTCGACGACGGCGCGGAAGGCGGGGTGGTCGCGGCCCACGTGGTTGAACACGCCGTCGAGCAGCACCCGGATGCCGCGGTCGTGGGCCGCGGCGACCAGTGCGTCGAAGTCGCCGTCGTCGCCCAGCCGCGGGTCGATCCGGAAGTGGTCGACGGTGTCGTAGCCGTGCGTGCCGCTGGCGGACACCGGCCCGAGCGCGAGGCCGTTGCAGCCGAGGGCGAGCAGGTGGTCCAGCCAGCGCTGCAGGTGCGGCAGCCGGTGGCGCACCTCCCCGGCCGGCAGGGCGGTGCGCTCGGCACCGGTGAAGGACAGCGGGTGCACCTGCCACCAGATCGCGTCGGAGACCCAGTCCTGCACGTCGCTCCCCCCGTGTCCGGTGGTCCTGGCCGCCGTCACCGTGCCCCGCCGTCGCCCGGCCAGAACGCGAGCAGGGTGCGGATCCCCGTGACGAGGGCCAGCGGCCGGTCGAAGACCGGGTGGTGGCCGGCGTCGGGGAGGTCGACGACCGGCAGGCCGCCGGTGACGAGGGAGGCCATCTCCTCGGCCATCTCCCGGCTGACCAGTCCCTTCTCGCAGCGGAACAGCGCGGCCGGGCAGGTCAGCCGCGGGAGCAGCTCGGCCAGCAGCGCCGGCGGCCCCCACAGTCGCGGGTCGAACTTCCAGGTCCAGCCCTCGCCCTCGCGGCGCAGCGAGCCGCGCGCGACGTGCTCGCGGACGTAGGGGAGCAGCACGTCCTGGGGAGGGAGCGTGCGGAAGCGCTCGACGGCCTCCTCGAGGGTGGCGTACGTCCGGGTGGGACGCCGCCGCTGCCGCAGGCGCTCCTCCTCCGGCGGCCGGGAGACCAGCGGGGAGTCGATGACGGCGACGGCGGCCACCGCGCCCGGGTGCGCCACCCCGACGGTCAGTGCCACCCAGCCGCCCATGCTGTGGCCGATGACCACCGGCGCTCCGAGGTCCTCGGCGGCCGCCACCGCCACGACCTCGCGTGCCCAGGTGTCCATGTCGTAGGACGGGCGCCGGCCGCTGTCGCCGTGCCCGCTGAGGTCGAGGGCCACCACCCGGTGCGAGTGCAGCTGCGGTGCGACGTGGTCCCACCAGCCCGAGTGCGCGGCGCCGCCGTGGACCAACACCAGGCCGGGCCGGCCGGGCTCGCCCCACACGCGGTAGTGGACCGGCGTGCCCTCGACCTCCACGTCCCGGTGCTCCGGGGCGTCGGCGAGGGCGGCCTCGAACCAGGCGGGTGCGGACATCGGCGTCTCCTCGGGAGGGGCGGGTGGCCCGGCGATCATCCGGTGCCCGTGCCGGCGGCCACCGCGGGGGCGGGCGCGTCCACCGGCGGGCGTCGGGGCAGGCCGAGCCGGGCGACCACCGCGGTGAGCACGCAGACCGCCCCGCCGACGACGGCGATCGCCGTGTACCCGCTCGCAGCCGGCACGCCGCCCTCCGGCGTGGCGGCGGCGAGGACGGTCGCGGTCAGCGTGCTGCCGAGGGAGAACCCGACGTAGCGCAGGACCTGGTTGAGGCTGGTGGCGCTGCCGGTCTCCGACGGCGGGACGGCGGAGACGACGAGCGCCGGGAACGCCGCGAACGAGGCGCCGACCCCGAGCCCGGCGACGCCCGTGACCACGAAGAGCAGCCACAGGTCCGTGCGGGCCAGCCCGAAGAGGACGAAGGCGGCGCACTGCACGAGGGCGGCGACCGGCAGCACCAGGTGCTGGCCGCCGCGGTCGGCCGCGAGCCGGGCCCACCGGCCGGCGAGCACGGTCGCGGCCGAGAACGGCAGCAGCACCAGGCCGGCCACCACGACCGAGACGCCGAAGCCCGCGCCGTCGGCCACCGGGCTCTGGGCCAGCACCGGCACCGTGGCCAGCAGCAGGTAGTTCGTCAGGCCGACCAGCAGGGCGGCGACGTGCGCGGTCAGGGCGACCCGTCCGCGGGCCAGCCGCAGGTCGACCAGCGGCGACGGCGTCCGCCACTCCCACACCGCCCAGCAGGCCAGCGCCGCGGCCGCGCCGGCGAGCAGGCCCCACAGCGCCGGCGACGACCAGCCCCACGTCCCGGCCTCGCCGAGGGCGACCAGCAGCCCGGCCAGCCCCGCGCCGAGCAGCAGCGCGCCGACGACGTCCAGCCGGGGGCGGGCGGTCGTCGTCGCCGGGGGGAGGACCGCGGCCGAGGCCACCAGCGCGGCCAGGCTCACGGCGGCCCCCGCCCAGAAGGCGGCCCGCACGCCCCCGAGCTCGGCCACCAGGCCGGCCAGCGGATAGCCCAGCCCGACGCCCGCGGCGACGGTGACCGACAGCGCGGCGATGGTGGACCGCGCGCGCTGCCCGGCCAGGGCCTCACGGGCCGTGGCGATGGCCAGCGGGGTGAGGCCCAGACCCACCCCCTGCAGGGCGCGGCCGGCCACCAGCCAGCCCAGGCCCAGCGGGAGGGCCGCCAGCACGCCGCCGAGCGTGACCACGCCCAGCACGGCGAGGACCACGCGGCGCCGGTGCGGCCCGTCGCCGAGCCGGCCGACGACGGGCGTGGCGACGGCGCCGACGAGCAGCGTGGCGGTGAGCGACCACTGGGCGTCGGGCAGCGAGGCGTCCAGCGTGGCCGCGACGGCCGGCACCAGCGGTGCCCCGAGGCTGCTGATGACGGCGACGACCGTGCCCACGAAGACCAGGACCGGGACCAGGGCCCGCGGTGGGGGAGGGACCGTCATGGCCTCCAGGGTCCCAGCTCGTTGCGGGGGGCAACGAGTGGTCCCGGTCGCGGGCCGAGGAGCGTCTGAGCAGGATCGCCTCCCGAGGGAAGGGGACCGGCATGGCGACCAGCGAGGACGACCTGCGGCGCGCGTGGGCGGCGGGGGAGGCGCGGCACGGCCTGTGGAGCCTGCTGCCCGGTGCGGTGACCGGCGAGGTGCTGGCCCGGACCGGCGCCGACTTCGTCGTCGTCGACCTGCAGCACGGCGCGACCGCCGAGGCCGACCTGCCGGCGACCGCCGCGGCGATCACGGCGGCGGGCTCGGTGCCCCTGGTGCGGACCCGCAGCCCCGCCTTCGCCGACGTCGGCCGGCCGCTGGACCTCGGCGCCCGCGGCGTGGTCGTGCCCAACGTGCGCGACGCCGCGCACGCCCGCGAGGTGGTCGCCGCCACCCGGTACGCCCCGGCCGGCGGGCGGTCGATCGGGCGGCTGTCCGGCGGGGCCGAGCGGCCGCTGGTGGTCCTGATGGTCGAGGCGGCCAGCGCGCTCGACGACCTCGACGCCGTCCTCGCCGTCGAGGGGCTGGACGGGGTGTACGTCGGGCCGGGGGACCTGTCACTGTCGCTCGGGCTGACCGGGGAGGAGCACCGGGCGGAGCTGCGCGGCGTGCTGTCCTCGATCGTCGCGCGGGCCGCAGCCGCGGGGATGCCGGTGGGCGTGCACGCCTACAGCGGCGAGGAGGCCGCCGGGTTCGCCGCAGAGGGCGCCACGATCGTCACGGTCGCGGTCGACGTCGCGGTCCTGGCCCGGGCGACGTCGCAGCACCTCGCCGTCGCCCGCGGGGCGGTCACCGGCCCGGAGCGGGACATCGCCTGAGGCGGCTCAGGAGGCGGCCGGGCCGCCGTCGTCGACCGGCGCCCGGAGGTGCTGGACCTGCGCCCGGAGGCTCGCGACCTCGGCGGTGAGCTCGCCGATCCGGTCCTCGGCCCGCCGGGTCCCGGCCTCGGCGTCGGTGGCCCGGCGGTGCGCCTCCTCAGCGCGCCGGGCGGCCCCCGCGGCCTCGGTGAGCGCGTTCCGGAGGTCCTGCTCGGCCGCTGTCGCCCGGGCGGCCGCCTCCCGCGCGAGGGTCCGGGCCTCCTGCTCGGCGCGGCGTGCCTCGTCCCGCTCCCGCCCGGCGTCGCGGGTCCGCTCGCGCGCGCCGGCCGCGGCGGCGAGCGCCTCGTCCCGGGCGGCGACCGCCTCGTCGCGCTGCTGCGCCCGGGCCTGCAGGGTGTCGGTGAGGGTGGCCTCGGTGACGCTCCACCGTGCCCGGGCCTCGACCAGCGCGTCGTGCTCGCGGGCGGCCTCGGCGCGGGCGTCCTCCGCGGCCTGCCGCGCTCCCTCGGCCTCCCACTGGGCCGCCCGTCGGGACAGCTCGGCGTCGTCGGCCTGCCGCCGGGCGGCGGCGCGCTCCTCCTCGGCCCGGTCCCGCGCGGCCTCCGCCTGCTCGCGCGCGCTCTCGGCCGCCTGACGGGCGTCGTCCGCGAGGCCGATCCGGCGGTCGGCGTCCGTGCGGGCCGCGGCGACCGCGTCCTCGGCGGCGGTCCGGGCCACCTCGGCGTCCCGTTCGGCGGCCTGTCGACGCTCGTCGGCCTCCCGCTCGGCGGCGCGTCGTCCCTCCTCGGCCTCCGCCTGCAGCTGCCCGGCCCGGCGGACCTGCTCCTCGGCGCGCAGCCGTGCGGCGTGCGCGGCGTCGACGTCGGCCCGCGCCTGCGCCAGCCGGGCCTCCACGGTGGCCTCGTCCTGGTACTGCCCGAGCGCCTCGGCGGCGGCGGTCAGGAGGGCCGCCTGCGCCTCGGCGGCCTGCGCGGCCTCGAGGGTCGCCGCCGCCCACCGGCCCACCAGGTGGCGCACCCGACCCTCCGGAGGCAGGTCCTCGCCCAGCGCGGTCGCGCTGGCGGCGAGGCGGGTCGACGTCCGGGCGGCCGCTCGCGCCCGGGCCGTACGCGCGGTCTCCGGGTTGTGGTCCGCCCGGTCGCAGAACCTGGGTGCCGGCCCGCTGCGGCCGGGGACGCGGGGCCGTGGCGGGGCCGGGCAGCCGGGATAGGCGCACCGGCTGTCGGCGTCGGTCCCGTTCCCTGCGGTCATGCTGCACGACGATAGACGGATGCACGGGCCTTGCATCCATCCGTGCATGCCGACCGCCCAGGGACAGCGGCATCACTTCCGGGAAGCACCTATTCTGCGAAGCGATGGACGAGGACCGGAGCGAGCCCGCAGCACCCGTGGTGGCGGACGACGGGCTCCTGCTGCCGGGGGACCTCACCTCGGTCGGCGCGTACGTGGACGCGTCGCTCGCCGACTCGACGCGGCAGGCCTACGCGCGCGACCTCGCCGCCTGGGCCACCTGGTGCCGGAGCCGCTCGCTGCCGGCAGAGCTGCCGGCCGATCCGCTCTCCGTGGCGGCCTGGCTCGCCGCGATGGCCGACGACGGGCACAGCCCGCGCTACGTCGCCCGCCGGCTCTCCGCCCTCAACGACGCCCACCGGAGCAGAGGGCTCCCGCCCCCGGGGGACAGCGAGGGCGTCCGGCGCACCCTCACCGGGATCCGCCGGACCGCCGTCCGCAGCGGGTACCTGCCGCGGCGGGCCCGGGCGGTGGACACCGCCACCGTCCGTGCCCTCGTCGAGGACCTCCCGGACACCCTCGCGGGCGCGCGCGACCGCTGTCTGATCCTGGTCGGCTTCGCCCTGGGCCTGCGGGCGTCGGACCTGTGCGGGTTGCGGATCGAGGACGTCGTCCCGGCCGGGCACGGGGGCCTCGACGTCCTGCTCCGGTACTCCAAGACCGACCAGGAGGGCGCCGGGGAGACCCTCGCCCTCGCCGAGGGGGTCCGCGAGACCACCTGCCCGGTGCGCGCGGTGCGGGCGTGGCGCGCCGCGCTGGCCGGGCAGGGCGTCACCGCGGGGCCGCTGTTCCGGTCGGTGGGGAAGGGGAGCCCCCCGCGGCTCGGGGCGGCGCCGCTGACCACCCGCAGCGTCGACCTCGTCCTGCGGCGTGCCGCCGAGCGGGCCGGGGTCTCTCCGGAGGGGTTGTCCCCGCACTCGTTGCGCCGCGGCTTCGCCACCACGGCCTACGCCCAGGGGGTGCCCGAGAAGGAGATCAGCCGGACCGGCCGGTGGCGGTCCCTCGTGGTCCGCTCCTACGACGCCTCCAGCCGGTGGGCCGACCCCGCCTCCGGCTCCCTCGGCCTCTGAGCTCCCGGGG
Organism: Geodermatophilus amargosae; assembly: GCF_041028265.1. GTDB lineage: Bacteria > Actinomycetota > Actinomycetes > Mycobacteriales > Geodermatophilaceae > Geodermatophilus > Geodermatophilus amargosae_A. The sequence continues at coordinate 127,729 of NZ_JABGCW010000006.1, forward strand.
ACGCCGCCCTCCGGGGTGACCCCCGCCGACCGGGCGCTCCGGGCGGCGACGGGATACTCGTCGCGACGGAGTCCGCCGGTGACCCCGCGCCCGAGGAGGTCCCAGGCCGTGCCCAGAGCCCTGCTGCTGGAGAACATCGACCCGGTGGCCGCCGAGCTCCTCGGCGCGGCCGGCTTCGAGGTCGAGTCGCAGCGCGGGGCGCTGGACGAGGCCGACCTGACCGCCGCGCTCGACGGCGTCGACGTGCTCGGCATCCGGTCGAAGACGCAGGTGACCGCGGAGGTGCTGCGCGCCCGCCCGGGTCTCGCGGCGATCGGCGCCTTCTGCATCGGCACCAACCAGATCGACCTCGCCACGGCCGCGGGCGCAGGGGTGGCGGTGTTCAACGCGCCGTACTCGAACACCCGCAGCGTGGTGGAGATGGCGCTGGCGGAGATCATCTGCCTGGCCCGGCGGCTGGTCGACCGCGACCGCGCGCTGCACGCGGGCTCCTGGGACAAGTCCGCGGCCGGCAGCCACGAGGTCCGCGGGCGGACCCTCGGCATCGTCGGCTACGGCAACATCGGCAGCCAGCTGTCCGTGCTCGCGGAGGCGCTGGGCATGCGGGTGCTGTTCTACGACCTCGAGGAGAAGCTCGCGCTCGGCAACGCGCAGCCGTGCGGCAGCCTCGAGGAGCTGCTCGAGCGGTCGGAGACGGTGACGCTGCACGTCGACGGGCGCGCGGGCAACGCCGGGCTGTTCGGTGCGGAGCAGTTCGCGCGGATGCGCCGGCGCAGCCTGTTCCTCAACCTCTCGCGCGGCTTCGTCGTCGACCACGAGGCGCTGCGCGACCACGTGCTCAGCGGCCACATCGCCGGTGCCGCAGTCGACGTCTTCCCCGAGGAGCCGCGCGAGCAGGGCGACCCGTTCACCTCGGTGCTGCGCGGCCTCCCCAACGTCATCCTCACGCCGCACATCGGAGGCTCGACGCAGGAGGCGCAGCACGACATCGGGCGGTTCGTCGCCGGCAAGCTCGTCGACTACACCGGCACCGGGACGACGAACCTGAGCGTCAACCTGCCCACCGTGGCGCTGCACGGGTCGTCGGTGGCGCGGTTCGCGCTGCTGCACCGCAACGTGCCCGGGGTGCTCGCGCGCGTCGACGCGCTGGTCGGCGAGCACGGGCTCAACGTCGACGGCCAGGTGCTGGCCACCCGCGGCGAGCTCGGCTACGCCGTCACCGACGTCAGCGGCCCGCTGCCCGAGGACCTGCTGGCGGCGCTGGAGGCACTCCCCGAGGCCGTCCGCCTGACGGTCTTCGCCCGCCGGGCCCGCTGACCGCTCGCGCGCCCGGGCCGGAGGTCCCGGGGGCGGACCTCCGGCCCGGGCTGCGGACGATCCCCCCGTGTCACGGTCGGCGTCGACGCCGATCCGGGAGGACCGATGACCGGCACCGCCGCACCCGCCCGTCCAGGACCGGGGCCCGGGGACCGGCGGCGACCGTCCGCGAGGTCCCGTCGAGGTCCGGCCGGAGCAGGTGCACCGGCGTCCTGTCTCGGCCGGGAGACGCCGGCCCGGGCCTCAGCGGCGTCGTCGAGGAGCGGCGTCCGGGGGGCGGCGCCGGGCTCAGCGCAGGCGGAAGCGGGCCGCCCACAGCGGCTCGACCGCGGCCCACTCCCGGGTCCACGCCCGGTCCCGCGCCCGGTCGAGCAGCGTGCAGACCCCCGCGTGCACCGCGGCTGCCGTGGACAGCCCGAGCAGCAGGGTGAGTGCGCCGGCGGTGACGGTCACGACGACGACGTCGCCGCGGCCCAGCGGCGGTCCGGCGGGGCTCCCGTCGGGACCGATCCACACCAGCACGGCCTCCCCGGCGCCCGCCCCCGCCGGCACCGGGACGGTGTCCTCGTGCCCGGTCCCGTCGGGGGACGTCCACGACGCCACCGCCCTGGCATGCTGCGACGACGTCCCGCTCCCGATCTCGGCGTCCTCCACCAGGACCGCCGGCACCTGCTGCCGCTCGGCGGCCTGGCGCGCGGCCTCCGCGCCTGCGTCCGACGCGACGACGCTCGCGACCGCCAGGGCCAGCGGCACGACGGCCACCGCCAGCAGCACGCAGGCGAGCCAGGACGCCAGCTCCAGCCGGTCGGTGCAGCGGGCGGGGACGCGGGAGCAGGTCATGGCGGGAAGCTCCTGGTGCGGCGCTCCTCGGGACGGCACGTGGTCCCCAGTCTCGTCCGTGGCGGCGCCCGTGACCCGGGTCCGCGGTCCCGGGGGAGTGCGACCGAGGTCCCGCGGATCGAGCGACGCCGAGGTCCCGGTGAGGGGTCCGGGTGGCCCTCTTCCTGATCTCGCGGACCTCTGACACGTGCCCGGGGACCGTCGCGGCTCTACCGTGCCGACGTGGCGGCGAGTGACGTGCCCGACGGGCCGGCCCGACGGGAGGCCGGGGCCGTCGCCGCGTCCCTGACCGGATCGGCCGGCGGCGACGGCGTTCCCGGCTGGTGGCGTGCAGAGCCACCCTGGCTGCGCCGTGTCGTCCTGTGGGTGGCCCTCGCCGCCGCCACCTACCAGGTGGCGGCCTGGGCGTTCACCCACCTGCGGAGCTTCCTCGGCCTGGTGTTCCTGGCCTGGATGTTCTCGATCAGCATCGAGCCGGGCGTGCACCTGCTCACCCGGCGGGGGTTGCGGCGCGGCGCCGCCACCGGCGTGGTCATGCTGGCCGTGGTGCTCCTCGGAGCCGGTCTGGTCGCCGCGTTCGGCACCCTGCTGGTCGACCAGCTCGCCGGCCTCGTCACCTCCCTGCCCGACGTCGTCACCAGCGTGGTGGACGGCGCCAACCGGACGTTCGGCACGCGACTGCAGCCCGACGACGTCGTCGACTCGCTGCGGCTCACGCCCGACCGGATCCAGCAGGTCGTGCAGGACCTGACGCCGGGCGTCGTGGGGATCGTGACGTCGGTGATCGGGGCGGTGTTCCAGACCTTCACGTTCCTGCTGTTCGCCTACTACATGTCCGCCCAGGCGCCCGCGCTGCGCGACACCGTCTCCCGCCGCTTCCCACCCCGGCAGCAGCAGGTCATCGCCACCGTCTGGGACATCGCGGTGGAGAAGACCGGCGGCTACGTGTTCTCCCGGTTGCTCCTCGCGCTGCTCAGCGCCTTCGTCACGGCGGTCTTCCTCCTGGTCCTGGGAGTGCCGTACTGGGCCCCGCTCGCGCTGTGGACCGGGCTGGTGTCGCAGTTCATCCCCACCGTGGGCACCTACCTCGCGATCGGCCTGCCGGCGGTCGTCGCCCTCGCCGGCCAGCCGTCGGACGCCGTGTGGGTGGTGGTCTTCGGCATCGTGTACCAGCAGGTGGAGAACTACCTGGTGGGACCGGCGGTCACCGCCCGCACGGTGCACATCCACCCCGCGGTCGCCCTGGGCTCGGTGATCGTCGGGGTGAAGCTCTTCGGCCCGATGGGCGCGCTGGTCGCCATCCCGGTCGTCGCCGCGATCCAGGCGGTGGTGGAGACCTACGGGCGGCGCTACGAGCCGGTCACGAACGGGGTCCCGCCCGTGCGCGGCCCCGGCGCGCGCCGGCGCTGGTGGGTGACACCCCGGCGTCCGCGCTGACCCTCGTGGTCGCGCACCGGCGCGTCGCCGGGAGTGCACGGGACCAAGGTCCTGCCCGACCCGTGACGTCGGTCGGCGTCCCCGGCGACCGGTCCGGCCGACCCTGGGGGGGAACCGGACGTCGACGAGGGGACGGGTTGCCGTGGGGATCGACGAGGGGACCGGGGAGCCGGGCGGCGGCCGGATCGTCGTGGGGGTCGACGGGTCGCCCGGTGGCCGGGCCGCCCTCGTCTGGGCGTTGACGGCCGCGGGCCGCACGGGTGCCGAGGTGGAGGTGGTCAGCGCCGTCCCGGTGGACCCGTACTGGGTCGGGCCGTCCCTGCTGGACACCTCCCGCCTCGAGGCGGTCCGGTCGGACACCGAGGTCCGGCTGCGCGGGGTCGTCACCGAGGCGATGTCCGAGGCGATGTCCGAGGCGATGTCCGAGGCGATGTCCGAGGCGATG
>NZ_JABGCW010000007.1:0-81782 GCF_041028265.1 Geodermatophilus amargosae
GAGGCCGTACCGGGCGGGGACGCGCCCGTCTCCGTCACCGTGGTGCCCGGGGACCCGGCCGAGTCCCTGGTGGTGCGCGCGGAGGGCGCCCGGCTGCTCGTCGTGGGCAGCCGTGGCCGGGGAGCGGTGGCGAGCGCGCTCCTCGGCTCCGTCGCCCTGCACGTCTCCGCGCACGCCCCGTGCCCGGTCGTCGTCGTGCACGCCGGCCTCCCGGCGTCCGTCTCCCGGGTGGTCGTGGGGATCGACGACTCGTCGGTGTCGCGCGCGGCGCTGGCCGAGGCCGTGGGGTACGCGCGCGGGCTCGGCGCCCGCGTCGAGGCGGTCCTCGTCTGCCAGCCCGTGACCTACTGGAGCGACGCCGTGCCGGCGCCGCCGGTCGGCGAGACGCTCGAGGCGGCCCGCGAGCGGGCCGACCGCATGGTGGCCGCCGTCCTCGGCCCGCGACCGCACGCCGACGTCGACGTGGCGGTCGTGACGGGGTCACCGGGGGACGTGCTCGTGCGGACGGCCGAGGGAGCCGGTCTGCTGGTCGTCGGCAGCCGCAGCCGGAGCCGGCTGGCCGGGCTGCTGCTCGGCTCGGTGGCCCTGCACTGCGTGGTGCACGCGTCGTGCCCCGTGATGGTCGTCCGGACCCGGCAGACCGACCGGGCCGCTCCGGGGACGGAGGTCGCGACCCCCGCGCAGGGCTGACCCGCGCTGCTCCTCCCGGGAGGCGGATCACGGCGCGCGCAGGGGGGTGGCGACCACCCGCGGATGTGCTTCGCTGGACGCGCACGGGGGTGAGGAGATCCAGGCCATGACCCTCGACAGCACCACCCCCATCGAGGTCCCCACCGCCGGGCGCTACCGCATCGACCCCCGCCGGTCGACGCTGGCCTACACCGGCAAGCACCTGTTCGGGCTCGGGACCGTGCACGCCACCTTCGAGATCCTCTCCGGCGAGGTCGTCGTCGCCGATCCGGTGGAGGAGACCACCGTCTCCGCGGTGGTCGACGCCGGCAGCTTCAGCTCCGGCAACGCACGCCGGGACCGCGACGTCACCGGGCCCGGGCTGCTCGACAGCGACGCCCACCCGGAGATCCGGTTCACCTGCAGCGGATGCCGGCAGGACGGTGACCGCTGGCTGCTCGGCGGCACGGTGACGGCGCACGGCGCGTCGGTACCGGTCGAGCTGGCGGTCGACCGGTGCGTCCGGGAGGGGAGCGGGATGCGCGTGCACGCCCGCGCCGAGCACCTGGACCGGCACGCCTTCGGGGTCACCGGCAGCCGGGGGATGGTCGGGCGCCACCTCGACCTGGACCTCGACGTGGTGGCCGACCCGGCCTGAACCCCGCCGGGTCAGAGGCCGAGGCGCTTGGCGATCACCTCGTTCATGATCTCGGTGGTGCCGCCGCCGATGCCGAGGATCCGGGCATCGCGGTAGTGGCGCTCGACCTCCGACTCGCGCATGTAGCCCATGCCGCCGAAGACCTGCACCGCCGCGTCGACGACGGAGTCGCAGGCGGCGACCGCGGTGTTCTTGGCCATCGACACCTCGGTCACCACGTCCTCGCCGGCCAGCCAGCGCTGCATCACGGCGCGGGTGTAGGTGCGGGCGACGTCGACCTGCCGGGCCATCTCGGCGAGCCGGTGCCGGATGACCTGGCGCGAGGACAGCGGCCGGCCGAACGTCTGCCGCTGCCGCACCCAGTCCAGGGCCAGGTCGAGGCAGCGGGCCGCCGTCGCGTAGGCCTGCACCGCCAGGCTCAGCCGCTCGGACTGGAACTGCTGCATGATCTGCACGAAGCCGCTGCCCTCGACGCCGACCAGGTTGCCGGCCGGGACGCGGACGTCGACGTAGGAGAGCTCGGCGGTGTCCGAGCAGCGCCAGCCCATCTTGTCCAGCCGACGGCCGACGGTGAACCCGGGCGTGCCCTTGTCGACCACCAGCAGCGAGATCCCGCCGTGGCCCTCGCCGCCGGTGCGGACGGCGGTGGTGACGAAGTCGGCCCGCACGCCGCTGGTGATGTAGGTCTTCGTGCCGTTGACGACGTACTCGTCGCCGTCGCGCACCGCCCGGGTGCGCAGGCCCGCGACGTCGGAGCCGGCGTCGGGCTCGGTGACGCCGAGGGAGCCGATGAGCTCCCCGGCCAGCGTCGGGCGGACGTAGCGGTCGACCAGGGCGGCCGACCCGTCCGCCACGACGTGCGGCAGCGCGATCCCGTGCGTGAACAGGCTCGCCGCCACCCCGGTCGACCCGCCGCCGCGCAGCAGCTCCTCGGTGACGATGGCCGAGTCCACGGCGTCCCCGCCACCGCCGCCGACCTCCTCCGGGAAGGCCACGCCGAGCAGGCCGGCCGCCGCGGCGCGGCGGTGCAGGTCCCGCGGCAGCTCACCGGCCGTCTCCCACGCCTCGACGTGCGGCGCGATCTCGCGGGCGACGAAGTCGCGGGCCAGCCGCCGCAGCGCGACCCGCTCGGGGGTGGTCCACGGGTCGGTGGCGACCTCCAGCGCGGTCACCGCTGCACGGACTCCGCCGAGCCGCCGTACTCCCTGCGCAGGGTCGTCTTCAGCACCTTGCCGGTCGCGTTGCGCGGCAGCTCGGTCACGAACTCGACCCGCGTCGGGCACTTGAAGTGCGCCAGCCGCTCGCGGGCGTACCCCAGCAGCTCGTCCGGGGTCGGCTCCGCGCCGTCCGCGAGCGCGACGACGGCCACCGGCGTCTCGCCCCAGCGCGGGTCGGGCACCCCCACGACGGCGACCTCGCGCACGGCGGGGTGCCGGTAGAGCACCTGCTCGACCTCGATCGGGTACACGTTCTCGCCGCCGCTGATGATCATGTCCTTCTTGCGGTCGACGAGGGTGACGAAGCCCTCGGTGTCCATCCGGCCCAGGTCGCCGGTGTGGAACCAGCCGTTGCGGAACGCCTCGGCCGTCGCCTCGGGCAGCCCCCAGTAGCCGGCGAACACGTTGGGTCCGCGCACCACCAGCTCGCCCACGACGTCGGTGGCCACGTCCCGGTCGTCCTCGTCGACGATCCGCGCCTCGACGTGCATCAGCGCGCGGCCGATCGAACCGGCCTTCTCCTTGACGTGGTCGGCGTCGAGGATCGAGACGGCCGGCGCGGTCTCGGTCATGCCGAAGCCCTCCTGGAAGGGCAGACCCTTGCCCTGGAAGAAGTCGATCACCGGCAGGGGGCACGGCGCCCCGCCGGTGACCGCGAGCTCCAGCGCGGACAGGTCGTGGCGGTCGAAGTCGGGGACCGTCGTCAGCGCGGCCCACATCGCCGGGACGAGGAACTGCACGGTCGCGTGCGCCTCCGCCATCGCCGCGAGGGTCTGCGCCGGGTCGAAGGAGGGGAGGACGACGTTGGTGCCGCCCAGGTAGAGCAGCGGCAGGGTGTGCACGCCCAGCCCGCCGATGTGGAACATCGGCGCGACGGTCACCGTCACGTCGCTCTCCCGGAGCCCGCGGCCGAAGGACAGGACGTTGACGACGTTCCACAGGTGGTTGTCGTGCGTGAGCATCGCGCCCTTGGGGCGGCCGGTGGTGCCCGAGGTGTACATCAGGCACGACAGGTCGCTGCCGGCGACGTCGGTGCCCAGCGCCCGTGGCTCGCCGGCGGACACCAGCGCCTCGAGGTCGGTCTCGCCGTCCTGTGGCTCGCCGCCGGCGACCACCCGGTGCCGCACGCGGATGCCCTCGCCGGACAGCGCCGCCCGGGCGACGGGCGCCAGGGGCGCGGACCAGACGAAGACGTCGGCGCCGGAGTCGGCGAGCAGGAAGGCGACCTCCGGCGGGGCCAGGCGCAGGTTCATCGGCACGAAGACCGCGCCGAGCTTCGCCGTGGCGAACATGGTCTCGAGGAACGCGGGGCTGTTGAGCAGCAGGCCGGCCACCCGGTCGCCCTGCCGCACGCCGAGGTCGCGCAGCGACCGCGCGAGCTGGTCGGTACGGCGGTCGAAGTCGGTGTAGGTGATCCGCCGGTCGCCGGCGACGAGGGCGGTGCGGTCCCCGGAGAGGAACGCCCGCTTGGCCGGCCAGCTGCCGATGCCCCTGTCCATGGATGCCCTCTCCCGTGCGCGACTGTGGTCTGGGTCACGCAGTCTGTCGAGCACCTGACGAGGGCGTCAACTACCCGCCCGGTGTGGCAGGCTGCCCGGGCCCGGAGCGAGCGGAGGTGGGAGATGACCGGCGTGCAGCAGGAGCAGGTCCCGGTCACCGACCGGGGACGGCGCACCCGTGCCGCCCTCCTGCAGGCCGGCCGGGAGCTGTTCGAGGAGCGCGGCTGGGCCGACGTCCGCATCGACGCCGTGGCCGAGCGGGCCGGCGTCTCGCACGGCACCTTCTACACCTGGTTCGACTCCAAGGAGTCGCTGCTGCGGGCGATCGTCGCCGTCGTGGTGGAGGACGTCTTCGCCGCGACCACGGTCGGCCCGCGGCTGCCGCCCGACGCGCCCTACGCCCGGATCGAGGCGGCCAACCGGCTCTACCTCACGGCGGTCACGCGGCACGCCCGCATCCTGCGGGTCCTCGACTCCCTGGCCGACACCCGCGAGGAGTTCCGGCGGCTGCGGCTCGACGTCCGGGAGGCCTTCGTGCGCCGCGGGATGGAGGGCCTGGTGCGGCTGCAGGAGCTGGGGCTGGCCGACGGCGCGCTGCCGCCCCGGGCCACCGCCAGTGCGCTCGGGGCGATGGTCGAGTCCTTCGCGCACCTGTGGCAGGACCCGGGGGAGGACCTCGACGAGGACGCCGCCGTCGACGTCCTCACCCGGCTGTGGGCCGGTGCCATCGGCCTGCCGCGCTCGGCCTGGCCCGACGGCGCGTCCCGGCGCCCGGCCTAGGCCCGTCCTGCGGATCTCGCTCGCCGGGCGGTGACGGGACGCCACGAGGTGGGGGTCGCTGTCGCCGCGATGAACGGGTCCCGCCGCGGTCTCCCGGGCGATGGTCAGCTGACGGGGTCAGCTGACGGGATGGCGGGCCAGGAAGGGCAGGAGGACCTCGAGCAGCGCATCGGGGTGGGTCAGCGCGACGTCGTGCCCGGCGCCTGCGATCACCACGTGGTCGGCCTGCGGCAGCCACGCGCGGATCAGGTCGCCGACCCCGTGGAAGAAGGGGCCGTGGTCGCTTCCGGCGACGTGCAACGCCGGACAGCGCACCCGGGTGGCCGTGGAGGCGTCGAACGGCCAGCCGAGCAGCGCCGGGATGTCGACGTCGAGGAAGGTCCGGCTGTCGCGCAGCACCTGCGCCGAGCTGCCCGGGACGACGCCGTCGAGCCGGCCGCGCCACTCGGGCCCCATCGTGCGCGTGAGGAAGCGGTCGACGGCGGCCTCCGCTCCCCGAGCCTGCCGGTCGCCCAGGAGGTCGGCGTTGGCGGCGCGGAACGCGGCATCCCCGGGGCCGTGCACCGGTGGCGGTTCGACCAGCGTGAGCGTGTGGACCAGGTCGGGGTGGTCGACGGCCATCTGGAGCGCCACCGCAGCGCTGTAGGAGACACCGAGGACGTGCACCCTCTCGACGCCGAGCGCCGCCAGCAGCCGTGCGCAGTCGGCCGCGTCCTGTGCGACGGAACCGGGCGGCGTGGCCGGGCTGCTGCCGGCATAGCCGCGGCGGTGGTAGTGGACGACCCGGAACCGGCCCCGCAGCCGCTCGGCCAGCGGCAGGAGCTCGTCCGCGGTCAGCGCGGTGGGCACGAGGGCCACCGGGTCACCGGAGCCGAGGACCGCCGTCTCCAGGTCCCCACCGTCGATCGCCACGCGCGCCATCGACTCGCTCATGGCGGCGATGGTGGAGGGCCCGCGGGGCTGCCGTCCAGGCATCGGGGACGCGGTGAGAGGCAGATCGGCGAGCCACTGCGTGCCTCCGACTGCGACGAGCGCGACCGGCCCGGGATCGGTTCCGGAGCGCGGATGACGTGTGACACCTCCGCCACGTGCTGCCGGACCGGCTGCCACGGGAGCGAGCCGCTGCGCACATGACCCGCAGGACGGGCCCTAGTCCGCGGCGGCGGCCCAGGAGGGGCGGCGTTTCTCCAGCAGCGCGGCGATGCCCTCGCGCGCCTCGGCCGAGGCGAACCGGTCCGCGGAGACCGCGGCCATGCGGCGGAAGTCCTCCTGCAGGTCGTCGCCGGGCAGCTCGCGCAGCAGCCGTTTGGTGACGGCGAGCGCCTCGGGCGCGCCGCGGCCCAGCGACTCGACGAGGCCGTCGACGGTGGCGTCGAGCTCGCCGTCGGCCACCGCCCGGTCGAGCAGGCCGGCCTGCTGCGCGCGGACGCCGTCGAAGGTCTCGCCGGTGAGGAACAGCTCGCGGGCGGCCCGCGGGTCCATCCGCCGCAGGCAGGCGACGGCGATGACGGCCGGCGCCACCCCGATGCGCACCTCGCTGAAGCCGAACGACGCCCCGGCGAGGCCGACGGTGAGATCGCAGGCGGCGATCAGCCCGAGACCACCGGCCCTCGCGGCGCCGTCGACCCGCGCCACCACCGGCTTCGGGCCCTCGATGAGCAGCGTCAGGACCTCCGGCAGTCCGACCGGGCCGGGTGCGCCGCCGGCGCGCTGCTCCGCGAGGTCGGCGCCGGAGCAGAACACCGGGCCGGTGCCGGTGAGCACCACCGCGCGGACGCCGTCGTCGGCCATCGCCCCGGCGAGTGCCGCGTGCAGCTGCTCGACCAGCGCCCGGGACAGCGCGTTGCGGTTGTGCGGGGAGTCCAGCGTCACCACCGCGGCCGGCCCGCGCCGGGCGACGGTGACGAGGGGATCAGCTCCGGATCTCATCGCGCAGCTCGTGCTTCTGGATCTTGCCGGTGGCGGTCTTCGGCAGACCGGTGCGGACCTCGATCCGCTTGGGCACCTGGAAGCCGGCCAGGTGCGCCCGGCAGTGGGCCAGCAGACGCTCGGTCAGTGCCGCCGGGTCGACCTCCGGATCGGCCGGGACGACGACGCCGGTGACCGCCTCGCCCCAGCGGTCGTCGGGGACGCCGATCACCGCGGCCTCGACGATCTCCGGCGAGGCGAGCAGCACCCGCTCCACCTCGACGGAGGAGACGTTCTCGCCGCCGGTCTTGACCATGTCCTTGACCCGGTCGGTGAACCAGACGACGCCCTCGTCGTCGAGGTGGCCGACGTCGCCGCTGTGGAACCAGCCGTGCGCGAAGGCGGCGGTGGTGGCGGCCGGGTCGTTCCAGTAGCCGCTCATCACGTGCGGGCCGCGGTAGACGATCTCGCCGGTCTCGCCCGGCGGCAGGAGGTTCCCGCCGGTGTCCATCACCCGGGTGTCCACGGTGACCGTGGACGGGCCCCAGGACGCGGCCTTGGTCTCCTGGTGCGAGGGCCACTGGAACACCGTCGCCGGGACGCACTCGGTCTGGCCCGAGCCGAGCAGCACCTGGGCGTGGGGGAACGCCTGGGCGATCGCGGTGATCCGCTCCTGCGGCATGGGCGCCATGGCGTAGATGCACAGCCGCACCGAGGACAGGTCCCGCGTCGCGATGCCCGGCGAGGCCAGCAGCGCCGCGTACATCATCGGCAGCAGCATCACGTGCGTCGCCCGGCGGCGTTCGACGACCTCCAGGAAGCCCTCGGGCTCGAAGCCGCGCGGCAGGACCGCCGTGCCGCCGGTGAGCAGGACCGGCAGCAGCAGGGTGTCCAGCGCCGTGGTGTGGAACAGCGGCAGCACGATGGGCATGACGGAGTGCTCGTCGCCGCGCCGGTGGCCCACCTGCAGCGCGTTGCTGAGGACGCCGACGTGCACGGCCAGGTGGCTGGTCAGCACGCCCTTGGGCCGCGCGGTGGTGCCCGAGGTGTAGAGGCAGTGCAGGGTGTCGCGGTCCTCGACGACCACCCGGACCGGCGTGGGGTCGGCCGCGACGTCGTCCCAGCGGAGCGTGTCCCGGCCGGCGACCTGCGCGGGGACGTCGTCGCCGGTGACGACCACCTGGGTGATCGCGGGCAGCCCCGGCAGGACGGCCTCCAGCAGCGGCAGGAAGGGCGGGTCGGTGACGACGACGCGGGTGCCGGAGTCGGCGAGGATCCACGCGACGTCCTCGGGCGCGAGCATCAGGTTGACCGGCAGCGCCACCAGCCCGGCCTTGGCGCAGCCGAAGAAGCTCGCGGCGAAGCGCCAGGAGTTGCCCAGCAGGAACGCCACCGGCTCCTGGTGGCGCACCCCGGCGTCGAGCAGGCCCCGGCCGAAGGCCTCGGCGGCGGCGTCGAGCCCGGTGTAGCTGACCTCCTCCTCGCCGTCGACGATCGCGGTGCGGCCGGCGAACAGCTGCGTGGAGCGGGTGAGCAGATCGCCCACGGAGAAGCGGGTGGCCAGGTTCAGCTCGAGCGGGTCGATCCCGGACAGGTCAGGACGCATCGCGGTCCCCTTCGCTCTCGGTCTCCTGACTGACGACCGCGAGGACCGCGCCCGTCTCCACCTGCAGGCCGACCTCGGCGTGCAGGGAGGTCACCACCCCGTCGGCCGGGGCCACCACGGGGTGCTCCATCTTCATGGCCTCCAGGACCAGCACCAGCTGCCCGGCGCGGACCTCGTCGCCCTCGGCGACGGCCACCCGCGTCACGGCCCCCGGCATGGTCGCGGTGAGCGACCCGGGCACGACCGAAGCGGTCGGCTCGGGGAAGCGCGGCTGCTCGACCAGCGTGGTGGCGCCGTCGGGACCGTCGACGTGCCAGCGGTCGCCGTCGGCGTGCACGTCGTAGGTGCCGCGCAGCCCCTCGACCTCGACGTCGAGCCGGACCCGCCCCGGCCCGGTGACGGTGGTGCCGAGCACGGTGAGCGGCACCGGGTCACCGTCGACGTCGGCGGTCGGCCCGGAGCGGCCGAGGCGGTAGTGCACCGTTCCGGCGTCGAACGCGGTGGTCTGCGGCACCGTGGGGTTGTTGCGCCAGCCCGAGGGGAGGCCGGCCAGGACCGGCGCGGCCGCCCGCCGCAGCGCGGCCCCGGCGAGCGCGGCGACGACGGCGTGCCGGCGGCGGCCGGCGTCGTCCACCAGCGGCGCGGCGAGGACGTCGAGGCCGTGCCGGTCGAGGAAGCCGGTGTCGGTCTCGCCGGCGAGGAACGCCGGGTGGCGCAGCACGCGCACCAGCAGGTCGCGGTTGGTGGTCAGGCCGTGGAGGCGGGCCCGCTGCAGCGCGCCGGCCAGGGCGAGGGCAGCCGACGCGCGGTCCGGCGCCCAGGCGACGACCTTGGCGAGCATCGGGTCGTAGTGCACGCCGACCTCCCCGCCCGCGGCGACACCGCTGTCGACGCGGATGCCGGGGCCGGACGTCGGCCGGAACTCGGTGTCGGCGGGGATCGCGAAGTCGGCCAGCCGGCCCGACTGCGGCAGCCAGCCGCGCGCCGGGTCCTCCGCGTAGAGGCGCACCTCGATGGCCGCGCCCGACAGCGGAGGCGCGACCGCCGCGGCGGGCAGCGGGCGCCCGGCGGCGACGTCGAACTGCAGCCGGACCAGGTCGAGACCGGTGACGGCCTCGGTGACCGGGTGCTCGACCTGCAGCCGGGTGTTCATCTCGAGGAACCAGAAGTCGCCGGACGGCTCCAGCAGGAACTCCACCGTGCCGGCGCCGACGTAGCCGATCGCCCGCGCGGCGGCCACGGCGGCGGCGTGCAGCCGCTCGCGCAGCTCGGGGCCGACGGCGGGGGAGGGCGCCTCCTCGACGACCTTCTGGTGCCGGCGCTGGATGGAGCACTCCCGCTCGAACAGCGCGACGGTGGTGCCGTGGTGGTCGCCGAAGACCTGCACCTCGACGTGCCGGGGACGCTCGACGAGGCGCTCGAGGAAGACGGTGCCGTCGCCGAACGCCGACGCCGCCTCGCGCGCCGCGCCCGCGACCGCCTCGGTCAGCTCCGACGGCTCGCGGACGGTCCGCATGCCGCGCCCGCCCCCGCCGAAGGACGCCTTCACCAGCAGCGGGTAGCCGACGTCGGTCGCGGCCTTCTCCAGCGTGTCGCCGGACAGTCCGGTGGCGTCCGTGCTCGGGAGGACCGGCACCCCCGCCGTCACCATGAGCTCCTTGGCGGCGAGCTTGCTGCCCATCGCCTCCACGGCCTCCGGGCTCGGCCCGACGAGGACCAGCCCGGCCTCCCCGACGGCGCGGGCGAACGCCGCGTTCTCCGACAGGAAGCCGTAGCCGGGGTGCACGCAGTCCGCGCCGGCCCGCAGCGCCGCGGCCACCACGAGGTCGGCGCGCAGGTAGGTCTCGGCGGGGGTGCTGCCCGGCAGCCGGACCGCCACGTCGGCGTCGGCCACGAAGGGGGCACCGGCGTCGGCGTCGGAGTACACCGCCACCGTGCGCAGGCCCATGGCCCGGGCGGTGGTGAACACCCGGCGGGCGATCTCGCCGCGGTTGGCCACCAGGACGGAAGCCAGCCTGCGCGTCACAGCCGGAACACCCCCCATCCGTCGTGCAGCCCTCGCACCGGGGCGTTGTGGACCGCGGAGAGGGCGAGGCCGAGGACGGTGCGGGTGTCGCGGGGGTCGATGATCCCGTCGTCGTACAGGCGCCCGGAGAGGAACAGCGCCAGCGACTCGGCCTCGATCTGCTGTTCCACCGCGGCCCGCATGGCCGCCGCGGCCTCCTCGTCGTAGTCGCGGCCGCGGGCCCGCGCGCTGGCCCGGCCGACGATGTCGAGCACGCCGGCGAGCTGCGCCGGCCCCATCACCGCGCTCTTGGCGTTGGGCCAGGTGAACAGGAACCGGGGCTCGTAGGCGCGGCCGCACATGCCGTAGTTGCCGGCGCCGTAGGAGGCCCCGATGTTCACGGTGAGGTGCGGGACGGTGCTGTTGGACACCGCGTTGATCATCTGCGAGCCGGCCTTGATGATCCCGTCCTGCTCGTACTCGGTGCCGACCATGTAGCCGGTCGTGTTCTGCAGGAACAGCAGCGGGGTGTCGGTCTGGTTGGCCAGCTGGATGAACTGCGCGGCCTTCTCGGCGTCCTGCCGGAACAGCACGCCGCGGGCGTTGGCCAGCACCCCGACCGGGTAGCCGTGGATGCTCGCCCAGCCGGTGACCAGCGAGGTCCCGTAGAGCGGCTTGTGCTCGTCGAAGCGGCTGCCGTCGACGACGCGGGCCAGCACGTCGCGCGGGTCCAGCGGCCGGCGCAGGTCGGCCGGGGCGAGGTCGAGCAGCTCCTCGGGGTCGTGCAGCGGCGGGTCGGCCGGCCGCGAGGGGCCCGGGCCGTGCTTGCGCCAGTTGAGGTTCCGCACGACCCGGCGGCCCAGCCGGATGGCGTCCACCTCGTCGACGGCGAGGTGGTCGGCGCTGCCGGACACCTTCGCGTGCATCGCGGCCCCGCCGAGGGACTCCTCGTCGGCGTCCTCGCCGGTGGCCATCCTCACCAGCGGCGGGCCGGCGAGGAACACCTTGCTCCGGTTCTCGATCATCACGACGTGGTCGCTCATCCCGGGGACGTAGGCGCCGCCGGCGGTGCTGTTGCCGAAGACCAGCGCGATCGTCGGGATGCCCGCCGCCGACAGCCGGGTCAGGTCGCGGAACCCGCGGCCGCCGGGGATGAAGATCTCCGACTGGGTGGGCAGGTCGGCGCCGCCGGACTCGACCAGGCTGACGAACGGCAGCCGGTTGACCCGCGCGATCTCGTGCGCCCGGGCGGACTTGCGCAGGGTGTAGGGGTTGGACGTGCCGCCCCGGACGGTGGGGTCGTTGGCCGAGACCACCACCTCGACGCCCTCGACGACGCCGATGCCGGTGACCGTGCTGGCGCCGACCGGGAAGTCGGTGCCCCACGCGGCGTAGGGGGAGAGCTCGAGGAACGGGCTGTCGCGGTCGAGCAGCAGCTCGATGCGCTCGCGCGCGGTGAGCTTGCCGCGCTCGCGGTGGCGGGCCAGCGCCCCGTCCCCGCCGCCGGCGTTGGCCACGGCGAGCTGGTCCTCCAGCTCGGCCAGCCGTTCGAGCAGGGCGGCGCGGTTGCCCGCGGCCCGCTCGTCCAGGACCGTCATGCGTCTCCCTCCGGGGGCAGCAGGCGGACCGGGACGTCGACCGCGCGGGAGCGCAGCCACTCGCCCACGGCCTTGGCCTGGGGGTCGAACCGGGTGCCCGCGGCGACGCCCTCGCCGAGCAGCCCGGGCAGCTGGAACAGCAGCGCCCGGAGCCCGGGCAGCAGGTCGCGGGTGACCGGCAGCGCGGCGGCCTCGGGGAGCAGGGCGCGCAGCCGGTCGGGGGTGAGGAAGGCGGCCAGCCAGGCGAAGCCGTCGTCGGTGCGGGCGTAGACGCCGAGGGTGGCCGCGCCGCCCTTGTCGCCGCTGCGCGCGCCGGCGACCCGGCCGAGCGGCACCCGCCGGGTCGGGCCGTCGTCGCTCCAGGCCGGCGGCGCGGCCGGACCGGGGGCGTCCGGGCCGGCCGGAGGGGGAGCGGGGGAGGGGAGCGTCTCGGTGGTGCCGTCGGGGAGGCCGACCACCTGCGGCACGTCCTCCGCCGGCACCCAGGCGGCCGAGTAGACGCCGTAGGCCGAGGGGCTGGGCGGGGCCGACGTGGCGTGGAACCCCGGGATGCTGGCCAGGCCGAGCTCGATGACCGGCACGGTGAACGCCTTGCCGACCCGGCGCCGGTCACGGTCCTTCACCGTGACGTGCAGCAGGGCCGCGGCCTCCTCCTGCACGTCGGCGTCGGGGGAGTCGGTGCGGGCCAGGGTGACGGTGGCCTCCTCGACGCCGGCCAGCGCGGGGGCGAGCTGGCGGCGGAGGAGCGCGGCCTTCCGCTCGACGTCGAGCCCGGTCAGCGGCAGCGTCATCGTGTTGCGGAAGCCGCCGAGCCGGTTGACCGCCACCTTGAGCTGCGCGCCGGGCGGCAGGCCCCGCGCGCCGGAGACCTCCACCCGGTCGGGGCCCGCCGCACGCAGCCGCAGGGTGTCGAACCGGGTGACGACGTCCGGCCCGCCGTAGCGGCTCCCGGTGAGCTCGTAGAGCAGCTGCTCGGTGACCGTCTCCACCGTCACCGCGCCGCCGGTGCCGGGGTGCTTGGTGACGACCGCCGTGCCGTCCGCGGCGATCTCGGCGAGCGGGAAGCCGACGTGGTCCAGTGCGGCCGGGTCGGCGTCGAGCAGCTCGGCGAAGAAGCTGAAGTTGCCGCCGGTGGCCTGTGCGCCGCACTCCAGCACGTGCCCGGCCACCGTGGCGCCGGCCAGCGCGTCGAGGTCGCCGGCGTCCCAGCCGTGGTGCCAGGCGGCGGGCCCGACGACGAGACCGGCGTCGGTCACCCGGCCGGTGACGACGACGTCCGCGCCGGCCTGCAGCGCCCGCACGATGCCCCGGCAGCCGAGGTAGGCGTTGGCGGTGATCGCGTCGTCGACGTCGCGGTCGCCGGGCGGGCGGTCGCCGCCGCGGAGCCGGCCGCGCAGCTCGCCGAGGCGGGGCAGCAGGTCGTCACCGCTCACCGTCGCCACCCGCACCGGCAGCCCGAGCCGCTGCCCGAGCGCGGTGACGGCGTCGGCGAGGCCCTGCGGGTTCAGCCCGCCGGCGTTGCCCACGATCCGGACGCCGCGCTCCAGCGCCGTGCCGAGGCACTCCTCCAGCTGGGACAGGAAGGTGCGCGCCCAGCCGGCCGAGGGGTCCTCCTGCCGCTGCCGGCCGAGGATGAGCATCGTCAGCTCGGCCAGGTAGTCGCCGGTGAGGACGTCGACGTCGCCGCCGTCGAGCATCTCGCGCATCGCGCCGTGCCGGTCGCCGTAGAACCCGGAGACGTTGGCGATCCGCAGCGGCGCGGTCACGGCCGCGCCCCGAGCGGCTGCCGCCCCTCGCCCGGAGGGCCGGCGAACGCCTGCGCGATGCCCGCCCACTCCGCGGCGGCCGGTCCGGTCACCTCGAGGTCCACGTCGTCGCGGTGCCGGCGCTGGGTGACCAGCAGGCAGAAGTCCAGCGCGGGACCGCGGACGACGTCGCCGGCGTCCTCCGGCCCCCACGTCCACCGCTCGCCGCCGGGGCCGGCCAGCTCCACGCGCACCGGGCGCTCGGGCGGGGGCAGGCCGCGGACGGCGTAGGAGAAGGGCCGGGCGCGGACGCCGATCTCGGCGACCGAGCGCAGGCGCGCCGTGGCCGGCCGGTCCTGCCCCAGCGCGTCGACGACGTCCTGTCCGTGCGCCCAGGTCTCCATCAGCCGGGCGGTGACGAACGACGCCGGGCTCATCGGCGGCCCGAACCACGGCACCCGCCTCCCGGGGGTGAGCCCGCGCAGGGCGCCGGCGAGGGCCTCCCGGCCGGCCCGCCAGTCGGCGAGCACCTCGGCCGGCGGCGTGGCCCGGCCCTCGCGGGTCAGCCGCTCCACGTACTCGCCGGCGCCGGCGCCGATGCCCCGCAGGTGCGCGGCGAACCCCGCGGGGTCGGTGACGGCGAGCAGCGCCTCGCGGTCGAAGAACCGCAGGTGGTCGACGGTGTCGCGGACGTCCCAGCCGGCCGCGGGGGTGGGGGTGCGCCAGCCGTCGTCGTCGAGGGGTGCCACGCGGGCGTCGAGGTCGGCGGACTCGGCCGCCAGGTCGTCGACGAGGGCGTCGAGCAGCGCGGGCGCCGGCCGGCTCACGCCTCGAACCCGTCCATCCGGGCGAGCACCTGGAGCATCACCTCGTCGGCGCCGCCGCCGATGGAGGCCAGCCGGCTGTCCCGGAAGAACCGGGAGGTCCAGGTCTCCTCCATGTAACCCATGCCGCCGTGGAACTGCAGGCAGGTGTCGGCCACCTCGCGCAGCAGCCGGCCTGCGGTCAGCTTGGCCACCGTGGCCGCGCGGGTGGTGTCCTCGCCGTCGACGTAGGACTGGGCGCAGACGTGGTTGTGCGACTGCAGCAGGTCGACCTGCGCCGAGAGCTCGGCCAGCCGGAACGCGACGTACTGGTTGGCCGCCAGCGGCCGGCCGAACGCCTGCCGCTGCCGGAGGTACTCGCGGGTGCGCTCCAGCGCGGCGCGGCAGCTGCCCACGGCGCCGTAGGCGGCGAACATCCGCTCGACCACGAACTGCGACATCTGCTGCTGGAAGCCGCGGCCGACCGTGCCGATCGTGTTCGCCAGCGGCACCCGCACGTCCTCGAAGTACAGCTCGGCGGTGTCGGAGGAGCGGTTGCCGAGCTTGTCGAGCTTCCGGGAGACGGCGAACCCGGGGGTGTCGGTGGGCACGATGATCTGGCTCATCCCGCGGTGGCCGCCCTCGTCGGAGGTGCGCGCCAGCAGGCACAGCCAGTCGGCCTGGGTGCCGTTGGTGATGTAGAGCTTGCTGCCGTTGATCACCCAGTCGTCGCCGTCCTGGACCGCCCGCGTGCGCAGCCCGGCGACGTCGGAGCCGGCGCCGGGCTCGGTCACCGCGATCGAGCAGACGGCGGTGCCGCGGATGGCGGGTTCCAGGTAGCGGCGCTTGAGGTCGTCGCTGCCGAAGTCGTGCAGCGACGGCGTCGCCATCATCGTCTGGACGCCGATCGCCATCGGGACGCCCGCGCACCCCGACCGGTGCAGCTCCTCGCACAGGACCACGCTGAACAGGTGGTCGGCGCCCTGGCCGCCGTACGCGGGGTCGTACTCGAGGCCCAGCAGCCCGAGCTCGCCGAGCTTGGGGAACAGCTCGTGCGCCGGGAAGGTGCCGGCCCGCTCCCACTCGTCGACGTGCGGCGCGATCTCCCGCTCGACGACGTCGCGCACGAGTTCCCGGAAGGCGTGGTGCTCGGCGGTGAACTGCATGCGGACTCCTGGCGGGGGTGGCGCGCGGCGGGTCCGCGGCGGGACTTGACGACGGCGTCAGGTCTAGCAGGCCGGTGTGACCTGCACAACGATCGGCCTCTCGGGCGGCTGGCTAGGTTGTGACGCACGGCACATCCCGTCGTCTGGCTGCGGCGGTGCCGTGCACCGGTCCACCACGTCGAAGGGGGAAGTCCGTGAGAGAAGCGAGAAGCCTGCGCTCCGTCGTGCGAGCCGTGCTCGTCGCCGCCGTGTCGTCGGTCCTGTTCGTCGGGCTCGTCGGCACGGCCAGCGCCGCTCCACCGAGTGGTGCTCACGACGGCTCAGACTGCGTCGGCCGCACGATCCCGACGAGCAAGATCTCGATCCAGCTGTGGACGTTCGCCGAGTACATCGGTTCCGGGACCGACGCGGACACCCAGGCCCGCCTCGAGGAGGTCCTCCGCCGCCTGGCCGCGATGGGCTACCGGAACGTCGAGCCGTTCAGCCTGAGCGGCCTGACCGCGGAGCAGTTCCGCGCGCTGCTCGACCAGTACGGCCTCGAGGCCCCGGCCCGGCACGTCGACGTCAGGACGCCCACCGACCCGGCGGACATCGGGCAGGTCCTCGAGGAGAACCGGGTCCTCGGCGTCGAGTACTTCGGCTCGGGGGCGACACCGAACCTCGCGACCGAGGCCGAGTGGATCGCCTACGCCCGGTACCTGGACGCGGTCGGAGAGCAGGCCCGCAAGGCCGGCCAGACGCTGATGGTCCACAACCACGACTGGGAGTTCACCGACGTCTTCGGCGACCGGACCGCCTACGACGTCCTCATGGCGTACACCGAACGGAGGAACGTCGTCTTCCAGCTCGACCTGTACTGGGCGACCTTCGCCGGGGCCGACCCCGTCGAGCTCATCGAGCGGTACGGCAACCGGATCCGGCTCTTCCACGTCAAGGACATGAGGGCGTCGGACCGGAGGATCGAGATCGTCGGGGAGGGGATCATCGACTTCCCGGCCATCTTCGCGGCGGCAGGCGGCGGCATCCGGTACTACGTCGTCGAGCACGACCCGCGGTTCGGCGACCCGACGTTCGACCCGTTCGAGGCCGCCGAGGTGGGCTTCGAGTACCTCACCTGCAGGCGCGACTGACGCCAGGACGGCACCACGCGCTCCACGGAGGGGCGGTCCCGGGCTCCCGGGGCCGCCCCCCCGCGTGACGAGGGCCGCCCGCCACCCGGCCGGCCTGCTCGCTCCCGGACCCGGGTGCCACGATGCGGCCATGAACGGGACGGGCGGCACGGCGTTCGTCCTGGGCGGCGGAGGAGTGCTCGGCGCGGCCGAGGTCGGGATGCTGCAGGCGCTGAGCGAGGCCGGCATCCGCCCCGACCTGGTCGTCGGCACGTCGGTCGGTGCGATCAACGGCGCGCTGGTCGCCGCCGACCCGACACCGGGCGCGGTGGACCGGCTGCGCGGCGTCTGGGAGGAGCTCGCCTCCCGGCGGGTGTTCGCCGGGTCGGTGCTGGGCCGGGTCGGCACCCTGGCGCGGACCCGCACCCACCTGCACCCGCGGGAGCCGCTGCGGGAGCTGCTCGAGGCCGCCCTACCGGTGCGCACCTTCGCCGAGCTGCCGGTGCCGTTCCAGTGCGTGGCGGCCAGCATCGAGCGCGCCGCGGAGCACTGGTTCGCCGACGGCCCGCTGGTCGACGCGGTGCTCGCCTCCTGCGCCGTCCCCGGGCTGCTGCCGCCGGTGGAGATCGGCGGGGAGCACTACCTGGACGGGGGCCTCGTGCACAGCATCCCGGTGGGCCGCGCGGTGGCGCTCGGTGCCGCGACCGTCTACGTCCTGCACGTCGGGCGGGTCGACCGCCCGCTGCGCCCGCCGACCCGGCCGTGGGAGGTGGCCGCGGTCGCCTTCGAGATCGCCCGCCGGCACCGCTTCGCCGCCGACCTGGCCGCGCTGCCGGAGGGGGTCGCGGTGCACGTGCTGCCCGCGGGGGACGCCGCGCCACCCGGGGCGGCCAACCTGCGCTACCGGGACTTCTCCGGGGTCTCCGCGCGCATCGACCGTGCGCACGCGGCGACCCGCGCGCACCTGGACCGGATCGCCGCGTCCCGGGACGGCGGTGCCTGAGGTGCTGCCGTCCCGCCGTGTCCGCCGGGTCACCGGCCCGCTCCTGATCGGCGCGCTGGTGCTCGCCGTCGTCCTGCTGCCCGTGCTGGTCGCCGTCGCGCTGGTCGCCTCGCTGTTCCTGCCCGGGCGGCTGCGCGCGCTGCGGCTGCTCGGTTTCGCCCTCGTCTACCTGGCGCTCGAGGTGGTCGGGCTCGCGGCGGCGGCGGTGCTGTGGGCGGCGAGCGGCCTCGGCCGCCGGCTGCGGTCCCCGGCGTTCCGGGCGGCGCACTACACCGTGCTGCGCCTGCTGCTCGACGTCCTCATGCGGGCGGCGCAGCGGCTGTTCGCGCTGCGGCTGGTCACCGACGGGGAGTCCTGGTCCCCCCTGGACGACGGCGTCCCCGGCTCGACCAACGCGATGGTGGTGCTGTCCCGGCACGCCGGGCCCGGCGACTCGTTCCTGCTGGTGAACACGCTGATGAACCGCGACCACCTGCGCCAGCCGCGGATCGTGCTCAAGGACCTGCTGCAGGTGGACCCGCTGATCGACGTCTACCTCAACCGGCTGCCCAACACCTTCGTCGCCTCCGGCCCCGGCAGCGGGCAGCGCTCCGAGGAGGCGATCGCCGACCTCGCCCGCGACCTCGGCGAGGAGGACGCGCTGCTGATCTTCCCGGAGGGCGCGAACGCGACGCCGCAACGCCGGGTCCGGGCCATCCAGCGGTTGCGCGAGCGGGGACTGGCGGCGGCGGTGCGGCGGGCCGAGGCGATGCGGCACCTGCTGCCACCGCGCCCGGGCGGGGTCGCCGCGGCGCTGCGCGCGGCGCCGCACGCCGACGTCGTCCTCGTCGCGCACACCGGGCTGGAGCACCTGAGCACGGTCCGCGACGTCTGGCGGGGCCTGCCCACGGACAAGACGCTGCACCTGCGCTGGTGGTTCGTGCCGGCCGCCGAGGTGCCGCGGGACGAGGCCGAGCTGACCGACTGGCTCTACCGGTGGTGGGAGACCATCGACGACTGGATCACCACCACGTCGGAGGCGGACGCGCGGCAGGCGGGCTGATCCACACCGTCAGGTCATGTCGACGGCGATCTTGAGCTGGCCGGGCCGGGGGGAGATGGCGGCGCCGAAGGCGGCCTCCACGTCGGCGACGGGGTGGACGTGCGTGACGTAGCAGTCGCGCAGCTCCGGGTGCTCGGCCAGGAAGGCGCCGGCGTCGGTGAGCACCCGGCGCCGCTCCAGGGCGACACCCGAGCGCAGGGTCAGGTTCTTGCGCAGGAACGTCATCATGTCGAACGGGTAGATCGGGTCGTCGGGGACACCGAAGTAGAAGACCTGGCCGCCGTGGGCGACGGCGTCCAGCGCCGGCTGCAGCGTGGAGACCTGGTGGCCCACCGCCTCCACGACCACCGACGGGCGGTCGGCGTCGGCCAGCGCGCCCGCCCACCGCTCGGCGCGGGCGGTGACCGCCTCGTCGACGCCGAAGACGGACGCGACGTCGCTGCGGTCCACCGGGTCCACGCCGGTGACCCGGGTGGCGCCGCGGGCCTTGAGGACGGAGCTGAACAGCAGGCCGATCGGACCCTGGCCGATCACCGCGACCGGCTGCCCCGACACGTCGCCGAGCTGCTCGACGGCGTAGAGCACGCAGGCCAGGGGCTGCAGCATCACCGCGGTGGTGGGCGGCAGGGACGTGTCGTAGGGGGCCAGGCCCTCGCCGTCGGTGACCACGAGCTCGGCGAGGGCGTCGAACATCGACGCCCAGCCCACCACGAGGTCACCGGGGGAGTGCCCGGGGTGCTCGCTGGCGACGACCTCGCCGACCACCTCGTGCATCGGGAAGCCCGGCGCCCGGGTGGCTCCCCAGCCGTCCTCGGCGGCCGGGTGCGGCCACACACCCCCGCGGAAGTTGGGCAGGTCGCTGCCGCAGATGGCGCCGGCGCGCGGAGCCAGCAGCACGTGCCCCGGCGGCAGCGCGGCGGGGTCCGGTGCCGCGACCTCGACCTGCTCGAAGCGGAAGGGGCCGCTGAGCGTCTGTGCCCACATGGGTGCTCTCCGTCCTGCGTGCCGACGGAGCCGATCCGACCACACGCGGGAGAGCCCGGCGACCCGCCCGTCAGGTCCGGACGGAGGTCTCCGACTCGGCCGCGGCCGGCGCGGAGCCGCCCGGCGGCACCTCCGGCTCGTCGGGACGGCGGGCCAGCCGGCCCGGCCACCACATCCACCGGCCGGCGTCCAGGGTGAGGGCGGTGACCAGCACCGAGCGCACGACGATCGTGTCGAGCAGGACGCCGAGGGCCACGGCGATCCCGAGCTGGGTCAGGAACGTCAGCGGCAGGGTGCCGAGCACCGCGAACGTCGCCGCCAGCACCAGGCCCGCCGAGGTGATCACCCCGCCGGTGGCGGCCAGCCCGACCAGGGCGGCTCGCCGGGTGCCGTGGTCGACGGTCTCCTCCCGCACCCGGGTCATCAGGAAGATGTTGTAGTCGATGCCCAGCGCCACGAGGAACACGAACACGAACAGCGGGAACGAGCTGTCGGTCGCGTCGACGCCCAGCGTCCAGCCGAAGACCAGGGCGCTGAGGCCGAGGGCGGCGCCGTAGGACAGCACCACCGTGGCGATGAGCAGCAGCGGCGCCACCAGCGCCCGCAGCAGCACGCCCAGCACGACGAGGACGACCAGCATGATCAGCGGGATGACCACGCGGTTGTCCCGCTGCGCGGCGTTCTGGACGTCGAGGTTGAGCGCGGTGGTGCCGCCCACCAGCGCCTGCCCGTCGCCGACGTCGTCGAGCGCGGTGCGCAGCTCCTCGACGGTGGCGTAGGCGGCCGCGCTGTCGAACGGGTCGGCCAGCGAGGCCTCGAGCAGCGCGGCGTCCCCGACCACCCGCGGCTCCCCGACGCCGGCGATGCCGTCGTCCGCGGCCACGGCGGCGGCGACCTCGCCGGCCGAGTCGGCCGTCGTCACCACCGTGACGGCGTTGCCCGCGATCGCCGGGAAGTGCCGGGCGGCCGCGGCGTCGCCCTGGATCGACTCGGGGGACCCCCGGAAGCTCTCCGCCTGGGTCAGCCCGCTCGGGTCGAGGCGGAACACGGCGGTGCAGGCGAGCAGCAGCAGGACGCTGGTGACCACCCAGGTGGTCCGGGGGCGCGGCCTGATCGCCGCGCCCACCCGCGCCCACAGCCCGGTCGCGCTCGGCTCGGCGCTGCCGAAGCTCGGCCGCACCGGCCAGAAGACCCAGCGCCCGCAGATCACCAGCAGCGCCGGCAGCAGCGTCATGAGCACCACGAGGGTCACGGCGACGCCGATCGCGGCGACCGGGCCGAGCCCCGCGGTCGAGTTCATCTCGGCGGCGACCAGGCACAGCATCCCGAGGACCACCGTGCCGCCGCTGGCCAGCACCGCCGGGCCGGCCCGGTGCACGGCCTCGGTCATGGCCTCGTGCCGGTCGGTGTGCAGCCTCAGCTCCTCCCGGTAGCGGGCGACGAGCAGCAGCGCGTAGTCGGTGCCGGCGCCGACGACCAGGACGGTGAGGATGCTGGCGCTCTGGGCGTTGACCGTGAGGTCGGCGTGGCGGGCCAGCAGGTACACGACGGCCTGCGAGCAGAACAGCGCGATGACCGCCGAGAAGATCGGCAGGATCCACAGCACCGGGCTGCGGTAGGTCAGCAGCAGGATGAGGACGACCACGCCCAGGGCGGCGAACAGCAGCGTGCCGTCGATCCCCGCGAAGGCCTCCGACGAGTCCGCCGCGCTGCCGGCGGGGCCGGTGACGTAGGCGGTCAGCCCGTCCGGGCCGTCGGAGGCCTCGGCGCGGATGTCGTCGACGAGCGGGGCGATCGCCTCCCAGCCGTCCGGCCCCACGTTGAGCGGGACGACGAGCTGCAGCGCCTGCCCGTCCTCGGACGGGATCGGGCCCACCACGGGACCGTCGAGCGCCTCGAGCTGCCCGAAGGCCCGGAGGTCCTCCTCGACCGCCGCGCCGTCCTCGGCGGTCAGCCCGTCGGCCCGCTCGTAGACGACGACCGCGGGGATGAGGTCGGGGTCGGAGCCGAGCTCGACCTGCCGCTCCAGGGCCCGGGTCGACTCGGCCGCGGACGGCAGCCACGCCGCGACGTCGTTCTCCTGCTCGTCGGTCAGCCCGCCGGCGAGGGGGGCCGAGACGCCGGCCAGGACCAGCCAGAGGACGAGGACCACCCACTTCAGGCGTGGATGGCTGACGCGGGAGGCGAACGACCTGGCCATGGGGAGGCCCTCTCCGGGAGCGCCGGGCCCCGCACCCCGGTCGGCGACAGTGCGGCCCGGACGCTAGCGAGGTGCGCGGCGGGGCGTCATCCGCCTTTCCGCGCCGGGACCACCCGGCCGGGCGTGCGCGTCGCTCCTGTCACCGGGCGTGCGCCCGCCGTGACCGGAACCGGGACCTCCGACCCGGGCCTACGGAGCCGCCGCGGCCGCGTCCGGGGTCGGGTCGTCGTCGAAGCGCAGCGGCCGGGTGCGCCGGGGCATGGCGGCCACCGCCACGGCGATGACGACGGCGGTGACGGCGGTGGCCAGGAAGACCCCGTGCGAGGCGGCGTGCAGGCTCTCGCGCGCGTACTCGGCGACCGCGCCGCCCTGCGACAGCGCGGTGGTGGTGGCGTCGACGTCGGTGGGGAGCTCGCCCTCCAGGCCCGGCGGCGGCGAGGCGAAGCGGGCGGCCAGCGTGGTGTTGGCGATGGCGCCGAACACCGCCGCGCCGACGGCCGAGCCGATCGAGCGGGAGAACATGTTGGTGCCGGTGACGACGCCGCGCCGGTCCCAGCCGACGACCGACTGCACCGCGACGATGAGCGGCGAGCTCGACAGCCCCAGTCCCAGCCCGGTGACGAACATGGTGGCGCCCACCTGCCAGAGGTGGGCGTCGGGTCCGAGCAGCGCCGTCGCCGCCGTGCCGGCCACCGCGAGGACGACGCCGATGAGCGCGGTGTCGCGGAACCCGATGCGCAGGTACACCCGGCCGGCCAGGCTCGCCGCGATCGGCCATCCCAGGGTCAGCGCCGCCAGGGCGAAGCCGGCCTCCAGCGCGCTGGCGCCCAGCACGCCCTGCGCCCAGGTGGGCAGGTAGGAGCTCAGCCCGATGAGCAGGGCGCCGAGGCCCAGCGCGGCGATGTTGCCGGTGACGAGGATGCGGCGGCGGAACACCCACGTCGGCAGCACCGGCTCGGCGGCCCGGCGTTCCACGAACCCGAACGCCACGAGCAGCACCACCCCGGCCCCCAGGACGGCGAACGAGGGGCCCGAGGCCCACGCCCAGGCGTTGCCGCCCTCCAGCAACCCGAGGATGAGCAGCGCGCAGCCGGCCGACAGCAGCACGGCGCCCGCGACGTCGAGGCGGTGCGGCCGGCGCTCCACCCGCTCGGTGAACCGGCGGTACAGCACCACCAGCGCCACCGCGCCGAGGGGCAGGTTCACCAGGAAGATCCAGCGCCAGGACAGGTAGTCGCTGAAGACGCCGCCCAGCGTCGGGCCGAGCACCGACGACGCCGCCCACACCGAGGCCAGGTAGCCCTGGACCCGCGCCCGCTCCTCGACGGTGTAGATGTCGCCGATCACGGTCATGCCGATCGGCTGCACGGCGCCGGCGCCGATGCCCTGCAGCGCGCGGCCCACGATCAGTGCCGGCATCGACCACGCCAGGCCGCAGAACAGCGACGCCGCGACGAACACCGCGATGCCGAACAGCAGCACCGGCTTGCGCCCGTAGACGTCGGAGAGCTTCCCGTAGACCGGGACGGTCACCGCCTGCGTGAGCAGGTAGACGCTGAACAGCCACGGGAACTGGCTGAAACCGCCCAGGTCGTCGACGACCGCCGGGACGGCCGTGGCGATGATCGTGCTGTCGAGCGCGATGAGTGCGGTGCTGAGCATCACCGCGCCGAGCACGGGCCCGCGCTCGGAGCGCAGCCCGACCGACGCGCGGGGAGGGGAGGTCACGACGGACGACGAACGCGCGCTCCCCGGAGCCGCATTCCCGGGGCCCGGGCGTGTCCTCCGGCCCTGGCACGGCCCGGCAGCCGGGCCCCACCATGGCGCGATGGCCTTCGACGTCGACCGGCTGCTGCGGCTGTGGACCGAGCCGCTGCCCGGGGGAACGGCCGCGGAGGCGGCGTTCCGCGCCGTCTACACCGACCCGGTCACGGTCAACGGGGCGGCGCTCACGGCCGCCGACCTCGTCGAGCGCGCCCGGGCGCTGCAGCGGACCTTCGAGGAGGTGGAGCGGCAGGTCGTCTCCGTCGTCGAGGACGGCGCCCGGGTCGCGGTGGCGTTCCGCATGGGCGGCCGGCACGTCGGCCCGCTGAGCACCGCGGCAGGGCTGCTGCCGCCCACGGGCCGGCACGTCGAGCTGCGCGTCGTCGACGTCCTGACGGTCACCGACGGGCGGATCAGCGACGTGTGGATGGTCGCCGACGAGCTGGGCGCCCTGGCCGTACTCGGCGCCGTCGCGCTGGTGCCGCACCCCTGACGTCCTGCTCCGACGCCATAGTGTGACCCGGGGCACGGCAGGTGCCCCGGAGGAGGTGGCCGTGTACCCCGGGACCCACGCGCGGACGACGCCGGAGAAGGCGGCGGTCGTGGTCGCCGAGACGGGCGACGTGCTCACCTACGCCGCGCTCGACGAGCGGTCGACCCGCCTCGCCCGGGTGCTGCGGGAGGCCGGCCTGCGCGCCGGGGACCACGTCGCCGTCGTCTCGGACAACCGGCCCGAGGTGTTCGAGGTCTACTGGGCGGCGCTGCGCTCGGGGCTCTACGTCACCGCCGTCAACGCGCACCTGAGCGCGGACGAGGCCGCCTACGTCGTCCAGGACTGCGGCGCCCGCGTGCTCGCCGCCTCCGCGGCGGTGGCCGACCTCGCCGTCGCCGTGGCCGGGCGCGTCCCCGGCCTGGAGCTGCGGCTGGGGTTCGGCGGCGACGTCCCCGGGTTCGACGCCTACGCCGACGCACTGGCCGCGACGTCGGCCGAGCCGCTGGGCGACCAGCCGTGCGGCGCGGACATGCTCTACAGCTCGGGCACCACCGGCCGGCCCAAGGGCGTGCAGCCCGCGCTGCCGCAGCGGCAGGTCGACGAGCCCGGCGACACGATCGCCGCCGTGTTCGGGCCGCTGTACGGCTTCGGGCCGGACACCGTCTACTACTCGCCGGCGCCGGTGTACCACGCGGCGCCGCTGCGTTTCGGCGGCATGGTGCACCGCTTCGGCGGCACGCTGGTGCTGGCGCAGCGCTTCGACGCCGAGGCCGCGCTGGCGCACCTCGAGCGGTACCGGGTCACGCACGCCCAGTTCGTGCCGACGATGTTCGTCCGCATGCTCAAGCTGCCGCCCGAGGTGCGCGCCGCCGCCGACGTCTCCTCGCTGCGGGTGGCGGTGCACGCCGCGGCGCCGTGCCCGGTCGAGGTCAAGCGGCAGATGATGGCCTGGTGGGGGCCGGTGCTCCACGAGTACTACTCCTCGACCGAGGCCAACGGCGTCACGCTCATCGGGCCCGAGGAGTGGCTGCGGCGGCCCGGGTCGGTCGGGCGGGCCGGCCTCGGCGTGATCCACGTCTGCGACGACGACGGGGAGGAGCTGCCTCCCGGCGAGGTCGGCACCGTCTGGTTCGAGCGCGACGAGATGCCCTTCGCCTACCACGGCGACCCGGACCGGACCGCCGAGGCGCAGCACCCGCGGCATCCGACCTGGTCCACGGTGGGCGACGTCGGCCGCGTCGACGACGAGGGCTACCTGTTCCTCACCGACCGCAAGGCGTTCATGGTCATCTCCGGGGGGACGAACGTCTACCCGCAGGAGGTGGAGGACGTCCTGACCCTGCACCCGGCGGTCCACGACGTCGCCGTCATCGGCGTGCCCGACCCGGACATGGGCGAGGTGGTGAAGGCGGTGGTGCAGCTGCCCGAGGGCGTCGAGGGCGGTCCGACGCTCGAGCGGGAGCTCATCGCGTTCGTGCGCTCCCGCATCGCCCACTACAAGGCGCCGCGCAGCGTGGACTTCGTCGACGAGCTGCCGCGCACGCCCACCGGCAAGCTGCAGAAGCACAGGCTGCGGGCGCGGTACGCGACCACGACCGGTCCAGCGACCGGCTGAGAGGACGAGGAACGCGATGCGACTGGGACTGTCCCTCGGCTACTGGGGCGCCGGGCCCGACCCGCTGGCCGCCGAGCGGGTGGCCGCGGCCGAGGACCTCGGCTTCGACTCGATCTGGACCGCCGAGGCCTACGGCTCCGACGCGCTGACGCCGCTGGCCTGGCTCGGCGCCCGCACCACGCGGGTCCGGCTGGGCACCTCGGTCGTGCAGCTGTCCGCGCGCACCCCGACGGCGACGGCGATGGCCGCGCTCACCCTCGACCACCTCTCCGGCGGGCGCATGGTGCTCGGCATCGGCGCCTCGGGGCCGCAGGTCGTCGAGGGCTGGTACGGCCAGCCCTATCCGCGGCCGCTGGCCCGCACGCGGGAGTACGTGCAGGTGCTGCGGCAGGTGTTCGCCCGGGAGAAGGTCGAGTTCGCCGGCGAGCACTACACGTTCCCCCACCCGGGCGGGACGGGCCTGGGCAAGCCGCTGCGCCCGACGGTGCACCCGCTGCGGACCGACCTGCCGGTGCTGCTCGCCGCCGAGGGGCCGAAGAACGTGGCGCTGGCCGCCGAGGTCGCCGACGGCTGGCAGCCGCTGTTCTACGCACCCCGGCAGGACGCGCACTACCGCGCGGCGCTGGCCGAGGGCTTCGCCCGGCCCGGCGCGCGGCGCACCGCCGAGGACTTCGAGGTCGTCGGCATGGTGCAGGTGGTGGTCGACGACGACGTCGAGGCCGCCGCCGACCGGCTGCGCCCGATGCTCGCGCTCTACATCGGCGGCATGGGCGCGAAGGGCGTCAACTTCCACCACGACGTCTTCGTGCGGATGGGCTACGCCGACGAGTGCGCCCGGATCCAGGAGGCCTACCTCGCCGGGCGCAAGGACGAGGCGGCCGCCGCCGTCCCGCTGCGGCTGGTCGAGGAGGTCGCGCTCGTCGGGCCGCGCGCCAAGGTCGCCGAGGAGGCGCAGGTCTGGCGGGACTCGCTGCTGACCACGATGGTCGTCGGCGGCGACCCGGCGACGCTGCGGGCGATCGCCGAGGTCCTCGGCTAGGCCTGCTCCCGGCCCATCCCGCTGCGGCCTGCGCCGGCGGCGGCCTCCGACCGCAGCAGCGGCAGGGTCCGCCACGGGACGAGCCGCGACAGCGCGACGACGCTGGTCGAGCGCACCACCGCCGGCGACCGGTTGAGGTCGACGAGCACCTGCTGCAGCGCCTCGTGCGAGCCGGCCGCCACCCGGCAGAGGACGTCGCCGCTGCCGGTGGTCGCGTGGGCCTCGAGGACCCCGGGGATGGCCTCGAGGTCGGCGCGGACGGCGTCGATCGCGCCCTGGGCGATCTCCAGGGTGACGAACGCCTGCACGCCGAACCCGGCCGCGGTGACGTCGACGTCGGGTCCGTAGCCGGTGACGACGCCGGACCGCTCGAGGCGGGCGATCCGGGCGGTCACGGTCGCGCGGGCGACGCCGAGCAGGCGGGACAGCTCCAGCGCGCCGGCCCGCGGGTGCTCGCGCAGCGCCGTCAGCACCGCGAGGTCGAGCGCGTCGAGGTCGGCCACGTCGTCGTCCTCCCAGCTGTACCGGTTGACCAGCCGGATCACCGTTCCGCTGTGCGGACGGTGCAGTCCGGCCAGTCCGGGAACCGATGGTTGCACAGGCGGGGGCACCGGGAGTGGGCTGGAGCCCCCTCCGGAGGAGACAGGAGCGTCGCCGTGTCGATCGAGCAGACCCTGACCGACGAGGAGCGCCTCGCCCAGCTCGACCTCGACCAGCTGCGCCAGCTGGTCGGCCTGGTGGAGTACGACGGGTCCGCCGACCCGTTCCCCGTCTCGGGCTGGGACGCCCTGGTGTGGGTCGTCGGCAACGCCGTGCAGGCGTCGCACTTCTTCCAGTCGGCGTTCGGCATGGAGCTGGTCGCCTACTCCGGCCCCGAGACCGGCAACCGCGACTCCCACGCCTACGTGCTGCGCTCGGGTGCCGCGCGGTTCGTCGTCACCGGCGCCTACGACCCGGCCAGCCGGCTGGCCGACCACCACCGGGCGCACGGCGACGGCATCGCCGACATCGCGCTCACCGTGCCCGACGTCGACCGCTGCATCGCCCACGCCCGCGCGCAGGGCGCCACGGTGGTCACCGAGCCGCACGACGTCTCCGACGCGCACGGCACCGTGCGGCTGGCCACCATCGCCGCCTACGGCGACACCGTGCACACGCTGGTCGACCGGTCGGCCTACACCGGCCCGTACCTGCCCGGCTACGTCGCCCGGAGCTCCACGCTGCAGCCCCGGCCCGGCGCGCCGCGGCGGCTGTTCCAGGCGGTCGACCACGTCGTCGGCAACGTCGAGCTCGGGGCCATGGACACCTGGGTCGACTTCTACAACCGGGTCATGGGCTTCACCAACATGGCGGAGTTCATCGGCGACGACATCGCCACCGACTACTCGGCGCTGATGAGCAAGGTCGTGGCCAACGGCAACCACCGGGTGAAGTTCCCGCTCAACGAGCCGGCGGTGGGCAGGAAGAAGTCGCAGATCGACGAGTACCTGGAGTTCTACGGCGGGCCCGGCGCCCAGCACGTGGCACTGGCGACCAACGACATCGTGGGGACGGTGGACGCCATGCGCGCCGAGGGCGTGGAGTTCCTCGCCACCCCGGACTCCTACTACTCCGATCCGCAGCTGCGGGCGCGGATCGGGGAGGTGCGGGTGCCGATCGAGGAGCTGCAGGCGCGCGGGATCCTGGTCGACCGCGACGAGGACGGCTACCTGCTGCAGATCTTCACCAAGCCCACCGGCGACCGGCCGACGGTGTTCTTCGAGCTCATCGAGCGGCACGGCTCCCTCGGGTTCGGCAAGGGCAACTTCAAGGCGCTGTTCGAGGCCATCGAGCGCGAGCAGGAGCGCCGCGGCAACTTCTAGGAGGACCCCGCTGCCCCCCCACCGCTCGCACGCTCGCGGCGGGACCCTGCAGCGGGGCTGACCAGGGAGGACGAGCATGGCGTTCTACCGGCGGGTGGGGAGCGTCCCGCCCAAGCGGCACACGCAGCACCGCCGTCCCGACGGCGGGCTGTACGCCGAGGAGCTCATGGGGGAGGAGGGCTTCAGCTCCGACTCCGCCCTGCTGTACCACTCCGGCATCCCCTCGGCGCTGGTCGACGCCCGGCCGTGGGAGCTGCCCGACCAGACGCTGACGCCGAACGCGCCGCTGCTGCCGCGGCACCTCAAGCTGCACGACCTGTTCGCCGGGGAGGAGCACGAGGCCACCGACCCGGTCACCGGGCGGCGGCTGGTGCTCGGCAACACCGACGTGCGGATCTCCTACGCGGTGAGCAGCCTGACCAGCCCGTACTACCGCAACGCCACCGGCGACGAGTGCGTGTTCGTGGAGCGCGGCGCCGCCACCGTGGAGACGGTCTTCGGAGCGCTGGAGGTCGGGCAGGGCGACTACGTCGTCGTCCCACGGGCGACGACGCACCGCTGGGTGCCCACCGGCTCCGAGCCGCTGCGCACCTACGCGATCGAGGCCAACAGCCACATCGCGCCGCCGAGGCGGTACCTGTCGCGCTACGGGCAGTTCCTGGAGCACGCGCCGTACTGTGAGCGGGACCTGCGCGCGCCGGCCGAGCCGCTGCTCGCCGAGGGCACCGACGTCGAGGTGTACGTGAAGCACCGCGGCCCCGGCGGCCCGGCCGGCACGGTGCACGTCGTGCCCGAGCACCCCTTCGACGTCGTCGGCTGGGACGGCTGCCTGTACCCGTACGCGTTCGCCGTGTCCGACTTCGAGCCGATCACCGGCCGGGTGCACCAGCCGCCGCCGGTGCACCAGGTGTTCGAGGGCGCCGGCTTCGTGATCTGCAACTTCGTGCCCCGGAAGGTCGACTACCACCCGCTGGCCGTCCCGGTGCCCTACTACCACTCCAACGTCGACAGCGACGAGGTCATGTTCTACGTCGACGGTGACTACGAGGCGCGCCGGGGCTCGGGCATCGGCAAGGGGTCGGTCTCCCTGCACCCCGGCGGGCACAGCCACGGCCCGCAGCCCGGCGCCGTCGAGCGCTCCCTCGGCGCGGAGTCCTTCGACGAGCTCGCCGTCATGGTCGACACCTTCCGCCCGCTCGACCTCGGCGAGGCCGGCACCGCCTCCGACGACGGGCGCTACGCGTGGAGCTGGTCCGGGCGCGGACCGTCAGGCGGCTGAGCCGGCGGCTGAGCCGGCGGCTGAGTCGGTGGCGTAGGAGGTGGCGAGGCGGGCGAACCCCTCCTCGAGCGGCACGTGCGGCGCCCAGCCGAGGGCCTCGCGGGTGCGCCGCTGGTCGAACCAGTGCGCGGTCGCCAGCTGCTCGGCGAGGAAGCGGGTGATCGGCGGCACCTCCCGGCGGCCGGTCACCGCCCAGACGCCCTCGACCGCGGCGCCGGCCGTCCAGGCCGCGCGGAAGGGCACCCGGCGGCGCGGAGCGGGGACCCCGGCGGCCCGGCAGAGCCGCGCGACGACCTCCGCGACCGGGCGCGGCTCGCCGTTGGAGACGACCAGCGCCTCGCCGTGCACCGGTCCGCAGGCGTCCACGGCGGCGACCAGGGCCGCGGCGGCGTTGTCGACGTAGGTGGTGTCGATGAGCGCCGCGCCCGAGCCGATCACCGGCAGCCGCCCGGTCCGCGCCCGCTGCACGATGCGCGCCACGAGCTGGGTGTCGCCCGGTCCCCACACCAGGTGCGGCCGGACCGCCAGCACGGCCAGCGCGGGACCGTCCGCGGACAGCGCCTCCCGCTCGGCGATCGCCTTGGACCGCGAGTAGCGGCCCCGCGCGCCGCGGGGGTCGGCGGGGCCGGCGCCGACCCCGGTCAGCGCCGTCCCGGCGTGCGCCACCGAGGGCGAGGAGACGTACACCAGCCGCCCGACGCCCGCGGTCCGGCACCCCTCGACGACGGCCCGGGTGCCCTCGACGTTCGCGGTGCGGTACTCCGCCCACGGGCCGGTCACGTCGACCTTCGCGGCCAGGTGCAGGACGGCGTCCTGGCCGCGGACGGCGCGGTCCACGGCGGCGGGGTCGGCGACGTCGCCCAGCACCTCCCGGCACGGCAGCCCGGCGGGACGGCGCTGCAGCACCGTGACGTCGTCGCCGCGGTCGAGCAGCGCGGTCGCCGTGGCCCGGCCGAGCATCCCGCTCGCGCCGGTGACCAGCACCCTCATGCGACCGGGACCCTCACGACCGGCGGGGGGCCCGGGCGCCGGCCAGTGCCCGCGACGCGCGCCGGGCGACCTCGCCGCGGTCGACCTTCGACTGGTGCCGGATGTCCACCGGCAGCGCCGGGACGGTCAGCACCGCGGCGACGTCGGCGCCCGCGACCGAGCGGACGGCGTCGGCGAGCTCCGGGCCGGCCAGCCGTGGCCGCGGCCGGCCGCGGCGCCGGCTCTCCGACGGCACGACGACGACCGCGACGACCTGCGTCCCGGCCGGTCCGACGCCGACGGCCGCCGCGGCCGACACGCCCTCGAGGCGCTCGACCCGCTGCTCGATCCCGACGGGGGTCACCGGGCCCGCGGCCGTGGTGACCACGTGCTGCAGGCGGCCCTCGATCCACAGCCGGCCCTCGGCGTCGAGGTGCCCGACGTCGCCGGTGCGGTGCCACCCGGCATCCCGGGACGTCGCGCGCTCCAGCGCCCACAGCGCGTCGTAGCGGTCCTTGACGTGCGCGGCCCGCACGCAGACCTCGCCGGTGGTGCCGGGGGAGTCGGTGAGCGGCCCGTCCGCGCGCCCGTCCGGGGACAGCGGGCTGACCCGCACGGAGACGCCCGGCAGCGGCGCCCCGACGCAGACGCCCTCGCCGTCGCCGGCGGCCTCGATGCCGGCGAGGGAGACGTCGGCGACGGGGAGCACCTCGGTCATGCCGTAGGGCGTGTGCGCGTCGGCGGCCGGGACCACCTCGCGCAGCGAGCGCAGCAGAGAGGCCGGGACGGGCGCCCCGGCCGACATGAGCAGCCGGACCCGCCCCAGTGCCTGCCGCTGTGCGTCCGAGAGGTCCTCCGCGGTGGCCGCCACCCGCCGCAGCGCGGCGGGGGAGGCGAACACGACGGTCGCCTCGACGGCGGCCGCGGCGTCGGCCAGGGCCGCCGCGGTCAGCGACCCGGGTGCGGTGACGTCGACGTCGGGGACCGCCGACCCGATGCCGAGGGCGGGCCCGAGGATGGCGAACGGCGCGAACGCCGCCACCAGCCGGTCGCCGGCGGTGAGGCCGTAGGCCGAGCGGACCAGGGCGGTCTGGGCGGCGGCCTGGCGGTGCGTGTAGACGACGCCCTTGGCCGGCCCGGTGGCGCCGGAGGTGAACAGCACGGCGCAGTCGTCGTCGGCCGGGACCTCCGCGGGGACCGGAGCCGAGCGGCCGAGGGCCTCGAGGTCGCCGAGGGTGTGCGCGGCGCCGCGGGCGCGCGGGCCGGCGGCGATGCGGATGCCGCGCAGGCCCATCAGGCGTGCGGCGGCCAGCCCCCTGCCGCTGCCGATCACGGCGTCGACCGCGGCGCTGCGCAGAGCCCGGCGCATGCCGGCGAACCCGAGGCCCTTGTCGGCCACGACGACGACCCCGCCGGCGCGCCACACGGCGTACACCGCCGCGGTCAGGTCGGCCGACGGCTCCACGAGCAGCGCCACGCGGGACCCGGGACGGACCCCGGCCGCGGCGAGCCCGGCGGCGAGGTGCCGCACCCGCGCGGCGAGGGCCGCCCAGGTCACGGTCGTGCCGCCCACCTCGACGACGGCGGCCGTGTCGTCGCCGGCCCTCTCCTCCAGGGCCGACCACAGGCGGCGCGCGGCGCCGTCCGCGGGGCCGGCCGGCCGGCCGGGGACCGCGGAGCCGGCGTCGAGGTCGGTGACCCACTGGGCCACCGCCTGGGCGTACTGCGGGGCGTCCTCGGGCAGCAGGTGGGAGGCGCCCTCGTAGCGGTGCAGCCGGGCCTGCGGCAGGCGGCCGCGCAGGTCGGTGAGGTACCGCTCGCCGAAGACGGGGTCGCGCGGGCCCCACAGCAGCAGCGCGGGGACGTCGAGGTCGCGGATGCCCTCGGCGATCGCCTCCTGCGCGGCGCGGGAGGGGTGCCCGGGCGAGAACGGGATGTCGGCGACGAAGTCGCCCACCGACCGGCGGCGGGCGCGCGAGCGGTAGGGGGCGGCGAAGGCGCGGCGGACCTCGGCGGGCAGGGCCGGGCGGGACAGCGCCGTCGTCGCGCGGACGAACACCGGCGTGCCGACGGTGACGGCCGCGCGGACGCCGGGGGCGTCGGCGGCGCGGATGAGCACCGGGCCCCAGTCGCCCTCGGGCATGGCGACGGCGGTGTTGCACAGGACGACCCCGCGCAGGTCGGCGCGGTGCTCCAGCGCCCACCCGAGGGAGATGACGCCGCCCCAGTCGTGCCCGACGGTCACCACCGGGCCGGTGATCCCGAGGGCCGCGGTCAGGTCGCCGAGGTCGGCGACGCGCTGCCGCAGCGGGCGGGGCGCGGCCAGCCGGTCGGACCACCCCATGCCGAGCTGGTCGGGGGCGACCACGCGCCAGCCGGGCGGGGCGGCGGCGAGCAGCCGGCGCCACAGGTAGGACCACGTGGGGTTGCCGTGGACGCACAGCAGCGTGCCGACCGGGTCGGTCACGCCGTTGTCGAGCACGTGCCAGGTGTGCTTGGTCCCCGCGGCGTCGGCGACGACGAGCGTGCGGGACCAGGCGGGGTCCAGGCCGGGCAGTGCCGGCGGGGAGCCCGCTGCGCGGTCGGCGGTCGTGGGGTCCGCCGTCACCAGGCGAGCTCGAGGCAGGAGACGTTGAGGCCCGAGCCGATGCCCATGAGGAGCACGCGGTCGCCGCCGGAGAGGGAGTCCTGCTGGCCGGCCAGCGTGTAGGGGACCGACGCCGGGCCGAGGTTGCCGCGCACCGGGAACGTCGTCGGCACCAGGGCGGGGTCGATGGAGAACCGGTCGCACATCGCCTGGGTGTGGACCTTGGAGACCTGGTGGACGATGTAGCGGTCCATCCCGCGGGCCCAGTCCACCTCGGCCGCGGCGTCGGCCCACATGTCCTCGGACAGCGCCAGGCCGGCGTCGAGGAGCCCCTTGAGGTCGGTCCGCATGAGGTCGTTGTCGCCGACGCACAGCTCGTGGTGCTCGGTCCCCGCCCGGCTCACGGACGCGACGAGGCGGTGGCCCTCGGGGTGCCGGTCGGCCCGGCCGAGGACCATCGCGACCGCGCCGGAGCCCAGCGTCAGGGTGGCGAACTGCGCGATGACGTCCTTGGACGTGGTGCCCGGCGCGTTGAGCCGCTCGAGGGTGCGCTCCTGCACCGGCTGCGAGTCCTCGCCGTTGACCACCAGCGCGTACTCGACCATGCCGGAGTCGATCATGGCGGCGGCGAGCTCCATGCCGTTGACGAAGCCGAGGCAGGCGTTGGTCACGTCGAAGTTCTGGCAGGAGCGCGGCAGGCCGAGCGCGTGGTGGACCGCCACCGCGGTCGAGGGCTCGAGGTACTTGCGGCTCACCGAGGTGTTGACCATGAGGCCGATCGCGGCGGGGTCGACGCCGCTCTCGCTGATCGCCTTGGCGCCGGCCTCGGCCGCGCCCTCGACGAAGGTGACGCCCTCGCCCCACCAGCGGCGCTCGCGGATGCCGGCCAGGCGCTCGAGCAGGCCGGGCCGCAGCCCCACGCGCCGGTAGGTGTCGGCCAGCGCGACGTCGAGCGCGTCGGAGGTGACGACCCGGCTCGCGTCGGCGGTCTGCAGTGCCAGGACGGCGGTGTTGCCGAACCTGTGTGTGGCGTTACCGCCCATGTGCTGGGTCCTGTCCTCGGGGCGGCGTCCTGCTGCGCCGCCGTCATCAGGGAGGCACTACCCGACCGGCTTTCACGCCATTCCGCCGGTCGGCGCCCTCCGTCCGGCGCGGTGGGTGAGTTCCCGCACGTCAGGGGGCCGGGGTGCTGCCGGGAGGTCTCTCAGGCCGGCTCGGGCACGCCGCCCGGGTCGCCGCCGGGGTCGTCCGGAGTGGCCTCGATCGGCGGCGGCGGGAGCGGCTCCGGTGCATCGGGGAGCAGCTCGGCCGGGTCGTCCGGCACCGGCTCGGTGGGGTCGATCTGCGGATCGGGTTCCGGCAGGGGTGCGACCATCCCCCGAGTCAACCAGCGCGCGGCCCGGCGCGGGAAGCCCACCCCTTCGCCGGACAGCGCCGGGACCCCTTGTCGCGGGACGCCGACCCCTCGACCATGCACTCCCGGACCGTCGACGAGGACGGGATGCCATGGACCTGCACCCCACGCCCGCACACGGCCGGCACCGCCGCAGGCGGACCCGCCGGCTGACGATCGCGATCGGCCTCGGACTCGTGCTCGTGGCCGGGGCCGTCGTCGGCGGCCTCCTGTGGCTCGGGAGGTCCCCGACCCCCGACGGCGGGGCGGCCGCGGTGGACGCCGCCGCGTCGACCGGCCCGGACGAGGCCGCGCACGCCGGCCACGCGGAGGCCGAGTCCTCGGCGCCGGCCCCGTCGTCCGGCCCGGCGGCGCCGGTGGCGAGTGGCGCGACCCCGGGCCTCGGGGCGGCGGTCCCCGTCGGCTCGGCGCCGCACCACGCGGCGATCGCGCCCGACGGCCGCTCCGCGTACGTCGCCGACTCCGCCCTCGGTGCCCTGCTCCGGGTCGACCCCGCCTCGGGCGCGGTCACCGCCACGATCCCGATCCCGGAGGCGCCGCCCCAGATGGTGACGCTCGCCCCGGACGGGGGGCGCGCCTACGTCTCGGCCTACGACGAGGAGTTCGGGACGAACTACGTCGTCGTCGTGGACACCGCCATCGACCGGGCGATCAGCGCCGTGCCGGTGGGCAGGGGGCCGTACGCGATGTCGACCGGTCCCGACGGGCGGCTGCTCTACGTGCCGTACTACGACGAGGACCACCTCGACGTCCTCGACACGTCCTCGTGGGCCCTGGTGCACCGGATCGACGTCGCCCCGTCGCCGCACTGGATCGCCTTCACGGCCGACCGGCGGTTCGCGTACGTCACGAACCACTTCTCCGACGTGGTGACCGTCCTGGAGCTCGCGGGGCACCGGGTCGTGACCACCATCCCCGTCGGCGACGGCCCGCACAGCATCGAGACCTCGCCCGACGGGACGCGCATGGCGGTCGTCAACTACATCGGCGACGACGTCACGCTCATCGACCCGGCGACGAACACCGTGGTCGGCACCGTCCCGGACGTGGGCGCCGGACCGCAGGACGTCACCTGGGCACCCGACGGCCGGCACCTCTACACCGCGAACGTCGACGACGGCACCGTGGCGGTGGTGGACGTGCAGACGGGCACCGTCACCGCACGCATCGCCACGGGGGACAGCCCGACGAGCGTCTCGGTGACCCCGGACGGGCGGGGCCTCCTGGTGACCAACTTCGGCGACGGCACCGTGCGGCTGCTCGACGCCGTCGCCGGTTAGACCGGGGAGCCCGCCGGCCCCGGCCAGTGCGCCGTGGCCACCGCGGCCTCGTGGGCCGAGGTGAGGAAGCGGAGCAGGTACCCGTCCGGGTCCGCCGCGGCCCGGACGTCGGCGTAGGGGAGGACGAACTCGCCGAGGGCGTCGTCGAACGTGGCCGCAGCGGGCTCGACGGCGGACTGCCGGTACTCGACGGGCTCGGGGTAGGCGTAGGCGTAGAAGACGCCCTCGGAGGCCCCACCGGGCCAGTACCCGCAGCTGGACACCTCCTCGCTGTACGCCTCGGTCATCACCCAGTCCGGGCAGTTGGGCACGCCACCGGGGTGCGGAGCGGCGGCGCGGCCGGAGAAGCGGGTGGTCGCGAGGTCGAAGGCGCCCCAGAAGAAGTGCACCGGGCTGGCCTTGCCGCGGAACCGGGACCGGAACTCGCTGAGCACCCGGTGGCTGCTCACCAGGGAGGTCCAGAACCGGTGGACGGCGTCGGCGTCGTAGCTGTCGTGCGTGTCGTCCTCGTCGAACGGGATCGCCTCGGCCACCTCGACCGGTGTCCTGCTGATGGGCACGTCCACCCCGAGGTCGCGGAGGGAGGACCGGAACTCGGCGTGGAAGTCGGCCACGCTGCGCGGCTCGAGCGCCATCCGCCGGGTGGCGCCGTCCGTGGTCTGCACGAGCAGGTGGTGGTCGGTGAGGTCGAGGACCACCTCCAGACCCAGCCCGCTCGGATGGGGCATGAGCGAGGTGGTGAGCCCCCGTGCGGTCACGTAGAGCGGCACCTGCCACCAGTGGTTGACCGGTGGCGCGAGGGCCAGCCGGACCTTGCCGACGACCTGTGTCCAGAGGTGCAGCGTGTCCCGCGTCTCCTGCCACCCGGCGACCGGCAGCGCGGGCCAGCCGTCGGGCCGCGGTCCGACGGCGGGGGAGGATGCGGGTCCAGGGGCGTCCACGTCCGCAGGTTCCCAGCCGCGACCGGGTCCCGCACCCGTCGACCGACCCGCTGCCGGGGACGGCCGCCGGGTGGGACACCCGGCGGCAGGACGAGTCGTTCGACCGTGGTGCCGCCGAGGACGCCGCCACCAGGGTGGGACCCGTCCCGGAGCGCCGTCCGCGCCGGGCCCGTGGGCACCGCTCACCCGTCCCGCGCCGACCGCCCTCCCCGGAACCCGACAGAGGGCAGGACACCATGACCGCAGTCCAGCAGCAGACCGGCAGTGCCATCCGCCCGTTCCGCGTGGACGTCCCGGAGGAGGCGCTCACCGACCTGCGCCGCCGCCTGGCCGCGACGCGCTGGCCGACCCGGGAGCTGGTGGGCGACCGCTCGCAGGGCGTGCAGCTGGCGGCGATGCAGGCCCTCGTCCGCTACTGGGCGACCGAGCACGACTGGCGCCGGTGCGAGGCGCGGCTCAACGCGCTGCCGCAGTTCAGGACGGAGATCGACGGGGTCGACGTCCACTTCGTCCACGTGCGCTCCCCGCACGCGGACGCGCTGCCGATGATCATGACCCACGGCTGGCCGGGCTCGGTGGTCGAGATGCTCGACTCCGTCGGCCCGCTGACCGACCCCACCGCGCACGGCGGGCGCGCCGAGGACGCCTTCGACCTCGTGCTGCCGTCCCTGCCCGGCTACGGCTTCTCCGGCGAGCCGACCGAGCCCGGCTGGGACCGCGCCCGCGTCGCGCGGGCGTGGGCGGAGCTGATGCGCCGTCTCGGCTACGACCGGTACGTCGCCCAGGGCGGTGACGTGGGCGCCGGTGTCACCGACGTGATGGGCCGGCAGGCACCCGAGGGGCTCGTCGGCATCCACACCAACCTGCTCGTGACCGCGCTGGGTGGCCTGCAGTTCCCGACGGACACCGAGGAGGAACGCGCCGCGGCCGCCGCGATCGCCACCTTCCGGGCCAGCGGCTTCTCCTACTTCCTGCAGATGGCCACCCGGCCGCAGACGATCGGCTACGCCCAGCTCGACTCGCCCGTCGCCCTGGCCGCCTGGCTGCTCGACCACGACACCGACAGCTACGAGAAGATCGCCCGCGCCTTCGTCGACGACCGGCCCTCGGGCAACCTCACCCGGGACCACGTCCTCGACAACGTCTCGCTCTACTGGCTCACCGGCACCGGGGCCTCGGCCGCCCGGTCGTACTGGGACAACTACGGGGTCGCCGCGTCCGCGGCCGCGGAGGCCGAGGCTCCGCCGGAGGTCGCGGTCCCGGTCGGGTTCACCACGTTCCCCGGCGAGATCTGGCGGACCCCGCGCAGCTGGGCCGAGCTGTCCTATCCGACCCTCGCGTACTTCAACCAGGTCGACCGGGGCGGCCACTTCGCCGCCTGGGAGGAGCCCGAGCTGTTCGCCACCGAGATCCGGGCGGCGTTCGCCCCGCTGCGCGGGCCGAGGATCCCGCAGCCGCGCAGCTGATCGTCCGTGCGGCGGCTCCGGGGACGCCGCCGGGCGTCCCCGGAGCCCGAGACGGGGCCCCGCCACGCCGGGCGGCGCCTACACGTAGTCCGACCTGCGGAGCCAGGTGAGGGCGACCCAGCCCGGCAGGGCCGGCAGCCAGAAGGTCGCGATCCGGAAGAGGAAGACACCCGGGACGGCGACCGTGTGGTCCATCCCGGCGCCGACCAGACCCGCGATGAGGGCGGCCTCGAGGGCGCCCAGCCCGCCGGGCGTCGGCGCGACCGCGGCGACGGTGGCGCCGACGAGGTAGACGGCGCCGACGACGGCGGGGCCCAGGTCGCCGCCGAAGGCACGCGTGGAGAGGTACAGGCAGAGGAGGTAGCCGAGGGTGGTGGCCGCCGAGCCGCCCAGCAGCAGCGCGAGCTTGCCGGGACTGCGCAGGGCGGCGGTGACGCCGTGGACCGACCGGCGCAGCGGCGGCAGCAGCCGCCGGACGGCGAGCCGCCGGAGGGCCGGGACGGCGGACGCGGCGACGGCGACGGCGAGCACCGCCAGGGCACCCCACAGCACGGCGGGCGACTCGACCGGCCCGAGGACCCCGGTCAGGGCCCGGCCGGCCACGATCCCGAACCCGACCAGCAGGAGCACGTGGACGACGGTCCCCGCCGCGTAGCTGAGAGCGACGCCGGACGTGGCCACCGCGAGGTCGACGCCGCTGCGTTGCAGGTACCGGACGTCCAGCGCCAGCCCGCCGAGCGCCGAGGGTGCCAGCTTCCCGGCGAACGCGGAGGCGAGCTGGACGACCAGGGTGGGCACCGGCCGCAGATGTGCGGGCACCGCTCCCGCGAGGCTGACCGCGGCTCCCACGTAGGTCAGCGCGGACGCCGCCAGGACCAGCGGCGCCCAGGCCCAGTCGGCGTCCCGCACGCGCGCGGCCATGCCGGCCACGTCCCCGAGCTGGGGGACGAGGACGTAGGTGACGAGGACCAGCATCGCCACGACGAGGAGCGTCCGGGGCCGGACGCGGTCCAGGTCCGCCAGCCGCGGCTCCGGGACACCGCACCGCGCGGAGACGGCGGTGCGGATCCGCGGGAGCAGGTCGCCGGAGTGCTTCGCGGCCGCCCGCGTGGCGCCGCTCAGGCTCTTCGGCTGCAGCCGGGGGAGCGAGGCGGCCACGGCCTCCGGCCCGAGCCGGGCGACCGCGCTGTCGACGGCGGGGTCGACACCGACCGCCAGCGCCAGGGCGACGAGGAGCTGGGCGACGTCGGCGTCGAGCAGCTCCGGTGCGGCGGCGACCTCGCTGAACCCCCAGTCGATGAGCCAGGGGGTGCCCGACCGGTCGAGGAGGAGGTTGGCCCGGCGCAGGTCCCGGTGCGCGACCCGGTGGCGGCGCAGGACGGCCACCTGGTCCCAGATCCCGTGCAGCACCGGCGGGGACAGCGCCGTGACCGGCAGCCGGTCGAGGGTGCTGCCGTCGACCAGGTCGTAGGACAGCAGCAGGGCGTCGCGGCCGACGGGGGCGATGCTCCGCAGCCGGGGCGTGCGCGCACCGGCGTCCCGGACCAGGAGCGACACCAGCGCCTCGTGCTCGACCGTGCGGCGCAGCGAGGAGAACGGGCGCTCGTCGCCCACGTTCCTCAGCCGGAGGAACCGGTAGAGCCGGAAGAGCAGGTCCGCCGCGCGGTTCTCGGCGCCCATGACCTTGGCGAACACCCGTTCCCCGTCCCGCAGGACGGCGGTCCAGGGGACCGAGCCGCGGGCGTCGACCGCGGCAGGCTCCACGTCGACCGGCTCGAGACCGCTGCCGGCCAGGGCGGCGGCCACGGCACCGCGGGTCGGCCGGGTGACGGGACGGCCGAACAGCAGCAGCGTCCCGGAGCCGACCGCGGCGCCGAGCACGAGCACGACGGCCAGCGTGGCCGGGAACGCCAGGGGCGCGAGCAGGTGGAGCAGCGTCGTCCCCGCGATCACCAGGACGCCGGCCCGCCGCCACCGACGGGACACGAAGGGCGCCAGGACCGCGAACGACGCCGCGGCGACGGCCAGGCCGTCGACGCCGAGGGCGGTGTCCCCGTCGAGGACCCAGCCGACCCCGCGCGCCAGCGCCGCGGCGGCGAGGCCGGCGACGAGCAG
Organism: Geodermatophilus amargosae; assembly: GCF_041028265.1. GTDB lineage: Bacteria > Actinomycetota > Actinomycetes > Mycobacteriales > Geodermatophilaceae > Geodermatophilus > Geodermatophilus amargosae_A. The sequence continues at coordinate 40,817 of NZ_JABGCW010000007.1, forward strand.
GTACCCGAACAGGCGCGGGCGGCGGGTCAGAGCAGCGGTGGTCCACGCCGCGACGACCGCCGCCGCCGCCAGCAGCGTGGCGGCCCCGATCAGCACCCGCTCGATGGTGGGTGCGGCCGAGGACATCCGCCGGACCAGGTCGTCGTCGAGCGCCGCGGTCTCCCCGCGTGCCCAGCGCGCCACCAGCAGCAGGAGGAGGGCGGCGACGGTGAGCACCCCGGCGCGCAGCACGTCGCTGGGGGACCGCTCGTAGCCCGTGACCTCCTCCCGCGAGTGGTCCCCTCCTGCGGGTGTCGGGGCGGACCGTGCGGCCGGCGCCCGAGGGAACCGGGTGCCCGGTGTGCCCGGTGGGCCCGGGGTGTCCGTCGTCGCCATGCGGTCCGCCCTCCGAGGGTCGTCGCTGCGCACACCGTGACGTACCGGGACCCCTCGGGGGAGGGGACGGCGCCCGACCGCCAGGTGAGGCGGCATCCGACCGGGAGCCTCCGACCCCTGCGGGCACGCCGGACACCGCTGGGCCGGTGCGCACCCGGCCCGGAACGCAGGACCCGGGACCTCGATCCCTGTCCATCCGGGCACGCGAGGGCCAGGCTCGGGGGTGGACGGCGCGGACGAGGACGTCCGGGTCGACGCTCTCCGGAGGGCAGCCGCCGTGACCGACCGACCCGTGCTCCACCGCAGTCCCCACCTCCACGGCGCGTACGCCCCGGTGACGGAGGAGGTCACCGCGTTCGACCTGCCGGTGACCGGGAGCCTGCCGCCCGAGCTGGACGGCCGCTACCTGCGGAACGGGCCCAACCCGATGGGACTGGACGACCCGGGCCACTGGTTCCTCGGCGCGGGCATGGTGCACGGGCTCCGGCTGCGGGACGGCCGGGCGGAGTGGTACCGCAACCGCTGGGTCCGCTCCCGGGAGGTGGCGGGCGCCCTGGGGGAGCCGTGGCCGGCCGGGCCGGTGCACGCCGGCATGGACTTCGCCGCCAACACCCACGTCGTCGCCCATGCCGGGCGCACGCTGGCCACCGTCGAGGCAGGGCCGCTGCCGTACGAGCTCACCGCCGAGCTCGAGACCGTGGGTCCGTGCGACTTCGGGGGCACGCTGCCGGGCGGTTTCGCGGCCCACACCAAGCCCGACCGGCTGACCGGTGACCTGCACGCCGTCGCCTACTTCTGGGGCTGGGACCACGTCCAGCACGTCGTCATCGGCCCCGACGGCACGGTCACCGGGACCACCGACGTGCCCGTCACCGACGGGCCGATGATGCACGACTTCGCCCTGACCGAGCGGTACGTGGTGCTGTTCGACCTGCCGGTCACGTTCAGCATGGACGCGGCCGCGGCCGGATCGCAGCTGCCCTACACCTGGAACCCGTCGCACCAGGCCCGCGTCGGGCTGCTGCCGCGCGAGGGCGCGGTCCGCGAGGCCCGCTGGTTCGAGGTGGACCCGTGCTGGGTGTTCCACACCCTCAACGCCCACGACGACGGGGACCGTGTCGTCGTCGACCTGTGCCGCTACGACGGCGCCTACGACATGACGGTCCTGACCGAACAGGGCACGCTCACGCTGGAGCGCTGGACCATCGACCCCGCCGCCGGGCGGGTGACCCGGCAGGTCCTCGACGACCGCCCGCAGGAGTTCCCGCGCGTGGACGAGCGGGTGGTCTCCCGGCCGCACCGCTACGGCTACAGCGCCGTGACCGCCGAGCTCGACCGGACCACCGTGCGCATGGACGGGAGCTTCCGCGACGACGCCTTCGCCGGGGCGCTGCTGAAGCACGACCTGTCCGCCGGCACGGTCGAGGCGCACCGCTTCCCGCGGGACGCCGTCGTCGGCGAGGGCGTGTTCGCCCCGTCGGCGCCCGACGCGGCGGAGGACGACGGGTACGTCATGGCCTTCGTCCACGACCCCGAGCGCGGAGCCGCCGACCTGGTGGTCCTCGCCGCCCAGGACTTCGCCGGCCCGCCGGTCGCAGTCGTCCACCTCCCGGCGCGGATCCCGCTCGGCTTCCACGGCAGCTGGATGCCCGACCCGTGAGGACCGGGGCTCCGGCCCCGGACGAGAGAGCGGTGGAGCAGATGACCAGCACGACGACCGGGCTGCCCGTCGAGGGCACCCTCCCGTCCTTCGCCGGCGCGACCGCGTGGCTCGGCACGCCGCCGCTGACGCCCGAGGACCTGCGCGGACACGTGGTGCTCGTGGACTTCTGGACCTACACGTGCATCAACTGGCTGCGCACGGCGCCCTGGATCCGCGCCTGGGCCGAGGCCTACGCGGACCGGGGACTGGTGGTCGTCGGCGTGCACACGCCGGAGTTCCGGGTCGAGGCGGACCTGGACAACGTCCGCCGGGCCGTCACCGACCTGCGGCTCGGGTACCCGGTCGCGGTCGACAGCGACTACGCGGTGTGGCGGGCCTTCGGCAACTCCTACTGGCCGGCGCTCTACGCCGTCGACGCGCAGGGCCGCATCCGCCACCACCACTTCGGGGAGGGCGCCTACGAGGAGACCGAGCGGGTCCTGCAGGCCCTCCTCGAGGAGGCCGGGGCCGGCGGTGCCGCCGGGGACCTGGTCCGGGTCGCCGGCGAGGGGGTGGAGGCACCGGCCGACTGGCGGCACCTGCGGTCGCCCGAGACCTACGTCGGCGCCCTGCGCGCGGAACGCTTCTCCTCCCCGGGCGGGCTCGTCCCGGACCGGCCGCACGAGTACGCGTTCCCGGCGCGGCTGCGTGCGCAGCACTGGGCGCTGTCGGGGCGCTGGACGGTGGAGGAGGAGTCGGCCGTGCTGGCCGGGGACGCGGGGCGGATCGCCTACCGCTTCTCCGCCCGGGACCTCCACCTGGCCATGGGACCGGTCGCCGGCCCCGTGCGGTTCCGCGTCCTGCTCGACGGGCGGCCGCCGGGCGAGGCCCACGGCACCGACGTCGACGGCGACGGGTACGGGACGGTCGACCGGTCGCGGCTGTACCAGCTGGTCCGGCAGCCGGGACCCGTCGGCGAGCGGGAGTTCGAGGTCGGGTTCCCCGACGGGGGAGTGGCGGCCCAGGTCTTCACCTTCGGCTGACCGGGGCCGCCGCGCCGCCGGTCAGCCGGCGACCGCGCCGAGCGCCTGCTGGATGACGTCGGCCACCAGGTCCGGCCGGGACACCATGATCACGTGCGAGCCCTCCGCCTCGACCGCGGTCGCTCCCGCGCGCTCGGCCATGCGGCGCACGACGTCGCTGCCGGCCGCCTTGTCCCCGGTGGCCACCACGGCCCACGACGGCAGGCTGCGCCAGGCCGGCGCCCCGCTCTTCTGGCTGAAGGCGAGCGCGGAGACGGGGCGCTGCGTCGCCGCCATGACGCGGGCCTGCTCCTCGGACACGTCGGCGGCGAAGGCGTCGTGGAACATCTCCGGGTCGATCGAGAACTCGAGCTCGGTGTCGGCGCCGTTGCCCGTCGGGTAGCGCCGCCCGACGAGGGCGGTGTCGAGGACGCTGTCCCTCGAGTCGGCCTCGACGTCCTGGATGACCTCGCCCTCGTCCGGTGCGAAGGCGGCCACGTAGACCAGCCCCACGACGTTGCCGGCCGGCAGCGCCGCGTTGGTGATGACGGCGCCGCCGTAGGAGTGGCCCACGGCGAGCACCGGCCCCGGGATCTGCGCGAGGGCACTGGCCACGTAGGCGGCGTCGAGGGCGATGCCGCGCAGCGGGTTGGAGACGGACTGGACGGCCACCCCGTCGGCGAGGAGGCGGGCGACGACGCCGTTCCAGCCGGAGCTGTCGGCGAACGCGCCGTGCACGAGGGCGACGGTCGGGGTCGAACCGGTGGACGGTGCACTGGTCATGGCGGGTCTCTCCTCCGGGAGCGGGGACCGGGTGGGCGCTGCCGGTGCCGGCGCCGTCCCGGGACGGGCGGGACGCTCGTCGCAGCGGAACGGGCGGGGCAACGGTCAAGTGACCCGGGAGGCGGGCGGCGCTACGCCGGGACGGCCCGCTCGGCGCCGTGGAAGGACCGGAGGGCGGCCAGGACCTCCCGCGGGCACTCCTCGACCAGGAAGTGGCCGCAGTCGAGGGCCCGGCCGGTGACGTCGTCGGCCCAGTCGCGCCAGACGGCGAGGGTGTCGTACCAGACGGCCAGCACGCCCCGGCCTCCCCAGAGGACCTGGGTCGGGCAGGTGATCCGCCGGCCTGCGGCGCGGTCCGCGTCGTCGTCCCGCCGGTCGCAGGTGGCCCCCGCGCGGTAGTCCTCGCACATCGCCTCGACCGTCGCCGGGTCGCGGGCGCACCGCGCGTAGTCGGCCACCGCCGCGGGCGGGAAGCCGCGGATCACACCGCCGAACTCCGCGTCGAAGAGGAACGACTCCGGGTCCCGCCCGACGATCCGCTCCGGGATCGGGTGGGGCTGGGCGAGCAGGCCCCAGTGCCAGTAGGCGAGGGCGAAGCGGTCGTCGGCGCGGGCCCAGACCTCGCCGGTGGGGACGACGTCCATCACGGTCAGGCGGCGGACCACCCCGGGGGAGTCCAGGGCCATCCGGTAGGCGACCCGCCCGCCGCGGTCGTGCCCCGCCACGTCGAAGCGGTCGAAACCGAGCCCGCCCATCAGGGCGGCGCAGTCCTGCGCCATGGCCCGCTTGCCGGCTCCCTCGTGGCCGGGCACCCGGGGCGGCGCGGTGCTGTCCCCGTAGCCGCGCAGGTCCGGCGCCACGACCGTGAACTCCTCGGCCAGGTCCCCGGCGACGAGGGCCCAGGCGAGGTGCGTCTCCGGATAGCCGTGCAGGAGGAGCAGCGGGGGACCGGAACCGCCCACCCGGACGCGCAGCGTGACCTCGCCGACGCGGACGCGCGACGGCCGGAGGTCGTCGAAGCCCGGGGGGAGCGCGGCAGCGTGCGGATCCGTCACGGGTCCTCCCGGGGTCTCCGGCCGACGGGTCGGCCCAGGGCCGGAGCGTGACCCGGTTCCGGTCCCCGGCGCATGAGTCAGCCGGCTCGTGCACGGGCCGGAGGGCACTGGTCGTCCGCGGGTCCGCGGTGGGAGTCTGGCGCCCGCCGCTCAGCCAGGGGGACACCGATGGACGACGTCCGCTCCCGGGCCCACGCTCCGGAGCTGGTCGGACGGACGGCGGACCTCGACCTCGTCCGGTCCTTCCTCGACCGGGCCGCCGACTCGGGTGCCGCGCTCCTGCTCGCCGGTGGCCCCGGGGTCGGGAAGAGCGTCCTGCTCGACGACGCCTGCCGGAGCGCGGCGGCGAGGGGCGCGCGCGTGTTGCGGGCCTCCGGGGTGGAGTTCGAGGCCGAGGTGAGCTTCGCGGGGCTCAACCAGCTGTTCCTGCCCCTGCACGACCGGCTGGCGGACCTGTCCGACCTGCACCGCGACGCGCTGACCGTGGCACTCGGGATGGGCTCCGGACCGGCCCCGGGCAGGCTGGTGGTGTCCGCGGCGGCCCTGGCGCTGCTGCGACTGGCCACGGCGGAGGGCCCACTCCTCGTCGCCGTCGACGACCTGCAGTGGCTCGACCGGTCCAGCGCCGCCGTCCTGGGGTTCGTCGCCCGCCGGCTCGAGGGCAGCTGCATCGGCTTCCTGGGCGCCGTCCGGAGCGAACCCGACTCGTTCCTCCTGCACGCCGGCCTGCCCCGGCACGACGTGCCACCCCTCGGCGACGCCGACGCGACCGACCTGCTGCGCAGCCGGTTCCCCGCGCTGGCCCCGGGGGTCCGGCGGCGCGTGGTGTCGGCCGCCCGGGGCAACCCGCTGGCGCTCCTCGAGCTGCCCGGGTCGATGACGGAAGCACAGCGGCTGGCGGCCGAGCCGCTCCCGCCGTCGCTGTCCCTGAGCGTCCGTCTGCAGGCCCTCTTCGCCGACCGGGTGCGCGGGCTGCCGCCGGACACCCGCCGGTTGCTCCTGCTGGCCGCCCTCGACGGGACGGGAGACCTCCGGCCCCTGCGCGCGGCCTCGTCCGGCGACGGCTGGCTGGACGAACTGGCCCCGGCCGAGCGGGCGGGGGTGGTGCACACGGACACGTCCGCCGACCGGGTCGCCTTCCGGCACCCCCTCCTCGGCGCCGCGGCCGTGGGACTGGCGACCAGCGGCGAGCGGCGGCGCGCGCACGCGGTGCTCGCCGACCTGCTGACCGACGATCCCGAGCGGCGCGCGTGGCACCTGGCCGAGGCGGTCGCCGGCCCGGACGAGCGGGCCGCCGCGCTGCTCGAGGTTGCCGCGCACCTGGCCCTCCACAAGGGGGACGCCGTGCGCGCCGTCCGCGCGCTCCTGCGCGCCGCGGACCTCAGCCCGCGCGGCGCCGACCGGGGCCGCAGGCTGGCCGAGGCCGCCTACGTCGGGGCCGACGTGGCCGGGCGCCTGAGCAGCGTCCCGGACCTGCTGGTCGAGGCGCGGCGGGCCGATCCCGGGACCGGGGGCTCCCTCCAGACGGCGGTGGCCGCCGCGCACCACCTGCTCAACGGGGAGGGCGACGTCGACACCGCGCACCTCGTGCTGGTCCGCGGGATCGAGGACGCGCTGGGGCGGGGGTCCGCGGGCGGTGTGGAGGAGGCCCTCCACACCCTCATGGTGGTGTGCCACTTCAGCGGGCGGGACGAGCCGTGGTCCGCCTTCGAGGCGGCGCTGGCCCGGCTCGGGCCCGGCGTCCCCCCGCTGCTGTCGGTGTCGGGCCGGGTGTACGGCGACCCGGCCGCCGCCTCGACGGCCGAGCTCGACCGGCTGGAGGCGCTCGTCGCGACCATCGACGAGGAGGTGGACCCGGTCCGGATCGTGCGGGTCGCCATCGCCGCCTTCTACGTCGACCGGCTCGCCGCCTGCCGCGGGGCGCTGTGGCGGGTGGTCCGGGACGGGCGCGACGGCGGAGCGGCGGCCAGCGCCGTCAGCGCGCTGATGATGCTGTGCCACGACGCCTTCCGGGACGGGCGGTGGGACGAGGCTGCGCGCACGGCGGAGGAGGGCGTCGCCTGGAGCGAGCGGCTCGGGTACCGGCTCGTCGCCCTCCCCGGCCTCTACTGCCTGGCCCTCGTCGCAGCCGCGCGGGGTGACGACGAGGCCACCCGGTCCCTGACCGACGAGATGGTGGCCTGGGCCGCGCCACGCGGGGTGATGATGCTGGGGCACTTCGCCGCCCGGGCGCGGGCGCTCGCCGCGCTCGGCCGGGGCGACTACGAGGAGGCCCTGCGGCTCGGCACGTCGATCAGCCCGGCGGGCGTGCTGGAACCGCACGTCCCCGTGGCGCTGTGGACGGCCCGGGACCTGGTGGAGGCGGCGGTGCGCACCGGGCGCTCCGCCGAGGCCGCGGCCCACGTGGCGGCCGTGCAGCGCGCCGCCGTCTTCCGGCACGGCCCCCGGCTGGCCCTCATCGCGGCGGGCTCCGCGGCCCTCGCCGCCCCGGCGGAGGAAGCCGGCGCCCTCTACCGGGAGGCGCTGACCTCCCGCGGTGCCGGGCAGTTCCCGTTCGAGCGGGCGAGGACCCAGCTCGCCTTCGGCGAGCACCTGCGCCGGACGCGGGCGACCTCGGAGGCGCGGGTCCAGCTCGCCGCGGCCCTGGAGACGTTCGAGCGCCTCGGCGCGCGGCCCTGGATCACCCGGGCCGCGGCCGAGCTGCACGCCAGCGGCCTGCCCGCCCGCGCGCCGTCCGGGGACCGCGACTGGGCCGCCCTCACCCCGCAGGAGCACGAGATCGCCTCGTTGGCGGCCTCCGGGTTGTCGAACAAGGAGATCGGCACCCGTCTCTACCTGTCCCCGCGCACGGTGTCCGGGCACCTGTACCGCGTCTTCCCGAAGCTCGGGATCACCACCCGCGCCGCGCTGAGGGACGCCCTGGGGCCCGCACCGCGCCCGGCTGCCGGGTCGGGCGAGGGGTCCGGATCGAGTCGGATGTCGGATGGAGCCGGCCGCCGCGCTCCCTAGCCTGGCCGCGTCGGAGCTGCCCCGGGAGGAGACGTCATGTCGGTGTTGTCCCGTGGTTTCGGGCGGGGGAGGGCCCGGCCCGCCGACGATCGCCTGCCCCCGGGTCAGTACGACGCGGGGCGCGACTTCCCGGTCCTGTCCGCGGGACCGACCCCGCACACGCCACTGGCGCAGTGGGACCTCGCCGTCGACGACGGCACCGACGCGCTGCAGCGGTGGAGCTGGGCGGAGTTCCGGGACCTGCCGCACGAGGCGGTCACCGTCGACATCCACTGCGTGACCAAGTGGTCGAAGTTCGGCACGCGGTGGGAGGGGGTGGCGGTCGACCGGCTGCTGCAGGACGTGCCCACCACCGCCACGCACGTGCTGGCCACGTCCGACGGCGGGTACACGACCAACGTGCCGCTGGCCGACCTCACCGGCGGACGGGCCTGGGTCGTGGACACCTACGAGGGGGAGCCGCTCGCTCCGGAGCACGGCGGTCCGGCCCGCCTCCTGGTGCCGCACCTGTACTTCTGGAAGAGCGCCAAGTGGCTGCGGCGGCTGACCCTGCTCCACCACGACCAGCCGGGCTTCTGGGAGACCTTCGGCTACCACCTCTACGGCGACCCGTGGCGCGAGCAGCGGTACAGCGGCGACTGACCTGGCTGCGCGCCAGGGTGCTGGACAACCGGGCGGAGACGCCCAGGGTGCACCGGCTGGTCCTCGACGTCCCCGGGTGGCCGGGTCACCTCCCCGGTCAGCACGTCGACGTCCGCCTCACCGGCGAGGACGGGTACACCGCCGAGCGGAGCTACTCCCTCGCCTCGCCGCCGGAGGTGCCCCTGCTGCACCTGCTGGTCGAGCGGCTGGACGACGGCGAGGTCTCGCCCTACCTGACCGACGAGGTCCGGCGCGACGACGCCTTCGAGCTGCGGGGCCCCATCGGAGGGTGGTTCGTCTGGTCGGTGTCGGCCGACCGGGCCGACCGGGAGGCGGCCCGGCGCCCGGTGCAGCTGGTCGCCGGGGGAGCCGGGGTCTCGCCGTTCGTCGCCATGCTCGACCACCACCGGCGGCTCGACAGCCCGACCCGGATGCAACTCCTCTACTCCGCCCGGACGCAGGAGGAGGTCCTGGGCAGGGACGTCCTCGGACCGGAGACGACGGTCACGCTGACCCGGCAGGCGCCGGAGGGCTGGCACGGCGAGACCGGCCGCATCGACGCCGGCATGCTCGAGCGCCGCACGTTCGCCCCGGCCGAACGTCCCCGGACCTACGTCTGCGGCCCCACCGTCTTCGCCGAGGCCGTGGCCACCGCCCTGGTCGGTCTCGGGCACGACCCGTCCGCCATCCGCATCGAACGCTTCGGCAGCGCAGGGGAGTCGTCATGACCGACACGACCGATCCCGTCTCGGCCCGCCGCCTCGACGGGAACGCTGCCGGGGGGCCGCTGGCCGCCCTGTTCGCCGTGGACGTCACCGCGGCGCGGTCCCGCTGCGCCGCCTGCGGCTCGACGTCGGCGCTCGGTGAGCACCTCGTCTACGCCGACGCGCCGGCGATGGTGGTGCGCTGCCCCACCTGCACGGAGGTGGTGCTGCGCGTCGCGTCCCGGGAGGGCCGCATGCTGCTGGACCTCAGCGGCGCCGCGCTGCTCACCGTGCCCATGCCGGTGGTCGCCGACGACACCTGACGACCGGGGCCCGGCGGCGGGACCGGACGACGGACCTCCTCGACGCCGTCAGGCCGGCCCGACCAGCACGCGGCAGAGGTCGGTCATGCTGACGATCCCCTCGGACCCGCCGTCCCCCACGACGACGAGGTGGTGGACGCGTGCGCCGATCATCAGCCGGAGCGCGGCGTCGACCGGCGTGTCCGGGTCCACCGTCACCGGCTCCCGCCCGGCGAGGACGTCACTGATCCGCCGGCGCTCGAGGTCCTCGCCGTCGGCGACCGCCTGGGTGATGTCGGCGTCGGTGACCACCCCGAGGGGACGGCGACGGGCGTCGTCGCTGACGACCACCAGCGCACCGTCCTGCGACCGCTTGATCAGGTAGGCGGCCGCGGCCAGGTGCGCCCGCGTCTCGACCGTCGTCGTCGCGGGGCGCACCACCTCGGCCACCGTCGGCTGCCGGACGGTGGTCTGCGTCGTCCCTGGGTTCGGGCCTGCGGACACGTGCGTTCCTCTCCGGCCGGGTGCACCTCGCCCCGGACGGCCCCCGGGTCGCGGCGGTGCGGCAGCTCCGAGTCTCGCGGGGCCCGTACGGGGCGGCATGCGTCAGATGACCCGCCGGAGGACCGCCGCTCAGCCGACGGCGAGGGAGTCCCAGGGCCGCCCGGTCCAGGGCTCCCGGCTGGAGCTGAGCCGGAGCCGGCCGGGCTCGGCCTCGACCAGCTCGCCGAAGACGGTCGCGAAGACCCGGCCGTCCTCCTCGTGGCGCACGACGAGGGCGCCGGGGTCGTCGGCCGGCGGCGCGTCCTGGACCAGCCGGCGCCACCCCTCGGCACCGTCGGCCGCGGCGAAGGCCGGCAGGTACCGCTCGGTCTTGCGGTCCTCCGGCCCACCGGAGGTGACCATGACGGTGCCTTCCGCGTGCCGGGTCTCCGACAGCCGCTCGCCGTCGAAGTCCCAGGTGAGGAGCGCTCCGGGCGCCGCCAGGACGAGCAGGAAGGAGGCCATGCCGGCGAGCTCGACGTGCGTGCGCCAGCCGGTGCCGTGGGCGACGGCGAGCAGCGGCAGGACCCCCCGGCTGGCCGCCCCGGGATCGGCGTCGCGCTTCTGCGGGCGGTTGAGGACCAGCGCGGTGGCCCCCGTCCCGACCCGGCTGGCACACCACGTCCCGCCGGCGAGGCGGTCCCGGCCGCCGACGACGTCGGGGTGCTGGGGCCACCAGCGACCCGGGTCGTCGAAGGGGCGGCTGGTCAGCTCGTCGCGCAGGGCGAGGACCCGGACCGGCTGACCCTCGGACCAGCGGACGACCACCGTGCACATGAGCGCATCCTGCACCGCCGCTCTCGGTGGGGAGTGCAGCTCACCCACGGCACAGGCGCGGCGACGGAGAGGAGCGACGTCAGGAGGGTCGCGAGGAGCGCGGACGGAGCACCGCCGTGCGCGCCGGGGGAGCGGGATCGTGCTCCCGTACCGATGGCCCGAGTGCATCCGGCACCCGGCCCACCCGACTCCACGGGCCCAGCCGGAGCGAGGAGGCGGATCGCCATGTCCCGTTCGACCGACGTCGCCCCGGGAGCACACCGCGCGGACCGCGACGACACGGCTCCGGTCGACGTCGTCCCCGGCCCCGGACGTCGTCCCAACCTCTCCGGTGACCTGGACGGCCTCCTCGTGGGCCCGCCGGAGTTCCGCAGGCGCTCGATGGGTTACGACCGCCTCCAGGTCGACAACTACGTGGCCTGGGTGGAGGCGGAGCTGGAGAGCAGCCGCCGGGAGACCGAGGACGTCCTGGAGCGGTACGGCCGGTGCTCCGCCGAGCTGGCGCTGGCCCGGGAGCTGCTCGCCCACTCACCCGCCGGGCAGGAGATGGTGCACCTGTCCGAGCGGATCGGCACCATGCTCCAGCTGGCCGCCGACGAGGCCGCCGAGATCACGAGCACCGCCCGGGCCGAGGTCGAGCGGTTGCGGGCCGAGGCCGAGGCCGACCGCACCCGGGCGGCCGAGGCCCTCGAGCGGATCGGGGCGGACCACGCGCGCCTGGCCGCCGAGGCCGCGCAGGAGCGCGCCCGCTGCGACGCCGAGGCCGCGGAGCGCCGCGACCGGCTCGACCGCGAGGCCGCGGCGCGCCGTGACCGCGAGGCGCGCGAGGCCGCCGAGCTCGTCGCGCGGCAGGACGAGGCGGCCCGCGTGGAGCGGGAGGCGGCGTCGGCCGCGGCCGACGCGCACCTCGCCCGGGTCCGCGCCGCCGTCGCCGAGCTGGAGCGCCGCGAGGAGGCCGTCCGGTCCTCACTCGCGCGGATGGCCGACCGGCTCGACGAGGCCCTCGCGGAGCTGGCCGACACCCTGCCCGCGGCCGGCCTGCGGCTGGAGGTGCCGCAGCAGGCCGCCTCCTGACCACGGCGCGGGTGTCCCACCGCCCCCTCCGGCAACGCCGGGATCCCGCCGGGGACGCCCCGAGCCCGCGGCCACCGGGACCCTGACGACGGGCCGCAGGTCCGGTCGTCTGACCGGTGCGTCCCTGCACGTCCCCGCCGGATGGTGGGGTCCTCGTCCGTGCGCCCCGGGGCGTACGTCCCGCTCGGAACAGGAGGGCCCGGCCGTGGTGTCCGAACCCGCAGTCCGTCCCGCGTCCCCGCCGGACGCCTTCGCCGGCAGGCTCGAGCGGACGGAGGTCCAGCGCGGTCCCTCCTCGATCCCCGGCCGGGAGATCGTCCAGGTCCTCACCCGGATCCCGGTCGGCGTCGCCTCCGGCTGGCACACCCATCCCGGCGAGGAGGTCGGCTACATCCTCGCCGGGACGGTGACGATGGCGATCCGCGGCCGGGACACCCTGACGCTGCACGCGGGGGACGGGTTCCTCATCCCGCCCGGTGTCCCGCACGACGCCCGCGACGTCGGTCCCGGGACCGGGCAGATGCTCTCGACCTACGTCGTGGCGACCGGGCAGCCGCTGGTCACGCTGCTCGGCTGACCTCGGCACCGGTCCCCGGGCCGTCGCGGAAGGCCTCCGGGTGCGCCCGGGCCCGCGCCATCAGGGCGACGTAGCCGGCGTCGACCACGAAGCACAGGGCCCCGATCGTGAGGACGAACGGGGAGCCCTCGTGGACGCCGAAGACGATCGTGGGGGCGGCGGTCCCGATCCACTTCGCGACGGCGATGGTCATCGACTGCCCCCGCGGGCCGCCGCGCCCGATGAACATGGCGACGAACAACCCGGACATGAGCAGGTTCTGCAGGAACGCGCTGTAGCGCGCCGCCTGCGGGAAGCCGAACTCCGCGACGAACGCCCACTGGACGACGAACGCCGTGGCGAACAGGCCGGTTGCGCCCCACCCGAAGACGGTCCGGCTCACCCAGGACGGGAACTCGGCGCGGCCGTACCGGAGGAAGGTGGCCACGATCACGAGGTCGGCGAGCGCCCAGACCACGTTGACCCAGGCCTGCAGGCCCGGCTCGTTCGCCAGGCCCCACACCGAGTAGATCGACTCCCAGGCGATGTTCAGCGCGAGGGCGGCCACCGGCAGCGCGTAGGTCCGCTGCGCGAACCCGATCCGGACGGCCTCGACGTAGACCACGGTCCAGGCGATCCCGCTGAGCGCGGTGAGGAAGGCGATCATCGGTCCTCCCGGCCCGCGGCCGGGTCACTGCCGCGGGCGCCGTCCGATCTTCGACCCGAGCCAGGTGAGCGGGTCGAACCTGCGGTCCACCACCCGCTCCTTGAGCGGGATGATCCCGTTGTCGGTGAGGTGGATGCCCTCGGGGCAGACCTCCGAGCAGCACTTGGTGATGTTGCAGTAGCCGAGGCCGAACTCGTCCTGGGCGGCGTCCCGGCGGTCGCGCACGTCTAGCGGGTGCATGTCCAGCTCGGCCAGCCGGATGAGGAAGCGCGGCCCGGAGAAGGCGGACTTGTTCTCCTCGTGGTCGCGGATGACGTGGCAGGTGTCCTGGCAGAGCCAGCACTCGATGCACTTGCGGAACTCCTGCGGCCGCTCGACGTCGACCTGCTGCATCCGGTGGTTCCCGTCGGGGTCCCGCGGCCGCGGGGTGAACGCGGGGACCTGCGCGGCCTTCTCGTAGTTGAAGGAGACGTCGGTGACCAGGTCGCGGACGACCGGGAAGGTCCGCAGCGGGGTGATCGTCACCGGCTCGTCCTCGGCGAAGGTGTTCATGCGCGTCAGGCACATCAGCCGCGGCCGCCCGTTGACCTCCGCGCTGCACGAGCCGCACTTGCCGGCCTTGCAGTTCCACCGGACGGCGAGGTCACCGGCCTGGGTGGCCTGCAGCCGGTGGACGACGTCGAGGACGACCTCGCCCTCGTTCACCGCGACGGTGTAGGTCTGCAGCTCCCCGCCGGTGGCGTCACCTCGCCACACCCGCAAGGTGGCGTCGTACCCACCGCCGTCCCCGCGCCGGCCCTCGTCGACCGACCCCAGGCTGGGCTCCCCGGCCTCCGTCACGGCGCCTCCTCGAACACCTCGGCGAGCTCCGGCGGCATCTGCGGCAGCGGCTGCCGGGCCACGTGCACCCGGCCGTCCGCCGACCGCGTGCAGACCAGGTTGGTGCGGCCCCACTCCGGGTCGGGGGCGGGGAAGTCGTCGCGGGTGTGCCCGCCGCGGCTCTCCTCGCGCTCGAGCGCCGCGCGGGCGACGCACTCGCTGACCAGCAGCAGGTGCGGCAGGTCCAGGGCCAGGTGCCAGCCGGGGTTGTACTGCCGGTGCCCCTCGACCGACAGCGCCGCGACCCGGTCCCGGAGGGCGGCGATCCGCGCCAGTGCCTGCTCGACCTCCGGCGCGGTGCGGATGATCCCGACCAGGTCGTGCATCGTCTGCTGCAGCTCCGACTGCACCGTGTACGGGTTCTCGCCGCCCTCCCGGTCGAACGGCGCCAGGGCCGCCCGCGCCGCGTCGGCCAGCGTCTCCTCGACGAGCGCGACCAGCCCGGCCCGCTTCCGGGCGTGCTCGGCGGCGGCGGCCCCGGCGCGGCGGCCGAACACCAGCAGGTCCGACAGCGAGTTGCCGCCCAGCCGGTTGGACCCGTGCATCCCGCCGGCGACCTCGCCCGCCGCGAACAGCCCGGGCACGCGGGCGGCCGCGGTGTCCGGGTCGACCTCCACGCCGCCCATCACGTAGTGGCAGGTCGGGCCGACCTCCATGGCCTCGGCGGTGATGTCGACGTCGGCCAGCTCCTTGAACTGGTGGTACATCGACGGCAGCCGCTTGCGGACGTACTCGGCCGGGCGGCGGCTGGCGATGTCGAGGAACACCCCGCCGTGGGGCGTGCCGCGGCCGGCCTTGACCTCGCTGTTGATGGCGCGGGCGACCTCGTCGCGCGGCAGCAGCTCGGGCGGGCGCCGGTTGTTCTTCTTGTCCTCGTACCAGCGGTCGGCCTCGTCCTCGGTCTCCGCCGTCTCCTTGCGGAAGTAGTCCGGGATGTAGTCGAACATGAACCGGTTGCCGGCCGAGTTGCGCAGCACACCGCCGTCACCGCGCACGCTCTCGGTCACGAGGATGCCGCGCACCGACGGCGGCCAGACCATCCCGGTGGGGTGGAACTGGACGAACTCCATGTTCACCAGCCCGGCGCCGGCCTGCAGCGCCAGCGAGTGCCCGTCGCCGGTGTACTCCCACGAGTTCGAGGTGACCTTGTAGGCCTTGCCGATGCCGCCGGTGGCCAGCACGACCGACGGGGCCTCCCAGGCGACGAAGCGCCCCGACTCCCGCCAGTAGCCGAACGCCCCGGTGACGCCCTCGTCGTCGGTGAGCACCCGGGTGACCGTGCACTCCATGAAGACGTCGACGCCGAGGGCGACGGTGCGCTGCTGCAGGGTGCGGATGAGCTCCAGGCCGGTGCGGTCGCCGACGTGGGCGAGGCGGGCGAAGCGGTGCCCGCCGAAGTCGCGCTGGCTGATCAGCCCGTCCGGGGTGCGGTCGAACAGCGCGCCCCAGTCCTCGAGCTCGCGGACCCGGTCGGGCGCCTCCTGCGCGTGCAGCTGGGCCATGCGCCAGTGGTTGAGCATCTTCCCGCCGCGCATGGTGTCCCGGAAGTGCACCCGCCAGTCGTCCTCCGGATAGGCGTTGCCCATCGCCGCGGCGATGCCGCCCTCGGCCATGACGGTGTGTGCCTTGCCGAGCAGGGACTTGCAGACGACGGCGGTGCGCGCCCCGTCCTCGTGCGCGGCGATCGCGGCCCGCAGGCCCGCACCGCCGGCCCCGACCACCACGACGTCGTAGGCGTGCCGCTCGAGCTCCATCAGAAGAACCTCGGATCGGAGATGGTGCCGGTGGCGAGGAGCAGGACGTAGAAGTCGGCGAACGCGACGGTGAACAGCGAGGCCCACGCGTACTGCATGTGCCGGGCGTTCAGCCTCGACACCGCCGTCCACGCCCGGTAGCGCAGGGGGTGCTTCGAGAAGCTGTTCAACCGGCCGCCGACGATGTGCCGGCAGGAGTGGCAGGAGACCGAGTACAGGAACAGCAGCACCGCGTTGACCAGCAGGATCACCGTGCCCAGACCCATGTGGCCCCACTCGCCGGTCTCGTCCCGGAACCCGCGGACGGCCTCGTAGAAGAGGATCACGTTGAAGAGCAGCGCGGCGTACAGGAAGTACCGGTGGACGTTCTGCCCGAGCAGCGGGAGCCGGGTCTCGCCGGTGTACCGGCGGTGCGGTTCGGCGACCGCGCACGCCGGCGGGGACAGCCAGAAGGAGCGGTAGTAGGCCTTGCGGTAGTAGTAGCAGGTCAGGCGGATGCCCAGGGGCAGCACGAGGATGTAGAGCGCCGGCGAGATCCAGGCCGGGCCGGTGAAGAACTCGGGGAAGCTGTCGCCCTCGCACCGCGTCGTGACGCACGGCGAGTAGAACGGCGAGATGTAGGGCGAGGCGTGGTAGTGCGCGTTCTGGAAGGCCCGGAACGACGAGTACGCGACGAACAGCACCAGGACGACGACGGTGACCAGCGGCTGCACCCACCAGCGGTCTGTGCGCAGGGTCCGTGCCGCGATCGCCGCGCGCCGCGGGGCCGGACCGCCGTCGCCGCGTCCGGCCGAGGTCGCCCCCGTCCCGCGCGGCGCGGTGGTGGTCACCGGCGGGTGCGGCCGGACCCGCCGATGCCCTCGTCGTCGCCGTCGCCGTAGACGGCCGCGAACGGCTCGTACGTCGCCCGGGACGGGGCGCCGCACAGCAGGGCGAGGTCGTCGCGCAGCCGGGCGACGTCCATCCTCAGCCGGCGGGCGTCCACCGAGTCCCCGAAGTAGCGGGTCAGCGGTGCGCACGCCCGTTCCAGCGCGTCCACCGCTCCGCGGGCCGCCGCCACGTCCTGTTCGAGGGACACCGCTGCCTCCAGACCCCGCCGGCGCTGGCTGAGACGGGCAGTCGACCACGGACGGGGAGTCGCCGGAAGGGGGTGCTGCGCCGCCGTTCCACCCCGACAGCGGGACCTCCGGCCGTGTCCTGGACCTCCGCGGTCCTCCTAGCGTGGCGTCGCGCTCCGCGCGTCCCCCGACCGCGGGTGCGTGCCCATCGAGGTGGATGAGGAGCAGCCATGACGCAGGAACTGTCGACCCTGGCTGACCGCGTGACCGGCACGGTCATCCGTCCGGGGGACCCGCAGTACGAGGAGGCGCGGCGCGTCTACAACGGGATGGTCGACGCGCGCCCCGCCGGGATCGTCCGCTGTGCCACGGAGGAGGACGTCGTCGCCGTGGTGCGGTACGCGGCCGAGCACCGCAGGGACCTCGCCGTCCGCGGCGGCGGGCACAGCGTGCCGGGGTTCGGCACGGGTGACGGGGCGATCGTCGCGGACCTCTCGCCGATGCAGTCCGTGCAGGTCGACGACGCGCACCGCACCGCGACGGCCGGCGGCGGCACCACCTGGGGCCGGTTCAACGACGTCACGGCCGCCCACGGCCTGGCCACGCCCGGCGGGATCGTCTCCACCACGGGGATCGGCGGGCTGACCCTCGGCGGCGGGATCGGCTACCTCAACCGGGCCCACGGGCTGTCCTGCGACAACCTGCTGTCGGCCCGCGTGGTCACCGCCGACGGCAGCCGGCTGACCGCCGCCGAGGACGAGAACGCCGACCTGTTCTGGGCGCTGCGCGGCGGTGGCGGCAACTTCGGCGTCGTCACCGAGTTCACCTACCGGCTGCACCCCGTCGGTGACGTGCTGGTCGGGCTGATGTTCTTCGAGCTGGCCGACGGCCCGGCGGTCTTCCGCTCCTTCGACGACCTGCTGGACGAGGCGCCGCGGGACTACGGCGGCTACCCGGCGATGCACCTGGCACCGCCGCTGCCGTTCGTCCCCGAGGACCGCGTCGGGCAGCCCTTCGCCGTCATCGTCTCCAGCTGGACCGGCGACCCGGACGAGGGACACCGGTTCCTCGACCGGTTCCGCCGGGTGGCGACCCCGGCCGCGGAGATGGAGGCGCCGATGCCCTACCCGGCGCTCAACGCGCTGTTCGACCCCCTGCTGCCGCCCGGCATGCAGCACTACTGGAAGAACGCCTTCGTCACCGAGCTCACCGACGACGCGATCGCCGCCCACATGGAGATGGGCGCCCGGATGCCGGCCGTCACCTGCGCCATGCACATGTACACGCTGGACGCCGCGGTGCAGGAGGTGCCCTCCGACGCCACGGCGTTCGGCCACCGCGACGCCCGCTACGTGGCCAACATCGCCGGCATGTGGCACGACCCGGCCGAGAACGAGGCCAACACCGCCTGGGTGCGCGACTACTTCGCCGCCCTCGCGCCGCACTCCGAGGCCGGCGGGTACGTCAACTTCGCCTCACCGGACGACCAGCACCGGGCACTGGCGGACTACGGCGCCAACCACCAGCGGCTGACCGAGGTCAAGCGCCGCTACGACCCCGGCAACCTGTTCCACCTGAACCAGAACATCGAGCCCTCGCCGGTGCCGGCGCCGCGGGGCAGCACGGGCTGAGGCGCCCGGCCGCTGACCGGCGCTACGGTCCGCGGTGTGACCACGACCACACCGACGGTCCGGACCTCAGCCGGGCCGGTGCAGGGCACCAGCCGCGACGGCGTACACGCCTTCCTCGGCATCCCGTTCGCCGCGCCGCCCTTCGGCCCGCGGCGCTTCGGCGCGCCCGAGGCGCCCGAGCCGTGGGACGGGGTCCGCCCGGCGACCGGGTACGGGCCGACCGCACCCAAGCCGCCCTACGCGCCGCCCTACGACGTGCTGCTGCCCGAGCCGCAGATCCCGGGCGAGGACTGCCTCAACCTCAACGTCTGGACCCCCGACCCGGGCGCCTCCGGGTTGCCGGTGTTCGTGTGGATCCACGGCGGCGCCTTCGTCAACGGCTCCAACGCGGTGCCGGTGTACGACGGCACGGCCTTCGCCCGCGACGGCGTCGTGTGCGTGAGCGTCAACTACCGGCTCGGCGCCGACGGGTTCGCGCACTTCGCCGACGACGGCCCGCCCAACCGCGGCCTGCTCGACCAGGTGGCCGCGCTGCGGTGGGTGCAGGAGAACGTCGCCGCGTTCGGTGGCGACCCGGCGCGGGTCACCGTCGGCGGCGAGTCCGCTGGTGGGATGAGCGTGGGCTCGCTGCTGGCGATGCCGTCGGCACGGGGGCTGTTCGGCCGGGCGGTGCTGCAGAGCGGCGCCGGCCACCACGCGCTGACCCCGGCGACGGCGACCCGGATCTGCGGCTACCTCGCCGAGCGGCTGGCCGTGCCGCCGACGCGGGAGGCGCTGGCCGCCGTCCCGGTCCCCGACCTGATCGCCGCCCAGCAGGGGCTGGCCGCGGAGATCGCGGTCATGCCCGACCCCGCGCGCTTCGGCGAGGTGGCGGCCAACCTCCTGGCCTTCGAGCCGGTGGTCGACGGCGAGGTGCTGCCCGACCTGCCGATCCGGGCGGTCGCGGGCGGGTCGGCGGGGGACGTCGCCGTGCTCGTGGGCGCCAACCGCGACGAGCAGCGGCTGTTCCTCGTGCCCAACGGCGTGGTCGACATGGTCACCGACCAGCTGCTGGAGCTGGCCGTCGGCGGGTACGGCCTCCCGGTCGGCCGGGCGCTCGAGGTCTACCGCGCGTCCCGTCCCGGGGCGACGCCCGGGGAGCTGCTGGCCGACGTCGCCACCGACTGGTTCTTCCGGCTGCCGGCGATCCGCCTGGCCGAGGCGGTGACCCAGCAGGCAGGGGCCGCCGGCGGGCGGGCGTGGGTGTACGAGTTCTCCTGGCCCTCGCCGCAGTTCGGCGGCCGCCTCGGTGCCTGCCACGCCCTCGAGATCGGCTTCACCTTCGACACGCTGGCGCACGAGGCGCACGGGGTGCTGACCGGTGGCGTCGCCCCGCAGGAGCTCGCCGACGCGATGCACGGCGCGTGGGTCCGCTTCATCACCGACGGCGACCCGGGCTGGGCGCCGTACGACGTGCAGCGGCGGCCCGTGCAGGACTTCGGCGCGCAGGTCCGGCTGGTCGAGGACCCGCGCGGCGCCGAGCGCTCGCTCTGGGAGGGGATCCGCTAGGCGGGCTCGCCCTCGGGCGGCGGGACCCGGGGCGGGAGCTGGCGGGGGTCACCGCCCGCGGCGATGCGGGCCAGGGCCCGCAGGGCCGCCAGCGCGCCCACCGGCTCGATCGCCGATGGCGAGGCGCCGGGGTGGTGCGGCGCGATGCGGACCCGGAGGGCGGCCGGCCGCACCCGGAAGGTCACCGGCGGCTCGAGCACGGCCGCCTCGCCGTCGATGCCCGCCGGGACGGGCGCCGGCGCGTCGACGCGGAACTCGGGGGTCTCCCACTGGCGCAGGGGACGCCGCCGCCGCCGGGTGCGGCGGTCGGGCGGGTCGACCACCGTCACGCCCAGCAGGCCCTGGTCGACGGCCGGCCGGGTGCCCGCCCCGGCCGCCCCGGCCAGGCGGTACTGGTTGTTCCCCACCAGGATCACCGCCGCACCCCGCATGGTGCGGCCGCCCGGGGTGGTCCAGGTGAGGTCCCGGGTCCCGCCCTGCGCGCCCAGGGAGCGCGGCACCGTGTCGAGGAGGGTCCGCACCTTCGCCGCGCGGTACCCGTCCCGCGCGACGGCCTCGGCGTACACGCCCAGCGAGACGTTGTCGACGAAGACCCGGCCGTTCACCTCGGCGAGGTCGACGACCCGCTCCCGGCCGTCGAGGAGGGCGTCGAGCGCTCCCACCACGTCGGACCGGTCCACGCCGAGGTCGACGGCGAAGTGGTTGCGCGTCCCCGCGGGGATGCACGCGTAGGGGATCCCGGCGTCGGCGGCGAGCGCGGCCACCACCGCCTGTGAGCCGTCCCCGCCGGCCATGCCGACGGCGTCGGCACCGGCGTCCAGCGCGGTCCGCACCAGCGCCGCCAGGTCCTCGCCCGGTTGCAGCTCCAGCACGTCGATGCCCCGGTCGCCGGCGGCCGCGGCCAGTCCGGCGCGGCCGGCCCGGCCGTCCCCCGAGCGCGGGTTGACGACGACGACCGGCCGCCGGGGCCGCTCCGCTGCCGGGAGCTCCACGTCCGGCCGGAAGGCCGAGCGGGCGGCCGCGTGCCAGACGACGGCGCCGAGCCCGAGCAGGAGGAGGGTGCGCAGGTAGCCCTCGTCGACGAGCAGGAGGACGCCGCCGGCCAGGGCCGCACCGGCCACGACGAGGCCGGCGACCCGGCCCCACCCGCGGCGAAGCACCCCTTCCCACGCACCCGCCGCGACCAGCGCGCCGCAGCCGAGCAGGAGCACGCCCCGGGGGAAGTCGTGGAGAGCCGCCTGCACGCTGAGCACCGCCACCCACGCCGCGGCGGCCAGGGCCACGACGGCGGCCGTGCGGCGCCGGCGCCGGCGCCGCGCACGGGTGGTGGCGTCGCGCATCCGCGGGATCCGGCGGAGCGTGCGCTGGGGACCGGACATCGACGGCCGCCTCTCCCGTGCGGGGCTCCTCGGAGGGTCAGTGTGGCGCTCCTGCCGGGCAGGCGTGTCCCCGCGGGCAGCGCCGCCCTAGATCCCGCACTCGTCGCGGAGGTAGCCGTCCACGGAGTCGCTCACCTCGGTGAGGTCGCCCTCGGCCCGGTCGAGCGCCTCCAGCGACCCGAGGTCGGTGACGTCCACCTGGCCGAAGGCGTCGGCCATGCGGTCGAGGCCGGCCGCCATCGCGGTCCAGTCCGAGGCGATGGCGGCCGGGGGCTCGATGCCGCGCAGGTCGGCCGCGATCCGGCGGAACGCCTCGGTCAGCGACGGGTCGTCCTCGCCGTCGGCCAGGGCCGCGTCCACCCGCTCGTCGATGCCGGCGGCCTGCGAGCAGAAGTCGGCGACGTCCTCGCCGGCCGCTCCCTCCGCGCCCTGCTCCGCCGCGGACGTCGCCGCGGGGGCGGCGTCGGGACTCCCGCCGCCGCACGCGGTCAGCAGGACGACGGCGGCCGCGCCACCCGCGCCGGCGCGGATCAGGTGGACGGTGCGCACGGTGCGGGACATGACTGCCTCCGGGCTCGGGCGGGATGTGACCGGTCCGAGGGTCCGCCGGAGGTCCCCTCCCGCGTCAGCGGGCTGCCCCCGGGACGGGTACGGGGCTGACCCCGTGTTGGGCGCCGGGAGGCGCTGCGAGGCTCGTCCCGTGACACCGCGGGTGGTGATCGTCGACGACCACGCCCCCTTCCGGTCGCTGGCCCGCCGGCTGCTCGTCGCGGGCGGTCTCTCGGTCGTGGGCGAGGCGGCCGACGGCGCGGGTGCCCTCGCCGCGGTCCGCGCCCTCGCGCCCGACGTCGTCCTGCTCGACGTCCAGCTTCCCGACCTCGACGGCTTCGCCGTCGCCGAGGTGCTCGCCGGGGAGCCGGACGCGCCCGCGGTCGTCCTCGTCTCGAGCCGGGCGCTGCTGGACTACGGCTCCCGCGTGGCCGCCAGCACGGCGCGCGGGTTCATCGCCAAGGCCGACCTCAGCAGCGAGACACTGCTGCACGTGATCCGCGGACCAGGACGGCCGGTCCCGTGCAGCGGCTGAGGCCCCGCACGCGCGCCACGCTGGCCACCGCCGGGGCCGCCGCCGGTGTGGCGGCGGCCGCCGCACTGGTGTGGGGCGGCTACCAGGTGCCCGCCGACCTGCTGGCACCGACGCTCGTGCTGGACCTCGCCGTCGGCTGGTCCTTCATCGGGGTGGGGCTGGTGGCGTGGACGCGCCGCCCGGACAGCCGGACCGGACTGCTCATGGTCGTGCTGGGGTTCGCCTGGTTCGCCCGCTCCGCCGTGGCCGTCGACACCCGGACCGGTTTCGTGGTGGGCGTCCTGGTCGGCTCGGTGCACCTCAGCGTCCTGGTGCACCTGCTGGCGACCTTCCCCGGCGGGCGCGTGCAGGACCGCGGCCAGCGGGTGCTGGTGACGGTCGGCTACCTGCTCTCCGCGCCGCTGGACGCGGCCTTCCTCTTCGTCTTCGGGGCCCAGCGGCAGCTGGGGGAGGGCCCGCCGCCCAACGGCCTGGTCATCGCGCCGAGCAACGGGGAGTTCGACCCCTCCGGCGTCGACCTGGCCGTGCAGGGCGTGGTCGTCGTGCTGCTGGGGTCCCTGCTCGCGACGGTGTTCACGCGGTGGCGCTCGGCCGGCCCGGCGCAGCGCCGCAGCCTCACCCCCGGCGCGGTGGGCGCGGCGCTGATCGTCGTCACGATCCTCGTCGAGCGGACGGCGGTCCTGCTGCTCATCCCGCCGGCCGTGGGGGTCGCGCTCGCCTGGTCGGCCGAGGTCGTGCTGGTCGTGTGGCCGCTGGCGCTGCTCCTGGGGCTGCTGCGCAGCCAGCTCGACCGCTCGGCGGTCAGCCGCCTCATCGTGGAGCTCGGCGCCGGGCTGCCGGTGCCGGAGCGGCTGCGCAGCGCCCTGGCCGCCACGCTGCACGACCCGTCACTGGAGCTGGCCTACTGGCTGCCGGAGCGCCGCGCCTTCGTCGACCCCGCCGGCGCCCCCGTCCGGGTCGCCCCCGCCCGCGACCGGGCGATGACCTACCTCGAGCGCGACGGCGAGCAGATCGCGGTGCTGGTGCACGACCCGGTGCTCGCGGCGGAGCCGGAGCTCGTGGCGGCGGTCGCGGCCGGCGCCGGACTGGCGGTGGAGAACGACCGGCTGCACGCCGAGGTCCGCAGCCAGCTGCGGGAGGTGCAGGCGTCGAGGGCGCGGATCGTCGAGGCGGCCGACGGGGCGCGCCGGCGGGTGGAGCGCGACCTGCACGACGGCGCCCAGCAGCGGCTGGTCACCGTGGCCCTGGCCCTGCGGCTGGCGCACACCCAGCTGGACACCGCCAGCAGGGCGGAGCTCGCGGCCCTGCTCGACGAGGCGGGCGCGGAGCTGGCCGGCGCCCTCGACGAGCTGCGGGAGCTGGCCCGGGGCATCTACCCCGTCCTGCTGACCGACGCCGGCCTCGGCCCCGCCCTGGAGTCGCTCGCCGAGCGTTGCCCGGTGCCCGCCGTGGTCGCCGCGGTGCCCGCCCGGCGGTGGGCCGAGGCGGTCGAGCAGACCTGCTACTTCGTGGTGTCCGAGGCGCTGGCGAACGCGGCCAAGCACGCGGGGGCCGCGCGGGTCGTCGTCGAGGTGCGGGAGACCACCGGCGGCCTCCGGGTGGAGGTCTGCGACGACGGCGCGGGCGGGGCCGACGCGAGCGGATCGGGTCTGCGCGGGCTGGCCGACCGGGTGGCCACGCTCGGCGGGGAGCTGACGGTGCGCAGTCCGCGGGGCGGCGGCACCCGGGTGATCGCGACGGTCCCGTGCGCGTGATGGTCGCCGACGACGCGGCGCTGTTCCGGGCGGGCATCTCGCGGCTGCTCGCCGACGCCGGGTTCGACGTCACCGCGCAGGTCGGGGACGCCGACGCGCTCCTCGACGCCGCGGACCGCGATCCCCCTGACGCCGTCGTCGTCGACATCCGGATGCCGCCCACCCACACCACCGAGGGGCTGGAGGCCGCGCGGCTGCTCGCCGAGCGCCACCCCGGCACCGGCGTGCTGGTGCTGTCGGCCCACGTCGAGCCGCACTACGCGATGCAGCTGGTCGAGTCGGGCGCCACCGGGACGGGGTACCTGCTCAAGGAGCGCGTCGCCGATGCCGGGGAGCTCGCCGACGCCGTCCGCCGGGTGGCTGCCGGGGGAGTGGTGATCGACCCGGGCGTCGTCGCGCAGCTGGTCGGCCGCCGCCGGGTGCGCGATCCGCTCGAGTCGCTGTCGGACCGCGAGCGCGAGGTCCTGGCAGTGATGGCGGAGGGCCGGTCCAACCAGGCGATCTGCGAGCGGCTGTTCCTCAGCCCCAAGACGGTCGAGGCCTACGTGCACAACGTGTTCACCAAGCTGGACCTGCACCAGGCGGCCGACGCCAACCGGCGGGTGCTGGCCGTCCTCGCCTACCTGCGCGCCTGAGGACCCGCCGGTGGACGACCCGGCGGCCCCGCGGTGGCCCGCACGTGCGACCGCGGGGCTCTGCGTCGTGCTCCTCGCGTGGAACACCCTGGTCGTGCCCGCCCTCCCGGGGCGTCCCGCCTCCGCGGTGGCCGCGAACGTGGCGGCCACCGGGGTGCTGCTCGCCGGCGCCCGGTGGTCGGGGCTGACCTGGGCCGAGCTCGGTCTCGCCCGGCGCCGGCTGCCCGCCGGGGCGCGGTGGGGCGGGGCGTGCGCGGCGCTGGTCCTCGCCGCGTACGGGGTCGCCCTCGCCGTCCCCGCGCTGCGGCCGCTGCTGGCCGACGCGCGGGCTGGAGGGCTGGACGGCCCGGCGGTCGCGGTCCGGGCGCTGGTGCGGGTGCCGCTGGGCACCGTCCTCTGGGAGGAGGTCGCCTTCCGGGGCGTGCTGCTGGCCGCGGCCTGCCGCCTGCTCCCGCTCCGGGCCGCCGTGGCCCTGTCGTGCGCGGTGTTCGGCCTCTGGCACGTCCGTCCCGCGCTCGGCGGCCTCGCCGCGAACGACCTCGCCGGGGGCCCGGTCGCGACCGGCGCGGCCGTCCTGCTGACCGTCCTGTGGACGGCGGTCGCCGGTCTGCTGTTCGCCTGGCTGCGGCTGCGCAGCGGCAGCCTGCTCGCCCCCGTGCTGCTGCACCTGGCGACCAACTCCCTCGGCGTGCTGGCCGCCGCTGCGGCCACCCGGGGCGGGTGAGGACCGGCGACGCCGGTCACGAGCCCGCCTCGAGGAGGTCGCGCAGCTGCCCGGCCCGCCCGGCGTCCCAGCCCGGCGGCTGGAGGACCTGCGCCCAGGCGTCGACGTACTGCGACGTGTAGACGTGCCCGTGCCCGTCGGGGACGTTGCCGGCGAACGGGAGGTCGGCCGTCACCTGCCAGAACGTGACGAACGGGATCCACCGCATCGCGTCGACGACGTCGTCGCCCCGCTGCTCCTCCAGCCAGGTCGGGCGGGCGTAGGCCAGCTCCGGGGTCCACCACACCACGGGGTCGGAGGGGTGCAGCAGGTAGAGCACGCGCGGGCCGTCCCACGGCTCGCCGGGAGGCGCGACGTCCCCGCCCGGGTCGTCGGTGAAGCGGACCGTGCGGCCGTCCCGGTACACCGGCTCGATCTCGGGGCTGCCCTCGTCCCGGTCGTCGACGAAGTCCCGGAACAGCGTGTTGAACTCCGGCGGGCCCGCGAACACCGCACCGGCGGTCCGGTTGCGCAGGTCGTACTCGCCGCTGAACGCGGTCTCGGCGCCGAAGGACCCCAGGCTCTCGCCCGCCACGACCAGGCGGGGCCGGTCGTCGAGCGGCAGCCGGTTCCACCGGTCGTACACGGCGTCGAAGAGCTCCCGGCCGGCCTCGCGGGCCCGCTCGCTGTCGACCAGGTAGGAGACGAACGACGGGAGGTAGGAGTACTGGATCGCCACCGCGGCGCTGTCCCCGCCGGTCAGGTACTCGACGGAGTCCACGGTCCCCGGGTCGACCCAGCCCGACCCGGTGGTGGTGACGACGACCAGCAGCCCGCGGTCGAGGCCGCCGGCGCGCTCGAGGTCGTCGACGGCGAGGCGGGCGCGCAGCTCGGCGGTGGGCGCGGAGTCCAGGCCGGCGTAGGCGCGCACCGGCTGTGCGGCGGGCGCCCCGGTGAACGCGGTGATCTCGGCGGCCGACGGCCCGCCGGCCACGAACGTGCGGCCCTCGCGGCCGAGCGAGTCCCAGCCGACCAGGGATCCCGGTCCTCCCGACCGCTCGGCCGCCGTGGGCCGGACGACGCCGGCGTCGGTGCGGTCGTCGCGGACGGAGAAGGCCGCGTCCGCCGCCGCGACCAGCCGGTCGAGCACCACCCCGTTGAGCAGGAGGACCGAGCCGACCGCGACGACGGCCCAGCCGAGCGCCCGTGCCGCGCGGGCGCCGATCCACCGGTCGAGCAGCAGCGCGATCCAGCCGCAGAGGCGCCGCACCGCGCGGGCTCCCGCGACCAGCACGACGAAGACGGCGCCGGCGACCAGCGGCACCACCAGCACGGACAGCGCGCTGTCGGCGGGCGCGTCCATGAGCTCCCGGATGCGCGCCTGCCAGTAGCGGCCGTAGGCGGTGGCCGCGACGAAGGCGACGAGCGCGACCCCGCCGAGGACGAGCCAGGAGCGCCGCCGGGTCGGCCGCACGTCCCGGTCCACGACCGCCCGCCAGGCCGCGGCCGCCAGGACGCCGACGGCGTAGCCGGAGGCCGCGGTGATCCCGCTGATCAGGCCCTGGGTGAGCCCGGTCCGCGGCAGCAGCGACGGGGTGAGCGACACGCAGAGGAGGACCAGCGCCCCCGCGAGGCCGGGCAGCGTGTACCGGAAGGGGCGCCGGCGCGGTCGTCGCCGCACCGACCGCCGTACGCGCTGCGGCCGGTCCTCGGGGACCGGGTCGACGCCGGCGTCCCGCTCCCGCACCGGGAGTGCTCCTGGGGACCTCATCACCCGCCTCCTCCTCAGCGACCGGCGCCGGCGGGCTCGGTGTCGGGCTCGGTGCCGGGCTCGGTGTCGACGGCCGACGCCGGCGCCCGGTGCCAGGCCGCGCGGTCGAGCACGACCACGGCCACGGCCGCGACGACGAGGACGGCGAAGTAGACGGAGGCGGCGAGGTCCTCGTCCGCGCTGTCGAAGCCGAGCATGCCGAAGGTGAACGCACCCTGGCTCGCGTGGAAGAGCATCGCCAGGAGCAGGCTGCCGCCGGTGCGGTCGAACACCCAGACGTAGAGCACGGTGATCACGACGGTCGAGGGGATCCCGATCCAGCCGAGGTTCCCGAGCGCGACCAGCGGGAGGTGCCAGCCGGCGGTCAGGACGCCCAGCACACCGGCCGCTGCCAGCGGGGACAGCCGGTCCTGCAGGTGGGGCAGGGCGTAGCCGCGGAAGCCGGGCTCCTCGCCGAGTGCGCTGTCAGTGGGGTTGACCATCCGCAGCGCCAGCACGAGCGCGACGTCGCCCCAGACGACCGACGACAGGTCCGGTGCGGGGGCGCCGAGCCAGGAGGAGACGACCCCCGTCACCAGCACCATCAGCACGGGCAGGCCGAGCGCGACGACGTACCAGGCCCAGCCGACCCGCCACCGGACGAGTCGCGAGCCGAGCGCCCGGAAGCCGCGCCGGCCGTCGGCGAGCGGGATGACGACGAGCGCCGCGACGAGCGGGCCGCCGGGGAAGAACGGCGTCCCCAGCGACATCCCGGCCGCGTCGAACGCCCAGGGCGTCCACGACACCAGGTAGGCGAGCACGAAGAAGCTGGTCAACCGGTGCTGTCGCACCCAGGACACGGTGCTCGACATGGGGACCTCCGTCGGGGGAGAGGGGAACGGGACCGAGACTCCGCGCGGGAGCCGGGGCCCGGCCAGCGGGCAGCCCCTCGACCGGCATGGGGGCTGACCCTGCAGTCCGCTCGCGGTCCGGACCGGCGGGCTACGATGGGGGGAGCACCGGCTCCGAGCCGTGCACCGCTGGGCCGACGACGGGGTGCCCTGTGCGGTGGGCCCGCCGGCCGTCGACCGGTCGCTCCGCGGTCTCGCGGATGCGGGTCCCGCCGCATCGGCCCCGCCTGATCCGGACGCGCGGGCCCCGGCCTGCGAGCCCCTCCGGGTGTCCGCCGCGCGGTGCCCCCGGCCGGTCGCCGGACGGTGCGCAGCGTCCCCGACGGGGAACCGTGCCGTGCAGTCAGAGGAGAGGTGTTCGTGGCTCGACCAGGCCGACGCCCGACGGGCGCGCGCCGCAGCGCCCCGCGGAACGCGCGGCGCGACCAGGAGGACCTCATCTCGGTGCTCGCCCGCACCGTCCGCGAGGTCGAGGCGGCCGCCGAGCGCGGCCGGGTGACGCCGTCGGTGCGCACCCGCTTCCAGGTCGTCGCGCTGCTGCTGCGCGAGGAGCACGCCCGGGTGCGCGCGGACGAGGGCGGCAGCGACCCCCGCCGCGCCGAGCAGCTCAAGCGCCTCGACGGCGTCGCGACGATCCTCGCGAAGACCGCCGTCCGTGACGCCGGGCTCCTCGCCCTGCTGTCCGAGGACGCCGTCGTCTCCGACGCGGCGCGGGCCCTGCGGCAGGACGTGCTGCGGTCCGTCGGGCTCGAGTCGCCCCCCGAGGAGGCCCCGCCGGCCGAGCCGGCGCCCGCGGCGCCCGCCCCCGAGCGGGTCGTGCCCCAGTCGGTCATCTCGCGGCAACTGGCCAACCCCTTCCTCGCCCCCGACTTCTCCGCCGCCCGGCCCAGCGCACCCCGTCCTCAGCGCCTCGCCGGGTGGGAGCTGCTCGGCCCGCTCCTGCGGTCCTTCGAGCGGGCCGGCGGCGGGGACCCGGCGGGCATGGCGCTACCGACGCCGTCCTCGCGGCAGGCCGTGGGCGGCCGCGAGCTCATGCCGCACCAGGCGCAACTGATCGCCGCCGCGGCGTCGGGCCACCGCACCTTCCTGCTCGCCGACGAGCCGGGCCTGGGCAAGACCGCGCAGGCGCTGCTGTCCGCGGAGGCGGCCGGCGCCTATCCGCTGCTCGTCGTCGTGCCGAACGTCGTCAAGACCAACTGGGCGCGGGAGGCCGGCCTCTGGACGCCGCACCGCCCGGCCACGGTGATCCACGGCAACGGCGACACGATCGACGGCTTCGCCGACATCGTCGTCGTCAACTACGAGGTGCTCGACCGCCACGTCGGGTGGCTCGGCGACTTCGGCTTCCGCGGGATGGTCGTCGACGAGGCGCACTTCATCAAGAACCGGACGTCGCAGCGGTCCCAGCACGTCCTGGAGCTCTCGCAGCGCCTCCGCTCGCGCACGACGCGGCCGCTGCTCATGGCCCTCACCGGGACGCCGCTGATCAACGACATCGACGACTTCCGGGCCATCTGGCAGTTCCTCGGCTGGATCGACGAGACCAAGCCGCTCGGGGAGCTGATGGAGGCGCTGGAGGGCACCGGCCTGACCCCCGCCGACCCCGGCTTCTACGCCGCGGCCCGCCGGTGCGTGGTGGACATGGGCATCGTCCGGCGCCGCAAGGTCGACGTCGCCGCGGACATCCCCGCCCGCCGCATCGCCGACCTCCCCGTCGAGCTGGAGGGCGCGGCCGGCCGGTCGATCCGGGCCGCCGAGCGCGACCTCGCCCGCCGGATGGTGGCGCAGTACGAGCGCGCGCTGGCCAACCGCGGGTCCGGTGCGCCCGCCGACGGCATCGACCTCGACCTGGCGCGCCGGGTGGCCCGCTCGGAGCAGAAGGAGGCGGCCACCGCGGCGTCCGGCGAGAACGTGTTCACGATGATGCGGCGCATCGGCCAGGCCAAGGCGGGGCTGGCCGCGGACTACGCGGCGCAGCTGGCCCGCAGCGCCGGCAAGGTGGTCTTCTTCGCCAAGCACGTCGACGTGATGGACGCCGCCGAGGACGTCTTCACCCGGCAGGGCGTCCGGTTCTCCTCGATCCGCGGGGACCAGACGTCGCGGTCGAGGCAGGAGAACATCGACGCGTTCGTCAACGACCCCGGCGTCGCCGTCGCGGTCTGCTCGCTCACCGCCGCCGGCGTGGGCATCAACCTGCAGGTCGCCTCCGACATCGTGCTCGCCGAGCTGTCGTGGACCGACGCCGAGCAGACCCAGGCGATCGACCGCAGCCACCGCATCGGCCAGACCGAGCCGGTCACCGCGTGGCGGATCATCGCGGCGCAGACCATCGACGCACGGATCGCCGAGCTGATCGACAGCAAGGCGGGGCTGGCCGCCCGGGCGCTCGACGGGTCGGACGAGGAGGTCGGGTCCTCGGCCGACGTCCAGCTCGAGGCGCTGGTCGCGCTGCTGACCGATGCGCTGGCGGAGTCCGCGTCGTCGGGAGCGCCGGCCGTCTCCTGACGAGGCGGCACGTCGTCCCGCCCCCACGGCCCCCGCGTCCCCCTGCCTGCCGCCCGCCTCTCGGCACACTGCGGACGTCAGGGGCTCCCCGCGGGAACGGACGGGACCATGACGCAGGAGTCGGCGCCCCCCTCGGGGGTCGGGGCCGCAGTCGGCGAGCGAGGACTTCAGCGACCTCCCGGCGGCGTGGGACGCCCCCTCCACCTACTGGTTCACCGGAGGCGTCGACGCGGACCGCTACGACCGGGCCGCGCGCGACGGGCGGGTCTTCCAGGACGTCCCCGGCGACCACTCGGCCGCCTTCGCGCCGGTCGTGCAGCCGACGCCGGACACCGGCACCGAGGCGCTCGTGGTCGCTGCCCTGGCCTGGCTGGCCGCCTGACCGCTCCGGGCCGACGGCACGGGCACGCAGGGCGTTCAGCGCACCGTTGAGGGCGAAGGCGAACGTGCCGACGAGGTCGAGGACCAGCAGCGCGGTGGTGGCCGTGGTGGCGGGTCGCTCCCGCCTGCAGCCTGCTCGGGGGCGGCGCGGCCGGAACGGCGACCACGCCTGCACGGGTGGTGTCCTCCGACCGCGCCGACGGGTCCCCGTGCGGCCCTAGCGTGGGGGTGTGACGCGCCGTCCGGGAACACCGCGCGGGGACACCGTGGCGCCCGGGCGGGAGGCGTCGACGCGGCCCCGGCTGCGCTCGGTCGACGTGCTGCGCGGTCTGGCCGTCGCCGGGATGCTGCTCGTCGACAACCGCGGCAACGACGCGATCCCCGCCCAGCTGGAGCACGTGCCGTGGAACGGGGTGCACGTCGCCGACGTCGTCTTCCCGGTCTTCCTGCTGGTCGTGGGCGTGTCGATCCCGTTCTCCCGGCGGGCGGACCGGCCGCGCGCGGCGCTGCGGCGGGCCGTTCTGCTCGCCGTCCTGGGCTGGCTGGTGGTGGCGGCCAAGTACGGGTCCCTCACCGCCGGGGCGGGCGTGCTCGGCCACGTCGCCGGCGCCTACCTGCTGTGCTGGCTGCTGCTCCGGCTGCCCCGCCCGGCGCAGGTGGCCGCCGCCGCCGGGGTGCTGGCCGTGCTGTCCGTGCTCACCGTCGCCGGCGGTGCCGACCCCGACCGGTCCTGGGGGCACGCCCTCGACGCCGCGCTCGGCCTGCGCTTCTCCGCCGAGGCGCCGCACGGCTTCCCGGGCAGCGCGGTCACCGTCTTCCTCGGCGTGCTCGCCGGGCGGGCGCTGCACTCGGGGCCGGGGCGGGCCGCGCTGACCCGGCTGACCGCGGGCGGTGCCGCGCTGCTGGTCACCGGGCTGGCGCTCGCGCCGGTGGTGCCGCTGAACAAGCGGCTGTGGTCGCCGTCGTTCGTCCTGGTCACCGGCGGGATCGCGCTGCTGGCGCTGGCCCTGCTGCACCTGGTCGTCGACGGGCGCGGGGTGGTGCGGCCGTTCCGGCTCTTCGAGGTGATGGGGATCGAGGCGATCGTCGCGTTCGTGACCTCCGAGGTCGTCTTCCGGTCCGTCCTGTCGCACGCGGTGCAGCCGGCGGTCGACGGATGGGTGACCTCGGTGGCCGGGGCGGTCGTCTCCGCCTGGCTCTACCCGCTGCTGTCGGTGGGCGCGATCTGGGCGGTCTGCGCCGCCCTGTTGCGCCGCGGGCTGGTCGTCCGGATCTGAGACGCGCTCCGTTCCCGTCCGGCGCCGGAGGCGCTCAGTTCCCGTCCTGCGCCGGCGGCGCGCTGCCCCCGATCGGCTCGGGCACGCTGCGCTCGAGCAGCCGGTTGGCGCTGATCAGGGCGATCCCGCGGTCGGCGATCTGCTGCAGCGCCGACGGCAGCGCCCGCACCTCCAGCTCCCGCCGCTCGGCGAGGGCGACGGCGAAGGCGGCGTCCGGGTCGAACGTGCCCCGGCCGATGCCGTCGTGCAGTCCCAGGACGTCTCCGGCCGCGACC
Organism: Geodermatophilus amargosae; assembly: GCF_041028265.1. Classification (GTDB taxonomy): domain Bacteria; phylum Actinomycetota; class Actinomycetes; order Mycobacteriales; family Geodermatophilaceae; genus Geodermatophilus; species Geodermatophilus amargosae_A. Next base: position 73,492 of record NZ_JABGCW010000007.1, read on the forward strand.
GTCTGCCCCATGTAGTCCTCGATCTCGGCGACCTCCTTCTTGTCCCCGGGCCCGCGGGTGACCGACCAGATGAAGGTGTCGTAGCCGAGCTCGGCGGCGATGCGCAGCGCGTAGCCGGTCAGTTCCCCGCGCGGCGGCCGGAAGCTGGTGAACGGCTGCCCCAGCAGGGCCTCGATCTCGTCCTTGCAGCGCACCAGCTCCTCGCGGGTCTCGTGCTGGGTGAGCGTGGTGAGGTCGCGGTGGTCCCAGGTGTGGTTGCCGATCTCGTGCCCGGCGGCCACCACGTCGCGCAGCACGTCGGGGTGCCGGACGCCGTTCCAGCCCATGACGTTGAAGGTCGCGGTCAGGCCCGCCCGGTCCAGCGCGTCCAGGATGCGCGGGGTGTACTCCGGCGTCGGCCCGTCGTCGAAGGTGATCGCCGCGACCGGCTCGGTGACCGTGGTGTTCCAGACCACCCGTCTGGTGCCCAGCCGGGCCACCCCCTCGCCCTCGTCCGCCGCACCCCCGGCCTCGAGGAAGCGCTGCTCGGCGCGCGCGGTCGCCCGGCGCCGGACCGCGTCGTCCTCACCCGCGACGAGGACTCCGCCGGCGGCGCCCACCGCCACCCCGGCCGCGCCCGCGCCGGCGCCGAGCAGGAACCCTCGTCTCGTCGTCATGAGGAGGTCCTAGACCCCCGGGCGGGGGACGGGGAAGCCCCTGCGGGACCGGGAGCCGGCGTGGCCCTCCGGTGGTCCCCGTCACGGGGACGTGCATTAACCGACCCGAAACGCCGGGGGTCGGAGCGCGAAACGACCCGCTCCTAGGTTTCCGCCCAGCCGCACGCCGGGACGGCGGACCCCACCGCGCTGGGCGACGAGCGCAGCCGAGATACGGAGACCCGATGACCTTCCGCTTCCGCGCCGTGCGCGCCGGAGCCCTGCTGAGCGCCGTCGCCCTGCTGCTGCCCGCGTGCGGGTCCGGCGACGACGAGTCGGCCGCCGCCGGCGGCGGGGACGCCGGCCTCGGCGACCTCACGCTGCAGCTGTCCTGGATCAAGAACGCCGAGTTCGCCGGTGAGTTCTTCGCCGACACCAACGGCCACTACGAGGACGCCGGGTTCAGCTCGGTGACGATGGACCCCGGTCCGGGCGCCATCGAGACCCTCGTGGCCACGGAGGACGCCGACTTCGGCCTGAGCAACGCCGTCTCCACCGCCCAGGTCATCGCCGAGGAGGACGCCCCGCTGCGGATCGTCGGCACCAAGTTCCAGAAGAACCCCTTCACCATCCTGTCGCTCGCCGACGGGGGGGACATCGCGACGCCGCAGGACCTGGTCGGCAAGCGCATCGGCGTGCAGGCCGGTGGCAACGAGACCCTGTTCGACGCGCTGCTGGAGGTGAACGGCATCGACCCGGCCAGCGTGGAGAAGGTCCCGGTCGAGTACGACCCCGCCCCGCTCATCGACGGCGAGGTCGACGGCTTCCTGGCCTACCTGACCAACGAGTCGATCACCGTGCAGGCCCAGGGCATCGAGGTCACCAACCTGCCCTTCGCCGACAACGGGCTGCCGTTCGCCGCCGAGTCGGTCATCACCACCGAGCGGATGATCGCCGAGGAGCCCGAGCGGGTGATGGCGTTCCTGGAGGCCGAGATCCGCGGCTGGCAGGACGCCCTGGCCGACCCCGCCGAGGGCGCGCGGCTGGCGGTCGAGGAGTACGGCGCGGACCTGCAGCTCGACATGGCCAAGGAGCTCGAGCAGTCCGAGGTGCAGACCGGGCTGATCGTCACGCCCGACGTCGAGGCCAACGGCCTGTTCACCGTCTCCGACGAGCTGATCGAGCAGAACATGGCCACCCTCGCGGCCGCCGGCATCGACATCGAGGCCGAGGACCTCTTCGACCTGTCGCTGCTCGAGCAGCTGCTCGAGGAGAAGCCCGAGCTCACCGAGCTCCCCTCCTGACCGGACCGGACCCGCACGAGAGGCAGTCCATGACCGACGTCGTCCCGACGTCGACGCGCGCCGGTGCGGGGGGAGCGGCCTCCCTCGGCACCGGCGTGCGGATCGACTCGCTGACCAAGACCTTCCGGGTCGGCCGCCGCACGGTGCAGGCCCTGGAGGACGCCACCCTGTGGACCGACAAGGGCAGCTTCCTGTCCCTGCTCGGCCCCTCGGGTTGCGGCAAGTCCACGATCCTGCGGATCCTCGCGGGCCTGGAGGAGCCGACGTCCGGGACGGCGCTGGTCGAGGGCCGCACGCCGCTGCAGCTGCGCCGCGACCACGAGCTCGGGATCGCCTTCCAGGACTCCGCGCTGCTGCCGTGGCGGTCGGTGCTGTCCAACGTCCGGCTGCCGTTCGAGGTGTCGGGCCGCGAGCCGGACGACGCGCTCGTGGCCGAGATGATCAGGCTGGTCGGGCTGGAGGGCTTCGAGAAGGCCAAGCCGGCGCAGCTGTCCGGCGGCATGCGCCAGCGGGTCTCGATCGCCCGCGCGCTGGTGGTCAGGCCGTCGGTGCTGCTGCTCGACGAGCCCTTCGGCGCCCTCGACGACATGACCCGGCAGCGGCTGAACGTCGAGCTGCTGCGGATCTGGACGGAGAAGCCGGCGACGACGCTCATGGTCACCCACGGCATCTCCGAGGCGGTCTTCCTGTCCGACCGGGTCGCGGTGATGAGCACGCGCCCCGGACGGGTGCAGGAGGTCATCGACGTGGACCTGCCGCGGCCGCGGACGCCGGACCTGATGCGCACCCCGGAGTTCCACGCCCTGCACGACCGGGCCTCGGAGCTGCTCTTCGACGGCGCGGCCGCCGCGCCGGGGGAGGACTGAGTGCACCTCTCCCATGAGTCGGTCCGCTCGCTGCGCACCGGCGTCCTCGGCATCGCCGCGCTCGTCGCCCTGTGGTGGCTGGCCGCCGTCACCGTGCTGTCCGGCGCCCGGATCCCCACCCCTGACGGCGTCCTCACCACCGCGGTCGACGACGGCTTCGGGTTCTACGCGCTGCACTTCGGGATGACGCTGCAGGAGGCCGCGGTCGGGTTCGGGTACGGCACCCTCGCCGGCCTCGTCGTCGCCTCGCTCGTGCTGCTGCTGCCGGTCGCCGAGCGGGTGCTCACGCAGGTCGCGGTGCTGAGCTACTGCGTGCCGCTGGTGGCGATCGCGCCGGTGCTGTTCATCGTCATCGGCAACCCCGACGAGGGGCAGCGGTCGGGCACCGCCACCGCCCTGGCCGCCCTGGCGGTCTTCTTCCCCACCGTCGTCGGCACGGTGCTCGGGCTGCGCTCCGCCGACCGCGCGTGCCTGGACGTGGTGCGCGTCTTCGGCGGCGGCCGGGTGCGTCAGCTGGGAACGGTGCAGCTGGTCGCGGCGCTGCCCTCGATCCTCGCCGCCCTGCGGATCGGCGCGCCCGCGGCGTTCCTCGGCGCCATCCTCGGCGAGTACGTCGGGGGAGTGCAGCGCGGCGTCGCGCTCGTCCTCAAGATCGCCCAGCAGAACGTCGACGTCGAGCAGGCCTGGGCGGTCGGGATCGGCTGCGCGCTGGTGGCCGGCGCCTTCTACGCCCTGTTCGGCCTGGTCGGCCGGCTGGTCACGCCGTGGTCGCGGGGGACGGCGTGAGCGCGATGCTGCCCGGTGCCGACGAGGTGGCCGCGCCGGTCGCCGGCCGGACCGGCTCGCTGCTGCGGGCGGTGCTCCGCCAGGTCGCCACCACGCTGCTGGTGATCGGCGTGGTGGCGCTGCTGTGGATCGCCGCGCTGCGCATCTGGGACGTCTCGCCCTACGTCGGCAAGACCCCGGCGGAGGTGTGGACCACCCTCGTCGGCGACGACGACTCCGCCGAGCTGCGCGCCGAGGTCTGGGCGCTGCTGCAGCAGACCCTGACCGACGCCGCCGTCGGCTTCGCCGCCGGCATGCTGACGGCGGTCGTGCTGGCGGCGGTCGTCGTCCGGTCGAAGGCGCTCGAGGGCGCGGTGATGCCGGTGGCGCTGGTGCTGCAGACCGTCCCGCTCATCGCGCTGGCGCCGATCCTGATCCTGCTCGTGGGCCGGGGCTACGGCGTCGTCGCCCTCATGAGCGCGATCGTCGTGCTGTTCCCGGCGCTGGTGAACATCGTGACCGGCCTGCGCTCGGTCACCCCGCAGATGCGCGACCTGGTGCTCGTCTACGGCGGGTCGCCGTCGACCGTGCTGCTCAAGGTCGGCTTCCCCTCCGCCCTGCCCGCGCTGTTCGCCTCGGTGCGGATCGCGGTGCCCGGCGCGCTCACCGGCGCGCTGCTGGCCGAGTGGCTGGCCACCGGCAAGGGCATCGGCTACGCCGTCGTCTCCGCGGCCAACCGCTCCCAGAACGCGCGCGTCTGGGCGCTGGTCGTCGTCGTCAGCCTCACCGCGCTGCTGCTGTACCTCGTCGCCCAGCTGGTGGAGACCGCCGTCCTCAGCCGGTTCGGCCGACCGGGGAGTGCCCGGTGAGCGCCGCCCCGACCCGCGACGCCGTGGAGGACCTCGCATGAGCACGCCGTTCACCGTCCCGACCGTCGACATCGCGTCCTACGTCGGGGCCGGCACCGCGGAGGAGCGCGCGGCGGCGGCCGCGGCGTTCGACGAGGCGGCCCGCACCGTGGGCTTCGTCCAGGTGGTCGGCCACGGGGTCCCGACCGCCGTCACGGACGCCTTCGCCGCCGCCCTCGACGAGTTCTTCGCCCTCCCGCTGGAGGTGAAGGAGCGGTACCGGACGCCGCCTGCGGTCAACCGCGGCTACGCACCGCCGAAGACGGAGTCGCTGAGCCTGAGCCTGGGGCTCGCGCCGGCCAACCGGATGCACGACTTCTTCGAGGCGTTCAACGTGGGCGCCGCGGTCTCGGACTTCCCGGGCCTCGACCTGCCCGAGGCCGACTACCCGGAGAACGTCTGGCCGGCCGAGGCGCCGTCCTTCTGCGGCGCCGTCTCGGCGTACTCCGCCGAGGCCGCACGGGTGGCGCGCACCCTGACCACGCTGTTCGCCGACGCCCTCGGGCTGCCGCCGGGCTACTTCGAGCGCTCCACCGACCACAGCCTCGACGTGCTGCGGATGAACAACTACGCCCTCGAGCCCGGCGGGCTCGAGCTCGACGGGGACCTGACCGGCATGGGGGAGCACACCGACTACGGCATCGTCACGGTGCTCTGGGCCGACCAGGTCGCCGGCCTGCAGGTGCTCGGCCGCGACGGCGACTGGAACGACGTCATGCCGGCCGACGGCGCGCTGCTGGTCAACCTCGGCGACCTGATGGCGCGGTGGACCAACGAGCGCTGGACGTCGACCCTGCACCGGGTCAAGCCGCCGATCGTGGACGGCACCATCCGGCGGCGGCGCAGCGCGGCGTTCTTCCACGACGGCAACGTCGACGCCGTCATCGAGACCCTCCCGACCTGCGTCGGCGACGGGTCGCCGTACCCGCCGATCACCGTCGGGGAGCACCTCCGCGCCAAGCTCGCCGGCTCCCGGGCCGGGGTGGCCAACCCCGACGCCGACCGGGAGGCCGCGCGGGTGCTCGCGGCGCAGGGCGGCGCCTGAGGGCCCGGGAGGCCCTACGGTCCGGCGGCATGGTGTCGCGGACGACGCTCGTCGGGATCACGTCGGCGCAGCTGGCCGCCCAGGCGGCCGGCCACGTCGTCGCGCTGCGCCGGCGCCGGCACTTCGACGTCCCGTTCCTGACAGGGAGCCCGGAGCACCTGGTCCGGGACTGGCTGTGGTTCGGCACGGCCTACAGCGCGCCGCCGTACCTGCTCGGGCTCGAGGTCTGGGCCCTCGGCCGGCTGCTCCGCGGGCCCGACGACCGTGCCCGCTGGGTGCTGCGGTGGCTGGGCACCGGCCTGACCGCCGGTTACCTGAGCGAGCGGTGCAGCCGGATCCGGATCCGCCCCGGCGGCCTCGACCCGGTCGAGACGCCGGTCGTCGTGGTCGGCTGGGGCTGCGCGGCGGCGCTGGCCGTCCTCGCCCGCCGCTGAGCGTCGGCCGACGCGCTCCGGGGCACCCGCCGGGACCACGGCCGCCGGCCCAGCCGGTCGAGGAGCCGGCGGAGGGAGACGGACGGCCGGTGGCCGGCCGGGGCGGGCGCCGCCACGGCCGGCCGGTCGACCTCCGCCCGGAGTGCGGCCCGCCGCTCCTCCAGCGCCGCCACCGCGGAGAGCAGGGCGGCCCGGCGCGACCCGGCGTCCCGGTCCAGGCGCTCGCGGGCCGCGGCCGCCGCGTCGTCGGCCCGCCGCCGCTCGTCCCGCCCGGTGCCCAGCACGCGGAGGACGTCGTCGCGGGCCTGCAGCCGCGCGAGGTCCGCCTCGTCCCGGGCCCGCTGCCGGATCCGGTCGGCGTGCCCGGAAGCCCGCTGCTCGACCCGGCGGACCTCCTCGAGCCGCGCGGCGGCCTCCGCGCGGGCGTCCGCGACCGCCCGCTCGGCCTCTGCCGTCGTCTCGGCGACCCGGGCGGCGGCGTCGGCGAGCAGCCGCCCGGCCCGGCGATCGGCGTCGGCGAGGGCCGCCTGCGCGCGGGCGACCGTCCGCTCGGCCTCCACGGCGGCGGCCGTGCGGTCCGCCTCGGCCTCGGCCCGCAGGCCCTCGGCCTCGTCGGCCGCCGCGGCGAGCACCGACCCGATGCGGGACGACAGCCGGAGGGACTCCGCGCCTCCGCACGAGTGGGCGAGCAGCCGCCGGGCGTCCTCGAGGTCGGCGCGCGTCCGCAGGTGCCGCGTCAGGAGGTGCTCGCGCTCCCGGTCGGCGGTGGCCAGCTCCTCCTCGGCCCACCGGACGTAGGTGTCGACCTGGAAGCGGTCGTAGCCGGCCACCACCCGGCGGAACGCCGGCGCGGCCTCGAGGACCGTGGGCAGGTCGCCCGAGACGTGCGGGCGCCGGCGGTCGGTGTCGGTGTGCAGCTCGGTGGTCGTCATCCCTGCCTCCCTCCGCGGGACCGGTCCCGGGTGCCGGGACGCTAGGCGGGCGCGGGGAGGTCCGGCCCGGCGCCGCGGGGGGATCACCGGGTGGAGCGCGCCGGTCCGCCTGATCGGGTCCGGTAGCGGGCCGTCGATCGCTGAGCGTGACCCGCCCGGCCGGGTGGAACGCCCGCCACGGCGGCTCCGGGGTCCGCCCGGTGCTCCACCCTCCTCCCATGACACCCGATCCGGCCCTCCGCCCGGGGAGCATGACCGTCTCGCCGTGGGCCGGCTGGGAGGACGTCCTGACCGGGCTGCTGCTCCTGCTCCTGGTCGTGGCGGCGGGAGCCGCCGTCCTGCTGTGGAGCGCGTCGGTGCGGGCGAGCTCGAGCGGGCGCGCGGAGTGGCGGGCCGAGCTCGAGGCCCGGTCGGCCGGCCGACGGCAGCCGGGGACCGGAGCCGAGCGGCATCACCCCGGGGACGTCGGGCCCGGCCGCTCCCCGGAGGGCGCACCGTCCGGGGCGTGCCGACGGCGGACCAGCCACCAGGCGAGCGCGTAGCCGATCCCCGCCAGACCGGCGGCCGGTGCCCACAGCCAGCCGGAGGTGATCGCGCCGAGGCAGTTCCCCAGCACCGTCCGCTCCTCGTCCCGGGCCGCGCGCGACAGGGCCTCGGAGGCGGGACCCTGGACGTCCCCCCGCGCGACGGCCACGTCGGCGCCGCGCTGCCGGGCCTCGTCGCTCTCGAGGGCGCCTGCGGCCACCGCCGCGCTGGCGCGGCAGGTGCGCCCGGCGTCGGTCGCGGCGAGGGAGGCCTGGAGGACGGGCGCGAGGACGAGCGTGGCCGCGAGGGCGGCCACCGCCGACAGCGCCGCGAGCTCGGCCCGTGCACGGGGCGGAGGTGCCGTGCCCGCGGGCAGGCGGAAGAACGCCGCCAGCACCAGCAGCAGGGCGATCCCGGCGGCCGCGGCCAGCCAGTTCCACTCGCCCTGGCCCCCGAAGGTGAGCGCGACGACGGCGGCCAGCGCCGTGCCGAGGAGCGCCGCCCGGTCGACGTCCCGGTCGGTGCGGGCGTCCCCGCTCACCGGGCGGCGCCGGTACAGGGGTGCCGGGGACCGGGCTCGGGGCGACGTCCCGTTCCTCCTGCGGACAGCGGGGCGGAGGCCACGGCCGGCACCTCCGTCCGTCGGGACCCCGGCGAACCGGCTCCCGGTCATCTCACCGGAGCGGGGCCCGTGCGGGAAGTGCACGCCGGAGGGCGGGACGGTGCCGTCGCCGGGGTCACGCCCCCGCCCGGATCTGCGAGGATGCGCCGCGGGCCGACGACGGCCCCGTCGAGTGCCCGAGGTGTCCCATGGCCGACGTGCGATCCGGCGACGTGCGATCCGGCGACGTGCGATCCGGCGACGTGCGATCCGGCG
>NZ_JABGCW010000008.1:0-173664 GCF_041028265.1 Geodermatophilus amargosae
AGACGGCGGACGGGGCGGCCTACGGCTCGCTGCGGCGCCGCTCCACGCCCCGCGCGGAGCGGTACGCCCTCGGGCGGCGGCTGCGCGCCCGGGTGCCCCGGTCCGAGCTGGGGCGGTGGGCTCCTCCCGCCGACCGGCAGGACGTGGTCGACCAGATCCGGGCGTCCCACGTCGGGCGGGTGGACCGGCTGATACCGGTCCGGGTCGCCCGGATGACCGCCTCTCCGTACGGCTTCCTGCGCGGGACGGCCGTGGTGATGGCGGCGGACCTGGCCGGGCTGCCGGCCACCGGGATCCGGCCGGTCATCTGCGGCGACGCGCACCTGGGCAACTTCGGCTTCTACGCCTCTCCCGAGCGCGACCTGGTCATCGACCTCAACGACTTCGACGAGGCGCACCCCGGCGGCTGGGAGTGGGACCTCCGCCGGCTGGCCGCGAGCATCTGGGTGGCCGGGCGGCAGAACTCGGCCACCGAGGAGCAGTGCAGCCGCGCGGTCGCGTCCATGGCGCACCGGTACCGGGAGCACCTGCGCCGGCTGTCCGGCGAGCCGCTCCTGGCGCGGTCGTTCGACCGGTTCGACGTCAGCCGGCTCCGCGCGACGGCGACGGACCGGTCGCTGCGCAAGGAGATCGAGCGGGCCGCGCGCCGGGCACGCAGGCGGGTGAGCGACCGGGCGCTGCCCCGGTTCACCGAGGAGCACGCGGAGGGACGGCGCATCGTCGAGGAGCCGCCGCTGATCACCCGGCTCGACCAGGTCGAGCGGGAGCAGGTGGCCGACGGTCTCGACGCCTACGTGGGCACGCTGCCCCCGCACTGGCGGCGGGTGATCAGCGGGTACACCCTCGTGGACGTCGCCCACAAGGTGGTCGGTGTGGGCAGCGTCGGACTGCGCGCCCTCGTCGTGCTGTGCGAGGGCAGCGGCGCCGACGACGTCGTGTTCCTGCAACTCAAACAGGCACGCCGGTCGGTCCTGGCGCCGTACGTCCACGGGGACTCCGCCTGGCACGCCCACCAGGGCCAGCGGGTCGTGGAGTACCAGCAGGCGCTGCAGACGGTCAGCGACCCGCTGCTGGGCTGGACCACCATCGCCGGCCGCCAGTACTACGTCCGCCAGTTCCGCAACATGAAGGGCACCATCGCGGTCGACGCGCTGGACGCCGATGCGCTCGGCGACTACGCGGGCGTCTGCGGGCGCCTCCTGGCCAAGGGGCACGCCCGGACGAGCGGCGCCTCGATGATCGACGGGTACGTGGGTTCCTCCGGGAAGCTCGACGGGGCGCTGTGCCGCTTCGCCCGGGCCTACGCCGACCAGACGGAGCGCGACCACGCGACCCTCGTGCGTGCGGTCGCCCGTGGTGCGCTCCCCACCGAGCCGGGGGCCTGACGGGCGGTCGCCGGCGGCGGCCGGGTGTCCTTGTGGTCCCGGTTGCACCTGGTTACGGTCCAGGCGGGTCGTCCCCCACGGGCGGACGACGGGAACGAAGCGCTCCGGACTCCCGAGCAGAGGTGCTGGCCATGTCCGCCGTACCCCGCACGCCTCCCGTTCCGGACGGGCTCCCCGGCATCCGGGAGGCGGGCGCGTGAGCGGGCGGGGCATGCCGCTGGACCCGGACCGCAACCTCGCCCTGGAGCTGGTCCGCGCCACCGAGGCGGCGGCCATCTCGTCGGCCCGGTTCGTCGGCCGGGGGGACAAGAACCAGGTGGACGCCGCGGCCGTCGACGCGATGCGGCCGGTGCTGGGCACCGTCGGCATGGCCGGGGTCGTCGTCATCGGCGAGGGCGAGAAGGACGAGGCGCCGATGCTCTTCAACGGGGAGCGGGTCGGCGACGGCTCGGGCCCCGAGGTCGACATCGCCGTCGACCCGGTGGACGGCACCACCGCCGCCGCCAAGGGGCTGCCCGACGCGGTGGCGGTCGTCGGCCTGTCCGAGCGGGGCACGATGTTCGACCCGGGGCCCTGCGTCTACATGCACAAGCTGGTCGTCCCGGGCGCCGCCGCCGGCGCCGTCGACCCCGACGCGCCCATCGCCGACGTCCTCGCGGCGGTGGCCCGCGCGCTGGGCAAGCGACAGGAGGACCTCACGGTCGCCGTCCTCGACCGGCCCCGGCACGAGGACCTCGTCGCCGACATCCGCCGCGCCGGAGCGGCGGTCAGGTCGCTGCTCGACGGCGACGTCGCCGGTGCCATCGCCGTGGGGCAGCCGGACTCCGGCGTCGACCTGCTGGTGGGCGTGGGCGGCACGCCCGAGGGCGTGATCGCCGCCTGCGCGCTGCGGTGCAGCGACGGGGAGATCTTCGGCCGGCTGCGGCCCCGCGACGACGCCGAACGGGCCGCCGCGCTCGACTTCGGGCACGACCTCGACCGCGTCCTCACCACCACGGACCTCGTGTCGGGCGACGACGTGTTCTTCGGCGCCACGGGCGTCACCACCGGCGCGCTGCTGCGCGGCGTCCGCTTCCAGCAGGACGCGGTGGTCACGCAGTCGCTGTCCATGCGCTCGAGGTCGGGAGCGATCCGCGTCATCGAGACCCGGCACGACCGGGGCCGCTCCAACCTCATCCGCCACTGACCAGGCGCCACTGACCGGGCGCCGAGACGTCCGGCGTCACCCGAGCAGAGGAGCGACCGTGCCCATCTCCGAACGGCTCAGTCCCCGCAACCGCGCCGCCGCCCTCGAGCGGCTGGCGGCCGAGGAACTCGACGTCCTGGTCATCGGCGGCGGGGTCGTCGGGTCCGGCGCCGCGCTGGACGCGGTCACCCGCGGCCTCAAGGTCGGGCTGGTGGAGGCGCGGGACTACGCCGCCGGCACCTCGAGCCGGTCCAGCAAGCTCTTCCACGGCGGCCTGCGCTACCTCGAGCAGTTCGACTTCCACCTGGTCTTCGAGGCGCTGCGGGAACGCCGCCTGGTGCTCGACACGCTGTGCCCGCACCTGGCCCGGCCGGTCCCGTTCATCTACCCGCTGGAGAAGCGCATCGACCGGGCCTACGTCGGCCTGGGCATCGGCGTCTACGACGTGATGGGGGCCGGGCGCGGGGTGCCCGGGCACCTCCGGCACCTGGGCCGCCGGAAGACGGCGGAGTCCTTCCCGTCGGGCAAGCGGTCGGCGATCCGGGGCGCGATCCGCTTCTACGAGGGCCAGGTCGACGACGCCCGCCACACCATGATGCTGGCCAGGACCGCGGCCGCGTACGGCGCGCTGTGCGTGAACAGCACGCGGGTCACCGAGTTCCTCCGGGAGGGCGACCGCATCGCCGGGGTCCGGGTCCGTGACCTGGAGAACGGCGGCGAGTTCGCCATCCGCGCGCAGCAGGTGGTCAACGCCGCCGGGGTCTGGACCGACGAGATCCAGGAGATGGTCGGCGGGAGGGGGCAGTTCCAGGTCCGCGCGTCCAAGGGCGTGCACCTGGTGGTCCCGCGGAACCGGATCAACAGCGCCACCGGCGTCATCACCCGCACCGAGAAGAGCCTGCTGTTCATCATCCCGTGGGGCAGCCACTGGATCGTCGGGACCACCGACACCGAGTGGCACCTCGACCTGGCCCACCCGGCCGCGAGCAGGGACGACATCGACTACCTGCTCGCCCACGCGAACAGCCTGCTGCAGGACCCCCTCACCCGGGAGGACGTCGTCGGCGTCTACGCCGGGCTGCGGCCGCTGCTGTCGGGGGAGTCCGAGGCGACCAGCAAGCTCTCCCGCGAGCACGCCGTCGCCAGTCCCGTGCGCGGCCTGACCGTGATCGCCGGCGGCAAGTACACGACCTACCGGGTGATGGCCAAGGACGCCGTCGACTCCGCCGTGCACGGCCTGGAGCGCACGGTGCCGCCGTCGATCACCGAGCGGATCCCGCTGCTGGGCGCCGAGGGCTACGTCGCCGCGCACAACGCGCGCCGGCTCACCGCCGAGCGCACCGGCCTCCCGCTGTCGACGGTGGAGCACCTGCTGGGCCGGTACGGGACGCTCACCGGGGAGCTCCTCGACCTGATGGCCGAGCAGCCCGCGCTGCGCGAACCGCTGGCGGGCGCACCCGAGTACCTGCGCGCCGAGGCGTACTACGCCGTCAGCCACGAGGGGGCCCTGCACCTGGACGACGTCCTGACCCGCCGCACCCGCATCTCCATCGAGGTGCCCGACCGGGGCGTCGCCGCGGCCGCCGAGGTCGCGGAGATCGTCGCGCCCCTGCTCGACTGGGACGCCGCGCACGTCGAGCGGGAGGTGACGCACTACCGGCTGCGGGTCGAGGCCGAGCGGGAGTCGCAGCAGCAGCTGGACGACCGCACCGCCGACGCCGCGCGACTGGGCGCGCCCGACGTGCGGGTGGGCACGACGAGCATGGCCTGAGCGCCCGCGGCTCCCGGTGTCCGGTGTGGACGACGGCGTCGCGGCCGCTCTCGCCGCCTCGAACCTCGCCCGGCTGCCGCGTCCCGCCCTCCAGCGGCTGCTCGCCGGGGCGCGTCTCGTGCGGGTGCCGGCCGGCTCGGTGACCCACCGGGAGGGCGAGACGGCCGAGTACCTGGAGCTGGCCGTCGACGGCCTCGTGCGGGTGTTCGTCACCGCGCCGGACGGCCGCGGCATGACCGTGCGCTACGCCCGGCGCGGTGCGCTCCTCGGGCTCGTCTCGCTGTACGCCGACGGCACCGGGATGCCGGCGGGCACGCAGGCCGTCGTCGACACGACCGTGCTGCGCCTCTCCCCGGAGGTGGTGCGGCGCGCGGCCGCCGAGGACGCCGACGTGGCCGACGCGCTGCTGCACGAGCTGGCCGACCGCGTGCGCAGCTTCGTCCACGAGATCACCGACAGCGCGTTCACCAGCGTGCGGCACCGCGTGGCCCGCCACCTGCTGGACCTGGCGTCGCAGGAGTCGCGGGCAGGCGCCGGCGCGACGCCGGTCCTCACCGTCCCGGTCAGCCAGGGAGAGCTCGCCGAGGCCGTGGGCAGCGTGCGTGAGGTGGTCGTCCGCGCGCTGCGAGACCTGCGGGAGGCGGGCGTGGTCAGCACGCACCGCGACCACATCGAGATCCTCGACCCGGTCCGGCTCAGCGCGGAGCTCGGTGGAACCTGGGTCCCTGACCGACCGCGCCGCTGACCCGAGACTCCCCGGCATGACCAGAACACTGGGTCCGGGTACGGCCGTGGCGGCGCTCCGCGCCTCCTTCGAGGGGCAGGTCCTCGCCCCGGGCGACGACGGGTACGAGGAGCACCGCCGGGTCTGGAACGGGTCCATCGACCGGCACCCGGCCCTCATCGCCCGGTGCACCGGCGTCGACGACGTCCGCACCGCCGTCCGGTTCGGACGGGACTCCGGGCTGACCGTCGCCGTCCGGGGCGGTGGCCACAGCTTCCCCGGCCTGTCGACGGTCGACGGCGGCCTGGTCGTCGACCTGCGGCCGATGGCCGGCGTGCGCGTCGACCCGGACGCCCGCGTCGCCGGCGTCCAGGCCGGGGCCCTGCTGGGCGAGGTGGACCAGGCGACCCAGGAGCACGGGCTCGTCGTGCCGTCCGGGATCGTGTCGCACACCGGGGTGGCCGGGCTGACCCTCGGCGGCGGCATCGGCTGGGTCATGCGCCGGTACGGGCTCACCGTGGACTCGCTGGAGTCCGCCGACCTGGTGACCGCCGACGGCGAGGTCGTCCGGGCGAGCGAGGACGAGGACGCCGAGCTGTTCTGGGGGCTGCGCGGCGGAGGCGGGAACTTCGGCGTGGTCACCGACTTCCGGTTCCGCCTGCACCCCCTGGGGCCGACGGTGATGGCCGGCGCGACCTTCTGGTCCATGGACGACGCGGAGCAGGTGCTGCGCCGCTACCGGGACTGGATCGACGGGTGCCCGGACGAGCTGATGACGATCGTCGTGCAGCGCTTGGCGCCCGCGCTGCCCGTCGTCCCCGCAGAGCTGGTCGGCCGGCCGGTCATCGCGGTCGCGGCGTGCTACGCCGGCGACGTCGACGAGGGGGAGGCGGTGCTGCGGCCGATGCGCTCCTCCGGGTCACCGGTCCTCGACCTGTTCGCACCCAAGCCGTTCCTGGCGCACCAGCAGATGTTCGACCCGTCGTTCCGGCACGGCTGCTCCTACTACGTCCGCTCCTGCGACGTCGCCGAGCTGACCGACGAGGTGATCGGGGTCGTCGCGGAGCACGGCCGGCGGATCACCTCGCCGATGAGCAGCATCGCGCTGTGGCAGATGGGCGGGGCGGTGGCCCGGGTCGCCGACGACGCCACCGCGTTCAGCGGCCGGTCCGCCGGGTTCACCTTCAACATCAACGGCAACACGCCGACCGCGGAGGGGTTCGAGGAGCAGCGGCAGTGGGCCCGCGACTACTGGACGGCGCTGACGCCCTGGCACACCGGCGTCTACGTCAACTTCCTCATGGAGGAGGGCGGGGCGCGCGTCCGTCAGGCGTACGGCGACGCGAAGTACCGGCGCCTCGCCGCGCTCAAGCGCGAGTACGACCCGGCCAACCTCTTCCGGCTGAACCAGAACGTCCTCCCGGGTTGAGCGGCGCGGCCGCTCAGCGCCGCACCCGGTAGCGCAGGTGGATCGCGCCGCGGCCGTCGAGCCGCCGGACGAGTTCCCGCTCGACCCGGTCGGTGGGTGCCCCGGACAGGCGGCGGCCGCCGCCCAGCAGGACCGGGACCAGGTGGATCTCCGTCTCGTCGAGCTCGCCGGCCCGCAGCAGCGCGTGCGCCGCGCCCGCGCCGTGCACCATGACGGCACGGTCGCCCGCCGCGGCCCGCGCCCGGGCCGCGCAGTCGGCCACGTCGGTGCAGAACCCCGCGGCGCCCGGGGGCACGTCGCCGTCGTCGACGGCGTGGGTCGGCACGAGGACCGGGACCCCGTCGTGGTGGTCGCCGTTCCAGCGCCCGGCGAGCTCGAAGGTGCGCCGTCCGCTGATCACGGCCCCGGTGGCCAGGGCCTCGCCGTACATCTGCCCGTCGACCCCGGGGGAGGTCCGGTCGTCGAGCCAGTCGAACAGCCGCCCGCCGCCGACTGCGAGCTCCTGCCCGGGCCGGTCGTCGGGTCCGGCGACGTAGCCGTCCAGGGACATGGACGCGTAGGGCCGGATCGGTGCGGTCATCGCAGGTGCGCCTCTCTCCGTGGCAGGTGGGGCTCAGCCGGCGAAGTCGGCTGAGGTCATGCCGGCGGGGTGACCGGCCGGCCACTGGACCAGCTCGATCCGGATGCCGTCGGGGTCGGTGACCCACGCCGTGAGGAAGCCGGGCGAGCCGTCCGGGGACGTCGGCGACTCGACGTCGACGCCCGCCGCGGTGAGCCCGGTGACGGTCGTGCGCATCGAGTCCACGGCGACCACGAGGTGGCTGAGGGTCGTACCCGGCCGGACCCCGGGTCCCGCGGGACCGGAGACCAGCTCGATGCTCACGAACTCGTCACCGGGCAGCTCCAGCATCGTCAGGTGCCCCAGGCCGGTCCCGGGGACCTCGCCCACGACCTCGTAGCCGAGGGCCGTGTAGAAGGCGAGCGACCGCTCGAGATCGGTCACGCGCAGTCCCACGTGCAGCGTCCTCATCGCTCCTCCTCCTGTGCCGGCCGGGAGCTCCCTCCCCACGGGTCCTGACCGCCCGGGCGCGCGGGAGTCATCGGGAGCGCCACCGGGCCGCCCGGCGGACCGCTTGACCTCGAGTGCGCTTGAAGGTCCAGCGTGGGTGGGGACGGGCACGACCCGCTGGCGGGCCGCCCGGGAAGTCGCCGGCCTCCGATGAGTCCGCGGCGGACGGCCCGTCAGACCTGCAGCGAGATCTCCCCGATGCGCTCGACGTGAGGAAGCCCATGACCACACAGACACCGCTCGCCATCGAGGCGAGCGGGCTCGGGAAGTCCTTCGGCACGACGCGGGCCGTCGACGGGGTCGACCTCGCCGTCCCGGCGGGCACCGTCTACGGGGTCCTGGGCCCCAACGGTGCGGGGAAGACCACCACGATCCGCATGCTCGCCACGCTGATCGCCCCGGACGCGGGGAGCGCCCGGGTCCTGGGGCACGACGTCGTCACCGAGGCCGACGCGGTCCGCGAGCTGGTCAGCCTGACCGGCCAGCTCGCCTCCGTCGACGAGGAGCTGACCGGCCGGGAGAACCTCGTGCTGCTCGGCCGGCTCCTCGGCTACTCCCGGGCCGCCGCGCGGAACCGTGCCGACGAGCTGCTCGACGCCTTCGACATCGCCGAGGCCGCGGGCAGGCTGGTCAAGCACTACTCGGGCGGCATGCGCCGCCGGCTCGACATCGCGGCGAGCATCGTCGTCACCCCGCGGCTGATGTTCCTCGACGAGCCGACGACCGGGCTGGACCCCCGCTCGCGCAACCAGGTCTGGGAGATCGTCCGCGCGCTGGTCGAGGAGGGGACGACGATCCTGCTCTGCACCCAGTACCTCGAGGAGGCCGACCAGCTCGCCGAGGGCATCGCGGTGATCGACCGGGGCCGGGTCATCGCCGAGGGCACCCCCGGGAACCTCAAGGCGTCGGTCGGCACCGGCTCCCTCCAGGTCCGGCTGCTCGACCCCGGACGGCGCGCCGAGGCCGCCGAGCTGCTCGAGCGCGCGGTGGGCCCGGTCGTGCTGGAGCCGGACCCGGCCGCCCTGTCGGCCGTCGGCGCGGACGCCGAGCGGGCGGCCATCGCCGTCGCCGGGCTCGCGCACGCGGGCGTCCCGCTGGCGCACTTCTCGCTGCAGCAACCGAGCCTCGACGAGGTCTTCCTCGCCCTCACCGGCCACCCCGCCGACGAGACGTCCCCGACCTCCGACACCCAGCAGGAGCACGCGTCATGACCGCCACGACCAGGACGACCGGCTCCGCCGACACCGCGGCGGTGCGCCGGGCGATCTCCTCCACGCCGCGGCCGCCCCGTCCCGGCCGGCTCTCGGCCGCGCTGACCTTCGGCTGGCGGGGCATGCTCAAGGTCAAGCACGTGCCCGAGCAGCTGCTCGACGTCACCGTCACGCCGGTGATGTTCCTGCTGCTGTTCACCTACCTGTTCGGTGGCGCCATCGCCGGGTCCACCAGCGCCTACCTCGACTACACGCTGCCGGGGCTGCTGGTCATGTCGGTCCTGTTCACGACCGTCTACTCCGGGATCTCGCTGAACACCGACCTCACCAAGGGGGTCGTCGACCGCTTCCGCTCCCTGCCCATCTGGCGGCCGGCGCCGCTGCTCGGCTCGCTGCTCGGCGACAGCGTCCGCTACGTCATCGCCGGCACGGTGATCATCGTCGTCGGCGTGGCGCTGGGGTTCCGGCCCGAGGGCGGGTTCCCGGGGACGATCGCGGCTCTGGGGCTGGTCGTCGCGTTCTCGTTCGGCCTGTCGTGGGTGTTCTCGGTCCTCGGCCTGCTGATGCGCTCCCCGAACGCGGTGATGAACGCCGGGTTCATGGCGATCTTCCCGCTGACCTTCCTGTCCAACGTCTTCGTCGACCCCACCACGCTGCCGGGGCCGCTGGAGGCCTTCGTCGACGTCAACCCGATCTCCGTCCTGGCCACCGCGTCGCGCTCGCTCATGGCCGGGCAGCCCGACGGCGTGGCGATCGTCGTCTCCCTCGCGGTGGCGGCGGCGCTGGCCGGAGTCTTCCTCCCGCTGACGACGAGGCTGTACCGCAGCCGCTGAGCCGGGGCCCCACCGGCGCGCGGCGGGGGACCGGCGTCCTGCGGTGGCGCGGCGGGTCTCCCGGGTGTGCGATCGGGGCCTCGCAGGTCCACCACGCCCGGGGAGGCGGCATGGCCCGTCGACGCACCACACTGCTCGCGCTCACCGGGCTCGCGGCCGGCCTGGTCGTGGCCGGCGGCCCCGCTGCCGCCGCGACGGAGGAGCCGGTGCCGGAGAAGGTGCCACTGGCGGTGGGCACCGGGGGCGCCGTCTCCAGCGTCGACCCGGACGCGACGCGCGTCGGCCTCGAGGTGCTGGCCGCCGGCGGGAACGCCGCCGACGCCGCCGTGGCCACGGCCGCGGCCCTGGGGGTCACCGAGCCGTACTCCGCCGGCGTCGGCGGCGGCGGCTTCTTCGTCTACTACGACGCCGCGACCGGCGAGGTGTCCACGATCGACGGCCGGGAGACCGCGCCGCTCGCCATGGGCGTCGACGCCTTCCTGGCCGAGGACGGCACGCCCCTGCCCTTCCAGGAGGCGGTGCAGAGCGGGCTGTCCGTGGGCACGCCGGGGACGCCGCTGACCTGGGCCCGGGCGCTCGAGCGGTTCGGCACGCTGCCGATGTCCGAGGTGCTGCAGGGCGGGATCGCGCTGGCCGACGCGGGCTTCGTCGTGGACGAGACGTTCCGGCAGCAGACCGCGGACAACGAGGCCAGGTTCCGCCGGTTCCCGGCGACCGCCGAGCTGTTCCTCCCCGGCGGGCAGCTGCCGGAGGTCGGCACCGTCCTGCGCAACCCCGACCTGGCCGGCACCTACCGGCTGCTGGCCTCCGAGGGCGTCGACCCCTTCTACACCGGCGAGGTCGCCGAGGACGTCGTCGCGACGGTGCAGGACCCGCCCGAGGCGCCCGGTGCGGGTGAGGTCCGGCCGGGGCTGCTGGAGGCGGTCGACCTGGCCCTCTACGACGCCCCGTCGCGCGAGCCGACCCGGATCGACTACCGGGGGCTGGAGGTCTACGGCATGGCGCCGCCGTCCAGCGGCGGGTCCACCGTCGGCGAGGCGCTGAACGTCCTCGAGCGGTTCCCGCTGGGCGAGCTGCCCGAGGTGCCCGCGCTGCACACCTACCTGGAGGCCTCCGCACTCGCCTTCGCCGACCGCAACCGCTACGTGGGCGACCCGGCCCACACCCCGGTGCCGCTGGAGGACCTGCTGTCCGACGGGTTCGCCGCCGAGCGGGCCTGCGCCGTCGACCCCGCCCGGGCGGCGGCCGAGCCGGTGCCGGCGGGGGACCCGGACGGCGAGTACGGGCCCTGTCCCGCGGAGGGCGCCGCGACGCCGGCGGGCGGCGCCGAGGGACCGTCCACCACGCACCTGACGGTCGCCGACGTGGAGGGCAACGTCGTCGGCTACACGCTGACGATCGAGCAGACCGGCGGCAGCGGGATCACCGTCCCGGGCCGCGGCTTCCTCCTCAACAACGAGCTCACCGACTTCACCTTCGCGCCCGCCGACCCGACGGTGCCGGAGCCGAACCTGCCCGCGCCGGGCAAGCGCCCGCGCAGCAGCATGGCGCCGACCATCGTGCTGGCCGACGGCGCGCCGGTGCTGGCGCTCGGCTCCCCGGGCGGTGCCACGATCATCACGACCGTGCTGCAGACGCTGGTGAACCGCGTCGACCGCGGCCTGGACCTCGGCGAGGCGATCGCCGCGCCGCGTGCCAGCCAGCGGAACTCCGCGACGGCCGACGCCGAGCCCGCCTTCCTCGCGCTGTACGGGGAGCAGCTGGGGGCGCTGGGCCACGTGTTCACGGAGACGGCGGAGATCGGCGCGGCCACCGGGATCGAGTTCCTGCCCGGCGGGCTGCTCCTCGCCGCCGCCGAGCCCGAACGGCGCGGCGGCGGCAGCGCCGGGGTCGTCAGCCCGCTCCCCGACGGTGCGGCGGGTGTCCCGGACCTCGCCCCGGACCTGGGGGACCAGGGGTAGACGGGCGCCGACCCCGACGTCCGGGTGGTTCAGGCGGTGCCGCCGGCGCCGGCGTCGGCGTCGGCGTCGGCGACGGCCTCGTCGCGGGTGGGGAACGGCCCCGCCCTGCGGCCGTCGGCGCGGCGGGTCCAGCCGTAGCCGTCCGGGGTCTCCTCGACGAGATAGCCGTCGGGGTCGGCGGGGCCGTGCCCGGGGCGTTCGCGGGGATCGGTCACGTGACCACCAGGTTCCTGAAACGGACCCCGGCGAACGCGCTGCCGAGGTGGACGACGGGCACGGGGCGGGAGGTCGTGTCCGCGATGGTCACGGCCGTTCCGCCGTTCCCCGCGCGGGCGGCCAGGCCCGCGCGGCTGACGGTGATGCGGAGCGGGACGTAGCTGCCCGTCCGCAGCGCCGCACCCCCGGTCGAGGCCGCCAACGCGGTGCTGACACCACCGGTGACCCGGTGGACCTCCAGGTCACCGTCGGCCCGCAGGAGGACGCGGTAGCCGTCGGTGCCGGGGGACGCACCGGACACCGGGACGTACGGGTGGTCGTCGGTGGTCAGCAGGACCGATCCGGAGCACGTCGGGTCGTCGGCGCGGGCCTCGTCCATGCGGAGGTCGAGGTCCAGCGTGAACGCGGCCGGATCCGGGGGTGCCAGGAAGCCCATGAGCGTGGAGGTGACGGAGTCGGGGCCGCCGGAGCCCCAGGTGGCGTCGTCGGGGTGGAACCGTCCGCGGTCGGTGTCCGGCAGCATCCCCGGCAGCCAGACCTGACGGGCGAACAGGTCCGAGGTACGACGCCCGGCCTCCCCCGCGACGTAGACGGGGTCGTCGGAGAAGATCGCGTCCACGCCGTCGGCGACCAGGGCGTCCCGCTGGTGCCGGCGGTTGACGGTGTGGCAGGCCACCTCGATCCCGGCCGCGTGCGCCCGGGTGCAGACCGCCGAGGTGACCTGGCCGGCCTCCAGGCCGATCCAGCCGATGCCCTCCGCGGCGGCCCGGGCGACGTCGGCGCTCCCGAGCCAGATGACGGCCCACCCCCGCGAGCGCGCCAGCCGGCAGTCGGCGAGCGAGTAGGACTGCAGCAGCACCGACTCCGGACGGAGGCCGCGTCGGTCGAGCGCGTCGAGCATCGGGGTCATCGCGTCGTTGCTCTTGGCCTCGGCGCACAGCAGGACGCGGTTGCCGAACTCGGTGAGCACCTCGTCGAACAGCGGCGGGCGGAGCCCGTCGGGCCAGCCGCCGCCGAGGGTGACCGAGGCGTCGATGTCCAACTGCTTCCAGGACACCGAGGTGTGGTCGGCGACGTTGCCGCTGGACGTGGTCATGCGGTCCACGGTGCCGTCGTGCATGACGCCGAGGCCGCCGTCGGCGAGTCTGGACACGTCCTGCTCGATGACGACCAGGCCCTGGCCCACCGCGACCCGGTAGCCCTCCATCGTGTGCTCGGGCACCTGCAGGGCCCCACCGCGGTGGGCGATGACGAATGGCCGGCGTAGGTCGGCGAAGTCCACGCGGAACCCTAAGGCGCCGGCCGCGTCGTCGGGGTCCTCGCGGACCGGCGGAGCGCGACCTGTGGTCCGGCCTCGTCGAGCCGGACGCCTGGGGTGCCGGCGGCACCCGCCCTGCTCGCCGTCTCCGGTCGCGCAGCCGCCGGGCACGGGCGCCGGCGCCGGCGCCCGTGCCCGTGCCCGGCGGAGTGGTGGTGTGTCCGGCGGAGGTCAGAAGGGCGGCTCCTCGCCGTCACCGCCGGCCGGAGCCGCCCACGGATCGGCAGAGCCGCCCCGTGTGGCCCCGACGCGACCGTTGCCGGTCTCCGTCCCGCCGGAGCCGCCACCGGAGCCCCCGCCGGAGCCGCCGCCGAAGCCCCCGCCGGAGCCGTCCCCGGAGCGGGAGGCCCGGGTGACCGTCGCCGTCGCGTAGCGGAGGGACGGGCCGATCTCGTCGACCTCGAGCTCGATGACGGTGCGGTTCTCGCCCTCCTTGGTCTCGTAGGAGCGCTGCTTCAGGCGGCCCTGGGCCATCACCCGCGAGCCGCGGGTCAGGGACTCGGCGACGTTCTCCGCCGCCTGCCGCCACACGCTGCAGCGCAGGAAGAGCGCCTCGCCGTCCTTCCACTCCTGGGTCTGGCGGTCCAGGGTTCGCGGCGTGGACGCGATGGTGAAGTTGGCGACCGCGGCGCCCGAGGGCGTCCAGCGGAGCTCGGGGTCGCTGGTCAGGTTGCCAATGACGGTGATGACTGTGTCGCCGGCCATGATCCGGTCCTCCGTGTCGTCGGTGCATCGCTCAGGTGAGCACCCGGAGGCTAGGGAGACCCCCTGACAGTCCTGTGTCCGCGGTCACCGCCTCCTCGCGGCCGGGGCCCCGGCCGCGGACCGGGAACTGTCCCTGGCGGCTGGAACCCTCGGTCGTCGGAGGACGCGTGAGCGAGGGGGACGGCAGGTGGGGGAGGCGCGGGCCGGGTCGGTCCTGGAGGCGACGCTGGAGCGGATCACGTTCGCCGACCCCGAGAGCGGCTACACCGTGGCGCGGGTCGACACCGGGCGCGGCGGTGACCTGGTCACGGTGGTCGGCTCGCTGCTGGGCGTGCAGCCGGGCGAGACCCTGCGGCTGCGGGGCCGGTGGGCGGCGCACCCCCAGTACGGCCGCCAGTTCCTGGTCGAGGACCACACCACCGTGCTGCCGGCCACGGTGCAGGGCATCCGCCGCTACCTCGGGTCGGGGCTGGTCAAGGGGATCGGCCCGCGGCTGGCCGAGCGGATCGTCGACCACTTCGGTACCGACGCCCTGCGGGTGATCGAGGAGGAGCCGCAGCGGCTGGCCGAGGTCCCGAACCTGGGCCCGAAGCGGACCCGGCTGATCACCGCGGCCTGGGAGGAGCAGCGGGCGATCAAGGAGGTCATGGTCTTCCTGCAGGGCGTGGGCGTGTCCACCTCGCTGGCCGTGCGGATCTTCAAGCAGTACGGCGGCGCCTCGATCGGCGTGGTCCGGGCCGAGCCCTACCGCCTGGCCGCGGAGGTGTGGGGGATCGGGTTCCGGACCGCCGACACGATCGCGGCCGCGGTGGGCATCCCGCACGACAGCACCCAGCGGGTCGAGGCGGGCGTGCAGTTCGTGCTCTCCGAGGCGACCGGGCAGGGACACTGCTTCCTGCCCGCGGCCGAGCTGGTCGCCCGGGCCGTCGAGATCCTGCAGGTCCCCGCCGACCTGGTGGGGCACTGCCTGGCCCTGCTGGTGGCCGACCGGAACGTCATCCGCGAGGAGTTCCCCCGCGCCGAGGGGCAGCCTCCGACGGTCGCCTACTACCTCGTCCCCTTCCACCGCGCGGAGGTCTCCCTCGCCGCGGGGCTCCGGAGGCTCGCGACCGCCGACGACGACCGGATGCCGGCCTTCGCCGCCGTCGACTGGGACGCGGCGCTGACCTGGCTGCACCGGCGGACCGGCGTGGACCTGGCGCCGGGTCAGCAGGAGGCCGTCCGCCTGGCGCTGACCGAGCGGGTCGCCGTGCTCACCGGTGGCCCCGGCTGCGGCAAGAGCTTCACGGTCCGCTCGATCGTCACCCTCGCGGCTGCCGCGGGGGCGCGGATCGTGCTCGCGGCGCCGACCGGGCGGGCGGCCCGGCGGCTCACCGAGCTGACCGGGACCGAGGCGGTCACGGTGCACCGGCTGCTGGAGCTGCGCCCCGGCGGGGACGCCGGCTTCGACCGGGACCGGCCCCTGCAGGCCGACCTGGTCGTCGTCGACGAGTCCTCGATGCTGGACCTGCTGCTGGCCAACAAGCTGGTGCGGGCCGTCCCGCCGGGCGCGCACCTGCTCCTGGTCGGCGACGTCGACCAGCTGCCCTCCGTCGGTGCCGGTGAGGTGCTGCGCGACCTGCTCGCCGAGGGCACCCCGGTCCCGCACGTGCGCCTGACGCAGGTCTTCCGGCAGGCCGGCCGGTCGGGGGTGGTGACCAACGCCCACCGCATCAACGCGGGGACCGTCCCCGAGGTCCGCGGACTCGACGACTTCTTCCTGTTCGCCACCGACGACGCCGAGGAGGCCGCCCGGCTCACCGTGGACGTCGTGGCGCGCCGGATCCCGGCCCGGTTCGGCCTCGACCCGCGCCGGGACGTCCAGGTGCTGACCCCGGTGCACCGCGGCCCGGCCGGCGCCGCCGCGGTGAACGAGCTGCTGCAGGAGGCGCTCACCCCGGCCCGGCCCGACCGGCCCGAGAAGCGCTTCGGCGGACGGGTGTTCCGTGTCGGGGACAAGGTCAGCCAGATCCGCAACGACTACGACAAGGGCCGCAACGGGGTCTTCAACGGGACCCAGGGCGTCGTCACCGCGATCGATCCCGTCGAGCAGACCGTCACCGTCCGCACCGACGAGGACGAGTCGATCGACTACGACTTCGGCGAGCTCGACGAGCTGGTGCACGCCTACGCGGTCACCGTCCACCGCTCCCAGGGCAGCGAGTACCCCTGCGTGGTCGTCCCGCTGACCACCAGCGCCTGGACGATGCTGCAGCGCAACCTGCTCTACACCGCGGTCACCCGCGCCAAGCAGCTCGTGGTGCTCGTCGGATCGCCCCGCGCCCTCGCCCAGGCGGTGCGCGCCGCCGGCTCCGGACGCCGGCACACCGCCCTCGCCGCGCGCCTCCGCGGCAGGACGTCCGCTCCCGACGCCGAGGCCGCCTGACCGGACGGCCGTGTCCGGACTTCCACCACCGGACGGTGCCGGAAACGCCTGTCAAGGCGACACGCCGTTTTGTCGGTACCCGTTCGTAGTGTCCGGGTCGACATCTTCCCCGTGTCACAAGGAGTCCCCCCATGACCGTCCCCGGTCTCAAGACCCGCAAGCCCACCGGCCGCGTCCCGTGGCCGTGCATCCTCCTCGAGGGCGAGGAGAAGTCGGGAAAGAGCTGGTCACTGGCCCAGCTCAGCAGCAGCGACAAGATCGGCGCGCTCTACTGGATCGACCTCAACGAGGGCGCCGGCGACGAGTACGGCGCGATCCCCGGCGCCCGCTACCAGATCATCGAGCACGACGGCTCCTACGCGGCGGTGCTGGCCGCGGTCCAGGCGGTCAAGACCGAGGCGCGCCGTGCCGCCGACGCCGGTCAGCCGCCGGTGGTCCTGGCCATCGACACCGGCTCGGCGATCTGGGACGGCCTGAAGGACTGGGCCAGTGACCGCGCCGCGAAGTCGGCCCGCAACCGCGAGATCCTCAAGCGGGACCCCAACGCCGAGGTGACCATCAGCCAGAACCTGTGGAACGACGCCGGCTCCCGCTGGCGCAAGCTGCAGACCGAGCTGCTGACCTTCCCCGGCATCGTGGTGGTGACCGCGCGCGGCAAGGAGGTCACCGAGGTCGACGCCAACGGCCGTCCGATCGAGGGGCAGAAGACCTGGTCGGTGCAGACCCACCGGGAGTTCCCGTACGCGGCGTCGGTGTGGATGCGGCTGCGCCGCGGCCGCCGGCCGCTGATCGTCGGTGCGCGCAGCGTGCACGTCGGCATCAAGCCCAACAGCGACCCCGCCCGGGAGGTCACCGACCCTGCCGCCACCGGCCGGCTGCTGGAGTGGCTGGTGTTCGACGCGCTCAAGTGCGACCCGGGCACCGCGCACGTGCGCGACCTCGTGTCCTTCCACGGCGGCGGGCTGCTCGAGCACGAGCGCACCCAGGAGGCCTCCGCGGCCCAGCAGGCCGGCGACGCCGGTCCCCGGGCCGGCGGACGGCAGGAGCCCGACGTCGCCGACCTGGTCGAGCGGATCGGCGACGCCCGCGGCGACGACGAGCTGCGCGAGGTGTGGACCGACGGCAACCGCTCCGGGCTCCTGCAGGCCGAGGTGTCGACCCCCGGCGGGCCGTACACGCTCGCCGAGCTGATCCGGGCCCGGCACGAGCAGCTCCTCGAGGCGTCGATGAAGGCGCACCCCGCCGGGCGGCGCCGGGTCGCGGCCGGCGATCCCACCGCTCCGCAGACGCCCGCCGCGGTGGTGCAGGCCGCCCAGGCGGCCGCTGCGGCCGCGCAGGCCGCCGTCGCGGCTCCCCGTCCGGAGGCCGGCCGGGAGGCGGCGCCGGCGAACCCGCTGCTGGAGCCCTCGTCCACCCCGGACGACCCGAAGGACCGCAGGCTCACCGCGGCCCGCCGGGGCGTGCTCGCCAGCCTCGAGGCGCTGGGCGTGACCGAGGAGCAGATCGGCGCCCGCTTCGGCCGCCCCGTCGAGCACGTGGCGACCAAGCGGCTGACCGCCCTGGTGCGCGAGGTGATCGCGGAGCAGCGGAACGGGTCCGACGGTCGCGCGGACGTCGCCTGAGCCGTGCCGATGGAGCGGGGCCGGACATCCGGCCCCGCTCCGCCGCCCGATCGAGGAGACGCGATGACCGCCGTCCTGCCCGCCCGTCCCAGCGCCGCCGAGCGGCGTGCCGCCCCCAGCCTGGCCGCGGCGGTCCGTGACCTGGACTCCCGCCGGGCACGGTCCCGCCAGCGGATGATCGGCGCCTCCGAGCTCGGCGAGTGCCGCCGCCGCGCGGCCTACCGGATCGCCCGGCGCCGGCCGACGAACACCCGGACGGGCCTGCAGGCCTTCCTGGGCACCGAGCTGCACCGCGGCGTGCTGCGGGCGCTGCGCCGCCAGTACGGCGGGCTGACCGAGGTCGGGCTCCGCGGCGAGCAGGTCAAGGGCCGCTGCGACTGGTTCCACGCCCCGGTCGTGGAGGACCTCAAGACGACGTCGCGGTTCGGCTTCGAGCGGGTCCTCACCCGCGGCGTCCCGGTCCGGCACTGGTTCCAGGTGGCCGTCTACGCCTGGCTGCTGCGGACCGGGCAGACCGCCGACCGCCGACTGCCGGCCGGGACCGGCCAGGACGTGGACGGACTGCGCATCCGCTACCTGTCCCGCGACTCCGGCGAGGACGTGGTCTTCGAGGCCGACTCCGACCCGGCGCTGACCGCCGAGGCGCTCATGTGGCTCACCGACGTCTACGACGCCGTCGAGGACGACGGCGTCGACGCCGTCCCCCGCGACGGGTTCGGCCCCGGCGTGGACACCATGTGCGACTGGTGCCCGTTCCTCGACCTGTGCTGGGGCCCGCCCGTGGACCCGGAGACGGAGGGCGAGGTCTCCCGCCAGTCCCGCCTGACGGTCACCGACGAGGACTTCGTGGCCGCCGTCCGCGACTACGACGCCGCGCGGGCGGTGGAGAACGAGGCCAGGCGCTCCAAGGAGTACGCCCGGGAGCGGCTGCGCGGGCGCTCCGGGCCGGCCGGCGAGCTGCACTGCGAGTGGTCCGGTGGCGGCCTGCGCACGCAGGTCGACAAGGACGCCGCGGTCGAGCGGCTGGCCGAGCTCGGAGAGGTCGTGCCCACCCGGCGGACCCGCAGCCCCCGGACGATCCGGGTGACCCGCAACGGCGTCCGGACGGGATCCGAGGAGGCCGGATGACCACCGTCGCCACGTCCCGGCTGCCGGCCGGGGAGCCGGTCCTCACCACCGACGTCGTCGGCACCGACTTCGGTCTGCCCCTGGTCCGGCCGAGCAGGACCAGGCAGGGGAGCCGGATCCGGGTCGTGCGCTCGCGCTGCCGGGCGCACGGAGGAGTCGTCGTCTGGTTCACCGACGGCACCAAGACGCCGCCCATCCACGGGCGCACGGCCTGGATCGTCGCCGATCCGGAGGCGCACGCCGCTCCGCGGGAGTCCCCGTGATCCGGTCCGGGACGCCGAGGGCCGTTGTCCGCCGGGGCGATGAGCGCGATGGTGGTCCATGGCGTCGAACCCGTCGTACGAGCAGTCGAAGCAGGTCGCCGAGGCCAGCCGTGAGACCGAGTGGACCAAGCCGTCGTTCGGCAAGGAGCTCTTCCTCGGCAACTTCCGCCTGGACCTGATCCACCCCCAGCCGGAGCCCGATCCGGCCGCGGTCGAGAAGGGCGAGGCGTTCCTCGCGCGCCTGCGCGCCTTCCTCGTGGAGCACGTCGACCGGCAGCGGATCGAGCGCGAGGCGAAGATCCCGGCGGAGGTCCTCGAGGGCCTCGCGGGCCTGGGCGCCCTCGGCATGAAGATCCCCGAGGAGTACGGGGGACTCGGCCTGAACCAGGTCTACTACAACAGGGCGCTGGCCCTGGCC
Organism: Geodermatophilus amargosae; assembly: GCF_041028265.1. Classification (GTDB taxonomy): domain Bacteria; phylum Actinomycetota; class Actinomycetes; order Mycobacteriales; family Geodermatophilaceae; genus Geodermatophilus; species Geodermatophilus amargosae_A. The sequence goes on from NZ_JABGCW010000008.1 coordinate 19,665, forward strand.
GGCACGTGGCACTCGTCGATCTCGACGCTGCTGTCCGCCCACCAGTCGATCGGCCTGCCCGAGCCGCTGCACCTCTTCGGCTCCGAGGAGCAGAAGCGCACGTGGCTGCCCCGGCTCGCCACGGACTGCGTGTCGGCGTTCCTGCTCACCGAGCCGGACGTCGGCTCCGACCCCGCGCGCATGAGCACGACCGCGACGCCGACCGAGGACGGCACGGGCTACCGGATCACCGGCACCAAGCTGTGGGGCACCAACGGCGTGATCGCCGACGTCGTGGTGGTCATGGCCGTCGTCCCCGCGTCCGAGGGCCACCGCGGCGGCATCACCGCCTTCATCTGCCCGTGCGACCGCGAGGGCGTCACGGTCGAGCACCGCAACGAGTTCATGGGCCTGCGGGGCATCGAGAACTCGGTGACCCGCTTCGACGGCGTCTTCGTCGCCAACGACGAGGTCATCGGCGGCGAGGGCAAGGGCCTGCGGATCGCGCTCACCACGCTCAACACCGGCCGCCTGTCGCTGCCGGCGATCTGCGTGTCCACGGCCAAGTACTCGCTGAGGATCGCGCGCCAGTGGTCGGCCGAGCGCCGGCAGTGGGGCCGGCCCATCGGCGAGCACGACCCGATCGCGCAGAAGCTCGCGTGGTTGGCCGGCACCGCGTTCGGCCTGGAGGCGGTGCTCGAGGTGTCCAGCCGGCTGGCCGACGACGAGCGCAACGACATCCGCATCGAGGCCGCGCTCGCCAAGCTCTACGCCTCCGAGCTCGGCTGGACCGCCGTCGACCAGATGGTCCAGGTCCGCGGCGGCCGCGCGTTCGAGACCGCCGAGTCACTCGCCCGGCGCGGGGAGAAGCCCGTGCCGGCCGAGCAGATGCTGCGTGACATGCGCATCAACCGGATCTTCGAGGGCTCCACGGAGATCATGCACCTGCTCATCGCCCGGGAGGCCGTCGACCAGCACCTCGCCGTCGCGGGAGACGTCGTCCTCGGCGACCTCGGGCCGGCCGCCCGGGCGAGGGCCGCGGCGAAGGCCGGCGCGTTCTACGCCACCTGGTTCCCCCGGCTGACGACGGGCGCCGGGCAGCGCCGGAGCTCCTTCTCCGCCGAGTTCGGCGACCTGGCCCGGCACCTGCGCTACGTCGAGCGCTCCGCGCGCAGGCTCGCGCGCTCCACCTTCTACGCGATGGGCCGCTACCAGGCCCGCCTCGAGCGGAAGGGCGAGCTGCTGGGCCGGATCGTCGACATCGGCGCCGAGCTCTACGCGATGTCCTGCGCGTGCGTGTACGCGGACACCCTCGCCCGCGAGCACCCCGACCGCAGGCAGGAGGCCGTCGAGCTGGCCGACCTGTTCTGCGGCCAGGCCCGCCGTCGCGCCGACCGGCTGTTCACGGAGCTGTGGGCCAACGACGACGAGACGCGGTACCGGGTCGCGCAGCAGGTGCTCTCCGGCCGCTACGCGTGGTTCGAGGACGACGTGCTGGACCCAGCGGGCGACGGCCCCATGATGCCGGCGGCCGCCCAGCCGGCCGCCCAGCGGTCCGAGGCCCCGCAGGTTCCGCAGGCCGCGCCCAGGGAGGAGGTCCCGGTCGCCCGGTAGGGCGCGGCACGGGAGGACCGCGCGCACCTCGTCCGGAAGCACCCCACGTGCCCGAGGCGTTGTGGGGGTGTCCCCGGCGCGGTTGGCTGGCCGGGTGCGGACCCGGGTGGAGGAGGTGGTGGTCCACTCCGTCGAGCACGGGACCGGCCGGCCCGTGCTGGTGCTGCACGGCGCGGGCGTCGACCACCGCGAGGCCGAGGCCTGCTTCGAGCCGGCGCTCGACGGCGTCGCCGGGCTGCGGCGGATCTACCCCGACCTGCCCGGGACGGGCCGGACGACGGCTCCGCCGACGCTGGGCAGCGCTGACGACGTCCTCGACACGCTGCTCGGCTTCGCCGACGAGGTCACCGGCGCGACGGCGTACCTGCTGATCGGCCACTCGGCGGGCGCCTACTTCGCACAGGCCATGGCCGCGCGGCGCCCGGAGCGGGTGGTCGGCCTGGCGCTGGTCTGCCCGCTGCTGCCGGCGACGCGCGACGTCCCGCCCCACCGCGTCGTCGCCGGGCCCGGCAGGCTGGGGGACGACGGGTTCCGGAGCTACTTCGTGGTCCAGACGCCGGAGATGCTCGACCGGTACGAGCGCGTCGTCGCCCCGGCCGCCGCCCTGCTCGACGAGGCGGCGCTCGAGCGGATCGGCCGGCGGTGGCAGCTCGCCCCCCACCCCGCGCCGGCCTACGCGGGGCCGGCGGTGGTCGTGGCGGGGCGGCTGGACTCGACCGTCGGGTACGCCGCCGCCGCGGACCTCCTCGGCGCCCATCCGCACGCCTCGCTCGCCGTGCTCGACGACGCCGGCCACGCGCTGCCCCACGAGCAGCCGGAACTCCTGCGCGCCCTCCTCGCCGAGTGGCTCGCCCGCGTCGAGCGATCGGGCCGGTCGGGGTGATCGCCCTCGACGGGGACGGACGGCCTGCCGCGGGGCCCGGGGGTCCTCACCCCGGCGCGTCCGCGGACCGCCCCACGTAGCGCTCGGGCGGCTCGTCGGGTCCTCCGGTGAGCCACCGGGTGGTGCCCGCGGGGTCGCGCCGGGAGAACTCGTCGACCACGAGTGCGCGCACCTCGGCGCGCGCTCCGTCGGAGGCGGGTCCGGACCGGATCCCGGTGCCGTGCCACTCGTCGAACAGGACGTCCAGGGGCACCGACGCGAGGACCTGGCGCAGCAGCTCCGCATCCTGGCCGGCGCGCGTCCGGGCCGGGCGGGTGCCCGCCGGCCGGACGGCCTCGGCGGCCAGCCAGCGTCCGAACGCGGCCGTGCCCAGCAGCAGGGTCACGACGACGATCCCGCTCCCGAGGGTGTCCAGCGACGTCGTGCCCGCGAGTGCGGCGGGGAGTGTGCCACCCGCTGCTCCGGCCAGCGCGGGGTGCGGCAGCCCGGGCAGTTCGGCGGAGCAGCGGTGGTGGAGCGACGTGCAGCCCAGCACCGCGACCACCGCCCCCAGCGCACCGAGCGTCAGCGAGGTCCACGGGTGCAGCAACCCGCCCAGCGCGACCAGGGGGACGTACACGACGAGCAGCGCCGCGGAGACGGCCCGGCGTACAGCGGTGGGGGAGGTCCTCCCGGGTCGGGTGTCGGGACGTCCGGTGCGGTCGGTGGCCATCGCGTCCGCCGGCGGCGCGTCAGGCCAGGGGCGCCGGGCTCGTAGGGGGAGCGAGCAGGCGCAGCTCGCCGCCGCCGGCCGCCATCGTCCGCTCGAGGTCGCGCAGGACGCGCAGGCCGGCGAGGTCGGCGCCTCGCACGTCCGCCAGGTCGAGCAGCACCCGGGCGTGGCCGCTCCGGCGCAGGCTCTCGACGGTGCCGCGGAGGAGGTCGGCGCCCTGCACCGTGAGGTGGCCGCTGACCCGCACGGAGCCCCGGCGGGAGACGACCACCTCGGTCGTCGCTCGACGGTCGTCGCCCTGGAGTGCTCCGGTGGTGCCCATGGCCCCACCCTGACAGCCGGCGCCGACCGCGCCCAGCCTCGACGCCGACTCGTCACGGGACCGCAAAGTCAGGACGGCGGGCTCACCAGCAGTGGGTCGTAGTCGGCCGCCTCGAGCGGGTCGGCGGAGAGCTCCCCCGAGGGCAGCGGGGCCTCGAGCGGGTCGCCGTCCCGGGTGAGCAGCACGGCCTCCACCTCCGGCAGGCTCGTGGCGGTCAGCACGATCTGCGCCACGGCCAGCCGGCTCTGCAGGCCCGACGGCACCTCGCCCGGACCGGTCAGGTCGATGGTCACCGTGTCGCCGTCCACCGCCGCCACCGCCAGCCCGACGCCCGGGGCGAGCGCCGTCGTCAGCTCGCCGTCCCGTTCACCGCTGGTCGGGCCGGCGGCGAGCTGGGCGAGCAGGTCGTCCAGGCGCGTCCGGAGGTCCCCTTCCGCGACGTCGCGTCCGGTGGGGACGACGACGTCGTCCGGCGTGAGGAGGTACACCCGGGGCCGGTCGCCGAGCGGCGGGACCGGGGACGGTGCCGTGCTCGTCGGGGCGGAGGACAGCAGGCCGTAGGGGACGTCGGACGGCGCGATGGCCTCGGGGGCGCCACCCGTGGACACCCCGCAGCCGGCCAGCGCGACGAGCGTCGCGACGGTGACGAGCCGGGCCGGCGCCCTCACGTCCCCTCCGCGGGCAGTGACAGGGTCATGCGGGCTCCTCCGTCGGGGCCGGCCGAGCACCAGGCGGCCCCGCCGTGCCGGGCGGCGGTCTCGGCGACGATGGCCAGGCCGAGCCCGGCTCCGGTCCGGGACCCCCGCGCGGCCCGCGGCCCGCGGACGAAGCGCTCGAAGACGCGCTCGCGGTCCTCGGCCGGCACGCCGGGTCCCGCGTCGTCCACGGTCAGCACCACGGAGCCGTCGCGGCGTTCGACGCCCACGCGGCAGGGGCCCCCCGCGTGGCGGTCGGCGTTGTCGAGGAGGTTCCGCACGGCGCGCTCCAGCTGCAGCTTGTCCCCGAGGACGACGGTCCGGGCGTCGTCGTCGGACCGGAGGAGTGCCGCCGGCCGTCCGCCGACCGCGAGCACCTCCCGGGCCAGGGCGCCGAGGGAGACCGGAGGACGTTCGTCCGGGGCCGCGTCGTCGTCGAGCCGCGCCAGCTCGAGCAGGTCCTCGAGGGTCGCCCGGAACGCGGCCAGCTGCTGCTGTACCAGGTCCAGCGCCTGCCGGGAGCGCGGGCTCAGCTCCGCCTGGCGGGTGGCGAGCACCTCGACGCTGGTCACCAGGCTGGTCAGGGGGCTCCGTAGCTCGTGGCTGACGTCCCCGACGAAGCGGGCGTCCCGCTCGATCCGCGCGGCCAGCGCGTCGACCATCGTGTTGAAGCTGCCGACGATGGCCACGAGGTCCGGGTCGTCGGTCGGCGGCAGCCGGGTGCTCACCTCGCCGGCGGCGATCCGCGCGGCCGCCCCGGCGACCTGGTCCAGGGGGTGGACGACGCGTCGGCTGGCCCACAGGCCGAACGCCGCGCCGGCGGCGGTGGCGGCCAGCGCGCCGGCCGCCAGCACCGCCGCGAGGGTGTGCAGCACCGACTGCAGCTCGGACAGCGGGGCGACCTCGTAGAACTCCAGGTCCCCGGTCGTCACGGGGACGCCGACGACCAGCCGGGGGCCGTCGGGGGAGGGGGCGCGCACCCGGCCGGCCGAGCCGGACCCGACGAGGTCCTGCAGCTCGTCCGGGACGTCGAGGGCGCCGACGTCGAGGCTCGAGGAGTACCAGGACCCGCCGGTGCGGACGACGACGTCCGCCCCGCCCGAGGACAGTTCGGCCAGCGCGTCGGTGACCTCCGTGCCGGAGGTGGCCAGCCGGCTGCGCAGCAGGTCGGCGTGGACGAAGGCGGTGCGGGTGGCCGCAGCCTCCCGCTGGTCGAGGAGGTAGTTGCGGGCCAGCAGGAAGGTCGTGACGACCAGGACCGCCGAGACGAGGAGCGCACCGGCGGCGAAGGCGAGGACGATGCGCGCGCGCAGGCCGCGGGGCCCGAGCGCCGGTCTCACTGCGGGTCCAGCCGGTAGCCCAGCCCCCGGACGGTCTGCACCAGCCGCGGTGCGCTCGCGTCGAGCTCGACCTTGGTGCGCAGCCGGCGGATGTGCACGTCGACGATCCGCTCGTCGCCGAAGTAGCCGTGCTGCCACACGCGCTCCAGCAGGTCCTGCCTGCTGAGCACCCGGCCGGGCACCGCCGCCAGCTCGCACAGCAGGCGGAACTCGGTGACCGTCAGCGGCAGCTGCTCGTCGCCCCGGTGCGCGGTCCCGCGCGCCTCCCGCAGGACCAGGGGGGCGTCGGGGTGCCGGTCGAGGACGACCTCGTCCGGCCCGGTGTCGGCCGCCGGGCGGGCCGGGCCGGACCTCCGCCGCAGCGCGCGCAGCCGCGCGGTGATCTCCTTGACGTGGAACGGCTTGGTCACGTAGTCGTCGGCGCCCGCCTCCAGGGCCGCGACGATGTCGTGCGTGTCGGCGCGGGCGCTGACGACGATGATCGGCAGGTCGTGCCTGCGCCGGACGTGGCGGACGACGCCGAACCCGTCCATCCGGCCGAGCATCAGGTCCAGCAGCATGACGTCGGGCGGGGCGGCGTCCACCAGCGCGCAGGCCTCCTCGCCGCTCACCGCCTCCTCGACGGTGTAGCCCTCGTCCTCCAGGGCCCACCGCAGCGACGTGCGGATGGGGTCGTCGTCCTCGACGACGAGCAGACGCGGCGACACGTCCGTCCATGCTGCCACCGGTGACCGGCCGTCATCCACGCGGCGGCCGACCGTCACGGGATCGCAAAGGTCCGGCCCCGCGGATCGCAACGTCCCGCGGGCACGCTCGACGGCGGTGCCCTCCGGTGGCACCGACGTCCGGGAGGAACGCATGACCAGCGTGGCGATGCGCCGAGAGGTCCGTCCGGGAGCCGAGGACGAGGTCGTCGTCCGGCTCGACGAGGCGCTGCTGGCCGACGGCCTCGCCGACGTCCGGTGGCTGCTGCACGACGCCCTGCTCGCCGGGGCACGCCGCATCGTCGTCGACCTGTCCCGGGCGCACTCCCTGGGCAGCCCCGCGCTCGCGAGCTTCCTCTGGGCCCACCGCATCTGCCGCGCGCGGGGCGGGGCGGTGGTCCTGCGGGGGGCCGACCGGCGGATCCGCGACACGGTGCACCGCACGGGCCTGTGGCGGGTGCTGCAGCTGCAGGGCGGCGGAGGCCGGAGCGACGGCCGGCGGGCAGCGGCCGGGCGCGGCGACGGCTGACCCAGCCGGCGACCGGGCCGCCCGGGGAGGCGCACCGTCCCGCCCGGGGCGGGAGGCCGCGCCGGGCGTCGTCGCCGCCCCTCGTCGACGTGGTGTCGACAGTCGGCCCGTCGACAGCCCGGCGCTAGGATCCCGGCGAACGAGGAGGAACGTCGTGAGCACCGAGCCGCTGGCCAGCCTGGACCGCAGCACGCTGCGGGAACGGGCCCTGGACTCGGTCCGGTCGGCGATCGTCTCCGGCCAGTACCGCCCGGGTGACCACCTCAGCGAGGTCGAGCTCGCCGGCTCGCTCGGGGTCAGCCGCGGCACCGTCCGCGAGGCCCTGCGGCACCTCCAGCAGGAGGGGCTCGTGTCCGCCGGGCACCGCGGGATGCTCCGGGTCAGCAGCCTGACGTCGGTCGAGGTCCGGGAGCTGTTCGCGGTCCGCGCGGCCCTCGAGGGGATGGCGGTCCGCGCCATCATCGCCTCGCCACGGCGGCAGGACGCCGTGCGTGGGCTGCGCGCGGCGCTCGAGCACCTCGCCGACGAGAGCGAGGACTTCCCCGCGCGCATCGACGCCGACCTCGCCTTCCACCTGCAGCTGTGCCGGCTGTCGGGCAACTCCATGCTCGTGGAGTCCTGGCGGCACCTCGAGGGCCGTATGCGGGTCGCCATCCTGAACGGTGCGGCGTGGCAGGCGCCGATGATGGCGCGGGACCGGCACGCGCCGATCGTCGACGCGATCGAGGAGGCCGACGTCCCCGCGGCGGTGCGGATCGTCGACGAGCACATGGCCGCGGCGGCCGAGCGCTTCTCCGCGTCTCCCGACCCCGCCTGACCGCCCCGGCGGGAGCGGCTCGGGGACCTCCTGGGGAGCGTCCCGGGTGCCTCGTCCCGACCGGCGGATCGGAGGGCCGGCGCGTGCGCGCCGGATCCGGCGGTCCGGAGCGGGCCTTGACAGTGTGGCGCGGGCCACCCCACACTCCTCGTCAGTTGACTGTTAACAGTCGACACCAGCGGCCACTGGATCCCCGCCCGCGCTCACCGGAGGTCACCATGACCGAACGGCCCGCCCCGCACCCGGACCCCCACCTCCGGGAGGTCGCCGAGTGGCACCCCGTCGACGGCACGCCGACCAAGAAGAAGGTCGCCGTCGGGTGCTCGATCGGCGCGACGATCGAGACCTACGACTTCATCGGCTTCGGCACCGCCGCCGCCCTGTACTTCAACGACGCCTTCTTCCCGGCGAACGACCCCCTGTCGGGGACCCTGCTGTCGTTCGCGACGCTGGGCGTCGGCTTCGCGGTGCGCCCGCTCGGCGGCATCATCGGCGGCCACCTCGGTGACCGGATCGGCCGCAAGCCGGTCCTCGTCGGGTCCCTGCTGCTCATGGGGATCGCGACCGTCCTGATCGGCCTCCTGCCCACGTACGACCAGGTGGGCGTCTGGGCCCCGATCCTGCTCGTCGTCGTCCGCGTCGTGCAGGGCCTCGCCTTCGGCGCCGAGTGGGGCGGCGCGATCCTCATGTGCTTCGAGCACGCCCCCTGGCGCAAGCGCGGTCTCTACACCGGCATCACGCAGGCCGGCTTCCCCGTCGGCCTGCTGCTGGCCAACCTGGCCTTCCTCGCCAGCGTGCCGCTGGGTGGCTCGTGGGCGTGGCGGGTGCCGTTCCTGCTCAGCGCCGTGCTGATCGTCGTCGGCATCCTCATCCGGCTCAAGCTCGAGGAGTCCCCGGAGTTCGAGGAGCTCAAGCAGGAGGGCGAGGTCTCCAAGAACCCCATGCTCGAGGTCCTGCGCGACGACTGGCGCAACGTGCTGCGCGCCTTCTGCCTGCGGATCGCCGAGACCGCCGGCTACGCCGTCTCCGTCACCTTCATGCTGTCCTACCTGGTGAGCGAGGACCTCGCCGAGCGTCCGGTCTCGCTGACCGCGCTCATGGTCGCGGCCGGGATCGGCATCGTCGCCACCGTCTTCTTCGGCGCGCTCACCGACCGGATCGGGCGGCGCCCGGTGTACCTGCTCGGCACCGCGGTGATGGTGCTGTGGGCCGTCCCGCTGTTCCTGCTCATCAACACCGGCGCGGCGGCGGCGATCGTGCTGACCTTCGTCGTGAGCTACGCGGTCTGCCAGAACTCCCTGGCCGGCGTGCAGGGGGCGTGGTTCCCCGAGCTCTTCGCGGCCAAGACCCGCACCAGCGGTGCCTCCCTGGCCTACCAGCTCTCCGCCGTCGTCTCCGGCTTCACCCCCCTCATCGCCACCGGGCTCTACGCGGGCTTCGGCTGGGTCGGCCCGGCGCTGCTCTTCGGCGCCTACGGGCTCCTCGGCCTCGTCGCCGCCCTCGGGACCCCGGAGACCTGGGGCCGGGCGGAGCGCGAGGCGGTCGACGCCCTGCAGCGGATCACCACGGCACCGACCACACCGGGCGGCGGTGCCCCCACCCCGCGCACCGCGGCGGACGAGCGGCAGCTCGCCACCGACTCGGCGACCGACTGACCCCCGAGGAGCAGCGTCATGACCTCCCTGACCACCCCGCAGACGGCTCCGGCGGCCGGCGACCGCGCGCAGCGGATCGAGCGGATCCGCCAGGCCGCCACCCGCATCCGGCGCAACGCCCTCGACATGGGCGAGGTCCAGGGGCAGGGCTACATCGGCCAGGCGCTCGGCGTCGCCGACGTCCTCGCCGTCGTCTACACCGACCAGCTCCGGTACCGGCCGGAGGACCCCCACTGGCCCGACCGGGACCGCTTCCTGCTCTCCATCGGCCACTACGCCATCGCCCTCTACGCGGCCCTGGCCGAGGCGGGGACCCTCCCGCTCGCCGAGCTGGAGACCTACGGCTCCGACGACTCGCGGCTGCCCATGTCGGCGATGGCGTCCTACACGCCCGGCACGGAGATCTCCGGCGGGTCGCTCGGCCACGGGCTCGGGGTGGCCACCGGCATGGCCCTCGGGCTGCGGCACCTCGGCAACGGCGCGCGGGTCTACGACCTGCTCTCCGACGGCGAGCTCGACGAGGGCTCGACCTGGGAGGCGGCGATGTCCTGCGCCCACCACGGCCTGGACAACGTGACGGCGATCGTCGACGTCAACGCCCTGCAGGCCGACGGCCCCACCGCCGGCGTCCTGCGCACCGAGCCGGTGACCGACAAGTGGCGCGCCTTCGGCTGGCACGCCGTCCGCGTCGACGGCAACGACGTCGCCGCGCTCGTCGACGCCTTCGACGAGGTCCGCGCGCACCGGGGCTCGCCGTCGGTCGTCATCTGCGACACCCGCGTCGGCTGCGGCGTGCCGCTGCTGGAGGGCCGGGAGAAGGCCCACTTCATGCGGGTCGAGGAGCACGAATGGCAGATCGCCCGCGACCAGCTGCAGGAAGGACCGGCCCGATGACCAGCACCGCCCCCCGCAAGAGGCTCACCACCTCGGCGATGATCGCCTCCTTCGCCGACCCCGGCCAGCGCACGACCAGCGCTCCCTTCGGGCACGCCCTCAACCGGCTGGCCGAGGAACGGCCGGAGGTCGTCGGGCTGTCGGCCGACCTGGCCAAGTACACCGACATGCACGTGTTCCGCGACGCCCACCCGGACCGCTTCTTCCAGATGGGCATGGCCGAGCAGGTCATGCTGGGCGCGGCGGCCGGGATGGCCGAGGTGGGACTGGTGCCCTTCGCGTCCACCTACTCGGTCTTCGCCACCCGGCGCGCCTACGACTTCCTCTGCCTCGACATCGCCGAGCCGAACCTGAACGTCAACGTCGTCGGTGCCCTGCCCGGGCTCACCACCGGCTACGGGCCCAGCCACCAGGCCACCGAGGACCTGGCGATCCTGCGCGGCTGCCCGAACCTGACGATCGTCGACCCCTGCGACTCCGTCGACATCGAACAGGCCGTGCCCGCGCTGGCGGCCGCCCCGGGACCCACCTACCTGCGGCTGCTGCGCGGAGCGGTGCCCACGGTGCTCGACGAGTACGACTACCGCTTCGAGCTCGGCCGGGCGGCCGAGCTGCGCACCGGGCGCGACGTCGTGCTCATCTCCACCGGGCTGATGACCATGCGGGCACTGCAGGCCGCGGCGCGCCTGGAGGCCGACTCCGTCGACGTCGCCGTCCTGCACGTGCCGACCATCAAGCCGCTGGACACCGAGGCGATCCTGCGCGCCGCCCGCACGGACCGGCTCGTGGTCACCCTCGAGAACCACACGGTGGTCGGGGGGCTGGCGGAGTCCGTCGCCTCGACGCTGGCCTTCGCCGGCGTCGGCACCCGGGTGGTGCCCGTCGCGCTGCCCGACGAGTTCCTCGCCGCCGGCGCCCTGCCCACCCTGCACGACCGCTACGGGCTGTCCACCGACGCCGTCGTCGCCCGGGTCCGCGCCGAGCTCGGCGGCGACGGCCGGCACCGGCCGCCCGCGGCCTGGTCCGCCGATCCCGCCCCCGCCACCGCCTGAACCGCCACCGCCCGAACCGCACCCACCGAACCCCTGAGATCCCTGGAGGACACCGTGTCCGTCACCGACAGGACCGCCGTCGTCACCGGCGCCGGCTCCACGCGCGGCATCGGCCGCGCCACCGCCCACGCCCTCGCCGCCGCGGGGTGGCACGTCGCCGTCCTCGACCTCGACGAGGCCAGTGCCAAGGACGCCGCCCACGAGGTCGCCGGACGCCGCGGCGTGCAGGCCGTCGGCATCGGCTGCGACGTCACCGACGAGACCTCGGTGGAGAGCGCGCTCGGCGTCCTGGACGGGGCGCTGCCCCCGGTCGGCGCGCTGGTCAACAACGCCGGGATCACCTCACCGACGCCCTTCCTCGAGGTCAGCGGGCAGGAGTGGGACCGCATCTTCGCCGTCAACGTGCGGGGTGCGTTCAACGTGACCCGCCGCCTGGCGCCCGGCATGGCCGAGCGCGGCTTCGGCCGCGTCGTGTTCCTCTCCTCGGTCTCGGCCGAGCGGGGCGGCGGCGTCTTCGGCGGGGTGGCCTACTCCGCGGCCAAGGCCGGGCAGCTGGGCTTCACCCGGGCCCTCGCCCGCGAGCTGGGCCCGCACGGCGTCACGGTCAACGCCGTCGCCCCCGGGTTGATCGACACCGACATCACCGGTGGAGCCCTCGAGGGCGAGCGCAAGGCGCAGCTCGTCGCCGGCATCCCCGTCGGGCGCGCCGGCGACGTCCACGACGTCGCCGACCTCATCACCTACCTCTGCCGCGAGGAATCCGGTTACATCACCGGTGCCACCTACGACGTCAACGGAGGGGCACACATCCACTGACCGCCCGCCAGCGGACAGAGGTCCACGCGCTCGCCGGTGGCCGGGGCACACCGCCACCGGCGAGCGCGGACAGCACAGATGGGGGAGCACCCGTGCCCAGGCCGCCGTCGACCGATCCGTCCGTGGACCCCGAGCCGGACGCCGGCGAGGAGGCGGTCGTCCCGGTCTTCTTCCTGTCCGACAGCACGGGGATCAGCGCCGAGACGATGGGCAACGCGCTGCTGATCCAGTTCCCCGACGTGTCCTTCGAGCGCACGCTGATCCCCTTCATCTCGACGGTCGAGCAGGCCCGCGAGGTCGTGGCCCAGCTCGACGCGGCGATGGAGGGCCCGGTGCCCCCGCTGGTGTTCACCACCGCGGCGGTCGACGAGGTCCGCGAGGAGCTGCTGCGCACCAAGGCCCCGATCATCGACTTCTTCGGGCTGCACATGAGCCGGGTGGAGGAGCAGCTGGGGGCCCGCGGGCTGCGCGAGGCCCGCCGGCTGCACGGCGTCGGTGACGTGCGGCGCTACAACGACCGGATGGCGGCGATCGAGTTCGCCATCGAGCACGACGACGGCCTGGGCTCGCGCGGGCTGGACCGCGCCGACGTGATCCTGCTGGCCCCCTCCCGGTGCGGGAAGACACCGACGGCGATGTACCTGGCCCTGCAGCACGGCCTGTTCGTGGCGAACTACCCCCTGGTCGACGAGGACCTGGAGACCACCGACCTGCCGCGCCCGGTGCGGGACCTCCGCGAGAAGTGCTTCGGGCTGACCACCACGGTGTCCCGGCTCAGCCGGGTCCGCCAGGAGCGCCGGCCCGACTCGCGGTACTCCTCCGAGGAGCAGTGCCGCTTCGAGCTGCGCCGGGCGACGTCGATGTACGAGGCTCACGACCTGCCCACGGTGGACACCTCGGCGGCCTCCGTCGAGGAGATCGCCACCGTCGTGATCCAGACCCTGGCCCGGCAACGGCGCCGCGACCTCCGTCGAGGAAGGACTCCCCGTCCATGAGCACCGACACCGCACCCGAGATCAGCACCGCGGGGGAGGGCGACAACGTCCGGTGGTTCGCCGAGCTGGGGCTGGGCGACCTGGAGGTGGTCGGCGGCAAGAACTCCTCGCTCGGCGAGATGATCTCCCACCTGGCCGACGCCGGCGTGAACGTCCCCGACGGCTTCGCCACGACGGCGGCGGCCTACCAGCGCTTCCTCGGCGACACCGGCCTGGCGCAGCGGATCGCCGAGCGGCTGCGCACGCTGGACACCGACGACGTCCGCGCGCTGTCGGCGGCCGGGAGGGAGATCCGGCAGGCCGTCGTCGAGCAGCCCTTCCCGCCGGCCCTGGAGGCCGACATCCGCAGCGCCTACGACCGGCTGGCCGGCGACGACGCGCAGGCGTCCTTCGCGGTGCGTTCCAGCGCCACGGCCGAGGACCTGCCCGACGCCTCCTTCGCCGGGCAGCAGGAGACGTTCCTCAACGTGCGGGGCATCGACGCGGTGCTGCAGGCCGTCCGGGAGGTCTACGCCTCCCTCTACAACGACCGGGCGATCGCCTACCGGGTGCACCACGGGTTCGACCACGAGGCGGTGTCGCTGTCGGCGGGCGTGCAGCGGATGGTGCGCTCCGACGTCGGGGCGTCGGGGGTGCTGTTCACCATGGACACCGAGTCCGGCTTCCGCGACGCCGTCTTCGTGACCTCGGCCTACGGCCTGGGCGAGGGTGTCGTGCAGGGGGCGGTCAACCCCGACGAGTTCTACGTCTACAAGCCGGCGCTGCGGGCCGGGCGCCCGGCGATCCTCAAGCGGGGCGTGGGGGAGAAGGCCACCAAGATGGTCTACACCGACTCTCCCGAGGTCGGCCGGACGACGGCGTTCGTCGACGTCGACCCCGCCGAGCGGCGGCGGCTGTCCCTCACCGACGACGAGGTCACCGAGCTGGCCCGCCAGGCGCTCCGGATCGAGGAGCACTACGGCCGGCCCATGGACATCGAGTGGGGCAAGGACGGCCTGACCGGGCAGCTGTTCATCCTGCAGGCGCGCCCGGAGACGGTGCAGTCCCGCTCCGGCAGCAGCACCGAGCGCTACCGGCTCACCGGCACCGGCGACGTGCTGGTCGAGGGGCGGGCGATCGGGCAGAAGATCGGGGCCGGCCCGGTCCGGGTGCTCACCGACGTCGAGGAGATGGACGCGTTCACCCCCGGCGACGTGCTCGTCGCGGACATGACCGATCCCGACTGGGAGCCGATCATGAAGCGGGCCTCGGCCATCGTCACCAACCGCGGCGGGCGCACCTGCCACGCGGCGATCATCGCCCGCGAGCTCGGCATCCCCGCCGTCGTCGGCACCGGGACCGCCACTCGCACACTGGGCGACGGCGACCCCGTCACCGTCTCCTGCGCCGAGGGCGACACCGGCGTCGTCTACGCCGGGGAGGTGGCCTTCGAGGTGGAGGAGACCCGCCTGGACGCCATGCCGGAGATCCCCACCAAGATCATGATGAACGTGGGGACGCCGGAGCAGGCCTTCGCCTTCTCCCGGCTGCCGCACGCCGGCGTCGGCCTGGCCCGGCTGGAGTTCGTCATCAACCGGCAGATCGGCATCCACCCGCGGGCGCTGCTCGAGCTCGAGGACCTCGACGCACCGCTCCGGGCCAGGATCGCGGAGCGCATCGCGGCCTATCCGTCGGCGCGGGACTTCTTCGTGCAGCGGGTCGCCGAGGGCGTCTCCATGATCGCCGCGGCCTTCGCGCCCGAGCCGGTGATCGTGCGGATGAGCGACTTCAAGTCGAACGAGTACGCCAACCTCCTCGGCGGCGAGCTGTACGAGCCGCACGAGGAGAACCCGATGATCGGCTACCGCGGGGCCTCCCGGTACCTGTCGGCGGACTTCGCCGAGTGCTTCGCCATGGAGTGCGAGGCGCTGCGGTACGTGCGCGACGAGATGGGCCTGACCAACGTCAAGATCATGATCCCGTTCGTCCGGACGGTGAAGGAGATCGAGGGCGTGGTGCGCCTGCTGGGCGAGCACGGCCTGCGCCGCGGGGAGAACGACCTGTCCGTGGTGATGATGTGCGAGCTGCCCTCCAACGCGCTGCTAGCCGGCGACTTCCTCGAGCACGTCGACGGGTTCTCCATCGGCTCCAACGACATGACGCAGCTGACCCTGGGACTCGACCGCGACTCCGCCCTCGTCGCGGGCGGCTTCGACGAGCGCGACCCGGCGGTGCTCGCGCTGCTGGAGATGGCCATCAGGGCGTGCCTGGAGCGCGGCAAGTACGTCGGCATCTGCGGCCAGGGCCCCAGCGACCACCCCGACCTCGCCGAGTGGCTGGTGGCGCAGGGCATCGGGTCGATGTCGCTGAACCCCGACACCGTCGTCGACACCTGGCTGCACCTGGCCCGCACCGCCCGCACCACCTGAGGGCGCGCACGGCCGGTCGCCGGATCGCGCGGCAGCGTGCCGACCGGTAGGACAGGGACCGGGGACGCCCTGCGCGTCCCCGATCCCTCCTCCGAGGACGCGAGGACCCCACGTGACCACCCCCCGACTGGACACCGACCCCTGGCTGGTGCACGAGCCGCACGTGGACCCCGGGGCGCTCGCCGTCACCGAGTCCGTCTTCAGCCTCTCCAACGGCTACGTCGGGGTCCGGGGGACGCTCGACGAGGTCGAGCCCTTCGGCATGCGGGGCAGCTACCTGTCCGGGGTGTACGAGACGCACCCGCTGTCCTATCCCGAGGGCGGCTACGGGCACCCCGAGGAGGGGCAGGCGATGCTCACCGTCGCCGACGGCACGCCGCTGCGCCTCCTGGTCGACGGGATCCCGCTCGACGTGCGGGAGGTCGGGCCGCAGGTCCACGAGCGCACGCTCGACCTGCGCGCCGGCACGCTCGACCGCCGCCTGTGCTGGACCACGCCGTCGGGCACGTCGCTGGAGGTGACCTCACGACGGCTCGTCTCCCTCCGGGAGCGGTCGACGGTCGCCGTGCGCTACGAGGTCCGCGCCCTGGACGGGGGCGCACACGTCGTCGTGCGGTCCGAGCTGGTCGACGGGGAGCTCACGCCCACCGGCGTGGACAACGACGACCCGCGGGTCGCGCAGGTCCTGGACCACGCCTTCGAGCCCCTCGCCTCCGTCCGCGCGGCCGGCGGTGGCGCGCTCGCGGCGCGGACCCGCCGCTCGGGCATCACCGTCGCCGCCGCGGTCGGTCACGTCGTCGACGGCGGGCGGGTGAGCACGGACGCCGATCCGCGGCGGGTCGTCACCACGGTCGCCGCCGACCTGCTGCCCGGTGAGCGGCTCACGATCGTCAAGGCCGTCACCCACACCTGGTCGCGCGAGGCCGGGGCCGACTCCGCGCTCGCCGAGGCGCGGGCCGCCCTCGACTCCGCGCTCGACCTCGGGTGGGAGGGCCTGCTCGCCGGCCAGCGGGCCGCTCTGGACGAGCTGTGGGCGACGGCCGACGTCGAGGTCGACGGCGACCCCGAGCTCCAGCAGGCGCTGCGCTACGCCGTCTTCCAGCTGTCCTGCTCCGCCGCCTGCATCTCCGGTGCCCCCGTGGGTGCCAAGGGCCTGACCGGCAGGGGGTACAGCGGCCACACGTTCTGGGACGTCGAGGGGTTCGTCCTGCCCGCCCTGTCCCTGCTGCGCCCGGACGCCGCGCGACGGCTGCTGCTGTGGCGCTCGGCCACGCTCGACCTGGCCCGGGAGCGTGCCCGGACGCTCGGGCACGCGGGGGCGTCCTTCCCCTGGCGCACGATCAGCGGGCGCGAGGTGTCCGCGTACTGGCCGGCGAGCACTGCGGCCATGCACGTCAACGCCGACGTCGCCCGCGCCTTCTGGCTCCACCAGAACGTCACCGGCGAGGACCTCGACTCCGTCGGTGGCCTCGAGGTGCTCGTCGAGACCGCCCGGCTCTGGACGTCCGTCGGCCACGAGGACGCGGCCGGCGCCTGGCACCTGTTCGGCATGACGGGGCCCGACGAGTACACCGGGGTCGTCGACGACAACGTCTTCACCAACCTGATGGCCAAGCGGAACCTCCTGCGGGCCGCCGAGGCGTGCCAGCGGCTGCAGGCCCGGGCGGCGGAGCTGGGGGTCGACCCCAGCGAGACCGCCGCGTGGCGGTCGGTGGCCGAGGCCGTCCACGTCCCGTGGGACGAGGGGCTGGGCGTGCACCCCATGAACGCGAACTTCACCGCCTACCAGGAGTGGCCCTTCGAGGAGCAGCGCGACTCCTACCCGGTGCAGGAGCACCAGCACTACTCGACGTTCTACCGGCGTCAGGTGCTCAAGCAGGCCGATCTCGTCCTGGCCCTGTGGTGGTGCCGCGAGGACTTCACCGCCGAGGAGGTGGCCCGCGACCTCGACTACTACGAGGCGCGCACCGTCCGGGACTCCTCCCTGTCCGCCGCCGTCCAGGCGGTGGTGTGCGCCCAGGCCCAGCACCCCGGCCTCGCCCTGCGCTACCTGCGGGAGTGCGCCCTCGTGGACCTGCGCGACGTGCAGGGCGACACCGACAAGGGGCTGCACCTGGCCGCGGTCGGCGGTGCGTGGCTGGCGTTCGTCGCCGGGCTCGGCGGGCTGCGCGAGGACGGCGAGGACCTCGAGATCGCGCCTCTGCTGCCGTCCCCGCTCGCGCGCACCGCGTACTGCGTGACCTGGCGCGGCCGGCTGCTGCGCGTCGAGACGACGCGGGAGGGCACGACGGTCACGCTCGTGCGCGGCGAGGGGCCGGTGACGGTCGTCGTGGACGGCGCGCCGCTGCCGGTGACGGCCACCGCACCCGGCTCCGCACCGCTGCGTGCCCCTGCTCCGCTGCTCGCCGAGCCGAGGCAGCCCGCCGGCCGCGAACCGCGCACCTGAGGGGCTGCCGGCCCTCGACGGGTCAGCGGGTGCCCTCCGCGGCGATGAGCTCGGCGACCTCCTCGGGCATCTGCGAGCAGTCCTCGTCGGAGGCCGGCTGGTCCTGGGCGAGCCCCTCGACGCCGGCGTCCTCGACGGGCCCGAAGCCCTTCTCCGCGAGGTGCCGGGGCACCCGGTCCTGCGCGTTGACCACGTGGGACCGCGAGAGCCAGCCCAGGCCGTCCTCCACGTCGAAGTCGAGGCCGCCGCCGGGCGCCCGCTGCACGTGTCCCGGGGACGGCAGCAGCCCGACCAGCTGCACGGCCCGGTCCACGGGCAGCGTCGACGGCGGGGTGTCGAAGTAGTACCAGCTGGCCGCGCAGATGCCGTAGACCCGCGGACCGAACTGGGCGTAGTTGACGTAGAGCTCGAGCATGCGGCGGTCGTCGAGCACCAGGGCCAGCTCCGCCGCCAGGCCGGCCTCGACGGCCTTGCGCCAGACGCTCATGCTCTGGGTGAGGAAGAGGTTCTTGGCCACCTGCTGCGGGATGGTCGACCCGGACGGGTCGTCCTCGCCGCGCAGGTGTGCCCCGGCGCGGCCGAACAGCTCGTCCCAGGTGAAGGCGCCCGCGCGGTAGGGGAGCGGCTGGTCCTCGTGCGCGATGACCGCCGCGAGGAGGTTGCGCGAGACGTACTCGACCGGCACGGACTGCTGGACGGCGCCCTGCTCGTTGGCCAGCATGAACGCCGTCGTCGGCGGGTCGACCCAGCGCAGGGACAGCAGGACCAGCGCCTGCAGCACGAAGGCGACCAGCAGGCCGCGGCCCACCCGGCGCCGCAGCCGCCGACGCTTCCCGGCGTCCGGGGGCGGGCCCTCGTCCGCACGGCGCCGGGACTCCGGACGACCACCGTCGCGGGACAGCGGATCCCGGGGGGCAGGGGGCGGAGCCGGCGGCCACGGCCCGGACCGCGGGGCCGGCGCGGCCTCCGGTGGGCCTGCGTACCCCGCGGGCCGGTCGTCGCCGGGTCCCGGGGGCGACCAGCGGCGGGTGGGCACCGGGTCGGTCCACTGCTGCCGGGCCGGGGTCCCGTCGGGCGAGCGGCGGCGGCGCGGTGGAAAGGGCATGGGGTGCTGTCCTCCTGTGACCTCCTGTCCCGGTGGCCAGGCTACCGGGGGGCGGTGGCCGGACGGCTCAGGCCGGCGCGAGGACGCCGCTGACCGCGGAGGTGACCAGCAGCGAGCCACCCGTCACCGGGCTGCGGCCTCCCCGGTGGTCGTGGAGCGGCCTCGTATCGTCCTCCGGCATGCGATCCACGGCGTCGGTCGACTCGGTCCGGAGCTGGGGGATGGTCGCCGTGGCGTTCGCCGCCATGTTCGCCTCGTTCGGGATCGCCTACTCCTTCGGCGCGTTCCTCGAGCCGATGGCGGCGGAGTTCGGCGCCGGTCGCGGTGCCACGTCGGTCTTCTTCGCCCTGACCTCGCTCACGTACTTCGGCCTCGGGGCCCTCAGCGGCGTCGCGGTGGACCGCTACGGCCCCCGGCGGGTGCTGCTGGTCGGTGCGCTCGCCCTCGGCGCCGGGCTGGCCGCGACGTCGCAGGCCGGGGAGCTGTGGATCGGCCTGCTCACCTACGGCCTGGGCGTCGGGGTCGGGGTGGCGTGCGCCTACGTCCCGATGGTGGCCGTCGTCAGCGGGTGGTTCGAGCGGCGGCGCACGCTCGCGATCGGGGTGGCGGTGACCGGGATCGGCCTGGGCACCCTCACCGTCGCGCCGCTGGCAGCCGCGCTGATCGGCGAGCTGGGGTGGCGGACCACCCACCTCGTGCTCGGTCTGGTCGGGGCGGCGGTGCTCGTGGTGTGCGCCCTGGTCGTCACCCGCCCGCCGGTGCAGGCCGGGCCGGCGGCGCTGACGGTGCGCGAGGCCGTGCGCAACCGCGACTACCGGCGGCTGTACCTGGCGTCGGGTCTGCTGTCCGTCGCGCTGTTCGTGCCGTTCGTGCACCTGCCCGGGTACGCCGAGGAGGCCGGCGTCGACCGGGTCGCGGCGGCGGCGCTGGTGGGGGTCATCGGCGCCGCGAGCATCGCCGGCCGGCTGGTGCTCGGGGTGGTCGCGGCCCGGACCGGTGCGCTGCGCGCCTTCCAGGGGTGCTTCCTGACCATGGGCGCGAGCTTCGCGCTGTGGGCCGTCGACGGCGGCTACGGCGTGCTGGTCGTCTTCGCCGCCGTCCTGGGGGTGGGCTACGGGGGCTTCGTCGCCCTCGGTCCCGCGGTGGTGGCCGAGCGCTTCGGCACCACCCGCCTAGGTGGGCTGCTGGGGGTGCTCTACACCAGTGCCGGGATCGGATCGGCCGTGGGTGCACCGCTGGCGGGTGTGGCGGTCGACGCCTCGGGTTCCTACGTGCCGGTCATCGCCGGGTGCCTGGCCCTCGGTCTGGTCGCCTACCTGACCGTGCTGGGCGTCGGTCGCGGTGCCGGCCGCGCTGCCGGTCGTGGTGCCGGTCGCGGGTGAGCGCCGCGGCGCGCCCCGGCCGGGGCGGAGCCGGCAGCACGGTGCGTGCACGGAACGCCGCCCGGCACGATGCCGGAGAACGTCCCGTGCACAGGACCGCCCTGGGGGCTGCGCCGGCTCAGGCGGCCGGGCAGACGCATCCGCGGGCGAGGGCGGAGTCCAGGGTGGCCCGGCAGAACCGCAGGCCGATCCGGTCGTGGGCGGACACGGGGTGGGGGCAGGCGTCGCACCCGGGCGGGGCGTCGGCGTGCGGCGTCCGCTCGTCCAGGGCGTGGCGGTCGAGGGTCGGGAGGGCAGTGGGCACGAGGGCTCCTCGGGTCGGGGTCGGGGACGGGGGACGGCTCACCAGTTCGACGGCGGGTCGCTGGCCGGGAAGGACTGCAGGCCCCACTCCTCGACGAGGTCGGTCCCCGGGGTCCCCGGGCCGGCCGCCGGCCGTCGCGCGAGCGCATCCCAGGAACGCCCGGCCGGGACGCCCCTGACGGGCACCCGTTCGCCGGTCACCGCCGCGTGCACGGTCACCGCCGCGGGCACGGTCACCGCCTCCTGCAGGAGGCGCGGGGGTGGGGGGAGATCGAGGATCAGGGGCACGGCGGTTCCTCCGTCTGCTGGTCGGGGTGTCCACCCCAGTGTGGACCTCCGGCGGGGGTGCCGTCGTCGGCTCCGGCCGGACGACCGGGCGGCCCCCTCCTTGCCCGTCCCCGGCAACGTCGGTAGGGGCAGGCCGGCCCTCTCCGCCGGCGTGTCGCCGGACTCCGGCAGGGGTGGGGGAGCGGCCCCGCCCCGGCGTGCGGTTGTTCCCGGTGTTCGGCTACGGGCTGCTCGTCGTCTGCGTCGTCCTGGTGCTGCGGGTGCTGGTCGTGGTGCTCCGGCAGGACCGGCCCTGACCTCCGACCCGGGCGTCGAGCGGTCACCGGACCCTGGTCGGCGACGGCGGACCGGAGTAGGCAGCGGGCATGGACCGCCCCCGCCGACGCCTGTCGCGTGAGGACTACCAGCGCGGTCTCCCCGACCACCACGACCCGACCGCCGGCCTCGGTGGCGCCGCGCCGGCGCAGTCGGCGCTCACGCTGCGGCTCGTGCTGGCCGCGTTCGGCCTGCTCGTCTGCACCGCCGGCGGGATCGCCTTCCTCGCCGTCGGGGCGCCGCTGTGGACGGCGGTCGTGCTGTTCGTCCTGGCGGGCGTCGCCCTCGTCGACGCCGCCGTGGTGGTCCGACGCAAGGCCCGCGGAGAACCCGGGTGACGCCGCGGGCCGGCGGGGGACGGGCAGGACGCGGGGTCCTCCGTCACCGGCCGAGGACCCGCTCCTCGCCGCCGGCGCGCTTGGACTCGTCCTTGTAGTCGGTGTACTGGTACGGGTTCTCCAGGATCTCGGCCTCGGCCTCCGGCCGTTCCGGGAACATGCCCTGCTCCCAGGCCTCCTCACCGATCTCCGCGCGCAGGTACTCGACCGTCGCCTCGACCTCGCGGCGCACGGGAGCCAGGTCGATGCCCACCAGCCTGCCGTCGTACTTCACCACCCGGCCGTCGACGACCACGGTGTGCACGTCGCCCCGCTGCGCCTGGAAGACCACGTGCCCGTACGGGTTCAGCAGCGGGAACGACACCGGTGAGGCGTCGTTCTTGACCAGCACGACGTCGGCCTTCTTGCCCTCCTGCAGGCTGCCCAGGTCGTCGCGGCCGAGCGCGGCGGCGCCGCCGCGCGTGGTCCACGCGAGGACCTGCTGCGCCCGCAGCCGCAGGTGGGTGATCGTGTCGCCCCTGAGGTGGGCGTCCATGTGCTCGGCCATCCGGTCGGCGTTCAGCGTGGCCCGCATCGCGGAGAACATGTCGCCGCTCCACCACACGCTGGTGTCCATCGACAGCGAGACGGGGATCCCGTACTGGAGCACCTGCTCGGTGGGCGCGTGCCCCTGGCCGGCGCTGCACTCCGACTCCGTGGCCACCGAGATGGACCCGCCCGTGGCGGCGATCCGCTGGTAGCTGTCCCGGGTGAGGGTCGAGGCGTGCACGTACACCGTCTCCGGGGTCATGAACCCGTTCTCGTGCATGAGCCGGATGCCGTCGTCGTTCGTGGCGCCCCAGACCCCGGCGTGGGTCGTCACCGGGATGCCGAGCTCACGCGCCACCTCGAAGGCCGCCTTCTCGGGGAAGGCCGGGTCCCCGGTGACGTCGAAGGCCACCTGCACGCCCATCCGGTCGTCGGCGTCGTCGCGCAGCCGCTCCAGCAGCGAGCGGACGGCGGGGTCGGCGGTCCACTCCCACGGGCCGGCCTGGATGTTGCCGTAGGCGAGGACGAACCGGCCGGGCACCGAGCGGAGCGCCTCGAGGGCGGCCTCGCCGTGGTCGATGGTGTGCAGGTTGTGCGACCAGTCGACCGTCGTCGTCACCCCGGCGTCGAGCGACTCGATGGCGGCGAGCCGGTTGCCCGCGGCGATGTCCTGCGGGCGGAACCTCCTGCCGTGCTCGAGGTAGTACCAGACGAAGTACTGCGTCAGCGTCCAGTCGGCGCCGTAGCCCCGCATGGCGGTCTGCCACATGTGGCGGTGCGTGTCGATCATGCCGGGCATGACGATGCCGCCGCGGGCGTCGACCTCCTCGGTGCCGTCGGGCACCGCGAGACCCTGGCCGACGCCGGCGATCCGGTCGTCGACGACGAGCACGTCGGCGTCCCGGAGGACCGTCGAGGCGTCGTCCATGGTCAGGACGGTGCCCCCGCGGAACACCAGCGGACGGCCGGCGGCGGGGGCGCCGCCCCCGCTCCCGCGTGCGGTACCCGGCAGGCTCATCGTGTTCTCCTCGGTCGTCGGCGGACCCCTCCCGGGCCGGTGTGCGCGCAGCGGGCCGGGCGCGGGCCGTGCCACCCTCGTGTGGCCCGGGTCACGTGTCAAGGAGACCGCGGGCGGATCCATCGACGTCGGGGACGGCGCCCGCCGTCCCTCCGGCCCGCCAGGAGGTTCCCGTGCAACCGGTCACCGAGGACACCATCACCGACCTCGCCGTCGAGCGGTGGCGGACCGCCCGCGATCCGCGGCTGGGCGAGCTCATGGCGGCACTGGTGCGCCACCTGCACGACTTCGCCCGCGAGGTCCGGCTGACCGAGGCCGAGTGGACGGCGGCGGTGCAGTGGCTCACCCGGGCCGGCCGGATCAGCGACGAGAAGCGCGAGGAGTTCATCCTCGCCTCCGACGTCCTCGGACTGTCGATGCTCGTGGTCCAGATGAACCACCGCCTCGACCCGGCGGCGACACCGGCGACGGTGCTCGGGCCCTTCCACGTCGAGGGCTCGCCGGAGCTCGGCTTCGGCGGGGACATGTCCGACGGCGTCCCCGGGACCCCGCTGTTCGTCCACGGCACCGTCCGGGACCTCGACGGCGCCCCGGTGGCCGGCGGGGTGCTCGACGTCTGGCAGGCCGACACCGAGGGCACCTACGAGTCGCAGATCCCCGGCCTCGACGAGGCCCGGCTGCGGGCGCGGTACACGACCCGCGAGGACGGCAGCTACTGCCTGCGCACCATCGTGCCGAGGGGGTACACGATCCCCATGGACGGACCGGTCGGCGACCTCGTCGGGCGCACGGGGATCAGCCACTTCCGGCCCGCGCACGTCCACTTCCTGATCGACGTGCCCGGCTACGAGCCGCTGGTCACGCACCTGTTCCAGGAGGGCGCGGAGTACCTGGACAGCGACGTCGTCTTCGGCACCAAGCCGGAACTGGTCGTCGCCTTCGAGCGGCGCGAGCCCGGTGCCACACCGGACGGCGGCACGTCGGCCACCCCCTGGGTCGAGGCCCGCTACGACTTCGTGCTGCAGCGGCAGGCGTAGGGCCCGGGACTCAGGCCGGCAGCGGCGTGGGGGCGAGCGGTGTGGGAGCGAAGGCCAGCAGCTGCCACCCGCCCGGGGTCCTGGTCCAGACCGCGAGGGCCAGGTTGTCGATCGTCCGGGGCCTGCCGTCGACGTCCAGGTCGGCGGTCATCCGGCCGACCACGACCGCGCTGTCGCCCACGACGGCGACCCGCTCCACCGGGTGGTCGATGCGCCGGTAGAGGTAGTAGCCCGAGCGCACCTTCGCGAGGTACTGGTCCTTGGTGTCCCGGACGCCGCTGGAGTGGGCGTAGCTCAGCTCGGCCGCGCACGACGCGTCGAGCGTCGGCAGGTCGGCGTCGAGCATGGCCCGGTAGCGGCGGTCCTCCGCCGCCAGCACCGCGCGTACGTCCTCGGGGTCCCCGACGTGGTCCTCGCCCATGGGTCGATGATCGCCCCGGCGCCGGCCGGATGCGTCAGATCTCGGAGCGCAGCACCGCGGCCGCCTGCGCGAGGGACCGCATCTTCCCGGCGGCCGACGCCCGCGGCAGGTACTTCAGCCCGCAGTCGCTGGAGAGCACGAGCCGGTCCACGTCGACGTGGTCGAGCGCCCGCCGCACCCGGTCGGCGACCGTCTCCGGGGTCTCGACCTCGGGGGTCGACAGGTCGAGGACGCCGAGCGCGATGCCCTTGCCGCGCAGGGGCCGGAGGGTGGTCGGGTCGAGGTGGGACTGCGCCGTCTCGACGGAGACGGTGTCGGCGGGGGTGTCGGCCAGCTCCGGCAGGAACGAGTAGCCGGCCGGCCGGTCCGCGACCATCGCCGCGTAGCCGAAGCACAGGTGCACGTGCACCGGGCCGGCGGCGTCGGCCACGGCACGGGTCACGGCCTCGGCGCCGTGGCGGCGGGCCACCTCGGGGCGCGCCTGCAGCCAGGGCTCGTCCACCTGCACGACGTCGGCGCCGGCGGCGAACAGGTCGGCGATCTCCTCGCGGACGACGTCGGCGTACGCCAGGGCCAGCGCCCGGTCGTCGCGGTAGTGCTCGTCCTGCGTCTGCTGCGCCATCGTGAACGGCCCGGGCACCGTGATCTTGACCGCGCGGTCGGTGTGCGCGCGGAGGAACCGCACGTCGTCGGCCTGGACCGGCGCCGGCCGGCGGATCTCGCCGGTCACCCGCGGCACCGGGATGTCGATCCCCGAGCGGTTGCGGACCGTCCCGGGGTGCTCGAGGTCGAGGCCGGCGAGGGCCGTCGCGAAGTGGTTGGAGTAGGACTCCCGGCGGATCTCCCCGTCGGTCACCACGTCCAGGCCGGCCTCCTCCTGGGCGCGCACGGCCGCCAGCGTGGCGTCGTCCTGGGCCTCCTGCAGGTGCTGCGGCGGGATGCGCCACAGCTCCCGTGCCCGGACCCGCGGAGGGAACTGGTGCCCCAGCCGCTCCCGGTCGATGAGCCAGTCCGGCTGGGGCAGGCTGCCCACGATCATCGTGGGCAGCGGGGGCAGCAGGGCCGGCATCCGATCCTCCCGGGGCGGGGGCGCAGCGGCTCCCGTCGCCACTGGCATCTCGATGCGCCCCATCGTCGCGGAGCCGGCCCGCACCGACCACACCGGCACGTGGACCGGTGGGCCGGACGCCGTCAGACCGCGCGTCGCAGGGCCGGTCCGGCGTCGGCGAGGAAGGCCTCCAGCGTCCGGGCCGGTCGGCCCGTCACGCGCTCCACCGTGTCGGTCACGACGGCGAAGACCCCGGCCCGCACCCGCTCGAACGTCAGCACGGTGAGGTCGCGCTCGAACCCCTCGGTCCCGGCGGCGGCCTCGTCGATCGACACCTCCCGGTGGACCACCGGGTGCCCCACGGCGCCGGAGAGCAGCTCCGCGGTGCGCGGCAGCGAGAGGGCCTCCGGCCCGGACAGCTCGTACACCCGGCCGGCGTGCCCCTCGTCGAGCAGAGCCCGCTCCGCCACCGCGGCGATGTCGCGGGCGTCGATCCAGGCCACGTCCGCGCCCCCGCTCGAGAACGGCAGGTCCCCGGCGTCCACGAGCCGGTCGCGGTGGAAGCGCGGGTCGGGGAAGACCTGCATGAACCAGCTCGGCCGCAGGACCGTCCAGCTCCGGCCGCTGCCGGTGACCGCGCGCTCGGCCCGGGGCGCCCACCCGTCGGGCCCGACGGAGTCCGCGTCGCGCTCGGACAGCAGGACGACGCGGGTGCGGGCCGGCATCACGTCGAGCAGGGCGCCGATCAGCTCCGGCGCGTCCGCGCGGTCCGGCCGGACGACGTACACCGCGTCGACGCCGTCGGTCGCCGCCGGCCAGCCGGACGGGTCGTCCCAGGAGAAGGCGGTCGGCCGCACGCCGTCGACGGTGACCGTGGCCGGGTCGCTGCTGCCGCCGAGCACCTCGACGCCGGGCCGGGTCAGGAGCAGCTCCGCCAGCGGGACGCCGGTCTTGCCGCGCACCCCGGTCACCAGGATCCGGTCCACGGCCGTCCTCCAGACAGTTGAGTGGCTCAAGTTCCTGGACCGAGCCAAGCACGACTCCTTGAGGAACTCAAGTAGTGTCCGCTCGTGACCGGGGCAGGGGACGCGCTGGACCAGCAGCTGTGGGACTTCGTGTACCTCTACGACGCGGCGTACGACCGCGCGGCGCGGGCGGCCGGGCTCAGCGCGGCCCAGGCGTGCCTCCTCGACGCCCTCACCCGGGGCGGCCGCTCGATGGGGGAGCTCGCCGACGAACTGCTGTGCGACGCGTCGAACGTGACCCAGCTCGTCACCCGGCTGGAGGCCGGGGGACTGGTGTCCCGGATCCCCGACCCGGACGACCGGCGGGTCAGGCACGTGTCGATCACCCCGGCGGGACGCCGGGTGCGCCGCGCCGTGGGGCGGGCCTTCGACTTCCCCTCCGGCCGGCTCGGCCGGCTGACGGAGGAGGAGCGGCTCCAGCTCTCCGGGCTGATGGCGAAGCTGCTCGCACCGGACACGTCGCCGTCGTCCTGACCGGGCACCCCGGCCGGGCATGATCGTGCCCTGCGCACCCGACGAGGGGGATCCCGTGATCGACGACGTCATCGCCCGCTGGCACCGGTACATGGAGGGTGGGTCCCCGAACGGCCTCGACGAGCTGCTCGCCGACGACGTCGTCTTCTACTCGCCGGTGGTGTTCACCCCGCAGCGCGGGAAGGAGATCACGACGCGCTACCTCGAGGCGGCGGCCGTCGCGCTGGCGGGCGAGGGGGCCGAGGGCACCTTCCGCTACACCAAGGAGGTCCTCGCCGGGGACACCGCGGTCCTCGAGTTCGAGACGACCGTGCAGGGCAGGTACGTCAACGGGGTGGACGTCATCCGGTGCGACGACGCCGGCCGGATCGTCGAGTTCCGGGTGATGGTGCGTCCGCTGCAGGCGATCCAGGCCGTCCACGAGCAGATGGGCAGACGGCTGACCGCGGGCTCCTGAGGAGCCGGCGCGTCGTCGTCACCCGACCACCCACGTGTCCTTGCCGCCACCGCCCTGCGAGGCGTTGACCACCAGCTCGCCCTCGGTCAGGGACACCCGGGTGAAGCCGCCCGGCAGCACGATCGTCTCGCCGTCGACGCAGAAGGCGTAGGGCCGGTAGTCCACGTGCCGCGGCACGAGCGCGCCGTCGACGACCGTGGGATGCGTCGACAGCGCCACCGGCTCCTGGGCGATCCACTCCCCGGGGGCGGCCAGGACGGCGGCGCGGGCGCGCTCGAGCTGTCCCGCGTCCGCGCGCGGGCCGATGAGCACCCCGTGCCCGCCCGAGCCGGACCGCGGTTTGACCACCAGCTCGTGCAGCCGGCCGAGGGCTGCGCGGCACCGGGCGGGGTCGCCGAGGTCGTAGGCCGGCTGCGAGCGCAGCTGCGGTTGCTCGCCGAGGAAGAAGCGGACCAGGTCCTCGACGTAGGGGAAGGTGCGCTTGTCGTCGGCGACGCCGGTGCCGAAGGCGTTGACCACCGTCACCGTGCCGGCCCGGAGGGGACCGAGCAGCAGCTCGCCCAGCTCGTTGGGCCGGCCGTCGTCGTCGGTCAGCCGCTCCTCGCTGGTGCGCCGCCAGAGCAGGTCCACCCGGCGCCCGTCGGGCAGCACCAGCGCGTCGCCCCGGGCGGCCAGCTGCGAGGGCAGCACGACCGGCGCGTCGACCATCTCCCCGAGCCGGTCGATCTCCCAGGCCACCGAGCTGCGCGGCCCGTCCCCGAGCACCGCGACGACCGGGTCGGCGACGTCGGTGGCGGCGGCGAGCATCCGCCGCATCGCCGAGCGGGCGGCCTCCCGCACCGGCGCCGGGCCCGGCTGAACACCCAGCCGCGGTGCCACCAGGTCCCGCGCGGCCAGGGCGTAGGCCAGCAGCGTCGGCGTCCGGACGTTGTCCTCGAGGACGACGAGCCGCCCGTCGGCACCGCGGACGACGTCGGGCCCCGCCATGCCGATCCACCGCCGGGGCGGCGGCAGACCGGGGGCCAGGTAGCGGTTGGTGTCGAGCACGACGGCCGGGACGACGCCGGCGCGGACCGCCTCGCGCGGGCCGTGGGCGTCGGCCACGAAGGCCTCCAGCGCCCGCAGCCGCTGGTGGAGACCCGCCGCCAGCTGCTCCCACTCCGCCCGCGGCAGCACCCGCGGCACCGGGTCGACGGTGAACACGTGCGCCTCGTCGGCGGGCCCGTGCAGCAGGCCGAGGTCGGCGGCCGCGCGGGCCACGTCCGCGGCCAGCGCCCCCGGGCCGTACGCGCGGACGGCGGCCAGCGCGGGCGCCGCGTGCTCCCGGTCGCCGCCGTCGGGCAGCAGCGCCTCGTCGAGGCCGGCCCCCGTGCTCACGCGGCTGCCGCGGCGCGCTCGGCCGCGGCGCGCTCGGCGACGGCCAGGGCGGCGCGGGCCACCCACCGGCCCTGCTGGGGATCGGTGACGTCGAACCCGAAGGGCGCGTTGGCCTCCAGCGCGACCAGCCGGCCGTCCGGCCCGACGAGCACGTCGACGCCCATCAGCCCGCCGCCGAGGGCAGCGACCATCTGCGAGGCCAGTCGCGCCATCTCCGGCGGCGCCTCGTACACCCGCGGGTACACCGTGCCGTGGGTGACCAGCGCGCCCTCCTCGCGAGACTTCTCGTAGACCAGGGAGGTGGTGGTGGGCGTGGCGAAGATCCGCGCGCACGCCGGCTCGGCGATCCACTCCTGCAGCAGCGCCGCGCCGCGTCGGTGCCCGCCGGCCGCCTCGTCGGCCCGCCAGGCCGCCTCGATCCCGGAGGCGGCGTCGAGGTCGCCGACCAGTTCGATGTAGCGGGCGCCGTCGCCCAGCGCGGGCTTGAGCACCATCTGCCGCCCGGGCATCGGCCACTCCCGGACCCGGGCGAGGTCCCACGCGGCGGGCTGCGGCACGCCGGCGGCGGCCCACACGGCGTGGGTCACGAGCTTGTCGGCGGAGGCGACCAGGGAGGTGACGGGGTTGAGCAGGGGCACGCCGGCCGCCTCGAGCAGGACGGCCAGGGCGAAGGTCGGCGCGTAGGCGATGACCTCCTCGACCAGCACGTGCGCGATCGCCAGGTCGTAGTGCCCCGGAGGCGGGCCGGTCACCGGCCAGTCGTCCGGCACCCGGGCCAGCCGCTCGACCTCCGCGCCCTGCTCCTCCAGCGCCCGGACCCAGGCGCCGGCGTAGCCGGCCGCCTCGTACCAGTCCTCGTCGGTGATCACCAGCAGCACGCGCACCTCGTCACTCTGCACGCCGGCCGCACCACCCGCACCACGCGCAGCACGGACGCAACACGCGGAGCACCGGGAGGACACGTCCCGGCCCTACCGTGCGCGCATGACGCAGGTGCTGCCGGGGAGCCGGTCCCGGGGCGGGCTCCTCGGGCGCTCGGCCGCGGCACGCCGGCTGCGCTACACCGCCGAGCTGACCGGAGCGCTGCCGCCGAGCGAGGCCTTCGAGGCGTGGCTGTCCGCCGGCGGCGACCCGGCGCCGGACTTCGCCCGGCTGCCGGCCCGCACGGGCCTGTGGTCCCCGGCCGAGGGCCTGGCCGGGAGCCGTGCCGGAGCCGCCGGGTGGCCGGCCCGGCGCGCGGTGCTGCGCGCCCGCTGGCGCCGGTGGCTGACCGGGGACCTCCCTCCCGCCCCGCGCCGCACGGCCGCCCGCGTGGACCGGGTGCGGACGGCGGACGGCGTGGAGGTCCGCGAGCTCGTCGTCGGCGACGGTTGGTCGGTGCGGGCGCGGCTGCTGCTGCCCGTGCCCGCCGCCGGCGTGCGGCGCGACGTGCCGGTGTACCTGCTGCAGTCCAGCCACGGGGTGTGGGCGGAGGCGGCGCTGGCCCGCGGGTGGGGCGCCTGCCTGGTCTCGGCCGCGGACGGGGACGACGACACCGGGCTCGTCGAGCGTGCCTTCCCCTCGGTCGTCGCCGGCCGCCTCGCGTGGCGGGCCTGGGCACTGTCGCGGGTCCTCGACGCGCTGTCCGGCCAGCCCGGGGTGGACGCCCGCCGGGTGCTGGTGGGCGGGCACAGCCGCAACGGCAAGACCGCGCTGCTGGCCGCCGCCTTCGACGACCGCTTCGCCGGCGTCGTCTCCAGCTCCAGCGGCGTGCTCGGCGCCATCCCCGCCCGGCTGTGCACCGACCGCCACTTCGGCGAGGGCGTGGAGCTGCTCACCCGGCACTACCCCGGCTGGTACCACCCGCGGCTGCGCTGGTTCGCCGGGCGGGAGCACCGGCTGCCCACCGACGCCCACGAGCTGCTCGCGCTGGCCGCGCCGCGGCCGGTCCTGGTCTCGGTGGCGGTCGAGGACCCGGTCGAGCGCGTCCCCGCCGCCCGCGCGGCGGTCGACGCCGCACGGGAGGCCTTCGCCCTGCTCGGCCGGCGCGACGCCCTCGAGCTGGCGCTGCGCCCGGGAGGGCACCGGGCCGACGAGTCCGCGGTGGCCGGCCAGCTGGACTGGGCGCAGTCGGTGCTCGGCGGCCCGCCCCGCCGCGCCGCGCGGGCGCCGGTGGCGCCGTCCCCGGTCCCGTGGCCGGCCGACCGCGTGCGCCCGGGTCCGCGGCCGGTCCGCGGTCCGGAGCTGCGCGCCGCCGTCCGCGCCGCCCTCGGCCCTGCCGGGCGGGCCACCCGCCCGGGGACCGGCCTCGTGCCGGTCCCGAGGGCGGGGGAGGACCGGCTGCGTACCGGGGACGGCGTGGCGGTCACCGTCCTGCGCCCGCCGGGCGGGGGCAGCGGCCGGGGGCTGGTGCTCTGGCTCGGCCCGCCGTGCGCGGCGACCGGGTGGCGGGCCGGGTACGAGCAGGCCCAGCCGCTGCCGGAGTCGCTGGCCGCGGCCGGCTGGGTGGTCGCCTGCCACGACCCGGTCGGCAGCGGCGCGCGGCACGGCGAGCACCCCGGGCCGGGCTCCTCGCCGCTGGGGCGGATGACCGCCGACGCGGCCGCCGTCGCCGCCGTCGCCGCGGCGGCCACCGGGCACGACCGGGTCTGGCTGGCCGCCTACGGCACCGGGGCGCTGGTGGCCCTGCACCTGTCCGCCCTCGGCACCGGGCCGGACGACGTGCCGCCGGCCGGCGCGGTGCTGGCCGCCCCCAGCTGCGGGGAGCCGCTGCTGCGGACCCGGCCCGGGTACACCCTGGCCGACCTGCTCGCCACGACGGCGGAGCGCCCCGCGGTCGTGCTGGACCCGGTCTGGGACCCCGAGGCGCCGGCCGGCGCGGTGGCCGCCGCCTGCCGGGCCGCCGGCGTGCCGCGGGTGCCGCTGGCCGACTGGCACCGGCTCTCCGGCGCCACCCGGTCGGCGATGACCGACTGGCTGGACGTGCACGGCCCCCGGCGCGCCCCCGTGTGACCGCGGCGCGCGGTCCGGCCCGGCGCGGCGGACCGGCCTAGGCTCGCCGTCACGCGCGGGCACGGGGGGAGGCGGTCGGTGGACGGGTTCGACCTCGCCGTCCCCCGGCGGGTGCTGTTCGGCCCCGGACGCGCGGCCGAGCTCGCGGACCTGCTGCCTCCTCTGGGACGGCGGGTGCTGCTGTGCGCCGGGAGGGACCCCGCGCGGCACCGGTCCCTGCTGGGCGGGATCGACCCGGTCGCCGTCGTGTCGGTCGCGCACGAGCCGACGGTCGACGAGGTGCGGGCGGCGACCGCGACGGCGAGGGGCGCCGGCGTCGACGTGGTCGTGGCGATCGGCGGCGGCAGCGTGCTGGACACGGGCAAGGCCGTCGCCGTCCTGCTGGGCAACGGCACCGACCCCCTGGACCACCTGGAGGTCGTCGGCCGCGGGATCCCCGTCGAGCGGCCGGCCCTGCCCTGCGTCGCGGTCCCCACGACCGCGGGCACCGGAGCGGAGGTGACCGCCAACGCGGTGCTCGCCTCGCCGGAGCACGGCGTCAAGGCGAGCATCCGCAGCCCGCACCTGCTGGCGGCGGTCGCACTGGTCGACCCGCTGCTCACGCTGGGCTGCCCGCCGGGGGTCACCGCCAGCAGCGGGCTCGACGCGCTGACCCAGTGCCTGGAGCCCTACGTCTCCCCCCAGGCCAACCCGGCGACCGACGCCGTCGCGGCGGCCGGGCTGCGGCGGGGTGCACGGGCGCTGCGGGCCGCCTACGAGGACGGCGGGGACCGGACGGCGCGCGAGGAGATGGCGCTGTGCAGCCTGTTCGGCGGCGTCGCGCTGGCCAACGCGAAGCTGGGGGCGGTGCACGGCCTGGCCGGCGTCGTCGGCGGGATGGTGGACGCGCCGCACGGCGCGGTGTGCGCCGCGCTGCTGGCGCCGGTGGTCGAGGCGAACGTCCGGGCGCTGCACGAGCGCGAGCCGGGCTCTCCCGCGCTGCGGCGCCACGCCGAGGTCGCCCGGCTGCTGACCGGGCGGGACGACGCGCGCGTCGAGGACGCGGTGGCCTGGCTGCGCGAGACGGTGGCCGCGCTCGACGTGCCCCCTCTGGGGGCGGTGGGTCTCCGGGCGGCGCAGCACGCCGAGGTCGCCGCGAAGGCGGCGCGCTCCAGCAGCATGCGGGGCAATCCGGTGCCGCTCACCGAGGACGACCTCGTCGCGGTGCTGCGCGCGGCGTCGTGACGGCGACTGCCTCCACTCCGGGAGGGGACGGACCGTCGGCGCTCCCGGCTAGCCTGCCGCCCATGCCGGAGCAGGTGACCCCCTTCCTGATGTTCACGGGCGATGCGGAACGCGCCATCGAGCTCTACACGTCGCTGTTCGACGACGCGCGGGTCCTGTCCCTCACCCGGTTCGCGCCGGGCGGGACGGGCGTGGAGGGGACGGTGGAGCAGGCCACCTTCTCCATCGCCGGCCAGGTGTTCCGCTGCTTCGACAGCCCCCCGGTGCACGACTTCACCTTCACGCCGTCGTTCTCGGTCTTCGTCGACGTCACGTCGGCCGAGGAGCTCGACCGGCTGTTCGCCGGGCTCTCCGACGGCGGGGGCGTCCTGATGCCGCTGGACGACTACGGCTTCAGCCGTCGCTTCGGCTGGGTGAACGACCGCTTCGGCGTCTCATGGCAGCTGAACCTCGCCTGACCGCACCCGTCCGCTCCACCGGGCCGGAGGTCGACCCCGACGACCGCCTCCCTGCCGGGGACCGGTCCGCCGGCGGCGGAGCGGGCACGCCGGTCAGCGGGAGTCCTGCCGGAGGAAGGCCATCAGCCCGTCCAGTCCGGGGAGCTGGTAGCTCCAGAACCCGGTGACCAGGGCGCGGCCGTGTCCGGGGTCGCGGGCACTCCGCAGGATGTGCGCCAGGGCGCGGCGGGTGTTGTCGAAGACGAGCTCCAGGACGGCGTGCTGCTCCGGCGACGGAGGTCGGTCGAGGTCCCGCAGGGCGTGCGCGACCAGACGCTGCACGAAGCCGGCGGGGTAGTCCGCGAACCGCGTGCCCTCGGCGCGGTCGAGCAGGACGGCGACGGCCAGGCGGTGCTCGAGCCAGAAGTCGAGCAGCTCGTCGGCCGGCTCCCCGTACCTCGATCCCGCCGCGAGGGCCGCGATCCGCGTGTCGAGCAGCCGGTCGTGGCGGGCCGGCAGGTCCGCCGGGACCACCGCGTCGAAGACCAGTCGCTTCGAGCGGAAGTACCGGTAGACGTTGCCGGGGGCCACGCCCGCGTGCGTGGCGATCGTGACGATCGACGTGCCCGGGTAGCCGTGTTCGGCGAAGCAGCGCAGCGCGGCGTCCTCGATGCGTGCGCGGACCTCCTGTTTGAGGACCTGGGCCATCACGGCCGCCCGGCGAGGTGCCGCTCCGGCGGCCGGGTGTCCGCCCAGGGGGCGGCCTCCTCGAGCTCGAAGGCCAGCTCCAGGAGGAGCCGGTCGGCCCCTGGGCGGGCGGCGACGTGGATGCCGACGGGCAGCTCGTCGTGCCGGCCGAGCGGAACGGACATCGCCGGGCACCCGGCGACGTTGTGGATCGGGGTGTACCCGACGGCGTCCTCGGTGCGGCGGACGAGCGTCTCCCGGCCCGCCGCGGGGTCGAGGTACCCGATCGGCCAGGACGCCCGGGCGAGCGTGGGGCTGAGCACCACGTCGTGGTCGGCGAACAGGCGCAGGTAGGCGCGGGCCGCCTGCGTCATCGTGCGCTCGCTCTCGGCCCGTGCGCCGGGGTCGAGGGTGGCCGCCCAGGCGATGAGCTCCAGGGTGAACGGCTCCAGCTCGTCCGGCCCGGGGGGACGCCCGAGCACCGGCGCGAACGCCTGCTCGACCTGCGCCATGGTCTGCGCGGCGGTCGTGAAGAACGCCCGGCTGAGCGCCGCGCCGTCGACGTCCGGTCGCTCCACCGTCTCCACGTGGTGTCCGAGGGACTCGCAGAGCGCCGCGGCACGGTCGAGCTCCCGCTGCACCGGCGCGTCGGGGGAGCGGCCGGTCAGCGTCGGGGTGAGCACGCCGATCCTGAGCCGGGTGGCGGAGGGGCCGGTCACGTTCCCGACCGGGGGGTGGACCGCGCCCGGGCCGGTGCGCTCGGTGGCCGCGAGGAACGCCGCACCGTCCCGCACGGACCGGGTCATCACGTGCTCGACGAGCAGCGCGGCGAGGCCCGGCGCCTCCGGCCCGGTCGGTTCCCCTCGTCCGTTGGACGGCTTGAACCCGAACACCCCGTTGAGGGCCGCCGGGACGCGCAGCGAACCGCCGGCGTCGCTCCCGTGCGCCATGGGCAGGACGCCGGCCGCGACGAGCGCGGCGGAGCCACCCGACGAACCGCCGGCCGACAGCCCCTCCCGCCACGGGTTCGCCGTGACGCCGTGCAGCGCCGACTCGGTGCTGCCGAGCAGTCCGAACTCCGAGCTGGTCGTCGAGCAGAGGACGGTCAGGCCGGCATCGCGGATCCTGGCCGCGTACGGGGACGGGCCGGGCACCGGCGTGCCGGCCATCAGCCGCGACCCCATCGTCCAGGGCAGTCCGGGCCAGGCGAGCAGTTCCTTGACCGCGAAGGGAACGCCGGCGAGAGGGCCCCGCGCCGGCGGAACGCCGTCGAGGGGCTCGGCGAGGTGGGCGACCGCGTTCAGCGCGGACCGGGCGTCGATCAGCTCCCGCGCGGTCTCGGCGAGTTCGGCGGCGGTGACCTGACCCGCGCGCACCAGGCGCGCCATCTCCACCGCATCCCACGCGAGGTAGTCGGGAAGGGCGATCGTCACGTCTCAATCGTGAATGAGGCAGTCGCGATTGGGAAGGGTCTCCCGCCCCTTGCGGCGGGGACCGTCAGCCCGGGGCCACGCGGAAGACCGGCCACCCGATCTCGGTCCGCCAGGCCGACGGGTCCGCCGTGTCGCGCGGGCCGACCGGGTAGGACTCGCGCACCGGTCCGGCCACCGCCAGCGCGTTGGCCACGACCCAGACGCCCAGCTCGCCGTACGTGACGTCGATGTCGTCGTGCTCGCCGACGTGGGTCGTGACGGCCAGCTCGACGGCCGGCAGGGTCACCGGGTGCACCCGACCGCTGCGCGGGGGATCGGCCGTGGGCCGGTACACGAGCACGTGCCCGCCGCCGTCCTCGAACAGGGCGTTGTCGTACAGCCCTCCCGGGACGCCGGTCGGCTCGCCGACCACCGCGTCCAGCTCGGCCATGGCGCCGGCGTACCAGGCGAGGACCTGGTCGTGCGCCACGTCGTCCTCGACCGCGGCCACCGTCGTCGCCGGGACCGCGCGCAGCTCGACGGCCAGCGGAGCCGGCTCCGGCCGCAGCAGCCGGCGCAGCGACGCCACCGCCGCGCGGGTCCGGTCCAGCTCCGACTCGAGCCGCTGCAGGTGGTCGGCGACCAGCGCGGCGCGGGCCCGCGGATCGGCGGACCGCAGGATGCGCTGCACGTCGGTCAGGGGGACGTCGAGCTCGCGCAGCCGGTGGATGACCTGTGCGGCCGGGATCTGCTCGGCGCCGTAGTAGCGGTAGCCGGTCGCGTCGTCCACGACCGCCGGCTCGAGCAGGCCCGCGTCGTGGTACCGGCGCAGGGTGCGCACGCTCAGGTGGGTGAGCCGCGAGAACTCGCCGATCGCCAGCACGCCCCCACGGTGGACCCTCCCCCCGGGGGAGGGTCCAGTGCTGGACCCTCCCGCGCCGGGAGGGCGCACCGTGGCGGCATGACCACACCGACCGGCATCCGGCCCGACCAGTTGCCCGCTCCGATCCGCGGCTACCTCGCCGCGCACGCCGCCCGCGACGCCGACGCCGCGCTCCGCGCTTTCACCCCGACCGCGGTGGTCGTCGACGACGGCACGACCCACCGGGGCACCGAGGAGATCCGGCGCTTCCTGTCCAGGGCCGGAGCCGAGTTCAGCTACACCACCGAGCTCGTCGGCGCCCAGCGCGTCGACGACGCGCACTGGGTCGCCGTCAACCGCCTGGAGGGCGACTTCCCCGGCGGCGTCGTCGAGCTCGGCTACCGGTTCGTGATGGACGGCGACCTCATCGCGGAGCTCGACATCGCCCTGTGACGTCGCCCTGTGACGTCGCCCCGTGACGTCGCCCCGTGACGTCATCCCGTGACGCCCGGCGACCACCGGTGGCGTGACCGTGGCGACGACCCGCCCGGTGGTGGCAGCCGCGCGAGCAGTGCCCTGGCGAAGGCCTCGGCCGCCGGGTCGATCGGCTCGTGCGTCGCCGCGGCCCGCAGCCAGCCCGCCAGGGGCGCGGCCAGCGCGGGGGACAGGGTCGCGATCCACGCACCGGTCCCGGCCCGCGCCTCGGCCACGTGCTCGGTGCTCCCCCCGGGGGAGTGCGCGACCACCTCGGGGCGGGTCGCCAGCAGTCCGCCGGTCCGCCAGTCGCCGGGAGTCGTCCGGGCGGCCAGCGCGTCCAGCCGGTCGGCCGCCGTCCGCAGCAGCTGCTCGGGGTCCACGGCCGGATGGTGCCCGACCGGGCTGGCGGACGGGGAGGGCCGGGGGTCGGGGCCTCCTGCGCCACCTCGCTGCACGCAACTGCTGCGCGGTCGGGGACCCCGGGACGGGCTGCGCAGCGGGCAGCGCCGGGCCGTCGCTGGCAGTGTGGAGGACGTGACCGAGTCCTCTCCCCTCGTCGTGGTGACCGGTGCGAACGGACTGGTGGGCACCGCGGTGTGCCGGGCGCTCGTCGAGCGGTCGGCGCGGGTGCGCGCCGTCGTCCGCCGCGCCGGCAGCGCGCCTGTGCTCGACGGGGTCACCGAGCACGTCGGCGAGTTCGCCGACGAGGGGTTCGCCCGCGGGGTGACCCGGGGCGCCGACGCGGTCGTCACGACGGTCCACCCGATGGGTTCGTCGCGGGAGGTGCAGCACCGGGTGGGCGCCGAGGGGACGCCGGTCCTCGCCCGGGCGGCCCGGGACGCCGGTGTCTCCCGGCTCGTGCACCTGTCCACGGCCGGGGTCTACGACCGCTCGGCCGGCGTCGGGGACGTGGCCGAGGACGGTGCCCTCCTGCCCGAGGGCAGCGGGGACTACCCCGACACCAAGAACGCCACCGACACCGCGCTGGCGCAGGTCGGCGGGCTCACGACCGTGCTGGTCCGCCCGCCGGCGATCATGGGCGCCGGCGACACGTCGGTGTGGAACACGCTGCGACCGCAGGAGGTCCTCGGCGGGGAGCGCCGGGCGAACCCGGCACAGACCTGGGCCTGGGTGCACGTCGACGACCTGGCGGCCCTCGTCGCGGACGTCGCCACGGGCGCCGTCGCGACCGCCGACGATCCGGAGCGAGGCCCCGTGGCCGGAGGCACCACCGCGGTCATCGTCGCGGGCGAGCCCGCGACGTGGCGGGACTACCTCGGCTCGGTGACCGACGCGCTGGGCGTCGCACCGGAGTGGACCGACGAGCCGGCCTGGACCGGGCGTCTGCTCACCGACCGCGCGCGGAGGTGGGGCTGGACGCCGCGGGTGGGCCTCGCGCAGGCCCTCGAGGAGCTGCGGCGGGGCCTGACGACGCACTCCTGACGCCTCCGCGATCCCCTGGCGGAGGAGGTCGGGGAGCCGGGCGGCGCGGTCAGGAGCCGGACGGCGATCCCGTCGGTCACCAGGTCGGCAGGCTGTCGGGATAGAGCAGCGTGACGATCCCGGCCCAGAGGTCGTCCGCGGGGACGGCCTCGCCGTCGGCCGCGTTGACCATCACCACCACGCTCGCCTCCCTCTCCGGCAGGTGGGAGACCATGTCGCTGTAGCCGAAGATCGAGCCGTTGTGGCCGACCCAGTCCCCGAGCTGGAGGACGCCGAGGCCGTACTGCACCCGGATACCGGTCGAGGTGAGCGGCGTCCACTCCTGGCGCAGCCGGGCGGTCTCCGGGGTGAGCCCCGCGCCGGTCGCCAGCTGCTCGGCGTAGCGGATCATGTCCGGCACGGTGGAGACGATCGCGCCGGCGGTGGACGGGACCGCGGGGTTGCTCGACGTGACGTCCCGTGGCTCCTCCGCGGCGGGGTCCACCGGTGCCAGCTCGCTGTCGGTGTTCACGTAGCCGCGGGTGAACGGCTCCGGCAGGGCCGCCGTCGTGGGATACGACGTGTGCGGCAGGCCGAGGTCCTCGATCACCGTGGTCAGGTACTGCTGCGCCGAGCGGCCGGTGACCTGTTCGACGACCAGCCCGAGCAGGACGTACTCCGAGTTGGAGTACACGGTCGCCCGGCCGGGTGGGGCGGCCTCGTCGGCGTGCGCGCGGATGATCTCGAGGACGTCGTAGGGGGACCACCCCGGCAGGAGCGGATCGGCGACGTAGCGCGCCATGAACTCCTCGTCGGCGACGAAGTCGTAGACGCCGCCGCGCATGCCCAGGAGGTGCCGGAGGGTGATCTCGTCCCCGTGGGGGATGTCGGGGACGTACTCGGCCAGGGGGTCGTCGAGGGAGAGCCGCCCCTGGTCGGCGAGGCGCAGCACCGCTTGGGCGGTGAAGGTCTTGGTCACGCTGGCGATGCGGTAGTGCACGTCGGGAGCCATGGGGGTGCCCGCGGTGTCCGCGGTCCCGTAGGCCCGGAGGTGGGTCCCCCGGACCGGGTCGGAGATGCCGACCACCGCACCCGTGACGCCGCCGGTCAGCGCGGCCTGCGCCAGTTCGTCGATCCGTGCGGCGAGGTCCGCGTCGAGCGTCGCGGCCGGGGAAGTCGCGGCCGGGGAAGTCGCGGCCGGGGGAGGAGCGGACCCGGCCGGGAGACCGGGGCCGGCCGTGAAGCCGGTCGTCGCGGCCCCGGCGAGCAGGGCGAGTGCCAGGGCGGTGGGGCGCATCCAGCGGCGCATGACGAAGAGCTCCTCCGGTGGGGGTGGTGTCCCGGTCAGTCGGCGTAGAGCTCCTCGATCACCGCCCGGGCGAGCTCGACGGCCGGCCCCTCGCCGTTGGGTGCGGGGGCGGTGGAGGTCCAGGTGACGACGGTGATGTCCCGGACCGGGTCGTGGCCCATGAAGGAGTTGGTCCCGGGCAGCTCACCGGTGTGTCCGTACACGGGCCCGAAGCTGGCCAGGCCGAGCCCGTAGCCGGGGCTGGCCGGGTCGTCGGGGTCCAGCGGCTGGACGCTGGCGATCCGCTGCTGCTGCAGCTGCGGGCTGAGCAGGCACCCGTCGACCAGTCCCTCCACGTAGTCGGCGAGGTCCGGCGCGGTGGAGATCCCGGCGCCGGCGGTCCACCCCCAGGAGGGGTTGGCGTCGGTGACGTCCATCGGCTCCAGGGTGCCCGCGCGGGCTGCGGCCTGGACCTCCGGTGGGAGCACGAGGCTGTCGATGGTCTCCACGTTCGTGCCGAAGGTGTACATCTGCGGGTGCGGCTGCGGGATCGAGGCGTCGGTCCGCGCCGGGAAGGAGGTCTCGCCCAGCTCCAGCGGGTCGAAGATCCGCTCCTGGAAGGCCTGCTCCACCGGGACCCCGGTGAGCTGCTCGATGATCACGCCCAGCAGCACGTAGTTGGTGTTGGAGTACAGGAACCCCTCGCCCGGGGGGAAGGCGGGTGGCTCGGCGAGGCCGATCGCGAGCAGTTCCTCCGGGTCCCACACCCGGCCGGGGTCGCTGTCCATCTGCTCGTTCAGCCACGGGTCCTCGGTGTAGTTGGCCAGCCCGCTGCTCATGTCCAGCAACTGGGCGATGGTGATGTTCTCCCCGTTGGGCACGTCCGGGCGGTACCACGAGACGGGGTCCTCCAGGCCGATCCGGCCCTCGTCGACCAGCTGCAGGATCACCGTGGCGGTCCAGGTCTTGGTGTTGCTGCCGATCCGGACGTGGTCGTCGAGCGTGACCGGCTCCGTGCCGTGCCAGGTCCGGGTGCCCATCGTGGTGGTCCAGTCGCCGAGTTCGGGGGACCGCACCAGGACGACGGCGCCGGTGACCGCGAGGTCCCTCACGAGCCGGTCGAGCTCGGGCTGGACGGCCGCGGCGTACGCCGGGACCTCCGACGGCGCCGCCGCGCCACCCGGTGACGCGTGCGCGGGGGCGGGCGCCACGACCAGCAGGGCGACCGCCGTCGTCGCGATCGAGGCGGCCAGCGGGCCGGGTGCCCGCGAACGACGAGATCCGCTCGAGCGCTCTGCAGCAGTCATGGTCGACCTTCCGAAGGGTGGAGCACGACGGCCGGCACGACCAACGGGAGGGCAGCCGCTCGGCGGTTCACGTGAGCGACCCTGGCGACGTCGTGACCGCCGGGCAATGGACCGGGGTGGCCCGCCGCCCTGTACCTGGGTACAGGTCACGCGGGAGTCGTCACGGGTGCGATGCGGCACCGACCGCGCGTCGCCGGTGCCATGCTGCACCGGTGGCGCGTCGGGGAGGTGTCCGATCGCCGCTGGCGCGGGCGCTGACGCTGAGCCTCGCGCTGACCGGCGCACTCGGTGTCGTCGTCGCCGGCGTCGAGGTCGCCCTGGTCGCCGACTCGCGCGTCGCTCCGTGGTGGCTGCTCGCGTCGTTCCCCGCCGGGGGAGTCGTCCACCTGGCGGCAGGCCTGGCGGCGTGGCGGCGCCGGCCGAGCAACCGGACCGGCCCGATCATGGTCATCGGGGCCCTGTCGTGGTTCGTGGTCGCTCTCGCCAACACCGGGACACCCGCCCTGGTGGCGGTCGGTGTCGTGCTCGCCACCACCCCGCTCGCCGTCGTGGTGTGGCTGCTGCACGCCTTCCCGTCCGGCCGCCTCCGCTCGCGGACCTCCCGGCTGACGGTGGCGGGGGCCTTCGTGGTGTCGCTCGTCCTGCAGGTCCCGCTCTACCTCTTCGATCCGGGGGCCAGCCCGGGCGGCATGCTCTCCGTCGGTCCTCGGGCGGACCTGCTCTCCGCCGGCACCTGGCTCCAGCGCGGCGCGGGGATGGTCGTCATGGTGGTGACCGCGGGTGTGCTCGCCCACCGGCTGCGCGCCGCGACGCCCGGCCAGCGCAGGGTCCTGCTGCCGCTGTACGCCTACGGGATCCTGGCGGTCCTGGCGACGCCGCTCGGTCCGCTCCTGGGTCCGTCCGCCGGTCTCTCGGTCGCGCAGGTGGTCGGGTTCCAGATCGTCCTGCTGGCCGGGGTGCCCGTCGCCTTCGCGGCGGCGATGCTGCGCGGCGGGTTCGCGAGGACGGCCGAGATCCAGGAGCTCAGTGCCTGGCTGGCGTCGTCCGCCGCCACCCCGGAACGGCTCGCCGACGCCCTCGGACGCACCCTCGGGGACGCGTCGTTGCAGGTCGTCTACGCGTCGCGGGACGGGCACGCCCTCGTGGACGGCGACGGCACCCCGTTCGATCCGTCGGCGCTGGGCGCGCACCGCCACCTGGTCGACATCGACCTCGGGACCAGGCGGATCGGCGCCATCGTCTACGACGCGACGGTCGTCGACGACGCCGAACTCGTCCGCGGGGCGGGTCGGGTGGCCGCCCTGGCCATCGACCACGACCGGTTGACGGCCGAGCTGCGGGCCAGCCATGCCGACCTACGGCAGTCGCGCGCCCGCCTCGTCGATGCAGGCGACCGGGCGCGGCAGCGCATCGCCCAGGACCTGCACGACGGCCTGCAGGTGGAGCTCGTCCTGCTGGCGCTGGAGGCACAACGACTGGCTCGGATCGACGGGGCGGCCGACCTCCCCGACGCGGCGACGCGCCTGCGCGTCGGCATCGACCGTGCCGCCCGGAACCTCCGGGGGATCGTCCACGCCCTGATGCCGGCCGCCCTCGTCGAGCGGGGCCTGACCGCGGCGATCGAGGACCTGGTCGACCGCATGCCCCTGCCCACCCGGCTGGCGGTGGCCGAGGTCGACGGGCGCCTGCCCGCGACGGTCGAGAGGACGGCCTACTTCGTGGTCGCGGAGGCGCTGACCAACGCGGTCAAGCACGCCGCGGCCGACACGTTGACCGTGACGCTGGAGCACGCGCCGCCCCGGCTCGTCATCGGCGTGGCCGACGACGGCGTCGGCGGTGCGACCCAGGACGGTGGCGTGGGGCTGCACGGCCTCGCCGATCGCGTCGACGCCCTCGGCGGCCGGTTCACCATCGAGAGCCCGGCCGGCGGGGGCACACACCTGCTGGTGGAGCTGCCGTGCGGGTCGTGATCGGCGAGGACGAGGCGCTGGTGCGGACCGGGCTCACGCACGTGATGCAGGCGGCCGGGTTCGACGTCGTCGCCGCGGTCGGGGACGCGCACGAGCTGGTCCGCAGCGCCGAGGAACACGTCCCCGACATCGTCGTCACCGACATCCGGATGCCGCCCGACCACAGGGACGCGGGCCTGCGGGCGGCGGTGGAGATCCGCCGGGGGCATCCCGGGATCGCCGTCCTCGTGCTGTCGCAGCACCTCCAGCGCGCCTACGCCGTCGAACTGCTGGGCGACCGCCCGTCGGGCGTCGGGTACCTCCTCAAGCAGCGGATCGCCGACATCGACACCTTCACCGACGACGTCCGCCGCATCGCCGCCGGCGGCACCGTCCTCGACCCCGAGGTCGTGGGCCTCGTGGTCGCCCGCGCCAGGGGGCACCACGATGCCCTCGACCGGCTGACTCCACGGCAGCAGCAGGTGCTGGCCCTGATGTCCGAGGGCCGGACCAACGCGTCGATCGCCCGGACCCTGTCGATCACCGAGCGGGCGGTCGTGCAGCACACGTCCCACATCTACGACGAGTTCGGCCTGGCGCTCAGCGACGACGACCACCGCCGGGTGCTGGCGGTGATCCGCTACCTCTCGTCGTGAGCGGTCCATGGAGCCGGAGACCTCCGGCAGGATGACCCGGTGGAGCAGAGCACGACGATCGACGTCGAGGCCCCGGTCGGGCGGGTGTGGGCGGTGCTGTCCGATGTCGGGCGGTGGCCGGAGTGGGCTCCGACGGTCACCTCGGTGCGACGTCTCGACGACGGGCCGCTGGCCGTCGGGTCCCGGGTCCGGGTGGAGCAGCCCCGGATCCCCCCGACCGAGTACGTGGTGACCGAGCTCGAGCCGGGCCGCTCGTTCAGCTGGGTGGCCACCG
This sequence comes from Geodermatophilus amargosae, assembly GCF_041028265.1. Taxonomy (GTDB): domain Bacteria; phylum Actinomycetota; class Actinomycetes; order Mycobacteriales; family Geodermatophilaceae; genus Geodermatophilus; species Geodermatophilus amargosae_A. The sequence continues at coordinate 63,628 of NZ_JABGCW010000008.1, forward strand.
GCCCGGGGGTGCGCACCACCGCTCGGCACCTGCTCGAGGACCTCGGCACCGGCGGCACGCACGTGACGCTGGCGGTGGAGCAGGCCGGCGTCGTGGGTCGAGTGATGGGGCGGTTCTACCGCCGCCTCACCGATCGTTACCTGACCGCCGAGGCCGAGGGGATCAAGGCCCGGAGCGAGGGACGGGTGTGACGCCCGGCCTCGGGTCGCGGAGGCGGGTTCAGCGTTGACGGGTGCGCTGCCACCAGCCGCCGCCGAACAGGGCCAGGAGCACGAGCACGGGCTGGAGGAACAGCCGGACGAGTCGCTCCCGGTCGGTGTCGAGGCCGAAGGCGTCGGTGCCCTCGAGGTACTGGGCGACGTTGCCGGGGAAGACCACCACGAAGAACGCCGCCAGCAGCGCTCCGACGAGCCGCCTCCTGCGCGGGAGCGCGACGAAGGCCGCGCCCAGGGCGATCTCGGCGACGCCCGAGGCGAGCACCGTCAGGTCGGGGTCGACGGGGAACCAGTCGGGCACCTGGGCCTGGAACTGCCGCCGCTGGGTCGTCAGGTGGAGCAGTCCTGCGCCCACCATCGCCGTGCCGAGCAGGAGACGGGCGGCGGTGCGAGGGGCGGAGGCCATGACCGCACGGTAGGCGGGCTCGCTGTCCTCGATCCGGGGGTCGTGCCCGGTCAGGCACTCGGCCACCAACTACCGGTGCCCGTGGGCGTCGGCAGAGCGGCAGGAGTGCCGACGCGGCCGGCTACCCGGTGATCCGGCGGCACGACCGCCGCCATACTCAGACGACCCCGCCACCGGCCGACGGCGTACTCGGAGTACACACGCACACGCATGCGGCCCTGGTCCGCGCCGGCCGATCGAGGTCATCCACCGGCGCAGCGAGTGGGATGGCTCGTGGGCGTCGGCGCATCAACGGGGCGATGCGCTCTGGAGGGAGCGGCGCAGCGCTGAAGTGTCCGCCGTGCCGTCCCGTCTGCCGGGCTCGGTCGGTGGAGCCAGGAGGCCGGCGTCGCGGGCGCGTTGGACCGCCATGAGCCTGTCGCGCACGCCGAGCTTGCGGTACAGGTGCTCGAGGTGCTTGTGCACCGTCCGCGGGGAGGTGTGCAAGCGATGGGCGATCGCCTCAGCGGTGAGACCTGCCCCCAGGAGCGTGAGGACGGCGAACTCGCGCTCCGTCAGGCGGGTGCCACGGACGCGTTCCCTCTGACACTCCGCCACGTCTGCGAGCACCCGGTGGTGGCGCACGAGCGCGGCCACCGCGTGGCGGACCAGGTCCGCGAGCTCGGCATCGGCGTCGTCGTAGTCGTCGTCGGGTCGGCTGACCACGTAGGCCTCGATCCCGTCGCCGACCCGGAGCGGCAGGGCGAGCTGGTGGGTGATCCCGAAGGGACGTGCGAACTCCGACCAGCCGGTGACCATGGCCACGGGAGCCACCTCGCGGGGGACCCGGCCCAGGATCTGGGGCGAGGAGCTGCCCGTGACCGAGTACCAGCGGATGAGCGGGTGTGTGGTGGCGTCGGGGAGCTCACCGGACGGCGGCGCCTTCGGCAGGTAGCCCTCGGGCCAGCCGCCGACGACGTGGTCCACCCACGCGCCGTCCACGACGTTGAGCGAGCAGCACGCTGCGTCGAAGGACTCCAGGAGCAGGTCGGCCACCTGCGCGTGCGGGAACTCGCGAGCGCCGGTCTGCCCCTGCAGGACGTCGGCGACGAGCTCCAGCCATCGTGCATGACATGTCGTGAGGCGCGACACGCGACGGAGCGTATTCCGTCGCTGCCGGTGAGCAAGGGCCTTATGTCACGGTCGAGTTCCGCCGTGTCACCGGACGTAGCGAGGGCCGCCGTCGCTCCTCAATACGCACAACTGCGTACGGTCCCGACGCCTCTGCGTGACTAGCGTTGCCCTCCCGCATCACTCGTGCGTGCGGCCAGGGGGAGTCATGCCGGTCGGAGTCGTGCACTCGCGTGTCAGGACGGTCAGCGCCGACGAGAGTGGGCAGGTCAAACGGACGCGGCCCACCTGCCTCACCTGATCGACGGCCCGGGTCCTGCGGCTTCCGGGCCGCACCACCTCGCACGTGAGCGCTGCCTGGTCCCGTGCTGCGTCCGATTGCACCGCCACAGGGCCGTTGCCCATGCCCGGCCGGCATCCCGGACGGTCCGTGGGCCGGGGTCCGTCGCATCCGCCTCGGAGGATCCGGTGTCCGCGGCGGTCATCCGCGGCGCGATCCGCAGCCTGGCGGGGGCGCCTGCTGCGCCGGCTCGTCTCCCGTCGCTCGTCCCCGGAGGAAGGAGCCCTCCCGTGGACCGTTCATCCCCCACCCGCGTCACACTGCTCGAGGGCTTCGGGTTGACCTTGCCCGGCAGGGCCCTCCGGCCGTCCGCTGACGACCTGCCCCGTGCGGTGCAGCGCCTGCTGGCACACCTGTGCCTGTCCACCAGGGTGACCCGCGCGGCGACGGCCGGCCACCTGTGGCCCGACGTCCCCGAGGACCACGCGCACGGGAGTCTGCGGTCGGCGCTGTGGCGGCTCAACAAGGCCGCACCCGGCCTGGTCGAGGCATCGGGGACCTGCCTCCAGCTGGCGACGGACGTCCGGGTCGACGTGCGGGAGCTGAGCGACTGGGCGCGGCGGGTGGTGGTGCCGTCCGGAGGGTCTCAGGACGTCGCTCTGCCGGACTCCGCCCTCCTCGGCGACCTCCTCCCCGGGTGGTACGACGACTGGGTCCTCCTCGAGCGCGAGCGGCTCCGCCAGCTCCGCCTGCAGGCGCTGGAGGCCGTGGCGGTCCGGCTGGCCTCGCTCGGACGCCACGGTGAGGCACTGCAGGCGGCGCACGCAGCGGTCAGGGCCGAACCGCTGCGGGAGAGCGCCCACCGGCTGGTGGTCCGGATCCACCTGGCCGAGGGGAACGTGGCCGAGGCGATCCGGGCGTACGAGCTCTTCCGGACCATGCTGGAGGACGAGCTGGGCGTGCCACCGACCGAGCTGATGACTCGATTGGTCCGGCACGTGCCGCGGATCCGGCGGACCCTCGCCGGCCGGCACTCGGAGTGCCCGCGGGGTCGCGACCCGGTCCGCGACGGTGACCTCCCGAGGCAACGGGTGCCCAGCGGTCGGACGTCTTCCGGCTGAGACGCGGGCACGAGAGGAGGGGAACCCGTCCACGTCGGTGCGTCATCCGGACAGGGGACTGTGGAGCGCAGCGTGACCGCTGAGCATGGAACCCGGTACCCCGACCGCGTCGCGCGGTTGCCGTACAGGGACCGTGACGCTGCGCGGCACCCCGTAGGAGATGACGTGGTCGACCACCGGAGTGCGGCACTGCTCATCCGCGTCTGGCTGGAGGACGCGGGAGCGTTCAGGGCTCGGCTCCTGACCCAGCGGGACGCCGCCGCCGGGAGGCCCGCGGAGGAGGTCACCGTCGCCGTCGCGTCGTCTCCCGACGGTGTGCTCGACGCCGTCCGGAGCTGGCTCGACGACGTCACCGGGCAGGACGTGGACCCGGGCCGCGGCGACCACTGAGGCCGCATCACCCCAGGACGGGAACTCCACCGTTGCCGGCTGGTCCGATGAGGTGGCCGGGTACTGCTGTGACGTCGTGACCTCAGTGGTGCTCCACGACGGCGACCCCGTTCTCGAACCGGTAGGTGAAGGCGGTGTCGAAGGCGGCCGCGAGGTCGTCGGCGCTCCCGGTCGGCAGCAGGGACTGCGCTGTGTGTGGCGGGAAGTCCTCGTCCCAGAAGCCAGGATTCCCGCTCGCCGCGCCATCGTGCAGGCGGAAGACGGCGACCAGGCAGTCCGAGAGGAGCCGGGCTGACTCGTCGAGCGACTCCGCGTCGGCCTGCGGATCGCCCACGAGGTAACCGTCCTGCAGATGCGGTCTCTGGGTGCCCGGCGGGCAGACGGCGCTGAGGCGAACTGTCATGCGGCGGGCGGACGGCCGCGGGGGCATCAGGTCGCTGACGACTCGGGGCGCTGAGAACACGTACAGGAGCCCCGTGGTGCGGGATGCAGGGACGCCGAAGGCGAAGGACGCAGCCACGCGCAGGGAACCGGTGAGGTCGAGCAACGGTGTGGGCCAGAGTTCGTAGTGCTGGATCACCGCCCACGGGGCAACCCGCAGCTGTCGCCTCCTGGGATCCGATGCCTTCTCGAAGGGCCGGTGCCGCGGCAGTCTGCCGGCCAGCATCCGGGTCACCGCCGCGGACAGTGGCCCGAGCGCCTCGTAGTAGTCCGCGCGTCTGTCCACGAGCCGCACCGGCGTGGGCAGCCGGTGGGTCGCCCAGGTGTCCCTCGTCAGGGTGGGTGACGGGAACGTCTCTCGCGACTGCCCGCGAAACAGCAGGTGATGGTGCTTGTTCATGACGTTCAGGAAGGACACGACGGTCGCCAGATCGCGGTAGGTGCTGACGTCGAAGGCGGGCTGGCTCTCGATCTCCCCGGGCGCCCGACGTGTCGGACGTAAGTCGCGTGGAGCGTGGTCGCGCCAGGCCACCCAGGAGTCGATCCCGTACAAGCGCCCGTCCGTCGGCACGCCGCCACCCCCTCACCAGGACCTGTCACACGCCTGGAGCCGACCGCGGGTCGCGGTAGCCGTTCGGCGGACGAGCGCAGCGTCGCCGGCGGGTGTCACGCGGGCGTCACTTCCGAACGGTGTCCAAAGTCCCTGTCCCGGCGTGAGTGAGTCACTACCGTGCGCTTTACCGGAACGGAGGCGCCGACCTCCGGACGGGAGGGGGCGGACATGATCAAGGGGAGCCAACGGGCCGACGACGAGCAGCGGTCGCTGGTGAAGGACCTCGCCGCAGAGCTGGTCGAGCAGCTGGACCCGGACGAGCTGGCGGTCTTCGACGACGCCGCTGAGGACTACTTCCGCGATCCCGAGGCCGTCCTGAACCCGCGGCGGCGGGACGAGGCCGTGGGGTCCGGTGTCGAGCTGGCACTGGTGACGCCGGTGGTCCTCGCGGTCGCCGGCCAGGTCGTCGAGTACCTGTCCGGGGTCGTCGTGGAGGCGTTGGGGGACAACGTGCGGCCACGGCTGCTGCGCTTCGTGCGCCGGATGCTGGGGTTGGGCGGCGAGGACGCCGCTGAGCCGCCGTCGCTGGACAGCGCCCAGGTGGAGCACGTCCGCGACGTCGCCCTGGCCAGGGCCCGGGACGTCGGCCTCGACGAGGAGCGCGCGCGGCTGCTGGCCGAATCGGTGGTCGGCGGGCTACGCAGAGCCGCCTGACCGGTCGCCTGCACCAGGAGGCCTCGTGGAGACGCTCGAAGGCACCCGCCCACGGGTGGACGTCCTCGCCTATCCGGCCCCGACGACGACCCGGTTCGTCCTGGTCATGACCTCGCTCCTGACCGCTGGGCTGTTCGTCGGCACGTGGCTGCACAACACGACCTCCGCCGGCGACCGCTGGGCCGGGACCGTCGCCGAGTGCAGCGAGGTGGTGTTCGGTGCGCCGGTGGACCCGGCGGACCCCACGGCGACGTTCGACCGCCAGGAGCGCTTCGTCGACTGCACCGCCCCGGTGGAACGCACGAGGGCTGCGTGGTCCCTCGGCGGCCTGCTCGTGGCCGGCGTCATCGGTGCCGCGATCCTCTACGCCACTCCCGCCCATCTGCAGCGGAGCCGGAGGTTGCGTCGGCCCAACCCCCGGCTGGCGGATGCCGAGCGGCGCTTCGCCGAGCTGGCGGCCGAGGCGGGGGTGCGGCCGACTCCGCGGCTGCTGATCGGCCACAGCAGCTCCGCCGAGGCGTTCAGCTTCGGTGTTCCCGGCCGGTACACCGTCGTCCTGCCGCCGGGCGTCGCGGCCAAGTGGAGGAAGCCGGACGTCTTCGACCCGCACGTCCGTCACGAGCTGGCGCACCTGGCTGCGTCCGACGTGCCGCTGACGTGGATCACCCGCTCGCTGCGCTACGCGGTCGTCGGCCTCCTGCTCCTACCCGTGGCCACGGAACTGGTGGCCTGGGAGTTGTCGAGCCTGCCGGACTACCTGTGGCGGGCGTCGCTCGTGGCCGGGGTGGCACTGCTCACTGCCGCGGCCGCGCTGCGCAGCCGGGAGTTCGACGCGGACGTCCGGTCGGTGGCCCGACACCCCGAACGCAGACAGGCGTGGGTCGCCCAGCTCGGCGTCGAGCCGCGCGAGGGGTCGGCCCGGTGGCGCGGACCGGTGGCCAACCACCCGACCAGGACGGCCCGGACGGCGGTGCTGGATCGACCGGAACGGATCGCGGCCGTCACCGGTCTGGACGGCGGCGTGACCGGTTTCCTGGTCGGCCTCAGCACGCCGCTCCTGACCGCCGTGCTCACCACCGTCCTGGCGCCGGCGGGGCGGACCGATCTCGTCGTCGTCCTCGTGTGCCTGTTGCTGGGTCCGCTGCTGGGGTGCACCCTCGGTCTCGCGCTGTGGCGGCAGGCGCTCCTGAGCCGAGTGGTGGGGACCCGGCCTCGTGTCCTCCTCGCGGCTGTCGGACTGGCCGGTGGCCTGCTGCTCGGGCACGTCACCTCGTTGGGCAACACGGGGCTCGGGCTGCCCACGCAGCACCCCGGCTGGGTGGTGCTCGGCGCCGTGCTGGCCTTCGGAGCGACGTACGCCGTCGCCGGGCTCGGGGAGCTGTGGTCCGACGTCGCGCCGCGACTCCGACGGCCGCTGGGCAGCTGGCTGGTGGCGGTGCTCGCGAGCAGCGTCGCCTTCGGCGCGGCGCTGTGGCTGTGGGAGGTCCTGCGCCAGGCGTTCGAGGAGGGCTGGCTGCTGGCCAGCGGCGTCCTGGTCAGTGAGGTCGGATCGACGGTGCCGGCAGCCGTCGCGGGGCTGCTCACGACGACGGCCCTCGCTGCTGTGGTCCTCACCCGCTCGGCGGCGTCCGCGCCGCGGTGGCTCGTCGAGGACGAAGTCGTCGTCCCGTGGCCCGCACCACCGCGCACCGGACTGCTCGCCCTCGCGACCGGTGTCCTGTGCGGCGCCCTCACCGCCGTCATGGTGCTGGGGTACCGGGTCGTCGGCGGCGCCACCGGGTCCGCGGACGAGGCCGTCGCCCTGTTCTGGGTCGTGGCCGCAGGCGCCGGGGGCGCGGCACTCGCCATGGCGCTGCTCGTGCCGCGACGCGGACCCGGGCTGGGGGTGCTGGCGGCCGAGGTCGCCGGTGGGGTCGGGGTGCTCGGCCTGCTCGTCGTCGGCCTCGACGCCTTCGGCGGGGTGACCCCCGTCCTCCTGGAGTCGCTCGCGATCCCCTTGGGGTTGGTCCTGGCCGTCGTGCTGGCCGCCTCGGCTGCGGGGGCACTGGCCGTCCGCTCGACGCGGACGTCCGGGCTGGCCCCTGTCCTGGGGGCGCTGTTGACGCTCCTCGCCGGCGTGGGCGTGCTGTCCGCTCCGTCGGTCGTCGCACCGTGGGCGGCGACGGGGACGGTGGAGGGTGAGGCCTCTCAGCAGGCGGAGGCCGACATCGAGGTCGCCGCATGGCTGAGTGGTACCGAGCCGGATGCGCGCGCCCGGTTCGACGCCTCGGCGGCCGAGGCCGCACGCCTGGCCACCGACCGGAGCATCGATCCGCAGACCACGGCGTCCCGCCTGCTGAACGGCCCCGCGGCTGAGTTGGCCGCGTTGCGGGACGAGCTCGCGGCCATGCAGGTGCGGGACTCCCAGTTGAGCGGAGTGCACGGACAGTTGACCGACCTCGTGGAGAACAAGCGGCTGCAGGTCGTGGCGATCGCGGCGTTCTTCCGCAGCGGGGACGAGGGCGAGGTCGATCGGCTCCGCGGGCTCCGGGCACAGGAGCACCAGCAGACCGTCGACCTGGAGGCCGGCATCGTGGCGCTGCTGGAGCGCGTGGAGGACTCGCTCGACGACTGACCTCGGCACGCGCGGCAGCACCTGGGCCCGTACGACCGTGACGCCGCGGTGACGGCTGCGCCCTAGCGTCGTCCGGCGCCCGTGGCACCGTCGTCACGGACCGCGGGGACACCGACCAGCGGGGATGGGACGTCATGGCAGAGGCGGACGGTGGCCGGTCGTCGGCCCGAGGTGCCGCTCGCCCGGCTCTGCGGTGGCGGGCGAGCCCGGTCGAGCTCGCTCTGCAGGCCAGCGGCCGCGCGACGACCGGCCAGCTGCCCGATGCCTTCTGCGCCGAGGTGGGCCGCCGGATGCTGCTGGCCCAGTTGCAGTTCAGCGAATGGGTCCTGCGGCGGGTGGAGACGATCGCCTTCCAGGACGAGCGCAGCGTCGTCCGGGAGATGACGATCGACCTCCGCGTCCGCGACGACGCACCCGTCTTCGTCGACGACGCGGACGTCGAGTACTGGCTGGTGCCACTGACCCTGATGCGACGGCGGACGCTGGTCGACTTCCACATCCGCACCGAGGACGACGAACCGCTCGCGATGCCGGGCCTGCGGCTGGCGCAACAGCTCGATGAGGCGATCCTCCTGGCCGCTGCGGCCACTGCGACACGACAGCCGGCAGCGGTCGACGCGCGCGACGCGACCGTCGTGACCGGCTTCATCCGGGACCTGGTCGCCGGTCGCCGGGACGAGGTCCGGCAGTGCTGGGACCGCTTCGAGGCGACCAGTCCCTCCGGTGAGGGACCCCTCGAGGTGCTTCGGGGCTCGACCGTCTTCACCGCCACGGCGCGGAAGCTGCGCAACGGCTTCACGCTCTACGCCTTCCTGCCGTGTCAGAAGGGGAGACGTCGACTCCTGCGCGTGTCGTTCGTCGAGCCGATCCGCTGGGTCTACCAGTGGCCGGACCTCCGCCGACCGACGGCGCAGGAGCCCGCGTGGACGTACCGGGCCAACCAGCGCGTGCCCGCGCGCTACCGGTGGGACCGGGTCGCGGCGACGCTCGGCTGGGCGGCCACACGCATCCGGTTCCAGGTCCCCGCGGCAGAGCGGGCAGCCAGCTACCACGTGGAGATCACCGCACCACCGGGCGTACGCATCGCTCGGGCCACCCTGCTCGCCGGGCGGCCCAACGAACCCGAGCACCGGGTGACCGCCGACCACGAGGAGAACGACACGCTGACCGTGGGTCTCCACGGGGTCGAGATCCCGTACGGATCACTGTGCCGAGCGCAGGTCGACCTGCGCGTCCAATCCTCCGGGTGGCTCGCCACCATGGCCATCGCGGGCCTGGCGGTCTGCGCCGTCCTGGCCGCGGCCGCGTGGCAGGTGGCCCGTCAGGAGCAGCCCGTCCCCGAGCAGGGGAACAACATGGTCGTCCTCTTCCTGACGACCGCGGCCGCTGCGGCGACCCTCGTCGCCCACCGGGAGTCCAGCGGAGTCGCAGCCAGGCTCGTGGTCGGGGTCCGCACGGTCGCCGCCGTCTGCATCGCCCTACCGGTGGTCGCCGCCGGGTTCGTCACCTATCACGAACTGGAGCCGGACGAGCCGACCGAGCCGTCGGCCTTCCTCTGGCTGCTGTCGTTGACCCTCGCGGCCGGTGTGCTGTCCCTGCAGTTGGTGGTCGTCTGGTTCCTGTCCCGCCGGGCGGAGCGCGCCGGCCGCCTCCGGTCGCCGTGGGACATGACCCCCGACCCGCCGGTCCACCAGGGGTTCGGCCGGTCCTCCGTCGACTCGCGCCGGCACGAGTCAGCGGACCGGCACCTGCTCGACGCCATCCGGCTGCACGGCTTCCACCGTCCGGCCATCGGCATCCGGTCGTCGGAGGCCTACCACGAGCGGTACGACGTCACCGACAGCAGCCATTCGTCCGCCGTTGCCCGTTTGACGAAGTTGCGGGCCACCTCGGACACGACGCCTCCCTACACCTGCGGGAACCCGACGCGCTGTCCGCACCGGGACAGCGGGACCTGCCTGGTCATGACGGAGAACGGCCCCTGGTGGAACGGCCGGCGGCGCAGCCGGGCCGACGCGTAGGTCGTGGTGAGCCGGGTGTCCCGTCCGAGGCAGGCCGTCGTGGTCGTCCACGGGATGGGGGAGCAGCGGCCGACGGGGACGCCGCGGGCGTTCGCCGACGCCCCGTCCCGCCGACCCTGGCGGTCGACCACGCTCCCGGAGCGCGCCCGACGGGATCCCGGCGGGGTTCGATCTGCGTCGCCATCTGGTCCTGCCGACCGGGACCCGTCCGGTCACCGCGTTCGCGTGCTGCGCGGGGCGCTGGACCTCGACAGCCACGAGTGGCCGGTCGACGGGCTGACGCCACGGCGGGTCGTTCCCGTCCCGCAGGAGCCGGCGGATGCCTGACCCGGCCCTGGAGGACCCCTACCGTCTCCCCGAGGAGGCCGATCGCACCGCTCCGATGGGCGGCTGGCGGATCCGCCGCATGCACCGCACGGACGGTGGCGAGCTGACCTCCGCGGTCCTGCCGCGGGATCGGACCACCGCCACCGCCTGGCACGACGGGGTCAGCGAGATCTGGTACGTCTGCGCGGGTGCGGGGCAGGTGTGGACCCACGACGGCGCAGCGGCACGGACGGTGGACCTGCGACCGGGGCGGGCGCTCCTGCTGCCCCCGGGGCTCCGACACCAGGCCAGATCGACTGCGGTCGACGCCGTGGAGTTGCTGCTCGTCGTCCTGCCCCCGGGGCACACCGGACGCACGCACCTGACCGAGGGCGCGTGGGCCCCGAGCGGCGACGCTGCGCAGGAGCCGGTGCTGGAGGATCCGCCGGCCGGGTCGTCCTCCGCCGCCGTGGAGGTGCGCGACCTGCCGTGGACGATGGACCACGCCGCGCCGGACGGCTCGGAGATCCGCCTGTTGCCGACCGTCGCGGCCGGTGGCCTGGCGCACTGCGTCGTCCACCCGGGGCAGCGCACCCGGGCGGTGCGGCACCGGACGGTCACCGAGCTCTGGTACGTCCTCGACGGGCTGGGGGAGCTGGCCCGGTGGGACGACGGCGTCGATGCGGTACCCCGGGTGCTGCCCCTGCGCTCCGGGACCGGCATCGGCATCCCCGTGTGGACCGCGTTCCAGTTCCGCTGCACGGGAGTCGACCCGCTGCGGCTGCTGCTGACCATGCCGCAGTGGCCGGGGCCCGATGAAGCGGACACCACCGTCGGTGGACTCGACGCCTGGCGGTCGTGAGGGGCACAGGTGAGGTGCCCTCGGGCGGGACGTGGGCGGACGGTCGAGGAGAGGGGTGTGTCAGGACGGCAGGTGGGCCGGGTGTTCGACGGCGCCGGGCAGCAGCGACCCGAGACAGTCGACGCCTGTCGGCAGGCGGGGTCCTGTCGTGCCTTCGCGCTCCGCGAGTGCATGCATCCGCGGAGGGGCAGGAGCTCCGGCCGCTCCCGCGACGTCCCGAGGCCGACCGCAGCGCGGCCCCGTGCGCCGACGAGAGCAACGGGCCGGTGACGGCCTTCGTCCAGCGTCGTGGGTGACCGTCCGATCTCGGAGGGCTGCGATGCGGATCTACCCGTCGTCGACCTACGCCGATCTCCAGCCACACCGCGCTGCCGTGGACCTGGCACTGCGCCGCATGGGCCACGACGTCATCGGGATGGAGCAGTACGTCGCGGAGAGCACGAAGCCGCTCGACCGGTGCCTGCGCGACGTCCGTTCGGCGGAGCTCTACATCGTGCTCGTCGCCTGGCGCCAGGGATTCGTGCCGGACCGTCCTGCGGACTCGCCGCCCCGGTCCATCACCCAGCTGGAGTTCCAGGAGGCCGAGGTCACCCGCAGGACGATCCTCGCGTTCCTCCTCGATCCCGAGGCCCCGTGGCCACCCGGTCAGATGGACGCCTTCGGCCCAGGAGGTGGCGCGGCGGTCCTCGCCTTCCGCGCCGAACTGGGCAGCCGCCACCTCGCCGGCATCTTCCGGACACCCGACGACCTGGCCAGCCAGGTCGCTGCCGCGGTGGCCGCGCAGGGGCTCGGCCAACGGATGGTCGAGCGCACCCTGCGGGAGGACACGGTCACCCAGACCCTCGCCCGTTTCGGCCGAGGCGAGCAGATGGACGACTCGACGGTCGGCGGCATCCGCACGCTCATCGGCGGGGCAGGGACGGCGCGAGCTCTCCAGGTGGGACCCGTCGACGGCCGCTCCTGGTGGTCGACCCGGCTCTACCTGCCGGCCGCCCTGGCAGAGAGCGTCACGGGTGTCCGGCAACCGGTCTTCAGCCGCACGGACGACACGTTCCTGGGGATGGCCAGGCCGGGCGACGTCAGGACGGCACTGTGCTCACGTCGACGAGCTGCAGGCCCGGGTCATGACGACGGCGTCTGCACGTACACCGTGACCTGACGGATGTGGATCGACCGGGCCGCGTCCTCGTCGTCACGGCGCTCCTCCGGGACGACCCGGACCGACACCTGGCCGGCCGGCCACCCCTGCCCTGCGAGGCCGGGCCCGGGGCAGGTGAGGATCTCCACGGGGCATCCCCGTGAGGTCACCGCCGCGTCACGGTGTCCCGTGCCGTCGGGAGCCCCCGCCGGAGTCCCGTGAGGTACATGCCGACGTGACATCGCGGTGACGCCCCTGGGACCACAGTGCTCCGCATCACGAGGAGTGACCGGGGAGCTGCCGGGGGCTGTCGGGTCACCGGGATGCCATCACACGGACGACCCCGGGATCGGGGAGACATGCACTCAGCAGAAGGACCAGCCGTGGAGGGCAGGGCCGGGTCCCGGGACTCGCGCGCGGGCCTGCTCGAGACGATCCGCGTCCGTCGGGGCGCCATCGAGGCCTACGTGCACGAGCAGCGGCCGGCCAGCACGCGCCTGTCGACGATCAGCATCATCAGCAGCTCGGTGGCCGCTGCGCTGACGGCGGGACCGGCGTTCGGCGGGACGCGCTTCGCCGACAACGTCAAGGAGGGTCTCTCCCTCGAGCAGACGTCGCAGGTGTGGCAGGTCCTGTGCCTGGGCGCGCTCGTGGTCTCCGTCACCGCGGCGGTGTCGGCGCAGCTGAACAAGGCCAACGACCTGACCAGCCGTATCGGTGCCGCGGAGGCGGCGGGCGTGATGCTGGACGGCCTGCGGACGCGGCTGGAGTACGGCCGGCTGCCGGTCAAGGAGGGGGCGGAGGAGTACCAGGACATCGTCGCCGGGATCCCCTTCGTCCACGCGGGGCCCACCGACCCCGCGTCGGGGACCTCCGGCGCCGCCACGTCCCGCCGACGGAGGCCGGCAGGGGCCTGGGTCCTCGGGGTCGTGGCCGTCCTCGCCGTGCTGCTGTTGGCGGCCGCGCTCCTGGGTCTCGTGAGGGGTCTGGCCGGGTCGTCCACGGATCCAGGGGCCGGTCAGCCCCGCTCCGCCGACGCCCGGACCACGCCGGCCGGCCCGATCACGGTGCCCTCCCACGACACCGTGGACGGGACCGTCCTGCTGGGCGCGGGTGCCGGGTGGGGATCCCCGACGTCGGGGTGTTCGGCGTCCACGACCTCCGCGGACCCGTCCGAGTGCCCAGCCCCGGCCGGCGCGGCCCCTCGGGTCGAGGGCACCGGTCCGTGACGCGTCCGTTCGCACGGAGGAAGGAAGTGCGGCATGCCACGACAAGGAGACGGCGGTGTCCCGGCGCCCCCGTCCGGCGGGACCCGGGGATGGAGGAAGGCCAACTCGAACCTCCTCGCGGCGCTGGCGCTGGCCACGGCCGTCCTCGCCCTGCTGATCGCCCTGATCGTCCCCGCGATCGGCGAGACCGCCGGTCCCCGGGGCCCGCAGGGTGAGCCCGGCTCCACCGGCGCCCAGGGTCCCCCTGGCGAGCAGGGCCCGGCGGGCCCGAGTGGCCCTCCTGGCCCGGCGGGCCCCAGCGGCCCTCCCGGGCCGGCCGGACCGGGTGATCCCGTGACCGCTCCCGGACCCGGCGACGGGGCCGGGGGCACGCAGCAGGAGACCCCCTCGAACCCCACGCCCGTCGGGGCGCCGCAGACCGGTGTGGGCGGAGCGGCGCAGGACGTCGACGGTCTCCTGCTCGTGGCGGGCGGGGCCTCGTTGTTCGTGGCCGGAGCCTGTGCGGGGAGTGCCGCGCGGCGGCGCGCCCGACGTCGGCCGTCGTGAGCGAGGGGGCCAGGCGCCTGGCCCTCGTCGCCGGTGGCGTGGTGTCCGGCGCCCTCGGCGTGACGCTGCTCCTCCTGGGGTTGCACGTGCCCGGGGCCGCTGTGCCACCCGCGCCGGCCGGTGCTCCGTCGTCGACCCCGGCGGGAGACGGCGCCGTCCCGACCGGTGACCTCCCTGCCGCGGCGGACGCCCCTCCGCGTCCGGCGTCCTCCCCCGTCCACCTCGACATCCCCCGGATCGGCGTGGACACCCCGTTGGTGACCCTGGGCCTGAACCCGGACGGGACCGTGATGGTCCCGTCGGCCGGTCCAGGGGCTCCTGCCGGGTGGTACGGCTACTCGGCGTCTCCCGGCGAGCCGGGACCCGCGGTCATCCTCGGGCACGTCGACAGCCATGAGGGACCTGCGGTCTTCTCCCGGCTCAGCACCCTCGAGACCGGTGACCTCGTCTCCGTCCGGCGGGCTGACGGCCGCACCGTCGACTTCGTCGTCGGAGCGGTGCGCACCCACCCCAAGAGCGCCTTCCCCACGGAGGCGGTGTACGGCGCCACTCCGGAAGCAGTGCTCCGACTCATCACCTGCGGAGGGGAGTTCGACCGTGGGCAGGGGAGCTACCTGAGCAACGTGGTCGTCTACGCCTCGCTCGCCCCCGCGTCACCATGAGCCGGCCACGGCTCCTGCCCACCACGTGGGCAGCCGCGGTGCCCGTCCGGCACGGGGCGATGCGCCCATGTCCCGCCCTGCGGCGAGGGGGAATGCCATCGGGAGGGGGTCCCGCACGTGGCGGCCGCGTGACGTGCCTGTGACGGACCCACGGGAGTCTGGGGGCTCGGCGGAGTGGACGGTGATCGTGGACGAGAACCGAAGCGGCGTACTGCTCGTTCGTGTCTGGCTGGAGCAGGGAACGGATGAGTTCCGCGGACGCATGACGACACCCGGCGTCTGGCACGGTCCCGGCGCGCGAGGGGACCTCACCGTTGCGCTGGCGTCGACACCGGAGGACGTCTGTGACGCCGTCCGACAGTGGCTCAGCGAGTTCCTGTCCTCCGCCGTGCCGAGATGAGGCCTGCGCGGTGACGCGTGCAGCACTGGTCGTGTTCCTCGGCGCTCGGGAGCCCGACCTCGGGCGCCCGGCCGTGACGTGACGGAACGGTGACGACCCATCTCCTATGGTCGCCCGGCGCTGAGACCGCGAGGGGGAGGCCATGACAGCACAGCTGTTGCCGGACCCGAAGGCCCCGTCGGACCCGTTGGCGGCTGGGCCGTCCCTGCACCTGTTCGGAGGTCCCTACGTCTGTGTCGACGGGTGCCGCCGGGAGGTCCCGGAGGGGAGCAAGCGACTGCTCGTCTTCGTCGCTCTCCGGCGTCGGCGGGTGGAGCGGCGACACGCTGCCGGCGTCCTGTGGCCCGACGGCAGCGACGAGCGTGCGGCCGGCAACCTGCGCTCGGCGCTGTGGCGTCTGCGCGGAGCAGACATCGATCTGATGGTCGTCGACAAGGGCTCGCTGCGTCTCCGCGACGACGTGGCCGTCGACGTCGAGCTGGTCGGGGACTGGGCTGCTCGCATCATCAGCGGCAGGCTGCGGCCCGACGAGCTGTCGATGATGCCCTCGCTGGTGGAGGCGCTCGAGTTGCTCCCGGGTTGGTACGACGACTGGGTGCTCCTCGAGCGGGAACGGATCAGGCAGCGACTGCTGCACGGACTGGAGGCGCTGAGCCGCGAACTGGTAGCGGCAGGGCGGTTCGCCGAGGCGGTCGAGGCAGCGATGGTGGCCGTCGCCGTCGAGCCGCTCAGGGAGAGCGCTCAGCGTGCACTGGTCGCGGCTCATCTGGCCGAGGGCAACCGGGTCGAGGGGCGGCGCTGCTTCGACGCCTACCGCGAGATCCTGCGCCGCGATCTCGGAGCCGAGCCCGCACCCGAGCTGACCGCGCTCGTCGATCCCCGGCCGGTGATGCAGCGCGGGCGTGACCCGTGGCCGTCGACGTCCGCAGAGGTGGTCGTGGGCTGACCGCGGTGAGGGGCCCGGGGTCGCCCGGGACGAAGCGACGAGGAGTCGTGATGCCCTGGTGACGCAGGATCGCGATGGCCCGCTGCGGCCTCCCGTCACCGCGTGTTGACGGGACACGCGGCCATCGCCGAGCTCGAGCGGCGGGAGGCCGTGGAGAAGTGTCACGAGGACGCCGGCGTCGCCGCCTGGACCCTGCTGCGCACCAACACGGTCGACGAGGTCATCGCCGAGCACCTGAGGATCGACGACGATTACGGCCAGGACGACGCCGGGGGGCCGGGCGAGTACGGGGACGGGGAGGGGAGCGACCGGTACGGCGGGGACCGGTACGGCGGGGACCGGTACCGGCGACCGGTACCGGCGACCGGACGACCGCGACCGCGGGAAGGACGACCGGTACCGCGACGACGACCGGAACCGGTACGGCGACCGCCCCCGTGCCAGCGGGGCGGCGCCGCGCTGGCCGCGTCGCAGGTCGCCGCCGGCGGCCGTGGGCGGTACACCGGCCGGCAGCTGCGACGCACGGTGGCCGACGGCCTCCAGCGGTGCCGGGAGCCAGCGGGTCACCTCAGCGGTATCACCTGGGTCGCTGGCCCCTCCGGTAGCCAGGGAGGTGCTGCACACAGCACCGGGTACCGAGGGAGACGACCCGTGGACGTGGGACCGGCGCGTGTGGCCTTGCTCGGGGGATTCTGGCTCGGCCTGGGGGAGGACACGGTCCTCGACCTGCCGCACGGGGTGCAGCGGCTGGTCGCCTACCTGGGCCTGGCGCACCGCCCGGCGCGTGCCGCGGTCGCCGGGCAGCTGTGGCCCGACGTCCCCGAGGACCAGGCACACGGCAGCCTGCGTTCGGCCCTGTGGCGGCTGCAGAAGGCGGCGCCCGGCGTGGTCGACGTGACCGGGGGCGCCCTGTGCCTCGCACGGGGCGTGCGGGTCGACGTCCGCGAGGCCGCTCGGTGGGCGCGGCGCGTGCTCGACCGACGGGAAGACGTCCCCGATGCCGTGCCCCGGGACGTCGAGCTGCGGGGAGAGCTGCTGCCCGGCTGGTACGACGACTGGGTGTTGCTGGAGCGCGAGCGACTCCGTCAGCTGCGCCTGCACGCCATGGAGGCCCTGGCCGACGGGTTGGCCCGTCACGGTCGCTACGGCGAGGCGGTCCAGGTCGCCCACGACGCCGTCCAGGTCGAGCCGTTGAGGGAGACCGCTCACCGCACCCTGGTCCGCATCCACCTGGCCGAGGGCAACCTGGTCGAGGCCGTCCGCGCCTACGAGTCGTTCCGGGCGGCCCTCGCCTCGGAGATGGGCGTGTCCCCCTCGCCCCGGATGGAGGCGTTGCTCGCCGGGGCACGTCGTCCGCCTGCGAGCCGCACGGTGGTCCCGATCCGTCGCGACCGTCCGGCCACCGCCGGCACCGCCGGGTTCCGGTGAGCCGGTACCGGCGCAGGCCGGACCGGCCGGAGCCGGGCGCCGGCCAGGGGACGGCGGCCGACCCTCCGGTCCTGCCTGCGCAGCAGCGTGGTGGACGTCCTGACGCCCTCCGGTCACCGCGTGGGTGAGCGGGGGTCCGGCCCGGGTGCCTCCTGCACGCCACGGCGTGCTTCCCCGGGCCCCGCTCTCGAAGCCATCGGGCCTCCGCTCCGGTACGTGGCGCCCGCGTGCGGCTGCAGGACCGCAGCGGGTGGTCGCGAGGCGATCCGCCACCGGTGGTCAGCGACGTCGTCCGACACCACGCGGTCGTCCAAGGGGCGCGTGGCCGACACGAGGCCCGCGTATCAGCGGGTGCTCACCCCGCCTCTTCCAGTCGGGCCCGGACCCGAGGACCGGCCGGGCCCGGTCGGGCGGGGCCGCCCGACGACCGATGGTCCTGCGACAGGAGGATCGCCATGACCCCCGACCCCTTGACCACGGGCACCCCTGCACCACCGCCGGACACCGTGCCTCCGCGCGGAGGCGTCCTCGGCTTCCTCGGCACCATGCCGGGGGTCCTCACCGCGCTGGCCGGGGTCATCACCGCGCTGGCGACCCTCTACGCCGTCCACGTCACCTCGGGATCCTCCGCGCCGCCCCTCACGCAGTCGCCGGCGCCGGCTCCGGAGGCCTCGAGCCCGGTGGATGCTGGGAGCGTGGCCGACCAGGTGGACACCACCACGTGGGCCGGCACGACCGTGGACGACGAGGCGACCGCGCTGGCGACGGACTGCGCCAACGGCTCGGTCGATGCGTGCCTCACGCTGCTCGACCTGCTGGCGTGGGGGTGCAACGACGGCGACCCGTACGCCTGTGACGCCCTCTACTGGATCAGCCCGGTGGGATCGGACTACGAGGCCTACGGCGCGACGTGCGGCGGCCGGTTCGAGCCCGTGGACGCCCGGTGCAACGAGCTGTGACCGGGGACATGGCAGGCACCGGGAGCCAGGGCCGGCCGGAGGCCGCTCCCCGGCGCGGTCGCGGCAGAGCCGTCGACAGCCCGGCCTTCTGGTGGTGCGCCGCCGTCGTGTTCCTCGTCAACGCGGCCCTGACGGCCGGGGAGGACCGGTGGCTGATCGCGTTGCTGCAGATCCTGACCGCCGTGTGGGCCTTCGTCGCGGGCGCGACCGCGAGCGAGCGACGGACGTCCGGCCGCGACCACCCCGAGTGAGCCCGTTACCTGACGGGCACCGGGACCGGGCGTCCCGGTGCCCGTCCTCGCGCGCCGACTACCCGAAGGCGCCCTCGGCCAGTCGGTGCAGCGCGCGCATCCCGGGCGCGAACAGGTACTCGGTGCCTCGCGTGACGACGAGGTCGGGGTGGACCGCGACGAACCTCGGGCGGCCGTCGCGGGTGGGGATGGTCATCTTCCCGCTGCCGCCGGCGCCCCCGATGAACCAGTCACGGTCGTCCCCGAGCCCGAAGGTGTCGCCGTCGTTGCACCAGTGCGCCTGGACGGTCTCGAACTGGCGGGCGATGTCGGCGTTGTAACAGATGAACAGCAACCCCCGGCGCCCGTGCTCGTCGTCCGGGCCGCCGGGGTCCTCGTACGGCATCCCCCGGCGGATGATCCGGTGCCGCGCCGTCAGTCTGCCGCTGGAGCGGACCGCGCCGCCGAAGTCGAGTGCGTCCCGCGGGTTGACCCGACGGACGTGGGCACCCAGCGGGCAGCGGTACCCGTCCCGGTCGTCCGGCAGGTACCGGAAGTCGTTGCCCGGCTGGTCGCACGCGACGTCGTCGAGGCCGTTCGGGTCGCTGCGGACGGGCTGGGTGGCCAGCGGGGTCCCGTCCCGCCAGCGGCCCATGACCTTCGCGGCGACGAGTTCCTCCGGCAGGCCCGTCCGGCGCGCCGCCTCCGCGAGGACCGTCCGGAAGAGGCGCACGTCCTGCTCGAGCTTGCGGTAGACGACGTAGGTGCCGTTGCGGACGAGGTCCGGGTCGGGTTCGGAGTCGATCCGGCCGTCCTCGTCCCGGTGGCCGAGCAGGAACTCACCGAGCCTGACCGGTCGCCAGCCGCCGTCCGGGAGGGGGATGCCGACCCCGCTGTCCCACGGCGCACGGTGGCTGCTGGGCCGGTCGACGCCCTCGATGTCGGGCTGGGAGAAGCCGTCGGCGTAGCCGAAGTGCTCCCGCCTGTGCGGCAGGTCGTGGGTCTCCTGCTCGGCGACGACCGTCAGGCCGGGGATCGCCTCGACCTCCTCGCGCAGCTGCCGCCGCTGTTCCGCGATGTCGGCCCGCTCCCGCGTGCAGACGGTCAGCACCAGGTGCACGTCGCCGGTGCCGAGGTGCCGGTCCCAGCCCTCCGGGCTGCTGAGCCCGACGTCGCCCAGGCCGGGAGCCCGATCGCGGGTCGACGCGCGGAACGCCTCCGGGAAGCGCTCCAGCAGGGATCGCTCCAGCCCCGCCCGCTCGAACCCGCGGTGGCTGATCGCGACGTTGAGGGTGGCGCGAGGGCGTTCCCCCTGCTGCCAGCGGACCGCGGTCGTCACGCGTCCCCCGACCGCTCCGAGGCACTGCCGAACGGCCGCCGCCGTCTCCCCGTGGAGCAGCAGGTGGACGGCGTGGCCGAAGCCGTACCCGTTGAGGATGTTGCCCTGGACGTCGGCCAGGTCGAGCGCTGTTCCCATGGCTCAGGTCCCGTCGTCTCCGAACTCGGCGAGGAAGGCCTCCTGCAGGCCCAGGTCGTCGACGTCCTGCGTCCGCACCGCGAACTCCGTGTGCCGGCGCCGGAGGTCGAGGGCGTCCCCGACCTCCCGCACGGTGGCGTCGTACGCGGCGAACCACCGGTGGATCGGGAGCCGGTTGTGCAGCAGGTAGCGGCGGAAGCCGGCGGACTCCTGGTACCCCGGATAGCCGACGCAGTGGCCCCAGGCCGCGTCGGCGTCCCCCCGCAGTCCGGTGCGGAGGTCCTCCACGTGCTGCTCGTGCGGGCGGTTGGCGGTGCTGGTGAAGAGCAGGTACTGCATCCGCAGCGGGCGGGTCCGGCGGGGGCGCCCCCGATACCGCCAGGGCGCCCCCGACACCACGACCCACCGGGCGAAGTGGGTCTCGGCAACCCGGCTGAAGGGGCTGACCCCGGTTTCTGAGAGCCGCCGCAGGGATTCCCGGAGTGCCTGCTCCTGGCCGGGGACCACGGGTGTCAGCACCGTGAGCGGGGTGGCCGGCCAGGTGGCGTTCACAGGTCCCCCTGGCGTCGGGCGAGGAAGCCGCGGTAGACCACGGCGAACTCCGCGGGGGTGGTGGTCCGGGCGGCCCGGACGAGGTACCGGTGTTCCCTGACCACGTCGAGCGCCGAGAGGATCGTGCGGACGGTGGCTCCGGGGTGCGCGGACCACCAGTGGGCGCCCGGGATGCTCAGGTCGCCGATGTAGCCCGCCAGCCCGGTGACCGACCGGGACCCCGGGAACCCGTGGGACGTCCACCAGATGTTGCGGACCTTGTCGCCGACCCCGTACACGAACGTCTCGACGTAGGGCTGCGTGGGCGCGCTGTAGACGGTCTCCCAGAGCAGGAGCCGGTGCGGCAGCCGTTCGCGGACCTGCGGTGGGCCGTCGTGGGGCAGGGAGCCGAGGACGCTCCAGCGGATGAAGTGGACCGACTCGAGCGGGCCGAGCCCGGTGAGCCCCGGCAGGCGGCGGGTCAGGGCGAACAGGACCCGCAGCCACGACGCACCGAGGGGTCTCAGCGCCGTCAGGACGGTGATCATCCCCGCACGGCCGGCGGTGTCGGGGCGCAGGCCTGCCGTCGGGGGCGCCGACGCCCCGGCCTCCCGGGAGGGAGCCTGCTGTACCCGGACGACGGCGGTCCGGCCCGGGGTCGGGAACGACCGGTACTCCACGGCGCTACCCCTCCTGGCCGAGGTCGACCTCGAGGCGCCGGGGGTACAGGCCGTCCCAGCGGGTGCGTCCGGCGGGGCCGGGCACGCGCCGCAGCCCGTCCGAGCGCAGGAGCGGTGCCAGGAGCGCCGGCAGCTGGACGCCCATGACCTGCTCCCCGGGGCACCGGTGCGGGCCGCCCCCGAAGACCCGGTACTGCTCCTGGGCTCGCGTGGCGTCGAAGTCCTCCGGGTCCGGGACGGCGGCCTCGTCCCACATGGCCGAGTGGGTGCCGACGAAGACCGCGGCGCCGGTGGGAACCCGCCGGGCCCGTGGGGTGCCTGCAGCCAGGGTCGTCTCCGCCCTGCACCGGCGCGCCAGCCTCGGCTGGACGGGTCGGAACCGGAAGACCTCCCACAGCAGACGGCGCAGCTGCTCCAGGTCCCCGTCCCGCGCGGCTTCCCGGGCCAGCTCGAGGGCGGGGGGGCGGGCGAGCAGCCCGTCGACACCGAGCACGGCCGCTCGCGCGCCGTGCCACAGCTAGCCGATGGCCATGCCGATGACGTTGCCGCGGATCTCGGCGTCGTCGAGGGCGCGGTCGGGGTCGGACGCCTGCCGCTCCACCAGACGCCGGAGCAGGGTGTCCGGTCCGCCAGGGGTCCCCCGGACCTCGTCGACCAGCGAGGCGAGGTGCGCGTCCATCTGCCGCCCCGCCACCTCGGCCCGCCGCGCCACCAACGGGATCTCCCCGCGGTTGAGGAAGATGTGCTCGAACAGGTCCCTCGCCCACTGCAGCCGCGTCTCCGGGCCCGGACCGGGCGTGCCGACGTACTCGTCGAGGACGGCGTCGAGGACCGGCTGCACCAGCTCGCCGACCACCTCCATGCGTCCGGTGCGGCGCGCGCGCTCGACACGTGTCTCCGCCCGGTCCGCCGCGAGCCGGCGTAGCCGGTCGGCGTCCCCGCAGCGCAGCACCGTCTCGAGCTCGGCGCGTTGCCTCCGGTGCTCGGCCGGCCGGGAGCCGAGGAGGAACTCGCCCGGGAGGTGGTGGGAGTAGGGGAAGGCGAAGTCCTCCGTGCGGTCGAGCACCTCGTCGACGTCGTCCTGTCGCGTGACCACGACCAGGGACCGGCCGACACCCGCCAGGGGCCGGCGCCGGCGCACGGGCCCGAGGCGGGCCACCGGGTTCCGGCTCAGCACTCCCGCCAGTCGGGCCGCGACGTGCCGCCGGATCTCGTCGACGAGGAGCGGGGGCTGGGCGTCGGGCCTTCTCTCGGACACCTGCACGGTGGTCACCGCCCCTCGAACGTCCGTCGATCCGGTGGGGGAGCGGCCAAGCTAGCGGCGAGCCGGGGACGGGGCGAGGCGCCGGCGACCGGCCCGTGGTGTCGGGCGACGGTGCGTACCGTGATGATGACGTCGAGCCAGCAATAGGCGGCCCGGCCCGCGGCGACGACGTCCGCCAGGATGAGCCGGGCCGGGCCGTGATCCGTCGCCGCGGGGGTCGCTCGCCCGTCGCGGCGCGCCTCCTCGTCGTCGAGCACCTCGGCTGCGAGCCCGATCACCTGCCCGTCGTCCCACCGGAGACGATCGTCGCGTCCCACGACCGCCTCCCTCCCGGCACCCGCCCCCACTCGTGTCGACCGGGGTCACGGAGCACCGGGTCCCGGTGACGCCGGTGTGCAACAGAGGAACGGGCGACCGGTGGTGATACACCGGGGCAGGTGGGAACGCCGCTAGCGGTGCGTCAGCGGGACCGAATCGGGTGTACCGACGGTCGCGCGGTCCCTACAGTCGGTCCATGAGCCGGGCGCTCAGGTACACGCCGCCCCTCGCCAACCGGGACCTGATCACGCGGCCGCGGCTGCTGGAGGTCCTGCGCAGCCGCTTCGAGCGTCCCCTCACCGCGGTGGTGGCACCCGCCGGCTTCGGCAAGACCACGCTGCTGGGACAGGCCGTGGGCGAGAACCTGCTGTCCCCGTCGGGGGAGGACCGCTGGCTGACCTGTCAGCGGGACGACACGACGCTGTCGTTCCTCGTCTCCGGTGCCTTCGCCGCGGTCGGGCTCTCCGCACCGGTGCCGGAGGACCCCCGGCAGGCCGCGGTCGCGGTGGCCGAGGCGCTCTGGAGCGCCGCCCCGCGCCAGGTCGCGCTGGTCCTGGACGACGTCCACCTGGTGACACCGGGGTCACCGGCCGGCCGGTTCCTCGGCCATCTCGTCGAGGAGCTGCCGCGGAACGGGCACCTCGTCCTGGCCTCCCGCCCCCCGCTGCCGCTGTCGGTCACCCGGCTCGTGGCCGGCGGCGACGCCGTGGTCCTGCGGGAGGAGGACCTGCAGTTCCGCGAGGACGAGGTCGCCGCCTTCGCGGAGTCCCGCGGGGTGTCGCCGGAGCTGCTCGGCGACGTCGGCGGGTGGCCGGCCCTGGCCGAGCTGACGGCCACGGCGGGTCCCTTCGCCGTCAGCGGGTACGTCTGGGAGGAGCTGCTCACCCAGCTGTCGCCGGAGCGGCGCCACGCACTGGCCCTGCTCGTGGCCGTGGGCGGTGCGGACGAGGAGATCGCCACCGCGCTGCTCGGCCGCGACGTGGACCTCCCGTCCCTGCTGGAGGGGCTGCCCCTCCTCGTGCGCTCGCGGTCGGGGTGGTGGTCGCTGCACGGGTTGTGGGCAGCGGCGCTCCAGCACCACCTCGACTCCGGGCAGGTGGCGGAGGCGCGGCGGACCGCGGCGGCCATCCTGCGCGCCCGCGGCCAGTACCACGAGGCGATGGGCCTGTTGCTCGACGCCCGGGCCTGGGACGACGTCCGACGGCTCGTCGTCGAGGTGTGCGAGTGCTGCACCGCGCTGGTGCCGACGGACGTCCTCGAGGCATGGCTGCACAGGCTGCCGTGCGAGGTGCAGCAGACCCCCGAGGGCCTGCTGCTGGCCGCCATGGTGGCTGAGCCGACGAGCCCGGGTGCGGCCGAGGGGCTCCTGGTCCAGGCGCTCGCGGCGGCACAGCCCGACCCCGGCGTGCGCTACGCCTGCCTCAACGCACTGGTCCAGCTGGCGTTCTGGCGCAGCGACCGCCGTCGGATGGAGATCCTGCTGCACGAGCTGGAGGAGCTGGCGCGCGAGGGCCACCCGGGCGCGCCGGCGTTCGTCGCGCTCGTCCGCGGTGTCCTGGCGCACTCCACCGACTCGGTCCGGTCGGCGCTCGCGGTCCCGGGTCTGGTCTCCCGCGCGCCGCTCAACCCGGTCCAGGACTGGTTGCACGCCCAGCTCGTCCTGCTCAGGCTGGGCGACGCCGCGACCGGCGAGGTGCTCGCCCGGCGGTCGCTGTCCCACGCGGCGACGACGATGCACGGCGTCTCACGCTGCCTCCTCCTGGAGTCCTTCCGGCTCAGGGGGCGCGTGGAGGAGGCCGAGCGGCTGCTGCCGTACCTGCTCGCCGACATGGGGCCCGCCAAGGTGCTCACCTCCCCGGAGCTGGTGACCTGCGCGGTCTCCCTCCTCGACGTCCTGGGTCGCCACGAGGAGGCGGGCGGGGTCCTCCAGGCGTGGCGGTCGGTCCTCGGTGCCAGCCCGGTCGCGTGGGCGCCCCTCGCACGGACGCTGGCGGAGGCGTTCCACTCCCTGTCCGCGGGGGACGAGGGACGGGCGGCCGCCGCGCTGCGGTCGATCGCCGCGCGCAACGGAGGGCGCAACTCCGCCGCCGTCCGGGTGTCCCCGGTCGCGCTGCCCCTCGTCTACGTGCTCGTGCCCGAGGTGCGGGACCGCTGGGACGCCGACCCGCCTCCCGGCTCCCTCGCCGACCTGTACGCCGGTGCGCGGGCTCTCGTCGAGCTGCGCGAGCGCGGGTCGTCGACGGCGGCGGCCGCCATCCCGCCCACCACCTGGCCGGTCCTGCGCGCCCTCCTCCCGGTGCCGTGGGCGGCCGAGCTCGCCCTCGGGATGGTGGCGGCAGGCCGCGACGGTGCCCGGGCGCTGGTCGAGGGCCTCGGCCCGGCCGCCAGGCCGACCCTGCGCGCCCAGGCCGCGACGGCGCCCCCGCACCTGGCGGCCACGGCTCGCGGGTTGCTGAGGGCGATCCCGGCGGCGCCGACCGCACGGCTGGACCTGCGTGCCCTCGGCCCGCTCGAGCTGCGCCGCGACGGGGTGGTCGTCACCGCGCCGGAGCTGCGCAGGGAACGGGTGCGCCAGCTCCTCGGCTACCTGGTCACGCACGACCGGCCGACCCGGACCGCCATCACGTCGGAGCTGTGGCCGGACCTCGACGACACCGCGGCAGGACGGAACCTGCGCGTCACCCTCACCTACCTGCAGGACGTCCTCGAGCCCGACCGCGGCGAGCTGGACCCGCCGTACTTCGTGCGGAGCGCCGGACCGGTGCTCCAGCTGGTGACGGACGGAGCGCTCGAGATCGACGTGCTGCAGTTCGAGCACGCCCTGGACGAGGCCGCCCGGCTGGAGCGCCAGGGCGCGCCCTCGGCTGCGCTGGCGGCCCACCTGCGGGCGGCGGAGCTGTGGGGTGGGGACCTCCTCGCCGACGTGGCCGGGGGCAGCTGGCTGGAGTGGGAGCGGGACCGTCTGCGGAGCAGGTTCGTCGCGAGCGCCGTCCGTGCCGGCGATCTGCTGCTGGCGCGGGGGGACACGACGGCGGCCCGGAGCCTCGCCGAGCGGGCCCTGCGCGCCGACGACTGCTCGGAGGACGCCCACCAGCTCCTCGTGGCCGTCCACCTGGCCGACGGCGACCTGGTCGACGCGCATCGGGCACTCCGTCGCTGCCAGCGCATGCTCTCCGAGCTCGGGGTGCCGCCGCAGCAGCGGACCCGCTCGCTCGCCCAGCAGCTGGCCGCCCGCCGCTGAGCGCACGCGCCGGGCCTGCGTGCGGGCTCGCCCTCCGCCCTGACCTGCGGCGTCGTCCGCGCGTCGTCCGGCTGGCGCTCTGCTAACGCGGCCTCCCGAGCCTCTCCCGTGCCGGTGCGGTGCACCGAGCGGACGAGAGGAATCGGACGTGGAGCCTGCAGAGGTCGTCATGCTGGTCGACCGGGCCATCGAGGGGGACCCGACTGCCTGGAACGCGATCGTCGACGAGTACGCGGGTCTGCTGCGGTCGGTGGTCCACGGCTACCGGCTGAACGAGGGGCAGGCCGCGGACGCGGTGCAGACGACGTGGCTCCGGCTGGTCGAGCACGTCGCGGACCTCCGGGAGCCCGAGCACCTGGCGGGGTGGCTGAAGACGACCGCCCGGCGGGCCTGCCTCCAGATCATCCGGCAGAGCGGCCGCGAGCATCCGGTGGACTGCGACGAGGACGGCGCTCGGGCGACCGCCGGGCGGTTCCAGGACCTCGACCAGGACGGTCCGGAGGTGTCCGCGTTGCGGGCGGAGCAGCGGTTGTTGGTCCGCCGGGCGTTGGACGACCTGCCGGATCGGCACCGGCAGCTGCTGGACCTCCTGCTCGCGTCCCCTCCGGTGAGCTACCGGGACATCAGCGCCCGCCTGGGCATGCCGATCGGCAGCATCGGTCCCACGCGGGCCCGGATGCTCGCGCACCTGCGGGAGGCACTGGCACCGGCGGGGCTGCACGACCTCGTCCTGAGCTGAGTGCACGGTGGGCCGGAGGGCTGCGCCGTCCCACCGGGAGCGCGTCGGTGCCCGGGACGAGCCCGGGGACCGACGCGCTCGGCACCCTGCAGCGGCGCTAGCTGTCGCGACCGGTGCCGTCGTCGACGAGCGTGGCGATGCACTGGTCACCGGACCGGGACCAGCCGATGGCGTAGCTCGCGTCCTCGCGGACGTCGATGGTCACCTGGCCGACGCACGTGAGCCAGGAGTCGTCGACGAGGAGGCTCTCGACGTACAGCTCGTACGTCGTCGCGCCGGGTCGTGCCGTCACGGGCAGGACGGCCTCCGGCGACCTGACACCGACCTCGACCGTCCGGACGTCCACCCCTCCGCTGGACACCGTCAGCACCTCGAGGACCTGGATGTCCGCCTCGAGGGTGTCCGTGATCCGGCAGGTCACCTCCTCCGGCGATGCCGGGGAGGGGGCCGTCGGCGTGGCCCGGAGCGGGGCCGGGCGGTCGGGCCCGTCCGAGAAGGCCCCGGTCAGGACGAGGACGGCGATCACCACCCCGGCGGTCACGACCACCGCGGCGAGGAGGCCGACGATCCACCTCCTGCCCCGCTTCGGAGCCGGGGCGTACCCCGGGGCCGGCGGTCCCGCGGGCGGGCCGCCGCTCCCTCCGCCGCCCAGGTACCCGGGGTGTCCCCAGGTCCCGGGCTCCCGGCTCTGCGGTGGCGGCGACCCCTCGCCCGACCACGCGGTGGCGGGCGGGAACGGCTGCGCAGGTCCGGGAACGGTGTCCGCCCTGCCGTCCCGGGGCGGGATCGACGTGGCCGTGACCTGGTGCTGGGGATCCATCACCTCGTTCCTCTCCTCTCGGTGGAGACCGCTCCGGTCACCGCGACCTGCCGGCCGACGGGGCGGTGGTAGGTGCGCGGATCCATGAGCCGTCGCGCGGCGTCGGTGATACAGACGGCGGCACGTCGACCTCGGTGACGTCGCAGTGACGGGAGCTGCCGACCATCAGCCGTACCGGCGGAGGCCCAGGCCCGACCGCTCCGCCGGCGGCCGATGACCGCCATGGCGGAAGAGGAGCGGTGATGACCACCCTGCCCGACGACGGCGCCCGGGGAGCCACGACCGGCGCCACCCCTGATGCCCCGGCGGCTGGGCCCACGCCGCCGGACGGGAACGACCTCGCGGACTTCCTCGCCTCGCTGGAGAAGCGTCAGTCCGAGCTGGGCAGCAGCATCAAGCAGGGCAAGGCGACCCTCGCCGACGAGGAGAGCCAGCACCAGAAGCTGAAGAAGCAGCTGGGCGACGTGACCCGGACCGCCACCGACCTCGGCAAGGGGCGCACCGAGGGTCGGGCGCTGCTCGCCGAGGTGGACAGGGCACTGGCCACCGCGGCGCCCCTCATCGAGCGGCTGGACGACGACACACGGGCCGAGATCGCCCGGAGACTCGCGGAGATCGACCAGGACATCAGCGACGCGGCCGACGTCGTCGAGGCGGAGTCGGGGAAGCTCGACCAGCTGCAGAAGGAGTGCGATCGGCTGCACGGCGAGGCCGCCGCCCGACAGGCGGCCTACGACCAGGCCCTCTCCTGGCTCACGGGCCTGCCGGCGGCGATCAAGCAGCAGATGGGCACCATCAAGGGCCTGCGCGCCGGGCTCGACGCCGCCTGCACCGCGGGGCAGGCGCTCAAGGCCTGCGTCCTCGCAGCCGAGGTCACGACCCACCGGGGGCGCCTCGAGGAGATGGTCGCCCCCGACCAGGAGACCCAGCTGATCACCTACGTCCGGTCGGCGGCGAAGGACCTCGCCGATGCGCGCGCCGCCCTCGCGACGGGACAGGCGGCCCTCGACGACCAGCGGGAACTGCTCGCCCGCCGCTCGACCGAGCTCGAGAACGCGCAGGATGCGCGCGCCGGCGCGGTCGAGGAGCTCCACACCCCATCCGCCCCCGCCGCCCCCGCAGCCTGAGGAGACCGCGTCCATGCCTGTCCCACTGAGCTATCCCGGCGTCTACGTCGAGGAGATCCCCAGCGGCGTCCGAGCCATCAGCGGCGTGGCGACGTCCATCGCCGCGTTCGTCGGCTGGGCTCCCCGCGGGCCGGTCGACCAGGCGGGTCACGTCCTGAGCTGGGGGGACTACGACCGGCTGTTCGGCGGGCTGCACCGCGACAGCCTGATGAGCTATGCCGTCTCCCACTTCTTCGCCGCAGGGGGGCAGCAGGCCTACGTCATCCGGGTGGCCGACCCCGCTGCCACGCCGGCGACCCTCACCCTGGACGACCTCACCCTGGAGGCCACCGGCCCGGGCATCTGGGCCCGGGAGTACGGGGTGGACATCACCATCCGCGTCGACGACGGCCAGCGGTTCGGGCTCACGGTCTTCCGCCGCCCCCCGGGAACCACGGGCAGGCAGGTGACCGAGGTCTTCGAGAACCTCTCCCTGGCCGCGGACGACCCCCGCTTCGTCGTGAGCGTGGTGAACGAGCAGTCCGAGGTCCTCAACGCCACCGTCGCCGACGGCGGTACCTCCATCAGCGCCACCGACGAGGACGGCGCGATGCTCGACGGCGGGGACGACGGGGCCGTCCTGGATCCCGCCCTCCCCGAGTTCTTCGCCCAGGCGTGGCCGACCGAGCCCGACGACGACGGCCACCTGGGCGGCGTGCGGCACCTCGACCGGGTCGACCTGTTCAACCTGCTGGTCGTGCCCGGCCTGACCGACCGGACCCAGTTGGCGACGCTGGCGGGCTTCTGCCAGGAGCACCGCGCCTTCCTGATCGCCGACGGGGAGAAGATCCTGAACGAGGGGGCCGTCGAGCCGATCACCGGCGACTCCGGTATCAACGCCGCCCTCTACTACCCGTGGGTGCGCCTCGCCGACCCGCTGCAGGAGGGACGCCTGCGCGACTTCCCGCCGAGCGGCATCGTCGCGGGCGTCTACGCCCGGACGGACACCACCCGGGGCGTCTGGAAGGCGCCGGCCGGGATCGACGCGAGCCTCGCGCCCGTCCGGGACCTGCTCAACAAGCTGACGGACACGGAGTCGGGACTGCTGAACAAGAAGGGCGTCAACGCCCTGCGGACCTTCCCGATCTACGGCCCCGTGGTGTGGGGCGCGCGCACCTGCCGCGGCAACGACGAGATCGGCTCGGAGTGGAAGTACGTCCCGGTGCGGCGGACCGCCCTCTTCATCGAGGAGACCCTGCGCCGCAGCCTCAAGTGGGTGGTCTTCGAACCCAACGACGAACCGCTCTGGGCGCAGATCCGGCTCAACGTCGGTGCGTTCATGCACGACCAGTTCCGCAAGGGTGCCTTCCAGGGACTCAGCCCCCGGGAGGCCTACTTCGTCAAGTGCGACAAGGAGACGACGACCCAGAACGACCGCAACCTGGGCATCGTCAACGTCGTCGTCGGCTTCGCGCCGCTGAAGCCAGCCGAGTTCGTCGTGCTCAAGCTCCAGCAGATGGCCGGCCAGGTCCAGGCCTGAGGAGGCGACGGTGGCCCAGTTCAACGTCAACGTGACCCGCTTCGACCCGTACAAGAACTTCAAGTTCCGGGTCCGGTGGGACGGCCGGGATGTGGCCGGGATCAGCAAGGTCGGGGCGCTGAAGCGCACGACCGAGGTGGTCGAGCACCGCGAGGGCGGGGACCCCAGCACGAGCCGCCGGTCACCGGGGCGCTCGAAGTACGAGGCCATCACCCTCGAACGCGGCGTCACCCACGACGAGGAGTTCGAGCAGTGGGCCAACAAGGTGTGGCACTACGGCAACGGGCTCGGCCAGGAGGTGTCCCTCCAGGACTTCCGCCGGGACATCCTCATCGACCTCTACAACGAGGCGGGACAGGTGGTGAAGACCTTCAAGGTCTACCGCTGCTGGGTTTCCGAGTTCCAGACGCTGCCCGACCTCGACGCCAATGCCAACGCCGTGGCCATCGAGACCATCAAGCTCGAGAACGAGGGCTGGGAACGCGACCGCGACGTCACCGAGCCCACCGAACCGACCCTGAACTCGTGACGACGTGCACGCCGCCGACCTCGCCGCCGATCTCGTCGCCGCCTGGGAACAGGGTTGTGGCCGCACGCCCGTGGGTCGCGGCGAGTCACTGCTCGGCGCGCTGGGCATCGACGCCGCCCGTCGGTGGGACCTGAGCGTCGGTCAGCGGGACACGCTGCTGATGGACCTGCGGGCCCGGTTGTTCGGGACGGGAGTGACCGCGCTGGCCGCCTGCCCGGCCTGCCGGGAGCAGCTGGAGGTGACCTTCGACCTCGACGACGTCCGCACCCACCCGCCTGGCGACCCCACCGACCCGGTCGAGGTCGTGCAGGACGGCTACACCGTGTACGCCAGGCCGCCCACGGCCGGGGACCTCGTCGCCCTCGACGTGGCGCTGCCCTGGCCGGACGCCTGCGAGCAACTGCTCGAGCGCTGCGTCCTGGGCGCCCGGCTCGCCGGCCGCCAGGTCCCGGTCGCCGAGCTGCCCGATGTCGTGCGCGACCGGCTCGAGACCCGGCTGGCGGAGGCCGACCCGCAGGCCGACGTCCAGGTCGTCCTCACCTGCCCGGACTGCGGCCGAACCTGGAGCGCACTGTTCGACGTCGTCTCCTTCCTGTGGGAGGAGCTCGACGTCTGGGCACGCAGCCTGGTCGTGGAGGTGCACGACCTCGCCTCCGTGTACGGATGGTCCGAGGCCGACATCCTGGGCATGAGCCCGTACCGCCGGTCCCTCTACCTCGACCAGGTACGGCGATGAGCGGCTTCCTGACCCACCTGGTCGCGCGCAGCACCGCAACGGCCGACCGGCTGACCCCCCGCCCCTGGTCGCGGTTCGAGCCGGCCGCCGTCCCGGGACATGCCCTCGACGCCCCTCCGGACGGCGACGGTCCCGGAGAGGGCGCAGGGGAGGAACCCGTGGCAGGTCCGACCCGGACCGGCCTCCCGGCGGCGCCGGGCGAGCGTGCGGGGGAGTGGCCCCCGCGCGGCCCGCTCCCCGTCGAGGCGGGGGGCCCGCCGGTGGACGCGACGACGGCGGCCGCCGCACTCCCGGTCCTCGCGGACGCCCTCCCCCGGCCGGCCGCGGCGCCTCCCGCCGGTCCCGGCGCCCGCTCGGCGTCGGAGGATCGCCTCGCCGCGCGGCACGCTCCCGCGGCTCCCCGCCCACCCGGCACCGGCCGTTCCCCGGCCCTGCCGCGCCCGACCGGGACGCCCGGCACGCGACCCACGATGCCGGGACCGGTCCCGGCCGGACCCGGGGGACAGGAGCGCGGTGCCGCCCACGCATCCGGCGACCCATCCGGCGACGCACCCGGTGAGCGGGCGGTGCCCGCCGGGCGGCGGCACGAGGACAGATCCCGGGACGCCGAGACCACCGCTCGGGCCGAGGCGCCCGGCTCGACCCCGTCCCCCCGTCCCGGGGAACGGACTGCAGAACCGATCCGGGCGCCGGGTCCGAGGCGGTCCGCCGCAGCGACCGACGTCGGGTACCGGAGGCCGGCGGTCGGATCGGTCGCCGACGCCCCGTCCCGAGGCGCCGTCCCCGACGCCGTGATCGCGAGCACGCGAGCCGGGACCTGGGGACCTCCGCCCGCCGCGGACCGCCCCGACCCCGAGCGCACGGGCCAGCCGGAGCTCCGGCGCCCCGAGGACCCCGCACGGGCAGCGGGCACCGCGGGGTTCGCGGCCCCACGCGCTCCGGACGCGTCAGGACGCGCACCGCACGTCCCCCGGGAGGCGGCCCCGGCCGTGCCCGTGCCCGCGCCCGGCGAGCTCCGGCCACCCGGGACGCCGGCGCGCGCCGCCCCTCCGGGGGTCCCCCACCCCGTCCGCGTCCGCCCCTGGCCCGAGGAGGTCCCGCTGCTCGGACAGCTGCGCCCGCAGGCAGGCGCGGACGCCCCCGTCCGCGCCCCCGGACGGAGGGCCCCCGACCCCGGTCCGACGATCGAGGTGACGATCGGCCGCGTGGAGGTACGGGCCGCGCCGCCCACACCCCCCGCGCGCCGCCGATCCGCACCACGGCCGGCAGTGGTGCCGCTCGCGGAGTACCTCGCCCGCCGGACGGGTGGCCGGTGATGGCGAACCACCTCGCCCTCGCCACGGTCACGGCGGCCCTGCGGCTGCGCCTCACCAGCGTGATCAGCCCTCTGATCCCCGATGTCGACGTCGTGGCCCGGCGTCCCGACGCGGCGGACGACAAGGCCTCGAGCCAGGTCACCGTCTTCCTCTACCGCGTCATGCCGAACGCGGCGCTGCGCAACTCCGACCTGCCCACCCGCGGGGCGGACGGCGCCGCCCGCCGTCGCCCGCGGATCGCCCTGGACCTGCACTACCTGCTCAGCTTCGCGGGCGACGAGGACCGGTTGGTCCCCCAGCGCATGCTCGCCTCCTCCATGGCGTCGCTGCACAGCGCGCCCGGCCTCAGCAGGACCGAACTCGCCACAGCCGCCGAGGAGGGCGACCCGTGGTTGCACGGCTCCGACATCGCCTCCGAGCCGGAATCGGTGCTCTTCACCCTCGGCGACCTGTCCCTCGACGACCTGTCGAAGGTCTGGTCGGTGTTCCTCCAGACCCCCTACCGCCTCTCCGTCGGCTATGAGGCGAGTGTCGTGCTGATCGAGGCCGACATCCCCACGACCGAGCCGCTCCCCGTCCAGCGGGAAGGCGTCGACGCCGTCCCCGTGCGGCAGCCGGTGATCGACCGGGTCCGCGTCGCGGCAGCCGGCCGGGCGCCCACCGACGGCCCCCACCTGGAGGTACTGGGCCGGGACCTGCGGGGTGCGGTCACCACCGTCCGGTTCGACGACGGGGAGCCGGTGGCCGTGGCCACGGCCACGGCCACCCGGGTCCTCGTCCCGCTCGACGCCGTCCCGGCCGGCGTCCACGGCGTCCAGGTGGTCCACGAGATGCCGATCGGTGACCCGCCGGTGCCGCACCGGGTCGTCGAGTCCGCCGCGGTCCCCTTCGTCCTGCGGCCCGCCGTCGAGGTCCGCTTCGACCCCGGTGACCCCTCCGCAGCACCTCCGGGGAGCGCGGTCGCCGTCACGTTCACCCCACCGCTCGCCGCGGGTCAGCGTGTCCGCCTGCTGCTCAACGAGTGGACCGACCCGGCGCCGGCCGACCGGGCCCTCCGCTTCCACCGGCTGGAGCCCGAGGGCGAACCCGCCCCCGGGACGACGACGCTGCGCTTCCCGGCCGACGCCGTCGCGCCCGGCACCTACCTCGTGCGCGCCCAGGTGGACGGCGCCGAGAGCGTCCTCGAGCTCCGTGGCGGCGAGGACCCCCCCACCCCACGGGTGACCGTGCCATGACCGCCGCCGTCCTCCAGGACCGCTCCGACGACCGCCTCATGGGGGCCACCATGGCCTGGCTCCGGGCGGTCCTGGTCCCGCCCGCCGGCACGACCGAGCCGTCCTGCGCGACCCCCGAGGACGCGCCGGCGCGGCAGGCCCGGCGGGAGCTGGAGGAGGTCATGGCCGCCGACCCCGCACCCCGGTTCACCCGGCTGTGCGACTCCTTCGGGATGCGCCCCTTCGAACGGGACGTGGCGCTGCTGTGCCTCGGGCACGCGCTGAGCACCGAGATCGCCCGGCTCTGCGCGGCGATGCCGGAGAGCAGGAGCGGCGCTCCCACCTTCGCGCTCGCCATGGCACTGGCGGTCGACGAGGACTTCGACGCGGCCGCGCCCACCCGGCAGGCACGCATGACCCGCGTCGCGGCTCCCGCCGAGTGGAACGCGCTGGCTCCGGACCGTCCGCTGCGTCTCCGGCGCCTCCTCGAGATCTGCCAGCCGCCCGCGCAGGCACTCATCAGCAGCGCGCTGCAGATGGAGGAGCGCGTCGTCAACCACCTGCGGGGCCTGGACCACCTCGACGACCGGCTGATGCCCCTGGTCGCGCCGGTGCGGCCCGAGCACGTCGACACGTCCCCGAGCGCCACGCAGCAGACCCGGTTGCTGGCGGCGCTCGACCGCCTCCGGTTCTACTCGCGCCACCGGGGACGGCTGCTCGTGCAGATGCCCGGAGGTGACTCCACGACCAAGCGGCTGTTCGCCCAGTGCATCGCCGGCGCCGTCGGCCGGCACCTCCACCGGGTGTCCGTGGCCCAGCTCCCGGCCGGCCCCGACCTGACCACCGTCCTCGACCTGTGGAACCGGGAGGTCCACCTCCAGGACGTCGCCCTGCTCGTGGACGCCGGCTCCGTGTCCGCCGATGCGACGCCGGTGCTGACACGGCTGCTGGACGGGCTCACCGGGCTGGTGTTCCTCGACGCCTACGACGCCCTGCCACGCGAGGACACCGCCCTCGTGCTGGACGTCGCGCGTCCCGAGGCCGCCGAGCAGCGGTCGACGTGGCGGGACGTCCTCGGCGGCGCATCGGGGGAGTGGCCCGCCCGGCTCGCCGGCCAGTTCGACCTCAACCTGGGCGAGATCCTCGAGACGGCCGCCTCCGTGGCCGCAGACGGGATGTCCCCGGAGCAGGTGGGGTCGGCGACCTGGGACGCCCACCGGGCCCGGTCCCGGCCCCGGCTCGAGGGCCTGGCCCGGCGCATCACCACCGGCACGAGTCTGGCCGACGTCCAGCTGCCCGAGCGGGAGAAGCGGCTGCTCGGGCAGATCGGCGACCAGACCCGGCACCGCGTGCGGGTCTACGACGAGTACGGCTTCCGCGGCACGTTCTCCCGGGGGCTCGGGATCACCGCCCTGTTCGCGGGGGAGAGCGGCACGGGGAAGACGATGGCCGCCGAGGGCCTGGCGAACGAGCTCCGCCTCGACCTGTACCGGATCGACCTCGCCAGCGTGGTGAGCAAGTACATCGGCGAGACCGAGAAGAACCTGCGGCAGGTGTTCGACGCCGCCGAGCAGAGCGGCGCCGTCCTCCTCTTCGACGAGGCCGATGCGCTCTTCGGCAAGCGCAGCGAGGTCCAGGACAGCCACGACCGCTACGCCAACATCGAGGTCAGCTACCTCCTGCAGCGCATGGAGGCCTACCGGGGTCTGGCCGTCCTCACCACGAACATGAGGGGCGCCCTGGACCCCGCCTTCCTGCGGCGGCTGCGCTTCATCATCCCGTTCCCGTTCCCCGGCCCGGAGGAGCGCGAGCGGATCTGGCGGGGCGTCTTCCCCACCCAGCCCGGTGGGACGGGGGCGCCGCGCAGGTACCGCATCCCCGGTGTGGACCGGCTCGACACCGCGGCACTGGCGCGCCCGGCGCTGACCGGTGGGCAGATCCGCAACATCGCGCTCGACGCCGCGTTCCTCGCCGCGGCCGGGGACGGCGTCGTCACCATGGAGCTGCTCAGGGAAGCGGCCCGCGAGGAGCTGCGGAAGGGCGGCCGGCCCTTCGTCGGCGCGGACTACGCAGCCTGGGTCTCGCCGCCGGAGCCGGCTGCCGGGGGACACGACCGGGTCCCTGCGGGCGCGGGTGCAGCGGTCCGGGCGGGGGTGCCGGCGTGACGATCCGCCTGCACATCGAGCGGCTGGTCCTCGACGGCCGCTGGCAGGGGCTGGACCGGGCCGTGCTGGTGCGGGCGGTGGAGGCGGAGCTCACCCGCCTGCTGGCGAGCGGGCCCCCCGGCCCCGGGCTGGTCTCGTCGGGAGCCGTCGCCGGCCTGCGCGCTGCGGACATCCCCGGGGCCGCCGGGCAGCCGGAGGTGCTCGGAGCGCAGATCGCAGCGGCCCTGCACGCGGGCTTCGCCGCCCGGGACGGGGGGACGGCATGACCGCACGCCGCACGGCTGTCCGCGCCCGCGGCGGCACGGACCGGCGGCAGGGCCGGCCCCGCTGGAACGGCCCCCTGGGAGGCGGAACGCGATGGGAACCACCACGTCCTCGGCCCGTGCTCCGCAGGGGAGCCGGAGCCGCCGGCGCAGCAGGAGGTCGCGCCGACACCACGGGGATGGGGTCGACCCACCGCGCCTGCCCCGGCTCGTCGCAGCTGCCGCGGTCGGGGTGCCCGTCGCGGGCGTCGTCTGGTGGCTGGTGATGACGGTCTTCCCGCAGATCTCACCGCGCATCCTCAAGGGCGGCATCGCGCTGATCGACCCGGAGACCGGTCGGGTCGTCCGCGTCATCGCGCTCCAGTACAACCCGGAGACCCTCAGCCGGACCTTCCAGCCGCAGGCCGTGGGCGGGGACGGCGGGAGCGACCGCTCCCAGGCCCTGCGGCTCACCGGGCCCCCGATCGAGTCCTACAAACTCGACGCCGAGATCGACGCCGCCGACCAGCTCGACGACGGTGACGAGCTCGTCGGGCGGTACGGGATCCAGCCGTACCTCGCCGCCCTGGAGCTGCTCGTCTATCCGACCAGCGCCCAGCTGCAGGAGCACCACGCCGCCGCCGGCCGCGGCGAGCTGCAGATCGCGCCGGTCGAGGCCCCCCTGACCCTGTTCATCTGGAGCACGAGCCGCGTCGTCCCGGTCCGCGTCACGGACTTCAGCGTCGAGGAGGAGTTCTTCGACACCCGGCTCAACCCGATCCGGGCGAAGGTCAGCCTCGGCATGCGGGTGCTCAGCGTCAGCGACCTGGGCTACGACCACCGCGGCGGATCGCTCTACCTGCGGTACCAGCAGGAGAAGGAACGTCTCGCGGCCACCGTCCCCGGCGCCTCACCGGCCGTGCTCGGACTGCGGGAGGTGCCCTCGTGACGGTCGACGACCAGGCGCAGCGGCTGCAGGCACTGCTGCAGCCCCTGCCCTCCAGCGCCACACTGGTCCCGCCCACCAGCCGGTACGCGGGTGTCGGGACCGCGGTGTCCGACCCCGACGGGGAACGGCCGGTCCTGTACCTCCAGCGCCGCTTCGTCCCGCAGCCCGATCGACTGGCCACGCTGGGTGAGCACGTGGTCGTCGCCGGCGAGCGCACCGACCACGTGGCGGCCGCCGAGCTGGGCGACCCGGAGCTGTTCTGGCGGCTGTGCGACGGCAACCGCGCCGTCTTCCCCGAGGACCTGCTCCGCGAACCCGGGCGACGGCTGCGGGTGACCTCGCCGGAGGGCATCCCGGGGAGCCCGTCGTGAGCACCGCGGTCACGCTCTCGCTCTACCTCGGGCCGGTCCTGCCGCTGCCGGCGCCCCGTGCCGTCGTCGAGGCCGTCACCGAGGTCACCGTCACCGCGGGCAGCGGACAGGACGACGGTTTCGAGCTGAAGCTCGCCCTCGGCGACGACGCCACGCTCCTCCAGACGCTCTTCCTGCTCTCCGGCGGCGCGGTACCGCCGCTCATCCGGGTGGTCATCGCCGTCACCGTCCGCGGGTCGGTGGACGTCCTGATGGACGGCGTCGTGACCCAGACCCAGCTGGCCCCCGACACCGGTTCCGGTGCCACCCAGCTCGTCGTGCGGGGCCGCGACCTCAGCCAGGCGATGGACTACGTCGACCTCAGCGGCCTCTTCCCCTACCCCGCGATGCCCCTCGAGGCCCGCGTCGCCCTGATCCTCGCCAAGTACGTGGTCCTGGGCGTCGTCCCGCTCGTGGTGCCGACCCCGACGGTCGACGTCAACAACCCGCTCGAGCGGATCGACCAGCACTGGGGGACCGACCTCGGCTACCTCCGGGAGCTGGCCGGCATGGCCGGCTACACGTTCTACGTCGAACCCGGCCCGGCCGTCGGCGCCAGTGTCGGCTACTGGGGACCGACCCTGCGGATCGGGCCGGCGCAGAAGGCACTCAACGTCGACATGGACGCCGAGACCAACGTCGAGTCGGTCAGCTGCACCTTCGACCACGACTCCGCCGGCCTGCCGGTCATCAGCATCGAGAACCCCCTCACCCGGGTCCCGGCGATCCCCGTTCCCGTGGGCCTGGTCAACCCCCTCGACCCGCCTCTGGGACTCATCCCGCCGCTGCCGAAGAGGGCCGACATCGACCCCGACGCCGCGATCCAGAGCTTCCCGCGCGCGCTGATGCAGGCCTGGGCCGACCAGGCGGCGAGCAACCGTGCGGTCACGGCGCAGGGGACGCTCGACGCGCTGCGGTACGGCCAGGCGCTCAAGCCCCGCCGCCTCGTGGGGCTGCGTGGCGTCGGCACGGCCTTCGACGGGCTCTACTACTGCCAGCAGGTCACCAGCACGCTCAAGCGGGGGGAGTTCACCCAGGCCTTCATGCTCGTCCGGAACGGCCTGGTCTCGACCGTGGGGAGGATCCCGGTGTGAGCGCCATGACGGCCACGGGCGCTCCCGCCCGGCGTACCAGGCAGTACCTCGGCAAGTACC
This sequence comes from Geodermatophilus amargosae, assembly GCF_041028265.1. Lineage (GTDB taxonomy): Bacteria > Actinomycetota > Actinomycetes > Mycobacteriales > Geodermatophilaceae > Geodermatophilus > Geodermatophilus amargosae_A. The sequence goes on from NZ_JABGCW010000008.1 coordinate 102,630, forward strand.
GGGGCGTCGTCGTGCAGAACGTCGACCCCCAGGGCATCGGACGGATCCAGGTGCAGGTCATCGGCGTCTTCACGCTCGCGTCGAGCTGGGCGATGCCGTCCTTCCCCGTGGCCGGCGCCCAGACCGGCGCCGTCGCCGTGCCGCCCCTGGGGGCCGGCGTGTGGGTCGAGTTCGAACGGGGCGACCCCGACCTCCCCATCTGGACGGGGTGCTACTACAGCACCCGGGCGGAGGTCCCCCCGATGGTCCAGCTCGTCCCCCCGCCGGTGCCGGCCGTGACCGTGCAGACCCCCCTGCAGAACGCCATCCAGGTCAGCGACGCCCCGCCGACCCCGGTGACGGGCGGGGTCGTCCTCCGCAGCGGCACCGGCGTCTCGGTCGTGGTCAACGACTCGGGGATCTACCTCTCCGACGGCAAGGGCGGCTCGATCACGATCACCGGAGGGGTCGTCACGGTGAACACCGGCGCCCTCGTCGTGAAGTGAGGAGGACGACGTGCCCGGCTTCCTGCTCGACATCGGCTCGACCGTCCAGTGCACCCACGCCGCGCCGGCGACGGCGCAGACCGGCAACACCCGGGTCCTGACGGCGACCGGTCCCGTCCTCACCGCCGCCGACCTGCACACCGTGGCGGGGTGCCCCTTCACGGTCCCCGGCCCCAAGCCGCAGCCGTGCGTGACGATCCGGTGGTCGCCGGCCACCCGGGTGTTCGTCAACGGCCAGCCGGCCGTCGTCCAGGTGCCCGGCCCCGGTCAGGGAATCTGCCAGAGCGTCGAGCAGATCCCGCAGGGTCCGCCGGTCGTCGCTGCCGTCCAGACGCGCGTCTTCGGGATGTGAGGCCGGTGTACGTCGACTTCCCCTGGCACTACGACGGGCGCGGTGCCACCGCGCAGACCTCCGAGGACGACCACGTCCGGGATCTGCTCGTCCAGCTGGTGCTCACCGACCCCGGCGAGCGGGTGAACCGGCCGGGCTTCGGGTGCGGGCTGCGCCAGCTGGTGTTCGCGCCCAACAGCCCCGAACTCGCGGCGGCGCTGCAGTTCACCATGCAGGCCGCCATCCAGCGCGAGCTCGGCGACGTCCTCACGCTGCAGGGTCTCGAGGTCACCAGCGAGGACGCGGCCCTCCGCGTCACCGTGACCTACGTCGTCCTCGCGACCGGGCGACCGGCATCCGTCACCGTCGAGCGGGAGGGCCTGCCGTGAGCGAGCCCGGGCTGCACTGTTCCGAGGACCACCGACGTCGCGACGTCCGCAGGTCCGAGCGGACGAACGGCATCGACTTCGTGGAGGTCGAGCAGGACGGTCGGCAGTGGCAGCTGTGGGTGTACCTGCTGCGCTCACTGCCGGCCGACGACGCGACAGCACCGTTCACGAGGGAGAACGTCCGCATCGAGGGCGGTGGCGGGGACGTGGGGGTGCTGGAGGTCCTCCCGGTCCCTGCCCCGGACCCCGCGCGCGACGACGTCGTCGTCCTCCGCCTCTCCGGCCGCGGCGGCCGGTCGCGGTACACGGTGCGGCTGGTCGGCACCGCGGCCGGTCCGATCCCCGACGTCGACCCGCGGTACCGGTCGGCCACGTTCAGCTTCGAGGCCGGCACGTCGACCGACGTCGACTGCCTCCCGGCCTGCGGGACCGCGCCGCCCCCGGCGACGGTGCCGGAGTTCAGCCACCTCGCCAAGGACTACGCCGGCTTCCGCCGGCTGCTGCTCGACCGCCTCGCCACCACCCTGCCGGGATGGCAGGAACGGCACAGCCCCGATCTGTACCTCGCCCTCGTCGAGGTCCTGGCCTACGAGGCCGACCGCCTCAGCTACGCCCAGGACGCCGTCGCCACGGAGGCCTACCTCGACACCGCACGGCTGCGGACCTCCGTCCGGCGCCACGTCCGGCTGGTCGACTACGCCATGCACGAGGGGTGCAACGCCCGCGCCTGGGCCTGCCTCACCGTGGTGGGCCATCCCGTGGTGGACACCGACGCCCTGTCGTTCATCACCGCGCCCGCGGGTGTGGAGCCCCTCGGTGCCACGCTCCTGCCCCGCGACCTCGCGCACGCGCGACGTGCGTCCTACGAGGTCTTCGAACCGCTCGTCGCCCCTCACCTCGGCGTGACGCCGCAGGACGTCGCCGACCCCGATCGTCTCCGCCGGCGGCTGCTGCACGACGACGACCCCCTCGTCGGCTACGTCCGCGCCACGCTCGCCGATGCCGACCGCGAGGTCCTCGAGCGCGAGGAGACCGACGACGAGGACCTGCCCGAGCTCGTCGGCGTCCTCGCCCGGTGGCTCGACGAGCTCCTGCACGCCCCGGGCCTCCTCGTCCGCACGCCCGAGTCGGCCCGCGAGGCCCTCGACCGCCACGGCGCCCTGACGGCGCTCACGGGTGCACGGCTGGCCGCGGACAACCGGGCGCAGCTCGAGCAGGCCTTCCCGGAGGAGCTCGGCGGGCCGGCGCGGCTGCGGCTGCACGCCGCCCACAACACCATCCGCCTCCACACCTGGGGTCTGCTCGACTGCTGTCTGCCCGAGGGTGCCACCGCCGCGACCCTGCTCGACGGCTGGGAGGGCCAGCCACGCCGGCGGGCCCTGCGCCACCTCCGTCCCGGGGACGTCCTCGTGTTCGAGGAGGTGATCGGGCCCCGGACCGGCGTGGCCGCCGACGCCGACCCCGCCCACCGGCACGCCGTGCGCCTCACCGCCGTCGGACCGGGGCGGGACCAGCTCCTGGGTGTCCCCGTCGTGGAGATCACCTGGGACCGGGCCGACGCCCTCCCGTTCCCGCTGGTGCTCTCCACCACCGGCCCGCCCCCGGAGTGCGCCCCGCTCACCGACGTCACCGTCATCCGGGGCAACGCCGTGCTCGTCGACCACGGGCAGACCGTGCGCGAGCCCGGACCGGTCGAGCTGCGGGACGGCCGGCGCTCCACCGTCGCGGTGCCCTTCCCGTCCCCGTACGAGGTGGTGCCGGCCGACGACGTGCAGCTGTGCTGCCTCCGGGAGGGCACGGCGGCCGAGCACCCCGTGCGCGGCCCGGCGTACGAACCGGTGCTGGACCAGGCGCCGGTCGTCTTCTCCGAGCCACCGACCGACGGCGTCCCGGCCACCGCCGCGCTCCGCCAGGACCCCCGGCGGGCCGTTCCCGCCCTCGTGGTCTACGGGCCGGTCGCCCGGCCGCGGCCCGGCCAGGACCTCGTCGAGCGGCCGCCCGACGCGACCATGACCTGGCCCACGACGTTGCGCTACGAGCGGTGGGAGGCCCGCCGCGACCTGCTGGCCAGCGGTCCGGCCGACCGCCACGTCGTCGTCGAGCCCGACGACGAGGGCGCGGCGCACCTGCGCTTCGGTGACGGTGAGTCCGGTGCCAGGCCCGAGCCGGGCACGCGGATGCTGGTGTCGTACCGGACCGGCGGCGGCGCGGCCGGCAACGTCGGGTACGGCGCCATCCGGCACGTCGTCCTCCGCGGGGAGGTCCGCGGCGGCCAGATCACCGGCGTGTCCAACCCCCTCCCCGCCCAGGGCGGCACCCCGCCCGAACCGGTGGAGGAGGTCCGGCTCCGCGCCCCCCACGCCTTCCGGGCCCGGCTCGAGCGCGCCGTCGTCGCCGAGGACTACGCGGCGATCGTGCTGCGCGACTTCCCCAGCCTCGTCCAGCGGGCGGTCGCCACCATGACCACCGAGCCCCGGACGGCCCAGGAGGCCCCGGCCCGGAAGACCACGGCGCGGAAAGCCGCCGCGCGGAAGGCCCCGGCGATGCACACGGTCGTCACCGTGCGGATCGACCCGCTGGGCAGTCCGCCGGACGTGCCGGCCCTGTGCGCCGAGATCGGCAAGCACCTCGACCGGCACCGCCGGATCGGCCACACCGTCCGAGTGGAGCCTCCGCGGTACGTCCCCCTGGACCTCGTCGTCGAGGCGGGCCTCCTGCCCGGTCACCAGCCCGGTGCGGTGCGCGCCGGGCTGCAGGACCGGCTGAGCGACCGGGTACTGCCCGACGGCACCCGCGGCTTCTTCCACCCCGATGCCCTGACCTTCGGTGACCCGGTGGCGATCAGCGCGCTCCTCGGCGCCGTCCACGCCGTTCCCGGGGTCGCCTGGGGACGCATCACGCGCCTGGCCCGCCGCGGCTCCGCCGGGCCGAGCCTCCCCGACGGCGACGTCCTGGCCCTCGGCGAGGACGAGATCGCCCGGCTGGACGACGACCCCGACCTGCCCGAGAACGGCTCCCTGACGATCTGTCTGGAGGTGGTCCCGTGAGCAGCTCCGGCGGGGCCGGCGTCGGCCACCGGTGCGGTTGCGGCTGCGAGAGCGGCCCCATGACCCAGTGCGGTGTGTGTCCCGCTCCGGTGACCGGGAGCGCGCCGCCCCCTGGCGGTACGGCGCTGACCTTCGCCCGGTCGACCCATCCCGCCGCGCTGGACCGGATGCGGCGGCGGCTGTCGGACGCAGACCTGCCCGCGCTGCACGCCCTCACCGCCCGCCACGCCGAGCTGCCGCTCGACCCAGCGCTGGCGCTCCTCGACGGATGGGCGTGCGTCGGCCACGTCCTGGGCTTCTACACCGATCGACTGGCCGACGAGCACTACCTGCGCACCTGCCGGCACCGTCGCTCGGCCGTCGAACTGAGCCGGCTCGTGGGGTACACCCCCCGCCCCGGGGTGGCGGCCGACGTCCACCTCGCGTTCACCCTCGGGGACGTCGACGAGCAGGCCACGCTCGAGGTCCCGGCCGGTACCCGCGCCTACAGCCAGCCGGGGCCCGGGGAGACGATGCAGCCTTTCGAGACCAGCGAGGCGCTGACCGGGCGCCCCCGCTGGAACGTCCTCCGCCCCCGGCTGACCGAGCCACAACGCGTGGCGGCGACCTCCCGGGCCCTCGACCTCCAGGGGACAGCGACCGGCCTGACGACGGGCAGCAGACTGCTGGTCTGCCTCGAGGGGACGGGCCACCTGCGGACGGTCGCGACCGTCGAGCCCCTGCCCACCGAGGACCGCACCCGGGTCCTGCTCGCCCCGGAGCCGGACGCGGAGCCGGAGGTCGTGCCCCGCCGGGTGCCGGTCCCCGTGGATGCCGCTCTGCTGGCGGACCTCCTGAGGCAGCCGGCCGGCCCGCCTCCCGACGACCACCGGGCGGGACCCGATCCCGGGCTCGTCTTCAGCAAGGACTCCTACGCGACCTACGGCCTGCTGGAGAGCGCGTACCCGGCGCTGCGCGGGACCCTCGCCACGGCCCTCGGCGGCATCTCGCACGGTGACCCCACTCCCGGCGTCACGGTGTACGCCATGCGGGTCAAGGCGGCCCTGCACGGGCACAACGCCTCACCCGTCCCGGTCGTCGACGATGACGGGAAGGTCGTCGAGTACCGCGAGTGGCTGCCGGAGGGAACCGGCGCCGAGCCGACGGAGCCGACCGGGCCGACGGAGCCGACCGGGCCGACGGAGCCGACCGGGCCTCCCGTGCCCTCCGTCGCCGCGGATTCCGTCGCTGCGGACTCCGAGGTCGCGGACTCCGGGGCCGCGGACGGGACCCCCCCGTCCCTCCGGGACGTCGTCGAGCCGCTGCGCGCAGACGAGATCGCCCTCGATGCCGTCTACGACGCCATCCTGCCCGGCAGCCGCGTCGTCATCGTGTCGCCGATCGACCCCGCACCGGCCGACCCCGCACCGGCCGACCCCGCACCGGCCGACCCCGCTCCGGCCGACCCCGCACCGGCCGACCCCGCACCGGCCGACCCCGCACCGGCCGACCCCGCACCCTCCCACGGCACGCGCGTCGAGATCCGCACGGTCGGGGGGGTGCGGACGACGACGCGGCCTGCCTTCCTCCTGCCGGTGCGGGTCACCGTGCTCGCGCTGGAGCCGCTGTACGCCGAGCCGGTACCCCCCGCGCCCGCGAAGCCTCTGGCCGAACCCGACCGCGACGTGCGTCGGACGGTGGTCTACGCGCAGAGCGAGGCACTGGACCTCGCCGAGGTCCCCGTCCCCGGGGACGTGGACGGCGCCGTGCTGGAGCTGGACGGGTACCACCCGGGGCTGCTGCCCGGCCGGCGCGTCGTCGTCACCGGGGAGCGCACGGACATCCTCCGACCGGACGACGGAGCCCAGGGGACGGGGCCGGTCGTCACCGGTGTCCACGGCACCGAGGTCGTCGTGGTCACCACGGTCGAGCACCGCGTGCCGGCACCGGCCGCGGAGCTCGACGTCGGCCTCCCGGCCACGGAGGAGACGCTGCGCACGGTGCTGACCATCGAGCCGGAGCTGTGCCACCGCTACCGGCGGGAGACCGTCCAGGTCCTCGGCAACGTCGCCCGTGCCGGCCACGGCGAGAGCCGCGCGGAGGTGCTCGGCGGCGGGGACGCCGCGCGCCCCCTGCAGACGTTCGCGCTCAAGCAGGGACCGCTCACCCACCTCCCGGCCGCCACACCGAGCGGCGTCCGCTCCAGCCTGGAGGTCCGCGTGGAGGACCTGCGCTGGCAGGAGGCCCCGCACGCGGCGGCGGTCCTGCCGGGAGAACGCCGCTACGTCGTGCGGTCCGACGACGAGGGCGCCACGTCGGTCACCTTCGGACTCGGGGCACGGTTGCCCACCGGGGCGGACAACGTCCGCGCGCTGTACCGCAGCGGGCTCGGGGTGGCCGGGAACGTCCGGGCCGGTCAGATCAGCGTGCTGGCCTCGCGGCCCAACGGTGTGACCGGGGTGACGAACCCGACATCATCGGCCGGTGGTGCCGACCCGGACCCGCTGGAAGCGATCCGCCGGCGCGCCTCCCTCGGCTTGACCGCGCTCGACCGGCTCGTCTCGGCGGTCGACCTCGAGGACTTCGCCCGCGCCTTCGCGGGCATCGGGAAGGCGCGGTTGACGTCGACGTCATCGGCGGATGGGTCGGTCGCCCACACGCTCACCGTCGCCGGTGTCGACGACGCCCCGCTGCCGACCGGCTCGGCGCTGCTCACGGATCTGCGTGCGGCGCTCGCGCGGTCCGGCGACCTGGTCGATCCCGGGAGCGGGGACCCGCTGCGGACCCGGGAGACCCCCGGGGCGACGGTCGACGTGCAGCCCCGGGAGGCCCTCCTCGTCGCGATCAGGGCCCGCATCAAGCTCGCCCCCGACCACCTCTGGGAGGCGGTGCGGCCACGCGTCGTCTCGGCCCTGTTCACGGCCCTCGGCTTCGAGGCGCGGGAGATCGGGCAGGTGCCGCGGCCCGGGGAGGCGATGGCCGTCATGCAGGCGGTGCGCGGCGTCGCGTGGGTGGACCTCGTCGCGTTCGGGACGATCGACACCGGCGACCCCGACGCGCCGAGGTCGCCCGAGGCGGTCGCGGACGCGGCCCGCGCCCTGCTCGCGCCCGATCCGGACGCTCCCGCCGGCGGTCCTCCCGGACCCGAGGTCGAGCCCACGACCATCGCGTACCTGTCGACGGCGCCCGGAACCCTCCTGCTCGAGCAGGTCCCCGAGGAGGCACGACCATGAGCGCCGACCGGTTCTTCGACCTCCTGCCGGGAGTGATCAGGTCGCACGACACGGAGGCGGGCTTCCCGCTGCGCGACCTGCTGCGGGTCCTGGGCGCCGAGGCGGACGTGGTCGAGGACGACATCCGGCGCATGTACGCCGACCTCTTCATCGAGACCTGCGAGCCCTGGGTCGTCCCGTACCTCGGCGACCTGGTCGGCCACCGGTGGCTGCCCGTCCCGGAGGGGCGCCCGGGCGACGCCGGGTCCTCGCCACTCGTGCCCCGCCGGGCGGTGGCGGACGCGCTCCGCCTCCGCCGCCGGAAGGGCACGCACGCGGTGCTCGACGACATGGTGGCCACGGTGAGCGGCTGGTCGGCGGTCCTCTGCGAGGGGCCGGGCGACGGGGAGTGCGCCGGGGCCGCTGAGCAGACGGTGACCGTGAAGGCGTGGCGGGTGCCGTCCTGGCCACTGACCTACGTCCGGCCCGACCGCGTGCGGCGGGGGCGGCCCGCCAACGCCTACCGGCTGAGCGTGCTCGGCAACGACGCGCCGTTGTTCACCTGCGCCCGGTCCGCCGTCGGGGACGACGAGGCCGAACCGATCATCGTGCGGCCGCTCACGATCGATGCGCTCGAGAGACATCTGGCTCGCCACTACGGGGAGGGGAGGAGCCTGCTGCTCCACGAGGACGGCGTTCCCGTCGCCCCGGAACGCATCGTCATCCGGGACCTCGGCGACTGGGACGAGGTGTTCGACGACGAGGTCGCCGTCGACCCGGAACGGGGACGCGTGATGTTCCCCGAGCAGTACGACGTCGGACAACTCACCGCGTCCTACTGCCACGGCTTCCCGATGGCCATCGGCGGCGGCGAGTACCCCCGCCCCACGCCCGGCATCCCCGTCGCCGCCTCGTTCTTCCGCCCCCACCACATCAGCGCGGGATTCCCCGACCTGCTGCTGACCGACGCCGGCGACTTCAGCCGTTACCTGCTCGGGCTCCTCGGGCCCGAGGTCGTCGCCGAGCTCGTCGAGCACCGCGAGACGGCCGGGGTCCGCCTGTGTGCAGCGCTCAACCGCGTGCTGCAGGCACACAATCTGCAGCAGGGACCGGTCGACCTCGGGGCCCTGGACCACGAGGCCCTGCAACTGCTCGACACCTCGGCGGCCGGTGCCGGCCGCATCCGGCTCAACCGCCTGGTGCTCGAGGCGCAGTACCCCGACGACGTCGGTCGCTCGCATGCCGTCGTCCGGGTCCGGGCCGGCGACGGCGCGACCGTGGTCAACGACGCCGTACGAGCCCTGCAGCAGTCCGACCGGCCACCGATCCACGCCGTCGTCGAGCTGTGCGACAGCGGCCTGTACGTCGAGCCGGTCGTCGTCGACGTCGCCGCCGATCACGTCCTGGAGATCCGCGCCGCCCTCGGCTGCCGGCCGACCATCGTCCTGCCGGCCCGCAGCGAGGACATCGACGACATGCTGCTGCGCTGCGGGACCCGGAGCCGCGTGGTCCTCGACGGGATCATGGTCGCCGCCCACGCCGTCAGGGTGTCGGGCGACCCGGCCGAGGTGGTGGTCCGGCACTGCACCTTCGTCCCGGGCTGGGAGCTCGACGCGGCGTGCGAGCCGTCCAACGGCGAGGAGGCCAGCCTGGTCCTCACCCACCGCCCCCGGAACCGCCACGGGCGCCGCGGCTACCCGGGACCGGAGGAGCCCCCGGTGCAGCTCCAGACCACGTGCGTGGAGGTGGACCACAGCATCGTGGGGACGGTCATCGTGCAGCGGGACGCGGTCAACGCCGATCCGGTACGGCTCCACATCACCACGAGCATCGTGGACTCCACGACCGCGGATGGCGACGCCATCGCCGCGCCCAACGGTCGCCGCGCGCACGCGACGCTCACCGTCGTCGACTCCACGGTCGTCGGCAGCACCCGCGCCCACGCCGTCGAGCTCGGCGAGAACTCGCTCTTCACGGCCGGGATGGACCTCGAGCGCCGCCAGGTCGGCTGCCTGAGGTACTGCTACGTACCGGCCAGCTCGCGTACACCCCGGCGGTACGCCTGCCAGCCGGACCTCGCGATGGCACCGGACGACGGGAGCCCGGAGGAGAAGGCCGCCGCGGTGGAGCCGAAGTTCTCCAGCCTGAGGTACGGCCACCCGGACTACTGCCGACTCAGCGACGACTGCTCGCCGGCGATCCGCGAGGGAGCGGACGACGACTCGGAGATGGGCGTCTACCACGACCTCCACGAGGCGCTGCGCAGGCGCAACCTCGAGGCCGCGCTCGCGGAGCACCTCCCGCTCGGGTGGGGCCTGCAGGTGGAGTTCGAGCCCTCCCCACAGCCGGCGCCGAGCGCACGGAGGGGGGGACGGTGACGACTCAGCCCCGCCTCGCGGCCGCGGGGATCGCATCGTCGTGCACGTCAGGCGAGCGGGTCCGAGCACCCCCGCAGAGTGAGGCTGCGGAGCAACGCGTGGAGGCGCACGGCCTCGTACGTTGCGATGGGACGCCGACCGGGTCGCTGCCCGCGACGGCCTCCTGCCAAGGCGCCGAGAGGCGGATCGGAGCGGAGAACTCATGATGGATCGCCACCTGTTCGAGCGTCGGCCGCTTGCCGGATCGCTCCTTCCAACCGTCCGCGCCCCTGGCACGTGGGACGCCCGGCCCAGCCCGGAGCACGGCGATCCGAGGTCGTCTGGCCTCCCAGGTGTTGCGCGACGCGCCGGCCGCGCCGCGGCTCCACTCGTCCGAGGTGCGGGTCTGCGGAGGGTCCAAGCCCAATTGACCGTCGGTCAATCCACGGATCCAGCCGAACGATCAGCTGACCAGGACGCGGACAACCTCATCGCGGGTGAGGCGGTGGACGTCGCCCCGGTCACCCGCGTATCACCCGCGGGCGAGGCCACCGCGGACGTCGAGTCGGTGGTACTCCGAAGGGCGAGCGGTGGTCAACCGCTGCCCGGCGAGCAGCAGGCCTACTTCGGCACCCGTCTAGGAGCCGACCTGAACTCCGTCCGTGTTCATGCCGACGGAGAAGCGGCGGAACTGGCTGATCGCATGGGCGCGCGAGCCTTCACGGTCGGGACAGACATCTACTTCGGGGAGGGTGCCTACCACCCGGATGATCCGGCAGGTCGCCGCCTCATCGCGCACGAGCTGGTCCACACCCTGCAGCAGAACACCTTCGGGACTGCGGTACAGCGGCAGGACCTGGAGGAGATCGTCGGGCGGGCATGGCGGTGGGGCGAACGTCAGGCGGAGCGTGCGGGTACTGCCGGAGAGGACCTGGCCGACCGGGCAACGGCATGGGGGGAGCGTCAGGTCGGTCGGGCCGAGCAGGCGGGAACAGAGGTTCTCGGGGAGCTGGAGGCAACGCTGACGGCCGGAACCGGCGCGGTGAGTCACATGGAGTTCGATGGCTCCACGCTCGAGTTGCAGGGATCAGTCCAATACACCACCCCGGCCGTCTCAGGGCTCAGATCGACGAACCGGCTCGCCGGCGGGCGCGATTGGACGAGCCCGTTGTACCAGGACGAGCCGAACAAGGGCCCCATTCCTGAGGGCGACTACTACGTGGAGCCATCCGAGGTCGAGAACGCACGGACGCACAACTTCAGTGCGGGGCCGTGGGGTCAGTACCGGACCCGCCTCCATGCCAGTCTCCTGACCACCGCCCGTCGCAGACTCCTGACCGATCGCACGGGCGGCTTCTATCTGCACAAGGACGGAGGTAACGACGGCACCGCCGGTTGCATCGGCATCCAATCCGACACCGCGAACAAGAAGGTCCACGGATACATCGCCGCCAACTCCGCCCGGATTCCCTTGTCGGTCCGCTACCCGTCGATTCCACCGGACACGAGTGAGCCCGCACCCTCGGCGGTGCAACGGTCCCCGAAGTCACCGGAGCCACATCGTCCTCGCGGGCTCGTTCCCGCCGACCCGAGGTTCATCCAGCGGCAGGCTGCACCAGTTCCGACCGTGTCACACCCCTTGGTCGTCGCGGGCATGGAGCGCTTGTCGAGCGATGCGTCACGATTCGGTCTCGGACGCTTTCCCGACGACTACTACGACACGTTGGCGCGCCACCTGTTCGAAGTGGCTCTGCGGCGTCGGGGCCGAGATTACGGTGCCGCCTTCCAGGAACTGAACGATCTGCAGTGGGGCGAACTGGGCGGTGAGTTGCAGCAGGAATACGTCAGGGTGGTCGGCACGGACAGTGCCAATGGATGGGACAAGTTCCGACACTTCACCTTCACCGCTTACCTGCAGTATCGCAGTGGAGGCTTCCTGCTTCCGGAGGCGTTCACGTACGGAAAGGAGATCTGGGATTCACTCGAAGGCTTGTTGGGTTATGACCCGGAGGGCTACAGCGTGCCTGACATCCGGGCAGACAATCGCGGCGAGCTGTTTGGCGAGCACATGCGCGCCCGGGAACTCGCGGAGGTGCGCACCCATTCGATGAATGAGCTCCGGCGCGTTCGGCGGGTGTTCATCGACCAGGATCCCGCTGATGTCATGTGGTTCATCCAGAATTTCCATCCGTGACTGAACCAGGTCGTGCTCTCGTCGCCTCCCTCGGGATCTCTGCCGGTCCGGGGCCCTGGTGACCGAGAGGACAACCTTGACGGTGCGTGTGGCACGGACGAGCTGGTGCCGGATCGCCGGCCAGCCGCGCCACCTGATGGACCACGCGCAGCGTCGCGCCGACGCCGTCGTGAGTGTGCTGAGCGTGTCGGCGTCCGCCACGTCGAGCGGTGGAGCGCGCAGTCCGGAGCTACCCCGCAGCGGGTACCCGTACCAGCGTGCGGTCGACGTCACCGTGACGGTCTGCGACAGACCGCACCGCCGCAGGTCGAGATCCCGGGCGGGCGGGGAGAAGCCCTCGGGGGGTGTTCGTCGGACGCGGTGGACAGGACGAACTGCTCGACGGCGGCGGCGCCCGCGAGGGTTTCGAGGACGCGATCGAGGAGATCGACGCTCCGGATCGGAGCGAGGGTCCACCCAGGCTCGGGATCGACCCCGAAAACCACGTGGAAGGTGTGGGGGGAGGTGCGCAAGCGGTGCCGGCGCCGACGCCGCCGCGGAGCTCGGCGCTGCACGGTCGCACCAGAGCCGACGGCAGGAGCTCCAGCTCGAGATCCAAGCGCAGATCGAGGCCCTCCGGCCGCAGGCCGAGCGGATGTCCGCGGACGACCCGACGCGCTCGGCCGACGCGGTCGTGCACCGACGGCGTCGAAGACCCAGGTGAACACGGGCAACGAGTAGAGGAAGACCGACCCCCCGGCACCGTTGCGCTCGTAGGACCGGTCGGGCTGTCGCGGGAGCATTCGTCCCGGAGTGCGGAACCCCTCCGTCGGCCGGTACCTCGATGGTGGAGGTCACCGACGAGCACCCCATCGAGTCGATCGAGATCACGCCTGTAACGCCGTAGGCCGCGACGATCGCCCACCCCGCCGTCGAGGCCGCTCGTGGACGTCATCCCCGCGGCAGGAGCGGTGCGTCGGTGAGTAGGTCGAGCGGTCACGAGGGGAGTCGGCGTCGTCAGCGCGTGGCGGTGACCCAGGCGGCGGCGGTCACCAGCCGGGCGATGTCCGCCGCGTACCCGCCGTTGACCGAGACGTCCGTGGGCATGTGGTACTGCGGGTTCATCTCGGCCGGAGGGGCACCGGGACCGGGGCCGGCGAACAGGTCCTCCGAGGCCAGGCAGGCGGTGTATCCCTGCAGCTGGAAGCTGTGGTGGTCGCTGCGGCCCTCCGCCGGGTCCCACTCGCCGTCGTGGGGGTAGAGCTGGGGAGCCGGCAGCGTGGGGGAGACCTGGGGGACCAGTTCTGCGATGGTCCGTGCGAGCGCCAGTGACCGCTCCTCGACCGCCGTCGAGCCGCTGAAGCCGGCGTGCAGCTCGAAGGTCCGATCGGGCAGATCGTCCCAGCCGATCATGTCCATCTGGAGGACGCCGACGATCGGGGTGCCGAGGAGCGCCTGGTCGCGCGCGTAGGCGAGGCTCCCGACGAGCCCGTGCTCCTCTGCGTTGAACAGGACGAACCGCACGGCCCGGCGCGGCACCCCGAGCGCGGCGTCCAGCGCCCGGAACGCGCCGGCGGCGGTGAGCACCCCGGCGGTGCCGCTGCCGTCGTCGTCGGCTCCCGGGGCCGGGTCGACGTCCGGCCGGTACCCGGGGTGCCGGGCGCCCGTGGAGTCCATGTGCGCCGTCACCAGCACGACACCGTCGAGCCCGGCAGCGGGAAACTCGGCCTCGACGTTGGCCAGCTGCTGCCCCTCGTGCGGGAAGCAGTGCCGACGGACGACGAAGCGCCCCTGCCCAATCCCTTCCAGGTCGGCGGCGAGCGCGGAGACGGCCACCCCGTTGTCGGGGTGTTGCACGTGCCGGCTGGTGATGACGGCACCTCCGTCGGCGGGTTCGGCTCCGGTGTACCGCGCGAGGTGGCCGGTGATCTCCTGCGGCCGGACCGTCGCCTCGAGGATCCGCTGCTCCTCGGCGGTGACCCTTGGCGGGACGGTGGTCGCCGCTGCACGGGCGGTGAGGTCCCCGACGCGCCCCGACGCCGGGGCGGGCGCCGTCAGCTTGAGGTGGTGCCCGTGCCGGGCGGTGGGGAAGTGGTAGGTCTCCACCGATCGCCCGGCCGGGACGGCGACCACCAGCCCCTCGTCGGTCGAGGACAGGACGGTGCGTGCCAGGGGCCCGGTCCCGAGGACGTCGCTCGAGCTCCCGTCCGGGACGAGGAAGCCGCTGCTGAGCTGGCGGTCGTCGCGCAGGAGGTACAGCTCCGAGGTGAGCGGTTCGTCCTCCACTCCCAGGCGGTCCACCCGGAAGCCCAGGGCGTCGAGTCGCGCAGCGGCCGACGTCGTCCCGATCGCGTAGACCGTGGTGCCGTCCCGGCCGGTGAGGTGCACGGGCAGGAGCGGCAGGTCGCGGAGCGCGGCCGGCCAGTCCTCGCCGACGCCGGCCGGGGGAACGGTGACGCGGAGGTAGCGCAGGGGTGCCTGTCCGTCGAGGACCGCCAGCGCGAGCCGGGGATGCGGCGCCACCAGGAGCCCGGCCCGCACGGCCTGCCCGCGCTCGGCGGCGTCTTCGCCGACGAACAGGACGCGGTCGACGACGCCTGCACGCTCCCGGGCCTGCTCGAAGATCGCGGGGGAGTCCTTCGGGCCGTAGAGCTCCAGCTCCGGGGTGAGGAAGCGGCGCAGGCCGGCGAGCTCGAGGGCGCGGCCGATGTCCTCGGGAGTGAGTGGGCCGGGATCCGAGACGACCCCCAGGCGGACGCCGCGCCCGCGGAGTTCCTCCAGCACGCTCCAGACGTGGGGGTACACGAGGAGTCCCTCGACCCGGTCCCCGTCCGGGGACAGTGTGACGGAGGCCAGGGTGCCTCCGATGTCGAAGAGGACGACCGTGCCGGCCAGCGGCTCCATCACCACTCCTGACGGCTCGGGGACGGTTCCCGTGACCCTGGAGGTCCCGGGTGCGGCTCCACGGCACGCGGTGCCCGGACCGACAGGGTGCGGGAACCGCCGTCACGGACGCGTCACGGCTCGCCGCTCGCCTGCCGGCCCATCCGGGATGCGGTCGGCCGGCGCTGTGGTCCTGTCCCGTCGCGCCGGTGATGCGGCGATGACGGTGCGGTAACGCCTCCTCGGGACGCTGTCCTCGCACGTGACGGGAGCCCGGGGTGACCGGGGCGCGTGCGAAGCGGCCGTCGTGCGGGTGCCCGAGGTCCGAGCGCGGCCATCACCTCTCCGCCTGCAGGAGGCCGTCCATGTCCAGCCGTCAGAGTCAGGTGCACTGCTCCTTCGTGCCGCCCATGGTGCTCGAGCACCTCGCGCGAGCCAGCGGGACCGACACGCCGGATCCCGGTGCGGCGCAGCGCACCGCGGTCGTCAGCCAGCAACTGCGCGGGCTGCGGCAGAGCGCGTCGCCCGATCTGCCCTCGGCGCTCACCGGGGTGGTGCAGCCCCGTCCCGGCAAGGGGGACCGCGCCATCTACGACGACCAGAACACCTGGGAGTTCGACAAGGAACTGGTGCGTGGCGAGGCGGATCCGGCCGTCGGGGCCCAGAACGTGAACCAGGCCTACGACTACTCCGGAGCGGCCCGCGACTACTACAAGACGAGGCACGGTCGTGACTCGCTCGACCACAACGGGATGACGGTCAACGTCAACGTCAACTTCGGTGTGGACTTCCTCAACGCCTTCTGGGACGGCATCCGCCTCGTCCTGGGCAACGGCGACGGGCAGATCTTCGTCGACTTCGCCGCGTCACCGGACGTCCTCGGTCACGAGTTCTCCCACGGCGTCGTGCAGTTCACCGCCAACCTGGAGTACTGGGGCCAGTCCGGCGCGCTGAACGAGTCCTTCGCGGACGTGTTCGGCAGCCTGATCGAGCAGGACCTCAAGGGTGAGGACTTCGAGTCGGCCAACTGGCTCGTCGGTGACGAGATCATGGCCCCCGGCCTCTACGGCGAGGCACTGCGGTCCATGGCGCACCCGGGCACCGCCTACGACAACCCGCTCATGGGGAAGGACCCCCAGCCCGACCACATGAACGGGTACTACTCCGGACCCGAGGACAACTACGGCGTCCACATCAACAGCGGCATCATCAACCGCGCCTTCTACCTCACCGCGCAGGAGCTGGGCACCGAGGGCGCCGGCCGCATCTGGTACGCGGGCCTGCAGAACCTGTGGCCGACCGCGGTCTTCACCGACGCGGCCCAGGTCCTGAGCGCCCAGGCCCGCATCCTGGCTCGGGACGGGGTCGTCGAGCGTCAGGCGACCCAGGTGGTGCGCGGCGCGTTCCGGACCGTCGGCGTCCTGTAGCCCCGCCGCGGGCTACGTCCGCTGGAGCACGAACTGGATCAGCGGACGTAGCTCCGCGGGGACGTCGGGGTCGTGGAGGCGGAGGCGGACGTGCTCGCCCGCCCGCGAGATGGAGATGTCGTACTGGAAGGCGTCGGGCACCGGCCGGGTCCGTCCTGGTGGGATCCGGAGCGCCTCGAGATCGA
The DNA here is from genome assembly GCF_041028265.1 of Geodermatophilus amargosae. GTDB lineage: Bacteria > Actinomycetota > Actinomycetes > Mycobacteriales > Geodermatophilaceae > Geodermatophilus > Geodermatophilus amargosae_A. The sequence continues at coordinate 119,098 of NZ_JABGCW010000008.1, forward strand.
GTCCGTCGACCAGCTCTGCGAGCCTCCGTGCGTCCTCCGGGGGGAGTGCGTCGGTGTCCGCGGACCGGGAGGTCATCAGCCCGCCGAAGCCACCCGTCCGTGTCACCTCGACCTGGATCCGCTGCGTCACGACCTCGTCCACCTCCGTCGGGGATGCACCGACCAGTACGCCGCAGCCGGTGGCCGACCCGAGTGCGATCAGCACCGCCGCGAGGCGGGGCAGGAGCCGGTGCGTCGCTCCCCGTCGCCTCGCCCTCGTCCCGGCGTTTCCCCGCCGTCCGTCGTGGGCACCGTGCTCCCGGTGTGTCAGCCGGCCCGCGGAGAGCAGATGTCGATCGAGCCCCCGACCGATGACGCCTGGGTGCTCCGGACGGTGGTCAGCTCGCCGTGCTGGTCGTGCGGCACCGCCGTGACACGCAGCATCCGGCGTCGTCATCAGGACCACCGCCACCTCAGCTGGTCGTGCGACTCCTGCCACACCACCTGGTCCGGTCCGGGCGAGTGCACGCCAGGGTAGCGGTGGATCCGCCACCGGCCCGGCGCTGCTGACGCGGCCGCCGCCCGTCTCCCGACGCGCTCTCATCCCGGTCCCGACCGCGCCGTCCGTGGGACGGGGACGGGCGGCTCGATGAGGAAGGGCGTCAGCGGCCCGTCGACCGGCTCGAAGCGCTCGCGGTCGCCGGGGGCCCAGTCCCCCCGGCGGTCCCAGTCGCGGGGGACCCGCGGCAGGCCGATCGGGTAGACGGTCAGCGTGCCGTCGGGTTGCAGGCGCAGGCGGAGGAAGTCGCGGCGGTCGGGGATGGCCTGGCCGGCGAAGAGCTCGTTGCTGTTGAACCTCCACCGGTCCACCACCAGGAGGTACACCGCCACCAGCTCGGCCGCCAGCACCCCGCCGACCACGAAGACCAGCGGGACGACGGCGAGGAGCAGCCAGCCGCCCGGCACCACAAGCGCGGCCAGCGCGGTGACGGCCCGGATGACCAGCACGGCCAGGGCCAGGTGCAGCAGCCCGTGCACCAGGCCGACCACCCGCCCGCGCCACCGCCGCGCCTGCTTGGTGAAGGCGACGGCTCCGCCGAGGACCACGCCGCAGAGGACGAGCGCGGCCACGCTGTCGACCAGGCCGCCGGCGAGGCGCCCCAGGCCGGCCTCGCGGAGCGCCAGGGCCATGGCCCGCAGGTCGTCGACCAGGCCGCGGGCCGGTTCCCGCAGCGCCGCGCCGACGGCCAGGGCGAGCAGGACGTGGACGCCGCCCAGCAGGGCGGCGAACGACGGCGTGCTGAACGGCAGCCGCAGGATGCCCCGGCCGAGCCGCCGGGAGTCGTCCTTCTCGGGGTAGACGCGGTGGCACGCGTACCCCGTCGAGGGGCTCTTGCTCCGCGCGGTGCTCTTCTCCGGCGGCACGACGATCGACTCCGGCAGGTGGTGGGTGGGAGCGAGGAAGGCGCCGCCGCCCCCGGCCGTGATCTTCTGCGCGCCGTCCTCCGCGCCGTAGCGGGAGTAGTGGTGCCTGTCGCCGGTCAGCGCCAGCCGCACGCTGGCGCCGCGGGGGCGGACCACCGTCCGCTCGAAGAAGTCGAGGGTCGCGTAGGCCTCGACGTCGTCCTCGGACGCCGCCACCCAGCTGGGCTTGGCCGTGCACAGGAGGACCGCGTCGCCCGGGCACAGCTCCCGGGCGATCTCCTCGAAGTAGGCGAGCTGCGCCTCGTCGAGGTAGGTGTCGAACTGGATGTCGATGCCCCACAGCCACCAGCCGGCCGACAGCTTGGTGGCGAAGTAGCTGCGGGCCTGGCCACTGCGCCATCCGCCGATCGACCGGCCCTGGCAGAAGGTCCGCATGAACGCCGTCAGCCCGTCGTACCAGTCGTGGTTGCCCGGCACGGCCTGCAGGTGGAGCGTCTCGCCCGCGGGCGGCTGGGGGAGCGCGGCCCGGTAGGGGCCGATCAGCCGGTTCTCGTACTCGTCGACGTCCGCGGCCGGATAGCACTCGTCGCCGCCCATGACCAGCAGCCGGCCGCGACGGGTGTGTTGGGCCGGGCGACCCGGTGGCGCGACCTCGAGCTCGGGGCGGGAGAGCAGGGCGGCCACGGCGTAGGTGGCGGCGAACCCGTCACCGAGGTCGGAGACGTAGTCGATCCACAGGTCGCCGTCGGCGTCGCTGAGGTCGAGGTAGCCGTGGGCGTCGATCCTGCCCATCAGCTCGCGCTTGTCGTTGTACTCGCCCAGCACGGCGCTGACGACCACCTTCAGGCTCGTCTGCAGCAGCAGGCGCGGCTCCAGCCAGCGGGTGGCCGGCCGGCGCGTGAACGAGTCGGCAGGGTCCTCGGCTGCTGCCGGGGGCGGCGGCAGGTGGCATGCAGGCGCATCCGCGTCGGCAGGCTGCTGCCCGTCGTCGGTGGTGGCCATGTGCGGCTCCTGGTGTCCTCGGCGGACGGGGTCACCCGGTGGAGCGGGGACGGCGTGGAGTCTGCTCGCGGGGAGGACCGCCGTGGATGATCGCCCGCCCTGCGTCACGGCGGCGCCACCGCCCGGTCACCGGGACCGGCGGTGGCTCGGCCGACGGTCTCGCGCGCGGGGGCGCCGGTGACGGTGCGGTGACGCCTCTCCTCCTAGCGTCCGTCCGGACGGATCGGACAGTGCGGTGATCGGAGTGCCTCGTGCTCGGACGCCGCGCCGCCTCCCCTCGGAGTCGCGATGGACGCCAGGCCGCCGCACGGGATGCGGGAGCTGCGGTGGTGACCGGTGACCGGACCGACTTCGACGTCGTGGTCGTCGGGTCCGGCTTCGGTGGCTCGGTGATGGCGTGGCGTCTGTCCGACGCCGGCCTGGACGTCTGCGTCCTGGAGCGCGGCAAGGCGTATCCGCCCGGCTCCTTCCCGCGCTCGCCCCACGACATGGCCCAGAACTTCTGGGACCCCAGCGAGGGCCGGCAGGGGCTGTTCGACGTCTGGTCGTTCTCCCGCATCTCGGCGGTGGTCAGCAGCGGGCTCGGTGGCGGCTCGCTGATCTACGCCAACGTCCTGCTGCGCAAGGACCCGGAGACGTTCGTCTCCGAGCCGCTGCCCGGCGGTGGCTCCGAGGACTGGCCGGTCACCTACGCGGACCTGGAACGCCACTACCGCGCGGTCGAGCAGATGATGGACGTCCACCCCTACCCGTTGCAGGTGGCGCCCTACGACCGCACCCACAAGGCGACGGCCATGCAGCAGGCGGCCGGCACCCTGGGGCTGGACTGGCAACTGCCGAACCTCGCGGTGACCTTCGGCAGGGACGCGGACCGGCCGGTGCCGGGCGAGCAGATCCTCGACCGCGGGTACCCGAACCTGCACGGACTGCCCCGCTCGACGTGCCGGCTGGTGGGCGAGTGCGACATAGGCTGCAACTCCGGCAGCAAGAACAGCCTCGACCACACCTACCTGTCCGCTGCGGTGCACCGGGGCGCCGTCATCCGCACGCGCTGCGAGGTGCGCGGCTTCCAGCCGGTCGAGGGCGGCTACGCGGTGGACTACGTCGAGCACCACGACACCGACGAGGGACTGCCCGTCCCGAGCGACCGGCTCCCGGTGCACCGGCTCACCTGCCGCCGGCTCGTGCTCGCCGCCGGCGCGCTGGGCAGCACGTACCTCCTGCTGAAGAACCGTTCGGTGTTCCCCCGGCTGTCGCCGATGCTGGGCGCCCGCTTCTCGGGCAACGGCGACTACCTCGGCTTCGCCGCGAAGGCCCGGTCCCGGGACGGCGGAGTGCGCCGGCTGGACCCCACGTTCGGTCCGGTCATCACCACGGCCACCCGGCTCCCGGACGGGGCCGGCGGGCGCGGGGCCTACGTCGAGGACGCTGGGTATCCCGAGTTCGTCAACTGGCTGGTCGAGGAGGGCCTCCTCTCCCAGACGGCCGGGTTGGGACGGTTCCTCCTCGAGCGTGGGATCGCCCGCCTCACCCGCCGGCCGAGGACGTCGATCGGTTCCCCGCTGAGCCGGGTGTTCGGACGCAACACCCTCGGGGTCACGTCGCTGCCCCTGCTGGGCATGGGCCGTGACGTCCCGGACGGGTGGATGCGCCTGCGCGGCGGCTACCTCGACGTCGACTGGCGACCGGCGGCCTCCCGCGCCTACCTGCGGCGGGTCGACGGCGCCATGCGCGACCTCAGCGCCGCCATGGGTGCCCGGTACGTCAACCCGCTGTGGTGGCTCAACCTGCTGGTGACGGTGCACCCGCTGGGTGGCTGCCCGATGGGCACCGGCCCCGACCGCGGCGTGGTCGACTCCCACGGGCGCGTGTTCGGACATCCCGGCCTCCACGTCGCGGACGGATCGGTGATGCCGGGGCCGGTCGGCGCCAACCCGTCCCTGACGATCGCGGCGCTCGCGGACCGCTTCGCCGAGCGCCTGGTGGACGAGGCGTCGCACCGACCCGGGAGGCAGCCGTGAGCACGACCCGGACGGCGGACCGGCCGAAGCGGGCGCTGATCCTCGCCGGCGGAGGACTCAAGGTCGCGTTCCAGGCCGGCGTCCTGCAGGTGTGGCTGGACGAGGCGGGGCTCACCTTCGACGACGCCGACGGCGCCAGCGGCGGCGTCTTCAACCTCGCGATGTACTGCCAGGGGATGACCGGCCGCCAGATCGCCGACAACTGGCGGCTCGCCGACCCGAAACGGGGCATCGCCCCGAACTGGAGGGGGCTGGCGCGCGGGCCGTTCGCGCCCTCGCTGTTCACCCTCGACAAGTACCGGCGCAACGTGTTCCGGGACTGGGGACTGGACTGGGACCGCATCCGCTCCAGCCCCCACCGCGCCACGTTCAACGCCTACGACTTCAGCCGCAACCGGCTGACCGTGCGGGAACCGGCCACGCTCGACGAGGACTTCCTGGTCGCCGCCGTCTCGCTCCCGATGTGGTTCCCGCCGGTCGTCATCGACGGGGACACCTACATCGACGCGGTGTACATCACCGACGCCAACCTGGAGGAGGCCATCCGCCGCGGCGCCGACGAGCTCTGGGTCGTCTGGACGGTCAGCCAGCAGCGGGTGTGGCGTCCCGGCTTCCTGGCCCAGTACTTCCAGGTGATCGAGACCGCCGCCAACGGCCACTTCCAGCGGGTCCTCGACCGGATCGCGGCCAGCAACGCGCTCGGGGACAGGGGCGAGTTCGGCCGCCACGTCGAGGTGAAGGTGCTGCAGGCCGAGGTGCCGCTGCACTACCTGGTCACCTTCAGCCAGGACAGGGTCGCCGAGGTCGTCAACAGGGGGGTGCGGGCCGCGCGGGCGTGGTGCGCCGAGAACGGGATCGCGGTCACGCCGGCGGTGGAGGCCCCGGCACCGCGCACGCGGCTGTCGTTCACCGAGGGCATGTCCGGGTGGTTCGGCTTCGGGGAGACCGACCCCCGGCGTGGCGCCCTCCACGGCCGGGACCGGGGGACCCGGCTGGCGTTCCGGCTCACCATCGACGTCGACGGGGTCAACCGCTTCCTGCTCGACCCGCTGCACGAGGCCGCGGTGCACGGCCGGATCGACTGCGAGGCCCTGGGCGGACGGCTGCCCGTGACCGGTGGTGGCTTCAACCTCTTCGTCCAGCAGGACGTGACCGGGCACCAGCGGATGTACTACCGGCTGCACTTCGCGGACTCCGCCGGCCATCCGCTGACGCTGCTGGGGCACAAGGACGTCCGGGACGACGCCGGACGCGACCTCTGGGCCGACACGACGACGCTGTACCTGCGCATCCTGCAGGGCCACGTCGTCCCCGCCGACCCCGGCCACGCCGACGGGCCGGCGCAGCCGGGCGGTGCGGACGGCGTGGTCGGGGCGGGTGTGCTGCGCTTGACGCCGCTGGACCTGGCCCGCCAGTTGACCACGGTGCGGGCGTACGCCCCGACCGCCGGGGAGCGGGTCGAGGTCGTGCGGCGGTTCGGGCAGCTCTTCCTCGGCAAGCTGTGGGACGTCTACGCCCAGGAGGTGCTGTCCTCGTCACCGATCTGACGGACCGTCAGAGGAGGTGGATCTCGGCGACGAGCTGCGCGTGGTCGGAGGCGATCCGGTCGCGCCGGTCGTTGCTGAGCTGGCTGTCGACCAGGTGGTCGTTGAGGTAGCGCAGGTAGCTGACCTCCGCGATGCGCTGCGGATTGCGCTCGTAGAACTCCTGGCTCACCAGGACGTGGTCGAGGTTCTCGTAGTGCCCGTTGAAGACGTGCGTGTAGCTGACGTCGCGTCCGGTGCGGCGAACGGTCAGTTCGTGGGCCGAGTAGAGGAGCCGGTCCCAGTAGGCCCTGCGGTCCTCGGGGTCGCTCGGCCAGAACCTCGAGGGCGAGTCGCCCATGATGACGTCGGTGGTGACCGCACGGACGGCGTCGTTGAGGTCCCCGACCACGATCGTGGGTCGCGCGTTGCCGACGATCTCGTCGAGCACGAGGAAGCGCAGGGCCGCGGCCTCGGCGGCCCTGCGGATGAGCGCGCGCGCCTTGCCGAGGGCCTCCTCGCGGGGATCGTGGTCCGGTGCTCGCGGGTCGCGGATCGGCCGCTTGGACTTCAGGTGGGCGACGAAGACCGTCGAGGTCGTGCCCTCCGCCGGGTCGAGGACGACGGGCGCACGCAGGACGGGACGACTGAACGTGCCGACCGGCAGGCCGACGCCGTCGACCGCCACGTCCGTTCCCGGCGGGAAGTCGGTCACGGCGGTGACCGGCCCGTCGAGCGGCAGCCGGGTGACCAGGCCGAGCCGTGGACCGCTGGAGCCGTCGGCGCCGGGTGCCACGACGGTGGCGTCGGGGAACTGCCCGGACCGCGCGCACACGTCACGCAGGGCCTCTTCGTGGAACACCTCCTGGAAGCCGACCAGGTCCGCGTCCATGAGGCGCAACTGGTTCGCGATCCACGCCGCCTTCTCCTCGTACTCGGCGGCGGAGTACGGCCTCTCGTCGGGGTAGAAGCGCTCGCCGGGCCGGGCGAGGTTGAGGACGTTGAACGTCCCGATCTTGACGTCCACGCCCGACCTCCTCCTGCTGTGACCGGATCGTCGGCCGGATCCGTCACCGCCACGTCACCGCGCAGATCGGCACCGTCCCGACACAGCCCGCCCGCCTCCCGCACGACGTCCCGGGCGGTGGGCGCGTGCGGGTCGACCGGCCCGGTCCGCCGGCGATGACCGGCCGCCTACTGCTTGTCCGGGTGTGGGACGACGTGCTGGGGCTCGGGACGGGGCGGATGATCGCCGCAGTCCGCCTCCGCACCTGCCGCGGTGGTGTTCGGGCAGGACGCGTACATCCTCGGGTAGTCGACCGTGTCCCAGGTGCAGCCGTCGAGCCAGTTGTCGTACTCGAGGCGCCACCTCTCGAACGCCATCCAGTCGTCGATCAGGCCCACGAGCTGGACGCCGGTGATCGACGTCGGCGTGGAGCGCCGCGGCCAGGTCCCCGCCGTGTCACAGATCGCCCGCTCGGCCTCCGCGGCATTGGCCCGGAAGTCGTCGTCGTGCCGTCGCTCGTGCCGCTCCAGATCCCGCGATTCGCAGGACCCCTCGGCCTGCTCACGGGTCAGGAAGACGCGGATCGACGGGGCGGAGAAGTGCACGCGGACGTCGGTGACCCACGAGCGGCCCTCTCGCCACTCGACCCTCCGGTCCCAGCGCAGGTCGGCCCGGAACCTGGTGAGTCCCGCCGTTCGGCCGCTGGCGTCCCCGGCCATCGCCGAGATCTGCGCCGTGGTCCGGGAGCGGTCCGGTGGAGGCGTGGCCGGGATGCCCAGGTCCACACGTACCGGGTAGCCCACGTCAGCGGACGGGCGGGCGCAGACCCGCTGGACCACGGGTGGGCCGTGCAGGGGTGAGATCCCTCCCACCGGCTCGGCGGCCCCGAAGGCCTGGTCGATCTCGACGCCGTCTTCCGCCCGGAGCTCGGACCCGCTCGCCTCGACGCCCTCGACCGCCTGGCGCTGCGGGTGGCTGCGGTCGCCCTGCTGCAGCACGTGAGCCAGCTCGTGGGCGAGGAGGTGCCGGCCGGCCCACGTCGTGGGCTCGTACTCGCCGCGAGCGAAGGTGATGTCGTGTCCGACGGTCAGGGCTCGCGCCTGGTGTGCGGCGGCGACCCGGGCGGCGTGCACGTCGGTGTGTATCCGCACGCGGCTGAAGTCGTGGCCGAAGCGGGACCCGAAGAAGGACCGTGCCTCCGCAGGGAGGGGGCGGCCCCCTCCGGCCGAAGCGGAGGCACCGGACGCCGGAGACGACGTCCCCGGACCATCCGGGATCCGCTCGGGTGCGCTCATGACGAGGTCGGCGACGTGGTCGGCCTCCCGCTCCAGTGGGTCCCCGGGGTGGCTCCCCGAGCGCTCCGCCGCCGTGCGCTCCCTGCTGCCCCAGGTCCGGGCCGTGGGTTCCGGCCTCGTGGGCGGAGACGTCGCGAGCTCCCTCACCGCCGTACACCCCTCGATGCGGACACGGCACGCCTCCGATGCCGGCGACGCCGCTCGGCCTCCCGCGGGCCGGCCGACGTCCGCCGACCTCCAGCATGCTCCTCGTCCGGACGGCACGGGCCCTTCTCCGCGCGTGCGCGGGAGGGGAGTTCCGGGGACAGCTCCAGGAGGTGGCAGCAGGCGGATCGTGACCGTCTCCGTGGCGGTGGGCGGTGGGCGGGACGGGTCCCCCGTGGTCGGGACGCGCTACGTCGTCCCGACGCCGATGTCGAGGCGAGCGGCGGGGGCGGCGCGGCCCTCATCGTCGCGACGGTCACGCAGCATGCCGTCGGGGGTGCGTCGTACCGCGGCCTGATGGTCGGCAGTGAGGTCGGAGACCATCAGCCCGACGATCGGGTTGCTGCGCCACATGGGCTGCCTGCAGTCCCTCGGCGCACAGGGGGCACGCTCTAGCGTCGCCGTCGTGGAGATCGGTCCTCTGCTTGCTTCAGGCCGCGACGCGGACGTCTTCGAGTACGGGCCGGGACGAGTGCTGCGGCGCTATCGCCGCGGTGGCGACACCGCTCACGAGGCCGACGTGATGCGTCATGTCGCTGCGTACGGCTACCCGGTGCCGACGGTGCTCTGGGCCGGCGGGCCGGACCTCGTACTGGAGCGGCTGCACGGGTCGACGGCGTTGCACGCGCTGCTCGACGGCACGGTGGGGCCCGAACCGACAGGGGCCCAGCTGGCGGACCTGCACCGGCGACTCCACGTCATCCCGGCGCGGACCTCGCCGGCGCCGGGACGTGTCGTGGTGCACCTCGACCTGCATCCGGACAACGTCATGTTGACCGCGCGCGGTCCGGTCGTCGTGGACTGGCGGAACGCGGACGACGGCTCAGCTGACGTCGACGTCGCGCTGACCGCCGTGATCCTGGCCCATGTCGCGGTCGACACTCGCCAACCGCGGGCGCCGTTGGCGCGCCGTTGCTTGCTGGCGTTCCTGGAACAGACCGAGCAGTGGCCTGCACGCGCACTCACTGCTGCCGCCGCCTTCCGAGCCGCCGACCCAGCGCTCGCCTCGGACGAGCGCGCTCTGCTCGACCGGGCGATCGACCTCGTCGCGAGCTCCTGCCGCCACTGAACCTGTCCGTCCCACCCTCCCGCTACCGCGACGCCGCCGACGCCGGGTGGCCGGCTCCGAGTGGAGCGCAAGGGGACCCGCGAGAGGCCCGGCGATCCTCGGGCGCGGAGGCATGGGCAGGGCCCGAGGTGCTCGCGCTCCGCTTCTGTGGTTGCGGTGTCCGTCAATCCCGGCGCGGTTCACGGCTCGCCGGCTCGCCATGGCTGCCGGCGAGCACTCCGGGTGGAGCGCGCCAGAAGGCGATGATGATCTGAGCGAGCAGCGGGGCCGACCGGAGCAGCGGCTCCACGTGCCCGCCTCCCGGAACGGTGATCGTGGTTGCCCGGTGCATGGCGCGGACGGCGGCTCGTGCCTGCTCGGGCCGCCAGAGCGGGTCGTCGGCAGCGGCGATCATGAGGGTCGGGACCGTCACCGCCGGCAGCATCGGCGTGAGATCGGTGCGTCGGAGCGAGATGCACGTCATCGCCCGAGCCATTCCTCGGCGGTCGGCGCGCCGGAACGCATCGGCCACCAGCTGCGCGTCCTCGGGGTCGGGGTGCGGGCTCAGCAGTCCGCCGTGCGTGAGGGTCTCGACGAAGGGTCGGATCGGCCCGAGGAGTCGGTAGACCGGGATGCTCGCGCGCATCTGTCGCCGTACCGCCGGCTCCAGGGCATGGACGGGGGCGCAGACAGCGGTCAGGGTCCGGCAGCGATCCGGCTCGGACGCGGCGAAGGCGGCACCGACGTGACCACCCCAGGCGTTCCCGAGCCAGTCCACCGGCTCCGTGACGCCCGACTGGTCGAGCACGTCGGACGCGGCGCCGGCGCAGTCGTCGAGCGTGTAGTCGTGACCGGCATCCCCGCTCGAGCCGTGGCCTGGACCGTCGACGACGATGAGCTGCCGCTCCGCGGCGAGTCGGCTCTCCATCCGTTGCCAGGTGGTGGAGTCGACGAACAGGCTGTGCCAGAGCACGGCCGGCGGGCCCGAGCCGACTTCCCGCACGCGGAGGGCTCCCAGCCGCGTGGCGATCCTCCGGCCGCTCGGCGTCTCGGTGTCGTTCGGCGACATCCCCACCATCTCCTTCGGCAGCCGAAGTTTCGGTGTCCGAACTATCGTGTCGAACCGTGCCGACGTCAAGAGATCTCCCGAGCGACCGCCCGGCCATCGGCCAGCTGCTGGTGAAGCTGCTGGGTGAGTTCCGGAAGGAGCTGTCCGCCGCCGGCGAGGACCGGGGCTACAACGATCTGCGGGAGCCGCACATGCACGTCTTCGGCAACGTGGGCATCGACGGAATCCGGCTGACCGAACTCGCCGCTCGTGCGCAGCTCGGCCTTGCCACCATGTCGGAACTGGTGACCGAGCTGGAGCGATCGGGATACCTGGAGCGCCGTCCCGATCCCGCCGACGGCCGCGCCCGTTTGATCTACCCGACGTCGCGGGGGCGGCAACTCCTGGACGACGCCGGTGACCGGGTGGCCGAGATCGAGCAGCACTGGGCAGCGGTGGTCGGACGAGCGGAGTTCGAGCGCACCTGCCGCGTTCTGGCCCGACTGCTCGGCTCGCTGACCCTCGCCGGACGAGAAGCGCAGCGCGGAGGAGACCCCACGGGCTGACCGGCACCGTCGGTCCGCGTTGTGCACCCGGGTACCAGCATCGCTCCTGTCGGTCGCCGGTGCACCCGTCAGGGACGGGCACGGCCCCGAGATCCGCGTCCGACCTCCACAGTCCCGTCCAGCCGGTGCGCTTCGTGGCGGCGGCCAGCCTGTTCGACGGCCACGACGCCGGGATCGAGGGTCGTGCGGCGCCCGCTCCAGGGCCAGGGCGTCGAGGTGGCGGACCTGGGGCTGCTGGAGCAGATCGGCCCGTGACGCCTCGCTGAGGCGGTGCTGCGGCCCCGGAGGAAACGCGTCCGGACGGGACCGCCGGGTCAGTATCCGCTCCACACCGGCTGCTGCTTCTCCGCGAAGGCGGTGGCGCCATCCAGCGCGTCGGCGCTGGAGAAGACGGTCCGCATCTCCTGCTCCGGCAGTCCGTACACCGCACGGTCCCACTCGGCGCCGGCTCCGGTGGCGGCCCGTGCCAGACGCTTCGTCGCGCGCACGGCCGGGGTGGGGGGCGTTGGCGACGATCTCCGTCGCCAGCCCGAGGGCGGCGTCGAGGACCTGCGCCGCCGGCACCACCCGGTTCACGAGTCCGTACCGCTCCGCGACGTCCGGCGGGACGGGGCGGTCGGTCATGGCGTGCTCCATGGCGAGCTCGGGCGGCAGCTGACGGGGCAGCCGGATCAGACCGGCAGCCTCGGCGAAGAGCCCGCGCTTGACCTCGGGCAGACCCAGGGCGGCGATGGCCTTCAGGTCGGCTCCGGCGCAGAAGGCCCGGCAGGAGCCCGTGACGACGCACACCCGGACGTCGTCGTCGCGCTCGATCTCCTCCAGCGCCGCGCCGACCGAACTGGCGAGGTCGGCGTTCACGGCGTCCATCGCCTTCGGCCGGTCCAGGGTGAGGATCGCGATCCCGTCGCGCTCCTCGAGGGTCGAAGCGGCGTCGTCGTCCGTGAGGTCCCGTCCACTGGTCGTCGGGGCGCGGGCCGGCAGGGCTCGTGGAAAAGGGGGCTCGTCGCATCAGAGCAGGGCGAGACCGGCGGCCGCGACGGCGTGCACCTCGTGGTCGAGATCGCCGAACGACTGGCCACCCATGGCGCCGGCTCGCGCACGGACCGACACCCCTTGGGCGATCACCGCGAACTTGAAGTGCGCGAAGGCGGTGTAGAAGGCCAGGTCGCCGAGGTCGGTGCCGGTGGCGGTGGCGTACCGCTCGGCCACCTCGCCGCGGCCGGGGAAGCCCGGGAGCTGGGTGATCCCCGGGGTGAGCGAGGAGACGTTGGGCTCGCCGGGGTGCCGCCAGAACAGCAGGAGCATGCCGAGGTCGGCGAGCGGGTCACCGAGGGTGGACAGCTCCCAGTCGAGCACCGCGTTCACCCGGCCGGGATCGGCCGGGTCGACGACGACGTTGTCGATGCGGTAGTCGCCGTGGACGATGGTGGCCGCCTGCTGCGCCGGGATGCGGGCCGCCAGCCGGCGTCCCAGCTCCTCGACCTCAGGGACGTCTCGGGTGCGCGACTTCTCCCACTGACCGGTCCACCGGCGCACCTGCCGCTCCATGAAGCCGGTGGGGCGGCCGTAGTCGCCGAGCCCCACGGCGTCCTGGTCGACCTGGTGGATCGCCGCCAAGGTGTCGACGAAGCCGAAGGAGAGCGCGCGCCGCTCCTCCCCGGTGCAGGCGAACCCGTCCGGCAGGGTGTCGCGGATGACGTGCCCGCGGACGCGCCCCATGACGTAGCACGGGATGCCCATCAGGTCGCCCGGATCGGCGAGCACGATGGGAGCCGTCGGTACGGGTGTCCCGGCCAGCGCGGACTGGACCCGGGCCTCGCGCAGCATGTCGTGGGCGCTGGGCAGCAGGTCGCCGGTCGGCGGACGACGGAGCACCACCTCACCGGCGGGGCTGCTCAGCAGGAAGGTCAGGTTGGACTTCCCGCCGCTGATCAGCTCCGCGCGCACGTCCGACCAGCGGGGATCGCCCGTCGCCGCGACCAGAGCCGGCCCGAGCCGGCCGGTCGGCACCAGCTCCGACGTCGCCGTCGACGTCCCGGTCGCCGGGCCCACCTCAGATCCGTCCCGACGCGATGCTGCGGCCGATGACGTGCTTCGTGATCTCGTTGGTCCCGCCGAAGACCTTCTGCACCCGGGAGTCGCGGAAGGCCCGTCCGACCGGGTACTCCAGCATGAAGCCGTAGCCGCCGTGCAGCTGGACAGAGCGGTCGACGATCCGGCTCTGCATCTCCGAGGCCCACCACGTGGCCTGCGCGGCGTCGACGTCGGTCAGCTCGCCGGCGTTGTACGCCTCGATCGCCCGGTCCACGAACGACCGGGTCACGTTGAGCTCCGTGGTCATCTCGGCGAGCTCGAAGCGGGTGTTCTGGAAGTCGATGATCGGCTTCCCGATCGCCGTGCGGGTCTTGGTGTACTCGACCGTGTCGGCCAGCACCGCGGAGGTGAGCCCGGCGAAGCCGCGCTCGACCACCAGCAGGGTGAAGCCGCGCGGGCCGCCCTCGGGGTCGGTGCGGCAGACGGTGACGACCACGTCGGACTGGATGCCGGAGGTGATGAACGTCTTCGCGCCGTTGACCACCCAGCCGCCGTCCACCTCGGCAGCCGAGGTGCGGATGCCCTGCAGGTCGGATCCAGTGCCCGGCTCGGTCACGGCCACCGCCATGATCAGCTCGCCGGCGATCATCGGTGGCAGCCAGCGCTGCTGCTGCTGCTCCGTGCCGAGCTCCCGGACGTAGGGGATGAGGATGTCGTCCTGCAGCGAGAACGACGAGGCCAGCGAGCTCGCGAACACCCTGCCGAGCTCCTCGTGCACGACCATCCGGAACCGGTAGTCACCGCCGCCCCCGCCCAGGTGCTCGGGCGCGGTCAGACCGAGGATGCCCTGCTCGGCCGCGGCCAGCCAGACGTCGCGGTCGTTGAGTCGCTGCTGGTCCCACCGCTCGAGGTCGGGTGTCACCTCGCGGGCGACGAACTCGCGGACGACCCGGCGGAACGCCTCGTGGTCCGCGTCGAACAGGTCACGCTTCACCGTGGTACTCCTCCAGGACAGCCGGGTCGAACGCCGGCTCGGGCATCGAGCGGAAGATGTCGGGCAGGTCGGTGCCGACCCGGCCGGGGAAGACGGGGGAGCGCTTCTCCAGGAAGGCGGTGAAGCCCTCCTGCAGGTCGGCGCTGATCCCACGGAGGTTGATGGCCAGCGTCTCCACCTGGTGGGCCGTCATGGGGTGGGCGGCCTCCTGCATGCGCCAGAGCATGCGGCGGGCCAGCGACGCGGAGACGGGGGCGGTGTTGTCGGCGATCTCGCGGGCCAGCGCGCGGGCGGCATCGAGCAGGTCGCCGGGGGCGTGCACACTGCGGACCAACCCCTGCTCGAGCGCCTCGGCCGCCGGGAAGACCCGGCCGGTGAGCACCCACTCCAGCGCCGTCTGCATGCCGACGACCCGGGGCAGGAACCACGAGGAGCACGACTCGGGCACGACCCCGCGCCGGTTGAAGACGAAGCCGAACCGGGCGTCCTGGCTGGCGAGCCGGACGTCGCAGGGCAGCAGCATGGTCGCGCCCACGCCGGTGGCCGGCCCGTTGACGGCGGCGATGACCGGCTTGTGGGACGAGTAGACGCGCAGCACCACCCGGCCGCCGCCGTCGCGACGCATCGGCAGGGACTCCCCGGGGACCTCGTACGTGGTGCCCTCAGGGGCGGTCGCGGAGGTGCGCCAGTTCACGAAGGCGGCGTCGCCGTCGCTCACGTCCATGCCGGCGCAGAAGCCGCGCCCGGCGCCGGTCAGGATGACCGCCCGCACGTCGTCGTCGGCGTCGGTGCGGTCGAAGACCTCGACGAGGCCCGCCTCCATCTCGTCGGTGAAGGCGTTGAGCACCTCCGGCCGGTTCAGCGTGACGGTCGCGATGCCCTCGTCGATGTCCAACTGGACGACGCTCACCCGGTGCTCCTGTCCGCCCGACGCACCGGGCCGCTCAGCGCGCTAACCAAACGCTCGTTCGGGAAATGAAAGCAGCCGTGCCTCCTGATGGCAAGCCGCCGGTCCGACGTCGCCAGCAGGATGCGCCGCCACCCGGAGGGCCGTCGGACGAGCGCTGCCTCCCCGGTGCCGGTAGACCGGTGCCCGTTCCCGGTGGGACGCGGACCTGGCCTCGGCGACGTCCTCGGTCAGGGCGGCTCCGATCTGATCCGGACGCGCGGTCGCGTCCTGGTACCGCATCGGTGGGGACACCACGCCCGACCAGATGTCCGAGCGCTACGCCGGACTCGCGCTCGCCACCGTCCGCGGTCCCGCCCGCCGCGGCGCGCCCGTCTGACCTCGCCCCCGCGTCACCTCGTTCTTGACAGTGGGGACGCGGACTGCCATGTTCCATCAGCCGATCGATCGTTCAGTTTGGTGAGCGGGTGTCGTGTCCTTCCTCCTGCCCGACCGGCGCCTCGTCCTACGACCGGCCCGGAGCGCGCCGACGCCTGAGCGGGATCGCACTCCCGTCGGCACGCACGCGACCACCTCCGTCCTGGAGGGTTCCGGCCTCCTCGCGCGCGTCACCTGCGCCGACCCCGGCGACACCGCGCCCGCACCGGTCGGCTGAGCCGGCCGTACGCGCCCCCGGCGCCGACCGCCTCCGCCCTCCACCACGCCATCGGGAGAGACCATGATCCGCACCGCGTTCACCGAGCTGTTCGGGGTCGAGCACCCCATCTCCTGCGGCGGCATGACTGCCGTGGGCACGGCCTCGCTGATCGGCGCCGTCGCCAACGCCGGAGCGCTGGGCTTCCTCACCGCGCTCACCCAGCCGACCCCCGAGGGCCTGGTCAAGGAGATCGCCCGCACCCGCGACCTCACGGACAAGCCGTTCGGCGTCAACCTGACCATCCTGCCGACCATCGAGCCGGTGCCCTACGAGGAGTACCGGCAGGCGATCATCGAGTCGGGCATCACCGTGGTGGAGACCGCCGGGGCCAATCCGGGACCGCACGTGGAGCACTTCAAGGCCGCCGGGGTGAAGGTCGTCCACAAGGCGGTGTCGGTGCGGCACGCCCTGAAGGCGCAGGCGCTGGGCGTGGACGTGATCAGCATCGACGGCTTCGAGTGCGCCGGACACCCGGGGGAGGACGACGTCCCCGGCCTCGTACTGATCCCGGCCGCGGTGAGGGCCCTGGACATCCCGGTCATCGCCTCGGGCGGCATCGCGACCGGCGCCGGCCTGGTGGCCGCGCTCGCGCTCGGCGCGGTGGGCGTCAACATGGGCACCCGCTTCATGGCGACCGACGAGGCGCCCGTCCACGACAACGTCAAGCAGCAGATCGTCCGCAACACCGAACGCGACACCGTGCTGGTCTTCCGGGAGTTCAGCAACACCGGGCGGGTCGCCCGCAACTCCGTGTCCGAGGAGATCGCCGAGATCTCGCGGCGCCCCGGCGCCACCTTCGACGACGTCGCGCACCTCGCCAGCGGGGCCCGTGGGCGCGAGCGGGTCCTGGCGAGCGGCGACATGGAGGACGGTCTCTGGTGGGCCAGCCAGGCCCAGGGCCTCATCGACGAGGTGGCCAGCTGCCAGGAGGTCGTGGCCCGCATCATGGTCGACGCCCGGACACTGCTCGACGACCGCCTGGGCGTCGTCGGCTGACCGGGCAGGGGTGCGGACCGTGGTGCGGACACGGCCCGGTGGACCGGTCGACCGCCTCGGCCCGATCGGGGTGGGCGCGCTCCTCGGCACGCTCATGGGCACCAGCGGGATGGGCAGCGCCGCGGCCGCGGTGGCCGTCCCGGCGGTCGTGGACCACTACGACGTCCCGGCGGGGCACGGCGTGTGGGTCCTCGCGGCGTACACGCTGATGGTCGCCGTCGGGACGGCGCTCTACGGACGGCTCGGCGACAGCCGGGGCATCCGGGGGCCGCTCGGTCTCGGCGTCGGGCTGCTCGCCGCTCGACGTGCACCGGCACGACCAGCTCAGGCGCCGGTGTCACCGGTCGTCGCCGTCCATGCCGGCAGGTGCCCGCTGGGGAGACGGCGGAGACGGGGCGGGGCTGGCGATGGCACTCCAGGGTCCTCCGGCGGCGGTTGGAGGGATCGACAACCGCGCGATGGGTGACCGGTGGCGACTCCGGACGTCGCCACCCACGCTTGGCCTCGACGAACGCACCGCCTCCGGGGACGCGTTGCGGTCTGGAGCGGCGGAGCACGGTGAGCACCTCGAGGGAGACGCCCGTGAGCGAGAACGACTGCACCTTCGGCCTGTGGTACGACTTCCGGAATCCAGCGCGCTGGGAGCGCTCGTTCAGTTCCCTCTACGCCGAGGCCCTGGACCAGATCGCCTGGGCCGAGTCCCTCGGGCTGGGCTCGGCGTGGCTGACCGAGCACCACTTCGTCGAGGACGGCTACACACCGTCCCCCTTCGTCCTGGCCTCGGCGATCGGCCAGCGCACGAGCAGCATCCACATCGGGACCAATCTGATCGTCGCTCCGCTGCACAATCCGATCCGGCTCGCCGAGGACGCGGCGACCGTCTCGCTGCTCACCGGCGGCCGCTTCGATCTCGGCCTGGGCCAGGGTTACTGGGCGCCGGAGTTCGCCGCCTTCGGTCGCGAGCTCAAGCAGCGCCCCAGCCTGCTCGAGGAGAGCGTCGAGCTGATCCGGCGGGCCTGGTCCGGCTCGCGGGAGCCCTACGCAGGCAAGCGGTTCACCTTCCCCGACCTCGCGGTCACGCCAGTACCGGAGCGGACCCCCCGCCTGCTGGTCGGCGCCATGGCCGACCCGGCCATCGAACGGGCAGCCCGCATCGGTGACGGGTTCCTGAGCACACAGAACGCCCACCAGCAGTCCTACCTGGACGCACTGGGGCGACTCGGCAAATCGGTCGAGGACGCCCGCATCTACGCCGGCCAGTGGGCTGTGATCGCCGAGGACCCCGAGCGCACGTGGGCGCGCATCGGGGAGCACGCGCTCTACCAGATCAACAACTACGTGGCCTGGGGCGCGTTCGGTCCCGCCGACCAGGTGCCCCAGTTCGCCGATCCCGACCAGCTGGTCGCCGGTGGCGCCTTCACGCTGTGGGATCCGGCCACGGCGGTCGACGAGCTGACCGCGCTGCTGCGCGCGCGCCCCCAGATCAAGGACGTCCACTTCTGGGCGCAGCTGCCCGGCGAGTCCGTCGAGAGCGGGTCGGAACGGATCGAGATCCTCGCCACCAAGGTCATGCCGCAGGTGCGGGAGCGATTGGCGGCCGACGCCGTGGACGCCGGGTGAGCACTTCGCTCCTGACCACCGGGCTCCTCTGCCGAGCCTGCGACGTGTCCGGTGCGCGGGAGATGGTCGAGTTCCACGTCGGCGTGGAGGGGTGCACCACACCCACCGGGCAGGACGGGCCCGAGCGGGCCGACTGGCCGAACCGGTGGTCTGCCTGGGGGGCCGCCCCGGCGGTCACCACGTCCGTCTAGACCACCGCCGCCGGCATCTCAGGTCGCACCTCGCGGTCCCGCCGGGGGGACGCGGCGCTGCCCACCGCCCACCTCGGCCTCGAGCAGGGGTGCCGGACGTCGCCGTGCGGGCCGAGGGCCGGGTCATGGTTGCGGACCGGTCGCTGTCGCCCCTGATCGGCGAGGTGGCGGCCGCGGCGCCCGGATCTCGTCGTCGCCACGGACTCCGACCCCGATCCGCCGTGCCGGGCGACGGCCGCAGTCTCCGTGCCCCACGAGCATCGGCACGGACGATCGCTGGCTCTCGTCGCTCACCGGAACGGCTTCGCGCTCCACCTGGACTCGTCCCCGCAGAGCGCTGGCACGCCCCTGCGTCGCTCGAGCGGCTGTCCGAGCACCTGCGTGAGGTAGCCGAGGTGTCCGCCACCGGCGTCGACAGGCTCGACGGGAAGCACGTCCGTGGGCTGTCCCCGGCCTCGGTGTCACCGGCGGGGCGATGCGAGATTGTGGAGATCGACAACCTCCTGCCCGGTGTCCACTGCCTAGTGCGCGCCGACGCCCCTAGTGTCCGACGCAGACCGTTGCTGCCGTTCCGAGCGTGGAGGGAAACCGTGGGCTACCTGGAGGTCGAGGAGACTCGGCGGATCTACTTCGAGCACTACAAGGGATCCGGCCGGCCGGTCGTCCTGATCCACGGCTGGGGGATGACCGCCAGCTGCTGGGACACTGTGGTGCCCGCACTGCTGGCCAACGGCAATGAGGTCGTCACCCTCGACCACCGCACCTGCGGCCGGTCGGACAAGGACTTCGACGACGTCAGCATCGCCGCGATCGGCTCGGACGTCGCCGAGCTGTGCGCCCACCTCTCCCTGGACCGGCCTGTGCTCAATGGCTGGTCCCTCGGCGGGGCGGTGGCCGTCGAGGCGGCATCGCGGCTGGGTTCGGAGATCTCTGGCCTGGTCCTGACCGGTGGAGCCTCTCCGCGGTACACCGCTGCGCCGGACTGGCCGCACGGTGGAGGCGTGGCCGACGTCGAAGGCGTCCTCGCCGGAGTGGCGAGCGACCGTGCCACCACGTTCAAGGCCGTGTCCTCGTCCGTGTGTGCCGTGCCCGTCAGCCCCGAGGTCGTGGACTGGATGTGGGCGATGTTCATGGCGATGGGCCCCCGCGGCGCCGACACGCTGCGGAGTCTCGCCGACGTGGATCAGCGGAAGACCCTGGCGACCATCGAGGTCCCCGTCCTGTTGCTGCACGGCCGCCAGGACGCCTTCGTGCCGTTCTCGGGAGCCGAGGCGGCCGTCGGCCTGTGGCCGGACGCCCGGCTGGTGGAGTTCGAGCAGAGCGGGCATGCCCCCTTCGTCGAGGAGCGGGACAAGTACCTCTCGGAACTGGTCGGCTTCCTGAACCGGTGACCTGTCCGGGGGACCACGTCCGCCCGTGAGTCATCCCGGCCCCGTGCGGCCACTCCACCGCGGCTGTGGTCGCACGGCGCCGCAACATCCGTCCGGAGAAGACCGCGAACACCCTTCCGAGAAGGAGAGAAGGCAAGCATGGGCTCACTGGAGCAGCGCGTCGCCATCGTCACTGGTGGCGCCCAGGGGATCGGTCAGGCGACCGCCCGACGCATCGCTCGAGACGGCGCCGTGGTGCTCGTCGCCGACCTCAAGAGCGACGAGACCACCGTCAAGTCCATCCTCGACGAGGGTGGGCAGGCAGAACACCACGTGATGGACGTCCGGCGGGCCGGGGACTGGAAGGGGCTGGTCGAGCACGCAGTCGCCGCCCACGGCAAGGTCGACCTGCTCGCGAACATCGCTGGCGTGGTGAACATGGAGTCCACCGACGAGGCCGTCGAGTTGACCGAGGACGCCTGGGGCACCGTCCTGGACACCGACCTCAAGGGCGTGTGGCTGGGGATGAAGCACGTCATCCCCTCGATGATCGAGGCAGGCGGTGGGGCCATCGTCAACGTGTCCTCGCTGGCGGCGCTGAAGGGGATGCTCAACCTCGCCTCCTACTCCGCGGCGAAGGCTGGTGTCATCGGTCTCACCCAGCAGGTGGCCTACAGCTACGCCGAGAAGAACATCCGCGTGAACGCCGTGGCGCCCGGCACGATCGACACTCCGATCCTGCAGGACATCACATCCGAGCAGAAACAGATCAATGCGAACGCGCACCTCATCAAGCGGCTCGGCCGAGCGGACGAGGTCGCTGCGGCCGTGGCCTTCCTGCTGTCGAACGAGTCGTCGTTCGTGACCGGCCAGACGCTGCCGGTCGACGGTGGGTGGGCGATCAACGGCCGCAGTTACTGATCCTCGATCAGCCGGTCGACCCTGTCGCTCTGCCTCATCTCGGTCCGACGTGGCGCGCGCAGTGGAGCCCTGTTCACCGTCAGCGACAGCGAGGTGGGCGTCCCTCCCGACCGGGCTCGTGACCACCTGGACACCATCACCGGGGTCCCCGAGCGGGCAGCCGAGTGCGTTCCGTCGAGATCGGCGTCGACATGACCCGGTCTCCAGCCCCCTCGGGCGCTCGGTTGCCGGGCCGGCGCGGTGGCGGGCGACCACACGGTCGGCGGCGAACGGGGTCCCCGCACCCGCGGGGAGGTGAGGGGCACGCGGGTGCGCGCTGGGCGACCGAGCTCACCTGCGGCGGAAGGCCTCGACCTGACCGGGCTGACGGCGTGCCTTCGCCCGTGACCGCGTTCGGTCGAGGACCACGGCGACCGGTGTCGTTCCCCGGTCGGGCTCGACAGGATCTGAACCGCCCAGGAGTGATGGAGGCACGGAATCCGGGGCGGTTCACATCCCGTGCGGGCCACGTGCACCCCACGGATCCGGTCGGTCACCCACACGTGTCGGACCGCCCGCGCCGGAAGCGGCCAGATCAGCGATGCGTCACAGCCTGATCCGGACACACCCAGCACGTGGGCGGCCTGGGCAGCGAGCGGCGGACTGTTGCCCTGCGGGGCGGTCTCCGTCGACCTGGGTGTTCCTGCCGGCGCATGGACGGCCGGCGTGGCCCCCGCAACGTCGAGGCAGGCCGTGCGCTCAGCCTCCGCCGGTCGAGCGACACCCCGTCAGTGTCAGCTCCTGGCGACCGGACGCGCCGGCGTAGCTGTCTCGGGTGCGGTGGACCCTCCAGACGCCGGCTCACCGACGATGTCGATCACCTGGAGCGCAAGGCGCAGGTCGAGGAGGCTCTCGAAGCGCTCGGGGTCGACGAACGACAGCTTCGAGACCCGCGCGAGGCGGTACCGAACCGTGTTCTCGTGGACGCCCAAGGCCTTGGCCGTGTTCCTGACCTGCCCACCGTGGTCCAAGAAGCAGCGCAGGGTCGACACGAGGTCGCCCTGTGTCTCGCGGTCGTGCGCCATCAGCGGAACGAGCAGGTCCCGGGCGAAACCCAGGAGTTCACTCTGTGACGCCGCCGTGGCGAGCAACCTCAGCACCCCGAGTTCACTGACGAGATCGACCCTGCCTCTGCTGGCGAATCGCTCGAGCATCTCGGTCATCTTGCGGGTCTCGGCGTGCGCCTTGGCGTAGTCGGCAGGGCAGCGGCACACGGAGGAGATGACGGTGGACAGGGACCCGTCCGGACGGACTGCCAGCAGGGCCTCCGTCACGAGTTGCTTCGCCTCGCGCATTGCGTCGACGTCGTTGCACCCGTGGGGAAGAGGGAGCAGCACGACGAACCCACCCGGCACACCCGTCGTCAAGACCTCGTCCAGGCCGGACTCACGAGCCAACAGCCGGGCGAGGTGAGCGAGCAGCTCGCCCTCTGCCGCGTCCCCGACCGAGGCTCCGCTGACGTGCACGACGAGGTGGGGAGCCCGGGTGTCCACGCCGAGGACCCGGCCCCGGCGGTGTAGCGACTCGACGTCCCGGCCGCCGTGGAGGAGGTCACCCAGGAACTCCGACCTGGCGCTGGTGCGCGCGGCGGCCTGGCGGAGCTCGTTGAACAACTGCAGTGTCAGCACGGTGGCGCCGTGCTGACCGATGCGGTCATCGAGGGCGGTGAACGGGGCCCCCTTGTCGAGGACCACCAGGTAGCCCACGACGTGACCTTGGACGAGCATCGGGCACACGAGCCTCCGGTACGGGCATCCCAGGTCCCCTGCCGGGGGCAGGATGACGGAGGACTTCGTCCGCACCACCCGCCGCACCGCCATGCTGACGAGCGCCTCTCCCGCCCCCCTTGCCGCAACCAGCCACGCCGGCTGTACCGGAGCCTGGTCCGGCGCAGCCACTGCCATCGGCTCCAACCGGTCGCTGAGCGCGAGGACTGGTCGGCGTAGGAGGTCAGCCAGCAGGCCGACGATGTCATCGGCGCCGAGGCCCGACAGGACGGCCCGTGTCAGCCGTTCGTGCGCGTCGGCAGCCTGCTGCAGGGTCTCACGCTGCCGTGCGATCACCGCCGACCGTCCGCTCAGCTGCGCTAGCAGCGAAGCCTGGTGGATGGCCGAGGCAGCCAGGCTCGCGAACGTCTGCGCGACGTGGAGCTCCCGATCGCTGTAGACGTGGTCACGGTCGAGCTTGTCGATGTAGATGATCCCGATGACCGTGTCGTCGACGACCAGGGGCACCCCCAGCATGTCCTGCACGCTCCAGCGCCGCATCGTCCGCTGCAGCGTCCGCGCGTCGTGCCGGGCATCGGTGACCAGCACCGGTGCCCTGGTCTGGACGATCTCCTGCGTGAACCGGTCCTCCTCGACGCCGGCGACGAGCGGCTTGATCCGGTCGTCGATCCGGCCCGAGGCCGAGTAACCCACCTGGCCGTGGAAGAGCCCGCCGTCGGCGCGCAGGTAGACGGAGCAGCGGCCCGCGTCGATCAGCTCACAGATGCGCCGGCCGACGAGCCGCAGTAGTTCGTCCACCGACTCGGGCGACCGCACCTTGGTCGCCTCGCCGGCCACCTCCTTGAACGCCTCGAAGACGCTCGCATAGTTCACCAGCGCAAGGCTGGCGGTGACCGGCGAGGGCAAGACCTCGGCGTCCATGACCACGGCCTCCCAGGTGAATGGAGCGATGACACCGCGAGGTCGTGAACATTAGCCCTCGTAGGGAAGGGGTGTGGCCATGTCAGGGTGCGAGGAACACCGCGGTGGTGTGCTCGGTGTCCAGGTACTCCTTGATGGACGCGATCTTGTCCCCCCGAACCTCGAACACGAAGTGGTAGAGGTTGTTGTAGACCCGCCCGTTGAGCAGTTCGGCGTAGGACTCGGTCTCGACGGCCACACGGTTTCCCTGACAGGTCCACGCGAGTGGGGTGAGCGAGATGGCCCCGGCCTTCGTCAACGCGGAGAGTCCGCGGAGCATCTCGCCGAAGCCCTCCCGGTCCACCTCGCCGGATATCCCGGGCATCGAACCGGCGACCCACCAGGTGGCGTCCTCGGTCATGCTCCCGAGGATCGCCTCGACGTCGCCCGCCGAGAACACCTGCATGAACCTCTCGACCAGCTGCTTGTTGTCATCCTCGAGGCTCATGCACTCACGGACACCTTGGCGCCGAGCTCGCGCAGGGCCGGCGCGACCTCCTTGCCGATCAACGTGAGGCTCTCCCGCGCGAGCTCGAAGGGCATCCCCGCGTAGGACACGGCCAAGGCTGGCCTGAGCTCGCCGCTCATCTCCACTCGCCGGGTCCACTTCTCGATGATCTGGTCCGGCGTCCCCCACGCCTGCGTCTGCACGAAGCCCTCCGCCGCTGCATCGACGCCGACGGCGTTGATGGCGTCTGAAGCTCCCTGGTAGGAGGTGTAGCCCTTGGTGTCACCCCAGTGGGAGCCGTCGAAGTCGTAGTGCCGGATCACGGTCTTGTAGTACTTGGTGAGGTACTTGTAGGCCATCTCCTCCGCGTAAGCCGCGTCGGCGTGGCAGAAGGTGAAGTCGGAGAACACCGGGGCGCGGAGCTCCTTGTCGGGGTGCACCTCGGCGAAGCGCGTCCGCCAGGCCTCGACGGCCTCGTGGTGCTGCTCCCACGGCAGCTGCACGAACGACATCATCGTCCCGCCGAGGTCTGCGGCCGCGATGGTGGAGTCGGGGGACATCGCCACCGAGTAGAAGCCCCGGTCGCGGAAGCCTCGCTCCGGCCGGGGGTGGATCTCCGTACGAGGCTGGGTGAAGAACTCGGTGTCCCACTCCGCGACGCCGGTCTCGAGCGCGTCGAGGATGAGGGGCACGGCCTGGTCGAAGCGCTGGCGCGACTCGTTCATGTCGACGCCGAACGTCTCGTACTCCTTCCGGGCGAGGCCACGACCGAAGCCGAGGGTGAAGCGGTCACCGAGCAGGATGTCGAGCATCGCGATCTTCTCGACGACCCGCAGGGGATTGCCCCACCACGGCACGATGATCGCGCCCGTGCCGACCTGGATGCGGCTCGTCTTCGCCCCGATGTAGGCGATCCACTGCATGCCGTCGGGCATCATCGAGTAGCCCGGGTCGAAGTGGTGCTCAGGAGCCTGCACGAAGTCCATGCCGACCTCTTCGGCGAGGATCGCGAGATCGGTCTCCTGGCGGAACATGTCGGCGTCCGACATGTTCTCGTGCGTGTTCTGGAAGATGAACTGCAGTCCGACCTCCATGGTCAGGCCCCTTTCCTCGAGTTGACAAACGTGCCGGTGATGCGGGTCACCACGGGTAAACCTACGCACGGCGCACGTCTCGTGCGTCCCGCCATTGCAGACGGGTTGTAGACATCTCCAACGCGGGCCCCGGCGGAGGCCGTCACCCGTCTCGCAGCCTTCTCGCAACAGGTCCTGACGGGTGTGCGGGGCAGTTGGTCCGGAGGTCGTGTGTGACCTGAGCAGCGAACTCGTGCCGGGACGACGCACCCCGAGGTGGAGGAGGACGTCTCGGCCTCGGCTGGTCGACGCAGACCCCACCATGCCCGTCGACTGGCGGATGCCCCGCCGGCCACACGGGGCGGCGGACTTCGCGGCGGTGCAGGTCGAGCCACGGTCGGTGTGGAGGATGACCCCGGCGACCTGTCTGGCCCCCCGCGAGCCGCCGCCGCCTCGTGATCGCCTCCCAGGCCAGATGCGCGCCCGGATGCGGACCGGTGGCCGCGTCCGACGCCGGCGGGTGCAGGTCGAGGACGGGGCCCGGGGCGACCTGCCCGCCGCGGTGGGGATCCCGGCCGTGTCTCCCGCGCAGCGACGGTTCGGCGCAGTCGCGGTGACGTGCCTCTTCAGCGGACCGGGGAACTCCGGCGCGGTCTCGTCCCGCAGGGTCAGCCCGTTGCGACGCCTGATCTCGCGAGCGACCAGGTCCTGGCGGCGCATCGAGTCAGCGACCGTCTCCTCCGACACCGTCCGGCCTGCCTCGCGCGGATCGTCGTGCGGCCACGGCCGCGTCAGGAACAGGAGGCCGACTCGCCAGCAGCGCGCAGGTGGCCCCGTGCGGCACGCGGTAGTCGCCCCACTGGTCGGCGGCGGAGCGGGCCACGCTCACCTCGTCGCCTCCGTCACCCGCACGACCACCGATCGCCCGGAGCCCTCACGCTCCATCCGCACCTCGGCGTCCTGCGCGCAACCGCTCCAGCTCCGCGATGTCGCCCTGGAACAGGCCCTCGGTGGCTTCTGGAGCCCCCCGACCCGGTTCTCCCCGTTGCCAGGGTGACCTCGGGGACCCCGAGGTCCCGGGTGACCCGGGCGATCGGCGTCCCTCTCCCCTCGAGGATCTGGACGGCGCCTCGCGGAACTCCCGGTCGTACTACGTGCGTACCTCTGGCATCGCCAGTGCTTCGGCTGATGCCTCCACGGTCTCCAGGGGACGCAACTCGGCGGCATCGGGCAGGTGGTGGCCCATGCGTTCCCGTTTGGTCCGCAGATAGCGGACGTTGTGTGCGGTCTCCACGACGGGGAGTGCGACCCGACCGACGATGGTGAGCCCGTAGCCGTCGAGGCCACCGTATTTCGCCGGGTTGTTGGTGATCAGCCTGATGCGAGTGGCGCCGAGATCACCCAGGATCTGGGCACCCACGCCATAGGAGCGGGAGTCCACCGGCAGACCTTGGGCAGTGTTGGCGTCGATCGTGTCCAGACCACGCTCCTGCAGGCTGTACGCACGGATCTTGTGTCCGAGACCGATGCCGCGGCCCTCGTGGCCGCGCAGGTAGACCACGGCACCGACACCCTCGGCGGCCACGGCGGCCAGGGCCTGTTCCAGTTGGCCTCCGCAGTCGCACCGGAGGGACCCCAGTATGTCTCCGGTGAGGCACTCCGAGTGGACCCGGACCAGGGCCCCGGCCTCGCTCTGGGAGGCGCCGGCGAGGTCGCCCATCACCAGCGCCAGATGCTCTGTGCCATCGAGCCTGTTGCGATACGCCAGGGCCCGGAAGTCACCGAACGCGGTCGGCATCTGCGAGGAGCCCACCAACTCGACGAGGCGTTCGGTGGCCCGTCGGTGCCGGACCAGGTCTGCGATCGCCAGCACGGGCAGACCGTGACGGGCGGCGAAGTCGCTGAGGGATCTCCCGCTGCGCATGGAGCCGTCCTCGTCGACGACCTCCCCGATCACCCCGACACCGGACAGGCCCGCCAACGTGGTCAGATCGACGGCCGCCTCGGTGTGGCCGGCCCGCACGAGCACTCCACCTCCGCGCGCGACCAAGGGGAACACGTGGCCGGGACGGCGGAAGTGACCGGCCGAGGACGTGTCGTCGGCCAGCGCACGAACCGTCGTAGCGCGGTCGGCGGCGGAGACCCCGGTGCTGGTGTCGCGGTGGTCGACAGTGATCGTGAAAGCGGTGCAGTGGAGGTCGGAGTTGTCGGTGACCATCGGTGGCAGGCGTAACGCCTCGGCCCGCGCGGCGGGCATGGGAGCACAGATGATCCCGGTGGTGTGCCGGACGAGGAAGGCCATCTGCGCGGTGGTGATGGATTCTGCAGCGACGATGAGATCGCCCTCGTTCTCCCGGTCCTCGTCGTCCACGACGACGACCATCCCCCCGGCGGCCAGCGCAGCGACGGCGGTCTGCACCGCCTCGGCCGACGTCTGACGGGTCACAGCGACTCCTCCTCCTCGACCTCCAGCACGGCGTGGGTGCCGAATTCCCGCAGGTGGTACGTCAGCGGTTTCCCGTCGGTCGTCTCGGCTGCGAGCACCCGGCCCAGCGCGACGACGTGGTCACCGCCGTCGACCAGCGCGGCTACGTCGCAGGCGAGCCAGCCCGGCGCACCAGGCAGGCGGGGCAGGTCGTCGGACACCTCCCACGGGATGCCGTTGAACTTCCCCGTTCCAGTCTTCTTCGCGAAGGCCAGGGCGAGGCGCGACTGCGTCGACCCGAGCACGTTCACCCCGAAGCGTCCGGTCTCTCGCACCAACGCCAGGAGCTCCGAGCTGCGGTCCAGGGAGACGAGCACCATGGGCGGGTCCATCGACAGCGAGGCGAACGCACTGACCGTCGTCCCGTGCGGCAGACCGTCACCCATCGACGTCACGACCGACACCGGGGTGGCGACCCCGGCCATGACCTTGCGGAACCTCTGCTGCAAGTCCTCGGACATCAACGTCCCTCTCCGTCTGCACTGTCGGATGGGTGCGGCGTGACCCGTCAGCCGAGTCGGACCGTGTCATCGGTCGGTTCCAGTACGCGTCGGACTCCCGAGCGGTGCCAGTCGACGAGAGCACGCTCCCCACGCCGGCCTCTGGGGCCACCCAGGGCGGCCCGGTCAGGAGGCGCTGATAGCGATCCTCGTCGTCGTCCGTACTGACGCTGCCCGACCGGCTGTGAGGTGACGCCCGAGGAGCGGCGCATGCACTGGTGCGCAGCTAACGTGCTGAAGCCTCTCTTGTCAACCGTTCGTTCGCTCGGATCGGCATCGGTCTCGATGGTGGAGGAGACCGCCGTGGGCTCGGGATGACGGGGCCTCGCCGACGTGGCGGCGACTCCTCCGAGGCTCGTGCGGACGGGTCGGCCACGGTCTCCTGGCCGAACGCTCGTTCGCCCGAATGGGTCGGCCGGCATGTCCTCCGAGGCGTGTCGCCGCGTACAGTCCCTCGATCGCGCTTACGAAGCGAGGAGCGAGGCATGGAGGGCAGGGCTGCGGCGGCGAGGCCGCGCGTCCGCGGTGGCAAGGAGGTCGTGCTGCGGGCGGCGATCGCCAACTTCACCGAGCGCGGTTTCCACGGCACGTCGATGCGTGACATCGCACGGGACGCCGAGGTGACGGTGGCGTCGATCTACCACCACTACCCCTCCAAGCAGGAGATCCTGGCCGAGATCATGGCCAAGACGCTGAGCGACGTGATCGCCTCCACCCGCCAGGCGCTCATGGCCGCCGGGTCGTCGCCGGCCGACCAGCTGCAGGCGGTGGTCCGGGCGTGGATCCAGTTCCACACCACCCGGCAGGCGGAGGCGCTGATCGGCGCCTCCGAGCTGCGCAGCCTGGAGTCGGCGGGGCGGCGGTTGGTCGTCACGCTCCGCGACGAGCAGGAGAGCCTCTTCCGCGACATCGTCGAGCGCGGCGTCGAGATGGGCGAGTTCGCGACGCCGTGCCCGCGGGAGGCGGCCCGGGCCGTGATCAACATGGGACGCGCGGTCGCGTCCTGGTACCGCATCGGTGGGGACACCACGCCCGACCAGATGTCCGAGCGCTACGCCGAGCTGGCGCTGGCCATCGTCCGCGGCCCTGCCCCCAGCGTTGCCTGCACCGAACACCCCGCGCCGGCGCCGCACCGCCCTTGACGTCGCCACCACCGGGTGGCCGCTCCCGGCCGACCTCTCGATCGCCGGGTGGGTGACTGGTGCGATGTGCATCTCCGCCGAAGCCCCGCCGGGCGCGCGGGGGGCCGAGGGGGTGAGGTGCTCGGCGACCTGGTGGGTACGCGCCGCGAGACGGTCGGGGGTCCTCGGGGTGCGCGGCCGTGTCGGCGGGCGCGCCGGTTCCGCCCGGGCGACCTCCCTGTCCTCCGCTCGTCGGGTGGGCGCGCCGTCGGCGGCCCGTGTCCGTCACCTCTCTCCCGAGAGCGCCCATGATCCGAACGGCGTCCACCGGGTCGTCCGGGGCCGGGCACGGCGACTCCTGCGGCGGTGTGACCGCCATCGGCACGGCCCGTCGGATCGGCGCCGTGGCGCCGATGCGGACCCCTCGGGTTCCTCGACCCGGCCGACTCCCGAGAACCGGGTCGAGGAGGTCGGCCGCGTCGTCGTCGGGCGCAGCCTGGGTGTCGCGGTGGCCGGCCTGGGGGTGGAATCGCGCTGGGGGTCGCCCTCCTCTCGCTGGTCGTGACGCCGGCGGCGGCCGCGTCCTGACCCGAGGGCGGCCCGCGGCCGCTGAGAGTTGCGGCTGTGCGGCGGGTCCCTCAGGCGCGGACGCTCATCACGCCGCACACGGGCGGGTCGAGCACGGCCGCGTGCCGCTCGACCAGGGCGTCCAGGGCCTCGCCGACGTCGGCGGGGAACGGCACCGAGCGCCGGGTGTCCACGTCGACGTGAACCAGCACGACCTCGAGCGTGTTCGCCAGCCGGTCGTCGGTGGCGTCGACCAGGCAGACCATCGCGTGGGTGGCGCGGCCGGACCGGCCAGCAACTGGGGATGGACGGTGATCTTCTCCCCGAGGTGCATCTCCGACCGGTAGGTGAGGTGGTGCTCGACGGGGAAGCAACTCAGCCGCCGGTGGTCTCGGTGGTCGTCGTCCATACCGGCGGCGCGCAGGGCGAGGTCCACGGCCTCGGCGCCCCACCCGAGGTACTGCGTGATGTCCATGTGGCCGTTCGCGTCGACGAAGTCGGGGGTGACCTCGGCGTCGTGACGGATCGGCAGGGTCCGGACGACCTCGACGTCCGGTGTGCTCTCCATGTCGGCTCCTGATCTCGCGGAGGCCAGAACGAACGACCGTTAGGATGCCGTCATGGCGGAGGCGGCCGCACGGATGTCTCGCGCGCCCCTGCCCCGGTCGCATGCGTGAAGGGCGCCGCTCCCTGCGGATCGACCGCGAACACCCGACGGAAGGACACCATGGCCGACCCCACCTCCACCGGCCGCCTCTCCACGTTGTCGCGATCGGTCGCCGGCCGGCGGGTCGTCGTCACCGGAGCGGCCAGCGGCATGGGACGGGCCACGGCTCACCTCTTCGCTGACGAGGGGGCACGGGTCGTCGTGGCCGACCTCGGCGCGCACCGGGTCGAGGCGGTGGTCGCCGAGATCCGCGAGGTGCACGGCGACGCGGCGGCGCACGGCGTCGTCTGCGACGTGGCACGCCCCGAAGACCTCGCGCGCCTGGTGCAGGAGGCCGTCGCCTGGGGCGACGGCATCGACGTCGTGATCAACAACGCCGGGATCTCGGTGCCCAACGACTGCGTGCAGGACGAGGCGGAGTTCGAGGAGACGTGGGCGCGGTCCCTGGGCGTGAACCTCACGGCGCACGTCCGGCTGGTCCGGTACGCGCTACCGCACCTGCTGCGGTCCGACAGCCCGCGCGTCGTGAACATCGCCTCGACCGAGGCCGTCATGGCGATGCCCGGCCTCGCGGGCTACGCGGCCAGCAAGGCGGGCGTGGCGGGCCTGACGCGGAGCCTCGCCGTGGAACTGGGCCGTTCTGGGATCACCGTGAACTGCATCCTGCCCGGGCCCATCGAGACGGCCATGACCCAGCGCTTCGCGGCCGACGAGAAGCAGGCCTACGCTCGCCGCCGGGTGCCTCTCGCCCGCTACGGTCTCGCCGAGGAGGTCGCGCAGATGACGCTCAACCTGTGCCTGCCGGCATCGGGTTACGTCACGGGGGCGAGCATCCCGGTGGACGGCGGGCTCACCATCAAGCACATGTGATCCATGCGTAGCCGGCTCAGCCGGCCGGGGCGGCCCAGCGCGGCGTGCGCTTCGCGAAGAAGGCCGCGATGCCTTCGGCTCGGTCGGACGACGCCGCGGCCTCGGCGGCCGCACGCTCGGTGAGCCGCCACTCCTCGGCTTCCCGACGGGAGCGGGAGGCGAAGGTCGCTCGCAGGGTCGCGGCGACGGCCTGGGGGCTGGCCCCGCACACGTCGGCTGCGAGGCCGAGTGCGGCGTCGAGGGCGGCGCCCGGAGCGGCGAGCCGGTTGACCAGACCCAGCCCGTGCGCGCGCGGCGCGGGGAGCCGGCTGCCGGTGAGCAGCAGCTCCATCGCGACCTGCGGGCCCAGCCTCTCCGGTGCCCGGAACAGGGCGCCGCAGTTGGCGACCACGCCGCGCAGTGTCTCCGGCAGCCCCAGCACCGCGTCCTCGGCGGCCACCACCATGTCGCAGGCCAGGACCATCTCCATGCCCCCGCCGAGGGCGAACCCCTCCACGGCGGCGATGAGCGGCCGCGTCCTCGACCGTCGCACGAAGCCGTACTCGCCGCCGTCCGCGGTGGTCGGGCTGGCATCGAGCGTCAGGTCGGTGCCGGCGGAGAAGTACCCACCGCCCCCCGTGAGCACGCCGACCCGCACGCCGTCCTCGTGCTCGAGCCGGTGCATGGCGGCGTCCAGGGCATCGGCCAGCGGCTGATCCACGGCGTTGCGCCGCTCCGGCCGTCGCATCGTCATGACGAACACCCCGCCGTCGCGGCGTTCCACGTGGAGTGTCTCCACGGCGTCGGGACTGTTCACGACTCCTCCTCGTCGGCGCGGCACCTGCGCGCCCGAAGTATGCCGCTCGAGGGGGTTTGTGATGCACCCGCTGTGGTGTTTAATGCATCTGACTCAACTGTCAGCGAGAGGGGCGCTCCATGTGGGGCTTCGAGACCGAGCCCGAGTTCCAGGCGGAGTTGGACTGGATCGAGACGTTCGTCCGGGACAAGGTGCAGCCGCTGGACTACATCCTCGGCAGTCAGTGGGACATCCACGCCCCGGAGTTCCAGCGGCTCGTGCGTCCGCTGCAGCGGGAGGTCAGGGAGCGGGGGCTGTGGGCCTGCCACCTCGGGCCGGAGCTGGGCGGCCCCGGCTACGGGCAGCTGAAGCTCGCCCTGATGAACGAGAAGTTCGGGATGTCCCGGTTCGGGCCGATCGTGTTCGGGTCCCAGGCTCCTGACACCGGCAACTCCGAGATCCTGGCCCACTACGCCACGCCGGAGCAGCGGACGAAGTACCTCGAGCCGTTGCTCGCCAACGAGGTGGTGTCCTGCTTCTCGATGACGGAGCCGCAGGGCGGGGCCGACCCGACGGCCTTCACGACGAGTGCGGTGCTGGACGGCGACACCTACGTGATCAACGGGGAGAAGTGGTTCGCCTCCGAGGCCGACACCGCTGCCTTCCTGATCATGATGGTCGTCACCGACCCCGACCACCCGAACCCCTACAAGCGCTCCTCCATGTTCATCGTGGACAGGGACACGCCGGGGATCGAGAACCTGCGCAACTACGGCTTCTACGGCGAGCCGGAGCCCACCCATGGGCACCTGCGGCTGACCGACGTGCGGGTGCACGAGTCGCAGATGCTCGGGCCGCGCGGTGAGGCGTTCGCGGTCGCGCAGACGCGGCTGGGCGGCGGCCGGATGCACCACGCGATGCGAACGCTGGCCCAGGCCACCCGGGCGTTCGACCTGACCTGCTCGCGCGTGCTGTCGCGCACCACCAAGGGTGAGCTGCTGGCGGACAAGCAGATGGTCCAGGAGCGCATCGCCGACATGTGGGTGCAGATCCGGCAGTTCCGGCTGCTGGTGCTGGAGACCGCATGGCTGGCCGACCAGGGGCACGACTGGAAGTCGCTGCGCAAGAACGTGTCGGCGGTCAAGATGGTGATGCCCAAGGTGCTGCACGACATCGCCTCGACCGCACTGCACCTGCACGGATCGCTGGGCCTGTCCCACGACATGCCCTTCGCGGAGTTGGTGATCAACTCCTTCCACGTCGGCCTGGCCGACGGCCCCACCGAGGTGCACAAGACGGTGGTCGCCCGGCAAGTGCTCAGGGACTACGAGCCCGCCGACGCCGACATCCCCTCCTACACCCGCCCCGAGCAGGAACGGCGGGCACGGGCGCTCTACCCCGACGGGGTCTGACCGTGGCAGGCGCCATCTCGCCCCGCGGCCGCGCGGTCGAGGGCCGGCCACCCGGCACCGGGGTGGCGGACCTGGTCGACGTGGCCGCGCTCCAGGAGTGGATGCAGGCGCAGGGCGTCACCGACGGCCCCGTGCGCCTGGGGGAGACGCTGGGGGGCGGCACGCAGAACGTGCTGGTGACGGTCCGCACCGACGAGCGGGACATGGTGCTGCGTCGCGGCCCCCGCCACCTCCGGCCGCGGACCAACGACATGCTGCGCCGCGAGATGCGGGTCCTCGAGGCGCTGGGCGGGACCGACGTGCCGCACGCCCGGCTGATCGCGGCCTGCCCCGACGAGCAGGTGCTCGGCGGAGCCGTCTTCTACCTGATGGAGGCGGTGGACGGCTTCAACCCGGCCGTCGGGCTCGCGGGGGCGGCGTCCCGATCGATGGACGTCCGCCGCCACCTCTGCCTGTCTGCGGCGGCGGCCGCCGCCACCCTGGCGGCCGTCGACCACGAGGCGGTCGGCCTGGGGGACATGGGCAACCCGGCCGGGTTCCTGGAGCGCCAGGTCGGCCGGTGGCGTTCGGAACTGGACTCCTACGGCGCGTTCGAGGGGTACGACGGGCCGGACCTGCCCGGGGTCGAGGCGCTGGGGGACTGGCTCGACGACAACCGCCCCGGGCAGTGGCGACCCGGCATCCTGCACGGCGACTACCACCTGGCCAACGTCCTGTGCGACCACCGGACGGGCTCGGTCGCCGCGGTGGTCGACTGGGAGATGACCACCATCGGCGACCCGCTGCTCGACCTCGGCTGGCTGCTCGCCACCTGGCCGCGGGGCGACGGGCCCGAGATCCTGTCGGACGGCGTCCGTGCGCTCGCCGGTGTGGTCGCCCGCGACGACCTGGTCCGGGAGTACGCCGATCGCTCCACCCGTGACCTGTCCTCGGTCGACTGGTACGTCGTCCTGGCCTGCTACAAGCTCGCGATCGTGCTGGAGGGCACCCACGCCCGCGCGTGCGCCGGTCTCGCCCCCCGCGACGTGGGCGACCGCCTGCACGCCAGCAGCCTCGTGCTCCTGGCGCGCGCCCGCGAGATCACCGGAACGTGATGACCGGCGGAGAAGGAGCACACGAGTGAACCGACCCCTGGACGGCGTCCGGGTCGTGGAGATGGCCGGCATCGGACCAGGCCCGCACGCCTGCATGATGCTCGCCGACCTGGGTGCCGAGGTCGTCCGCGTCGAGCGCCCGGGACGCCGGGAGGCCGCCACCGACCGGCACACGCTGCGAGGGCGGACGGTGGTCGAGGCCGACCTCAAGTCGCCCGACGACCTCGAGCGGGTCCGGGCCCTCGCGGCCCGCGCCGACGTGCTGGTGGAGGGCTTCCGGCCCGGGGTGATGGAGCGGCTGGGGCTCGGGCCGCAGGTCCTGCTGCCCGGCAACCCCCGGCTCGTCTATGCCCGGATGACCGGGTGGGGCCAGGACGGCCCGCTCGCTCCCCGCGCCGGCCACGACATCAACTACATCTCGCTCACCGGGGCGCTGCACGCGGTCGGGCCGGCCGAGCGGCCGTTCCCGCCGCTGAACCTGGTGGGGGACTACGGGGGCGGGTCGATGATGCTCGTCGTGGGCGTGCTCGGCGCGCTCGTCGAGCGCGCGCGGACCGGCGAGGGCCAGGTCGTGGACGCGGCGATGGTGGACGGAGCGAGCGTCCTGGTCCAAGCGCTGCTCGAGCTGCGGGACGTCGGCATCTGGAACGACACGCGCGGCGACAACCTTCTGGACGGCGCCGCGCCGTACTACCGGACGTACCGGTGCGCCGACGGCCGCTTCATGGCCGTGGGATCCATCGAGCCGCAGTTCTACGCGCTGCTGGTGCAGGGGCTCGGGCTCCCGCTCGACGAACTGCCCGACCGCGACGACCGGGCGAACTGGCCCGAGCTGGCCACGCTCTTCGCCGAACGGTTCGCCGAGCGGGACCGCGACCACTGGGTGGCGGTGTTCGAGGACACCGACGCCTGCGTGACGCCGGTCCTGACCTTCGCCGAGGCGCCGGCCCACCGTCACGTGGCCGCCCGCCGCTCGCTCGTCGACGCAGGCGACGGCTCGGTGGTGGCCGTACGGGCGCCGCGCTTCGTCCCCGCGGCCGGGTCGGGGGCCCTCGCGGCGGACCGCTTCACCGAGGTGCCGCCGCGCGAGGCCGTCCTGTCCGACGTCGTCGCCGCCTGGGGCGCCGGGGAAGGCTGAGCGGCCGGGCTCAGTCGTGCTCGGTGCGGCGCTGCTCCAGCAGGCGGCTCGTCTCGTCGGACAGCTGGGCGCCGAGCACCGCCCCGACCAGGTCGGTCAGCTGGCTGGCGAACAGCTCCGCCGGCTGCCCCGGAGCGATCCGGGCACGGCGGCCCAGCTCGATGTGCGTGAACCGCAGCGCGGCGAACCGCCGGTGCAGCGGGGGACCGGCGGTGCCGGCGGGCATCAAGGGCTCCACCAGGACCGACCACCGCTCCAGGCTCCCCTCCGGGTCGTAGACCAGGGCGCCCAGCGCGTCGTGCGGGTCGACCAGCGCCTCCGAGCGGTTCACCAGCTGGGCGGCCACCTGGAGGAAGTCCGAGCCCTCCTCGTCCTGCAGCTCGGTCACCAGGGGATCCACCAGGATGGCGGCGGCCTCCCGCAGGGTCACGCCTCCCCGCGCGGTGAGGTGGTCGAGCAGCGCGTGCCGGCGTACCGACACGCGCGGGACGTGCGAGTCCATGAGCGCCCGGAGCAGGCCCTCCCGGTCGCCGAAGTGGTACTGGAGTGCGGTCGTGTTCCGGTGCCCGGCGGACCGGGTGATCTCGCGCAGGGACACGCCCTCGAGGCCCTTCACGGCCAGCAGCCCGGCCGCCGCCCGCAGGATGCGGGTCCGGGCGTCACCGCCGGGCGGGCGGTCGGCCCGCGACCGGAGGGCGCCCGCCTGGTCGGCCGCGCGCGGCGATGCGTCCGTCATGCAGTCACGGTAGCAAGGTAAGTCAGTAAAGACAGGCGCTGAAGCAGCGGCGCTACTCCTTGTGGCAGACGACTTAATGCGCTTAGCTGCCTGCGACTGATCGACATGGCGTGGATCACACCTCAGGAGGATGCGCATGAGCAGGATCGGGTCGATGCACAAGGCTCTCGGCGTGGCCGTTGCTTCGGCACTCGTGCTCACCGGCTGCGGCGGCGGCACCGACGACGGAGGTGCGACCGGCAGCGCCGGCGAGGACGGCGTCATCACGGTCAAGCTCGGTGTCGTCGGTCCCAAGACGGGCCCGGCGTCCCTCTACTACGAGTACATGGACCAGACGTTCGAGACGTTCTTCGACGACTTCGAGGAGAAGTACGACGTCCGGTTCGAGGTCGTCAGCGAGGACGACCAGGCGTCCCCGGAGGAGACCGCCCGTGCCGTCAGCCGGCTCATCAACGAGGAGGGCGTCCACGCCCTGATGGGTCCGCCGCTCTCCGGCAACTCCCTCCAGGTCGCCGACGTGGTGCAGCGGAGCCAGCTGCCGTGGCTGCTCCCCGGGCCGAACGCCGACGAGATCATCAACTACGACATCCAGCCCAACTGGGCCTTCATGACGAACTTCACCAACCAGCAGATCATGGCGGTCCTCGGTGAGCGGCTGTGGGCGAACGGGCAGAAGGTCGGCATCGTCTACTCCGCCGACGGGTTCGGGCAGTCCAACCGCGAGCACCTGACGTCCTGGGCGGAGGAGAACGGCCACGAGCTCACCGCCGAGGAGACCATCCAGCCCGGCGCGAGCGACGCCAACGCCATCATCCAGCGCTTCCAGGACGCCGGCGTCGATTCGGTGTTCATGGGCATCACCCAGGGCGCGGACACCGCGACCGTCACCCGGGCGATCGAGCAGGCCGGCTTCGAGCCGAAGACGATCATGACCACGGGCACGATCCTCACGAACTACAGGGACGTCGCCGACCCGTCGCAGTGGGAGAAGATCCAGATCGTCGACCCGCGGAACTTCCTCGAGGGCGGCGACGCCGAGGTGCTGGCCGCGGTCCGGGAGGCGACGGCGGAGGACCCGGCGATCCCGACGAACAACATCAGCACCTACGCGATGCTGGACATCTACGCGCAGGCCGTCCAGGAGGTCGGTGACGCCACCGACTTCGGGGCGGTGCGCCAGGCGATGGAGGACATCGAGACCGTCCACATCGGCGACAGCCTGACGATCGAGAACCCCTTCTCCGAGGACGACCACGTCCTCTACGACGACGACCCGGCGAACTGGCACACCTACGGCTTCGACGAGAGCTTCGAGCTGGTGCGTCTCGGCACGGCCGCCGAGTGCCTGCAGAACGGCTGCTGACGCAGGCCGTCGGCGAGGACTGGAAACCATGGACGCCCTGGTTCTGGGGCTGGTGCTGGGAGGGCTCTACGCCCTCCTGGCCCAGTCCTTCGTGCTGACCTTCATCACCACCAAGACCCTGAACTTCGCCGTCGGGGAGTTCGTGGCCCTGGGTGCCTTCGTCGTGCTCGCGGTCGCCGGCTGGTCGTGGTTGCCCGACGTCGCCAAGGTCGCCGTCGGGGTGCTCGTCGCCGCGGTCGTCGGCGCGGCGGCCTACCGGTTCCTGGTGCTGCCCTTCATGACCGAGGGCGAGCACGACGTCCGGTGGCTGCTGTCCACCGTCGCCCTGTCGTTCGTGATGCTCAACCTGATCACGAACGTCGAGGGCCCCTCGCCGCAGCGGTCGGAGACGGCGCGGCTGTCCGGCGCCGTCGACGTGCTCGGGGCCGGGGTCAGCAAGCAGCAGCTCCTGATCGCCGCCCTCGCGGTGGTGGTCACGGTGCTGCTGGTCGTGGCGTCGAAGAAGACGTCTGCCGGGCTGGTGATGCGAGCGGTGTCGCAGGACCCCGAGACGACCTCGCTCATGGGCGTCTCGCCACGGCTGGTCGGCATGGTGACGTACGCCGTCGCCATGGGCATCGCAGCGCTCACCGGCACCCTCTACGCCGCCACCGTCGGGGCGTCACCGGTGATGGGGGCCCCGCTGCTGGTCGCCTCGATCGCGGTGGCGGTGGTGGGTGGCCTGTCCTCGCTCTGGGGCCCGTTGCTCGGCGGCGCCCTCTACGGCGTGCTCAGCGAGGTCACCAGCTACGAGTTCGGCGCCATCTGGGGCGAGACCGCCGGCCTGCTGCTGGTGATCGTCGTCCTGGTGTGGCGGCCCCAGGGACTGCTCGGACGACGCACGGAGGTCAAGCTGTGAGCCTGCTCGACCAGGAGTCGCGCAGTGCGCCTCCGACCAAGGAGTCCTCCCGTCGGCCCTCTCGCTGGGCGTCGCGCCCCTGGGTGCGGGATGCGCTGTTCGCCGTGGCCGCCCTCGTGGTCGCCTTCCTCGCGATCCTCCCCGGGCGTGACGGCGCCGGCCCCTCCATCTCCCTGATGCAGTTGGTGGCGTCGATGGCGGCGATGACCGTCGCCGCCGTCGGCCTCAACCTGCTGATGGGGTACGCCAAGCTGGTCTCGCTCGGTCAGGGCGGCTTCTACGCGATCGGCGCCTACGCGACCGCGTGGCTGGTGCTCGACGGCGGCTGGCCTCCGCTGCTCGCCATCGCCGGCGCACTCGCGCTCTGCGGAGCCGTCGGAGCGGTCGTCGCCGTCGCGTCGATGCAGCTGCGCGGACCGCAGTTCTCCGTCATCACCCTGGTGCTCGCCATCCTGGTGGAGCGGATCCTCAACGAGGGCGCTCCCTTCGGCCGCCTCGCCGGCTACCCCAACCACGCCCAGCACGGCACGACCGCGCTGCCGCCCATCGAGATCCTCGGGTCCACCCTCGAGCCGCCGATGATCGCCAACACGGTCGCGACCGTCATGGTGCCCGTCGTGGTGGTCACCGCGCTGGTCGTCATCGCCTCCCGCAACATCGCCCGGTCGCCGTGGGGGAGCTCCCTCAGCGCCATCGGCGAGAGCGAGATGCTCGCCTCGCACCTGGGCGTCGACGTCTTCCGCCGCAAGATCTCGGTCTTCGTCCTCGCGTCCGTCTTCGGTGGGCTCGGCGGCGTCATCACGACGCTCTCCTTCGCGCACCTGCAGCCGGAGACCTTCGACATCTTCCTCACCATCACGATCGTGCTCGCCGTCGTGTTCGGGGGCAGCGGCACGGTGCTGGGCCCGCTGGTGGGAGCGGTCGGCATCGTCTGGCTCGAGCAGTCCGACATCCTGGCGCAGCTCGGCGACCTCCAGCAGGAGTACATCTCCCCGCAGTGGTACCTCTCGACGCCGGGCCTGGTCGGCGTCCTGTTCGTCCTCACCCTGTTCCTCATGCCCAGGGGCATCGTCGGCACCCTCGGCGGACTGGTCGTCGGGCGTCGGCAGCGGGCCGAGGTGGCGGAGGACGACGGCGCCGGGCTCCAGGGGACCGCAGGCCTGCCCGCCGAGGCCGACGCGGTCTCCGACGCCGCGGTCGACGGCCACTCGCCGGCCGGGCGCACCGGCGAGCCGCTGCTCGTGATGAGCGGCGTGGGCAAGAACTTCGGCGGGCTGAAGGCCGTGGCCGACATGGACCTGACGGTCGACCGGGGGGAGATCCACGCGGTCATCGGGCCCAACGGGGCCGGCAAGTCCACCCTCGCCAACCTGCTCACCGGCGTCTACAGGCCCAGTTCGGGCACCGTGCGGTTCGCGGGCCGCGCCATCACGGCCCTGGCACCGCACAAGGTGGCGCGTGCCGGGGTGGCGCGCACGTTCCAGACGCCTCAGCTCTTCCACGACGCGACGGTGCTCGACAACGTGCTCGCCGGGTTCCCCGACACGGGCCGCACACCGCTGTGGGCAGCGGCGCTCAAGCCGCCGTCGCGCTACCGGCGGGACGCGGAGATGCGTGCGGAGGCGGAGCGCCTCCTGCACCTGGTGGGGCTCACCGAGTTCGCCGGGCTCCGGGCCGGTGAGCTGCCCTACGGCAAGCAGCGTGCGCTCGAGATCGCCCGGGCCCTGGCGAGCCAGCCCGAGCTCGTCGTCCTGGACGAGCCGGCCGCCGGACTGCTCGCCACCGAGACCGCCGGCCTGGGCGACCTGCTGATCTCGCTCCGGACCCACGGCTACGCGCTGATCGTGGTGGAGCACCACATGGACCTCGTGGCGAGGATCGCCGACCAGGTCACCTGCATGGACCAGGGGCGTCTGCTCTCGCGCGGGACCCCGCAGCAGGTCCTGTCCGACGAGGCCGTCGTCTCGGCATACCTCGGCAAGCCGATGGAGGAGCACCCATGAGCCTGGAGGTCGACCGGCTGGAGTGCGGCTACGACCGCGCGCCGATCCTGCACGGTGTCAGCCTGCAGGTCGGCCCGGGGGAGCTCGTCGCCGTCGTGGGCTCGAACGGGGCGGGGAAGACCACGCTGGTGCGGACCATCGCCGGTCTGCTCACCGTCCGCTCCGGCGACCTGCGGGTCGACGGCAGCTCCTTCGCCCGCACCTCCGCGGCGCGGCGCGCACGCACCGGCATCGTCATGGTGCCCGAGGGTCGCCGGCTGTTCCCCCAGCTGACCGTGGGGGAGAACATCGAGATGGGCCGCCGCGCCGCCCGCGGGCGCACCGGCGGGGAGGACCCGGTCACCGCGCTGCTCGAGGCGTTCCCGATCCTCACCGAGCGGTGGGACCAGCAGGCCAACCTGCTGTCGGGCGGCGAGCAGCAGATGGTCGCGCTCACCCGGGCGGTGGCCGCCCGGCCCCGGTACCTGCTGCTCGACGAGCCGTCCCTGGGGCTGAGCCCGCTGAAGACGCTGGAGGTCTTCCGCCTCATCGAGATGATCCGCGAGCGCACCGGTGCCGGGATCCTGCTGGTGGAGCAGATGGCCGACCAGGCCCTGCAGGCCGCCGACCGCGCCTACGTGCTCGAGCTCGGACGGGTGTCCATGGAAGGCGAGGCCGCCGAGGTGCGCGCCTCCGACGAGGTGCGCCGGGCCTACCTCGGCGTGGCCGGCTGAGGAGCAGACGATGTTCGACCTCGGACCCCGTTCCCAGGAGCTGGTCGTGCGCATGCACGACTTCCTGGCCGACCACGTCTACCCGGCGGAGGCGGTGTTCGCCCAGCAGGTGGAGGACGGCGGGTATCCCCGTCCGACGCCGCCGGTGCTCCAGGAGCTCAAGGAGACCGCACGCGGGCTGGGGCTGTGGAACCTGTTCCTCCCGCACCCGGAGAAGGACCACGAGCCCCTCTCCAACCTCGACTACGCGCCGATCGCGGAGCTGAGCGGCCGGAGCCTGGAGCTCGCGCCGGAGGCCATGAACTGCGCGGCCCCGGACACCGGGAACATGGAGCTGCTCTCCATGTTCGGGACGCCGGAGCAGAAGGAGGAGTGGCTGTGGCCGCTCATGGCCGGCGCGATCCGGTCGGCGTACGTGATGACCGAGCCGCAGGTCGCGTCGTCCGATGCCGGGAACATCGAGACGACGATCGAGCGGGACGGCGACGAGTGGGTCGTCAATGGACGCAAGTGGTGGATCTCCGGGCCGATGCGCGAGGACTGCCGGCTGCTGATCCTGATGGGGATCACCGACCAGGATCCCGGCGCGTCCCGGCACCGTCGGCACAGCATGGTCCTGATCCCGCGCGACACCCCCGGGGTCGAGGTGGTGCGTGAGCTCGAGGTGCTCGGCTACCACCCCTTCGAGACGCACGTGGAGATGCGGTTCACCGACGTCCGGGTGCCGGTGGGCAACCTGCTGGGCGAACCGGGGGCCGGCTTCGCCATGTCGCAGGCGCGCCTCGGCCCGGGGCGCATCCACCACTGCATGCGGCTGATCGGTGCCGCTGAGCGCGCGCAGGAGCTGATGATCGACCGGGCCGGGCGCCGTTCGACGTTCGGCAGCCCGCTCGTCGAGCGCGGGGTCATCCGGGAGTGGATCGCCGATTCCAGGATGGAGATCGACCAGGCACGCCTGTACACGCTGCGCACGGCGTACCTCATGGACACCGTGGGCAACCGCGAGGCGGCCAGCGAGATCTCGGGCATCAAGGTGGTCGTGCCCAACGTGGCCCGCCGCGTGGTCGACCGCGCGATGCAGGTCTTCGGCGGCGCCGGTCTCTGCCAGGACACCCCGCTCGCGCGGATGTACGCGGAGACGCGGATCGTCCGCATCGCCGACGGCCCCGACGAGGTGCACCGTCGGGCGCTGGCGCGGACCGAGCTGCGTCGTTTCGAGGGGGCCACGACCCCGGCGCCGCGCGGCGCCACCAGCCACCTGGCGCTCTGAGCGCCAGCAACACGAGGGGAGCAGACGCGGGCCATGGGTCTGTCACGCAACGTCTTCGGGATGCTCGAGCGCACCGCCGAGTCGCACGCCGGGGACCGTCCGGGGTATGGCTTCGAGGGGGAGGTGCGCACGTTCCGCCAGATGCGCGACGCCGCCCTCGCGGTGGCCGGCGGGCTGCACGCCCAGGGCGTCCGTCCCGGCGACAAGGTCGCCGTGATGATGGGCAACCGGCTGGAGTGGGTGGAGGTCTACTTCGGCCTGGCCGCGCTCGGCGCGGTCTGCGTCCCGGTGAACGTGCTGCTCACCGGTCCGGAGATCGCCCACGTCTGCCGCGACAGCGCATCCCGGTGCCTGGTGGTGGACGAGGTCGCCTCCCGCGGGCTCGCGGGGCTCGAGCACCAGTTCGACCTCGTCGTCACGGTGGGCGACGTGGCCGTCCCCGGAGAGGCCCAGCAGGTGACCTGGCAGGAGGTCGCGGCCGGCCACGCCTTGCCCGAGGAGCACGCCGGGCCGGATCTGGACGACACGTTCCTGCTCTACTACAGCTCCGGTACGACCGGGTTGCCGAAGGCGGCCGAGCACAGCCACAACGGCGTGCTGTGGAACGCGATGGGCCAGCTGCAGGGTTTGTCCCTGCACAGCCAGCACCGCTACCTCGTGATCCCGTCGCTGTCCTGG
Organism: Geodermatophilus amargosae; assembly: GCF_041028265.1. Taxonomy (GTDB): domain Bacteria; phylum Actinomycetota; class Actinomycetes; order Mycobacteriales; family Geodermatophilaceae; genus Geodermatophilus; species Geodermatophilus amargosae_A. Next base: position 162,482 of record NZ_JABGCW010000008.1, read on the forward strand.
GCAGCGGGGTTCCACAACCTCGTGATGGCGCTGACGTGGAACGGCGGGTACGTCGAGCTGCGCCGGACCGGTGGCGCCTCCATGGAGAGCATCGTCGACTCCGTCGAGGAGCACCGGATCACCCACGTGATGCTGGTGCCGAGCCTGCTCCGGGAGCTGGTCAGCCGGCCCGACCTCATGCAACGGCTCTCCGCCAGCACCCTGGAGTGGATCGTCACCGGAGCCGAGCCCGTGCCGCGCAAGGTCATCGAGACCGTGAGCCGCGGCGTCCCCGGCGTCGACGTCTGCCAGGGCTACGGGCTGTCGGAGTTCCCGACCATCACCACCGTGCTGATGGCGGACGAGGTCTTCGACCACGAGGGGTCCGCCGGGCGCCCGCTGCCGCACACCGAGGTGGCGGTGCGCGACGACGAGGGACTGATCCGCCGCCACGGCCGCGGGGAGCTGCTGATCCGCTCGCTGGCCTCGATGAAGGGCTACCACGACCGGCCGGAGCAGACGGCCGAGGTGTTCCGCGACGGCTGGCTGCACACCGGCGACCTGGTCGAGCTCGACGAGGAGGGCTTCGTGACCATCGTCGGCCGGACCAAGGACATGATCATCTCCGGGGGCCTGAACATCTACCCCAAGGAGATCGAGGACGTCATCCACAGGATCCCTGGCGTCCAGGAGTGCGCGGTCGTCGGCGTTCCGGACGAACGGTTCGGCGAGTCGGCGGTGGCCATCGTGGTGGCCTGCGACCCGGAGTTCGACGAGGCCGAGATCCGGCGAGCGTGCGAGGCGCAGCTCGCCTCCTACAAGCGGCCGCGCGAGGTGATCGTGCGGGTCGAGCCGCTGCCGCGGAACGCGAACGCCAAGCTGCTCAAGCGCGAGCTCCGCCCCTGGGCGGCCGAGCGCCTCGGCGTGGCCGAGTGACGACCGCGTGAGCACCGCGCAGCGGTGGGGGATGACCCTTCCACTGGAGGGGCTGCCGCTCACGGAGCAGGCGGACGTCGCGCGCGAGCTGGAAGACCTGGGGTACACCGACCTCTGGACCGCCGAGGGCATGGGCACCGACGGCTTCACCCCGCTGGCGGTAGCGGCGGCGGTCACCACGACGGTGCACCTCGGGGTGGCCGTGGCACCCGCCTTCACCCGCGGACCGGCGCTGCTGGCGCAGACGGCCGCCACCATGGCGGCGAGCGCGCCCGGGCGGTTCACGCTGGGCATCGGCGCGTCGTCCGACGTGATCGTCGAGCGGTGGAACGGCATCCCCTACGAACGGCCGCTGTCCCGCTGCCGCGACCTGCTGCGCTTCCTCCGCGAGGTGCTGGCGGGCCACCAGGTCGACCAGCGGTACGAGACCTTCGAGGTGCAGGGCTTCCGCCTCGGGGTGGTGCCCGACCCGCCACCGCGCCTGCTGCTGGCCGGTCTGCGCGACAAGATGCTGGGTCTGGCCGGCGCGGAGGCCGACGGTGCGGTGCTCAACTGGCTCTCCGCCACCGACGTCGCCCGTGTCGTGCCGCAGGTGCACGCCGGCGGGCCGGGCAAGGACGTGGTCGCACGGGTCCTCGTCGCACCCACCGCGGACGCCGAGCAGGCCCGCGCCCTCGGCCGGCGGCTGATCACCGCCTACCTGAACGTGCCGGTCTACCGGGCGTTCCACGGCGCGCTCGGCCGCGACGAGCTGGAGCCGATGTGGAAGCTCTGGGCCGAAGGCGACCGCAGGGGCGCCGTGGACGCCGTCCCCGACCACGTCGTCGACGAGCTGGTCGTGCACGGACCGCCGGAGGCGTGCCGGGAGCACATCCGGCGGTTCGTCGACCGCGGCGTCACGGTGCCGGTGGCGCACCTGCTGCCCGTGGGGGGAGATCCGGTGCAGGCGTGCCGCGACCTGGCCCCGCCCTGAACCGGGTCGCGCGCGAGCCGCGACCGACGAGCTGACCGATCGACGCAGACCGACGAGGAGGAACAGGGTGCAGGAGTTCGCGGGCAAGGTCGTGCTGGTGACCGGCGGCAGCCGGGGGATGGGCCGGGAGATCGTCCACGCCTTCGCCGAGCGTGGTGCCGACGTCGTCGTCGCCAGCCGGAAACGGGAGAACTGCGAGGCGGTCGCCGCCGAGGTCCGGGACGAGCACCGGGTGCGCGCCCTGGCGCTCGGCGCCAACGTGAGCTCGTGGGCGGACTGCGACCGTCTGGTCGACGACGTCTACGGCGAGTTCGGCCGGGTCGACGTGCTGGTCAACAACGCCGGGGCCTCGCCGCTGTACCCCAGCCTCGACCGGGTCTCCGAGGAGTACTTCGACAAGGTCATCGGGATCAACCTCAAGGGCCCGTTCCGCCTCACCGCGCTGATCGGCACGCGCATGGCCGAGGCCGGCGGCGGCTCCATCGTGAACATCGGGTCGATCGAGGCGATCCGGCCCCAGCCGATGGCGCTGCCGTACGCGGCGGCCAAGGCAGGCCTGCACACGCTCAGCGAGGGCTTCGCCCAGGCGTTCGGCCCGACGGTGCGGGTGAACACCATCCAGGCCGGGGCCTTCCTGACCGACATCTCCCAGGGCTGGCCCGAGGGGCTCAAGGAGGAGATGGAGGGGAAGGTGGCGCTCGCCCGGTGCGCCGAGCCCTCCGAGATCGTCGGCGCAGCACTGTTTCTCGCCGGCTCCGCCTCCTCCTACGTCACCGGTGCGGTGCTGCGCGTCGACGGGGGGTGGCGGTAGGCCGCCCGGGCGGACAGCGGCCCGCGCCATGGCCGCGCCGCCGCCCCGGCGCCCCGGCGTGCGCCCTGGGGGCCCGCTCCGGAGCAGCCGCCGCGACGTGATCCTGCGGTCGGCGATCGACCGGCTCACCGCCGTGGGGTAGCACGGCACGTCGCTCCGCGACACCGCCGACGGTGCCGGCGTCTCGACGACCTCGATCTCCCAGCACTCCGGGTCGAAGGAGGGGGTCCTGCGCGAGATCATGCTCGCTGCGATCACCCAGGCCGTGCAGTTGCGCACCCGCTGCTCCTGCCGGGCCTTCCGCCCCGACCCGGTGCCCGGCGACGTCGTCGACGAGGTACTCCGGCTCGCCCAGGCGACGCCGTCGTGGTGCGACACCCAGCCGTGGCAGGGCCACCTGCTCAGCGGCGAGGCGACCACCCGGTTCGGCGAGGAGCTCGGGGAGCACGTGCTCAGCGGCGCCGGGAGGTGGCCGACCTCGGCGTGCCGGCGTACACCGGCATGCACGCCGAGCGGCGCCGGTCATCGGGCCACGGCCTCTACGCGGCGCTCCGCATCGCGCGCGAGGACCGGGCCGCCCGCGCGGTCCGGATGCTCGAGGACTCCTCGTTCCCCGGCGCCCCGCACACGGCGGTGGTGACCTCCGACCGGGCGCTGGGCACCACGGGGCCGTGGACTGCGGCGCGTACGTCGGCACGCTGGTGCTGGCGGCCCAGTCGGCCGGCCTCGGCGTCATCGCGCAGGGCGCCGTCGCGATGCGGTCGGACTTCGTCCGCCGGTGGCTCGGCCTCGGTGACGACCGGCTCGTCGTGTGCGCGGTCTCCTCCGGCTCCGCCGACGACGCCGACCCCGTCAACCGCTTCCGGACCACCCGCGCCGACCTCGACGCCGTCGTCCACCGGGTGGACTCCTGACGCACCCGCTCCCTGCCGCCGCCCGGGACGCGGCACGGCCCCGGCTCGACGAACCGGGGCGTGCCGCCGGGCCCTACTTGGGTGGCATCCGGATGCCACCGTCGACGCGCACCGTCGCGCCGTTCATGTACGAGTTGGTCACGCACTCCACGACCATGCTGGCGAGCTCGTCGCCGGTGCCGAGGCGGTGCGGGAAGAGCACGGACTCGCCGAGCTTGGCCTTGAACGTCTCCGCGTCCTCGCCCTGGCCGTAGATCGGGGTGTCGACGAGCCCTGGCGCGACGGTGTTGACGCGCACGCCGATGGCGGCCAGGTCACGGGCCACCGGCAGGGTCATGCCGACGACCCCGCCCTTGGAGGAGGAGTACGCCGCCTGGCCGATCTGGCCGTCGAAGGCGGCGACGGAGGCGAGGTTGCAGACGGCGCCGCGCTCGCCGGACTCCAGCGGCTCGGTGCGGCTCATGGCGGTCGCCGCGAGCCGGATGGCGTCGAAGGTGCCGATCAGGTTGATGGCGATGACCCGCTTGTAGGCGTCGAGGTCGTGCGCGGACCCGAACTCGCCGTCCCGGCCGACGGTGCGCTGCGCCCAACCGACACCAGCGGAGTTCACCAGTACCCGCAGCGGACCGAGCTCGACGGCGGCGGCGACGGCCGCCGTCAGCTGCTCGGTATCGGTGACGTCGACGTGCACGAACGTGCCGCCGATCTCGTCGGCCAGCGCCTGGCCGGCCCCGTCCTGCACGTCCGAGACGACGACGCGGGCGCCGAGCCCGGCGAGCCGACGGGCGACAGCGGCGCCGATGCCCGACGCGCCCCCCGTGACGATGGCGGATGCTCCGGTGATGTCCATGCGCGCAGCCTAACGAAGCGAACGTTCGGTCGGTACGGTGTCGGCATCGACGGCCACCCAGCACGGTGGTCCCCATCCGGGCCGGCCGCTCGACCCGGCGCCCGCCGTCCACCTCCGGCGAGGGTCGGCCCCGGACCGCGAGGGCGAGAGGGGCACCTCATGGTCATGTGTCGGGTCCTGGCCCGCGAGTTCGGCCCCCCGGAGGGCCTGGTGGTCGAGCAGGCCGCCGTTCCGTTCCCCGACGAGGGCCGCGTGCTGGTGGAGATGCGCGCCGGCGTCGTCAGCTTCGTCAACTCCCTCCTGGTCCGCGGCGCGTACCAGGTGAGGCACCCGCTGCCGTTCGTCCCCGGCACCACGGGTGTGGGCGTCGTCCGCGCGGTCGGTCCCGGGTGCAGCGCCTCCTGGGTGGGCAGGCGGGTGGCGATCACCCAGATGGAGGGCGGGTGCCTGGCCACCCACGCCCTCGTCCGGCGCGATGCGCTGGCGTCCGTGCCTGACGACGTCCCCGACGCGGTCGGCGCCGCCGTGCTGGAGGCTTGGTCCACGATGCAGCTCGCCCTGACGCGCCGGCACCGGCTGCAGCCCGGCGAGACGATCCTGGTCCTCGGTGCCGGCGGCGCGATCGGCCGGGCTGCCGTCGACGTGGCGAGCGCCCTCGGCGGTCGGGTCATCGCCGCCGGTTCGAGCCGGGCCCGGCTGACGTGGGCGGCCGATCGGGCGGACGTCGACCTGGTCGACCTCTCGGTCTCGGGCCTCGGCGACGGCGTGCGCGCGCTGGCACCGGGTGGCGTCGACGTCGTGGTGGACCCGGTGGGCGGCCCGCTGGCGACGGAGGCCCTCAGGTCGCTCGCGCCGTTCGGGGCCCACCTCGTCCTCGGCTTCGCCTCGGGGGACGTCCCGCGCTTCGGCGCGAACCGGGTGCTGATCGCGAACAAGACCGTCGTCGGAGTCGACCTGGGGCACGCCCTCGGTGCCGACCCGGCCCTCGCGGAACGTCTCATGTCCGAGGTCCTGGAGGCGGTGTCGACGGGACGCTACCGACCCTGCGCGCCCGTCGAGTGTGCGTTGGAGGAGGTTCCTGGCGTGCTCGCGGAGATCGAGCGCGGTACGCGCACCGGGCAGGTGGTCGTCACCATGCGGGCTCCGACCGGCTAGCGCCCCGTCCCGGCTGCCGGCCGTCCCGTCGTCCTCAGCCGGGTGGCAGCAGCGGCCTGCGGCCCAGCTCGCCCTTCGCGATCGAGCGGAGGTGGACCTCGTCCGGCCCGTCGAACAGCCGCATCGCACGGTGCCACGCGTACGTGCCGGCCAGCGGCGTCACGTCCGTGACGCCGGCGCCGTGCAGCTGGATGGCCCGGTCGATGACCCGCGTCGCGGCCCGGGGAACGCTGACCTCGGCCATCGCCACCAGGTCGCGGGCGGCCTCGTCGCCCTGGGTGTCGATGACGTGGCAGGCGTGGTGGCACACCAGCCGGGCCTGCTCGATCTCGAGCCGGGACTCGGCGATCTGCTGCTGCACAACAGCCTGGGCGGCGAGCGGCCCGCCGAAAGCCACCCGCTCCCGCGCCCGCAGCGCCAGCGCCAGCGCCCGCTCGGCTGCGCCCAGCGCGCGCATGCAGTGGTGGATGCGTCCGGGGCCGAGGCGTGCCTGGGCCCCGGCGAAACCGCCGCCCTCCTCACCGATGACGTTCGTGACCGGCACGCGCACGCCGTCGAAGCGGACCACGGCGTGGCCGTGCTGGTCGTGGTGCCCCATGACCGGGTAGTGGCGCACGACCTCCACACCGGGGGTGTCGCGGGGCACCAGGACCATGGTCTGCTGCCGGTGCGGCGAGGCGGTCGGGTCGGACTCGGCCATCAGGATGAAGAAGGCGCACCGGGGATCCATGGCGCCGCTGGTCCACCACTCCCGGCCGGTGATGACCAGCTCGTCGCCCTCCCGCTCGATCCGGGTGGCGATGGTGGTGGCGTCGCTGTGGCGACGTCCGGCTCGGTCATCGCGAAGGCCGAGCGGATCTCGCCCTCGAGCAGTGGCTCGAGCCACTGACCCTTGTGCTCCTCGGTCCCGAGCAGGTGGACCAGCTCCATGTTGCCGGTGTCCGGTGCGGCGCAGTTGATCGCCTCGGGGGCCAGCTCCAGGCTCCAGCCCGAGAGCTCCGCGATCGGTGCGTACTCCAGCTGTGTCAGGCCGGACTCGGCCGGGAGGAAGAGGTTCCACAGCCCCCGGGCCCGGGCCTCGGCCCTCAACCGCTCGACGACCGGCGGGACGTCGTGCCCGTCGGGGCCCGAGGCTCTCCGGTGACTCCGGTACTCGGTTTCCGAGGGCAGCACGGTGTCCCGCATGAACGTGACCATGCGCGCGCAGCTCGTGCGCCTCGGGGGAGGGGGAGGGGGAGGGGGAGGGCCTACTCAAACACCGGCACTCCTGAACGAACCGATCACTCGGTCGGTCTGAACCCAGGGCTCCGGTCGGCACCGGTCAACGCACGGCGCGGACGAGGTCCCGGGCGAACTCGACGTAGTCACGCGCGACCACCTCGGGGGACGAGGGGCCGGCGGGGGACCACCACGTCGGCAGGGCGGTGCACATCGTGACGACGGCACGCGCCGCCTGGCGCGGCAGCGGCGTGGCCATGAGGCCGCGCCGGCAGCCCTCGGAGACCTCCTCGTCCACCATGCGCTGCACGTCCAGTCGCGCGGTCGCGATCCGGCTGCGGTCCGGCTCGTCGACGCTACGCATCTCGCTGGCGCCGATGAAGCCGAGTTCGCGGCGGTGGGTGTGGAACAGCGCCAGGCACTCGACGAGTCGGGCGAAGCGCTCGACCGGCCCGTCCCCCTCGGCCCGTGCGGTGCGGGCGCGATCGAGCAGGTCGTCCATCGTGAGGTCGAGCAGTGCGACGAGGAGGTGCTGCTTGGTCGGCCAGTGGTGGTAGATCCCCGCGACCGACAGCCCGGCGCGCTGGGCTATGTCCCGGATGCCGGCGCCGTGGTAGCCGAGCTCCACGAAGGCGCTCAGCGCGCCGGCGAGGGGTGACGCCAGGTCCAGCGGGGGGAAGTCGCGCCAGGTCCGCTCCGGCTCCGGGCGACGGGGTGGGGGAGGGCTCAGGTCGTCGGGTTCGGCGCCGAACAGCCTCGCGGCCGCGGCCAGTCGTGGTCCGCTGATGCCGGTGTGCCCGTTCTCGACGGCGCTCCAGGTGGCTGCGCTGACGTGCAGCGCCCGCGCGGTGTCCCGCAGGGTGAGGCCGGCGGCGCGGCGGGCCTCCCGCAGGCGCAGCCCCAGCGGCTCGCGGGCCGCTGCCGTGCTCGTCTCCTCGGACGGTCGCACCCTGCCGCCTCCTCCCGACGCGAGCCCGTGGGCGGCTTGACAAGCCCGCCCGGCGAGTGGAAGGTACCAGCCATCTGTTCAGGTCTACCGATCGCTCGATCGCTCCCTGGGGAGGGTGGCGTGCCGGTCGCGAGGTCGCCTGTGCCGTCGACGTCCGTGACCACGACGGCCCGCGGCGTCCGGATCCGCCCGCGGGGGACGATCCGCGTGACGCCCCGCTGACGCCCTGCGCGGCACGCACCCTCCACCGACCGGCTCGTACGAAGGACCGCCATGTTCCCGGGTATCCACGCAGCGCAGGCGCCGGACCGGCCGGCGGTCATCATGGCCGGCCGGGATGCCTCTCTGACCTACGGCGAGCTGGAGGAGAACTCCCGGCGGCTCGCGCACCGACTCCGCGCCCAGGGCTTCCGGCGAGGGGACGTCATCGGCCTGCTCTCGGGCAATGACGTCCGGGTCTTCGAGGTCTACTGGGCCGCTCAGCGCACCGGCCTCTACGTCACCGCGATCAACAAGCACCTGAGCCCCGGCGAGATCCGGTACGTCCTGGAGGACAGCGGCGCGGAGGCCCTGTTCGTGGGCCCGGGGATCGGGGAGCTCGCGTCGGGTCTGAGCACCCACGCAGGAGTGCGCTACGCGGTGGCCATGGACGGGACACCGGACCACGGCGGCACCTGGCACGGCTACGCGGACCAGCTGGCCGCCGCCCCGGACGAGCCGCTGGCCGACCAGCCACGGGGTGGCGACATGCTGTACTCGTCGGGCACGACGGGGCGGCCGAAGGGCATCCGCCCTCCGTTGCCCGACCGGCAGGTCGACGAGGCCGGGGACACCATGGTCGCGCTCTTCGGGGACCGCATCGGTCTGGGGCCCGACACGGTCTACCTGTCTCCGGCGCCGCTGTACCACGCCGCGCCGCTGCGCGTGTGCGCCACGGTGCAGGCCTTGGGGGGCACCGTGGTGGTGATGGAGAGGTTCGACGCGGAGCAGGCACTGGCCGCCATCGAGCGGTACCGGGTGACCCACAGCCAGTGGGTGCCCACCATGTTCGTGCGCATGCTGAAGCTCCCGGACGAGGTCCGCGGCCGCTACGACGTCTCCAGCCTGCGGGTCGCCGTGCACGCGGCCGCGCCGTGCCCGGCCGAGGTCAAGCGCCAGATGATGGACTGGTGGGGGCCGATCCTGCAGGAGTACTACTCCTCGACCGAGGTGGCCGGGATGACGTGGGTCGACCCGGAGGAGTGGCTGACCCACCCCGGCTCGGTCGGACGGTCCATCCTCGGCACGCTGCACATCTGCGACGACAGCGGCGAGGAGCTGCCGACCGGCGACGTCGGGACGGTGTACTTCGAGCGCGACGCCCGGCCCTTCGAGTACCACAACGATCCGGAGAAGACCCGGTCGGCCGAGCACCCGCAGCACCCGAACTGGACGACGGTCGGTGACATCGGTCACGTCGACGAGCACGGCTACCTCTACCTCACCGACCGCAAGGCCTTCGTGATCATCTCGGGCGGGGTGAACATCTACCCGCAGGAGATCGAGGACGCGCTCGCACTGCACCCCGCCGTCGCCGACGTGGCCGTGATCGGCATCCCCGACGACGAGATGGGCGAGCAGGTGAAGGCCGTCGTCCAGACAGCTCCCGGGGTGGAGGCCGGTGAGGAGCTCGCCGCGGAGCTGATCGTCCACGTCCGCTCGCGGCTGGCCGGCTACACGGTGCCGCGCAGCGTGGACTTCGTCGACGAGCTGCCGCGGACGCCCACCGGGAAGCTGGTCAAGGGCCCGCTCCGCGACCGCTACCGCACGAGCGCCACGGCGGTCGCACCGTGACCACCGTCCGGTACGAGCAGCACGACGGCGTCGCCCGCATCACGCTCAGCGACCCCGATCGGGGGAACGCCCTCAGCCCGCCGATGGTCGCCCAGCTGGCGAAGGCGGTGCGACGGGCGCGAGCCGACGACGTGCACGTGGTGGTGCTCGCCGGCGAGGGCCGGGCCTTCAGCGTCGGCGGCGACGTCCAGGCGTTCGCGGGGGCCGAGGACACCGAGCAGATGGTCGACGACCTCGCGGAGGCCCTGCACCGGGTGGTCAGCGACCTGCACCGGATGGACGCCGTCGTGGTCTCGGTCGTGCAGGGCACGGCGGCCGGTGCCGGGGTGCCGCTGGCCGCGGCGGCAGACCTGGTGCTCGCCGCTGCGTCGGCCCGGTTCACCCTCGCCTACACGAAGATCGGCTTCTCCCCGGACGGCGGCAGCACGCTGCTGACGGCATCGCTGGGGCTGCACCGCGCGCTCCGGCTCGCCCTGCTCAACCCCGTCCTGACGGCCGAGGACCTGCGTGTCGCGGGGCTGGTCGCGGAGGTCCACCCGGACGACGAGCTGGCGGCAGCCGTCGACGACGTGGTCGCCGGCCTGCGCGCCGGGTCGAGGGAGGCCCAGGTCGCGGCCAAGCGGCTGCTCCGTGAGACGGCCACGCCCGGAGCGGAGGCCGCGCTGCGCCGGGAGACGCTCTCGATCCGGGCGCGTGCGGCGGGTCCCGACGGCCGCGAGGGCGTGGCCGCCTTCCTGGCGAAACGGACCCCCGGCTTCCCGAGCAGCGAGCGATGACGCGGCACGAGCCTCTCGGAACCGGGATCCCGGACGAGCACCCAGGTAGGACGAAAGGACGACGGACATGCGCGACGCAGTGATCGTGGAGGCCGTGCGGACGCCGGTCGGCCGACGCAACGGTGGGCTGTCGGGGGTGCACCCGGCCGACCTGTCGGCGCACGTGCTGACCTCCCTGGTCGAGCGGGCAGGGCTGGACCCGGCCCTGGTCGACGACGTCGTCTGGGGCTGCGTGTCCCAGGTCGGCGAGCAGACGTTCGACATCGCGCGCACCGCCGCGCTGGCCGCGGGCTGGCCGGAGACGGTGACCGGCGTGACCGTGGACCGGCAGTGCGGGTCCTCGCAGCAGTCGGTGCACTTCGCTGCCGCCGGCCTGATCGCCGGGCAGTACGACGTCGTGGTGGCCGGCGGGGTCGAGTCGATGAGCCGGGTGCCGATGGGCGCAGCCGTCGGCGACGCCGACCCCTTCGGCTCGCGCTTCGCCGCCCGCTACGACGGCGTCTTCCCCAATCAGGGCATCGGCGCGGAGATGATCGCCGAGCGGTGGGGGCTCTCCCGGCAGCGGCTCGACGAGTTCTCGGTCGCCTCGCACGAGAAGGCCGCCGCCGCCCGCGCCGAGGGGCGGTTCGACGCCCAGATCGCCGCCGTCGGCACAGACTCCGGGGTCGTCGCCCAGGACGAGGGCATCCGGGAGAGCACGGTGGAGAAGCTGGGCACCCTGAAGACGGTGTTCAAGCCCGAGGGCGGCGTCATCACCGCCGGCAACTCCTCGCAGATCTCCGACGGCTC